>JAHBVF010000015.1 GCA_019637685.1 Caldilineaceae bacterium | reverse complement strand
GGCCTGAATAGTCACCAATTTCGATTCTTACCGCCTGCGTAACCTTCTCAACACATACTTCGTAGCCCCGCCGGCCAACTTCCCCAGGGCAGATGGAGCAAAGAGACCGATCAGTGCTTCCACTGCACTGGGAATCAGCCCTCCCAATTCATCCACCAGACCGGCCATCTTCTCGTCGTCGGCCCTTTCCCCCTTGGCCGTCTCCGCTTTGAGTTCCTCGACTTTGGCCTGGGCTTGCTGGCGATTTTCTGGCGACGCGGCCCGCACTGCCGCTTCCAACGGCGCGAAGTATTGGGTCAGATCGCCCATCGACTGGGTGACGCCGCCGGTCACGATCCAGCCCGGCTGGTAGAAGCCACCGCTGACATTCACTTTGTCCCGCCCCACAAAGTCGCCGCCGCTGATGTTGACATCCCGCTCGACATACGTTCCACCGCCGGTATTGACGGTTCTGGTTGTATGCGTATCCCTGATTCGCCCCACATTCCCGCCGATCACAGGGCCGTTGACGCTGCCGGTTATATTTTGTTGGTTGCCGTGGACCGTCTGCCCGCGCTGGTCGATGGCGGCCTGAAACGCGCCCGGCTCTGGCTCGATCTCCACATTCTGCAAACGGGTGGGCAATCCTTTGGCCTGGACTCCTCCTGCGGAATGGAAGGCCACGACGAAATTGTCCGCCTGCTCGTAGTTGAGAAGGGGGTGCTGCTTATCCCCTGTGCGCTGGGGTACTTTGCCGCCGGTGTAGATCGCCAAATCTGCAACCCGCACCTTCCCGTCCTGCTGGGATGCGCCGTCGCCGCAGAGCGCTTCCAGCAGCGCCAGCGTAAATGCGCTGCACGGCTTGCCCGCGTAGGAGAGTTCGTCGGCCCGGGAGGAGGCGATGATGACCTGTCCTTTGCCCGCAGCCAGCACAGCCGTGGCTTCCGGCGGCAGGGGGGCTTTGGCAAGAGTCGCGCCGGGTGCTTTTGACGGGTCCAGGCCGCCCGCGTGGCAACAGTCGAGAAGCAGGAGCAGCTTCTGAGCAGGGATAACCTGCAATTTCTGAGCGAATTCCTGGCCGCTGATGGCCGTCTCCGAGAGGTCGTCCACCGCATAGCCGTAGGGCATCAGAAAATGGGATCGGCCTGCAATCGTCTTCACCTGATAGCCGTGACCGGAGAAGTAGACGATAACCGTCGATTCCTCATTGGTTGTCTGAGCTAGTTTATCCAGCCCAGCCAGAATGTCGTTTCGGGTCGCTTTCTCCCCGGTGAGCAACTGCACATGTTCCTTCGGATAGGCGCAGCGCTCCTCGTCGGTGAGGATGGCGTTCATCTCTTTGGCGTCGTCGATGGTGTTGGCCAGGTCCGCGCCGACACCGACCAGCAATGCGTGGCCGTCTGTGAATGTGCTCATTTGTTGTTTCTTTTCATATCTTTTGCTGGTGAGTCTGATGGTCGGCTCAACCACATGTCCTCGGTTGTGAATGAACTCACTTTAGCGACTGATGGAGGGCAAGTACAGTGTGCTATGTCCATCTACAGATATACTCCGAATGTTGTTTGCAGTGTACTCTTCCCAATTTCCGGCATTGTCCTGCGCTCTGGTTCTGAAAGAGTAGACCTGGCCTGGTTCTGCCGGGTAAATCGCCTGAGTTTGGGATGTCTCGATCATCCAGTCTGTCCACGAACCCGTATCGATTCGTACCTGTATGTCATATCTTAGGATGCCGGATACATCATCAATACCCGACCACTGGACGTGAATTGGTATGTCGGCGCTGCGCGTTGCACCCAGTTCGAGTGCTGTGATTGCTGACTCAGGCGCTGTGACATCAAGAATGATGTCGTCTTGGAAGGTGCTGGATATCGTGCCTGCCGTATTGCGGAAACGAACATAGACCGTGCGCGGGATTGCGTTATTGCCAAACGAGGTGATTTGCCAGTTTTTGTGGAGGCTGTAGGGATCCCAGACAGTGCCTGCAAAACCACCATCGTTGCTGACTTGCATTTCGGCTGTGCCAGCTTGCGCCGGGATACTCAATTGAACACCGGTCGTGTTCGTCCAGAGGTTACCTTGATTGATGGAGAGACCATTGTCAATCCCGGCACTGCTGTCCAGAGCAATAGTATCCGTATAGGCAATAGAAACGTTGCCCGCCTGATCGCGATATTGCACATAGACAGTTTTCAGGCCGTCAGAGGCTGACAATAGGTGAGAAGGGGATTGCACAAAGTTGAACCACTCGCCATAATCTACGCCGGTGTTGCTCGTTCGGAAACCAGCGACGCCAGACGATTCATCGGTAGCCGACAGAGCCAAGACGACAGTACGACTCGTCGAGTAGACTGCACCGGTCTGGGTACTCATTCCAAGATTGATTTCTATTGACCCTTTTGGTGGGATATCATCCGTTACTGTCGGTGTTGGCGTCAAAGTGAATGTAGGAGTAGTCGATGGAGTACTTGTTGCTGTGGGCGTCCGAGTCGGAGTATGGGTTGGTAGGGGTGTCCAAGTCGGAGTAGGTGTCTGTGTGACAGCTGGCGTTGCCGAATCCGACCAAGAGACGCCAATCGGCACTGTTATCACATTGCTTGGATATATTCCGGCTCTTTCGTCAGCAGTGATAACCAGAAAGGCACGCTGATAGGGCGGAGTAAATGTGCTGGGGTCTACCCAAACGGTAAGAGTATCTGGAACGGTATTACCGGCAGAGGAGAGTGTAAGCCAGGGGAATGGAGAGAGCCAAAGTGTCGACCGGGTTACTTGTGTAGAAGTAATCAGCGCAGTAAATGTCAATCCGGGAAGACCATTTAAAATTACATCCGCTGCCTGCGGTGTCATCGAACTATTTATGAATGTAAAATCCAACGACTTGGGAAAAATGGAAAAACGAGCAGGTGTGACTTGCAATGTAATCGGGATATAGAACGGTTGGTTCACGCCCGGTGCAGTGGAGGTTACCTTCAATCGCTCATTGTAAGTGCCTGGTAATAGGTGAGAAGCGTCAAACTGGACAACACCAATGGTGGTTGGTGTGGTATTGGTCCCTACCGAAAAGCTAAACCAGTTAGAGTCATTCTCTTTAACTACCGTAATGGGAAGACTGCCATTACCACCTACATTTGTTAATTGAATAGCCATATTTTGGGTTTTGATAGTTCCTGCTTCTAATTGGCCAGAAACACCACTTGGTGAGGCTTGGAAGTGGATATGCGGTGTCGGTGTGATTGTACTGGTTGGCGTGTTGGTACGAGTCAGCGTGGCTGTGGACGTGCCAGTATCCGTCGGTGTTGGCGTATTGGTATGCGTCGGAGTAACAGTTGGTGTTACCGTGTCTGTCACACCAGGGATGGTTTGGCTTGTAATCGCGACTGATTGCCCGGCCAGTATCGGCGCACTGAATGCAAGACCTAATAGAGCGACAAATAGGAGAACAATTGGGTTCAGCTGTTTCATACAAACCTCGATCTCAAGAACTATAAATAACTCAGGCAGCGCTAATTTAAAGAAGGTGAGTGTGGTGGAAGGGGCGATGTTTCTCTACTTATAGTTTACAGTATAGCACTTTCTTACGTTCTGACAACAACGAAATTCATTTCACCGCTCCATATTCGACCCATCCCCGGCCCGGTGGTAAAATATCCAATCGGACGTGTTCTGTATGAGCAATGGAGAAACCAGCGATGACCCTCACCGCCCCTTCGACTCTCAAGACCGCCAGGAATGGCACTGCCCACAATCCTGCTGCGCCTGCGCCCTCCCGTGCAGACCAACTCTTTTCCCGCGACGCGATGACTTTTGACGATGTGCTGCTTGTGCCCGGCTACACGGAAGTGCTGCCCGCGCAGGTGGACATCAGCATCCAACTCCATCCCAAATTGAAGCTGAATATCCCTGTGCTCAGCGCGGCCATGGACACTGTGACCGAGGCTGAGCTGGCGATTGCCCTGGGCCGACAGGGGGGGCTGGGCATTATCCACCGCAATCTGTCGCCGCAGCAGCAGGCCGAAGAGGTGGACAAAGTGAAGCGCAGCGAGAGCGGGATGATTGTGGACCCCATTACCCTGCGCGCCCACAACAGCCTGCAAGAGGCAGAAAATGTCATGAGCCGCTATCGCATCAGCGGCGTGCCGATTATTGATGACGAGAACCGGCTGGTGGGGATTCTGACCAACCGGGATGTGCGTTTTGCCACGGACTACAGCCGCCCCATCGCTGATTATATGGTGACGGACGGGCTGGTCACTGCAACAATTGGTACAACGCTGGAAGAGGCCAAAGAGACTCTGCACCGCTATCGCATCGAAAAGTTGCCGCTGGTGGATGAGGAGGGGCATCTGAAAGGGCTGATTACCTACAAAGATATCCTCAAGCGCACGGACTACCCCCACTCGGCCAAGGACGAGCGGGGCCGGCTGCTGGTGGCCGCGGCCATCGGTGTGGGCGAGAATGGACTGGAGCGGGCACGGGTGCTGGTCAATGCGGGCGTCGATGCTGTCGCCATCGACACAGCCCACGGCTACAGCAAAGGCGTCATCGACACCATCCGCGCCGTGCGGGCCGAGTTCCCCGAATTGCCCATTCTGGCTGGCAATGTGGTCACCGGGGATGCTGTGCAGGCCCTGGCCGAGGCCGGCGCCAGTGTGGTCAAAGTGGGCGTAGGCGCGGGTTCCATCTGCACCACCCGTATTGTCTCCGGTGCGGGGATGCCCCAACTGACCGCGGTGGCCGACTGCGCAGAGGCGGGCCGGGCGTTGGGTGTGCCCGTCATCGCGGACGGGGGCATCCGCTACAGCGGCGACATCACCAAAGCCATCGCCGCCGGCGCGTCCGCGGTGATGCTGGGCAGCCTGCTGGCCGGTCTCCACGAATCCCCCGGCGAGATTGTGATCCGGGAAGGGCGTTCCTTCAAAGAGTACCGGGGAATGGGCAGCCAGGGCGCAATGAAAGGCCGGGCCAACGACCGCTACCAGTCGGCCCAAAGCAGCAGCGCCTCCCCGGACATCGGCGGCAAGACAGTGCCCGAAGGCATCGAGGGCCAGGTCCCCTACAAAGGGCTGCTCAAGGATTTCGCCTTTCAATTGATGGGCGGGTTGCGCTCTGGCATGGGCTATGTGGGCGCGGCCAATATCGAAGAACTCTGGCACAAGGCCCGGTTTGTGAAGATCAGCCCCGCGGGCTACCAGGAAAGCCACCCCCACAGTATTGTCATCACTAAAGAAGCACCGAACTACCAGATTCGACCGACGAAATAGGAGAAGGGATGACAGGATGACAAGTTGACACGAAGCTCATCTTGTCATCCTGTCATCTTGTCACCTTGTCAAGCCGTTATATCACCAGAGAAGGAACACCCCGTCATGTCCGTCACCGCAGTTGTGGGCGCCCAGTGGGGCGATGAAGGCAAAGGACGCATTATCGACTATCTGGCCCAGCAGGCGGATGTGGTCATCCGTTTTCAGGGCGGCGACAACGCGGGCCATACGGTTATCAACGAGTATGGCAAGCACGCGCTGCATCTGATTCCCAGCGGCATCTTCAACCCGGCCACCTGCAATATCATCGGCACAGGCTGTGTGGTCAATCCCCAGGCTTTGCTGGAAGAGATGGCCTCTCTGGAAGCAGCGAGCGTGAACCTGGACAATCTGTGGATCAGCGCCCGTGCCCAGTTGGTGCTGCCCTATCACCGCCAGTTGGATGTGCTGGAAGAGGCGGCCCGGGGCAAGGATACAATTGGCACCACCAAACGGGGCATCGGCCCGGCCTACGCGGACAAGGCTGCCCGCTCCGGTCTGCGCGTCGGCGATCTGCTCCAGCCGGAGTGGCTGGAAGGGCGGCTGGACAACGCGCTCACAACCGTCAACCGCAAGATTGAGATTCTGGGCGGCGAAGCGGTGGACGGCCAGGAACTCTACGGCCTGCTGATGGAATACCGGGACAAACTGGCCGACCGCATTGTGGATACGGTCCCCATGACCAAAGCCGCGCTGCAAGCGGGACAGTCGATTCTGCTGGAAGGCCAGTTGGGTGTGATGCGGGATTTGGATTGGGGCATCTACCCGTATGTGACCAGCAGCAATCCCACCGCGGCCTTTGCTCCCTCTGGCGCGGGGCTGCCCGCGCGGGCCATCACCGCGGTGATTGGCGTTGTCAAAGCCTATAGCACTGCTGTGGGCGATGGGCCATTCCCCGCGGAACTGGACGACGACGACGGGATCAAACTGCGCAAAGTCGGCCTGGAATTCGGCGCGACCACCGGACGACCCCGGCGCTGTGGCTGGTTCGACGGTGTGGCCATCCGCTATGCGGCCTGGCTGAACGGGATGACTGGTCTCGCCATCACCAAACTGGATGTGCTGGACAGCTTCGAGACGCTGAAAATTTGCACAGGCTATCGCCTGCCCGACGGCTCGGTCGTCACCGATTCCATGCCCGATACGCCGGTCCTCAACGAAGTCACGCCCATCTACGAGGAGTGGCCGGGCTGGATGGAATCCACGGAAGATTGCCGCACCTGGGACGATCTGCCCAAAGCGGCCCGCGCCTACATCCACCGCCTGGCCGAGCTGGCCGATGTGCGGGTGGCGTATGTGTCGGTGGGGCCAGAGCGGGATCAGATGTTTGAGGTGTAGGAGGGAAGTGGCGGTTGAATAGCGTCAACCAAAACCATATGTTGTCCGTGATAACGGGGAATTTATTGCGAGCAAAAGCAGCAGGGCGGAAAACCGTTCTGCTGCTTTTGCTTGTCGCTTATCTTGCACTGGCTGTGACATACAGTGTCGTCATCCCCGCGTGGGAGAGTCCGGATGAGGTAGGCCACATTGCCTATATCAGGCATCTGCGTGCCACAGGTTCCTTGCCCCGGCAGGGGGTGGATGGCGTGCCCAATGCCCAGCATCCGCCTCTGTACTATGCCCTGGCCGCGCTCGTTACCCTGCCTGTGGATACGAACGACACTACCGGGGCCAGAATGCCAAACCCCAATTTCATCTGGGCTGGCCTGGGGGGAAGCGAGCCGAATGCCGCGCTTCATCACAGCGCCGAGACATTCCCCTATGGGGGGCAGGCGCTCTTTTTGCATCTGGTCCGGCTGATGTCGGCCCTGATGGGGCTGGCGACGATCGGGCTTGTCGCCGGGATCGGTTGGATCGTTTTCCCTGAACAGCCCGATATCGGGCTTTTGGCTGCTGCTTTCGTCGCTTTCACACCCCAATTCCTCTTCATTACTGGGTCCGCCAACAACGATAACCTGCTGATTTTGACGACGACGGCCACCTGCTTTCTGGTCCTGCGCGGGCTGGCCCGGCCTGAAGATATGCGCGGGTGGCTGTGGGTAGGCGTACTTCTGGCGCTGGCATTGCTCACGAAGTCCAGTGCATTTGTGATCTGTCTGGCGGCCGGTGTAGCGATTGGCTTTCTGGCGTGGCAAAAACGTTCGTGGCGGTTCTTCCTGCAGGCGGGCGTGGCCGTGGCCCTACCCGTTGTCGTCGGGACTGGCTGGTGGTTTTGGCGCAACCAGATGCTCTACGGCGATCCGCTGGGCTGGGCCGTCTTTCGGGAAATTGATGCTGCCAATTTCCGTACTACCCCGTTCACTGCCAATGATTTTCGCCATTTTCTCACCACCCAAATGAACTCCTTCTGGGGTCTGTTTGGGTGGATGAATGTCTGGGCGCCCGCCTGGTTCTATACACTGGTACGGGTTTTCTCTGCAATGGCGTTCGGTGGTTTTCTGCTCTTTTTGGCCCGGAAATTCAAGTCGCTGACTCCGCGCCAACAGATTGCTGTTTGGTTTCTGCTGGCACTTGTCGTCTCGCAGGAAATCTATTTGATCTTCGCGGTTCAGCGTTTTAACGAGTCCTGGTATCAAGGCCGTTATCTTTTCCCTGCGATTGGGCCGCTTTTCCTGCTGGCAAGCATCGGGTTCCATCAGCTTCTGCCGCGGCAATCCCCCAGACAGATTGCTGTTGTGCTGGCAACCGGTTTCCTGTTTGCCGCGATGTATATGCCCATCCGTGTCATTGCTCCGGCCTATCCCACAATCCCCCAGCCCAAGTCGGTCCTCTGGTTCTTGCCAAACAAAACCGACTATCGCTTCAACGAAATGATCGCATTGAAGGGCTATCGGCTGGAACCCGCGGCGGATGGCAATTCTCTTGACGTAATTCTCTACTGGCAGGCGTTTGCGGCGGCAGATTTCAACTATTCGGCCTTTGTTCATCTGCTGGATGAAAGCGGTCAAGTGGTGACGCAGAAAGACCACGCGCCGGGCGAAGATGTGGGCTATCCCCCGCTGGTCTGGTCCCTGGGCGATATTGTGGAAGATCATCACGTGCTGCCTCTGCCGGACGCCCTGGCTGCCGAGCGATTGCAGATACGCGTTGGCCTTTATAATTGGGAAAGTGGGCAGCAAGCAACAGTCCGTGAAAACGGGCAGGAGTTGGGTGGGTTCGTGATTCTAAATGTGAAATGAATCGGGGAAATCTTTGTGCTTTGCTTTTCGCTCTGGCCTGTTTTGTCGATGAGCTATTCTTGCGCGCAGCGATAAACAGTGCAGCGGGAAATCCCCCCTGTGCCCAGCGTCGAGAGGATTTCGGTGGGTTCGCCCCATCTCAGACGAGGTTATTTCAGTATAGTGTTCATGCCCGTTTCAGGCACAACCAGCAATGAAAATAGGGACGCAGATTACGCAGAAGACACAGATTACGCAGATTAAATCCGTGTTTATCAGTGTTCATCAGTGGCTATTTTCAGGTTAGCGTTAATCACACATTTTTGCCTGTTGACGAAAGCTCGCGGGTACGCTAAGATGTTTTCCGTCGTTTCCACTCACCCACAGCGAAAGGAGGATACATACAATGCCAGTCTTCCACAACCAGCAAATGTTCACGCCGAATCTATCGACAGTGATCGGTTGCGCCGCTCGTAGATTGGGCAAGACACGCGTTTTGTATGCAGCGCTCCTTTGCCCTGGCCGGGGATAGACGATTCGTCGTCTGTTGCCCCGGCGACCTCTCTACACAGGTCTTTTGCCACGAGCCAGCGAATCGATCGCTGGCTCGTGGTTTTTTCAAACGCGAGAAATTCGACTTTTCCGAAAAGTCGAACTTCTGAATCGCGAGGAAGCCACGGGTATCCGATACTCGTGGCTTCCTCGCGTCTTCAGGCAGACCTTTTCCGATTGTGGAGACTCTATGCACACTCACTTCAAACTCTTTGCACTCTATCTCAAACCCCACTGGCAGCGGGCGCTGCTGCTAACATTCCTCGTCCTGGGTGGGATCGCCCTGCAACTGGTCAACCCCCAGATTATCCGCTATGTGTTGGACCAGGCCGCGGCCGGTGCGACCCAACCCCAACTGCTCCTGGCCGCGTCGCTCTTTATCGCCTTCAGTCTGCTTCAGGCCGGAATGACATTGGCTTCCACCTGGCTGGGCACGGACCTGGGCTGGACGGCTATGAACAATCTGCGCGCCGATCTGGCCCTGCACTGCCTGCGGCTGGATATGGGCTTTCACAACAGCCACACTCCCGGCGAGTTGCTGGAGCGGGTGGACGGGGATGTCAATGGACTCTCCAGCTTCTTCTCCCGCCTGGTGATTCAGATGATCGCCAGCCTGCTTCTCGTCACCGGGGTTATCCTTCTCCTCTTCCGGGAGGACTGGCGGATGGGGCTGGCCGCGGCCCTCTACGCCGGGGTGGTTCTGGCCTTCTTACAGATTATCCAGGGCCGGGCCATTCCTCTCTGGCAGCGGGCGCGGGCTACCGAAGCTGACCTGAGCAGTCTGCTGGAGGAACGGCTCAGCGGTCGGGAGGATGTGCGGGCCAACGGCGGCGAGGGCTATGTGCTGCGCGGCCTGGCCCAGGCCCAGGGCGCGCGCTTCCGGGCCTACTATCCGGCGCGAATGGTAGATGTGATTACCTTCTCTGGCACACAACTGTTCCTGATCCTGGCGACAGTGCTGGGGCTGGGCATCGGTATTTTTCTCTACCGCAGGGGCCAGATTACCATCGGCACCATCTATCTCATCACCTATTACATTGCGCTCCTGCAAGAACCGCTCAACGACTTTCGCCGTCTGATGCACGAGATGCAGGCAGCTTCGGGCAGCATTCTGCGGGTGGATGAACTCTTTGCCCGCCAGCCCGCCATCCGCCAGCAGCCGGGCAAGACCCACACTGCACTTCCTCGGAGCGCGCTGCCGATGGAATTCTCCGGCGTCTCCTTCCACTACGCGTCCCACAGCGCCAACCGCAACGGGGCAAGCGGTGACAGGGCAGACAGTGACGGGGACGAACTGCTCGCCCTTCCGCCGTCAGTGCTGGACGACATCTCCTTCACCCTTGCGCCCAACCGGGTGCTGGGGCTGTTGGGGCGCACAGGCAGCGGCAAGACGACCCTCACCCGGCTGCTCGTCCGCCTCTACGACCCCACCAGCGGAGAAATTCGCTTGGACGGCACAGCCTTGCAGGGCATCGGCCTGCGTGACCTGCGCCAGCGGGTCGGGATGGTCACCCAGGAGGTGCAGCTCTTCCAGGGCAGCCTGCGGGACAACATCACCCTTTTCAACCGCTCCATCGACGACGCCACCATTTTGGACGCGTTGCAGGCGTTGGGGCTGTGGAGTTGGTTCAGCGCCCAGGCCGACGGGCTGGACACACGCTTGCAGGCGGGCAGCGGCGGTCTCTCCGCGGGGGAGGCGCAACTGCTGGCTTTCGTGCGCATCTTCCTCAAAGACCCCGGCCTGGTGATTCTGGACGAAGCCTCGTCCCGGCTCGATCCGGCCACGGAGCAACTGCTGGAACGGGCCATCGACCGCCTGCTGCGGGGACGCACGGCCATCGTCATCGCCCACCGCCTGGAAACTGTCGAGCGGGCCGACGAAATTCTGATTCTGGAAAATGGCCGCCTGCTCGAACACGGCGAGCGGGTGGCCCTGCGGGACAATCCCAACTCCCGTTTTGCCCACCTCCTGCGCAGCGGTCTGCAAGAGACGCTGGCGTGAAGATGGAACGCGGATGATGCGGAAAAGACGGATTTGCACGGATAAAATCTGCGTAAGTCTGCGTCCTCTGCGAAATCTGCGTTCTGATTTTGACCCATTGGAGAATACAATGAACGACACTTTACAACCGCCCCTTACTTCCACGCCGCGGATGACGTGGGAGATGATCCGCCTGCGGCCCGGTCCCTTCACCTTTCATGCCAGCGGCCAGATGCTGTTTCACGTTCTCCCCCTGGCCCAGGGGCTGATCCAACAGCGCATCTTCGACAGTCTCAGCGGCGGCGCGGCCGCGGGCGAAAGCCTGTGGACCCTGCTGGCCCTCCTGGCGGGCGTAGGACTGGTGAGCGTCGCCGCTTTCTTTGCGGCCCGTTTTGGCGATATCTTCTTCCAGGAACCCCTGCGCGCCCTCATGCAACTCAATCTGATGGATCGGGTGCTCCAACGGCCCGGTGCGCAGCCCCTGCCCGTCTCCACCGGCGAGGCCGTCAGCCGCTTCGACGACGACATCGACGATCCCAAAGATTTCCCCACCTGGCTGCCCGATATGCTCGGCCAGTTCCTCTTCTCCGTCGTGGCGTTGGTGATTATGTTGAGTATCGATCCCCTGCTGACGATTGCCGCGGTCGCTCCCGGTCTGCTCGGCCTCTGGCTGAACAAAGCGATCTGGCCCCGCTTTCTACGTTCGATGGAGGCCAACGAACGGACACGGGATAGCGTCATCGGCTTTCTGGGGGAAGCCTTTGGCGCGGCCCAGGCGCTGAAGATTGCCGACGCCGAGGAAGACGCCATCCACCACTTCCGCTCCCTCAACGAAATCCGGCGGCGGGCCGAAGTAAAGGTTGCGCTGCTCTGGAACACTACGTTTATCACCACCGGGCAGACTGCGCTGATCGGCGTCGGTCTGCTGCTTCTGCTGGCGGGGGGTGGGATCCGCAACGGCAGTTTCAGCGTGGGTGACTTCGCCCTCTTTATGACGTACATCTGGTATATCGTCAATTTTGTGCGCACCATCGGCAGCTTCATCAGCGAATTCCAGGGCGAGTCCATCCGTATCCAACGGCTGGAACAGATGACCGAAGCGCCCCTGCTTCGTTCGATACTCGCCTCTCGTCCTGTCTATCTGCGCGAAGACCCACCCGCCCTGACCGTCCCGGCGAGGAGCGCTGAGGCAGCCCTGCGCTCTCTGGAGGTGACCGGGCTGACCTATTGTCATCCCTCCTCCGGGCGGGGCGTGGAAGGTGTGGACTTGCGTATGCGTCGGGGCGATTTTGTCGTCATCACCGGGCGGGTGGGCGCGGGCAAGACGACGCTCCTGCGAGCGCTGCTCGGCCTGCTGCCCGCACAGGCCGGGGAAATCCGCTGGAATGGGGAAGCGGTGGCCGATCCCGCCCGCTTCTTCACCCCGCCCCTGGCTGCCTACACCCCCCAAGTGCCCCGGCTCTACTCCGAATCTCTGGCCGACAACATTCGCATGGGGCTGCCGGTGGACGACGCCGCGCTCCATTCCGCCATCCGCGCCGCGGTGCTGGAAGCGGACGTGGCGACGCTGGAAAACGGGGTGGATACGCTGGTGGGACCGCGGGGCGTCAAACTCTCCGGCGGGCAAGTGCAACGGGCGGCTGCAGCCCGGATGTTCGTGCGGGAGAGCGATCTGCTGGTCTTCGACGATCTCTCCTCCGCGCTGGATGTGGAGACCGAGCAACTGCTCTGGGATCGCCTCTTTGCCAACGGTCAACGCACCTGCCTCGTCGTCTCCCACCGCCGGGCCGCGCTGCAACGGGCGGATCAGATTCTCGTCCTCAAAGAGGGGCGGGTGGAGGCCCAGGGCACGCTGGCCGAACTGCTGGAAAGCAGCGTAGAGATGCGCTTGCTTTGGCAGGGGGACGCCGCGTAGGTTGGGTGAATGCCCGGCTACAACATTGCATTCCGGTTCAACAGGCCAGGCATTCACCCAACACCGACGCGTGACTGTTGGGTTCGCGCCGCAAATGGGACGGGTAGGCAACGATTCCCAGGCGGCGAGAACCCAACCTACGGGTCTGGTGTGATACAATGGATGGACAACTGTCCATACACCACACACCCGAAAATCTATGACAACTTTCACCCACGAAACGTATCTCTCCCCCCTCACCTGGCGCTATGGCAGCGACGCAATGCGCGGTGTGTGGAGCGAGGCCCAAAAACGCCGACTCCTGCGCCGGGTCTGGGTGGCACTGGCCGAGGCCCAGTACGAGGCCGGGCTTGTGTCAGCCGAGCAGGCCGCGGAGCTACGTGCCCACCAGGACGACATCGACATCGAGCGGGCCGAAGCCATCGAACGGGAGATTCGCCACGACCTGATGGCGGAGATTCGCACCTTCGCGGAGCAGTGCCCGGTGGGCGGCCCAATTATCCATCTGGGCGCGACGTCGATGGATGTGCTGGACAATGTGGATGCCCTGCGTCTGCGCGATGGATTGGACCTGATTTTGGCCGGTCTGGAAAGTACGCTGGCTTCTCTGGCCGACCGCATCGATGCCGAAGCCGACACCGCGGCCATGGCCTTCACCCACATTCAGCCCGCGGAACCGACGACAATCGGCTATCGCCTGGCCCAGTACGGCCAGGATTTGCTGGGGGATTGGGAGGAACTGCGTCGGGTGCGGGACGGCATCCGGGGCAAAGGGCTGAAGGGCGCGGTGGGGACCAGCGCCAGCTATACCCAACTGCTGGCCGAGAGCGGCTGGACTGCCCGCCGTCTGGAAGATGCGGTGATGGCGAAGCTGGGCATTCGCCCCTTTCTGGCCGCCACCCAGACCTATCCCCGCAAGCAGGACTGGCTGGTGGTCAACGCCCTGGCCGGTCTGTGTGCCAGCCTGCACAAATTCGCCTTCGACCTGCGCATTCTCCAGTCGCCCCCCTTCGGTGAGTGGAGCGAACCTTTCGGGGCCAAGCAGGTGGGGTCCAGCGCCATGCCCTTCAAACGCAACCCCATCGCGGCCGAGAACATCGACAGCCTGACCCGGCTGGTGGCGGCCTTCCCCCGCACGGCCTGGGACAACGCCAGCCTCAGCCTGCTGGAACGGACGCTGGACGACTCGGCCAACCGCCGCCTCTTTCTGCCCGAAGCCTTCCTGCTGACAGACGAAGTGCTGGGCCGGGCGCACAAATTGGTGGAAGGACTCTCCATCTGGCCAGGGCCGACCGCGCGCAACCTGCGGGAGTACGGCGTCTTTGCCGCCACCGAGCGGCTGTTGATGGAGGCGGTGAAAGCCGGCGGCGACCGCCAGGAACTCCACGAGGTAATCAGGGAGCACAGTCTGGTGGCCTGGCAGGCGTTGCAGGCGGGTGATCCCAATCCGCTGGCCGCCAATCTTCTGGCCGATCCACGGGTCAGCGGGCTGGTGACAGAGGCAGCTGGCCTGCGTCTGTTGGACGCGTCTGATTATGTGGGCGACGCGCCAACGCGGGCGCGGGAGATGGCCGCTGCCATTCGGGAAAGCATCTGATGCCTCAACTTATTCTCACCTGTGACCCCGATTTCAATGACCTGGCCCTGGATGAATTCCGGCGGGATAGCGTCTATGGCGTGCCTGTGGCCGAACTGGCCCCCGGTGTCTGGCTGGCTGAATGCGATGACGGCTTCTGGGGATTGGCCGAAAGTTGGCAAGCAAAGCCACCTATTTTTGTGCGCCATATCTGCCCGGTGGACGCGGTGTGGCCCCTGACGGCCACCCAGGACGACGTTTCTGTTTTGGCAACACTGGCGGAATCCGACTTCGCTGCCGTGTTGGAAGCGGGCCTGTCCTATTCCGTGCAAACCCGCGTCCTGGATAAGACGCTTCCCTACAGGCCCTTCGACCTGAACATCGCCCTCTCCGGCACGCTCACCGAAGCCACTGGCGCGGTGGTGGATGTGCGCGAACCAGAGCAGGTGCTTTCGGTTGTCTGCGCCCGGTTGGATGAGGGGGCACTTTTACGGATCGCGTTTCACCCTTCCCCGACGACAAACAGCGGACAGCAGACCGGGCAATTGGCATTTCTCGGCCTGTCGCCCACCTATCTGAACCTCTCGGACTGGGCTGGTGGCGTGCGCCGCTTTGCCCGGGAAGAAGGGCAGATCAGCCGGGCCGAGTTCAAACTGCTGGAAGCCCTGGAGGTCTTTCGCATCGACCTGCCCCCGCGCGGGGTGGCCCTGGATCTGGGCGCGGCCCCCGGTGGGTGGACGCGGGTGCTGCGCCAGAAAGAGCAATTTGTCACAGCGGTTGATCCCGCGGAGTTGGACCCGCGCCTGGCCGACGACAATGCTGTGCGTCACAAAGGGATGACCGCCGAGGAATATCTGGCCGACGAGCCGGACGAGTTCGATCTGATTGTCAACGATATGCGCATGGACGCGCGGGATTCTGCCCGGTTGATGGTCTCCTATGCAGGGCAGCTCTACCGCCACGGCCTGGCGTTGATGACTTTCAAACTGCCTGGCACAGACCGCAAGCGGATTATCGAGCACGCGTTTGGCATTCTGGGCCAGCGCTACGAAGTCCTGGGCGCACGCCAGCTATTCCACAATCGCAGCGAAATCACAGTGGCCTTAACCGGGAAGCGATGAAACGTTTTGTAGCTGCACAGATAAGGGATGTCCAGAGACGTGCGGCTACAGGCCGCGTCTACGCTATTGCCCGATCAATTCTTCAATGTCCATTTTGTGTGACATTCCTCGAATGAGAAATCGACGTCACCTGCCCTCCCAACCTGCACTCCATCCACGCGGCGGGGCTGGTGGCGTCGTCCGACGGCACGTCGGACCTACGAAACGCTCCCATTTCCCCCACTTGCGCGATTTTCCCGCCAGCGGTACAATCACAAAACCGTTTTAGAAACAATCCTCGATTTCCCGGAGGCCCGTCATGCCCGGTCTGCGCAAAGTCTTTCCCTACACCCGCCCCTACCGGTGGATGCTGGTGCTGGGCTTTATTACAACTGTTCTGCCTGTGCTGATGGAACTGGTGACGCCGGCGATGCTGCGCGTCGTCATCGACGAGGGCATCCGCGGCCAGAATATGGACCGCATCTGGTACGGCGCGGGGATGATGCTGTTGGCCGCGCTGGTGGGCGCGGCCACGACAATTGGGCAAGGGATTGCCCGTGCCCAGATTTCCCAGGGCATCGCCTTTGACCTGCGCAACAAACTCTTTCGCCACATTCAGGCTTTTTCCTTCGCCAATTTGGATCGGGCACAGACAGGCCAACTGATGACCCGCATCTCCAGCGATGTGGATGTGGTGCGTATGTTTCTCAGCGCGGGGCTGGCCCTGCTCATCCGCGCCCTGCTGATGATTGTGGGTAGTGTGGTGATGATGCTGCTCATCGACTGGCAGCTCTCCCTGTGGATGTTTGGCGCGCTGACCCTGGCCGCTGTGATCATCCGCTTTTTCCTGATCCTGGCCTCTCCCCTCTTTTCCCAGGTCCAGCAGCGGTTGGGGGCACTCAATACAACCGTCCAGGAGAGTTTGGCCGGTATCCGTGTGGGGAAGGCATACGTGCGCGAGCAGCATACAATCGAACGTTTTGCCGACAACAACCGCGCGTATATGGAGAAGAACATTCAAGTGGGGCGCTATCTGGCTCTGGTGTTGCCCGCGCTGCTGGTGCTGACCAATGTGGGCGCGACACTGATTATCTGGCGGGGCGGGCTGGACGTGATCGGCGGGCGGCTGACGCTGGGCGAACTGGTGGCCCTGAGCAACTATCTGATGATTGGGATGTCGCCCTTGCTGCTGTTGAGCAACATTTTGTCTATGGTTTCCAGGGCGGAGGCTTCGGCCACCCGCCTGGCCGAGACGCTGGAAACCCGGCCTGCCATCCAGCCGCCCGCCACAGCCCGCCGCCCAGCGCAGGTGCGGGGCGGGGTCTCTTTCGAGAATGTGTCCTTCCACTACACCGGCTCCCGCAGGGCCGCGCCCGCTCAATCCCTCCTCAATGGCGCGCACGCGGCCAACGGTGCTGCACGCGAGCGTCCTGTAGGCGAGGAGGTGCTGGATGGGGTGAGCTTCGGCGTCTTGCCGGGGCAGAAAGTGGCGCTGATGGGCGTGACCGGCGCGGGCAAGAGTTCGTTGATCAATCTGATTCCGCGCTTCTACGACGTGACAGGGGGGCGTATCTGCGTGGACGGGCTGGACATCCGGGAGTGGGACCCGGTGGAGCTACGCAGGCAGATCGGCGTTGTGATGCAAGAGAATACGCTCTTCAGCGGCACTGTGCGCCAGAATATCGCCTATGGCCGCCCGGACGCGTCCATGGACGACGTGATAGCCGCGGCCAAAGCCGCCCAGGCCCACGACTTTATCCAGCGCATGCCCGACGGCTACGAAAGTCTTGTGGAGAACCGGGGCGGCAATTTTTCCGGCGGTCAAAAGCAGCGCATCGCCATTGCCCGTGCCCTGCTCATCAAACCGGCCATTCTGCTGCTGGACGACAGCACCAGCGCGGTAGATTTGGAGACGGAAGTGCGCATCCAGGACGCGCTGGCCGAGCAGTTGGCTGACACCACCACTTTTCTGATTGCCCAGCGCGTCAGCAGTGTGCTGGACTCGGACCAGATTTTGATCCTGGACGAGGGCAGGATCGCCGGCCAGGGAACCCACGCCGAACTGCTGGCCGGGAATGAGATTTATCGGGAAATTTATCGATCCCAGTTTGGGGAGGAGACCGTATGACAGCCCAGAAACCACCCCAACCCATGCGTCTTGGCTTCGGCGGCGGCGGGATGATGACCGGCGAATCCGCGGCCAATATCAGCCAAACCCTGGCCCGCCTGCTCGCGTATCTGCGCCCCCACCGGGCACGGCTGCTGCTGGTGGCCGTCTTTGTAATTGTCAGCACGTGGCTGCGGCTCTACGGCCCGATCCTCATGGGCCAGGCCATCGACCGCTTTGTGGAGCCGGGGGATGGCCCTGGGCTGGGTCGGCTCAGCCTGTTGTTGGTGGGTGTCTATGTGGCCACGGGTCTCACCTCCGCGGTGCAGTCGTTGTTTATGGTGGACATCGGCCAGCGCTTTGTGGCAGAACTGCGGGCGCGGGTTTTTAACCATTTGCAGATGTTGTCCATGGCTTTTCACGATCGCAATCAGGTGGGCGATCTCATGAGCCGGGTGACCAACGACACCGAAGCCATCAACCGCACCCTCTCGGATGGGCTGATCGAGTTTCTCTCCAATATTCTGCTTCTGGCCGGCACATTCGTGGCGATGTATTTTCTCAACTGGCAGTTGGCAAGCGCCATGCTGGTTGTCCTGCCGTTGATGATTTGGATTACAACGATTGTGACCAAACGCAGCCGGGCCGCTTTTCGCGAGGTGCAGCGCAACACCGGGCGGCTGAACGCGGTGATGGAGGAAAACATTGCCGGTGCGCGCATCGTCAAAGCCTTTGCCCGGGATGTGGAGACTTTTGCCCTTTTTGAAGAGGTGAACGCGGCCAACCGCAAGGCGGGGCTGAAGGCCGATGTCATCACTGCGGCCCTGGGGCCGATGTTCACGACAATGATGACGATTGCCATTGCCGTCACCGCGCTGATCGGCGGCTGGCTGGCTCTGCAAGGAATCCTGGGCGTGGGCGTGCTGGCTACCTTTGTCATCTATACAATGAACTTTTTCCGCCCCATGCGCGGCATTGCCATGCTCTACAATCAGGTGCAGGCGGCCATCGCCGGCGCGGAACGCATTTTTGCAGTGCTGGATGTGGAATCGACTGTCCAGGACAAGCCCGGGGCACAGCCTTTGCCCCCATTGGAGGGCGATGTGGTTTTTGAGGACGTGAGCTTTGCCTATGAAGAGGGCAAGCCTGTGCTGGAGGGTGTGAATCTCCACGCCAGGCCCGGAGCGACCATCGCGCTGGTCGGCCCCACGGGCGCGGGCAAGACCACAATCATCAGCCTGCTCAGCCGCTTCTACGATGTGACGGAGGGCAGCATTCGCGTGGACGGTCACGACATCCGCGACATCCAGCAGACCTCCCTGCGCCAGCAGTTGGGGATTGTCCTGCAGGACACATTTCTCTTCTCCGGCTCAGTGCTGGAGAACATCCGCTATGGCCGTCTGGATGCCAGCGACGACGAAGTGATCGCGGCCGCGATGCTGGCCAATGCCGATCCGTTCATCCGTCTGTTGCCCCAGGGCTACGCCACGCCCGTCTCGGAAAAGGGGCACAACTTCAGCCAGGGCCAGCGCCAGTTGATCGCCATTGCCCGGGCCGTGCTGGCCGATCCCCGCATTCTGATTCTGGACGAAGCCACCAGCAGCGTGGACACCCGCACGGAAGTCCACATCCAGGAGGCATTCCTGCGTCTGCTGGAAGGGCGTACCGCGTTTGTCATCGCGCACCGGCTTAGCACCATCCGCAACGCCGACGAGGTGCTGGTGGTCAACGATCACCGCATTGTCGAGCGAGGAACCCACGACGAGTTGCTGGCCCTGCGCGGTTTCTATCACGATTTGTATATGGGCCAATATCTGCGGGTAACGGCGGGGGAAAAGGTGACAGGGTGAGAGGATAATGCGATAATGGGATGCTGACGCGCCGACGTTATTAAAAATTCTCAACTGACTATTCACTATTCTTTCCGCCTCCCCCCGGAGATTGTATGCAATCCACACTCGTTTCTCCTGTCCGCCGCAGCCGTGTGGTGGACGCCTCGCCTGTCTACTACGGATGGGTGGTTCTCTTTGTGGGCGCGGTCGGTGTCATTTTGACCAGCCCTGGCCAGACCTATTCTGTCTCCGTTTTCATCGACCATTTCATTGCTGAATTGAATATCAGCCGCTCGTTGGTCAGCACCCTCTATTCAGTGGGGACGCTGACTGCCAGTTTTGCGCTGCCTTTTGTCGGGCGGCAGATCGACCGGCGGGGATCGCGGCTGATGATCGTCGCCATCAGCCTGCTGCTGGGGCTGGCCTGTGTCTATATGGGCTTTGTGCGCAATTGGGTGATGCTGGGCATCGGCTTTTTTATGTTGCGGATGTTGGGCCAGGGCAGCCTGAGCCTGGCCAGCCGCTATGCCATCAACCAGTGGTGGGTGCGCCGCCGGGGAGCAGTGATGGGCATCGCGGGTGTGGCCACAGCCATACTGGGCAGCGGCGCTTTTCCTGTGCTGATCAACTGGCTGATCCCCCGTTTTGGCTGGCGGATTTCCTATGGAATGCTGGGCGTGGGGGTGATTGTCCTGATGGTTCCCCTGGCCCTCTTTCTGGTGCGCGACCGCCCGGAGGAGTATGGCCTGTTGCCCGATGGCGCGACTTCTCTGGCCGATCAGCAGAACAAAAATAAGGGGTTCACCGAAGTCCACTGGACCCTGGCCGAGGCCATCCGCACGCCCGCGTTCTGGCTGGTTTCCGCGGCGATTGCCTCGATGAGTATGCTGGGGACAGGGCTGACCTTTCACATTTTCAGCATTTTCCAGGACAGCGGCCTGTCGGCTACAATGGCCGCATCGGTTTTTCTGCCCTCGGCGGCCACTGCCGCGGTGATGCAACTGACCGGTGGATTCCTCATTGACCGCATGCCTGTGCGCTTCCTGTTGGCTGTGGCCCTCTTTTTACAGGCCCTGGCGCTGGTGATGGCTCCTTTTCTCACCACCCCAGAGCTTGCCTACAGCTACGGGGTGGTGATGGGCATGCTCAACGGGCTGCAAATGATCGTCAGCAGTGTGGTGTGGGCCAAGTATTTTGGGCGCAAGCATTTGGGCGCGATTACCGGTGTTGTCTCAACGATTGGGGTCGCCAGCTCCGCACTCGGCCCCATGCCCTTTGGCATTGCCCGGGACCTGATGGGCAGCTATACCACAATTTTGGTGGCCTTTGCCGCGTTGCCTTTTCTGCTGGGGATCGCCAATCTCTTCTATGGCAAGCCGCCGGTGAAGGAAGATATGGGGTGAGCGGTCCCCGCGCGGGATGGGACTGACAAAATACGATTCTTACCCGGTATCGCCAGTTGCCCCTTCCCCTGTCGTGACATTCGCATCCAGCCTGTGTCCAATTAAATTACGCGGTTCTTTCTGTCCGTCCGGCCAGCCAATCGGCCATCCGGGCCACCCGCTCCGGGTGCTGGCGGCTGCGAGCCAGAAAACCAACCCCGTGCTGGGGCATGGGGTCCTGGTCAGTGGGCTGATAGCGCAGGTCCACACTCCAGCGCACGTGATCCGAGCGGTTGGGCGTGGACATATGCACGCAGCGGTCGTTGAAGAGCAGCGCGCCCCCTGCGGGCACGGGCAACATCACCGCGCGCTGGGTTTTGATGTATTCTTCGTTGACTTCCGTATAGCCCGTGCCGGTCAGGCTCTCTTTGTGATGGGTGAAGAGTTGGGTCTTGTGGGTTCCGGGGATGGCGTGCAGGCAGCCGTTGACTTCGTTGGCGTCCACCAGGGCCACCCAGACGGTAATCACCGGATTGGCGTTGGCGTCGGGCCAGTAGGATCGGTCCTGATGCCAGGGCACTGCGCCCGCGGCCACACGCGGCACTTTGGGCCGGGTGTTGTAGACCGGATTGGCGAAGAGTTCCGGGCCGATCAGCGACTCCACCGCGTCAAGAATCTTCGGGTTCGCCATCAGATCGAAGTAGCCGGGCAGTCGGTCCCGCCAACTGCGGCCAAACTTGAGAAAGTGGGCATCAGTCAGACCGTCGAACAGCTCGGCCAACCGGTATGGGAAGGAGCTGTGGTCGCGGGTGTCGGTGATCAATCTGTTTGCCAGCAACTCCTGGGCAATCTGCTCCACCTTCGCGTTCATCTCCGCTTTCACCGCGGCCAGATCGTCTTCGTTCAACAGCGCGGGCAGGAGCAGATAGCCCTCTCGCTGGTAGAAAGCCACCTGCTCCGCACTCAACGAGCCGTGCATTTCATCCTCCCTTAATTTAAAAAACTACAAAGAACAGCAAGAAGATTCTTCCTGCGCGCTTTTGTGGTTCTGTCTGATTACCCGGGCCGACAGCCTACGCCAATTCTTGCGGGCCGTTGGGTGTGTCGATCAACGCGTAGAGCGCGGGTGTTGGGCCTGGAGTCACGGGTATTTTTAGGCCCAGCGCCGCGAGCATCTGTTGGATGGCGGTGGGGTCTGGATGTTCGGCCCGCAGGGAGACGAGGGTGCAGCCCGCGGGTGAGTCGCTTGCGGGATGGGGTGTGCCGCTCCCCCATTCAATGAGGAAGGGGACCAGCCCGTCGCCGGGAGGCGGCCAGCCCACCAGCCGCGTCGAACGCCAGGCAATTTTCACCCCATCCGGGCGCAGACGGCTGCCATTCATCACATCGCCCGGGTCATAGCCCTGGGCCAGCGCGGCCGTGTGGGTGGCGTCCAGGTCTGGGGTGGCCGCGGCCCAGGTCACCAGACGGGTGTCGCCGGGGCGTTCGTCAATGCCAAAGGAGCGGGACGTGGAGGGGTTGGGCTGTGCCGGGTCCGGCGCGATAATCTCCAAATAGGTGTGGGGGCCGAGGGCCAGCAACGCGTTGTGGGTTCCGTTGGGGTGCTGTCCGCCTATGGCGGGGCGTACACCCCACTCGGCGGCGATCCGGTCCACGGCCGTGGCCAGATTGGGCACGGCATAGACCAAATGATCGGTGCGGATGGCTGTCATTGTTTTCTCCAAAATGGTGAATCGAGCGCGGCTTTCTCGCCAAGAACCTGCATTGTCATCAGTGTACGCTCCTCCGGCCCAAAGAGCAACTCGGACACCCCTGTCCTCCCCAATAATTCCAGGCAGATGTATCGCAGATACGGGGCACATTTTCCCGTCAGGCGATACGACCGGCTGACACCGATAGCACAGATTTTCGCAGATTGAATCCGTGTTCCCTTTTATCCGTGTATACAACCCTATTCTCAGAACGGTGTACATGCCCGGTGGGGCACAATCAGCAATAAAAATAGGGACGCAGATTTGCGCAGAAGACACAGATTACGCAGATTCTATCCGTGTTTATCCGCGTTCATCAGTGGCTATTTTCAGATTAGGCAACACGACCGGCTGACACCGATAGCAGTGAAAATCATCCACCGATAGCACAGATTTTCGCAGATTGAATCCGTGTTCCCTTTTATCCGTGTATACAACCCTATTCTCAGAACAGACTGCTGTGGTTTGTTCGTGGGATGGTTCTCGGCCTGCAGCCGACGGTATACGCTGGAAGCTTGAATAAGCCGCGCTCACCAACTGTGCAAAACATTGACAAAAATAAATAAATGTGGTACAAATGATTTGCATAAACGGAATTAAGTCGGACACTGTCGATTATCAGCCGCTCGGCGTTAGCGAAAGGAACTGCTCCCAATGAGCACAGCCTCGATCTCCTGGGAAGAGCAACTCTTCAAACGGGCCAATGTGGCCGCTGCACCTGCCATGATATTTAGCCACGATGTAGAACGGGCGGCGCTGGATGCGGCCTATGCCCACTGCTCCCGGATCACCCGTACCCACAGCCGCACCTTTTATATGAGTTCTGGTCTCTTGCCGGGCGAAATGCGCTCGGCGGCCCGTGCCCTCTACGCATTCTGTCGCATCACCGATGACATTGTGGATCAGCCTGTCAGCGGCTCTGGCACAGAAGGCCGGCTGGCCGAACTCCACGACTGGCGACGGCGCAGTCTGGAGAGCAATCTCAGCACGGCGACCCTTTCCCAGGACGATTCGCCGGTGCTGGCCTGGACAGATACCCGTGCCCGCTATGGCATTCCCAAAGCCTATGCCGAACAGCTGATCGAAGGGGTTGGGCTGGATTTGACCCGCGAACGCTACGACAGTTTCGACGAATTGGCCCACTACTGCTATCTGGTGGCCTCCACTGTGGGCCTGATGACAATGCACATCATCGGCTACGCGGGTCCCCAGGCCATTCCCTTTGCCATCAAATTGGGCGTGGCCTTGCAGTTGACAAACATTCTGCGGGATGTGGGCGAGGATTGGGCCAACGGGCGTCTCTATTTGCCCCGGGACGAGCTGGCCGCGTTTGGCCTGTGCGAAGCCGACATCGCGGCGGGTCAGGTCACTCCCCAGTGGCGGGCATTTATGCGCTTTCAGATCGACCGGGCGCGGCGGCTCTATGCCGAAGCCATGCCGGGCATCGGTCTGCTGGGCCGCGATGGTCAGTTTGCGATTGCGGCATCGGCTGTGCTGTATCAGGATATTTTGACGAAAATCGAAGAGAACGATTTTGACGTATTCACCCGGCGAGCGCACACCAGCCGGTGGGAGAAAGTGCGCCGTCTGCCGGGCATCTGGTGGAAAGCGCGCACGAACGGCTATGGGATCAGATAAACGGCAGGCAAAGGGCTGGCAAAGGACATAAGTTTAATGAGTGAAAAAGTTGTTGTCATCGGCAGTGGATTTGGCGGGCTGGCCGCGGCGGTGCGTTTGGCTGCCAAAGGCTATGCCGTGGAAATACACGAGAAACGGGACAAGCCGGGGGGACGGGGCTATGTCTACGAAATGAACGGCTTCAAATTCGACGGCGGGCCGACGGTTATCACTGCCCCTTTTCTGTTCGACGAACTGTTCGCGCTGGCCGGGCGCAAGCGGGAGGACTACGTGAAATTTGTCCCCCTCGACCCCTTCTATCGCATCTTCAACAGCGAAGGCCGCGCCTTTAACTACAACGGCGACGCGGACTTTATCCACCGGCAGATTGCCCAGTGGAGTCCCGGCGATGTGGAGGGCTATAAACGCTTCATCGCCACAACCAAAGCCATCTTTGAGAAGGGCTTTGTGGAATTGGCCGATCAGCCCTTTTTGACAATCGGCGATATGCTTCGTGTAGTGCCCGACCTGATCCGGCTGCAATCCCAAAAGACCGTCTACGACTACGCATCCAGCTTCATCCAGGACGACTTTCTGCGCCGGGTTTTCTCCTTTCATCCGTTGCTGGTGGGGGGCAATCCCTTCGACACCACTTCCATCTACGCGATGATCCACTATCTGGAGCGGGAATGGGGCGTCCATTACGCCATCGGCGGCACAGGCGCGCTGGTGGACGCGCTGGTCAAGCTCTTTGAAGAGTTGGGCGGCAAAATTCACTACAACAGTTCTGTGGCGGAAATTATTGTGGGGCGGCGGCGCACCTCCGGTATCCGTTTGGCCGACGGCCGCGAGGTGAAGGCGGATCACGTCATCTCCAATGCGGATGTGGCCTGGACGTATATGAATCTGATCCCTTCCGCTGCCCGCGGGCTGCGTAATTCGGACTTGCGCTACCGCAAGCTGACACGCTACAGTATGTCTCTCTTTGTCATCTATTTTGGGACAAAGCGGCGCTACACGGACAGCGCGTTGGCCCATCACAATATCATTCTGGGCGACCGCTACGAGGGGCTGTTGGACGACATCTTCCACAAGAAGAAGCTGTCGGATGACTTTTCGCTCTATCTCCACATGCCCACCCTGACCGATCCCAGCACCGCGCCGGAAGGACACGAAGGCTTCTACGTCCTGTCGCCCGTGCCCCATATGGGCGCGGGCATCGACTGGACGAAAGAGGCCAAACCCTATCGGGACCGGATTATGCAATTTTTGGAAGACAATTACTTGCCTGATTTGCAGGAAAATATCGTGGCCGAGCATTATATCGATCCCCTGCATTTCCAGAATACGCTCAACAGCTACAAAGGCTCGGCCTTTTCTGTGGAGCCAATTCTGACCCAATCCGCCTGGTTCCGCCCCCACAACCGCTCGGAGGATATCGACAACCTCTACTTTGTGGGCGCGGGGACCCATCCCGGCGCGGGGCTGCCCGGCGTGTTATCGTCGTCGAAAATTGCCGAAGATTTGATAAGCCGAAATTGAGTGAGAGATTGGGGGATTAAGAGATTGGCGCGCCAATCTCTTAATCTCCCAATCTCCAATCCCATCTTTAGATTGGAGAGTCCACACGTGCCTTCCCTCCCTACTCTCTCTGGCCTGCCGGGCCTGGCTGTGCTGCGCGCAATGGGCCGGGATCGCTCGCTCCTGGCCGGGCTGGCTGCCATGCGCCAACATCTGGGCAATGCTTTTCAGATTACCCTGCCCGGCTTCAAACCGATTGTCTTTGTGGGGCCGGAGACGAACCGTCACATTTTGGTGACGGGGCGGGATGATTTCCTGTGGCGCACAGAGAGCGACCCGGTGACAAAACTCCTGCGCCACGGGCTGCTGGTGGAGGACGGGGAAAGCCACGACTGTCTGCGCGGGGTGATGGAGCCGACTCTGCAACGGGCGCAGGTGAACGGCCACATCGACGCTTTTTGGGAGTGTACCACCACAGTCACGGACGGCTGGACGGACGGCGACACTGTCGATATGCTGGTGGAGATGCGCAAAGCCGCCCTGCTGATTCTGATGGAGACGCTCTTTGCCGTGGACTTTCGCCCGGATTTGGAGCGGCTCTGGCGGCCCATTCTGGCCTCTATCGAATACATCTCTCCTGGCGCGTGGCTGGTCTGGCCGGGCGCGCCCCGTGCCAGCCGCAAAGCGGAACTGGCGGAACTGGACGACTATCTTTACACAATTATCCGCGAGCGGCGAGCCTCCTGCGCCGAGACAGGTCAAACGGGCGACGATCTCTTGTCTGTGCTGGTTGCCCATCCCGCAATGGACGACGATCTGATTCGGGATCAGTTGCTGACAATGCTCATTGCCGGCCACGACACCAGCACCGCGCTTCTGGCCTGGGCGCTTTTTATGCTGGGCGTGCATCCCGACGCGCTGGCCCAGGCTACAGCCGAGGCACGGGCTGTTTTAGGCCCAGCGCCGCCCACACCGGAACAGCTAAAGGAATTGTCTTTTCTGGATACGGTCATCAAAGAGACCCTGCGCCTCTACCCGCCCATCCACGTGGGCAACCGCCGGGCCGGGCACGACACGGAAGTGGAGGGCTATCCCGTCCCCCAGGACAACCGGGTGATGTATTCCATCTACCTCTCCCACCGGGACCCGGAGCACTGGGAGCAGCCCGACGACTTCTGCCCGGCCCGTTTCGACCGTTCGGAAAAGGGTGGCACGCCCCCGGCCTTTGCCTACGTGCCCTTTGGCGGTGGCCCCCGCAACTGCATCGGCGCCACCTTTGCCCAGGTGGAAGCAAAAGCTGTGCTGGGCAAAATTCTGTACGATTTTGATTTGGAACTGCTGCCCGGACGCGTACACGAGCATATGGGCGCTACGCTGGAACCCCGGCCCGGTGTGAAGATGCGGGTATGGCGAAGTCGGAAAAGCTAAAACCACAAAGTCACAAAGAGAGAACCGTTCTTCGTGCCTTCGTGACTTTGTGGTTGTTCTGATTGTTGAGGAACTTTATGACTTACTTTTTATTCTTGGCCCTTTTTGTGGGGATACCAATTGTGCTGCTGCTGGGCGTGGCCTGGCTGGATCGGCGCGCGGGGCGGCAACGGCCTGGAACACTGGCCAACTGGCCGGTGGCGGGTGGAATTCTGCTCCACGCGCTCATCGCCCTCGTCTACACAACCCCCTGGGACAACTATCTGGTGGCGACGGGCGTCTGGTGGTACGATCCGGCGCTGGTGACAGGCGTTGTGCTGGGCTGGGTTCCCATCGAAGAGTACACGTTTTTCGTCGTCCAGCCGCTTCTGGCCGGGCTGTGGTTGACCGCCCTGACCCGCCGTCTGCCGCCCGTGCGCTCTACACCCAGCCCGGCAATTCGCTGGGGTGGCGTGCTGCTGCTGGGCGTAGTCTGGCTGGGCGCGGTGGCGATCCCGCTGGTGGGCTGGCAGCCGGGGACCTATCTTTTCCTGGAACTGGCCTGGGCATTGCCGCCTATCACACTGCAATGGGGGTTTGGCGGGGACATTCTGTGGCGCAACCGGCGGCTGGTGCTGCTGGCCCTCGTCCCGATGACCCTCTACCTGAGCGGCGCGGACGCCATCGCCATCGGCGCGGGCACGTGGACAATCGATCCCGCCCAATCCACTGGTCTGCTGCTGGGCGGTGTGTTGCCGATTGAAGAATTCCTCTTTTTCGGATTGACAAATACCCTCGTCACTTTCGGGCTGGTGCTGGTCTGGGCCGAGGAGAGCGGCATGCGGCTGGCCGCGCTTCGCCAGCGATTCAGCCCTGCCGCCCGGTCCAGCCTCCCGGCAACCCCGCGCCAGTAAACTGACTCCCGCGGAGGCGCGGAGACGCAAAGGACTTTTTCTCTGCGTCTCCGCGCCTCCGCGGGAAATTTTTGCATTGAAACGGACCGTCTACCCCACAGCCACGGGGCGCTGGAAACGGGCGTTTTCTCTCTCTTTTTCCAATGCTTCGGGGGGACGCTCCCGGCCATCCACCAGTTGGGGCAGGATCAGATCGTCGATGAGGTGGGGCAAGTGATAGACAGTCACACCCTTCAGGTGTTGGGTGGGCGGCTTCTCGGCCAACGTCACCAGCACCACTGGTCGGCCCGCCTCGGCCAGTTCCAGCAGCGTGACCAGCAGGGCTTCGTGGGCAATGGCACTGACCACCAGAACGGTGGCCCCCCAGCCCAGGCGCGGGGCTTCGCGCAAAATCAATTGTTCGATTGGGTCGCTGGCAAAAGGCGTCACCGCGGCCAATAGCTCCAGAATGCGGGTCAACTGTTCCGGGTTGCGCCCCGGCAGCAGGCGCAGGGGCTGATCGCTGCCGGGCAGTGTGCCATTGGCAATCAGCCCGACGGGCAGGCGCTGCTCCGCTATCAGATTGGCCAGGCTGGCCGCCACACTGATGGTCCGCTCCTGCAATTCCGGGATCGTCCCAAACCAATGGCGTTCCAGCGTCGCCACATTCAGAAAAATCAGAATCTGCTGCTCTTTGCTCGGCTCGTAGACCCGGCTGAGCAGTTCCTGATGGCGGGCCGTGGCCTTCCAGTGGATGCGCCGGGGGCTGTCGCCGCTGGTCCAGGCCCGCACACCGACCGTGCGCAGGGGGTCTTCGTGCAGGTGGCCGTGGGCGCGCAGATTGCCGAAGGGATTTTTGGCGGGCAACCCCATCTCGGCCACAGTGTAGATGCGGGGGTAGACGATCAGAAATTGCTCATCCAAAAAGCGCGCCCCCCGGTTGAAGAAGCCAAAGCCGTCCCCGGTTTCCACCTGGGCCGGGCCATATTTATGAAACCCCCTGGCAGTGCAGTCGATGGTGAAGTGGCGGGTGAGCTTCTGGAAAGCGTTGGGCATCCAGAAAGTGCGGAATTCCCCCTGGTTGGTGGCGGAATTGAAGGAGATGCTCGTCTCGCGCAGGGGCAGTTCCGTGGGGAAAATATCCTGGACGGTCATCCACGTGAGGGGGAGAAATTTCTGATTCTGCACCTCCAGGGTCAGGCGAATCTCCTCGCCCTGAAAGGCGCGCACCTCGGCAAAGTGGCGGCGGTAGTGGAGACCGTAGAGACTGAGACTGCTCCACAGCCAGCCGATCCCCGCCAGTGTCAGCAGCAAAATCCCCGTTGTGGTGAAAAACCGGTTGGAGACGATCAGCCCGAAGCCCAACAGCAGAATCGCCAACAACACCCAGGCATCGCTGAATTGGGTATCTTTCGTCACATCGATATAGCGGCGCTGGCGGCGAAACGCGCGCAGAAAAGGCAGGCCGCGCTGGCCCCGGGGTTCCTTCTTGCGTGCTTCGTCTTTGCGGGGTTGGGTATTGGGAGAAAAGCCGAACATTCAGTCACCCACGAATAGAGAGGATCTGCCAGTTAAGGCGTGAAGCGTGAAATCCCACGGACGCCCTCTCGTTTCACGCTTCACGTTTCTTCGACAAACCCCAAATCGTCACTTCCTACGCAGCACACAATACCTCACTCCACCACCGGAACCGCCACACTGCCCACCACCTCCGCCACCACCTGCTGGGGGGTGCGCCCCCGCAGCCGGGTCTGGGGGCTGATGTGGATGCGGTGGGTGAGCAGGGCCGGGGCCAAATGCTGTACATCGCTGGGGATGACATATTCCCGCCCGCGCAGGGCCGCAAATGCCTGGCAGGCCCGGTAGAGGGCTAATGTCCCGCGCGGCGAGACGCCCAGTTCCACAGAGGGATGCTCCCGCGTGGAGCGCACCACCCGGAGCAGATAGGCGCGCAGGTCGTCGCTGACGTGGATGGAACGGGTCTGGGCCTGCAACGCCAGCAGATCGTCTATATGGGCCACGGGCTGGAGTTCTGCCAAGGGTTCGTCCTGCCGGTAGCGCATAAGCATCTCGTCCTCTTCGGCCTCGTCGGGATATCCCAGCTTTAGCTGAATCACAAAGCGGTCGAGTTGGGCTTCGGGCAGAGGGAAAGTGCCTTCCAACTCAATCGGGTTTTGGGTGGCGATGACCAGAAAGGGGCGGGGCAGGGTGTGGGTCTCCCGATCCACCGTTGTCTGGCGTTCCTGCATGGCTTCCAACAGGCTGGATTGAGTGCGGGGTGTGGCCCGGTTGATCTCATCCGCCAATACCACTTGGGCAAAGATCGGGCCGGGCCGGAACTCAAATTCCTGGCTCTTCTGGTTGTAGAAACTGATACCGGTCACATCGCTGGGCAGCAGGTCCGGCGTGAACTGGATGCGATCGAAGGAGCAGTCGATGCTGCGGGCCAGGGCTTTGGCCAGGGTCGTCTTGCCAATGCCGGGCACATCTTCCAGCAACACGTGGCCGTCGCAGAGCAGCGCGACGAGAAGCATCTCCACCACATCCCGCTTGCCGATGATAACCTGGGCCACATTGGATTGCACGGCGTTGCTGAATTGGGAAAAGTTCACGGGGCCTCGGAAGGTGATTGGGTGATTGGGTGATTGGGTGATTGGGGAGAAGTCTACTATTGGATGGGGGTGGGGGCAAATGGGGAGCGGGGGGAATGTGGCAGGCCGGGTTCCTTCCCCGCCCTAGGGACGCGTGCTTTCGACCAGTTCGCTGAAGACGACCAGCCGCTGGGTGTACGTCTGCCCGCTGCGATCCCACCTGCCCCGGCAGGTAATCAGGTTGAGACGGCTGCGGATGCCGAAACCGAAGATTTCGTCCAGGGGGGCATCTTCGTAGGGATAGGCTTCCTGGGCCGTGACCCGGAAGTGGTGCTCCCCGCCCGCGCTGTCTGTGACAAAAATATCGTCCCCTGCCATCAGCTTGCCCAGCTTCCAGAAGACCGCGGGCGCGCCGCCGATACGGTCCAGATGGCCGGCCAGGACAGCATTGCCGATCTCGCCCGGCGCTAAACCCGGCGCGTACCAGGCTACATCCTCCACCAGTGAAGGGGTGTCCATTCGTCCGTTGCGGTCCTGGCCCACCGGCTCAATCGTCGCGTCCACGCCGATGGCCGGGATGCGCAGGCGCACGGGCACGGCCTGGCTGATGGCCACAGTCCCGGTGATCTCTGGCGAAGTGTTCGCTTGCAGAGCGGCTGAGACTGTCGCAGTGACAGTTGTTGTGATAGCTGCGGCCTGGCTGGTGGTCACAGGTCTTGTCGCTATGGCTGTAGACTTGGCTGTAGCCCTCGCGTTGGCCCTCGCTGTAGCTGTCGCCCTTGCCGTGGCTGCTGGCGTGGGTGTCACCGTCGGCCAGGAAAAAGTGCGGCGGGTGGCTGTGGCTGTGGCCGTTGTGACTGTGGACTGGCTTTCCACGCCGATGGCCATGGGGCCGACCAGCAGTGTCGCCAGGGCGACGAGAACGATGAGCAGATTACGCATGGACAATGAGTGCTTCACGGATCTTTCCTTTGGGAGTGAAACAGACCTGCCAGGTTTTTCGAAACCGAAACCTGGCAGGTCCTTGCTTTCTGACTGAGTATACGTTACCGGCTCAGGCGGCGGCCTGTGGCCGTGCTGGCAAATCCACCCAGACCCGTACTGGGCATGGACGGCATATTCGTGTTGAGGATGGGGGTGATGGCGGCCACCACTTCGTCCATTGTCTTCTCCGGCGCAAACGCGGGGGAGGGGTCCTTGCCCACCAGATCAGCCAGAACAGCGGCGTGCTGGCCTTCCACATTGTGGATGCTCACCGCCGCGGTCAGCAGTTCGGCGTCGGCAATAAAGCGGGCCTGGCCCAGATAGGCGGCCGCGCCCAGCTCTTCCAACATCTGGAAGTAGTCCAACACTTCCTGCTCGCTGTTAAAGGTAGGGAAGTTGTAGTCAGCCTGGGCACGGACCGGCGTGCCGCCCAGCTTTGTAATCGTGCCAGTCAGGGCCACCACGTGGGACGCTTCCTGGTCGCCAAAATCGACGAAATACTCTTTGGCCCGGCCCGTCAACATTCCGATGCTGTTGGCGTTTTTATAGGCTCGGCTCTCCAGGTGCTCCAGAGTCAGGGCATAGTTCAGGATGTCCAAATCCGTGTAGCCGTGGTCGGCGTACGCGCTGTTGGTCATCAGGCGGGTGTTGGCGAGTGCGCCCAGCATCATGGCGGCGGCACTGGCTTTCAGAAAAGAACGGCGGTCGAGGGTGAGTGTAGATTGGGTGTTCATTGGGTATGTCTCCTGGAAATTGGTTGATTGGTTGAGTTGTTGATTGGCGGACTGGATGATTGGTTGTGTGGTGATGCTGTTGACCGAACCAACCAATCACCCAGTCAACTATCCCTACTTCACGACGATCAGGCCGCGCATGTGGTTGTGGCGCTGGCAGAAATAATCGTAGCTGCCTGCTTCGGTAAAGGTGAATGAGAAAGTCTCGTTCTGGTTGAAATTCCCGGAATCGAATTTGCCGTCCGGCGTGCCGGGCATGCCGGATGTCACTGTGTGATTGGCCGCGTCCCGGTTGGTCCAGACAACAGTCGTGCCGACGGGGATCTCAATCGTCTGTTGGTCGAAGGCAAAGGTTTGGATGTCGATCTCGACGGTCATGGCCTCGGCCACCCCTTCCGCCATCGTCTCTGACTCTGTTGCGGGCACGGTCTCCATTGGCTTCTCTTCCGCCATCGCGCCGGCCTCGCTTTCCATTTCCATCATCATTTCGGCGGGCATCTCCATGCCGAAAATATCTGGGAACTGGGCGATGATCGCACCGGCCAACGGATTGGCAATCATCGACATATGGGCATAGGCAGCCCGCACATCGGCGTACAGCGTTGTCGGGTCGTTCTCGCCCGCAGCGTCAATCACAGCCAAAACAGTCTGGGCGTGGGTCACCACCAGCCCCTCCACCACATCCACGGGGAGGTCCGGGTTGGCGCTGTTCAGGAAGGCGGCGAAGTCGGTGGCATAGCCAACCAGTTCGGCGGTTGCCTTCTCCTTGCCCTTGGCGTCATCCGCTCCCACCGCCAGCATATAGTCGGTGAAGAAGCCGATGTGTTTGCGCCAGAGCGCCAGGAAGGCATCGCCTGCGCCCTCGCCATAGACAGAGCCAACCGCGGCAGCCAGGTCCTGGGAGTTTAGGTCCAGTGTGCCCGCGGCGGCCTCGAACTCAATCGTGCGGGAGTCGATGGCGGCCACGGCTGTTTTTGCCAGCAGATAGGTGTGCTCACCCAACAGGGCGTTCAATGCGGCCCGCAGATTGGCCGCGTTGGCCCCGGCCTCGCCAGGGAAACGCGCGGGGAACTGGGTGCTGATGGCACTGGCCAGACCAGTAGCGGTCATGTCCATGTGGGCATAGGCCGCGCGCAGGGCTGTGTAAGCGGTCTGCTGGTCGCCGGACTCCTGGGGAGTCTCGACAGCCTGGGCGTCGATCATCGCCACGAGTGTAGTTACGTGGCTGCGCAGCAGGCTGGCCACAGCTTCGGCTGGCAGGTTCGGGTTGGCGCTGCTCAGGAAGGCGCCGAAGTCGTCCGCGTAGCCGTCCAGATCGGCCAGGGCTTTGTCGCTCATGGCGCGGTCACCGGTGGCGACCCCCACTGTGTAGTCTACGAAAAAGCCGATGTGGGTGCGCCAGAGAGCCAGGAAGGCTTCCTCTGCGTCCTCGCCATAAACCAGCCCGATGGCAGCGGCGATATCCACCGAATTGGTGTCCAGGGCCTGGGCCGCGGCTTCGAAGTCAGCCGTGCGGCCGCGCAGGGCCGCGTCTGTGGCGCTGGCTGTAATCAGCACGTGCTCGCCCAACAGACCGCCCAGCGTCGAGCGCAGTTGGGAAGCGCTCATCACAATTTGGCTGGCGTCCATTTCGCTGTGGTCCATGCCTTCCATCCCCATTTCGTCCATCCCAAAGATGTCAGGGAACTGGGCGATGATGGAACCGGCCAGGGGGTCAGCGATCATTCGCATGTGGGCATAGGCTTCCCGCAGGTGGCTGTAGGCCATCACCGGATCGCCCGCGGCCTGGGCATCGATGGCCGCGGTCAGGGTTGCCACGTGGGGAACCAGCAGCTCGGCCACAGTCTCGACCGGCAGGTCCGGGTTGGCACTGTTCAAGAATGCGCCGAAGTCGGTGGCATAGCCGGTCAGGTCGGCCAGGGCCTGCTCTTTCTGGGCCGCGTCATCCGTGGCAACGGCGACTGTATAGTCTACGAAGAAGCCGATGTGGGTGCGCCAGAGAGCGAGGAAAGCATCGCCTGCGCCTTCGCCATAGACAGAGCCAACGGCCGCGGCCAGGTCTTGGGTGTTGTTGTCCAGACTGCCCGCGGCGGCCTCGAATTCGGCGTCCCGGCCACCCAGCGCGGCGCCAGTCGCCAGGGATGCCACATAGACGTGCTCGGCCAGCAGGGTGTTCAGGGCCGATTGCAGGCCAGCCGCGGGGGTATCCGCGCTGCCTTCAAAGAGGTCTGGGAACTGTGCGCCGATGGCGGTTGCCAGATAGCTGGCCGTGGAATCCATATGCGCGTAGGCTTCCCGCAGATTGGCGAAAGCGCTGGGGAAATCGTCCAGGGCTTGGGCGTCGATGGCCGCGGTCAGGGTTGCCACGTGCATGCGCAGGTTGGCAGCGACGACTGCGGGGTCGATCTCCGGGTTGGCGCTGCTCAGGAAGGCGGCGAAGTCATCCGCGTAGCCATCCAGCGCGGTCAATGCACCCTCTTTGGCGGCCGCGTCATCACTGGCAACAGCGACAGTGTAGTCCACAAAGAAACCGATGTGGGTGCGCCAGAGAGCCAGGAAAGCGTCGCCCGCTGGTTCGCCATAGACAGAGCCAATCGTAGCGGCCAGGTCCTGGGAGTTGTTGTCCAGGCTGCCCGCGGCTGCTTCAAAATCAGCCGTGCGACCGTGCAACGCGGCGTTGGTGGCGCTGGCGGCCAGGAGCACGTGCTCGCCCAGCAGTTGGTCCAGGCTCACCCGCAGGTCGGCGATGGAAGTCTTCTCCATCTCCATCTCCGGCTCCATTTCCGCTTCCATTTCCGCTTCCATTGCGGTGGCTTCCGGTTCGGCGGTTGCCATAGGCTCCATTGCTTCGGGTGTGGCCGTGACGACGACCGTAATCACCGCCGGCTCCTGGGGAGCCATCTGGCAGCCAGCCAGCACAACCAGTGCGGCCAGAGCCAGGGTCAAAAGAGTAGTCAAACGTTTCGCTTTGTGTTTCATAGGTGGATTCCTTATCCGAATGTCTGTTGAAAATTATCTTTCTTCCGGGCCGAAAGATGATAGGTGAAACGTGAATAAAATCGAGCACTCTCACGTTTTACGTTTCACGTATCTTTTGTCACGCCCCGAGCAGCGGCCCCACAATTGCGTTCACTTCGGCAATCGTCAGGCTGGGCGTCGTGGCTGCCGGGACCGGCTTCTGGCCCAGGAGCATGCGCACGATAGCCGCGTGGCGGGCTTCTACCTGGACGATGCTGCCAGCCGCGGCCAGATAGTCTTTGTTCTGGATGGCGGCGGCCGCGCCCTGATAGGCCCCGACGCCCGTCTCTTCGGCGATGCGGGCCAGGTCCAAAATGGCCTGGCGGCTGTCGAAGACCGGGAAGTTGTAGGTGGCCGCGGCCTGCACGGGTGTGGCTCCGGCTGCGCTCAGGCCGTCGGTCAAGAATTTGACGTGGGCGGCTTCCTGGCTGCCAAAGCTCTGGAAATAGCGCAGTTCTTTGTCTGTCAGAATGTTGGCGGCCAGCATATCCGTATACATACGGGCTTCCAGATGTTCCAGCCCCAGCGCGAACTGGAGGATGTCCACATCGGTCAGTTCCTGGGCAAAGGCCCGGCCCAGACCGGCGGGGGTTGCCAGGGCGGGGTTGCCGCCGCCCACACTGCCCGCTACGACGTTGCGGCGTGAGAAGGCGAAGTCGAAAAGTTCGGCGACTGATTGGCTAATGTTCATTGGGTCTGTCTCCTTTTGTCGCGTTTGCGACGTGTGAAATTGATAGTCTTGCTGGGTCGATTCAGTATCTGTCAGAAATTCGTCACCGAAATTTGGCAAAGAGCGAACCGACCACACGTTGTGTGCGGAAAAATACCGCTGTCCAACTGTTGCTTGCCGTGGGAAAAGTCCAGAAGCAGGGATGCGTTCGTCCTGCTTTCTCCGTCCCTGTGGATACTCGTTGGCATCCCCTTCAACTAGTCTGACGCAGGAAAGGGGCGGGTGGATCTATGGAGTTTTGAGATTGGGCAGATTGGGTTTGTGGGAGAGGGCGGGCGGCTGGTGGCAGATGACGGCGAGGAGACGCAGAACATTTGGAGATGTGAGGCAATGGGCGAGAGAAGGACCCCCACCCGGCCTCCCCCGGAACGGGGGAGGAGCCGATTTCCTGTTAATACAGACCGGAAGCGCATACGAAAGAAGTCGGACTTTTTCAAAAAGTCCGACTTCTGGTTCCAGCACGTTCAGGGCGCGCTGCCCTATTGTGCCCGGCGTCTTCAGTGCCGGGCGGACACGGCCTACCGTGCCTACCCCACCGTCCCCAGCAGCACAATCGGCCCTGTGGGCGACGGGCTGCCGCCGGCGGGTTCGATGCTCAGCCCCACCGCGGTGTAGTCTGTGGGCTGACCGGCCAGGGCAATGGCGAAGGTGTTGCTGCCATCCGCGGCCACCTGCACCAGACCCGCGGGGACCGGCGCGCCTTCGCCGGGGATGAGCCAGAGTTCGTAGGTCTGCTCGGCGGACAGGGCGGGCAGGTTGCGCAGGACGAGCAGACCGCTTTCCGGGCCGGTGTAGAAGACGCCGCTGGCGTCGGGCGCGTCGGGGGTTCCGGCCAGAGCTACCACCCGCTCCGCGTTGGCGAAGATCGCCAGTTGATTGCGGTCGGTGGTTAGCTGCTGCTCCAACTGCTGGTTGATCTGCACCAGGGAATTCATTTCGCCTTCCAACTGGGCAATGCGCTGCTGCGCGTCGTTCAATTGAGCACTGATTGCACTGGCACTTCTGTCTGTCTGTGTGGCATAGACAGCCACCACCAGCAGCGCGGCCAGCGTGCCCATGGCCAAAGACGGCCAGAAGAAATTGCCGCCCAAAAAGCCGCGCAGTCGCTCCATCCAACCCGGGGGCGTCTCTGCCTGCGGGATGGGGCGGGGCAGGGGCGGGGGCTGAACAGGCCGAACCGGTGCAGGCGCGGGGGAAGGCGTACCCACGGATTGAGTGTCCATCGCCGACAGCATAGAACGCACCCCCGCGTCGGCCTGGACGCGAGCCATCAACCCGGTTTTGGCGGTTGTGGGCGGCTCCACTTCCGGCGCGGCCAGGGCCAAGTGATCGGCGGCAGCTTCCAGTTCCGCCACCCGCGCCAGCAACGCGGGATGGGCGGCCAGAAAGTCATCCACCGCCAGCATCTCCTCCGCTTCCAACGCGCCCAGGACGTAGGCTGGCAACATCTCAACCACCGCGCCTTCGTTCAACCGGGCAGGGGGGGTGTTCGGTTGTCGTCCTCTGTTTTCTTCATTCATCTGTCGATCGCTTTGGCCTGTTTTATGCTGTTGCATAGACTAATCGTAACCACTTCTTTTGCAAAACCAAGCACTATCTATTACTCATTGCACACCACTTTCCACATATCCCACGGCCCGCAAACTTCGCTCCAACTTCTCCAATCCTATACGCACCCGAGTTTTAATGGTTCCGATGGGCATGCCCATTACTTCGGCGATCTCCCGCTGGCTTTTGCCGTCAAAATAGGCCATCTCCAGACAGCGGCGCTGTTCGTCCGGGATAGCAGCCAGTGCTTCTTGCAGGTGCTGGCGATCCCAACTGCGGCTGACTTCGGCTTCCACCTGGCGGCTCTCCGGCGCGGGAATGCGTTCCAGCGTCTCTGGTACGCTGCCGTCGCTTTGCGGGCGGGCCTTCAGTCGGCGCAGGTGGTCCAGGGCTTTGTTGCGCCCAATGCGGCTGAGCCAGGCTCCGACCGCGCCGTTGCCATTGAACTGCTCGGCTTTGCGCCAGACCTGCCAGAAGCTCTCCTGCACCAGTTCTTCGGCAGCTTCCGGGTCCCGCACCACACGCAGAATCAGACTGTAGACGGTCTTGGCGTGGCGGTCGTAGAGTGCTTCAAACGCCTGGACATCCTGGGCCACTGTCCGGGCTAACAATTCTTCGTCAGATAATTTGGTCACATCCTGGGTTGACAGGCGATCCATACGTTTCTGTTCAGCCCTTCACACTGTTAGACGCAGCCATCCGTCCAACAGATCTATGCAGATTTGCGTGGATAAATAGAGCGCCATCCATCTTTCCGTTGCAAAACCTGGGTGTATCAGCACCGACCAACGATAGTGGGTTTGTGCAGGTTTTCAACGCGACAGACGGGACAGAGCTTGTGTCATCGCTGACGTAAAGTGTACCCCAGGGCCACGGGATATCAAAGCGTGTTTTCCGCTCCGGTCTGCCATGTGACAAAAGTCGCAGAACCCCAGCCCGGTCTCATATAGACTGGGTTTGAGCCGCAACCTCGCGGCTTGGTTATCGATTGTGTTTTTTGTCACAAGTATCCGCATATGCGGCCCAAAAGGAGGAAACAAATGAAGCGCTCCGTCCTATACGGGATTATCGCTGCCCTTGCGCTGGTGGTGATCGTCCTGGCGGCGCTGGTTCTCTCGCCTGGCGAGAGTGGCAACCAGTCCGCCGCACCCGCACAGCAAACGTCCGCAGGAGTAACCGACGACGCGGCTGCTGTCATCTCGGCCCGGGGGCTGACCCCGGAAAATGTAACCGCTGCCCTCAAGACGTATATGCCCAGCGGCCAGTACGATCCGTATATGCTGTTCGCGTCGGGTGGTCATAGCGGCCAGGTACACGTGGTTGGGGTCCCTTCCATGCGTCTGCTGCGCACGATTGCCGTCTTTACACCGGAGCCGTGGCAGGGCTATGGCTTTGGCGATGTGGCGCAGGCCGCCATGTTTGATGAGGGCAAAGTGGCTGGGAGTACGGTCACCTGGGGTGACACGCACCACCCGGCCCTTTCGGAAACCAATGGCAGTTATGACGGCGAGTGGCTCTTTATCAACGACAAAGCCCAGGCCCGCATTGCTGTGATTGATCTGCGCGATTTCGAGACAAAGCAGATCATCAAAAACCCCATTGCTATGAACGATCACGGCGGTACCTTCGTCACGCCCAACACGGAATGGGTGATCGAAGGCGGCCAGTACGCGGCCCCGCCCGTGGGCAGCTTCTCCGATATCAGTAAGTACAATGAAGAATGGCGGGGAATGATCACCTTTTGGAAATTTGACCGGGAAAAGGGTCGTGTGATCCCCGAAGAATCCTTTGCCCTGGAACTGCCCCCCTATTGGCAGGACCTGTGCGACAGTGGCAAACTGGTGAGCGAAGGCTGGGTTTTCTGCAATAGCTTCAACACCGAGCGTGCCACTGGTGGTCTGGGCGCGGTCGAAGGCGCGGTCCCCTTCGAGTCCGGCGCCAGCCAGAACGATATGGACTATCTGCATGTCATCGATCTGCACAAGCTGGAAAAAGTGGCCGCGGCCAACACCAACGAATTGAATGGCCTGAATTATGTGACAATGGAAACGGCCATCGCCGAAGAACTGCTCTACTTTATTCCCGAACCCAAGTCCCCCCACGGCATCGACATTGCGCCCAAGGGTGACTATATGGTGGTCAGCGGCAAGCTGGACCCCCACGTGACAATCTTTGCCTTTGAGAAGATTCAGCAGGCCATTGCCGACAAGAAGTGGACGCCGGACGCCTACGGCATTCCTGTGCTGGACTTTGACAGCGTGCTGGAAGCCCAGGTCGAGTTGGGCCTTGGACCTCTCCACACCCAGTTTGACAACCAGGGCTATGCCTACACCAGTCTCTATCTGGACAGTATGGTGGCGCGCTGGTCGCTCGGTGCCAACTACGAGCACGACGAGGAGCCGTGGACCCTTATCGACAAAGAGTCGATCCATTACAATGTGGGCCACCTCGTCACTGCCGAGGGCGACACTGTGACACCCGCGGGCGATTTCCTGGTCAGCCTGAATAAATGGTCTGTGGATCGCTTCGCCAACGTAGGCCCATTGCTGCCCCAGAACTTCCAGCTCATCGACATCAGCGGCAAAGGGGCCAGTTTGCAGCTTCTCTACGATATGCCCGTGGGTTTTGGCGAACCCCACTACGCTCAGATTATGAAGACGGAGCGGCTCAAGTCGATTCAGGTCTACCCCGAAGTGGGCTGGGACCCGCACAAGTGGGAAGTGAACCCGGATGCGCCCAAGTCGGGTGAAGAGCGGGTGGAACGGGATGGCAACAATGTGACCGTCTATATGACGGCGATCCGCAGCCATTTCAGCCCCGAACACGTGAGCATCAAAAAGGGTGATCACGTGACCTGGCACGTCACCAACCTGGAACGGGCCGTGGACGCGGTGCATGGATTTGCCGTGCCGGCCTACAATGTGAACCTGAGCCTTGAGCCGGGTGAGACTGCTACCTTCGAGTTTGTGGCCGACAAAGACGGCGTATTCAGCTATTACTGCACGGAATTCTGCTCGGCTTTGCATCTGGAGATGACCGGTTATCTGATGATCGATCCGGATGATAGCGGCGCAATGAAGTAGAACTTTTGCCTTAGCCATGAGATGTGCGGAACGTAAAACGTGAGATCAGACCCGATCTCACGTTTTACGTTTCATGCCGTTTGCCTGAGACAAAAGTCGCAGCAAAAGCCCACATTTTTCTCTAGACTAACACCAATACCAAAGCAGACGGAGCGAAGAATGAGTGCAGCAGAAATGACCCAACCCAGCGAAAGCGAGCAGCTTTCCGCCATCGCCCGGATTTCCCGCCAGCCCAGTTTTCGTGTGAGCACAGCCCTGCTGATTGCCGCGGCCGCGGTCCTGGCCATCTCCACCTTTTTCCCTTATTGGAAGATGCGGCTGAACGCGCCCCAATACCCCAACGGCCTGTTTGTGACTGTCTATGTAAACTACATGGAAGGCGACGTGGCCGAGATCGACGGGCTGAACCACTACATTGGCATGGCCCCCCTGGGCGACGCCGCTAAGATCGAGCGGGCCATCGCGCCGATTGCTATGGTCGTCATCGGCCTGATGATTATCGGCGTGGCCTTTATCCACAGCAAATGGCTGGCTGTCTTTGCCATTCCCGCCATGACCTTCCCCTTTATTTTCATTGGGGATCTGTGGGTCTGGCTCTGGTACTACGGCAACAATCTTGACCCCACCGCAGCCCTTTCCGGGGCTATCAAGCCCTTCACCCCGGCTGTTCTGGGCACGGGTGTCGTGGGCCAGTTCAGCACCACGGCCGTCCTCCAGCCGGGCTGGTATCTGGCACTGATGGCCGCGATTCTGGCCGGGCTGGGCCTCCGCTACCGACGGGTGGCGCGGCAGGCGGCAGAGAAAGCAGCCGCGGCTGCACGCGGATAACCGCTGGTCAAAAGCGAACGCTCGTTACCTCTGATGCGCCTGAAAGGTGTGTAGTCGTTATGGCGGACAAAGTAGTTTTCAGTAAATCGAATCTTAGAAATCTGCGTTTATCTGCGTTTATCTGTCTCCTGTTTCTTCTTTTCTTTGCCGTCGGTGGCGCAGCACAAGAAAACGGCTTTGACCTGGCCGCGGCTATGGCCGCGGCCCAGCCCGGCGCGGTGATCGATGTGCCCGCGGGTGTCTACTACGGCGACCTGTCTGTGGACAAGCCCCTGCACCTGCGCGGGGAGATAGCCGCGGACGGCAGCCGCCCGATCATCGACGGCCAGGGCCAGGGCACAGTCGTCGTGATCACCGCGCCGGATGTGATTCTGGAGAATTTTGTCATCCGCAACAGCGGCAACGTCATCGACAAAGAGGACGGCGGCATTACAGTTGAGAAGGCGGGCGGCGTACAGCTGCTCAACAACCGCCTGGAGGATGTACTCTATGGCATTCGGGGGATTGACGCCCACCGGCTGGTGATCCGGGGCAACTATATCACCGGCAAAGAGCTGGACATTGCCCGCCGGGGCGACGGTCTGCGCCTGTGGCAGAGCGAGGAATGTCTTGTCGAGGGCAACACCGTCGAGCGGGTGCGGGATGCCATCTTCTGGTTCAGCGACGGCACAACCGTGCGCGGCAACACCTTTCACGACAACCGCTACGGTGTGCATATGATGTACACCGACGGCATGACCATCGAAGATAATTTTATGCTGGGCAATTCGGTCGGTGCCTATCTGATGTACAGCAAAAATGTGCTGATCCAGCGCAACACCTTCCAGCAGAACCGGGGACCCAGCGGCTATGGCACAGCCCTGAAAGATATGGACGGGGTGACTGTCCAGGACAACTACTATCTGGACAACCGGGTGGGTCTCTTTTTCGACAATTCGCCCGGCAATGTGGATATTTCCCATCCCATCGAGCGCAATGTCCTGGCCTTCAACGACATCGGCGTGCTGATGATGCCTGCCATCAAACGCAATATCCTGCGGGAGAACACCTTTCTGGACAATCTGGAGCAGGTGGGCGTCAAGGGCGGCGGCAGCAACCCTGGCGACGAACTGGGCGGCAATAGCTGGGACGGCAACTACTGGAGCGATTACGTGGGCTACGACGCCACGGGCGAAGGCGTGGGCGACATCGCCTATCACGCGGAGAGCCTCTTCGAGAACATCGCCGACCGCCAGCCCAACCTGCGTCTTTTCTTCTTCAGCCCGGCCCAGCAGGCCATCGACTTTGCGGCCAAAGCCTTCCCCGTCATCAAACCCAAGCCCAAACTGACCGACGAAGTGCCGATAATCTCGCCGGTGCTGCCCGCGGCCCTGCCCCAAACCGCCCCTTTCCAGAGCCGTATGGGCTGGCTGGCCGCGGGGTTGCTGGCTGGTGCGTTGGCAATGTTTTTCGGTCAAGTGAGAGATTGGATATCGGGCATTGGCAAAACCAGAGATTGGGGATTGGAGATGGAGGACTCTCCGCCCACGCGCCCGATCCCCAATCCCCAATCCCCAATCCCTTCCTTACCCAAGGATTCTTCTATGCTCTCTATACGCAACCTGACCAAACGCTACCCCCGTCCTGGCCGGGCCTGGTGGAGCGATGAAACCATCACCGCCGTGGACGATCTCAGCTTCGAGCTGCCCGTGGGCACGTCTATTGCCCTGTGGGGTGTCAACGGCGCGGGCAAGACAACCGTTCTCAAATGTCTGCTCGGTCTGCTGGCCAGCGAAGGCGAACTGCACCTGAACGGCTTCGACCTGCGCCGGAATGGACGCACGGCCCGCCGTTTTCTTGGCTATGTGCCCCAGGAACTCGCCTTTCACAACGATCTGAGCGTGGCTGAAAGCTGCCGCTTCTATGCCCGGCTGAAAAATGTGGGCGACGACCGCATTCCTGTTGTGCTGGCCCAGGTGGGGTTGACCGGTCAGGAAAGGAAGGCTGTGGGCGCGCTCTCCGGCGGCATGAAACAGCGGCTGGCGTTGGCGCTGGCCCTCTTGGCCGACCCGCCTGTGCTGCTGTTGGACGAGCCGACCAGCAACCTGGACGCAGCCACCCGGGACGATTTTATCGACCTGCTGGTGGGGCTGCGCAACGCGGGCAAGACGCTGCTCTTCACCAGCCACCACGCGGACGAAGTGACTCGACTGGCCGAACGGGTGTTGATCCTGCGGGACGGGCGGTTGGTGGCCGACGGCGCGCCCGCGGAGGTTTTGGGGAGACGGCAGGCCGCGGACCGCGGGCCGCAGACAGTGCATCCCCTGTCGTCTATCGAGCCTGTCAGCGCTGATACCGTTCCTGCCCTCACCCGTCCGTCTGGGAAACCACCCGTGGGCCGCGGTCTGTCGTCTGCAGTCGCGTTCAGCCTGGAGGAACCAACCCGATGAATCTGAAAACGATCACCACCCTGGCCAGCTATGAACTGCGCGCATCCCTGCGCAATCGCTGGTTCGCCCTGTACGCCCTGGCCTTTACTGTCCTGGCCGCGGCCCTGAGCAGCCTCTCTCTCAGCGGCGCGGGGATGTTTGGCTTTGCCGGTTTCGGGCGCACCGCTGCCAGCCTTATCAATCTGGTTCTGCTGATTGTGCCGCTGATGGGTTTGACCATCGGCGCGCAGAGCCTGGCCGGTGAACGGGAGCAGGGCACACTGGCCTATCTCCTGGCCCAGCCCGTGAGCCGGGTGGAGGTGCTGTTGGGCAAACTGGTGGGATTAGGCGGCGCGCTGCTGGCCGCGCTCCTGCTGGGCTTCGGTCTCTCTGCTGCGGTCATCGCCTGGCAGGGGGGCGCGGTAGAGGCCGGGCGCTACGGCGCGCTGGTCGTCCTCTCCCTGATGCTGGCCCTGGCCACCCTCAGCCTGGGCATCTTCATCTCTGCCTGGAGCCGCAGCGGTTCCCTGGCCGTGGGGCTGGCCCTCTTTGCCTGGCTGCTGCTGGTCTTTGTGGGAGATCTGGGGCTGATGGGCACGGCGATTGCCATGAAATTGCACATCGGCACACTTTTCAACCTGACGCTGCTCAACCCGCTGCAGGTCTTCAAAATCGCCACCGTCAACAGCCTGCGTGCCAGCTTGGAAATCCTAGGCCCCGCGGGCATCTACGCCACCCGCACCTACGGGGACGCGCTCAATGGTCTCCTCATCGGTGTGTTGGCTGTCTGGGTGGGGCTGCCCATGGTGGGGGCGTATGTGCGCTTCCGGTTGGAGGGGGATTTCTAAAGAAGTATTCGTAGTGCGTAGTGCGTGAACTGGTGGTGATACTGGTTGACGTACCACGCACTACGCATCACGGAGATACATCCATGCAACACAGAACAATTATGCAACACAGAACAATTCTTTTCACCCTCCTTTTTTTTCTCCTCGCTGCCTGCGGTGGCGCAGAGATCGACCCAAATGTGCCGCCGGAGATACTGTACGGCGAGGATGTGTGTGATCAGTGCGGGATGATTATCAGCGATGAGCGTTTCGCGGCCGCGCTGGTGGTGGAAAAAGCCGCCAATGATTACGAACAGTTGCTCTTTGACGACGCGGGCGAGATGTTTGCTTTTGCCGCCGAGGACAACGGCCAATCGAAAATTGCCAGTTGGTTTGTCCATGACTATAATAGCAAGGAATGGCTGGACGCGACCTCGGCCTGGTTCATCAAAGCGGATTCCCTGCATACGCCCATGGGGTTTGGGATCGCTGCCAGCGCCCAGGAATTGGAAGCCCAGGCCCTGGCCCAGGAATGGGGCGGCGAGGTTCTCTCCTTTGCCCAGGCACGGGAGCAGATCGGCGGTATGAAAATGGGGGAGACCCCAGAACAAAAGTAAGTGTATTCCGTATTGTTCAGATAAAGCGATTTTGCCACGAAACAGACAATACGAGACGGTTTATCGACTCACAACACAACATACTTCATATCACATCACATCTCTTTGACTGAAAGGTTTACCGATGTTCAACCGAAAGACACTGCTGACTGTTTTGTTCATTCTTCTTCTGGCCTTGGCCGGCTGTGGTCGCAATGATCCTGAACCCACCGCCACCCCGGCACCTGCCAAACCCACCGAAGCAGCTGCGCCCGCGGTCGTCGGCGATGCCGCGGCTGGCGAAGCTGTCTATATGGGCACGTGTGTCGCCTGCCACGGCCCGGATGCCAAAGGCGTAGCCGGGCTGGGCAAGAGCCTGCATGCCAGCGACAGCGACTTTATCAAGGGCAAAACGGACGACGAACTGGTCGCCTTCATTATGGCTGGCCGCACCCCGGACGATCCTCTCAACACCACCGGCGTGGGCATGCCCGCCAAGGGCGGCAATCCAGCCATTACAGAGCAGCAGTTGCACGATGTGGTGGTCTATATCCGAACATTGGAATAGAACCGCGGTTCTAGTACACTGGAAACAAAGTTATTCGACACAGAAGTTCGACTTTTCTGAAAAGCCGAACTTCTACGCCCAAAAAGCTTTGTTGACGCTGCGCTAGCTTTTCTTTTGAAATCGATGCACGGCCTCGCTCCGGGCCGTGCATCGATTTTTTTTCATTGCGCCAGAGGTATACCCACGAATGGACCCGATTCGACCACCCCATAGCGAACTGATCCATACACTTGGGACCATCTCCTTTCTGCACGGCCTGGAGCCGACAATCCTGGAAGAAGTGGCCGCGGCCGCGCTCTGGCGTGTCTATCGGCCTGGCGCACCTGTCTTCTGGGAAGGCGAGCAGGCCGCTGGCCTCTATTATCTCTGTTCGGGCTGGCTGAAAGTCGTCAAAAGTTCGCCGGAGGGCCGGGAGCAGGTGCTGCGGTTTCTGGGACCCGGTGAGACATTCAACGAAGTGGGCGTGCTGGCCGACCGCCCCAACCCGGCCACAGCCATTGCCCTGGAGGATGCCACCCTCTGGCTGATCGAGCGGGCTGCCCTGCGCCGTCTGCTGCTGGCCCACCCAGACGTCGCCCTGCGCGTGCTGGAAAATATGGCCGACCGGGTGACTGGTCTGGTCCAACTGGTGGCCGATCTCTCCCTGCACAGCGTAGAAGTGCGGCTGGCCCGCTTTTTGCTGGATCAGGCGCAGGACGACGAAGTGGTGCGCCGCCGCTGGAACACCCAATCCGAGCTGGCCGCCCGCCTGGGCACTGTGCCCGATGTCCTGAGCCGCGCCCTGCGTACACTTTCCGACGCGGGCCTGATTGCCGTGGATCGCCAGCGTATCCAGATTTTGAACCCCGCCGCCCTGGGCCAACGGGCACAACTCGCGCTTTAGCCCCTCGCCAAACCCGACAAAAGTCGACGACAGCCCGCCTCGCCTTTGCTATCCTTGTGGTGTAGTTCCCTTATCCACCGACACCCCAAGGAGAAATGCAATGAACGCCGTAACCGAAACCCCACTCGTCTTTTTGGCCGATTGGCGCAGCGCCGTGGCCCATTCGCCCGAAGGCCCCCAACCCCAATTTCTGATCGATGGCCCGGACATTAAGTTGATTCTGGCCGGTCTGGAACAGGGCCAGCGTCTGCCGCCCCATCCGGAGAATCAGGCCGTCTATCACTTTCTGGAAGGCGCGGGCACCATGACTGTCAACGGCGAGAGCTTTGCGGTCAAGCCCGGTTCCACAGTCATCACCCCGCCTGGCGCGACCCGGGGGCTTGTGGCGGAAAGCCATCTTTCCTTCCTGGCCGTCAAATCAGCCTGAATCCATCCCACCTGAACCTATCCGCTTGGAAAAGGAAAAACGTTCTATGCGCACTTCTGTATCTCCCTCTGCATCTTCTTCTGTTACTCCGCAGTCACCCACCGTTGGCGAGTGGGTGAAAATGGGGCTGGTGGCCACTGTGCTCGCTGTTGTGGCCGTATTGGCGGCTCAACTGCTCGCGGTTCGGCTTTGGCCAGATATTGTCCTTTTCAAACCGCTGGAAAGCTACGCACGCAGCGCGGTCTTTGTGATTGTGCCCGGGATTGGGGCAACCGCGCTCTTTGCCTGGCTGGCCCAACGCAGCCGTCAAGCCGACGCTCAGTTTTTACGCATTGCTGTCATCGCGCTGCTCGTCAGTTTTATTCCCGACTACCTGCTGCCCGTGGAACACAGAACCTTTCTGGCCAGCACCGTAGCCGCTTCGCTGCACGTCGTTGCTGGCGTAATTATTGTGGCCGTCTTGACCCGTGGCTACCGGCGCACATCCTGACCGGCCGTGTTTGGCAAGGTTCCTCTATGTCTGTTTTCTGTATCGATTCTGAAATGAAAGAATAAGGACAAAACAATGTTGAATCCCTATTTGTTGATGACTGTACTCTATTTGCTGGTGGCGATTCTGGCCGCGGCCGACGCATCTCTCACCAGTCTGAATCTGCTGGGCTGGTTCAACGGTCTGCGTTGGCTCCGGGTCCATTTCATCACCCTGGGCATGGCAACCCAAGCCTTTTTTGGCGTGCTGCCCTGGCTGGCCGCGGCCCGGCAAGGACTCCCCCGACCCAAGACCCGCTGGGATATCTGGCTGACCCTCAACGCGGGGCTGCTGATTTTGCTGGCTGGCATTCCGATTGTCAACGGCGCGCTGATCTTCACCGGCGGCACGCTGATCTTCGTGGCTGCTACGCTGCTTTCCGGGCAACTCTGGCAGATGCGGGGTGGTTCGTCCAATCCGGCCCGGGTCAGCATCCGTTTTTATGTGACCGGACTGGCCTATCTGCTGCTGGGGATTACTGTGGGCACAGGGCTATGGCTGGGCTGGAGCGGCCCGCTGCGCATCCAAATTCCCGTGGAAGTCCACATCCACGCCAACAACTGGGGCTTTATGTCCCTGGTCTTTGCCGGGCTGCTGGTGGATATCGTGCCCCGTTGGACCCGGCAGGCATTGGCGTCCAGCCGGGCGATCAACGCGATTTTCTGGATGATGAATCTGGGCGCGCTGGCTCTGGTGATCGGCCCGTGGCTGGGCGGCTCCCTCTGGTTTGTAGTGCCAGGGCTGGTGCTGCACCTGAGCGCCACCGGCTGGCTGCTGGGGTTGACCGCCAGCAGCGTCTATCGTGCCGGGCTGTTGGGCACGGCGGGCGCGTGGCATTTGCTTCTCTCCTACACGTGGATATTGGCCCCGGTGCTGGTCGCTCCGCTGATTATTCTGGGCGTGCCGGGCTTCCCCGGCGCTGGGATCGAGGCCACCGCGCCCCAGGCCCTCATCTACGGCTGGGTGCTTCAGTTCGCCTTTGCCCTGCTGCCCTACTTCGTGCGCCGCTTTCTGGCCGGGGAAGAGTCACCCCGATTGGGCGGCAACTGGCTCAGTCTGCTCGCGGTCAATGTGGGCAGCGGGCTGATCTGGGCCAGCATCTTCCTCACCGAGCAGCAGGCAACTCTGCACGGGCTGGGCTATGCCTTCTTTGTCCTGGCGTTTATCCCCGTTGCCTGGGAAATGCTGCGGACAAGCCGTTCGGTGCTGCAGCGGATGGAAGCCGCCGCGTCGACAAGCGCGGGTTGATGACAGACGATTGAGACAAAAGTCCCGGAACACCGACCGGTGCGGGCGTATTATTGGTCGATGTTCCGGGACAAGTAAGTCTCAATCGGGCAGTGGGTTGTTCGTCAATAGGCCCACTGCCCCTCTCATCCGCCAACGGGATCGGTTTTCAAATGCAATCACGTGCCGTTCGCCCCTATCTATCTGTCGCTCTCTTTGCTCTCGTCGTGGCCGCGTCCACGGGTTCCTTTCTGCGTTTTGGCCTGGGCTGGGGAATGCCCGCCTGGGCCACCAATTTTACAGCCATCCGCCACGCCCACAGCCATCTGATGTACTTCGGCTGGGCCACCCTGGCGCTGATGGCGTTGATGTGGCACTTTCTCTCCGGCTACACCGGGCGCGCCCTGCCCCCCGGCGTCCATTGGCAGATGCGCCTTACATCCTTTATGGCCGTGCTCAGCTTCCCCGCTTTTTGGATCAACGGCTATGGCCTCACCCAAATCGGTTCTGTCTCACTGCCTCTGGGGGCAATCGCTTCCACTTTTAACGGATTTACCTGGTTTTACTTTGCCTGGCTCTACCGGCGGGAGAGCAGCTATCTGCGCCAGCGTCCCTTGCCCGTACAGCTATGGGATTGGGCGATTCTGCTTCTGCTCCTCTCCTCTGGCGGCGCGCTGGGGCTGGTGGGAATGGTCGCTGCCGGCATCCAGAGTCCCTTCTTCCAGCAGACTTTTCTGCACCTTTTCCTCGATCTGTTCGGGGTGGGCTGGTTCACAGTGGCGCTGTTGGGATTGTTCTGGGCCTGGCTGGGACAGCGAGCGGAGCTTCCTCGACGATTGCCCGTTGTGCCCCTGGCCCTGGCAATTGCCCCTGCTTTTTTTCTGGGCGTTGCTCCCGCGCTGGTTCCAACACCGCTGTTTTGGGTGGCCGCGGTTGCCAACGGTCTGGCCGGCCTGTTGATTTTCTGGCACGTGGCCGCGCTCCTACAGGGCTGGATGTATTTGTCCTGGCTGATGCGTTTTGGCGTGGCACTGTTGACTGTGCACGGGCTGACGGCGCTGGTCGTCCTCTGGCCCGGCGTCTGGGCGTGGAGCGGCGACACCCAACTGCGCATCTACTTTCTGCACAATCTCCTGCTGGGGTGGGTGAGCAGCACGCTGCTGGCGCTGGTAATGGACCAATTGGGGCTGGGGAAAAGCCAATGGCTCCCCTGGCTGGGCTGGATTTGGATCGGAGGGGTGGGAGTGATGTTGCTGGCCTTGCTGGGGCTGGGGATGCTTCAGTTTGTGCCGTTTTCGGCCCTCTTTCTTTTGCGGGTGGCGGCCTGGAGCACGCCGGCTCTCGTCGGCGTGGCTGGCGCGGTCTGGCTGCTGAGTTTGCGTCGGGGTCGGGCAGGGACCAGTTCACGGACTACGCACAACGCGCCACAAAATTCATAGGCGTATTTACGCCGCAGCGTTTCCTGGAATCCAACGACTCGCATCCCCCAATTCGGGATGCTCTCTTTTGTTCAACGCGAATGGCTTGCCTCTGGGGCCAACGGTTTGACCCGGGGCCAGGCATTGATCGCAAAGGCCACGGCCGCGGCTGCTTCGCACAGCCGCCCGGCCAGAATCATCCAGCCGGGCGCAGCCAATGTGGCACCCATCCCGGCCAGCCAGACGCCCCCGTTGATCAGCGCAAAGGCCAGCCAGACAGGCCGCACATCGCCCCGCTTGGTGAAAAAGCGGGGCAGAATCCAATAGGCCACCCCCATCGCCAGTTGTACCGTCCACCCCAGCAACAGAAATTCCATATGCGCGGGCAGCAGCCGCCAGAGGAGCGGGTGGATGGGCATGCCTTTGTTCCAGAGCAGCAGGCCGCCAAAGGTAAAACCCAGGGCCAGGTGAATCAGCGCGGAACGGAGAAACCAAATACTGGGACGAGGCATCTCAGCGCTCCTTGACCCGGGGCCACAGATTTGCCACGAACGCCATCCCGGCCAGCCACTGAAGCAGCGCGGAGAGCGCCAGCAGCCACCCCCACACATCGCCCGTGCTAACCGTGCGCGCGGGTTCCGCAACCACCCGCAACAACAGACCGGCATTGAGCAGCCCATAGATTGTCCAGGACAGCCAGTCATAGCCGCGCGGTTCTTCCCGGCTGAATTTGGGGAACATCCAATGGGCCACGCCCAGAATAAGCTGTGTTACCCAGCCCACCATCAGCAGGTGAAAGTAGACTGGACTCAGCCCGGCCACAATTGAGGGAAGCCCCAACACTGGCCGGGCCGCTATCAGCAGGCCGGCCAGTAGGGCGGCGATAAAGTAGACGAGGGCAGTTTTGACGAAAAGACGGGTGAGAAAGGGCATAGGCCTTGCAGGTAGAAAGGAATAGGTGATAGAAGAGTTTGCAGATACGGCTCTATTTCTGCTTCAGCGAATTGATAGTATTGCCCAAAAAGAGCAGAACGACAACTCCGTTCAACAGACCACCCCACTGACGGCCCGATATCCAGAGCAGCAGATCGCCGCTGATACGCAGGAGAAGCGTGAGATGCAGCAGAATGAGATGGCTGTAAAGCCAGGGCGAGTAGCGAATGGGCAACCCCAACACCGCAGGGAATACAATCGGCGCGTGGCCGAAGATCATCGCCAGCACAAAGCCCAAAAAGAGGCTGTGCAGAATTGCGTCGTAGAAGGGGCCGGCCGTCACCCCACCGTAGACCAGCGCCAGCACACCGCTGATTGCCAGCCACCCATAGCCGCTGAGCAGGCAGATGGCGACAAAGCGCGCCTGCCCCCCGGCCTTCAGTCGCCGCCAGGCAATGTCGTAGCGGGCCAGCCAGGCCGCCAGGGCCAGCATCCCCAGCCCGGTCAGGTGTACGCCGGATGGGTAATCGACCAGAGAGACGAGCAAACCGGCCCCAAAAAGCCCGGTGGCGGCCCCGAAAAGCCGGGTGGCTGTGGAGCTGAGACGCAGCATCCGACTCAGTTCGAGCCGTTCTCCGGCAATCGTCATCACCAGAAAGCCTGCCCACCAGAGCACCACCTGGGGGATCGCCCAGCCCGCCAGCCACAGGCCATTGCCCACGGCCCACAGCAGCGCGCCCAGGCCGATGGCGACGGTGTAAAGTGCGGGCACTGTGCGGATGATGAGTGCAAAGACGACGACCAGCACAATACTCCCCAGCAGCATCAGCGCCGCGCCCCAGGCGGCAGGCGCGCCCGCGATCAGCAGCAGACCGCCCACACCAGACAGGAGTGGGCCGGCATAGGCCCAGGGCTTTTGCACGCCCACGGCCCGTTCCAGAGCGATGAGCGTGCCCAGAAAGCCACCGACCATCAGCGGGCCGTGGCTCATGGGCAGCGCGGGGAAGAGAACCGGCCAGCCCCAGCCTATGCGGACGATTCCCGCCCAGGCCGCCAGCAGGAGCGTGGCCACGGCCATAAGGAGCAGGGGCGCGCGCTCCCAGCGGAGTGCGCTTTTCATTTGCGACTATCCTTCATCATTGTCAGCAGCATCACCACCTGGCCGTGGGCGTGTACGCTGTGGGACAGGCTGGGCGGCATGAAGACGAGTGTGCCGGGCGCGGCTTCCATCTTCTCCTCGCCCAGGGTGAGGGTGGCGGTCCCCTCCAGAATATGGATGGTTGCGGCCATGGGCGTTGTGTGTTCGCTCAACTCCTGGCCTGGGGCAAAGCCGAAAAGCATAGCCCGGCTGGTGGCTTCGTTGTAGATATTGCGGCTCACAATGCTTTCTTCGGCAATTTCGCCCAGCAGGGCGCGCACATCGGGGATGGCGATATAGGACTTGCTCATGAATCATTCACTTTCTGTTGGGTCTGGTGGGGGTTTTTGTGCTGCCGGGCCAAGAAGAATGGCAAATGGCAAGGCAATGGCATTCTCCGGGCAGACATCTTGACAGGCCACACAATAGGTACACAGGTCCGGGTGGAGCAGAATCGCCTTCTCGTCGATCTGGGCCAGGGCCTGGGTTGGGCAGATTTCCACACAAAGACGACAACCCGTACATAAATTGTGGTCGATGGTGGGCAATGGATTCTTCGCAGGCATGGCGTCTGTCCAGTGGCAGGAACAGCGAATTTCGTTCTGTTCCCGCTCACTATATCGGACAATAGGCCGATGTACTGCGACAAATGTCTCGTCGTGCAACGCACGGCTGTTTGCTTGTGCCGTTTTTGCAAGCAGACAGCCTGCCGTTACTTACACTTCGGCCTCTTTGCGCAGCCGCTCCACATCCAGAATTACGATGCGGTGGCGGTCAAATTCTATGATGCCGTCGGTGGCCAGGCTGCGCAGGGCGCGCCCCACCATCTCGCGCACCGTGCCCAGCCGGCTTGCCATCTCCTCTTGCGTCAGCATCCGGGCCACCGCGTCGGCTTCGTCGGCCTCGGCCTGATCCAGCAACAAATTCGCCAGCCGCCCTTTGACGCTGCGCATGGAGAGGTCCTGCACCATCCCCACCAGGTGGCGCGCCCGGCGGGAGATACTTTCAATCATTGCCCAGGCCAGGTCGGGGTTTTCGTACACGATTTTGCGCAATTCAGCGCGCAGGATGCAATGGACGGTCGCGTCTGTGTGCGCGGTGGCCGTGGCCGGATTGGGGTCGCCATCCAGCGCGGCCACTTCGTTGAAGGTATCGCCCTCGTTCAGAATGAGCAGAATGTGTTCTCGCCCGTCCTGGGAAAGGCGGCTGATCTTCACTTGCCCCGATTCAATGAGATAGAAGCCGACCACCGGGTCGCCCTCCATAAAGAGAATCGTCCCCGCGCTGAGGCTGCGGCGCACCGCACTGGCGACCAGTTGTTGCAGGGCCGCGTCGGGAATGCCCTGCAACAGACTGACCTTTTGCAAAAGTGCGGCCACAGCCTGGGAGTGGGTGGCGTCTGGCTGATTGTTCACTTTTTCTCTGCCGAGGGGCGATTGGCCGCAGTGCGGTCCAGCACACCGGCCAGGTCCAGGCCAAAGGTCCAGTGGGCTTCAGAACTCATCTCCCGCAACAACTCTTCGTCCACTTCAATGCCCAGTCCGGGGCCTTCGGGCACAATCAGGTGGCTGTTGACGTACTGGACGGGCGACTTGACGACATCTTTCGTGTAGAGGTGGGGGCCGGTGCTGTCGCTGGGAAAGTCCAACACCCGCGCCGCGGCAGCCAGATGGCCCACCGCGGCTGTGCCCAAATTTAGCTCCTGTGTCGTGCCGATGAGGACGCTGGCGTGGGCGGCCTCGGCCAGCGCGATGAGACGCAGGCTGGCCTGCAGACCGCCGAGCAAATAGGGGGAGACGTTCAGAATGTCCACGCAGCCCTGACTGAGCAGCGCCCAGCCGTGATGGATGTGCAGCACGTGCTCGGAGACGGGCCAGCGGCTGAAATTGCGGAAGTTGGACAGGCCGTCGAAATCGTTGCGGGGAACCGGGCTTTCGATGAGCATAAAGTCGCACAGGTCCGCGTAGCGCTCGATGAGTCTGGACGACTCCCGCCATTTGACCAGATTGGAGAAGTCCAGGGATTTGATCTGCACCCGCCCCGCAAAACGGTCGGTGAACGCGGCCAGGAACTGCTCGTCAGCCTCGGCGTTTGCCCCCACATAGACCCGGATCAGATCAAATCCATCAGCCAGTTTGTCTTCGATCCGCTGCAAATTTGGCGCCACTTCCTCCACCGAACGCATACGAAAAATCGGGTAGCAGACCCGGGTGCGGTCGCGCAGTTTGCCGCCCAAGAGCGAATAGACGGGCAGATTGTCCACCCGCCCCACCAGATCGTGGAGGGCCAGGTCCACGCCCTGGCGCACCAGCCCGGAGCGGCTGTACATATGGCCCTCGTCCGGGAAGAAGCGAATGAAGTCGTCCATCAGTTTGGCGATATTGCGCGGGTCTTTGCCCATCAGCATCTGCTGGAGCATCTTTTCCAGTTCGGGGATATCGAACTGGTACATGGGCACGTGGGACAGATCGCTCATCTCGCCCCAACCTACCGCGCCGTCGGCAGTCTCCAGACGCACAATGACGTGCTGGTTGGCAATGCCCGTCTGGCGCGGGGTGGTCACGGGAAAGAGTTCGATGCGGTCGATTTTCATCGGGGTCTCCTGAAAAGAGGCTTTTGGATAAAGAATTTTGGATAAAGAGTGGGTTTCTGTTTGCTCTTTATAGCACGCGTCGGTATGATAGGCAATATCGTCTATCCATACCCAGGAATCCTATCCCATGAAACGCAAACTACTTCTGACCGGCGCGTCTGGTCGCATCGGCAGCTTCTTTCTAAAGACCTACAAAGATAACTACGATTTTGTCCTCGCCGACAAACGGGAACCCGCTGAGACCCACGGATATCCCTTCCACCTGGCCGATCTGAGCGATTTTGCCGCGGTGCAGGCGCTGTGCGAAGGGGTGGATACAGTCGTGCATCTGGGCGCGGACCCCAGTATGGAGGCCACGTGGGAGAGCCTGCTGCCCAACAATGTGATTGCGACTTACAATGTCTTTGAAGCCGCTCGGCTGGCGGGCTGCCGGCGGGTGATCTTTGCCAGCAGCATCAACGCCGTCTTTGGCTACCCCGCGGATGTGCAGGTCCACCGGGAGATGCCCATCTTCCCCATCAACCTCTACGGTGCGACCAAATGTTGGGGAGAAGCCCTGGGCCGTTACTACTCCACCACCCACAACCTCTCGTCCATCTGCCTGCGCTTTGGCGCGGTCCAGCCCCGGGATTCCAGCCACATCGATCTGGAACACCCCTACATTGACATCATTTTGACCTGGGACGACTGCGCCCGGTTGATCGCGTCCGCGGTCAATGCCGCAGATACGATCAGCTTTGGCATCTATCACGGGGTGTCGGAGAATCGCTACAAACGGCTGGATATCAGCAATGCCCGCCAGGAGCTGGGCTACGCGCCGCAGGATGACGCCTTTGCCATGGCGAAGGCAAGAGCAGCGGCCAAGTAGAGCAGAGAGAACACACAGATTTCGCCTTTGCAGAAACGTGAAACAGGAAGCGTGAGATTGCTCGGCTGATCTCACGCTTCCTGTTTCACGTTTTTTCTGTGTAATTAACCCCGCGGATACCTCGCGCCTTTTCCCGCGCTTTTGCCTACGCGGCCGCCAACGCCTGCAAGTCCGCGTCGATGGCTTCCAGCTTCTCCTTCGTCAATCCGGCGGACGCGGCCTCCGGGTAATACATCACCTCCCGCAGGCTCATATAGAGCGCCTGGGGCAAGTCCGGGTGGCGGGATGCGCCGGGCAGATGCTTCTCCAAAATGGCTTTGGCATCCGGGTTGGCAATCAGGTCCCGGATGGAGGATTTGGAACTGAGCGACATTGCAATACTCCTTTCGCTTATGGCTGGACCCTCTGTCTGTGGAACGCAGAGGGAAGTTGGGATTATTGGGCCATCACACCGGCAAAGGCTGCTGCAATCACAAAAGTAAAGCAGAGGGCCGCGAATACCAAAATAAGAATCGGAATCAGGATGACAACAATGGCGCGGCCACTGGTCAGGCTATAGGCAACTTTGATCGCGAAGTAGTTGAGAACAATACTGTAGATGAGGAGCAAAAACCCCACGCAGCCCCCCACCACAGGAATGAAGCCAAGAAATGCGTTGAGGATGCTGACCGGTGCGCCTATCGCGGCAGCCAGATAGGCGTAGCGGCCGAAGTCGCCCTGCCCGCCCAACATTTTGGCCAGCAGATGGACGAATCCCACGCCGATCAAAAACATAATCGGTGTGATGATAACGCCCAGAAAAGCCCCAGCGCCGCTCAACCCCGCAAACATTCCCCCCGCCATCATCTGATTGATCATTGCCGAGCTTTCTGGCGGCAGGTCCATCTGCTCGACAATGCCCAGCATCCCCTGGGCGGACGAGGCAAAAATCATGCTTTGTACAAAGCCCAAAATCGCGGTGACGAGGGCTGCTATCACTGTCCAGATCAGCGCTGTTGTCAGGTTCGCGTTGGGGCTGGCCTGCTCCCGTTCAAAAGTTTCCTCATTCGGCCCACTCAACACACGAATCCACGTCTGAATCATCCCTGCGAAGTCCATCGGTCAGTTCCTTTCCACGCTGAAAAGCGGTAACGCTACAGTGTAATTATTGAACCACAAAGACGCCAAGACACAAAGAGGGGAAATTGGTATCTGTGTCAGTCTGTGACTATTCAGCCATCAGCCAGCCGGTTAGCAAACGTCGGTTGAGTAGCCTGGGGCTGTTTCCAGGCGTATTGAAACCAGTTTGCGGGTCTATCCGTTTTGGTTTCGATACGGCCACAAACTGCCGTGGCCTACTCAACCGGCGCTGGCCTGAATAGTCACGTCAGTCTGTCCTATCCGTGCAGATCCGTGTCCTTGTTTTCTGCCTTGCGGACATTCTCATACACCGCGCGCAGACTCATCAATTCTTCACCACTGACCGTCTGCTCCCCGTAATAGACCCGCATATAGGCTTCGGTTATGCGGGCCAGCGCCTCGTCCTGGCCGGGAAAGGCCAAGACCAGCCGGGGCAGATAGTCGTCGGGCGGCTGGGATGGCTGGCGGGGCTGTCCCCGCTGCCGGGCCAATCGGCACAGATTGGCGTAGAGGTTCTCCACAGAAATCGCGTCCAGCAATTCCCGTCCCAGGCCGTAGCGCCGCACCAGCCCGGCCAGATTGCGCAATCGTCGCCAACCCCGGCGCAGGGCATCCCCGCCAAAGCTGAGGGATTCGGTCGCGGTGTTTTCGTCCTCATCTGCCCGGGGGCGTGTGCGATGCCGCACCACCAGCACGTAGATGATGCCTGCCAGGAGGACCAGCACCGCCGCGGCAAAGGCCACCCGCATAAGCATCAGAACCGTCTCGTTGGCCGGCCCACCCTCTGGCATGGGATTCTCCGGCACATCTGGGGTAATAGTCAGCCGGGAAAATGCCTCGCTCAGGGTTTTGGCAAAATCCACATTGGCAAAAAAGGGCGCGAGCCAGGCAAAAAGCCACCCGACAATTTTTTCCAGCACAAAAGTCAGCGCCAGCAATATAAGAAAAAAGAGATCGCCCAGCAGATTCCACAGGGGATCGAAATAGGCCAGTATCACGCCGATACGTTCGGGGGTAAAATAGCCAGCCAGGGCCAGGGAGAGGCCGACGGTCAGCGCAACGGCCAGCACCAACTGGATCAGCCTGTCCCAAGGCAGGGACGCGCCGGTGCTGCCCGCGGCGCTTTCGGCTTTTTCGTCGCTGCGGGCCAGGGAGACAGCTAGCAGACCCAGCCCCACAAAGAGGGTGGCAAGCAGCGTGGCGGGGATGCTCTGGCCGGGAAAGCGCACGGCCAGGACGCCCCCACCCACCAAAATCAGCAGCACACCCAGCCGAAAGCTGACACCCACACTGAAAAAGGTGATCAGCCGACCCGACGCGGACGACGCACGCAGCCAGAGAAAGCCCATCAAAACGAGCAAAAACGACCCCGGCCGCAGCCCTCTGTGAAAATTGATAATGCCATCGAATGTCTCGGCCAACCAGGAGAGACTGGCCGCGCCCGCACCCCTATAGAGCAGCAGACGCACGCCCAGCAGCCCGCTGATCAACACCAACCCGACGATTGTCAGCCGATAGTGCTGGTCGGACAGGCGGCTGCGTCCCAGAAGATCGATGGCGGTAATCATCCCCAGCAGGCCCAGCCACATAAAGAGGACGAGGGAAACCGGGGGAATGGCAAGCAGTGTGGCCCCACCGCGCCAGAGCCATTCGACGCGAAAGAGCAGGAGCAGGAAGGGTGTCAACACCAGTGCTTCCATACCGGCCAGGGCTATAAAGATCAGGCGTATGCGCCGGTTGGTGAAGATCATTGCTGCCTACACACGGAAAGTTCGCTGGGCCATTGCCACCGCGGCGATCGCCAGAAGACAATAGACGGCTACCAGGGAAAAGCCCCATTGAATGCCCAGGCTGTTGCTGGCCAGGCCGATGGCCCACGGACCCAGCGCGCCGCCCACCCCGCCCGCGGCAAAGAGCAGGCCGAGAATTGTGTTGGTTTTTTCTTTGTTGACAACCGAAACCACCGCGGTGATAGTCGGAAAGATAATCGAGAAAAACAGGCCGCAAAGAGGCACGAAAACGGCCAGGGCGGGCGGGCCAAAAATGCCGATCAGCACACAGATCAGCCCGCCTGTGGCCGCGCCCAACACCGAGCGTACATAGCCCAGCCGCTCCACCACAAAGCTGCCCACCACGCGCCCCGCCATAACCATTCCGAAAAAGAGCGAGAGAAAGCCAGTGGCCCCGGTCAGGCTGAAACCTTTGCTCCGTTGCAGGAATTCCACGATCCAGGCACCAATGCCCAGTTCTGCGCTGACATAGAAGGCAATCGCCAGATAGAACCAGATCATCTGGCGCGTAAAGCCCAGTTTGCCCACAGCCTGCCAATCAAAGCCTGTCCCGGCGGAGGGGACTGGCACGCTTTTCTGTGGTCTGGGCGTCAAGGCAAAGGCCAACACAAGCAGCAGCGCCAGGGGGATTGTGTACTGAAAAACCTGCCGCCAGGAGACGCCCGCGTTCAGAAGCCAGCCAGCGTAGAGAGGCACGACCAGCGAACCGATGCCGTGGAAAGTCGCCAGCAGATTGAGATAGCGTCCCCGATTGACGCGGTGCAGCTCCACAATCAGCCCGTTGCCGCTGACCTCGATGCAGCCCATGCCCAGGCCGATAATCAGCATCGTGCCGAAAAGGAGCCAGAAGCTGCCCGCGCCGGCAAAGGCCAAGACCCCGACAGCGATCAGCCCGCCGGCCAGAATCAGTATTTTTTGATTGCCCACCGAGTCGGCCAGAAAACCTGCCGCCAGGGTGGAAATAAAGAAGCCCAGATAAGCCCCAAAGAGAATCGAGCCGCCCTGGGCATAGCTGAAATCCAGATCGACAAGCAGGCTGGAAAGCGTTGATCCTTTTAGGTTGTCTATAAAACCGAAGATGAAGAAGGAGAAGAAACCAGCCGCGGTCAAGAGCCAGATGGCCCTGGCGGGTGATGGGGTGGGCGACAGAGTAGTGGGTGCGGCTGGTGCGGGTGCGCTGGATTGCATAGACAGGTCCGGTGGATTGGCGGGGCCAGATGCGCCCTGTTCCCATTGTCGCTGAATGGAGATTTCCGTGCAAACCGGGGAGAAGACCGCGTGCCGCAGGTCTCGACAGCCTGCCCCGAACGGCAGATGGCTCTTCCACCAGAGGAGGCTGACAAGTGAACAAATCCCTGCCCACTTGCCAGCCTCCTCTTTAACTGGCACGCTCCTTTTACGGTCTGCACCCCGCGGCCAGCGGTCGCCTACTCCTCCACTATCACCGCGGTCACCATTCCAAACATCCCGTGGGCCGACTCGGCATGGGAGAGGATGTGGCAGTGGAAGGCCCAGGCGCCGGGCGTATGGGCCTCAACAATTACATCGAAGCGCTCGCCAGGGGCCACATTCACTGTGTCGCAGTAGTAGGGCTGGGGCAAAGGCCAGCCGTCTTTGGTAATCACCAATTGTTCCAGGCCGTGCAGATGCATAGGGTGGATCATCACACCCTCGTTCATATAGCGGATGCGGAACTTTTCCCCCAACTTTGCCATAATCGGCTGGGTGTAGGGGAATGACTTGCCATTGAGGGTCAGACCGATGCCCACATCGTTCATAATGAGTACGTAGTCAGCGTCAACCACCGGCTCGTTGGTCTTGTCTGCTGGCTCAATGATAAAGGCCCCAAGCAGTCCTCTGGACACCTGCTCCAGCGCGTTGTGGTGGGAGTGATACATGTGGGAGCCAGCATTGCGCGTAGTAAACTCGTACACAAATGTCTCGCCGGGGCGGATGGGCGGCTGGGTGAAATAGGGCACGCCGTCCATATTGTTGGGCACAATCACGCCGTGCCAATGGACACCGGTGCTCTGGCTCATTTCGTTGTGGACAAGAATTCGTACTGTATCGCCTTCGGTCACACGGATCTCCGGGCCAGGGACAATGCCGTTATAGGCCATGGCTGCCACTGTGTTGCCCGGCTCCACTTCCCAATCCACCTCCTGGCAGGTCACTTCAAAGATTTTGACGCCATCTTCTTCTCTGTATTCCAGAGGTGTGCCCCAAAAGCCATTGGTGGGATCGATGCCATCCAGGAAGATATTTACACCCTCCTCGTGCATCCGATCCATCTCCTCCCAGGCATTGCCCTGGGGCGCGGGCGCGGGTGTCGCCGTGGGCACGGCCTCGCTCTCGGCCATGGCCACCGGCTCGGCCGTGGGTTCCAATGTGGGGGTGGGTTCCAGGGTGGGTTCCGGTGTGGGTTCCGGCGTGGGGGTGGGTGGCATAGCCGCGCGGGTGGCCTCGGCGGGCAGCGCGCTGGCATTGCGACAGGCACCGACCGTCAGGCCCGCGCCTGCAACACCGGCAGCTTTTAGAAAGTTTCGCCGGGAAACTGGGGAACGATTCATTACAGCTTTCTCCTCGCACTAAGTGATATGTTTTCACAGACTGAAATACGCGCCGACTCCTCAATCAGCACGCCGATTGCCCATCGGTGGACAGTCTATTGCAGATTACTACGTTTGCCAAAAAAGCGGAACTGGACGATAGGTCGGTTTCCCTCCTGACCAGATGGTGAGGGTTTTCACCCGGTCGCGGCTGGCCGTCAGTTTTGTCCATCGGGCAGGCGCTGGCTCCCGCTTTTGGGCTGATCATCTATCGCATCAGTGTGGGCAGAAAAATGCTTTTGGGCTGGCTGGGACTGCCGGGGGCTTGCCGACTCCAGTCCGGGTTGCCGCTGCGACCGTCGTCCGTCACCTGCCACTGCTGGTTGGGCTTGTCCACCGCCAAAACCCACAGGTCCCGACGGCTATTGTCCACATTTTGCCTTTCGAAGGCCAAATACTGCCCATCCGGCGCAATACTCAGATTCTCCACCCGTTCGCCATAGAAGGTGACGAGTACCTGGCTTTGCCCGCTCTGGAACGTATAGCGGCCAATGGCCTGGCCGCCGTTGTAGGTGAAGAGAAAACCCGTGCCGTCGGGCAACCAGACCGGATTCTCGTGGTCGTTCTGATTGTCCAGGGCAAGCTGTGTGCCGGTTGCGCCGCCCGCGCTGGTCAGAAAAATTGTGTTGCCTGTGCCGGGGTCACGCCGCCGGGTGTACAGAATGCGGTCATCCAGGGGTGACCAGGCCAGGTCCAGATTGGAAAAGTCCGCGCCCGCGAAGAGTTCCGTGCCCCCAGTTTCACCGCTGCTTTTCACCCGTTGGGGGACCCCACCCACAAGAAAGCCAACCTGGCTGCCGTCCTTTTTCCAACTGATGTGGTTGGCGTTGTAGTGATTGCACAGGCCATTAAAACTGAGTGTGCCCACGTCGACGGTTGTCCCGGCCTGTACATCACCCACGGCTGGCTTATACTCTCTGCCGTTGGCACACTGGCCGCCGCTCCAGGAAAAGACGGCAAACTGGTTGATCCCCGTGCCCAGGTCCTCCACATCGGGCACAGTGAAAGAGACCTCCTCGTCAAACGCGGGCATGGAAACGCTGACTGGCTCCTTGGCTCCCTGAATGTAGATCAGAAAGGGCGCGGGAAAACTGATGCCGCTGTTGTGTATCCTGCCGGTGACGGTCCCTGTGGCGTGACCGTTGGGCCAGCTCGTCTTGGCCGGTGGATTGGTGATGCGGCGCAGATGCCCCCCAGCCGCATCCATCCCATAGATGTCCGCGTGATAGGCCGAATAGGCAAATTCGTGATCGCTGCTAAAGGCGATTTCGCTGGCGTCTGGTTTCCAGGCCACATCGTATATATTGGGGCTGGTGTCGTCGGGGTGACTCCACAGGGTTTGCCGCCCGCTGCCATCAATCTTGATACGGTTGACGGTCGTATTGTAATTGCTCGCGTTCTGCCCCAAAAAGACGATCTCACCAGCCACAACGGGATAGCTCATCGCGCCATCCACGGTCAGACTGATGTTGTCCACTGTGACAGATAGGTCCGCGGCCTGGAGAAGGACGACCAGCAGCAGCGGCAGCCCCGCGCTGTGTGCATCCTGCAGGGCCGCCACCTCTGCCGTGGAAAGGGTCTTGGGGGTTGTCTGCCATTCGCTGGAAAGCTGGCTGCTGTCGGTAATTTCGTGGAGAGTCACAAGGGGGTTTTGGTTCAGGTCGGTGTAGATGGCCGCCCCAAAGGTGGCAAAGACGAGCGATCCCCCTTCGGTTGTAAAGCGATAGTCGTAGCGGAAGGTGGCTCCGTTGGTTGTGGAAGGCAGATGAATCTGCTGCGCGATGTAGGCCAGATTGTTGGTGTCCAGCACAGAGGGCCAAATGCGCATTCCGTTGCCGGGATTGCCCGCGGCCACCACACCGCCGTGGGAGCCGACCTTCGCCCAGGCTGTCTCCCCCTGCTCAAAATCGCCATTGCGCACACGCGCTTGTGTGCTGGACGGCTGGGCAATAGCTGGCGGGGCTGCTGCCAGCCTGCCAATTGTCCACAGCGGCAGACCGGCAAGACACAAGGCCAGTATTCCACTGATAAATAACACTTTGAAGCCTTTCACGGTTATCTCCTTACGCAGCAGAGTGTGTAGGTGGATTTTCCAATTATACTAAAGGTGAAAGGATACCTGAAAGGCGAACGATTGTACGATCCAGCAGTCGACCCAAAGCCGCCCGATTTGTTGCGCAAAGCAACGGCTTGGGGTAGGCTGAATGAGAACCCTTGCCCCGGAGAGTCGAATGATCCCAGAGAAATCCCTATCCCCCTCCCAACTGGCTGTGGCCCGCCACCGTCTCTATGGCCTGTTTGCCCGTCTCTTCCGCCACGGCCCCACGCCTGAGCTGGCGCGGCTGGTCGCCAGTTTGCCCGGTTTGGCGGAACATCTCCCCGATCCCTATGACGAAGACGAGAGCGCTGCTGAGCATTTCCGTCTCCTGGGCCGGGAAATCCCCCCCCACGAGAGTTTGTTTCTGGATGCGGACGGGCTGCTCGGCGGCCCCGTGGCCGAGCGGGTGTTGGCGGACTACCGCCGCTGCGGTTTTCGGCCAGACCCCAATGCGTCTGGCGCGGATGCGATTAGCGAAGAGCTGGGGCTGCTGGCCTTTCTGTCCGGGGCAGAGGCCGATGCGTGGGAGGATGGCAAGGCCGGGGTGGCACAGCGTATGGCTGATCTGCAAGGGGAGTTCCTGGCCGAACATCTGCTGGCCTGGCTCCATCCTTTTGCCCTGGCAGTCCAGGCCGAAGAGTCGCCTTTTTATGCGGCCCTGGCCGGGCTGCTGGTGGAAATGGTGGCCGAGCAGGCAACAGCCATCCATCCCGCGGGAAGAGGACAGCCCCCCGTCGCCCTGCCCGAAGCGCCCGATCTGCTGAACGACGAGGCGGCCGGCCTGCGGGAGATTGCTGCCTATCTGACCGCGCCGCCGCTGAGTGGAATCTATTTGAGTCGGGGGGCGATCGGGCGGGTGGGCCGCGCCCACCGGTTGCCCAGGGGCTTTGGGACAAAAGCGCAAATGCTGGAAACCCTTTTGCGCGGCGCGGCCCAATACGAGCAGTTGCCATCTGTGGCGGAGAGCTTGCACGGGGTTTTTGACGCCTGGCACGCCCGCTATGCCGCGGCCATGGACGAGCACCCCCATCTACAAGCGTACATTCACCCCTGGCAGGTGCAGACCGGACCAGCCCGCCAATTGCTGATCCGGCTGGCTACCGCGGGCAGCCATCGGTTTGAGGCTGAACAATCAGATCAGCCACTGCCCAATCAGCCATTGGGCAAGGCGTAGAGATACCAGTACTCGTCCTGGGGATAGACAGTCTGCACCCGTTTGTCCCACACAAAGTCTGCCCCTGTGGTCATATCCCGCAGGCGGCGGTCGATGGCATCCACTTCGCCCTGAAGATCAGCCGGTTTCCGATCGCCCAGTGCTTTGAGCATTTCGGCAATGCGTTGCCGGTTGCGTATTTCAAAGGGGTATTGGACCCGACACGCCTTTGGGTCCTCGTCGCAATCGTCCAGATACCATTGCAGGCTGTTGAGCCGGGCGCGAATCTCGCGCACGATCAGCCCCTGATAGCGTGCCTGCAAACTCTGGGTGGTGGCGTCCAGCCGACGACGAATGGATACCAGTTCATCCCGCTGGGCAGCGGTCAGGAGTTTGTTCAGCCCCTCCAGTTTGTGCAGCCGGGCCAGCAGATCGCCGCAACTGCTCTGGATGCGTTCTTCGCCCTGGGCTGTGACCACAATCAGTGTGCGGTAGACTTCCTCCCCCATCAGGTAATCCTGCATCTCATTGGCCATCTCGCGCACGACGGCCATGTCCTCCGCGGGGGTGGCTGCTACAGTTGTACTCAGTTTGCTGCTCATTGGTGTACCGCCTTTTGTTTGGATTGAATCGAAAGTGCTACCAGCTTTTTTTGGCGTCGCGTTGCATAAAGATGCGCCCCAGAATCGCCCCAACCACAAAGCCGCCCACATGTGCCCACACCGCCACTCCGCCAGCGTCGGTCGTTGTCCCCACTGCCAGAAATCCCTGGATAACCTGAATCACAAACCACAGACCTAACACCAGAGAGGCCGGGAGCAGGGCAATGCGCATGTAAAAGCCAAGCGGTATGAGTGTGCGCACACGGCTGCCAGGATAGAGGACCAGATAGGCCCCTAAAATAGCCGCAATCGCGCCGCTGGCCCCTACCGTCGGTATGGTCGAGGTGGCATTGGTGAAGATATGGCTGAAGGATGCCAGCAGCCCGCCGATTAGATAGAATACCGCATACCCTATTGGCCCCAACGCGTCTTCCACATTGTCGCCAAATATCCACAAATAGAGCATATTGCTCCCCAGGTGGAGCAGGGAGCCGTGCAGAAACATACTGGTGAAAAGGTCGGAGATCGCCTCGGCATCAAAGCTGCGCATGACCCGGAAGGGAATCAGCCCATAGGTGCGCAGAAAGATGTTGTAATTCTCTGGGCTGAGAAAACTGGTATAGGAGAAGACGCCGACATTGATTACCAGAATGGCATAAGTTACCCAAGGTGTTCGGTGTGTACGAATGCCATCGCTTAATGGGATCATCCATCCACCTTTCCTGGCCGCTTCTGTGGGGCCGATTATCAGACTGTTGCTGCACAATACCCAACCAGTACAATACCCAACCAATAGACGCAGATAACAATACAATGAGAATGGAGTGCTTTGCTGCCCGGTATGGGGGTCAACGGGGCGGCTCCACGTCCGTCAAAACACCAAATGTGTTGATTTCCAGTGACCAGCGGCTGCCAATGCTGAACGCGGCAGCCTCTTCCGGTTGTTTGACCACATACTCATATACAGCTCCGTCCGTTTCAAACTGAATTACATACCGCTCGCTGCGCCCGCCCGGCCGCTGCTGCCCGGTTGTGGCCAGGCTGGGCCAGGCCCCCGCCGCGATCCCTTCGCCACTGGTCACCAGTGTATCTGTGGCCTTCCACTCTTCCACTGTGTATTGGCAAAAATCCGCATAGACCTGATACTGGCAGTCCTGCACCACTTCTCCAAAGCCCGTGCCCTGATCGACGGTATAGGGCGTGCCACAGACCTCCACCGAATTGTCTGTGGGTTCGTCCTGGGTGCGCACGACTTCGCTGCGGCACTGGCCCACAGGCACACCCGCGGGTATCTCTGTCAGCCAGGCTTCCCGGCGCACAGGGACCAGCGCCTCCACGACCACCGAGCGCTCCCAGGCAATGTCCTTGACGACCCCTATGGTGGCGGTGGTGCGGGTTGACAGGTAGAAGAAAAACAGGATGAGCAGGAAGAGGCCAGCACCGATGAGCAGTATTGTGCGGCTGCACCCCGGCTTGGCCGCGGCCGCGGGGGCTGTACGCGCCCGTTCTTCGAGCTGCGCTCCGGGGACTAGCCCCGCGCCGCAGCGCACACAACGCACCGCGTCGCCGGGATTCTCTGTGCCACAGGCCGGGCATTTGATGGGTGTCAGCGGCGTATCCCCATAGGCCCCGACCACCGCGCCCGCTTTGCGCTGGACGCCCCCGGCCAGGGGCGCGCCACAGTTCCGACAATTTTTTGCGTCCGCGCGGTTGCGGGCATTGCAATAGGGGCAATGGATGTCCGGAGCGCGGGTCGCGTCGCTGATTGCCTGGGCGTCGGTCAGAATCGCCCGGTCCACCGGCTGAACAAAAGCCACGTCTTCCGGCTGAGGCTTGCCGCACCCGCTGCACTTTTTTTCCGGGCCAGGATTGCGGCTGCCACAGTTGGGGCATACCCATTCTAATTCCACCAAACCAAGTTTTTTTTGACTCATTGACGGTTCCTAAAATCCTGCGACGAATCCCGAAGTAGCCATTGACGAATGTGGACACATCTGCGCTCCACTTTGGTTGTCGAACCGACCCTCTGGCGCAGGGCCGCTGGGCGGCAGAGGGTGTTGCGCCCTATGGCCTGACTCTATCCCATTGGGTGTAAGTCTGTCAAGCAAATGATTCCAGTTGCTCGCTCAGTTGGCCGACACGGGTGTCTTGCGTTGCCTGCGTTTGCGCGCCAGAATAGGCGCGGCTGTGACCACCAACACGCCAACCAGAACCACCGCGCCGCCCAGCAGTTGGCGCGGATTGGGGAAGACACCAAAGAGCAGGAATGACCAAAGAATCGCCGCGACGGGACCGGCTGTGAGTACAATCGAAAAAATACTCATATCCAGACGGCGCAGGGCGGTGTAGTAGAGGGTGCGGCTGATGACCACATCCACAGTGCCGGCCAGCACCAGCAGTCCCCAGGCCGCGGGTGTTGCCGGCAGAGCCAACTGGCCCTGTATCCCGGCAATGGCAAAGAGGAACGCGCTGGTGAACAGCAGCCGATAGAAGAAAAAGTTGAGCATATCCATCCCGTCGCCGTAGCGTTTGGTCAGCGCGGTGTGGGTGGAATAGAGCAGCGTGGAAAAGATGATGAGCAGACTGCCCGCGCGCAGATAATCGCCGGGCTGAAAGGTGACGATGACCATTCCGATAATAGCCACCAGCGCGCCCCCGGCCTGCACCGGCGAAAACCGGTCGCCCAGCCAGAAGATGCCAAAGGCCAGGCCATAGACAATGGATGTTTTGCCCAGGATGGCGGCTGTGCCCGGATCGATGAGCGCGATGGCCGAATAGCTGATGGCCGTGCTGACGCCAATGCAGAAGCCAATGGCTACGAAGAAGGGCCAGTGGCGCTTCAGGATAGAGACGCCCAGGCGGCCTGTGACTACCCCAAAGATGCCCACTTCGATAGTGCCGATGAACATGACAAAGAGGGCGGAGAGAAAGGGGTTGGCGTGGGGGAGCATCAGCCTGGCAAAGACAAAGTGCAGGCTGTCTATGAGCAAAAGCGAGACCAGCAGCGCGACGCCCTGGCTGGTCTTCGCCTGGGAATAATTTATTCGTGTAGTCAAAATTAAGCCTGTACCGTGGCAATGGAATCCGGCGAACTGTTCCGGTTATACACTACTTTATAGCAGAATTTATAGCAGAAGGGGAAAAGTCACAACCAGCCGATTCAGCGGCAGTTCAGCAGCGATTCAACGGGGATATCACCAGCCGGCAGCCCAGAAGTCGGCGTGGGGCATTCCGCTCTGGGCATAGGCCCGGCGGATTGCCCGCGTGTCCACAGGAACCCGGCGCAGTTCTATCCCCACGCTGTCGTCATCTCCCCAACGCAGCAGGGCATATTCAGCCCAGGGCGGATTGTGGGCCGTGTCTTCCCTGTCGATGAAATAGGGGAGTCCCACGCTGCCGGGATTGATAAATGTCTGGTGGTGGATGCGGCGCACAAAGGGCTGGTGGGTGTGACTGCCCGCGAGGAGGGGGGCAGGAAAATCAGCAAAAATTGCGGCTGCTTCCTCCACCGGCGTGGTCGGCAGAACGATCTCCCGGTTGTTGCGGGGCGTGGCGTGAAAGGCCAGGAGAGGCGTGGGGGTATCGAGCAGGTGGGAGGGCTGGAACGTGCGGAGATAGCGCAGGTTGGCCGGGGAGAGCTGGTCGATGGTCCACAGATCGCTCTCCTCCACTTTGCGGTGAAAGTCGTCCAGGTCCGGGGCGAGGGTTGGGTGCAGCAGCCATTCGTCCGCATTGCCCATCACCACCCGTGGCCCGATCTCTTCCAGCAGAGCGAGACATTCCGCGGGCTGGGGACCGTTGGCGGCTGTGTCGCCCAGGCAGACGATTTCGTCAATACTGTGCCGGGCGATATCCGCCAACACTGCCTGCAAGCTGATAAAATTGCCGTGAATATCCGAAATCAGCGCCACCTGGCGCAGGGGATCACCCATTCTGTTGAGCCTCGGTATCTGGTGGACTAGCTTTCCCGCAGCCGGGTTTTCACGGAAATTTCCGAGTGGAGGGTGCGGTGGACGGGGCATCTGTCTGCGATTTCCAACATCCGTTGCCGCTGCTCTTCGTCCAAATCGCCGATCAGCTCCACTTCCCGCTCGATGCGGTCAATCCTGCCCCCGGTGCTTTCGCACTCTTCGCAGTCCTCCGCGTGGATTTTGCTGTGGTCCAAATAGACGACAATCGACTCCACCGGCCAGTTTTTGCGATCCGCGTACATTCGTAGGGTGATGGATGTGCAAGCCCCCAGTCCGGCTAGGAGCAGATCGTAGGGAGTCGGTCCTGTGTCTGTGCCCCCCACCGAGACAGGCTCGTCCGCGGTCAGGCTGTGGCCGTTGGCGAGAATAGCTGTCTGGTAATGCGCCCGGTCCGTGCGCACCACCACCTGGGCATCCGCCGACAGCGCGGGTTTGTCCGCGTCGGGCAGCAGCCCCCCCACATATTTGCGCGCCCAGGCCGCGGCCACTGTGCCCACATACAGGGAATCCTCTTCGTTGCTGAGCAGGTGATCGGCTTTGTCCAGGCTGAGATAGCTTTTGGGGTGGCGGGCCGCCTGGAAGATGATCGCGGCATTGTCCACACTGACTGAGTTGTCCAGGGGCGCGTGGCAGACGAGCAGGGCTTTTTGCAGGTTGCGGATGCTCTTCTCCATCTTCGTCTTTTCCAGATCGTCCAGAAACTGCTGCTTTACAGTGAAAGTCCGTCCGGCCAACTTCACCTGGGCTTTGCCCTGGGCAGCAATCTCTTCTTTCGCATCCACCAGCAGATGGGCCACGTGCCGGGGATCGGCAGGCGCGTTGATCGTCACCACCGCCTTCACACTGGGCAGATTGCCCGCGGCCTGCAGCACAGCCGCGCCGCCCAGAGAGTGGCCGATCAGAATGGCCGGCGCGCTGTGCTCGGTCTCCAAAAAGTGGGCTGCCGCCACCAGATCCGCCACACTCGATGAAAAGTTGGTGTCGGCAAAATCGCCTTCGCTCTCCCCCAGTCCGGTGAAATCGAAACGCAGCACCCCAATGCGTTGGCCGGTCAGCGCCCGGCTGATATTGCTCACGGCGTGCAGATTTTTGCTGCACGTAAAGCAATGGGCAAAGAGGGCATAGGCAATGGGCTTGCCATCTACGGGCAGGTCGAGACGCGCGGCCAATTTGTCTCCAGCGGCACTGGGGAAGGTGATTTTTTCGCTTTGCATTGTCATTTCTCCTTGGGGTGTGGCCGATGGGCCGTTGCCGCGCCAGTCCTTGCCTCATCCATCCTTGCGCAGCAGATACCAGCGGCAGGGCCGGCGATCCGGGCGGGCGCGCACGATATCCACCACAGACAGGGCTGGGGTAAAAAGGTCGATCACTTCCGTCTCGCCCAGCCCGCGCGCGTCCGGGTCGGCCTTTTCTTCGGGCAGTTTGTCAAAGGCGTAGAGATGGAAGTGGCCGCCCGCGGCCAGATTTTGAACAACACCATTCGCATAGTCACGACGAGCGTCGCCGGGGATTGCGTGAAAGCAGCCGATGTCCAGCATATATACCGCGTTGGCCTTCTGAAAGGGCAGGCGGCTCACATCGGCCTGGGCAAAATTCAGCCGTTGTCGAACAGCAGGGGGCAGGGTTTCCCGCCGCTGTTGGCTCAAAGCCAGGGCATTGAGAGAAAGGTCCACGCCCACCGCGGTCAGCCCCAGCCCGGCCAGATAGGCCGCGTTTGTGCCCGTGCCGCAGCCAATGTCGATGCAAAGTCCCTGGGGCCGCGGCGGCTGTTCCTGCCAAAAGGCCACGACCTCCGGGGGGGTGATGCCCGTATCCCAGGGGCGGGGGCCATCGCGATAGCGGGCTTCCCACTCGGCCCGACGTTCATTTCTGTTCATCAGTGGCTGATTCTCCTGCGGCAAACTCTCTGGCCTCTTCAAAGCTGGCGAAGTCGTCGGTGATAAAGTCGATGATCCGCTCGGCCAGTTGGACAGGTGATTCGATCATCGAACTGTGGCCTACCCCGCGCAATACCTCCAGATTGGCCGCGCCGGGGATGGCGATCAGCATGCGGGTTGTGCTGTCCCGGTCCACCAGTGTATCCTTTTCGCCCCAAAGCAGAAGCGTGGGCAGGGAGAGGTGGCGGGCCTCCTCAAAGCGGTTCCAGTGATCCAGCGCCCGGGCCACCGCGGTGAAAGCAGGGGGAGCCATGCCCGCCGCGTCATCCACCAATCCTTCAAAAAATGCCTGGAAGTCGCCAGGGGTCATTGTGGGCGGCGGTGTAGCCGGCATCAGGCTGGCCAGGGCCTGGCCGAGCAGGCCGCGGTCTGTCCGCATCTGCTCCAACAGTTGATAGCCTTCCAGGGGCGTAAAGACGCCCTCGATGGGCGCGCTGTCCACCAGAATCAGGCTGTGTAAACGCGCCGGGTGGGCCAGGGCATATTCGATAGCAATGGCCCCGCCGCTGGAATGGCCCACCAGATCGAAATCCTCCAGGCCCAACGCGTCGGCAAAAGCGGCCACATCCGCGGCCTGCTCTTGAATTTCGTAGCCATCCGCGCTGTGACCGCTGCCCCCGCACCCGCGCAGGTCCGGGGCAATGGCATAGATTTCGTCGGGCAGGATGGCGAAGAAGGGTTCCCACCAACGGCTGCTGGCAAAGCTCCCGTGCAGCAGCAGCATAGGCAGCCCATCCGGGTCGCCGTGGGTGCGGTAGTGAAAACGTAGTCGGGGGGTGGTGATTGTAGGCATTTTGCTGTTCGGCGCTGGGTATTGGGTATCGGGTGTTGATTGTTTGGCGGGGGATAGCTGTTGTGAGCCGTGAAATGCGAAAACGTATCAATGACGCGTTTTGATGTTCTATCATCCGGTCATCCGGTCACTTTCGTTTTGTTTTCGCCTTACCTTCGCTTCATCTCCCGCCCTGCTTCTTCTTCCTCGGGCAGAAAGATGAGGAGCAGCGCGGCCGCGGCCGCGGCCGATTGAGGACCTTCCACCCGGCCCACTTCTTCCTCTGCCAGGATCAGGCCGCCCTGCATCACAACGCCGTCTGGCTCCAGCCAGCCCAGCTCGCCCCCTTCAAAGAGGCCGTGGCTGCGGATGGCTCCGTCGGCGGTGGCTGTGCCCACCTCTTTTTCGTCATGGCGGGTTTTGCGCCAGATGTAGTGCAGGCCATTGCGCAGCTCAACACGACCGATGGGGATGCCCTCATCCCAACGCAAGCGCTGGATGACACCCGCGCTATCGATAAATCCAACTTTCTCATCGCCGCTGTTGCGTCGCCGGTAAATTTCTGTGCGTTCAGTGTCTGTTGTCATAGGCCTATTTTACCACAGATCGAAAAGTGAAGCGCGAACCGCATGGGGATGTTCCGCCCTTTGCGATTCACGCTTCACTTTTGTCCGCGAATGACCGGCCGCACGGGGCCATTGGCCCCTGCTATCGTTTTTGTGTCACCAATTCCATAAATTCGGCGCGGGTCTGGGCATTTTCCTTAAAACTGCCGCGCATGGCGCTGGAAATGGTGAAGCTGTTCTGCTTCTGCACCCCGCGCATCATCATGCAGAAGTGGCTGGCCTCGGTGACGACAGCCACGCCCTGGGGCTGCAAAATTTCTATCAGCGCGTCGGCCACCTGGCTGGTCAACCGTTCCTGCACCTGCAAACGCCGGGCAAAGACATCGACGATGCGGGCAATTTTGCTCAGGCCAATAATGCTGGCGTTGGGAATATAGCCGATGTGGGCCTTGCCAAAGAAAGGCAGCATGTGGTGTTCGCACTGGGAATAGAATTCAATATCCCGCACAATCACCATTTCCTGGCCTTCAGCTTCAAAGAGCGCGCCGTTGACCACCTCGGTCAAGGACTGGGTGTAGCCGCTGGTCAAGAAATCCATTGCTTTTGCCACCCGCAGAGGTGTGCGTTTCAGGCCAGTCCGTTCCGGGTCCTCCCCCAGGCGGCGAAGTATCTGCGCCACCAAGGATTCAAATTCCGGGTCGTAGGATTCTTCTGGCGGGGTGGCATAGGGGTTATCCACTTCCGTGTCCATGGATTTGTGTCCATTTATGTGATGCCCGTTGGCCTGCGGACCACTTTTGTTCAAACCGGCGGCGCGGTGGGCGTTGATTGTTGTAATTGGTGTTTTCGAACCCATTTTTGTCTCCATTTCTGGTGATTGCGTGTAGTCATAATAAGGGCAGGGCCACACTTTCTCTTCTATTTCAGTGGCGGCTCTGGAATGCAGCGAAGTGCGCGCTGATCCACGCCTTCGCTGATCTGTTTCAGTGTCTGCCCGGTGCTGGGGTGTACCCAGTCCGGGGCAATTTCCCCGCAGGGAACAGCTACGTGGGCGTAGCGAAGGAGGTCCGGGTCGGGCACACGGCTGCCGTCCACGTCTCCCACAAAATCGTCGTAGAGCACAATGTCCAGGTCTATGGGCCGGGCCGCGAACTTGTCGCTGCTGCGCACACGCCCCATCTCCGTCTCCATCTGCCGCAACAAAGCCCGCAAGCCCGACGGCTGGAGGGATGTTTCCACCAGAGCTGCCGCGTTGGAGAATGTGGGCTGAGGCCGGCTGCCCCCCACCGCCGCGGATTCATAGACAGCGCTGATTGCCACCACTCGCAGTTCCGGGTGCTTGGACAACATCTGCACCGCCTGGGGTATATTGCGCTCCCTCTGGATGTTGCTGCCCAGCAGAATCAGCGCCCGGTAGGGTTTCTGTGCCATTACTCTGTCCCCAACAGCTCCGCCCGCGTCCGATAAATGGTGATGCCCACGGAACCGGCAAAACGCAAAGCGGTGGGCTTTTCCACGCTCACTTCCACGGCTTGCACCCGTTCATCGCCCAGAACAGCGATTCGGGCCACTTCGGCCACCAGCCGTTCCACCAGCATGGGCGCGCCGTTTTCGGTGTGGGCCAGAATGGCTTTGGTGATGGTTTTGTAATTGACCGCGTCCTCAATGGCGTCGCTGGCGGCCGCGGCCCGGGTGTCCGCCCAGATTGTCACATTGATGAGAATGTCCTGGCGATTCTTGCGTTCATCCGGGTTGATGCCCAGAATACCCCGCACCAGCAGGTCTTTGATTCTGATTTTGTCCAAATGGGGCTGTTGCACAATCTCTTTTCCTTGCTCTTCGCTTCGGTTGCACATATATTGTGCGGTGTTTTGTTCTACCTGTCAAATTTTTGAAATCATTTTTTGTGCAATATATGTGCAATCCGTAGCTGTTGGGTAGATGCAATGATAGAAGTGAACGGGCAAAAGATATGTAGGCGTCACTTCACAGCCAAGGGCAGGCATAACGAATCACCGGCCATTCTTCCCCACGGAGAACAATGGCCGGTGATTCGGATTGAACTATTCCTCAATCATTCGCCTGCGCTCTGTGTTCAGCTTAGATGGGCCGCGAACCAGGCCAGCGTGCGCGTCCAGGCGGCGGCGGCGGCTTCCGGGCGATAGCTGGCCGCGGTGTCGTTGAAGAAGGCGTGGGGCGCGGCGTCGTAGATGTAGAACTCGTTGACAATGCCCGCGGCTTCCATTGCGTCCTGCATGGCCTTCACGCTCTCCACCGAAATGCCCCCATCCGCCGCGCCGTAGTGGCCCTGCACCGGCGCTTTGACTGTGGCCGATTCCTCCGGGGTGAGGGGGGAGCCATAGAAGGGAACTGCCGCGGCAATCGTCTCCAGCGTCGTGGCGCTGGCCAACACCAGCCGCCCGCCCATGCAAAAGCCGACGATTCCGGCCTTCTCCCCTGTCACATTTTCCTGGGAAAGCAGAAAGTCGATGGCCTGGCCGATCTCCGCCACAGCTTCGGGCATGTCCAGGGCCATCACCAGCTTGCGTGCTTCATCCGGCTCGGTGGCAACCGCGCCGTGATAGAGGTCCGGGGACAAGGCCACATAGCCCTGGGCGGCAAAGCGGCGGGTGACATCTTTGATGTGTTCGTTCAGCCCCCACCATTCCTGAATGACGATCAGGCCGGGCACCGGGCTGGCTGCCGCGGAGGCAGGCCAGGCCATATAGCCGGTCAACTCCTCCCCATCCCTGTCTGGATAGATCACATCCTCGCCCATCACTTCGGCGTCGCTCTCTGGGGCTGCTTCTGGGGTGGGCAAGGCAGCGGGCAGCGTCGGCGCTGCGGTTGCCGACGCTGCTGTGGGCACGATCGCCGCGGGCGCGGGCGCGTTGGGCGGTACGGCCGCGCAGGCTGCCAGCAGACTGTTGGCCAGTGCCACACTGCCCAGGGCAGCGGTGGAGCGCTTGAAAAATTGACGACGGCTGATATGGCCCAACTGGAAACTGGCCACCAAATTCATCACATAGACTCGATCCATAACCATCTCCTTTTGAGGGGGGCTGGGCTGAACGGTGTGCACGGCAGCAGGGTATATCCAAAGTAACGTTGCCCGGCCAGCCAATGGATTGGTCGATCGGCCTGCGCGAAGGCTGTGGAACAAAAAATGGGACGCTGATTCACGCAGATAGACGCTGATCCGGAGAAAAAATCTGCGTCCTTCCGTGTGAATCAGCGTCCAGCTTCTTTCACTATCAGCCTGATCACTACAGTTTGTCCTGGATTTATGGCAAAGCGAGACCGATCGCGAGCAGAAGCGAAAAGAGCAGACTCAGGCGGGCCGTGCCCGCGAGGGCTGTATTGAGCGCGGGTCCATCTACTTTTTGGGTAATTTCGCGTAGCAATTCCAAGACCAAAGGCATTGTCAGCCAGGGCAACAGCACAAGTATGGAATAGTCATGGCGGAGCCAGAGGGCCACGGGCAGGATATAGGCCAGGGTGAGCAGAAGCCGGTATTCGTTGCGTGTGCCCGCTCTGCCCAGCATCACCGCCAGGGTGCGCTTGCCGGCCCGGGCGTCGGTCTCGATGTCGCGCAGATTGTTCACAACTAGAATCGCGGTAATCAGCAGACCGGGGGGCGCGGCCGCCACCACAACCGGCCAGGTCAACATCAGCGCTTGCACGTAATAGGTCCCGCAGACAGCCACCAGCCCAAAGAAGACGAAGACAAAGAGATCGCCCAGGCCGTAGTAGCCGAAGGGAAAGGGGCCGCCGGTGTAGAGCAGGGCGGCCAGAATCGAAGCCACGCCCACGGCCAGAATCGGCCAGCCAGCCACCTGAATCAGATACAGACCGTCCAGCGCGGCCAGCCCAAAAACCACCACCATTCCCCAGCGCAGTTGGCCGGGCGTGATCAGGCCGCTGGCCGTCACCCGCACCGGGCCGAGCCGCTCGTGGGTGTCTGCCCCCTTGAAAAAGTCGAAATAGTCGTTGGCAAAGTTCGAGCCGATTTGCAGCAACAGCGCACCCAACAGCGCGGCCAGGGCGGGCCACAGAACGAAGGCGCTGTCGTGGAAGGCCAGGGCAGTCCCCACCAGCACGGGCGCTACCGCGGCGGGGAGGGTCTTGGGGCGGGCGGCCAGCAGCCAGGCGCGGGCAGGTGAAATGGCGGGCGGGTTCCCCCGGCCAGGATGAGATGACATGAGGGGTCGTTTCCAGTCGATTGAAAATTGGTTCGGTTGCAGGGTGGATCGATTGTGACAGTATACCCATAACGCGGCCAGTGACCAACTGCGATGGATTGCCTGCTGGCTGATGCCTGCTTATCGACGTGTGTTTAGTGAGCGTTGAGGATTGATGCAGGGGTTTCGCAGACGAGATTCCCGGAATCCAACCCGCGACGTATTTCTTGGCAGTTACTTACCGGGCTTGCTCACTGAGACCCGCTCACCGGGGCGGGCTGAAAACGCCGGGCCACGGCCAGCCCCAGCCAGAAGATACCCGCCAGGGCAAAGACGGCCAGGTAATCGATGGCGGGAATACGGATAATCTCATTGATCTGTGCCCAGCCCCGCTCGCTGTATACCCAAATCACACTGGCCGCAAAGACCCCGATCAATCCGATGCGGCTGCGCAGGGAAAGCCCGATCCCGTGCATTTGGGTGATGATAAAGAGACCGGCAAAGCCAAACGCAAACATCGGCCAGATGCCGTTGCCCTGCATCACCGCCACCAGTGTGCCGTGGATCAGCACAGTGAATTCCTGCACCAGTGTCCACCAGCGGTTGGTGTGGATGCGAGTGAAGAAGAGGCTGCCCTGTAACATCAGCAGGAACATATAAAAGAAGCCGATGAGATGCCCGCTTGTGGCGATGGTGGGGTGATACCAAAAGGTGTAGATAGTCGCCCAGGCGAAATAGTAGCCGTGATAGGTGCGGGCAAAGCGCACCACTTCTTTGGAGAAGGGGGCTGGCTTGCCAAAGAAAAGCCCGCGGCGCTGATTCTCCATCACCAGCACCCAGACCAGCAGAATAATCACCGACACCTGGCTGCTCCAAATGGAGACATCCTGGGCCAGACCGTCGTACCAGACGTGGGTTTGGACCAGACGGAGGGTGATGAAGGAGGCGTTGGCGGCCAGCGCCCACAGGTTCACCCGGTGCAGACCGGTGGTGTATTTTGTCTTGTTCTTCTGCGCGTAGTAAATAAGCCCCCAGAGGGTAACCTGATGGGCCAGATAGAAGCCCCAGGCTGTGGCCCGACTCCAGAAGGTGGGTTCGGGCAACTTCCACAAATACCAACTGGCCCCTGCATCGGGCAACAGTTGAACCGCGTCCAGCCGTCCACCCACCAGCCAGATCAGGCCGGTAAAAAGGGTGCTGAAGATAATGCCACCCCACAGGGCCAGCACATCTTTGCGCGGCAGTTTGCCCTCTGCGCGGGTGCTGGGCAGGCTGGACTCACTTGCACTTGTGACGCTCATGGAATGGACTCCTGCTCTGAAAATAGGGTTGTATACACGGATAAAAGGGAACACGGATTCAATCTGTGAGAATCTGTGGATGATTTTCACTGCTATCGGTGTCAGTCGGTCGTGTCGACTGATGTATAAATAGATACTGATATGCATGGATGACTTGTGACTATTCAGCCATAAGCCAGCCGGTTAGCAAACGTCGGTTGAGTAGCCTGGGGCTGTTTCCAGGCGTAACGAAACCAGTTTGCGGGTCTACCCGCTTTGGTTTCGATACGGCCACATACTACCGTGGCCTACTCAACCGGCGCTGGCCTGAATAGTCACGATGACTTTACTACAAAAAGCCTTTTAAGCCACTGATGAACACGGATAAACGCGGATGGGACGGATTCACACGGATTTCATCTGCGTTTCTCTGCGTAAATCCGCGCCCCTGTGACTCTGCGTTGCTCTGGTTCTGTTCAGTGCGGCCTTATACGTTTCCAAGGCCCGCTGGCGGGCGAAGGCGTGCTCCACAAGCGGGTTGGGATAATCTGTGCCGGTATGACAGTCCGCCCGTGCCTGCTCGCTGGCCGACATCTTCCAGGGCGTGTGGATGGCGGGTGTGGGCACGTCCGCCAGTTCGGGAACCCAGCGCCGGATGTAGACGCCGTCGGGATCGAACTTGCGGCTCTGGGTGATTGGGTTGAAGACCCGAAAATATGGAGCGGCGTCGGTGCCAGTGCCCGCCACCCACTGCCAGCCCCCGTTATTGGCCGCGGGGTCCCCGTCCAGCAGATGCTGCATAAAGAAGCGCTCGCCCCAGCGCCAGTCGATGAGCAGGTGCTTGACCAGAAAGGAGGCTACCACCATCCGCGCCCGATTGTGCATCCAGCCGGTGGTGGTCAACTGGCGCAGGGCCGCGTCCACAAAAGGATAGCCCGTGCGCCCCGTACACCAGGCCGCAAATTCGTCCCGGTCGTTGCGCCAGTCAATCTCCGCATAGTCCGGGCGAAAGCTGGCCCGCCGCACACCGGGAAAATGATGCAGAATCGAGACAAAAAACTCCCGCCAGATCAGCTCGGAAATCCACATCTCCACCCCGGCGCGCTGGGCCGGTGTCTCGGCCCGCTGTCCGGCTGCCTGCGCGGCCACCAATGCCTGGCGGGGGGAGAGCATCCCCAGGCGCAGATAGGGAGAGAGCCGGGAGGTGTCGTCCCAATCGGGCCGATTCCTGGTATTCGCGTAGTCAAAGATAGACACGTCCGCCCCCTGGGTAAAAGCCGTCAAGCGCGCCCAGGCCGCCTCTTCGCCAGGGGGGAAGGACGGGGTGTCAGCCAGCGAAGGCAGAACTTCGCTGGCAATGGATTCGGGTGTGGAGAGGCGCGCCGGGCTGGGCAAGAGCGGCTCCCGGCTTGCCGGGGACAGGGGCAGCCAGCGCTTTTTGAATGGGGTGAAGACTGTATAGGGCGTGCCATCCGCTTTTGCAACCGTGCCCGGCAGCAGCGCGGTCACACCGGCCACCAGGTGCAGGGGCAAAGCCGCGCTGATCCGGGCGTCGCGCTGGACGGCATAGGGCGAGTGGTCGGCCTGGGCATAGATGGCGGTGGCGCCGCTCTCGGCCATCACCTGCTGGAGCACGGCCAAGGGGTCGCCCCGGCGCACAACCAGGCGGCTGCCTCGCTGCAACAAACTTTCGTGTAGTGAAGCCAGACCACCCACCAGAAAATCGATCCGCTTTTGGCCCACATAAACCGAGTCCAACAGGACCGGATCGAGGACAAAGAGAGGAATCACCCCGGCCTTTGCCGCGTCCGCCTGCCGCACAGCTTCGGTCAGCGCCCTGTTATCAGCCAGGCGCAAGTCCCGGCGAATCCACCAGATGGCTGTCATAGCAATCCCCTGCAACTCCCCCACGCAAAGATGCGAGTGAATGGAGCGAAAGACCCTACTTCTTGTGTTGGAGGATGTCGCGGGTGGCTGCGGTGGCTTCGGGATAGGAGAAGCCAAAGCCGGCCGCGTCCAAAGCCTGGGGCACAGCCCGCTGCCCGTCCAGCAGAACAGTGGACATTTCGCCGAAGAGTATTTTGAAGACAAAGGCGGGGACGGGCAGCAGCGCGGGCCGCCCCATTGCTTTGCCCAGCTTTTGCGCAAATTCTTTGTTGGTGGGGGGCTGGGGCGCGGCCAGGTTATAGGCTCCCCTGGCCTCTTCGTTGGCCATCAAAAACCGGATGGCCCGCACCTGATCGTCAATGTGAATCCAGGGGAAGTATTGGCGGCCATTGCCGATAGGCCCACCGGCAAAGAGGCGGAAGGGCAGCACCAGTTTGGGGAACGCGCCCCCTTTGGTGCTCAGCACAACCCCTGTGCGGATGACGACCCGACGCACGCCCATCTCCTCCACCCCCGCGCTGGATGCCTCCCATTCAGCGCAGACCCGGCCCAAAAAGTCGTGGCCGGGCGGGCTGCTTTCGGGCAGAGGGTTGTCGTCGCCCACGCCGTAATAGCCAACTGCCGAGGCCTGCACCAGCACGTTGGGTTTGGTCTCGGCCTGGGCGATGGCAGCCACCAGCGCCTGGCCCGCGTCCACCCGGCTCTGCAAAATGCGCTGTTTGCGCTCTTCGCTCCAGCGCCCGTCGGCGATCCCTTCCCCGGCCAGATTGACAACCGCGTCCACGCCCTGGATCAGATGCCCCCAGCCTGTGGTGGTCTTGCCATCCCACTTGACGGCTGTTACGCCCGCGGGCAGGCTGCTCTGGTGTTTCTGGGGCGAGCGGGTGAGCACAGTGGCTGTGTGGCCGTCGGCCACCAGACTGTCGATGAGGGCACGGCCGATGAGGCCGGTTCCGCCGGTGATGAGGGTGTGCATGGGTGCTGTTCTCCTTGGCTATCGCTCGTCTTGGCGAGCATATATCGACACGGCTGGTATCGATGTCTTGTCCAACCTATTGTCCATAGAATAGCGCACACATGCACGATTGTCAAATTTTTGTACAGATAATTCAATGGTAAATGCAAATGAAGGGGGAGAACAGGCAGTGGGGGCGAGACGGGGCGGCGCCAATAGCGCCAGAGGCAGATACAGCAGGTGGCAGATACAGTAGGAGGGGTCTGCGGCCGGTTGGCACGCACACCCCTCCTACTGCACTCAAATCCATTGGGCATTGGCTCAACTGTCGGCCAGTCCCAGCATCTCCAGCCGTTGGGGGGTCTCTTCCAGGGCCAGGCGGGAAACAGTGATAAATTCCCGCATCCAGCCTTCCAGCACCGCGAAAGCCTGTGACCGGCTTTGGGTGGCGTCCTGCACCGCGCCGTTTTCCACCTCCCGTTGGGAGCGGGCTGTTTGCAGCGCGGCCACCAGGGCAAAGTCGGCCTGCAACTGGCTCTCTGGAAAGCCGTAACTGGCCAGGGTGGACAGAATCTGTGGGCTGCCCAGGGCGGTGGTGTAGAAGTGGCGCATCTGGGCTACTTTGGCCGCGAATGTTTTACGTCGGGTTCCAACCAGGCCCAGGGCCTGATAGGTGACGGGATCGTCCCGGTAGAGGGTGCGGCAGAGCTTGACGGTCCGCATATAGGCACGGGTGGCCACGCCATCGGCTTGATAATAGGCCGCGGTGGCAGCCCGCCGCCGGCTCTGTTTTTGCTGTTGGCTCTGCCAGACAGCCAGTGCATTCTCATACAACCCTTTGCCCTCTTGCAGGCGGGCCTCGTCATAGCCAAAGGGTGCCAGCGCGGCCAGGAGTTCACTTTCGGCCAAGGCGTTGGTCACGGCCAGACGCACAGACTCCAGGCGGTTGGCAATCGAACGGGAAGACATATGAATTTCCTTTCTGGATAGTGGCAGGCCCTGCTGTGGCATTCAGCCCTGGCCCGCATGAAATCAAATCGAACAACGTTAGGAATCGGCAATTGCAATTACGATTGGCCACAAATTATCACACGAAAAGAGAGCGGACTATAGTAGATTTTGCGTAATGTTGCAAAATATTAACTTGGTATTTGCAGAAATGCCTCAGTGACCACCTTTGGTTGTGGATCAAGAAAAAATTGGGGACGGGTAGGCGCGGCTTGAAGCCGCACAGATAAGGGATGCCCAGAGACGTGTGGCTACAAGCCACACCTACGCTATTGCCCGATCAATTCTTTAATCTCCAAGAAAAGGGCTGGTTAGGAATCGGGGTCTGTGTGGTGATGACGAGTGTTTGTGCGCTGGTGACTGCTGCTTGCGCGGCAATGATGAGTGCTTGCGCGGCGATGATGGGTGGCTGTGCAGTGATGACGAGTGTTTGTGCGCTGGTGACTGCTGCTTGCGCGGCAATGATGAGTGCTTGCGCGGCGATGATGGGTGGCTGTGCAGTGATGACGAGTAGTTGCGCGGTGATGGTGGATGGCTGTGCAGGGGTGATGAGTGTTTGTGCAGCGATGACCGGTGCTTGTGCAATGATGACGAGTAGTTGTGCAGCGATGACTGGTGCTTGTGCAGGGGTTCCGACGCTGCATGCAATCAATTGTCCAGGCAAGTACTCTATGCTAGACTTACGCAGGGATAAATCGAAAGCGTGGCTAACGCTGCTCGGTCTGCAATCAGCGCTTGAGCCCCCCCAAGTGACATAACGAAATGGAAACAGAACCGAGTTGGATCGATACCTTAGAAGTCAAAGACGAGGATAGGAACACATAATCACCAGTTCGCTGGCTGCCCAAATCGGTGCAACCGCGTAAATATAGGAACACGATGACAGAACAATTCTTCGAGAAACCCATCCTTAACTCCCCTTACACCTACCCAGCCCGCCATTGGGAACTGGACGCAGACGGCCAACCCACCAATCAGATTCTCGACTTTCGGCGCACGGCCAAGTTTGTGACCCCTGTGCCCAAGCCCAAGAAGCGGCGCAAGTCGAAGGATCAACAGTTGGCCCTGGTGCTGGGGGAAGAAGAGGGCATCTCCACGGACGAGCAGCAATACGACACCACCGGCAACATCAACGCCATCCGCGCCCAGGTGGACCGCTGGCGGCAGATTCCCGACCCCGGCAAGTGGGGGGTGACGCCGGAGACCCAGCGACTGCTGCAACACTGGCGCAGCTATCCCTTTCAGGGCATTCGCCCCTTCTTCTGCCAGGTGGAGGCGGTGGAGACGGCCATCTGGCTGGCGGAGGTCGCACCCAATTCGGCCCAGGGCAAGGAAACTCTGGACCTGCTCCAGGGGGCCAGCGAACAGGCCAACCCGGAGTTGTTGCGGATTGCGCTGAAGCTGGCTACGGGTGCAGGCAAGACGACAGTGATGGCCATGCTGATTGCCTGGCAGACCATCAACGCGGTGCGCCATCCCCGCAGCCGCGCCTTTACCCGGGGCTTTCTGATTGTGACGCCGGGTATCACCATTCGGGACCGCCTGCGGGTGCTGCACCCCAACGACCCGGACAGCTACTACCGCAGCCGGGAGCTGGTGCCCGGCGATATGCTGGGCGATCTGGACCGGGCCAAAATCGTCATCACCAACTACCATTCCTTCAAACTGCGCGAACGTCTGAGCCTCTCCAAGACCAGCCGGGAATTTCTGCAAGGGCGAGGGCCGGAGTTGCAGACATTGGAGAGCGAAGGCCAAATGATCCAGCGGGTGATGCCGGAACTGATGGGCATGAAGAATGTGCTGGTGCTCAACGACGAAGCCCACCACTGCTACCGGGAGAAACCGGACAACGAAGATTTTGAGGATTTGAAGGGGGACGACCGCAAGGAGGCCCAGAAGGCCAACGAGGCCGCCCGGTTGTGGATTTCCGGGCTGGAAGTGGTCAAGCGCAAGCTGGGGGTGCAGAAGGTCTATGACCTCTCGGCCACGCCTTTCTTCCTGCGCGGCTCCGGCTATGCCGAAGGCACCCTCTTTCCCTGGGCAGCCAGCGACTTCTCCCTGATGGACGCCATCGAGTGTGGGATTGTCAAGCTGCCCCGTGTGCCTGTGGCCGACAATATCCCCGGCGGGGATATGCCCAAATTCCGCAACCTATGGGAGCATATCGGCAAGAAGATGCCCAAGAAGGGGCGGGGCAAGGCCAGCAAGAATCTGGACCCGCTGGCTTTGCCCGCCGAGCTTCAGACCGCGCTGGATGCCCTCTACGGCCACTACGAGAAGATATTCGATCTCTGGCAGGGGGCTGGGATTGGGACGCCGCCGGTCTTTATTGTGGTCTGCAACAACACCTCCACCTCCAAGCTGGTCTACGACTATATCTCCGGCTTTCAACGGCTGGGGGAAGATGGGGAGACGGAAGCCTACAATGCAGGACGGCTGCCCCTCTTCCGCAACTACGACGAAGGGGGCAACCGGCTGGCCCGGCCCAATACCCTGCTCATCGACAGCGAACAGCTTGAGTCCGGCGACGCTCTGGACAACGATTTTCGGGAGATGGCGGCGGACGAAATCGAACGCTTTCGCCGGGAGATTGTGGAGCGCAGCGGCAACCAGGCCGACGGCCAGAACATTAGCGACCAGGAGTTGCTGCGGGAGGTGATGAATACCGTAGGCAAGGAAGGGCGGCTGGGCGAATCTGTGCGCTGTGTGGTCTCGGTTTCCATGCTGACCGAGGGCTGGGACTGCAACACCGTGACCCACGTGCTGGGGGTGCGGGCCTTTGGTACACAACTGCTGTGCGAGCAGGTGGTGGGCCGCGCCCTGCGCCGCCAATCCTACGAATTGAACGAGGAGGGGCTGTTCAATGTGGAGTATGCGGATGTCTTCGGCATCCCCTTTGACTTCACGGCCAAGCCAGTGGTGGTGGCCCCCAAACCACCCAAACAGACCGTGCAGGTGATGGCTGTGCGACCAGAGCGGGACGCTTTGGAGATTCAATTTCCCCGGGTGGAGGGCTATCGGGTGGAGCTGCCGGCAGAGAAGCTCACGGCCACCTTTGGCCCAGATTCTGTGCTGGAGTTGACGCCGCTGCTGGTCGGCCCTTCGGTGACCCGCAACGAGGGCATTATCGGCGAAGGGATCGACCTGAATGTGAAGCATCTGGAAGGGATGCGCCAGTCCACGCTGCTCTACCATCTGGCCAAGCATCTGCTCTACAGCAAATTCCGTGATCCGGGCGAAGAACCCAAGCTGCATCTCTTCGGCCAGTTGAAGCGCATTGCCCAGCAGTGGTTGGAAGGGGGCTATCTGCGCTGTACCGGTGGCACGTATCCGGCCCAACTGATCTACCGAGAGATAGGGGATATGGCCTGTGAGCGTATCGCCGCCGCCATCACCGAATCCATGGCCGACGACCGGCCCATCAAAGCGATTCTGGACGCCTATAACCCCACCGGCTCCACCATCCACGTCAACTTCAACACCTCCAAAGAGACCCGCTGGAAGACATCTCCCCAGCACTGCCACATCAACTGGGTGGTCTGTGACAGCGACTGGGAATCCGAGTTCTGCCGGGTGGCCGAGGCCCATCCCCGTGTGCGGGCCTATGTGAAGAACCAGGGCTTGGGGCTGGAAGTGCCCTACCTCTACGGCTCGACCAAACGCACATATATCCCGGACTTTATCGTGCAGATCGACGACGGGCGGGCTGACCTGCTCAATCTGGTGGTGGAAATCAAGGGCTTTCGGGGCGAGGATGTGAAGGACAAGTCCAACACGATGAAGAGCTATTGGGTACCGGGGGTGAACAATTTGGGCACACTGGGCCGCTGGCAGTTTGCCGAGTTCAAAGCCGTCTTTGAGATTGAGGCGGATTTCAACAAGTTGATTGAAGCGGCCATTTTGTAGGTGCGGCTTGCAGCCGCACAGGTATCGAATTCCGGTAGGTGGCGGGAAGGCCGACAATTGTGCGGCTGCAAGCCGCACAGGCATCGAATCCCGGAAAATGAAGGAAACGCCGACGATTGTGCGGTTGAAAACCGCACCCACAACATCTCAAATTGTAGGTGCGGCTTGCAGCCGCACAGGTATCGAATCCCGGCAAATGAAGGAAACGCCGACGATTGTGCGGTTGAAAACCGCACCTACAAAACGGTACCGAGTCCTGGCAAATGAAGGAAACGCCGACGATTGTGCGGTTGAAAACCGTACCCACAACATCTCAAATTGTAGATGCGGTTTGCAGCCGCACAGGTATCGAATCCTGGGAAATGATGGATACGCCAACAATTATGCGGTTGAAAACCGCACCCACGGGAAAATATGAACATCCGACGTTATTACGTACCCAACGCAATCATCTTCATCACGCAGGTGGTCGATCGCCGTGTCCCGGTCTTTCGGGAAGAGACGCATCTTGACCTCTTGCGTGAGATATTGGGCAATGTGAAGGAGCTTCACCCCTTTGTCACCCAGGGATACGTCTTTCTGCACGAACACTTTCATCTGCTAATCCGTCCCACCGGTGATAGCAATTTTAGCGATATTATGCATTCGCTCAAGCCGAATTTCACCAAAGAGTATAAAAAACGAATCGGAACTTCTGGGCCAATGCACTTCTGGCAAAAGGGATTCTGGGACCACATCATCCGGGACGAAATCGACTTTCAGCGCCACCTGGACTACATCCATTACAATCCGGTGCACCACGGGTTGGTTGCCAGACCGGAAGATTGGCCCCATTCCAGCTACCACCACTGGCGGGAACGTAATGCCTACCCCGACGGCTGGGGATGGGCATTGCCGGAATCCATCACAGAATACGATTGGCAAGAAAGCGAAGATGACAACCCGTAGGCGCGGCTTGCAGCCGCACAATGTGGGGATGACGAAGAATGTGCGGTTACAAATCGCACACACATCATCCGTAACCCGCACGATGTGGGGCATTCCGAAAATGTGCGGTTGCAAACCGCACCTACCAAAGGCAACCGTCCAATCCGTAGGTGCGGCTTGCAGCCGCACAATGTGGGGATGGCGAAGAATGTGCGGTTACAAATCGCACACACACCATCCGTAACCCGCCCGATGTGGGACATTCCGAAAATGTGCGGTTGCAAACCGCACCTACCAAAGGCAACCGTCCAACCCGTAGGTGCGGCTTGCAGCCGCACGATGCGGGGACGACGAAGAATGTGCGGTTACAAATCGCACACACAACATTCGTAACCCGCACGATGTGGGACATTCCGAAAATGTGCGGTTTTGCAAACCGCACCTACAAAAGGCAACCGTCCAATTCGTAGGTGCGGCTTGCAGCCGCACAATGCGGGAACGACGAAGAATCTGTGGTTACAAATCGCACACACACCATCCGTAACCCGCACAATGTGGGACATTCCGAAAACGTGCGGTTGCAAACCGCACCTACGATAATCGATTCCCGTATATTGACGGGGCAATCGAAAATGTGCGGTTGAAAACCGCACCTACCAAAGGCAATCCAAATGGCGACACGCACCCCCAAAACCGTAGAAACCCTGAAACACGACGAGGCCCGGCGCACGAACATCCCCACCGCGGAATACGAGTCGGTGATGGCGGAGGAGGAGAAAAGCCCCATCCGCATCGCCTATGCACGGCGCAACCGGGATTTGGACCCCCAATTGGTCTGGCGGGGCAAGGATGAGCAGGATTGGTCCGACCTGGTGGTGGCCGCGCCGCCCTTGTACATCCAGGAGAAGGTACACCCGAAGGTGCTGATCGACGACCTGCTGCGCCAGAGTGCAGAACGGGCCGCGGCCGGGCAGGAAGAGTTGGCCGCGCAGTTGGACCTCTTCGCCGACTTCAACGGCATCCCGAAGGGGGCGACGGCCACGGACTTTTATCAACACGACGCCAACTGGACCAACCGGATGATTCTGGGGGACAGCTTGCAGGTGATGGCCAGCCTGGCCGAGCGGGAGGGGCTGCGAGGCAAAGTGCAGTGCATCTACATTGACCCGCCCTACGGCATCAAATTCAATTCCAACTTCCAGTGGTCCACCACCAGCCGGGATGTGCGGGACGGCAAGGCCGACCACATCACCCGGGAACCGGAGCAGGTGAAGGCTTTCCGGGACACCTGGCGGGACGGCATTCACTCCTATCTGACCTATCTGCGCGACCGGCTGACCGTGGCGCGAGATTTGCTGACCGAGAGCGGGTCGATCTTTGTGCAGATCGGGGATGAGAATGTGCATCGGGTGCGGGCGCTGATGGATGAGGTCTTTGGGGAGGAGAATTGCATTTCCCTCATTAGTTTTGCCACTTCCACTGGCCGGACATCGAACTTCGTTCCTAATGTTAACGACTATGTTTTATGGTATGCAAAAGCAACTGACAAGACGAAGTATCGATCACTCTTCTTGCCGAAAGAAAATCAGGATGAAGACGGCTTCGAGTTAGGAGATTTGACCTCTCAGGGAGCAGCGAGCCAAGAGCAAGTATTTGTATTTCAAGGACAGGAATTTCGTCCATCAGCCGCTCGCCATTGGAGTAACGAACATACAGTTGGTATGTATCGAATAGCAAAGGCAGATCGAATTGTCAGGGTCAGTGAAACCCAAATTCGCGTGAAGAAATTTTACTCGGAAAGATCGGTATCCAATTTGAATAATAGGTGGCTGGATACTCAGTTTGGTGCATTTGCCAAAGACAAAATTTACGTAGTACAGACCTCAACGCGGGTTATTCAACGCTGCATTCTCATGACCACTGATCCGGGCGATCTTGTGCTGGACGCAACTTGTGGCTCTGGCACCACAGCCTATATCGCCGAGCAGTGGGGGCGGCGCTGGATCACCATCGACACCAGCCGGGTGGCCCTGGCCCTGGCCCGTGCCCGCATTATGGGGGCGCGCTACCCCTACTATCTGCTGGCCGATTCCCCGGCGGGGCAATTGAAAGAGGCGGAGGTCAGCCGCAGCGCCCCCTCCACTGCGCCCACCTTCGGCAACATCCGCCACGGCTTTGTCTACGAGCGGGTTCCCCACATTATGCTCAAAGACATCGCCAACAACGCCGAGATCGATGTGATCTGGGAGCAGTTTCAGGCGGTGATGGAACCCCTGCGCGGCCAGCTCAACGCCGCTCTGGGCCAGTCCTGGGAGGAGTGGGAGATTCCCCGCGAGGCGGAGAAGGGGTGGTCGGCCCAGGCCAAAGAGCTGCACGGGGCGTGGTGGACCGAGCGCATCGCCCGCCAGCAGGAGATGGACGCCTCGATTGCGGCCAACTCGGATCAGGAGTTCCTCTACGACAAACCCTATGAGGAGCGCAATACCGTGCGGGTGGCGGGGCCTTTCACTGTGGAGTCGCTCTCGCCCCACCGGGTGCTGGCCGTGGACGAGAACGACGAGTTGCAGCCGATCGCAGGCAACTTTATCGACGAGGAGAAGGAGAAGTACGCCAGCGAAATCGACTTTACCCAGGTGATTTTGGAGAATCTGCGCACGGCTGGGGTACAGCAGGCGCACAAGGAGGACCGCATCAGCTTCACCACCCTCACCGGCTGGCCGGGCCATTACCTGTGCGCCGAGGGGCGCTATCAGGAGGGGGAGAACGGCAAAGAGCGGCGGGCGGGCATCTTCATCGGCCCGGAGTTTGGCACTGTGCCCAGGGCCGATCTGGTGGCCGCGGCGAGGGAGGCGGGGGATGCGGGCTTCGATGTGCTGATCGCCTGCGCCTTCAACTACGACGCCCACTCCGCCGAGTTCGAGAAGCTGGGGCGCATTCCTGTGCTGAAAGCGCGCATGAACGCGGACCTGCACATGGCCGATGCGCTCAAGAACACGGGTGCGGGCAATCTCTTCGTCATCTTCGGCGAGCCGGACATCGAGATTCAGGCGACGGGCGACGGGCAAATCCGGGTGCAGATTCACGGGGTGGATGTCTTTCATCCCCAGTCGGGCCAGGTGCAGTCGGGCGGTCCGGATGACATCGCGGTCTGGTTCATCGACACGGACTACAACGAGGAGAGCTTCTTTGTGCGCCACGCCTATTTTCTGGGGGCGAATGACCCCTACAGCTCGCTCAAGACGACGCTGAAGGCGGAGATCGACGAGGAAGCCTGGGAGAGTCTGCACAGCGAGATTTCCCGGCCCTTCGACAAGCCCACTTCCGGGCGCATTGCGGTGAAGGTGATCAATCATCTGGGGGATGAGGTGATGAAGGTCTTTGGGGTGCGGTAGGGGGAATGCGTAGGTGCGGCTGCAAGCCGCACGATTGGTGGGCACGCCGTCAGCCTCCGGTTTCCGGGTGATTGTGCGGTTGGAAACCGCACCTACAGATGCCTGCCTTTAGGCGCATCGCGGTGAAGGTGATCAATCATTTGGGGGATGAGGTGATGAAGGTCTTTGGGGTGCGGTAGGGGGAATGCGTAGGTGCGGCTTGCAGCCGCACGATTGGTGGGCACGCCGTCAGCCTCCGGTTTCCGGGTGATTGTGCGGTTTCAACCGTATATACGGGTCGCTCGGACGTGTGTAATTGGTGGATGATAAAATCCGGTAACTCAGAAAAGGAGAAGTTTCGCTCATGGACAAGCCTAAAATGGATGCCTTGGATCTCTATTGCGACAATGAAACCTGTCTGGATTCACACGGGGGAGCGCTGCGCATGGTCTGCCTTAAAGTGCGCAGTACGAATGCCTTCTCAGAAAGCGAAGCTGCTACATACCAATGCACACGGTGTAGTCGGAAACGCGTAGCGGATTGGAAGGTCAATGGATTCACGGGCAGCGGCGAGTTGAGCTTTCGGGAGGCCCGGCGGGGCGAGTGATTTTCTTTGTCCTCACAAAAACAAACACCCGGCCAATGAGTGCCGGGTGTTTGTTTGTCTGCAGGTTGTGCCTGCTGTCCGTCTACGGACACGGTCGTGGATAGTGAAGAAGGCAGTCAATGTTTTCTTCCGTAGGCAGCCCACCTTTGTCAAGGATTGCTTTGGTGAGTTCCCATTTAAGTTCTTCATCTATCTGGTGCAACCCGGCCCAAGAGCCGAACTGGTTGTAGTGCTTCAGATAGACTTTCCCTGGTTCCGAGGAAGCCTGGGAGACGGAGGTGTTGGCAGGCATCAGGAACATGGCAGCCACCATCACGGCCAGAATCACGAAGTGAGAGAGTTTGACGAATCGCATTGTGTTCCTCCTTGGGTTGTGTTGACACGTTGTCCGGACTTGACTTCAGTATCCATGCAATCGCCAGTGGTGGCAGTGTGGGCCAATATGACAACTGAGTGTTTTGGCGCACAGATAAGAGTATAGCGGGGATTGCCGGTTGTGGAACCGCGCCTCTACAGCCTGTACCAGCAATGCGGCAGGCTTCTTCTCTGCTTCCTTACATTCCACGTTGACTTTCCCTTCTTCCCATAGTAAAGTGGTGGCGAATTGAATATCGTCCTACGGGCAGCCACCGCCTCCATCGCTCTCCTCCCATCGACCAATGGCCCTGTCCTACGCAAGTCTCAAAGGGGTCCACCGCATGAACTATTTTCGAATGTTGATCTGGATACTTTTCGCCGCTGTTCTGGGGGCTGGGGTGGGCGCGCTGTGGAATGAAGCGCTGCTGGGCGGGGTGAGTGGTGTGCTGCTCGGCTGGTCTGTGGGCCAGGCAATCCAAACCCGCAAACGGCGCTGGTGGGCGATTGCGGCCCTCTTGCTCTGCTACCTGGCGGCCTGGGAGCTGACCGGCCTCTCCGGTCTCGCCATTGCGCTGATATGTACGGGCATCACCCTTTTCTTGTCTGCTGCCGTCCTGCGCGATCTCTACGCGGGCAGCGAGATGGAGGCTTTTGTCCACCATCTGAAGATTCTGACCGGACTCAATCGGGGCTTTCACATTGTGAGTGAGGGCAAGAGCGTTGTCCCCGCGGGCAGCGATTCCGTCTTCGGCCCCCGACTGATTATCGTCAAGCCCAACACGGGCGCTATTTTGGAAAGTGGCCCCCGTCACACCCAAACCCTGGGCCCGGGCATTTGCATGAGCCGCCCCTTCGAGTACATCAAAGAGGTTTTCGATCTGCGGCCAAAGACAGAGAGACTGCGCGTGGCTGAAGTGCGCACCAAAGACCATCTGCAGGTCACCGTACAGGTCTCCCTCCTGCTGCGCATCGACATCCGCGCGGCTGTGCGCCAGGGCAGCGAATCCATCAGTGAATCCGAACAGCGCAAACTGCAACACATCTACAGCTATCATCAGGATTGGGTGGAAGCGGCCAAGCAGGAGGTGATCTCCCACGTGCGCCGCTATGTGTCGGCCCGCACGCTGGACGCGATATTGGACCCCGGCCATTACGATGCCATGGCCAGGGATGTGATTCGCAACAGCAACAAACGGGTCAACAAATGGGGTGTGCGGGTGGACCGGGCAATTGTGGAGTCCATACAACCCCGCCCGGAAGTGGCCGCCCGTATGGAGGAAAAATGGGTGGAAAGTTTGCGCCGCCAATCCTTTGCCGAGGCCGAGCGTAGCCGTGCCTATGCCTGGTCCGACGCGGTGCGGATTATGGCCGAGGGGTATCGGGTGGCCAAGGAAAACAATATGCCCCAGGACGCAATCCAGCGGGAGATTGTGCGCCGAACGCTGGAGAAGATTGCCTCGGAGCCGGGTCTCAACGCGCTGGTCGGCTCACACATTGCCGGCGAGATCGATTATCTGCGTCGGGCCGTGGGCATTACCTAAAGCCAGCCACGCCAGTGAAAGATTGCGAACCGACACCTGATCAGCGCCGGTTGAGCTTGTCGAAACCAAGTGGGTCTACCGGCTCTTTGGTTCCGAAAAGGGCGTACCCAGCCTCCCAAGAAATCCGTCTACAGACGCATATCGTGGCGGGTACGGTTGAGTTCCCGCGAGGGCTGAGCCTGGGAGATCGCTGTGTTTTCCAGATTAGGCAATTCTAACTGATAGGCCGTGGCAATGGCACTGATGGCGGAACGAAAGCCGGAACGATAGATGTCGATAACATCCAGGGGGAGTTGGGCAGCAAGATTTTCGTTCACCTGCCAGGTGCTCAGAAGCATCTGGCCCAAATCATTCCTGGAAATCAGTTCAGAGCGCACGTCGGTTGTCATTGTTTTCTCCCACATCAAAATAAATACCCAGCAGTTCGACCGTTCCAATTAGTCGAACTGCTGGCGGCTGAATAAGCAAGAACATTTGTTCCCAGTCTAGCACAAATTCGCCCTTGCCGCAATTGCTCAATTTTCCTAGATAACCTGACGGAAACAGGCAGGTAGCAACGGACCGTCGGGAACCATTCCCGCGCTGCGTGCTGACGCCCTACACCCAGCGCGCCAGCCCCGTCTCGTGGGGGTGTACCATTCCCGGGTGCTGGGGGCGCACGCGAATGCCCACGGCCAGCCGTCCGCTTTCGCGGGGCGAAAGATCGCCCACGAAGTCAAGGCTGCCATCCCCGTGGCGCTCGCCCGCCTGCATGGGGATAACGGTCGGTGCATCCGTAAAGTCGCTGCCCCCATCACTCCCCACCACAATTTCTACAGCCAGATCGTCGGCGGAAAGACGCCCCGGCCAGAGCCGGGCGCTGAGGGTGAGCGCGTCGCCCACCTGGGCCTGGGATGGCACACCCTCCACGGATTGCAAATTGACGCTGAACCAGCTGTCCCGCACGTGGCGCTTCCATTCGGCCAGGGCGCGGGCCTCGGCGTATTCATTGGCAGAGGCCGCGCGGCCCGTGCCCAGGGCGGGCAAATAGAGACGCTCGGTGTATTCCTTCACCATACGGCGCATGGAAAACCCGGGGCCGCAGGTGACAATCGAGCGGCGCATGGGCGTGAGCCAGCCGCCGGGAATCCCATCCGCTCCCCTGTCATAGAAGAGGGGAACGATCACATCCTCCATTGTGGCATAGAAACTCAGCGCGTCGGCTTCGTCCTGGGTCTCCGTGTCCTTATACTCCCGCTCCTCGCCAATGGCCCAGCCGTTTGTGCCGTCGTAGCCTTCCCGCCACCAGCCGTCCAGAATGCTGAAATTGGGCGCACCGCTCAGGGCCGCCTTCTGCCCACTGGTTCCGCTGGCCTCGTAGGGGCGGCGGGGCGTGTTGAGCCAGACATCCACCCCCGCGATCAGGTGGCGGGCCACATTCATATCGTAATTTTCCACGAAAACGATCTTCCCGATCAGTTCCGGGTCCTGGCTCACTTCATAGATGCGCTGGATCAGGGCCTTGCCTGGCTCATCTTTGGGATGGGCCTTGCCGGCAAAGACGATCTGCACAGGCCGTTCCGGGTCGGTGAGAAGACGCTTGAGCCGTTCCATATCCCGAAAGATGAGGGTGGCCCGTTTGTAGGTGGCAAAGCGCCGGGCAAAGCCCAGGGTGAGCGCGTTGGGGTCCAGCAATCTGTGGGCCTGGGCCAGCCGTCGAGGGCCTTCGCCGTGGCGCACAAATTGTCGGGACACCCGATCCCGCACAAAGTCCACCATTTTGGCCTTGCGCTGGTTGTGTACAGCCCACAGTTCTGCATCCGGCACCGAAGCCAACCCCTCCCAGGTGGCGGGGTCGTCCACCTCTTCCAGCCAGTCGCTCTGCAAATAGCGATTGTAGAGGTCCCGCAGTTCGTCAGCCAGCCACGTGCCCGTGTGTACGCCGTTGGTGATGTGGGTGATGGGGACCTGCTCCACAGGTGTGCCCGGCCACATCTCTTTCCACATCTCCCGGCTCACGTGGCCGTGGAGTTCGCTCACCCCGTTGTGATAGGCACTCAGGCGGAAGGCCAGCACTGTCATACTGAACTGGGGACCCCAGCTCTGTTCGTGCCGGGCCAAGTCGAGAAAACGCTCCCGGTCGATGCCCAATCGCCCCCAGAATTGCCAGAAGAATTTCTCCATCAGCTCAAAGGCAAAAGCGTCGTGGCCCGCGGGGACAGGTGTGTGGGTGGTGAAGATGCTGCCCGCGCGCACGGTTTCTACGCCCGTGTCAAAGGGGATGCCCTGTTCAACCAGCTCCCGAATACGCTCCAGGTTGAGAAAGGCCGAGTGGCCTTCGTTCATATGCCAGACCGACGGGTTCAGCCCCAGGGCGCGCAGGAGACGCACGCCGCCGATGCCCAGCATAAATTCCTGGCTGATGCGCATTTCGTTGTCGCCGCCATAGAGCCGGGCACTCAGCTCCCGGTCCTGGGGCGCGTTGCGCTCCACATCCGTGTCCATCAGATAGAGGGGAACGCGCCCCACCTGAATCCGCCACACTTTCGCATAGACCGTGCGCCCAGGCAGGTCCACGTGGATCAACACCGGTTTGCCACTGGGGTCCAGGGCCGGGGTGGCAGGGACTTCGGAAAAGTCGATCTTTTCGTAGATGGCTTCCTGCTGGCCGTTGGCAGGAATGCGCTGGGTGAAGTAGCCCTGGGGATAGAGAAAGCCCACGCCGACAAAGGGCAGCCCCAAATCGCTGGCCTCTTTGCAGTGATCGCCGCTCAGAATGCCCAGGCCACCGCTGTAGATGGGCAGGGCTTCGTGCAGGCCAAACTCCGCGCTGAAATAGGCGATGGTGGCTGGCTCGCTTTCGCCGTGGGTGCGTCGATACCAGGTGTTGGCCTGGGGGTGCATATACGCGTCAAAATCATCCATCACCGCGGCAAAGCGGGTCAGCCACGCCTGATCTTCAGCCGCCTGGTCCAACAGTTCCTGGGACGCGCTGCGCAGAAATTTGACCGGGTTTTGGTTGACCGCCCGCCACAGTTCTTCGTCCAGGGACGAGAAGAGACTCTGGGCCGCGGGGTTCCAACTCCACCAAAGATTGAAGGCCAGATCGTGCAGCCGGGCGATGGCGGCCGGCAATTTGGGAAAGACAGCAATGTGTCCCAGAATATTCATAAAGTTTTCTCCCTGTAGGCGCATTCGGGCAACCGGTTGCATGGCAATCTCTTGTCGATTGTACTCGACAAGGCACGATCACGCCAACTTTTCCCGTATTGGATGGTGTGAACTGTTCTGAAAATAGGGTTGTATACACGGATAAAAGGGAACACGGATTCAACCTGTGAAAATCTGTGCTATCTGTGGATGATTTTCACTGCTATCGGTGTCAGCCGGTCGTGTCGCCTGTGGTGTAAATGGCGATGTAAACTGTGGTGCAAACGGCGGGGTGAACACGCGCAAATGCCCGTTTGGAAGCCACCAGTAGCTGTGCTAACGTAAGCTATACGACTTGGCACAACCAACTTGACACAACCGATTTGACCACCGAATGCGGAGCACCCCATGCGTAGCGCGGCCAAACGCCTTGGCCCATTCTGGCCCACTCTCACCATTGCCCTTCTGGCTGGCCTGCTCGTCGCCCCGCTGTGGGGAGCGCCGGGGCTGCCCAACAGCGCGGACGGGGCACTGCACATGCACCGGGTGGCCGCGGTGACCCGTTCTTGGCGCGCTGGCCTGTTCTGGCCCCGTTGGTTTCCCGAACTCTACGGGGGGCTGGGCGCACCCACCTTCCACTATTACAGCCCGCTCTTCTACTTGCTCAGCGCCGGTCTGCACTGCCTGGGGCTGGCCCTGGACGTGGCCGCCAAGCTGGTGATCACCGCCGCCTTTGCGCTCTCCGGGCTGGCAGTCTATGGCTGGCTGCGTCGGCTCTTGCACCCCCTGGCCGGTCTGATCGGCGCGCTGCTCTTCCTCACCCAGCCCCACATTTTTCGGGAATTCTACTTCCAGGGAGATTATCCCCAACTCCTGGCCATTCTGATCCTGCCCCTTTCCCTGTGGGCCTTCACCGCGCTGGCCCAAGAGAACCGGCCTGGCTACTGGCTGTTGGCCCCTCTCTGCCTGGCCCTGCTCGTCCTGGCCCACAACCTGACGGCAATGATCGGCGCGGCTTTTCTGCTCGTCTACTGGCTGCTGTTCTGGCTCCACACGGGCAATGGGTGGGGCTTTGTGCGCGGCGCGCTGGCCGCGGTGGTGGCCGCGCTGCTCAGCGCTCTCTTCTGGCTGCCCGCGCTGGGGGATGTGGGGCTGGTGCAGGTGCAGAATTTGCAGCAGGACTTCTTCCACTACAGCCAATACTTTCTCAGTTGGCCCGAACTCCTGGCCCCCATCCGCGCCTTTGATCAGCGGGCGGCCAATCCCCCCTTTCCCCACGCGCCGGGCTGGCCCGCCTGGCTCGCGGTTGGGGCAGGCACAATTGTGGGATTGGTTGTCAGCTTTCGCCGAATGCGCGCGCGCCGCAGGGGCAAGGATGGGGCGGGCTTTTGGGCGCTGACGGGCGCGTCTCTCTTCGTGGGGTTGCTGTTCCTGACCGTGCCCAGCGCCGATCCTCTGTGGGTCTGGCTGCCCGGTCTGAAGCTACTCCAGTTTCCTTCCCGGCTCTTGCCCCTGGCTGGTCTGGCCGCGGCCCTGGCCGGTGCAGCCGCCGTGGCCGGGCTTCCTGTTGGATGGCGGGGTGGGGCCGGGCTGTTGTTTGTGGCTGTCACTGTATTGGCCACCAGCCCTATGCTGTTCCCCCGCCACCCCTTTGTGCCCTTTTCTGTCCTGACCCCCGCGGACACACAGGCCGCGGAAGCAGAGAACAATCTGTGGGGGATGACCAGCGGCAATGAATTCCTGCCCCGCTGGGCCGATCTGGCCACGGCCACCCGCGCAACCCCGCCCCACACTTCCCCGGTGGCTATTGTCTGGCAGACGCCCCATCGGGCCGAGATTGCCCTTCCCCAGGGGATTGCCAATTCCCAACCGGCCAGAACCCGCTTGATACTGCCCCTGCATTACTTCCCCGCCTGGCAGGTCACAGCCAAGAACGGCCCTTTGCCGACCGAGCCTACAGCCCAGGGGCTGCTGGCGGTGGACGTCGGAGAACTGGACGGCCCGTTGCGGCTGCAATGGGTGGGAACCCCCTGGCAACGCCGGGGGGAGATGGGGTCTGTGCTGGGGCTGGTGATCTGGCTGCTGCTGGCCGTGGCCGGGGGCCGCGGTCGCGGGGCCGCGGCTGATGCGGGTCAACTATCCTCGTTGCCGGAAACCACTGTGCCCCCGGGGGGGTGGGCTGTGACTGTCCTGCTCTGTCTGTTCTGGCTGGCGCGCGGGGGGATTGCAACGAGCGGCGTCGGCTGGTTTCAGCCCCTGTCGCCGCCGGATCAGGTGAGAGAGGCGGTCCATTCCCTGGCTGTGCTGGTGGGCAGCGCGGGGAGCGGCCAGGTGCGTCTGCTGGGCTGGGACCCGCTCTATCGGGGCACGCCCCAGCCGGGGGACAGTGTGGGCGTGCGGCTCTACTGGCAGCCGGTAGCGCCGCTGGACCAGCCCCTGCACAGCTTCCTCCACCTCTACTCGGTGGATCGCAAGACTTCCTGGGCGATTACGCAAAACCAGAACCCAGGGCATATCCCAACCACGGCCTGGCTGCCCGCGCTCTATTATGTGGACGATCTGCGCCTGGCTGTGCCAGTGGATCAGCCGCCGGGCAATTTTTCGCTGGCTGTGGGGCTGGTGACAGAGGCGGGGGCGCGGCTGCCCATCGAAAATGCGGCAGACGGACTGGTGGCGATAGGGCAGGTGGGAATTGCCCCCTTGCCGGTGGGCCGCGGCCAGCCGCAGCCCCAATTTGTAGCCCCGGCGACTGTGGGCGATGGACTGGCTTTGCAGGGATACGATCTGCTGCCCGCGCCGGGGGGACCCATCCTGCGCACCTATTGGACGAGCACAGGTTGGACGACAACGGGCGCAGCCGGAACAGACTATTCGTTCTTTATCCATTTGCTGGACGCAGCAGGCAATCGGCTGGCCCAGTGGGACGGTGCGCCGCTGGCCGGGATTGCGCCCATCCCCACCTGGCAGGCGGGCAAACGCTATATCGATCGGCGTACGCTGACCCTGCCCCAGGACTTGCTGCCTGGGCCGTATACAATCCAAATCGGCCTCTACGACCCGGCCAGCGGCGCGCGGTTGGCCTTTGCACCCGCGCCGGGAGTCGAGGCAGCGTTTACACCCGATGCGCTGGTTATCCCCTTTGTCGTGCCAGCGCCGTAGGCGTGCGGAAGTTTCCACTCACATTTCTGTGTTTTGGCTCAACAGGAATTCAGGGGTAACCCGCTTGATTTCGATATGGCTGGTAACGGCTCCAGTCTACTCAATCAGCGCTGATCTAGACGGTTGATACCAGACCCCCTGAATTCCCAAAGGACCTGTATTTTTACGGTTTCCGCCAGTTCTGATCTTCTTGCCCCAACAGTTCCTCGGCCGCGGCTGGCCCCCACGTGCCGGCTTCGTAGGTGGGCAGGCGAAGGGGAACGCCCTGGGCCTGGGCTTGCTCCTCCTGCATCTGCCAGCCCTCCAACACCCGGGTCACCCGATCCCAGGCCACTTCCACCTCATCCCGGCGGGTAAAGAGCGTGCCGTCCCCCAGCACCACATCCAGCAGCAGGCGCTGGTAGGCGTCGGGCGGGGTGGATCCAAAGCTGCTGCCGTAGTGGAAGGCCATATTGACCGGCTGCAATTTGACCGATGGCCCCGGCAGTTTGGCGCTGATCTTCAGGCTGATGCCTTCGTCGGGCTGGATGCGAATGAGCAGGACGTTGCGGCTGATCTGCTTGCTGTCTTCGGCAGAGGCAAAGAGCAGGTGGGGGGCGCGGCGGAAATAGATGGCGATCTCCGACACCTTCTGGGGCAGGGCCTTGCCCGTGCGCAGATAGAAGGGAACCCCATTCCAGCGCCAGTTGTCGATCTCCAACTTCCAGGCCACAAATGTCTCGGTCGTCGATTCCGGCGCGACCCCCTCCTCATCCCGGTAGGAGGGCAGGTGTTCGCCGTTCACCTCCCCCGGGCCATACTGAGCGCGCACCACATATTGGCCCACCTCTTCCGGGGCCAGGGGGCGAATGCTGCGCAGCAGATTCACCTTCTGGTCGCGCACGGCCTTGGCGTCGAAGGCCACAGGCGGCTCCATCCCCACCAGAGAGACCAGCTGGAGCATGTGGTTCTGCACCATATCCCGCAGCGCACCGGATTTGTCGTAATATCCGCCCCGTCGCTCCAGACCGATACTTTCGGCGACGGTAATCTGCACGTGATCCACGTAGTTCCGGTTCCAGATCGGCTCCAGAATGCCGTTGGCAAAGCGAAAAACGAGAATGTTCTGCACCGTCTCCTTGCCCAGGTAGTGGTCGATGCGGTAGACCTGTTCTTCGTCAAAGATGCTGAGCAGATGCTCGTTGAGGGCGTGGGCGCTGGCCCGATCCCGGCCAAAGGGCTTCTCCACCACCAGTCGGGTCCAGCATTCCTCGTCCGCCGGATGCACCAGATTGGCCTGGCCCAGTTGGGTGGAGACCGGCTCGTAGACAGACGGGGGGGTGGCCAGGTAGAACAGCCGGTTGTGACCCGTGTGGCGGCCTTGCTCCCGTTCGGCAATACACTCCTTCAACCGGGCAAACCCCGCGGGATCGTCGTAGTTGCCGGAGACATAGAAGATGCCCTGGGAAAATTGCTGCCAGTCATCTTCCCGGAACTCCACATCCGCGTGTTCTTTCACGCCGACTTTGGCAAACTCCCGATATTCTTCGTCGCTGTAGCCAGTGCGGGAATACCCAACAATCGTGAAATCCTTGGGCAGCAGCCCCTTTTGCACCAGATTGTAGAGCGCGGGCAACAACTTGCGCTGGGCCAGATCGCCCGATGCCCCAAAGATGACCATCAGGGCCGGGTCCGATATGCGGGGGCGGGGGCGATCTTCCGGCGCGGCTTCGACAACAGGAGAATTGAGCATAAGGTTTGGTTTCCTCGCTATCTGGGATAGGCCATCACGGGGCCGCGCACGCGCACGGTGACGGGTTGATTGATGGCAAATGTGTAGGCGGGTCCAAGACGGACATCGATGGCTTCACCGCTCGCCAGTTGGACGGTGATCAATTGATCGTGACCAAAGAACAGTTGCTGCCGTACCCGGTGGACGTGGGTGGCGGACGGGGCCGGGCTGATCTCTATATTTTCCGGGCGCACCAACACATCCACCGGCCCATCCACGGGGACCTGGCTCTCCAGCGTGCCCAGCAGCGTTTCGATCTGTCGGCCACGGCTCTCGCCGGGAAGGAAGTTGGCGTCACCGATAAAAGTGGCCACGTCCCGGCTCACTGGCTGGCGATAGAGCTTCTGGGGCGAGGCCATCTGGCAGACCCGGCCATTGAGCATCACAGCCACTTCGTCTACCAGACTCAGGGCCTCTTCCTGATCGTGGGTGACAAAGATGGCCGTAGCACCGGCCTGCTTCAAAATTGCGCGGACCTCGGCCCGCACCCGCACCCGCAGCCCCGCGTCCAGATTGCTGAAGGGTTCATCCAGCAGAATCAGGTCTGGCTCTGGGGCCAGGGCACGGGCCAGAGCCACCCGCTGCTGTTGGCCGCCGCTCAGCTCGTGGGGCATGCGTTCACCCAGGCCAGCCAGCCCCACCAGGTCCAGCACTTCGCCCACCCGCTGCCGTCGGCGACTTTTCTCAAATTTTTCCAGCCCGAAGTCTACATTTTGCCACACATTGACGTGGGGGAAAAGCGCGTATTCCTGGAAAACCATTCCCACCCGGCGTTTCTCCGGCGGGCGGTGCTGGCGGGGACCGGCCACCAGTTGACCCCCGATTTCGATCCGGCCTTCGTCCGCACGCTCGAACCCCGCGATCAGGCGCAGGGTGGTGGTCTTGCCGCAGCCGCTGGGGCCGAGCAGGGCGAGCAGATGGCCTTGCTCCAGGCCAAAAGAGACGCCGTTGGCCGCACCCACCGCGCCAAAGCGTTTGGTTACATTGTCCAGTTTGACGCCGATTTCGTTGGGGACGCGGGGTTGTTGGTTCATCAATTCCTCTTTCAATCAATACTATCCTGGCTGAGAATCAGAAAGATACTCAGCGCGGAAATCAGCAACAGCAGCAGCGCGGGCATGGCCGCGCGGGCAAAGAAGGCCTCGTCGGTGGCCGACCAGATTTGGGTGGCCAGGGTGGAAAAGCCAGTTGGCCCCAACAGAAGCGTGGCGGGCAGCTCTTTGATTGTGGTCAGAAAGACCAGTGCCGTGCCTGTCAGAATGCCGGGGCGGAGCAGGGGCGCGGTGACCCGCAGGAAAACCCGCGGACGGTTCAGCCCTAAACTGCGTGCCGCCTCCTCCAGCCGGGGGCTGATCTGCTCCAGACAGCTCTGCACGCTGCCCACGGCCTGGGGCAAAAAGCGCACCACATAGGCAAAGACAAGCATGGCCAGGGTCTGATAAATCCAGGGCGCGTAATTGGCCCCGAAAAAGACCAAACTCAGGGCGATGACAATCCCCGGCAGGCCATAGCCCACATAGACCGACTGGGTGATCAGACTGGTCCAGCGGGACGGGTAGCGGCCACTGGAATAGGCCACGGGCACGGCCAGCACAATCGCGGCCCCCGCGGCCAGCCCCGCGGCGTAGAGACTGTTGCGGGCGGCCTCCCACACGGGTTGCAGCGAGTCGCCCGCGGCCAGCCCCCGCAACAGCCAGAAGACAATGACCCCAGTGGGTGACAGGAGGGCTGCGATCACCACCAGCCCGCAGAAGATCAGCGCGGGCCAACGCCAGCGGCCCAGGGTTATGGGGCGTCTGCGCCGCATGACCCCTGCGCTGCTGCGGTAGTAGCGGATGCGCCCCCGGGAACGCCGCTCGGCGATGAGAATCAGCACGGTCATCAGCACCAGAATCAACGAGAGCATCGAAGCCAGGCTGCGGTCAAAGCTGCTCAGGTATTGGATATAAATGGCCCGGGTAAAGCTGTTGAAGCGCAGGAGGGAGACCGCGCCAAAATCGCTGAGGGTGTAGAGCAGCACCAGCAGAGCGCCCGCGGTGATGGCCGGGCGCAGGTTGGGGATTGTGACCTGCCAAAAGGTGCGCAATCCGCTGTAGCCCAGCGAGCGGGCTGCCTCTTCCAGCGCGGGGTCCAGGTTGTGCAGGCCGGTGCGGATGCTCAGATAGAGATAGGGATAGGTGAAGAGGGTCAGTGCCCAGAGCGCGCCGGGGAAGCCATAGATAGAGGGCAGCCGTTCCACGCCCAGGGGGGCGAGCAGCTCCTGCACCATGCCCCGTGGCCCCATCATCGCCACCAGGGCAAAGCCGCCCACATAGGAGGGGATGACCAGGGGCATTGTGGCCAGCACTGTCCAACCCCGACGCCAGGGCAGGTCAGTGCGCACAGTCAGCCAGGCCAGGGGCAAGGAGAGGGCCAGGGAGATAGCCGTCACTGAGACGGCGAGGAGGGCGCTGTTGCCCATCACCTGGAGCGTGCTGGCGCGCAGCACCAGGGCCAGGGCCTTTTCTGTGCCCACATTGCCTGCGCGCAGGATCAGATAGCCCAAGGGCAGCAACATTGCCAGGGCCACACTGATACTGAATACTTTAAGGGGAATGCGCATAATCGAATCCCGGCTGACCTTTATCCGGCCTTGTCACCCAGCAGCCCGTAGGCTCGGCGGGTTTCGGGCCAGATCAGCCAGACCAGGCCGATTAGCGGTTGAAAGAGGGGAAAGTAGCCGTAGTCCGCGCCGAAATGACGCCAGACTGTGCGGCCAACCAGCTCCGGGTAGAGATAGCTGAGGGTTCCGATGAGCAGTGTCATGGCTGTCTCAAAGATCAGCACGGCCAGGGAGAGCCGCCAGGCCCAGCGCTGGCGCTTGGCAAAGCCGACAGTAGCCGTCAGGTAGCACAGCGCGGCCACGCCACTCAGGGCGGGGCCGATGCCGCCGATGGAAAAGCTCTGGTAGAGCGCGCGCACGCCGGTGGACAGGGCAAGCAAGGGGTATGAGATGGCCAGGATTGTGCCGGAGATGAGTACAACCTGACGATAGGCATTCCCTTTGCCCTCCTCAACTCTTTCTGTGGACGAAGACATCACTGCACCTTACTGCACCTTAGGCAAGAGTATTCTACAAAATAAAAATCAGCTTAACTTCCCAGCCCCAACATAATAGCTTCCAATACCGTAGCACAGAAGGAGGGTTTCTTTCAAGATAGGCGGCACACAATTGGCACAGCAGCTTTAGCGCAAATAGCCATTCCAACGGACACAGCGAAGGAAAAGGTGAAGCGTCGCCACCTTTTCCTTCGCTGTGTCCGTTATATTCCAGTGCTTGACATTCGTTTAGGCGGGATTGAGTTCGCCCGTGGCCGCGGGCAGGGGGGTGAGCACATTTGCTTCCAGAAAAGCCCGCACATCCGCGTAGGCGCGGGCAATGGGGAAGTCGGGATAGTCGGCCACCACATTCTCCGGCGGTGCAAAGAGCATGGAATAGTCGGCGAGCTGCAACATTGCGATGTCGTTGTAGGAATCGCCCATAGCAAAAACCCGGAAGCCGATATCGTGCAGCGCGGCCACTGTGCGCCGTTTGGGATGTTCCAGCCGCATGCGATAGCCCTCGATCATTCTGTCGCCGTCGATGACCAGCGAATGGCAGAAGATCGTCGGAAAATCCATCTGGGCCATCAGCGGCGCGGCAAATTCGTAGAAAGTGTCGGAGATGATAATGAACTGGCTGTGCGAGCGCACCCAAGCAACAAAGTCTGCCGCGCCGGGCAGGGGGCGCAGGGTGGCGATTACCTTTTGGATATCGACAATGCCCAGTTTGTGCTGGCGCAGGATATCCATGCGCATCTTCATCAGTTTGTCGTAGTCCGAGATTTCCCGGGTGGTCAGGCGCAACTCTTCGATGCCCGTTGCCTCGGCAAAGGCAATCCAGATTTCGGGCACAAGCACGCCTTCCAGATCGCTGGCAATAATCAGTGGTTTGGGGTGGGTCATCGGTTCTCCTGTAAACATTGAATTAGGTGATGAGATCGGGTGTCAAATGATCGACACGGTTCGTATAGCGAACGAGCACCAGCGGTGTTTTGTCCTGCCAGGATTCGGTATAGTCAATGCGGGTGATGCCCGTATTGTAGTGGCTGAAGTGGAGATCGCTGCCGGGCAGGCGGCCCAGAATCGCTTTGATCAGACTGTCCATAAATGTGCCGTGCATCACCGCCGCGATGCGCTCATTGCCGAATTCCAGGGCCATCGCCCGCAGGCGGGCGGCCACCCGTATGGCCCTGGCGTCGCAGTCCGGGCGATCCTCTTCGCCGCCGGACCACCAGCCATTCTCGCCGATGCGCGCTTCCGGGATAGTATAGCCGGGGAAGAGGGTGTTGATTTCCGAGCGGCTCAGGCCGGGCTTGCCGACAACCACACCATCGGGACCGCTGTTGTCGAAGACCCCGCCGTGCTCGTGGATATCCGTCCAGACTTCCGGCTGCACGCCCAATGCAGTGGCTGTGGGCTGGCTGGTCTGCAATGTACGCAGCATAGGGCTGGAATAGATACGGCTGATGCCCAGCCGATTGGGCACATCGGTTCCCCGCAGTTCACTTTCCGGGGGATCGTCGTGGGTGGCCCTGTGCTTGGGGCGGGCCTCACGCAGAAACTCGGCCAGTTTCTCGGCCTGTTTCTTGCCATTATCCGTAAGTTCTGGGTCAGCTACACGGCTGTTCATATAGCGGGTGTAGGCGTCCTGATCAAGCTCGCCATTGGTAGTCAGAACGGTTTCGCCCAGCTGGTTGTTAAACGATTGGCCGTGGCGTATGAGATACAGGATCATTTCATTGGCTCCTTGCGGTTGGTGGATGGATGATTCAACCGGAGTATAGACTACCCGAAAGCAGGGGAGAGGGCCAAATGGGACAGGTGGTAAGTTGCCTGGAAAAGCCGGGAGATTGGTGCTGGGGCTGCGACTGGGCAGCAGATTCTTCGTGGCACAGCCGGTGCAGCTTGGATTTTCGCCACACAATCCTTGTGCTGGTCGCCAATGATCTGCACGCTTCGGTTACAGCCGAAAAATCGGTCAGCGCGCAGCAGGGGGCAGGGATTGGGGCTGCATTCCCAGGACCGGGGTCTGGGGCATTATTTCACTCTGTATAATTTACATTATACAGAGTGAAATAATGCCCCAGAGGGAGCCACAACTTTGATATGGCGAGAAGTCCGCCCTGCCGTAGGTGGACACACATACTGGCGCTGAATGCGTGACACTCCGCGAAATTCTTCGTGCAACTTCGTGTGGCTTCGTGGATCATTCTCTGTTCTCAGTAGCCTCAACAAATCACCAGACCCTTCCAACCTGTAGCTCTTCGCCCCCTCCCCCGTTTGCGATTGGTGATGACGGCTTTTGCCAGTCTGATAACGGCTCTCATCAATTGTTGAGGAGGCCGCCTTTGGATGGTCGCCTTTGTTGAGACAGAAATCATCAGCCTGCCGACGACAAGTAAGATGATTTCTCGTACAGTAAAGATGCTGCTCCAGAGGTTACGGAGATAAAAAGATGGCAAATATGAACCAATTAAGGTGCCTGTAACCAGCAGGGCTGCTCTGTTGGTATTGGCTCTCACAGGGGTATGTACCGATAAATATGTTTGAAATACCTTCACTCGACCTGCAAGTATTAGCAGTCATGCTGCTCATCTTTTGTCTACGCATTGTCGATGTTTCTATGGGCACAATACGCATGCTAATGATCATGCGTGGAATGCGTAAATGGGCCGTGCTCATCGGTTTTGTCGAGGTGACAATCTGGGTCGTTGCCATTAGCCAGGTTATGTCCAATCTGAACAACCTGTGGAATATCCTGGCCTACAGTGGCGGCTTTGCCACCGGCACATATATTGGCATGTATCTGGAGAATGGGCTGGCGATGGGCAGCGTGGATATACGGGTCGTTTCGCTGCAGAAAGGGGCAGAGATTGTGTCACAAGTGCGCAAAGCGGGCTATGGCGCGACTGAACTGCCGGCGCTCGGTCAATCCGGTCCGGTATCGCTGATCGGTATTGTTGTGACACGCAAGCAAAAGCCCGCGGTCCTGACCTTGATCACTGAAGTTGATCCGGACGCATTTGTGACGGTTGATGATATGCGGCGGGTGGACCGGGGCTATGGCCGATTGGCTAAATAGCCTATACACATCACATGACTGACGAAGTTGGGAAGCCAAGGAGGATAGCAATGGCTGTTTTCACTGTGTTAGAGATATTGATTGTTCTGGGCATTGTGTTCGCAATGGCCGTCTTTCTGGTCGTTGCCATGACATGGCGGAAACGGTTGAAAAGATAGGAATATCCTTGGATGGGTCCACCGGTATTGATCGGCAGCAAACCCCAGGCCGCGTGTTGCTGCATCCAGAGAGCGCATGGGGTTGCCAAATTGAGGCCACTTAAAGTAGGATAAACAGGTGGTAATAATGCAGTCAGAATCTAATGGTCTACAAAAGGAGCATTTCTTATGAGTGACCTATGGTTAACCACCCTCCAGACAGAAACGCCACAGGAAGGTTTTGAGCTGGCCATCACCCTCAGCCGCCGTGGTGTCAAGTACACGCAGCCAGATGTTGAGGTGTTGAAGAAACTGCGCCCCGATTATGCTGAATCCGCAGATTCGCTGACAGCCGCATCCCAAGTCGTGGCCATCAACTTCCAAACAATCGCTGCAGCAAACAATTATTGGCGATCTTGAGAATGACAGATGACAGACAGGGGGGCATAGCCGCATTGCTATGCCCCCCTGTCTGCATATTTTTGGCGGGCGGCACAATTAGCCGCCCCCACAATCCTGGCCACCACCAACCCATGCGCGGCTAATCAGCATGAGAAATTCAACAGTACACAGAGCGGCTTTGCGGATAAGCCTGATCTATACGGCTGTTGCCGCCCTCTGGATTTTTTTTTCTGATCGCGTGTTGGAAGCCCTCATCCCCAAACTGGCTCTATTGACGACCTGGCAAACGCTCAAAGGGTTGAGTTTTGTCGTCGTTACTACGCTGCTCATCTATTATCTACTACGCCAGGAACTGCTGCGCCACCGACAGATAGAAGCTGCCTTAGCGGAAAGCCAGCGACGCTTGTCCATGCTCATGGCTAATTTGCCCGGTATGGCCTACCGCAGCCGAAACGACCGCGACTGGACGATGACTTTTGTCAGCGAAGGCTGTGCTGCCTTGACCGGCTATCAGCCGGAAGACCTGCTTGACAACAGAACCATCGCCTGGACGCAGCTAATCCATCCTGCCGAACGGGATGAAATATGGACACAGACACAGCGCGCTTTGCAAATGGGCGATTCTTTCCGCCTGACCTATCGGATTATCACGGCGGTTGGCCAGGAAAAATGGGTCTGGGAACAGGGACAAGGTGTCTATGCAGCAGACGGGGCTGCACAAGCGGTCGAGGGATTCATCATAGACATCACGGATCGCGTGATGGCGCAGCACACGCTGGAACAACGTGTGGCCGAGCGCACCCATGAACTGACAGCCCTGCGCGAAGTGTCCCACAGCATCATCTCCACGCTCGATCTGGAACCCCTCCTGCTGTTGATTTTGGATCAATTAAAGAAAGTGATCGATTACAGCGGCGCGGCCATCCAGGTGTTGCAGAAGGATGTTTTGGTCATGCAAGCCAGCCGCCGCCCAGACCCGCTGACAGCACAGATGAAGGTCAACTATCAACCGGCACGTATTGCCACGATTCAAGATATGCTTGAGACGCAACAGCCGGTTTTTTTGTCAGATGTGCGCCAAGACAAAGCATTGGTCGAAGCCTATGAATCAGCCAGCGGCGTTCCCTTAGAGATGGCTTTTGACTACATTTGCTCTTGGATGGGCGTGCCCCTTGTCGTCCGTGGCCGGGTGGTGGGCATGTTGAGCCTGGCGCATAGCGAGATTGGACATTATACAAAAAAGGACGCCCAATTGGCCCAAGCCTTTGCCGACCAGGCTGCCATTGCCATGCACAATGCTGAACTTTACCAACAGGCGCAGATAACAGCCGTGGCCGACGAGCGCAGCCGCATTGCCCGTGAATTACACGACTCCGTCACCCAGGCCATCTATAGCGTCACTCTCTACGCCGACGCCACCCGCCTGGCCTTAAATGACGGGGAATTAGACATCGTGGCCGAGAATCTGAGTGAACTGCGGGCGATGGCCCGTGAAGCGATGCTCGATATGCGGCTGCTCATTTTCGAGCTGCGTCCGCCTGTCTTGGAGGAAGAGGGGTTGGTGACTGCCCTGCAAACGCGCCTGGATGCTGTTGAGGAACGTTCGGGGGTTGGTGCGACGCTTCGGGTAACAGGCGAAAGACGCTTGCCCCTGGCGCTGGAGAATGAACTGTACCGCATTGCCCAGGAGGCTCTCACGAATGTGGTCAAACACGCCCGCGCCAGACAGGTCAATGTCTCCCTGCGTTTTGATGAAGCCCAGGTCTGTCTGGAAATAGAGGATGATGGCGTGGGCTTCGATATGGCCCCATCGGATTCGCTCAGCACAGGCATTGTCCACAGCGGCGGTATGGGCCTGCGCGGTATCCAGGAACGGGTCGAGAAAATCCGCGGCCATCTGCTTGTCCAAAGCACGCCCGGGCAGGGTACAAGACTGCGTGTCACAATAGACAGTTAAAAATGAGCAGTGTTCTAAAAATGAGCAGCGTTCAGAGAGCCGTATAACAGGTGATTGAATGACACAAACCCCTATTCGTGTTTTGATCGTAGACGACCACGGTATAGTCCGCAAAGGAACCCGTGCTTTGTTGGAGCGAATCCCCGATTTTGCAGTTGTGGGCGAGGCCAGCAATGGCAAAGAAGCGGTCGTGCAGGCGGCAGCCCTGCAGCCGGATGTGATTTTGATGGATTTGATGATGCCGGAGATGGATGGCATTGAAGCCATCGGCCTGATCACCGCCAGCCAGCCCGACAGCCGCATCCTGGCCCTGACCAGCTTTGCCGCCGATGACAAAGTGTTCCCGGCGATTAAAGCGGGTGCGTTGGGTTATATGCTGAAGGACGCGGACCCGGAAGATCTGATCCGGGCCATTCGCCAGGTATATCGGGGCGAGCCATCGCTGCACCCCAGCATTGCCCGCAAAGTTCTGCAAGAATTGAGCCGCCCCCCTGCCACGCCCCCGGCAGCCGGCCCCGATCCACTGACTGAGCGCGAATTGGAGGTACTGCAGCTGGTCGCCAAAGGGCTAACCAACCAACAGATGGCCCAACAGCTCACCGTGGCTGAAGTGACCATCCGCACGCACGTCAGCAATATCTTGAGCAAACTGCACCTCGCCAACCGGGTGCAGGCCACGTTATACGCCCTGCGCGCAGGGCTGACTACACTGGAAGATGATGCTGAATCCCATGACGGATGATATCTTCCAATAATTTGGCTATGCGAACAAAAGCGCCCGCTGCTGGAGCGAGCACATTCTTGTCACAACAAGAGCCTCATCAACACTTGTGGAGAAAGACCGCCGCCGGCGGTCTTTTTTGTTGAGGTCAAGATCAACACCTGGCCGACGACAGATACTACATATACGAGTATGCTTGAAGTATGATGAACAACACTGGTAACCACAAGGTGCGTGTCCTGGTCGCAGACGATAAGCGGGCAGCGCGGCAGGGTCTCAAAGCACTGCTGGCGCGTATTCCCGGAATCGAAGTCATGGGCGAGGCAGCCGATGGACAAGAAGCAGTGGATTTAGCGACCACTCACCTTCCCGATGTGGTTTTGATGGACATACAGATGCCAAAAATGGATGGACTGGAAGGCACACGGCGTATCAAAAGCCAACTGCCGGAAGTCAAAGTCATTATCCTGACCATCCATCCCCAATACCGTCAACAGGCATTGGCGGCCGGGGCAGATGCATTTCTGTTGAAAGGCGGCACAACCGAGTCGTTGCCGAATACTATTCTTCAAACCCAGGCAAAGGAGCAGGAAAGATGAAACAGTATCCTGAGTATTACGAACATTTGAAACAATCCATGGGCAAATTGGGCGGCGAGATTCCTGGCACGATGGGTGGATTCGGCCAGCTACACCAAAACGCGGTGGCCGACGGCGTCCTGAGCGCCAAGGTAAAGGAGTTGATCGCATTGGGCATTGCCATTACTGTGCGCTGTGACGGCTGTATCGCTTTCCACGTCCATGACGCCATAGGCGCTGGTGCCAGCCATGCAGAAATTGTGGAAACCATCGGCGTAGCCATACTGATGGGCGGCGGACCTTCTGTTGTGTACGGCAGCCAGGCCCTGGAAGCATTGGAACAGTTTGAAGCCGCGGGCTAGGCCCAAGGCGCGTCACGTTGGATGGAATGGTGCGTATGAAAGGAGCAATAAAATGAGTAGAGAGACCAGATTGTTCAAAAGCGAAGAACGGCGGAGTCGTTCCGAGGTGAGCCAGTTTTTGCATCAAATCGCCGATAAGATCGGAAACGGGCAGGTTATTTTGCGCCAGGGCCAGGAAGAGCTTACACTGACTATTCCAGCCAATCTCGTCCTTGAAGTTCAGGTGGAGGATGAAGATAAACGGGCCAAGGGTGTACAACACAGCCTTGAGATTGAGCTTAAGTGGTTTGATGGTGATGACGGAACGAGCGGCTCCTTAGAATTGGGCTGACCAGCCCTGAAACGCAAGCAGTTATAGAAGGAGTTTGATAATGACAATCGCTGAAGCGCCATTTTGGGTATGGGTATCTCTTGTCTTGAACAGCAGCTTGTTTTTGGTAATGTGCCTGGCCCCCATCCTGTGGAAGCGGCATCAGGAAGAACAGGCCAAGACCAAACTACAACCCGTTCCGGTTAAAATAAAGCCGAACGGACCAGAATTCCGTAGTTAGGATTGTCTTGAACAGACAGAGTATCTCCGCAATATCAGGAAGAAAGACCTGTCAGGTGCGCCAGTCGGGAAGATTACCCAGCAGAGAAGCTGGCAGGCGCACCTGACAGGTTTCGTGTTCATCACCGATTATCGAGAAGACACCAGATGGGAGAGGAAAGTATGTATCAAAGAATCCTCGTTCCTTTAGACGGATCGTCGGTGGCCGAGGAAGCCATTCCCTACGCGCTGGAACTGTGCCGCCTCTCCGGTGGTACGCTCACGCTGGTCCGTGTCGCGCCGTCAGCCATTGTGCCGCCTGCCATGTACAGCATGACCGATGTCGAGACATGGTCTATCATCCAGGGCCAAATGCAAGAGGATGCCCAAGTGTATCTGGCGGAGGTGGCGGCCCGGCCAGAAGTGGCGGCAGCGCAGCCCCGACGCCTGGTGATAGCTGGCGATGTGGGTGAGTCGCTGCTGGCGTTGATTCAGCGGGACTCGTTTGACGTGCTGGTGATGGCTACCCGTGACCGGAAACAGCCTGTACGTTGGGTGCTGGGCAGCACCGCCGATTATATGGTGCAGCGGGCGTCTATCCCTGTACTGCTGGTACGCCAAGACACCTAAAGTGTCCGGCACAGAGCGCAGACGGTAGAGCAACCAAGTCTGTTCGCCCTGTGCCTGGCGCTTCTATTCGAGATTTCTATGCGGCAAACGATCTTTGGTTCCACGCCTCCCGCACGCCGAGCTTTTGGGCTTGGCGATCTATTGGCCTTGCTGGTTGTGCTGGTTATTCTTTACGTGGGCGCGCGGCTGGCGTTTAATGCGCCGGATGTGGTTACCGGGCCAACCATTAGCCTGGCAACCCAGGCTCTGCCCTGGTACGCGGCCCTGTCCCTGGGACGCATGACGGCCGCCTACATCCTCTCGCTGCTGTTCACGCTGATCTATGGCCGCATTGCCGTCTACAACCCCCGCGCCGGACAGGTGATGATGCCCCTGCTGGATGTGCTGCAAAGCGTGCCCATCCTCTCCTTTTTGCCCGTGGTGCTGCTGAGCCTCAGCGCTATTCTGCCGGAAACCATCGCCGCCGAACTGGCTGCCGTCGTGCTCATCTTCACCAGCCAAGTGTGGAATCTCACATTTGCCTGGTTCCAATCTCTGACCACCATTCCCCGGGAGCTGCATGAGGTCGGCAGAATCTTTCGCTTAAATAGCTGGCTGCGCTTTAAGACGTTGGAACTGCCCTTTGCTACCATCAGCCTGGTGTGGAACAGCATTATGAGCTGGGCGGGCGGCTGGTTTTTTCTGATGGCAGCGGAGATGTTCACCGTGGGCCAGCGTGACTTCCGCCTGCCGGGGCTGGGTTCCTATCTGCAGGAAGCAGCCATCCAGAGCGATTTCCGGGCTGTTTTCTGGGGACTGGGCACCCTCATTCTGGTCATCGTGCTGCTGGACCAGCTTGTCTGGCGGCCACTGCTGGCCTGGGCCGACCGTTTCAAAGTGGAGATGATCGAAGATAGCACGCCGCCCACTTCCTGGTTTTACGATGTGTGGCGCGGTGCCCGTCTGGCGCATTGGCTGCGCACGCGCCTGGTCGCGCCGGTGATGGAGCGGGTAGACAGCTATTGGGCGCGGCGCTTCCCCATGAAAACGACCGCGCCCCTGTCCAAAGCGCTGCCCTGGTGGCAAATCGTTCTGTGGCTGTTATTGGGCGGCGGTCTGCTCGTCGGTGCTTTTCGCGCCGGGGAGATGCTGCTCACCCTGTCGCTGGCGCAGTGGGGGACAATTGCCTGGGGCGTGGGCGCGACGCTGCTGCGTGTTCTGGCGGTGCTGCTGCTTGCCTTGGCCTGGACGATTCCCGTGGGTGTTGCCATTGGCACCAACCGTCGGCTGGCAGCCATCCTGCAGCCGACGAGCCAGATCGCCGCCTCAATTCCGGCAACGGCGCTGTTTCCGGTGTTGCTGCTGTTTATGCTGGCCCTGCCTTCGGGGCTGGAGCTGGCAGCCGTGCTGCTGATGCTGATGGGCACCCAATGGTATATCTTGTTTAACGTCATTGCCGGGGCCAGCACCATCCCCGAAGATCTGAAACATACGGCTGCTCTGCTGCAATTGAGCCGCTATGACCGCTGGCGCACGTTGGTGCTGCCGGCGCTGTTTCCCTATTTGGTGACGGGCGCCATCACAGCCAGCGGCGGTGCCTGGAATGCCAGCATCGTGGCTGAATACGTGGAGTTCAACGACGAGACGCTCCAGGTGACTGGCCTGGGTGCTATCATTGCCCAGGCGACAGCCCAGGGAAACTTTGCCCTGCTGCTGGCGGCAACCCTGGCTATGGTGCTGGCCGTGGTCCTGATTAACCGGCTGCTGTGGCGACCGCTGTACGATCTGGCCGAAGAAAAATACCGTATGGAGTAAGCGAATGGGTGAAGCGCAGATGCTTTTGCACGTGAACCAAGTGTCCATGGCCTACGGAAGCGGCGCGCGGCGCTTTGTGGCTATTGAGGATGTAACTCTTTCCCTGCAGGAAGGGGAGTTTATGGCATTGCTGGGGCCGTCTGGCTGCGGCAAAAGCACGCTGTTGCGCATTATTGCCGGCCTGCAAACAGCCACCGCGGGCGAAGTCCTGTACCGGGGACAGCCGTTGCGCGGTGTCAATCCCCACGCCACCATTGTCTTCCAAACTTTCGCCCTCTTTCCCTGGTTCACAGTGCTGGAAAACGTCGCCCTGGCCTTAAAAGCCAAAGGCATCCCTGCCGCTGAGCGCGCCGTCCGTGCCGAAGAAGCGATCGATCGCGTGGGGCTGGATGGCTTTGAAAGCGCATACCCCCGGGAACTGTCGGGCGGTATGCGGCAAAAGGTGGGCTTTGCCCGCGCCATCGTCAATGAGCCAGAGCTGCTCTGCCTGGACGAACCGTTCTCTGCACTGGACATTCTCAGCGCCGAGGCCCTGCGCGGTGAACTGCTGGAACTGTGGACGGGTAAACTTATCCCCACCAAAGCGATCCTAATGGTCAGCCACAATATCGAAGAGGCGGTCTTTATGGCCGACCGTATTGTGATTATGGATAAGAATCCGGGGCGCATCATTGCCGATCTGCCCGTTCCCCTGGCCCACCCGCGCCAGCGCAAGGCAGCCGAATTTCAGGCCCTGGTGGATCAGGTGTACGCCATCCTGGCCGGCCAGACCCAGCCGGAAGCTGTGGAAATCGGCACGGCCCCTGGCGAGCCAGGACCAACCCGCCGCCTGCCCCGTGTGGTCATCAGCGATCTGGCCGCGCTGCTGGAACGGTTGACCACAGCGCCGCGGATGCAGGCAGACATCTACCGGCTGGCAGAGGAGCTGGGGCCGGACTCCGACGATCTGCTGAATCTGGTGGAAGCGGCCGAGCTTTTGGGTTTTGCCACGGTGCAAGCGGGCGATATCACGTTGACCGCGCTGGGGGAGACCTTTGCCGAAGCCTCTATTCTGGCCCGCAAGGAGATATTTGCCAGCCGCATCCAGCGCCTGCCTGTCTTCCAATGGGCACTGGGGCTGATCCAGGCGGCGCGCGCGCAAGCGCTTGACTGGGATGTCATTCAGGCAGCCCTGGCATCGGAGTTCCCGCCGCCAGAAGCAGCACGACAGTTGGAAACGATTGTCAACTGGGGACGGTACGCCGAGCTATTGGCCTATGATGATGACAGCGCTGTGTTGTCTTTGGATGCCGACACGGCGTAGGAGACTCTGTACAATGGAACCAACCACACCCTTAGACAAGCTCATCTCCCTGCACGGCAAACAAGCCCTGGTCACCGGGGCCGGCACAGGCATTGGTCGCGCCATTGCTTACCGCCTGGCTGAAGCGGGCGCGGACCTGATTTTGGTCGATATTCATCGGCAGAACTTGGAAATTGTACGGGATGAACTGGCAACCTTCCGGACACAGATCACAATTCATCAGGTGGATATTTCCCAACACGAAGCCCGACAAGAGATGTGGCAACAGATAGCGGGCGACAAGCCGGATGTTTTGGTGAACAACGCGGGGATATACCCCTTCAAGGATTTTTTGGACGTCGATGAGGCGTTGGCTGCCCGTATCTTTGATACAAATTTGAATTCCGTCATCTGGCTGTGCCAGGAAATGATCCGACGCCGGTTCAAACTAGGCGGGGCCATTATCAATATCGCCTCCATTGAGGCGATCCTGCCTTTTAAGGAAGATTTGGCGTTTTACAGTGTGAGCAAGGCAGGGGTAATTGCCCTCACCCGGGCATTGGCCAAGGAACACGCCAGGCACGGCTTCCGTGTCAATGTGGTGCTTCCAGGGGGGATTGTGACGCCGGGAACGTTGAGCGCGGCGAAGGATATTTTCCCCATGCGCCTGGGGTTGTTAAAAACAGGCTATGACTTTAAGCAAAGATTGCCAATCGGCCGTTTTGGTCAGCCAGATGAGGTGGCGCGGATTGTATTGGTCTTGGCCAGCGAGCTGGCCAGCTATGTCCACGGCGCGGTGATTCCGGTGGATGGCGGCTTCTTGTCTGCCTGAGACCGATCCTCACCAAACGTTTCCTCATCAAATGTTGAGAAGACCACCCCAGGGTGGTCTTTTTTGCTGAGTCGAAAATCAACACCCCGCCGATGACGGGCAAGATGTCTCTTGGTACACTGGAGACCAGTGACGATCATTTTTTGCAAAGGAGAAGAAAATGTCAACGAAAGAAACGCTCATTCAATATCTGAACGAAGACCTGGCAGCCGAGTACGGTACGATCATCCGCTATTCCTATCAATCCGGCAAAGCATTTGGGCTGATGGGCAGCGAACTGCGCGCACTGCTCGCCAGGGAAATCGCCGATGAGCTGGGACACGCGGCCTTCCTCAACGATGTGATCGTTGACCTGGGCGGCGAACCAGTAACCACACCCGCCACCTTCGACAAACCAGAGAGCTTGCGCGAAATGCTCGTCCGTGACGAGCAGATGGAGTTGCAAGACGTAAAAAACTATGTAGCCCACGCCGAGTTGGCCGACAAATTGGGTTTTGTTGAGTTGAAGCTGAAACTGGAGGAGATGGCCGCTGATGAAGCGGGCCACGCCCGTGAGCTGCGCCGTATCCTGAAAGGGATGTAAGGTACGGCTTTCGAGAATTGTGTCTATACCTGAACCCACAGGGAGGATAAGGTGATCTGCAAAAGTGTCTCCCCTATACCGGGCAAGATTCGCATTACCTTCGAACTCCCCGCCTCCCTGTGGGCAGAAAACATTTCAGTGGTCGCTGATTTCAATGATTGGGATCCCTCGGCAACCCCTCTGCGCCAGGACCGGGATGGCGTTTGGCGAGCAGTTGTCGATCTGCCCCTGTACCAACGCTACGAGTTCCGTTACCTTATCGACGGCCAGTGGTCCACCGACCGTCACGCCGACGGCTTCCAGCCCAACAGATTGGGTTCGTGCAACAGTGTCGTGAGTACCCGACCGCTCAGAAGAAGACCCAATCCGAATCTGGGATAGCGCGAAGATATACAACGTACCCCGCGTGCTGCCAGATTCCGTCTCAAACAGCACCTTCACCACACCGACAGCCTGCGGCAAACGGGCCATTTCCCTCCCTGCTCCCCCGGCAGTTTGACCTGCGCGTCAGCCCATAGCATAATCACTGGCAGATATTTCCTTATTCGCTCCGCGCTTCTTTCCTGAGCTTCCTTTCATTCGCCAACATCTGCCTATGTCACGTACCGGAACCACCAACCCATCTTCCGACCCAGCCTCTGCGTCCCAGCCTGGGCAGCCAGACTATCTGACCCGCATTCGCCTGGAGGCCCCTCCGCCCCCCATACCGCCTTCGGACGTGGCAGACTGGACACCGGCCCAGCCCCCGAACAGGCGTTCTGGCCAGCGTCTACAGACACCCCAGGTGCTGATCATTGGGTTTGGCCTGTTGGTTCTTGTGGGCACGCTTCTGCTGAAATTGCCCGCGGCCTCGGCCACGAACCACTCTATCGGCTGGATGGATGCATTTTTTACCGCGACCAGTGCCATTACGGTGACCGGGCTGGCCGTGCTGACGACGGCCACAGATTTCACCCGCTTCGGCCAGGTGATTATCCTCGTCCTCCTGCAGGTGGGCGGCGTGGGCTTTATTGCCTTTAGCGTGCTGCTCCTGCGTCTGGTGGGCCGCCGGGTGACGCTCAACGAGCGTATGATTATCCAGCAATCCCTGGGCGCGGAGAAAGCCTCTGGGGTGGGACGGTTGGCCCTCTATGTTCTGGGCGTCACCCTCTCAGTGGAGGGCGTGGGCGCGCTGCTGCTCTGGCTGCGCTGGCGCACAACCATCCCGGACGGCGAAGCGCTCTGGCTGGCGATTTTCCACGCCATCAGCAGCTATTGCAACGCGGGCTTCGATCTCTTTTCCGGCACAGACCGGGGCATTCTCTTCGGCTTTGGATCAGATTTCGCCACCCTGGCTACCATGGGCACACTCATCCTGCTGGGCGGCTTTGGCGTCACAGTCCTCTATGATCTGGCCTCCTTTCGCCGGGACCGTATGCTGGCCCTCAACACCCGGATTACGCTGGTGCTGACGCTGGTGCTGACTGTGACCGGCACAATCCTGATGATGCTGGACAGCGCCATCTATTCGGATGTGCTCAGCCACCTGCCCTTTCTGGAGAAACTGTGGGTCAGTCTCTTCACAATTGTCAGCGCGCGCACGGCTGGCCTGACAATCCTGCCCCTGGATCAGCTAAGCGAGGCAACCCAGGCCATCATTATGATCTGGATGTTCATCGGGGGCGCGCCGGCCAGTATGGCGGGCGGTGTCACCACCAGTGTGGTCGGTGTGCTGCTCGTCTCTGTGATCGCCACGGCCAAGGGCCGGACCGCGGCCGTGGCCTTTGACCGCGCAGTCCCCACGGAGACAATTTTCAAGGCCGTGGCCATTATGACCGTCAGCACTCTGCTGGTCGCTATTGTCACCCTCAGCCTCTCTCTGCTGGGCCAGGGCACGATTTTCACCGAAGGCTTCGAGGTGATCAGCGCCTTTGCCAACGCGGGCTATTCCCTCAACTTTACTACCAGTCTGGATAATTGGGGACGCTTTCTGATTGCGTTTACAATGTTCTGGGGGCGGCTTGGCCCACTGACAATTGTGGTGGCCCTGGCCCAGAGCGAACAGCCCTCGCTGATCCATCACCCCGAAGAGCCGGTAATCCTGGGCTGATGGCGATTATCCAGAAGACAAACCCCATGCCATCTGCCCTGCCCATTATCCAGAGTATCCCCCACGGGGGACTGTCTGTGCCCCCATCCGTGGCCGCGCGCCTCGCCATCGACGAGGTGACCATCTATAACGAGTGCGACCTCTGGAACGACCAGATTTTCGACTTCAGCCATCCCACGCTGGGCGGGAGACAGGGGACACTGGCCGCGGTGACAATGCCCACCGCCCGGGTGCTCATCGACGCCAACCGCGCCCCCGACTCCCTGGACAACCCCGACGGCGCGGTCAAAAGCCAGACCAGCTACGGCGACCCTATCTACACTGCGCACCTGGGCCGGGCCGAGCAGCAGGACCTGCTGGACACGGCCTGGCGTCCCTTTCACCAGGCCCTGGACGGGGCACTGCGCCAACACGCGGGGGATGTGCGTCTCTTTCTGGACTGCCACAATATGGCCCAGCACGGCCCCAGCGCCTACGGCGATCCCGGCCAGGCGCGCCCGCTGATCTGCATTGGCAACTTCGGTGGGCCAGATGGAGAAGCCGTGGCTGCCGCTGATCCACTGACCGCCGGTCGTCGGCTGACCGCGCCCGGGGCCTTTGTGCGCCAGGCCGGGGAGATTGCCGGGGAAATTTTCGCGGACTTGGACCTGCTGGAGCCGGACAGCCGACGGCCCGCGCCGGTGGTGGCCCTGAACCAGCCATTTGCGGGCGGCTACATCCTGCGCCACTATTGCGACCCGGCCTATCAGCAGGCCATCGGTGGCAGCTATTGGGGGCTGATGGTGGAGATCAACCGGGGCCTCTTTGTGGGGGATCAGCACACCCGCACCCCCATTCAGCCCCCCAACCAGGCCCGCATCCAGGCCGTGCGCGCACGCTTGTATCAATGGGTGCAGGCCCTTCTCCCCCTGCTAAGGAATGGACAATGAGTGAGTTAATATCCAGCGACCTGATAGCCTACGTGGACTTCGCCCGGGACCTGGCCGGCCGCGCGGGCCGGGCCGCGGCCGGCTACTTCCGCCGCTCCCATGCCCGACGCAAAAGCGATGGCACGCTGGTGACAGAGGCCGACGAAAAGGCCAACGACCTGATCGTGCAGGCCATCCAGGCCACCTGGCCCCGGCACGCCGTCCTCAGCGAAGAGGGCAGCACCCGCTACGATCCCGCGGCCGAATACACGTGGGTGATCGATCCCCTGGACGGGACCACCAACTTTGCCCGGGGGCTGCCCATCTGGGGGGTAAGCATCGCCCTGCTGCGGGCCGGCGCGCCCGTGGCCGCGGTGGTGGACTTTCCCCTGCTGGGCGAAGTCTATGCGGCCTGGCTCGGCGGGGGCGCATTCTGCAACGACGAACCCCTGCTGACCGACCAGACCGCCACCATTGACAACCAGCACCTGTTTACCCAATGCACCCGCACCCGGCGCAGACTGCGCATCCGCTCGCCGCTGAAGGCGCGGATGTTGGGCAGCGCGGCCTATCACCTGCTGGCCCTGGCCCGGGGCGTCTCGCTGGTGGCGGTGGAGAGCACGCCCAAAGTGTGGGACCTGGCCGGCGCGGTGCTGGTGGCCCAGGAGGCCGGCGCGCACGTGACCGGGCTGGACGGCTCGGCCCTCTTTCCCTTGCCCGCCCAGGCCCAGGACTATGCGGCCATCTCCCGGCCCACCCTGGCCGCGGCCAACCAACAGGTCTGGAACGAGTTCAAAACAGATGTAGAGACAATCTGAGACAGGACATCCAGACCCGTATTTGTAATATCTGCGCCTCGATACCCATGCCCGTGTCTCCAAGAGGAGCCGTACCAATGGCTGACAAACGAAATGACTGAGAAACAAAGCGATGTATTGATTGTGGGCGCGGGCCTGGCTGGTCTGGCCGCGGGCCGTCTGTTGCACGCGGCCGGTGTGGATGTGCAAGTGGTGGACAAAGGGCGCAGGGTGGGCGGGCGCATGGCCACCCTGCGCCTGGGCCAGGCCGCGGCCGATCACGGCGTCCAGTTCTTCACTGTGGATTCGCCCGAATTCCGGCAGGAAGTGGATGGCTGGGAGGCCGCGGGCCTGGCTTTCTTGTGGGACATCGGCTGGAGCCTGGGCAGCTTTGCCGGCAACGAAGGCGAAGGCCACACCCGCTATGCCGTGCGCGGGGGCATGGACCGGCTGATGGAATATTTGGCGGAAGATTTGACCGGGGATTCTGCGGTGGACACGGACACGCGCCTGGTGGCTGTGCGCCAGACAGAAGGAGGCTGGCAGGCCGAAGCCGAGAACGGCGATAGCTATCGGGCAGCCGGGCTGATCCTGACCCCCCCGCCGCCCCAATCCCTGGCCCTGTTGGACGCGGGCGCGGTGGGGTTGTCCGCTATGGATCGGGGCATTCTGGAGGCGCTGGACTATTCGTCTACCCTGACCGGCATCTTTCGTATTGAAGGGGGAACCACCATTCCCGCGCCAGGGGCTGTCCACCGCCCCGCGGAATCCCTGCCCTGGATCGCGGACAACCGGCAAAAGGGCGTTACAGAAGGCGGCCCAGAGAACGAGACGATTGTCACCATCAACAGCAACGCCACCTATGCCCAGCGCTATTGGGATGCCCCCCAGGTGGAGATTGTGGAAACTATGAAAGCCGTGCTCCTCCCCTATCTCACGCCGGGCAGCCGGGTGGTAGAGAGCCAGGTGAAGCACTGGCGGTATGCTTTTCCCCGCCACACCCACAGCCAGCGCACCCTGCGCACGTCGGGCACACACCCACTCTATTTTGCCGGGGATGCCTTCCACGGCCCGCTGGTCGAAGGGGCCTGGCTTTCGGGTCAGGCCGCGGCCCAGGCCCTGCTGGGTGACGCTGATTTTGTGCCGGGCAAGTATTCGTAGACCACTGACCACTGACCACTGACCGCGGACGGCAGACGGCAACGGATAGAGACGCAGCGTGGTCGGCGGTCCACTGCACACATCTGGTAGCCAGGCGCGCCAGGGAATCCAATCAACCGTAATTTTGAAGGAGAAAGAAGCCCTATGACCCAGACCACCCACGCCCCCGCAGTGCCCACCATTGTGGTGATGCAGGGCGACCAGACCGGCCAGGAACTGATGGATGAAACCCTGCGCCTGCTGGACCCGGACGTGATTGCCACCCCCCTGGCTTTCGAGACTTTTGACCTGAGCCTGGCGAACCGACGGGCCACCAACAACCAGGTAGTGCTGGAAGCGGCCACGGCTATGCGAAGAACCGGCTTTGGGTTGAAAGCAGCCACCATCACCCCGGAGACGCCGGGAGATGTGGGCAGCCCCAACGCGATCTTGCGCAAAGAGGTGGACGGGAAGGTGATTGTGCGCACGGGTCGACGTATCCCCGGCGTGGTTCCGGTGGGCGGTGTCTATGCCCCTATTACAGTGGTACGCATGGCTGTGGACGATGCCTATGGCGCGGAGGAGCGACGGGAGATCGGGCCGGACGGCGACGAGTGGGCCTATCGGGTGGAGAAGATCAGCCGCAGCACCTGCCATGCGGTGGCCGAGTATGCTTTCTACCGTGCCCTGCGTTCCCAGTCCAAGGTCTTTGGCGGACCCAAGTATACGGTCTCCCCGGTCTATGAAGGAATGTTGAAGGAAGAGATGGACGCCGCGGCCCGACGCTATCCTACCGTGCCCTACGAACCCCAGCTCATCGACGCCACCTATGCCCTGCTGCTGACCAAAGCCGGCGAACCCCTGGTCATCCCCACCCTGAACCGGGACGGGGACTGTATGAGCGATCTGGTGCTGCAAATGTTCGGCTCGATTGCCGGGGCCGAATCCCTGCTGCTCGCCTTTGACGCTGATTTCCATGTGCGGACGATTATGGCCGAGGCCCCCCACGGCACAGCCCCTTCGCTCCAGGGCAAGAATATTGCCAACCCCATGGCCATGTTTCTGGCCGCGGCCGCGCTGCTCAAACAGATTGAAAGCGTGGAATCTGACCTGGCGGCCCGGGCCATCCGGGAGTCGATGATGGAGGCCGTGCTGGACGGCTGCCGCACGCCGGACCTGATGGGCAGCGCCACCACCACGGAATTTACCGATGAGATCATCAGCCGCACCCAGCGCAAGCTGGAAATTTGGCGTTCTATGGAGGCGTGAAGGGGTTGGGGGTTGGGGATTGGAGACTGGGGATTGGGAAGTGCGTCTCTACTCTTCAACCCATTTTGAAAGCGTCGGTTGAGCTTGCGGTGTACCTTGGATAAACTCAGGACATCGCCTGAGCCTGTCGAAGGGTCGAAACCAGCGACCCAACCTACCCAGAAAGCGTCGGTTGAGCTTGTCGAAACCAGCGGCGCAGAATACGTCTGTTCAGGTGTGACGCACTCGCCACACAATTGTTGCACAGGAATATTCTCCTGGCGAGTGCGTCGCACCTAAAGCCTGAAATGCCGCTGCCCACCCCCCTGCTGGGAACGGACAGACCCCAGAGCCGCCACCAGCGCCAGGTCAGCCGGCTGACCTGGCACGTCGACCGGCTGCTTTGGCCCATGAACTTTACGATTTACCCCATCGTCCCCCTGATCAGCCATGTATCCCTTACAACCAACCGCTTCGACCCCCTTCCATTGCTCCATCGCGGGGACACAGTACCCCATCAACTTTACCACCAACCCAATCGCCCCCCATCCCCTACCCCATCAACCTGACAACCAACCCCTTCGACCCCCAGTACCCACCGCATCAGCCTTACAACCAACCCCTGTGTACCCAATACCCACCCCGTCAACCTGACGACGAGGCGCGTTACAACCCTAGGGGCACGATATATCGTGCCCCTACCTGACGCGTCGTAGGTCACGCTACCAGCGTGATATGGCCGCATGGAAGAACTGATAGCCGACGCATAGCCTGTTTGCTGTCTGATTGCGTAAACTCCCGAAATCGCTTATCCTGTATTCATCTAACACCCCTCCACATGGCATTCATACTGGCAGTTCATTCCACATGTAAATAAGGCATATATGGCTACAATAGACGAACGCATTACACGCGCACTGAGCATATTTCGTCATCTGCAACGAGCACCTGCCAACAGAGAGCTACTCCTCGACCTGGTCTTTGTGGATGTGGGTGGTGGTCCCTATGACAGTGACACCAAAGATGCGGGTCGGCGCCGCTTTGAAGAGGACCTGGGATTTGTACACAAGGGGCTGTCGGCAAATCGGCCCCGCTACGATCGGGGCAGGGATGTATATGAATTTCAGGGCTTCGGCGCGTTCCGTCCCTTGGGTTTCAGCGACGAAGAATTGGATACCCTGGCCTTTTTGAGTGAAGCCTTCGGACCAGATGCACCTCATGGGGATCAGGTGCAAGCTTTGCTCCATAGGATAGGAGAGATGCTACCTGATAATCAACAGGACGCCCTACTTCTGCGACGCAATCGGATGCAGATACGCCTGCGACGTAAGGACACAGATGAAGTCGATCCAATTGTGGAAAATGCTCTCAACCGGGCGCTGAGACGTCAGGTATTGCGCTTTGCCTACATATCGCCCAGTCAGGCAGACGAAATTCCTCGCATCCATACAGTGGAGCCGTGGAATCGCTTCTTTGACTTGACCCGAGGCCACTTCTATTTGGATGCATTTATGCGAGAAGTTGATGGTCCTCACGGACTATGGAAGGCGCGTCAGTGGATGCGCTACCGAATCGGTCGCATTCTGGCTGACGGGATTCAAGTTTTACCAGAGCGTCTACCGCCTTCTCCGCCTATACGCCCGCGTCACAAGCTGGACTATCTGCTGGCCCCGGAGATCGCCCGGCTGGGACAGGTAAGCCGCCATTTTGACGATATGGAAGTTCTCCCACCAGACAACGAAGGCTGGGTGCGAGTGACGGCCACGACAGACAATCTTTTTATGGCCTGCCGCCAGTTGCTCAGCTATGGGCCAAGTTGCCGGGTGGTGGGCGAGAGGGAGGCGCGGCAGCATATGGAGGCGCTGGTGGAAGGGTTGGGGCGTATGTACAACGACAATCAGCAGAATTCGTAGGAAATTGATCGCCGATTGGGAGTCACTCCCCAAAATTGTGGGGAGCGGATGTGAGAGAATGAATACAATATGCGAGTGAAAGATTATCTGGAGAATTTATCCAACGAGCAAATAAGGAACAAGATATGAGTAGCACTCTTGATGAACTGATGCTGAGGCTGGCTGGGCAGCCGGGTGATGTGCTAGGCGAATACATCGAATACATTGCGAATCGCGGGTTGGGACGCTATCGGCGCATTGTGCAGTGGGGTGGCAAAGCTGGACAGCCACTCTACGCCCACGTATTGGATTTGGTATTCACACTTGAACGACTTTCATCACTACTCAAACTATCTGAAATCGAACGACGCGTGCTGATGCTCGTGCTGAGTGTCCACGACTTGAACAAAGTGCCGGAGTTCCAGCATTTGGGGGGCTACAACAAACTGGCTACCGCGGAGAACGTTGCCGAGGAATTAGAGCGCATCGGGGCCAATGAGTTCTTCCCTGAGTGGCGGGATTATTTGCGGGATATCGTAACGCTTATGCGCGCCCACAGCGATCACAGCCACGTGGCCGGTGAATTGCTTATGCGCGGCGGGGAGTATCAACTGGGCCAGGAACGGGTGGAGGAATTGGTCCTGCTGGTGAGGGCATTGGATGTCATCGACCTGTCCCACAGCCTGCACGAACGCAAGCACAAACGGCGTTTTCTCGATCATCTCAACGAATTCAGTGCTACACAGTATGAATTTGTCCATCACGTGGTGGCAGAACAGAGGGGTATTTTGTCAAATGTCATCCACAACCGCGTGGCCGAATATATGCAACAAGAAAAAGATGCGTGGCCCCTGCTCTACTACCCGGACGGGGTGATCTATCTGGTCAGGCGGGGACAGAAGATTGAGATAAGCGAAGCTGATTATCTAGCGTTGGGCGCAGACATCTCCAACTGGCTAGAAGGCCAGACGCGCGGCAAGTTTGCCGATTTCATCAAAGCCACTAATCAGGGCATTAAGGTTGACAGCAAGTGCCTTGAACTTGGCATACCCTTTTCGCTCATTTGGCAGACAGTGCATAATATCATCCAGGGAAAGAAGTATACTGCGCTGGAAAATATGGAAAGCCGCGCCAGGGAGCGCGCTGAGCAAAGCATTGCAGGAGATAACGGACCAGTCGCCGCAGCAGTTCGACAACGTATAGGAGAGCCAAACCTGATTCCACGGAGCATCGAGCAATTACAATTGGGCGAATTGGTGCGGAGCTATTACATCTTCCTGAGCAAGCATTTCAAGCAGCAAATATCCGATCCCTGGGCGCACTTATACGGCTTACTTGAAGTCTCACCGGAACAACAGGCGTTCTATGCCCATTTTGACATCAATTATGACAGAGCCTATGTGTTGCCGCCAGATATATCCTTAAGTTACGAATCGATCCTGCGAAGAATCGAGGAGGATGGTCGGCAACTTTTGGGTGAAATGGAGATGGACAGTCCCTGGGAATCGGTCTTCCAGCAGTACGCCCAGCGTAGCATTCAATTCTCTTTTCAACTGTCGGGAATGACGAGATTTGCAGCCCACTTACAGCGTTACGTACAGCAGAACCACAAGCAATCAGCCTATGGCAGTGCGGATTTTGAAACCGAGTTGTGGCGCTCGGACGATGTGCCAAAGACGATCAAAGTTCAACAGTTCAGCAACCGACTGGCGGCTGGGCCAGGCGATCCGGTAAAGCGCGTTGACCCCATTACCAAAGCCCAATTCCTGTTGGAAAAGCTCAACTATCCACCCGCATTCAAAGGTACTACCTATTACCTGCACATCTACCCCTACGCCTTTTTCAGTCCCGCTTATGTTGAATCCTGGCGGCGGACCGTGCGTGAACTGGCAGAGCAGGATGTCTCCGCCCTCTTTCTCAAAACCGATGACAGCCTGCGCAGCATTTTTGACCCAGGCCAGCCCATTGAGTTGCCGGTTTCGGTCTCCAACAGCAATGGCCTTCCCTTGCCTGGGGCATCGGAACTCCTGGGCAATTTGCTGATCTGGCCGCTCAATGCACCGGGGCGGAACGATACTGAACAGTTTTGGTACGCTTTCACATGCGCCTATGCCATGCACCGCTACGTGGGTGGACGAGTTGTGTTGACCCGTTCGGCCACACCGATTGTCGGGCCGGATGAGTTCGCCGATCTATTGCTCGATGAAATCCCCCTATCATTGCAGGGGTTACTGCGCCAAAATGGCTATACATACGAAGAACTGACGGGAACCCAACGAGGCGGCGTACAGAGTACATTGGAAGGACAGTTGGGATATCTTTATGGGATTTATCGACAGGTATTCAACCCCAGCAGCAAAGTAAGCGAAATTATTACGCTTGCCAGCAGTCTGAATGACGGAACGCTTGGCATTTTCTACGCAGCAGAACGTCTATTGCTGCAACGGATTCGCGACGACAAAAAGGTGAAGTCCGCTGAGTGGGCACTGATCCACGCATCCGGACAGATGACCGAGGCATTGGGCTATCTGGCTATTACAAATGGAGGGAAACCGGTGATTGAGGCAATCGAGAAGCTGGCGCAGTTGGCTTGGGATGGAAATCTGAAAGGAAAATCGTTGGAAAAGAATTCCTTGATGACGCCCTTGGATGAGTGTTTCACAAAAATTCAGCAAAAGGAGGCCCCGATCGACGACGACACGCTACGCGCAGCCACGGCTCAAGATATTTACGAGTATCTGGGACGTATCCGGGAATCTGGAATGGTAGGCCGAGCTACACAAGTCAAGGTAAATGCCTTTGTCGATGCATTCTTTGATGATCTGCTTGGGAGGGTTTATCAAAACAACCGTCAACGGCTTTTGAATGATGAGAAACTGATCCGTTCGGCCTTCCTTTTTCATGTGCGGGAGTTGCTTGCCGCTCGCTCTGCTGAGAAGTCTGCTCAAACCGATACCACCGAATAACCGATATCAGTCATATTTTCTACAGGAGAATATCTAATGCAAACGCTACAGAAATACGCACCCCACTTGCCCGAAGCCTACAGCAACTACCCCCGTGGCTATTATGTCACTCTGATCCTCATGCGCAAAGTGGAGGGTGAGGCTATCTTTCGCACAGAAGGTAGCGGCGAGCCACTCAACCGAGAGTTTGTCCACGCGGGTGAAGTTGATCAGACGGTGATTCCCCGTGTGGTGATCAGCAAGCGCAAGCAGACTGCTGTTGAACGACGTACAGGTCGTGAGTTGCTGCGTCGGGTTGAACTTCTGGCCGCCGATGCAGGTTTGAATGAGGGTACACCCGAACCCGACAGTATTGATTCGATGGTCTATGGCTATGCAGTGGGTGGTGGTGGTGCCCAGAAGTCCAGGGTTATCACCGATGATGCCTTTTCGATTCTGCCAGCAACCCAAGTGGTTGGCAAACGCCAGTTCAATGCACCTTTTGAGGATGGCACAATGCGCCATCCAGAGACTGGCAAACCGTCAACAAGCATCGGTACAGACGAATATGTGCGTCCGGAAACCCACTTCCTGGACATCGAAACACTGAAAGATGTGACCGAAGGCGAACTGACATATGTGTTGGGCAATATACTGCGCAGCAGTCGCTATGGTGCGATATCCAGCCGGGTGGGCAAAGTTGCCAATCGTCTGCTTGCCATCTGCTTCAGTGATTGCGAGCTGTACAGCAATTTGGAGTTGACACAAGCGGTCTGGGATGAATTGAAATCATCGAAAAACGGAGAACCGACATTGCCGCTCACCGATGGCGAAGTCGAGAGCGCTGTTTCTAATGCAATGGATGGTTTGCGCCAACGAGTAATTGGCAACGTGGTAACCGTCGATGCCGGTGATTTGGCCCAATTGCATTCAGAGTTGCAGGCACTCTACAGCGACGAAGATGCGATCAAAGCGTTGCTGGAAAGAGTACAGGCGGATTACAAACGCTAAAGGAGACGCCATGCAGATCTATCGTTGTGATCTGACCCTGCTGGAAAGAACTTTCTTTTCCAGCAGGGAGGTTGGAAACTTTTACCAGACCGAACCTTTCATCGGCAATTACGCCCTTTGCTATGCGTTGGGGTTGGTAGCTGCACCTTATAACAATCAGGGGACTATCCATTACGCTGAGCACTTAAGTACGCTCAATGAGCGGCAAGTATATGTTACCCCTGCATCGATTGTGGGGCAGCCACGGTTTTCCATTGAACAGTTTAATGCGATGCCAGACAGCTATTGGTTTGCAATGGGCAACAATGCGCTCATCACAAAACCCGATGGATGGGATGCAGAACAACGGGGCAGCGCTTGGTATCTGCACGAACGCGCAACGGGAACAAGCCGCAAAGTGCGCACAATGAATCGACCACAGATCGGTCAGATAAAGTTGTTGGGTCTTGGGAACAGAGCGCGCTTTTATGTTTGTGCCGAAGATGAAACGGTGAGATTGCCCTCATATATTCGCCTGGGTAAGTGGATGAGCAAGGCCCGGTTAACATCGGAAAGAGTCTCATTCCAGCGGGTGCAAGAAGAATCTGCCCAGATTCAACAACTCATCAATCCGCTGGATCTGCCCTCTGGAACGACGTTGCAAACCTTTGACCTGTTGAGTGTTCACCCTGTCCCCCTGCTCCGCAACGCAGTATTGAGCGGTTCCTGTTATCGCTTGACGGATGGAACACTCCTACCTGCGGAGATGCGCTTTGGCGTGGAGGCATTAGCTTCCAATGGTTGAAATCCATCTGACCGGACAGAGCGAAAAGGTGGCGGTTGAGAATCCCTACAACCTCAGCCGTCCACCTCTCTACCATCAATTGCGTACGGCTGATGCCTTGCAGAGCGTACCGCTGGTGATGAACGCATACAACACTGGTACAGGCAAAACCTATGCCAGTCTGCTGCATCTCTTCTCAATGAAAGGCACGCCAAAGGATAACGTCCTCTTCATAGCACCGACAAACGAACTGATTCACCAGCACTACGAGGATATCTGTGAATTTGTCGAGGCGAACAACCTGCGCTTTCGCCCCATCGAAATCAACGCCGCGGTCCTGAAATCCTGGCATTCGGATGATCGGGTCGACCGCAGCGGTGAACGTTTTGTCGATCTGATTCGCAGCAATGGACAGACATTTCACGCCGAATTGGGCATTGCCCCAGACGATCACGACAAATTGCCACTCATTCTGGTCACAAACCCGGACTTGTTCTACTACGCGCTCTTTTGGCAGTTTTCTCCGTTCGATCAGCGCAATCTCTTCCAAACCTTTGTCACCAGCTTTCGCTATATTGTCATCGACGAGTTTCACTACTACAACAGCAAGCAATTGGCGAATTTCCTCTTGTTTATGGCTCTCTCCAAAGAATGGGGTTTCTTTGCGGAAGGCCGCCGCTTCTGCCTGCTTTCGGCCACCCCAGACGCTGGGACACGGATGTATTTGGATCGACTCTTTGGACCAGATGATTGGGTGCTGATCAGCCCAGAGAATGAACCGCCCGAAGTTGCGAATCTGCCGACCACGCCGGTGTTAGCCCCGGCAATTTTGCGTCTGGTGGACGGAACGATCGATTCGTATGCAAAAGAGGAAGGCAAAGCGCTGCAAGAACGGCTGGGGAAGGGAGAAGATGGCGCTCTGATTGCCAATGCGCTTTGGCGTATCAATCAGGCCCACGCAGCATTGCGGTTTTCGATTGGGGCTGAGTCATTGGGGCGTATTACTGGTGCGCAGCCCGTGGCCCAGCGGCGGGCCGATCAGTTCAAGCCGTTGATTCTGGCTACACCCACTGTAGACATCGGTTATAACTTCAAAAAGAAGGCAAAGGCGCGTCAAAATCTGGACTTTGTTGTCTTTGAAGCGCGTTTTCAAGATGAACTGATTCAACGAATGGGCCGCGCCGGGCGGGTACTAGGCAAGACGGAGACAGAAATTCTGTCAGAAGCCATTGGGCTTGTCAGCCCGGAATCGATCGCCGCGCTGCAAGTCGCAAACGGACAAACTTTCAGCCGGAGCGAGTTCTTAGCGCTGTTGACGCAAACTGTCGCCTTACCCGAAAAGGCAGATTTCCAGGCATACGTCAGTCGTGGTGGGCTAGAGGAGAACATTTTCCCTCTGTACAATGCCCAGAAAATGCTTTCTACCGAAGATAGCCAAAGACTTGAAGCCGCTTTTGAGGTGATTCGGGGGGTATTTGCGCCAACCAGCAGGCGGACTTTTGCTGGTATTCACATCCGCTGGAAGCAACAAGAAACTATTGATGGTTGGTTACGTGAGTCAACGAATTCGTATCACATCAAACATCTGCCGGAGATTATTGCCACCTACCTGGAATGGTTGACTGGAGAAAAGCCTGAAAAAGAAGACATCAGAGCCAAACTCAGCCTCTTGCTCAAGCCACCGTACGTTGACGGATTTCGTCTCTATTGTGAGATGGAACGAGCCAGGACACAGACTCAATTCAGTTTTCGCGACAGCTTTAGTGGGCCTACTGCGTGGGTATACGACCCGGAACGACTTCTCTCCGGCGCAGAAGTCACCCAATACGACCTGATTCACCTTGTGGAGAATTACCAATTCACCATTCTGGATGAAAAGCAGTTTTTGCGAGCGACGGGTGGGGCAGCACCCGCAGAGAGCATTTGTATAGGTCTGCAACGCCATCGGCAGGAACGGCTACGCGTCTCTCTCCGGTGGCGACCCCCGCGACTTCTGCACAATGGCTGGTCAGAAGCCGCTTTCATCCGCTGCTATGCCGCAGGTCAACCGATTGCTGTCAACGGACTCCTGATCCGGGCACAAGAACCTTTAGATGCTCAGATTCGCGACGCCATAGGACAGCAATACGTGCTTGCCCTACTCGTCCCAGAAAGACTCAATGGTACTCTGCAATCACAGCTACGCTATAGAGCGATTTACAGTCGAAAATTGTTGGTTGGTCTAACAGATGGGGAGAAGGAATTTGAGGTTGTGCTGGGAAGTAGCGCACTCCTATTAGAACCGCTAATGGCCTGGGCATTTCAGCAAGCACAAGATAGCGATGAAGCGATCATTTGCTAGCGCTGTTACACCGCCCCGATCCCCCGCCCAATCTCGGCCAGCACATCGGCCAGGGTGGGTGGAGACGAGGCGATGATATTCTGCATGCTGCT
>JAHBVF010000014.1 GCA_019637685.1 Caldilineaceae bacterium | reverse complement strand
GCTGAACGGTCCTCTGAAAAAGCGCGGCTTCGCCGTGCATACCGGGGCCTTTTTGCTCGGCTCGTTTATGCCGGATATGCCACTTTTCGTGTTGAGCCTCTGGTTTGGCGTCTTTTCCACTATGGCCGAGGGCGGGATGACCAGTGCGTCAATGGCAGAGTATGACCGCCTCTTTTTCAACGACCCCCTCTGGATTATTCCCCACAACTTTTTTCACGCGCCCTTTATTCTGGCTGGAATTTTCATCGTCGGTCTGCTTCTCCAGCGCCAGGGCAAAGCGTTGGGAAACTGGCTCGTCTGGTTTGCCCTGGCCGCGGCCTTCCACACCGCGGTTGACATTCTCACCCACCACCACGACGGCCCCCTGCTGTTTTTTCCCTTCGATTTCCACACCCGCTTTGCCAGCCCGGTCAGCTATTGGGACCCGGACCATTACGGGCGCATCTTTCAGCCCATTGAAATCGCCCTGGACCTGCTGCTGATCGGCTATTTTGCCGTCGGTTGGTGGCGGAAACGCCAACAATCGTAGACGATATTGCCCACCATTCGTTGTTATCCAACATCCCCAACCCAGGAGGAAAAATCTATGCGCATCCAATCGATCGAAGCCATTCCGCTGCACATGCAATTGCACCCGGAGATTGCCCCCCATCTCTACCGCTCCTCCCACCGGGGACAGATAACGCTCTATCGTGTGGAACTGGCGGATGGCAGTGTGGGCTACGGCGAGGACCTGGGCAACAGCGGCCCTGTGGAGGAATTCGTGGGGCGGGATGCAGTGGCTGGACTGCGGGATATCCCCCACAGCGGCGTGCAGATGGCCTGCTACGACGCGGTGGGCAAGGCGTTGGGTGTGCCCGCCCACGCATTGATGGGCAAGCAGATACGCAGTCGGGTTCCCCACGCCTATTGGACCAATGACCTGCCCCCGGAAAGTCTGGCGAATCAGGTACAGCGGGCTGTTGAAATGGGCTTTACTGTCTACAAATTCAAATGCCGTCCCTGGTGGGATCCATTCGAGCAGATCGCGGCGGCAGAGGCAGTGGCCCCGCCCGGCTTCCAGATTTGGGCCGATTTCAACGGCCACCTGCGAGAGGCACGCCAGGCCCTGCCTATTCTCAAAGGACTGTCCGAATTTAAGGTCATCGGCGGCTTTGAGTCCCCCATTCCCCAGCAGGACGCGGCTGGCTATGTGGAATTGCGGGCCAAGATCGACAGACCCATCGCCGCCCACTTCGGCAGCGGCTGCTGTCACGTGTGCACGGACCCGACCTACGACCGGGGCACACCCGGACTGCGCCAGATCACCGAACGGCTGTGCGATGCTTTTGTGCTGGGCAGCGGCGATGTGGAGACACTCAAACAGCATACGTCTGTGGCTGCCGAGGCCCAACTGCCCTTTTGGATTCAGGCTGTGGGTGGTGCGCTGCGGGCTGTGTGGACCTTCCACTTCGCGTCCACATGCAAAACAGGCACACTCTCTCATCTCTCCACCCACAACGTCTGGACCGAAGATGTGATCGAGCCGTTGCAGCCAGTGGCGGGCTGGGTGGATGTGCCCGACGGCCCCGGCCTGGGCGTGGAGATTCTGGAGAGCACTGTCGAGCGTCTGCGTGCCGCACCGCCCATCCCCTGGCCCCGGCGTATTACAACTGTCGTCTACCCCGACGGCTATCTCAACGGCGCGCGCTGGCATTTCGGCCACGAAACCGTGCGCCACGAATCCTTCTACTTTGGCAGCTTTCCCGGCTTTGTCCCCGGCGTGCGCACCGAAGTCTGGGAGGACGACGGCTCGGACGCGTTCAGCGCGCTGTTTGAACGGTGTGAGAAGCAGCCGATACAGGGCTGATTGCGCGCGTAGCCCTTGACTATTGGGCAGATACTGCCCGAAGATACTGTGCTGAAAAAGTGACTATTCAGCCGTCAGTCAGCCGGTTAGCAAACGTCGGTTGAGTAGCCTGGGGCAGTTTCCAGGCGTATCAAAACCAGTTTGCGGGTCTACCCGCTGAGTTTCGACACGGCCACAAACTACTGTGGCCTGCTCAACCGGCGCTGGCCTGAATAGTCACCTGAAAAGTAGAACGCGGATTGGGCGGATATACGCGGATTTCGTCTGCGAAAATCTGTGTTCCCTTTTATCCGTGTATACAAAATTTTCATCCCCCGCGGCGCAACCCATCACAGGGGAGACTGCCCTGAAGACACACCCCTCCACGCGCAGGGTGGAACGCGCCTGAGCAGTAACCCGAAGGCACATCCCCCCGCTTTGAACAAAAATTGAACAGTGAATGGCCTGGAATAGGAACAGTCGTCTGCGCGAGACTGTTGCCATTCCAGGCCATTTTTGATTTCTCCCCAATTCGATAGATCCAAAGCAATCCGGTCTGCGTCAGACAGAGCAGCAACACCCAACAGCCACAGAATTTCCCCGCGAAGGGCGTGAAAGGAACTCCCGAATGGCAGCCAAACGAACGAAGCCCGCCCTGCGCGCCAGCCGTGCGCTCACACTGGCCCTGCTGCTGGTGGTAATCGGTGCAGCCAGCGCGCTGGCCCATCCCTTGGGCAACTTCACCATCAACCGCTACAGCAAAGTGACAATCGGCCAGGATACAGCCCACCTGTTGTACATTCTGGATATGGCGGAGATTCCCACCTATCAGGAGATGAGCGCCATTGACCGCAACGGGGATGGCGAAGCCGATTCTGCGGAACAGGCGGGCTATCTGGCCGAAGCAGCCCAGCGGCTGGCCGGGAACCTGGCCTTGACGCTGAACGGACAGAAAATTGTCTGGCAGGTGAACGACAGCCGTTTCACCTTTGCGCCCGGACAGGGCGGCCTGGATACGCTGCGTTTGGAGTTCCACTATGCGGCTCTTCTGCCAGCGGATATAGTCGGGGACGCGGCTTTTGCAGACAACAATTTTCCCGGCAAGCTGGGCTGGCAGGAAGTGGTTGTGGTGGCCGAGGAGGGCAGGAATCTGCTTTCCTCCAGCGTGCCCAGCCAGGATATCAGCCAGGAACTGCGGGCCTATCCCCAGGAACTGCTCCAGTCACCACCCCGGATCAACCGCGCCGCCTTTCAGATCGGCGGCGCGGCCCTGGCTGGCCGCGCGGAGAGAGGCGTAGCCCAGGCCGGGCTGCCTGTGACAGCCCCCTCCACCACCAGTACAGACCCCTTTGCCGAACTGATCAATTTGCCCATCAGCGGGCCGGGCGCGCTGCTGTTGGCCCTGCTGGCAGCCTTTGTCTGGGGCGGGGCGCACGCACTCTCGCCCGGCCACGGCAAGACGATTGTGGCCGCCTATCTGGTCGGTTCCCGGGGCACGGCCCGCCACGCCCTCTTTCTGGGGTTGACGACGACGCTGACCCACACCGCGGGCGTCTTTATTCTGGGCCTGATCACACTCTTTGCCTCCCGCTATATTCTGCCCGAAACCCTTTTTCCCTGGCTGGGTGTCCTTTCCGGCCTGCTGTTGGTGGGCATCGGTGCTTCGATGATCTGGCAGCGTCTGCGCCCGGCCAGCGCCGAGGCACACAGCCATTCCCACGAACACCCACACACGCACCCCCACGCGCACACCCACGACGGCAACCATTCGCATCCTCACGACGATACCGTTCATACCCACGGCGGACACAGTTTCGACAGGCTCAACCCAAGCCACAGCCATCTGCCGCCGGGAAGCGACGGTACACCCATCACCTGGCGCGGTCTGTTGGCGCTGGGCGTGTCGGGCGGGCTGCTGCCTTGCCCTTCGGCACTGGTGGTAATGCTGGGCGCTATCGCCCTGCAACGGGTTGCGTTTGGCCTGCTGCTGATCGTCGTTTTCAGTTTTGGTTTGGCAAGCGTTCTCGCTCTTATCGGCATTTTGATGGTTCACGCCGGCAAGCTGCTCAAATATGTCCCTGAGAGTGGACGCTTTTTACGCCTGGCCCCGGTTGCCAGCGCGCTCTTCATCACCCTGGCGGGTGGGGGCATCACCGCCCAGGCGCTGCTGAAAATCGGTCTGTTGGGCCTCTAATATCCGCGGGGAAGCCGTTCCCAATGGGCGGCTCCCTCCCTCTGTCCCACAAAGGAGAAGTATCCTATGCAATCCAAATCTTCCTTGCTACGCCGCCTGGGCACATTCACCGGCCTGTTGCTGGTTCCCGTTGTGCTGCTGGCCGCTGTTCTGCTCGCCGTGGGCCAGGATGCCAAGGCATCCAGCCACCGGGAAGCGCCGCTGATCTCCAAAGATCAATTCGCCGATAATACCGACACCTACGCTTTTGTCTCGCCCAATGACCCCAATCGTCTGGTGCTGGTTGCCAGTTGGATTCCCTTTGAAGGACCCGAAGGCGGCCCCAACTATTACGAGTGGGACGACCGGGTCTACTACGACATCTTTTTGGATATGGACGGCAACGCCACCGCGGACGTGACCTACACCCTGTCCAGCAAATCGACAGTCAAAAATCCGAACACATTCCTGTACAACACCGGGCCTATCGATTCGCTCGGCGACGCCGACCTGAACCGGATGCAGTACATCACTGTCACGGAGAGCTTCCGGGATGGCTTCCAGCCTGGTGGTGGCACAACCCGCGTGCTGGCCGGCAATCAGATTGCGCCGCCAGTCAACATTGGCTCCAAATCGACGCCAGATTATAACGCTCTGGAACAGGCAGGCATCCACCAGTTCACCGACCCAGACAACAGCGACAAGATCGACATCTTTGCCGGGCAGACGGACGATGCCTTCTTCGTAGATTTGCAGGTCTTCGATCTGCTCACCCTACGCGGGCAGAATACGCCCATTGGCTACAGCAAAGAGAACAACATTCCCGTCGATTCCCTCTCCGGTTTCAATGTCCATTCCCTGGTTATCGAAGTTCCCGTCAGCCGTATCACCCAGGGCACAGAGAAAGTGGTAGGCGTCTGGTCCAGCTCCCGCCGCCAGGCCATCGACATCGCCAATCCGGGCAATCCGGGGCCGTGGGTGCAGGTTTCCCGCCTGGGTATGCCATTGACCAACGAAGTGGTGCTGCCCCTTGGTTTGAAAGATACCTTCAACGCCATCGCGCCGTCGGTTGATCTGGCTGTCTACAGTCTGCTGCAAAAGAGTGTGGAAGACCCGGAAGTGGGTAATCTGCTCTGTGGCCTCTATGGGGTAAAGCTGCCCGGCGACACCAACAGCGACTGCAAGACGGAGCATACACCTGGTTCACCCCGCACAGGCCGCGGCGACATCTTCGACATCTTCCTGACGGGGATGGTGCTGGAGAACCCCTTCGTCATCACCAAAAAAGATGGCACGCAGATGACCCTGCCCAAAGGCTTCAATGTAAACAGGCCCACCAATCCGGCAATCACTGCACCCATCCCAGGCGTGATACCAGCCGAAATGCTGCGTGTCAACACCGCCATCAGCGGTGATCTGTGCGCTCCCACGCCCAGCCGTCTGGGTATATTGGGCGGCGATGCCTGTGGCTTCCCCAACGGGCGGCGGCTGGCCGACGATGTGGTAGAGATCGAGCTATTGGCTGTGGCTGGGGCTGCCTATCCGGTGTTGGACGGCCGGGACGCTTCCTTCAGCTTCGATTCCGGGCTGATCGGTGTCTTGACCGACGGCATTGATGCCAATGACAAGCCCTTCCGCAACACCTTTCCCTACGTGGCCCAGGCCCATTCCGGCCAAAGCCACCTGCACACCAATCCCGTTCTCGGCGTCTTTGTTCCGCTGATTCAGAAGGCGATGAGCAGCGTGCAAGGCGCAGGGCTGGCAGCCACGGCAGGTCTGCCCGCGGCCCTGTTGCTGGTCACAGTCCCGGCTCTGTGGTGGGCGCGGCGCAAGGAAAGTTAGTCTATAGAGTCGAACGTTTTCGTGGTATTCGTTGGTGGCGTGGTGCGTGAACTGATACACGCACCACGCACCACGCCACCATCTGTTGTCGTCCCGGATGTTCACAACTCATTCGGGACGGCAGACATTCACCGAAGGAATCAGAGATGACCGGTTCGTTTGCAAATCCAAGGACATTCTTTGCCAATGCCAACCTGCGCCGCGTGGCCTGGGCGCTGGTCGTGCTGGCAATTGTTCTCCTGGCCCGGTTGATGGCAGCTAACGCTTCGGTTCCCCAATCTGCCCCGGCCCCCGCCGCGGTAGAGTACAACCCCTACGCCGAAATCGTGCGCCTGCAAACCCGGCTGATCGCGTTCCCCGACGACGCCGACGCCTATGCCGGGCTGGGCCTGGCCTATCTGCAACAGGTGCGAGAGGACGGTGACGCCGCCCACTATCAGCAGGCAGAGACAGCCTTGCAGGCGGCGCTAGAGCGACAGCCATCACAGGTGAATGCGCTGGTGGGAATGGGGATGCTCGCCCTCGCCCGCCACGACTTCGCCGCGGCCATTCCCTGGGCAGAGCAGGCGCTGGCAGTGGCTCCCTATCGGGCCGAAGCGATAGGAGTGCTGGTGGATGCCAATGTGGAGTTGGGGCGCTACAAAGAAGCCCTGGAGATGGGACAGGCAATGATAAATCTGCGGCCCGGGATCGGCTCCTACAGCCGGGCCGCCTATCTGCGGGAGTTAAACGGCGACACAGACGGGGCTGTGGAAGCAATGGAACTGGCGCTGGGGGTGGCTGTGCCGGACACAGAAGGGTGGCGTTGGACCGCGGTGCAACTGGGCCACCTCTACTTCAACCGGGGCGACTGGACGCAGGCCGATGTCTACTATCAGGCCGCACTCCAAAGCCACCCGGCCTATCCCTTTGCCCTGGCCGCGCGCGGGCGAGTGGCCGCGGCCCAGGGCGACATACAGACAGCCATCGGCTTCTACGCGCAGGCCCTCGACAGGCTGCCCCTGCCCGAATTCGCCATCCCCCTGGGCGATCTCTACACACTGGCCAATCAGCCAGAGAAGGCCGCGGAGCAGTACGGGCTGGTAGGCGTAATCCAGCAACTCAACCGGGCCGCGGGGATGGCGGTGGATATGGAATTGGCTCTCTTCGAGGCAGATTACGGCGACCCGGCCACGGCCCTGACCCTGGCCCGGCAAGCCTACGCGGCCCGCCCCAGCATCCACGCCGCGGATGTGCTGGCCTGGGCGCTCCATTGCAACGGCCAGGACGCCGAAGCCCAGCCCTACAGCGCCGAAAGCCTGCGCCTGGGCACCCAGGACGCCCTGCTCCACTACCACGCGGGGGTCATTGCTCAAGCGTTGGGCGACAGAGAAATGGCCCGCCAGCATCTGCAAACCGCGCTGGACATCAACCCGGCTTTTTCTATCCTCCACGCGGACGACGCGCGGCAACGGCTTCACACCCTCCGCTGACCGGCCAGTCGCTACCGTAGGTTGGGTTGTTGCGGCAGGAAAAGATGTTCCTATTCCTGTTCATAACGCCGGGAGAACCCAACAGACGCGGCACTGTTGGGTTCTCCCGGCATACACTGAATGGTAAGCGAAGACTCCTTGCCGGGAGAACCCAACCTACACCGACGCCACAATCCCCTGCATCGTCCCCAATGCCTCGGCCAGCCGGTCCCGGTAGCGGGGGCGCAACTCCAAAATGAGAATCCCCGTATAATCCGGCAATTGGCCCAGCGCCTCGGCCAGGGGAATCGCGCCCCAGCCCGGCGGCAGGTGCAGATCGCCCTCGCCGTAGGGATTGCGCTGGCCCAGATCGTCGTAGGCGTCGTCCAGGCGGCCAAAGTTGTCGTTGGCGTGGATGTGGCACAGATAAGGCGCGGCCTGGCCCACGGCTTCCAGATAATCGATGCCCAACTGATTCGTCGCCAGAAAGAGATGGGCCAGGTCCAGACAGATGCCCAGATTGGGATGGCCCACTGCCTCCACCTGTTCCACAAGCCGGGGGACGAGCATCCCGCCGTGGAAGGTCGCCAATTCGGAAGGGTCTCGGCCCAGCTGACGCAGCAGACCCACCTCCCAACTGTGGGGGTCCCGGTTCTCCATTGCCACCGTAACACCCAACTGCGCCGCATAGGGCAGCAGCTCTTTCAGCGCGTCCACCTCCTGCCCGGCTGCCGCGGCCAGTTCGTCGGGTGTGGGCAAATTCACCAGCCCCAGACGCACCCGTTCCAGCGCGATCAGCCCGGAGTGGTAGACCATCACTTTGGCCCCCAGCGCGGCGCAGATTTCCAGATGGGCGGCGAAGTTGGCCTTGTCCAGGGGCAGGTCCGAGCCGTGGGCTAGATTGAGCCGGTTGGGTGGGTGGAGGGTGTAGGTCAGGGGAAAGGCTTCGGTGACGGCCCGCACCCGCTCCAATTGAGGCGGAAAGACCCGTCCGTTGAGAACGACATCCAGACCGGTGGAGGAAAGCTCGACGGCTGTGTAACCGCACGCCTGAAAATAGAGCAGGTCCTCGGCCAGTTTGGTCGGGCTGCCATCCAACCGCCCGCCGTCGCCGTTGATGCCGATGTGGGTAATGTGCATGGAATTTTGCCTTTCCCTGCAGGAATCGGTCCGGATTATTCAAAGAGCGCGCGGGCCTGTTCCAACACAGCATCCAGCATTGCCGCGGTCAGGCGGCCTGTGCGGGTGTTCTGTTGGCTGGGGTGATAGGAGCAGAGCAAATTGGGCAGCCCATCGGGCAGAGGATGCAAAAGGCCGTGGCCGAAAGCCAGGCGGGGAATATCGTGGCCTTTCTCTCGAAGCGTCCGGAGAAAGCCATCAAAAGCGATGCGGCCAAAAGGTATCACCACCTGGACTTCGGGAAGCAGGGCCAGCTCCCGTTCCAGAAAGGGACGGCAGGCGGCAATCTCCGCTGCGACGGGTTTGTTCTGGGGCGGCACACAGCGGGCCACAGATGTGATGTAACAGTCGAGCAGTTCCAGCCCGTCGGCCAGATCGGTGGAGTCGGGCTGATTGGCAAAACCGGCCCGGTGCAGGGCCGGATAGAGAAAGTCGCCCGAAGCGTCGCCCGTGAAGACCCGACCTGTGCGGTTGGCCCCGTGCGCGCCGGGAGCCATGCCCACCAGCAGCAGGCGCGCCGCCGGGTCGCCAAAGCCGGGCACAGGTTTGCCCCAATAGTCCCAATCCAAATAGGCCCGGCGTTTGGTGGCAGCCACTTCTTCCCGCCAGCTCACCAGTCGGGGGCAGGCGTGGCAGGCAGTCACATCCGCGTGGAGGAGGGGAAGACTATCCATCAAAGCGTCCGTATTGCCACCAGCGCATCCGCGTCTTCACTCACGACCAGCCGGTTTTGCAGGGGACGGCCAAAGCCCGGCGCGCTGATCTCGAAGATATCCCCGTCCTGGGTGGTGACGCCCGCCGCGAAGCTGAGGGTGGCTGTGCCGAAGTAATGGCAGTGGACATCGCCGGGGCGACGGAAGAGGGGGTATTTGAAGTGGTGGTGCTCGATATTGGCCAGGGTGTGGGTCATATTGGCTTCGCCGGTCAGGAAGGGCGCGGCCCACAGTTCCGCGCCGTCGCGCAGAATGCGGGAAGTGCCTTCGATGGCCGCGGGCGGTTCGCCCACCAGCAGTTCCGGGCCAAAGGAGCAGGCCCGCAGTTTGGAGTGGGCCAGGTAGAGGTAGTTCTGCCGTTCCAGCACGTGATCGGAAAATTCATTGCCCAGGGCAAAGCCCACCCGCAGCACTTCGCCCCCATCGCCGATAACGTACAGACCCACCAGTTCCGGCTCTTCGCCGCCGTCCAGCGCCCAGGGCGGCGAGAGCAGATCGCCGCCGGGTGGGGCCACCACCGAGCTGTCGCCTTTGTAGAACCATTCGGGCTGCACGCCGATTTCGCCCGGCGCGGGCTTGCCCCCTTCCAGCCCCAACCGGAACATTTTCATGGAATCGGTCAGGCTGTCGGCCTCCGCGGCCAGTTTGGCGTGCATTGCGTCCCGGGCCTGGGCGCTGCCCAAATGATCTAACCCCGTGCCGGTGATGAAGCAGTGGGCCGGGTCCGGGTGGTCCAGCGGTGGCAACAGACGGCCTTCGCTGGCAATGGCTGCGTAATCGACGGTTTTGTCGCTCAGCCGCGCTCTCACCCACTCTGCCAGAGACGCGCGTGCGCGGGCTGCTTCCAGAGCCAGCCCGCGCACACTTTCTGCTTTTTTGACCACACGTACTGTGTTTTCGTCTACAACCAGCCCAACACGGCGTTTGCCTTTGGGCGTCAGAAATTGTACCAATCGCATAGGGGACTCTCCTCTGATGGGGGAAACAAAGCTCTCCGTAGTGCGTGGTGCGTGAACCAGTAACAGTAGCAGTTCACGCACTACGCACTACGGATTTCGCCCCTGTCATGCCCAATCCGCGGCTACTTTGCACACCCCCAGGGCGTATAGTTGTCAGCGCTGGGGCGGATGCGGAACTCGGCATCGCCCTGATCCGTGTTGCCCACCGATCGGGCTACTTTGCCGTCGATCCACTGTTCGATCCAATAGGGTTCGCCCGCGTCCCCATAGATTGCTATATCCACGGGCAGGCCGTCGATCTTCAGATAGCCACTGGCGTGGATGGAGCCGATGCCTTTGGGGATTGCCCGATACCACTGGCCGGTGCTGGGGTCTTTACGATAGACCCGAATCCAGGCGTAGTTGGGTGGGTTGGGCGGCACGCAGGTAATCAGATTGCCTTTGCCCGATTGCACCTCATCATGTTGTATGGAGAGGATGGCCATCGCGCCGCCGCTCCGCTCGAAATATTCCATTTTGATGGAATGGACGCCCTCCTGCAGAAGGACCTTTGCCTCGTGGCTTTCGCCTTTCATCAGTCGCCACTGGTCGATCACCAGTTCGCCATCCACCCACAGACGCACGCCGTCGTCGGTGGTGGTGGTGAACCGCCACAGGCCACCAGCAAAATGAAGGTTGCGGGTCCAGCGCACGGAGAAGTTATTTTCATTCAGCACCCCGGCAATGGGCGAGCCGTGGCCCCAATCGAATTCGATGGCCGCGTCGGCGCGCACAGCAGCCGGCGCGCCCGAGAGGGTCTCATTGTTATAATACTCGCCCCTCCACGCGCCATCTTCCGGCGCGGCGACGGGTGGTTTGCCGCTGGGTGGGGGGGGAGCCGGTGCAGGCGTAGGTGTGACTGTGGGACTGCCCGGCGGGGCAATGGAAAGGGTCTCCAGGGAGAATTTCACAACCGCCGCGCCGTAGCGTTCATAGAACTCTACGCGCACTTCGTGCTGGCCCGCGGGCATATCCCGATCGGTGGTGAAGGTGCGCACCCCGTGATCCCACCAGCCATTGACGAACAGTTCGTCGTTCACATAGACCCGCACGCCGTCGTCGCCAGTAATGGAAAAACGGTAGCGGCCCGCGGGCAGATCGACCACACGCGTCCAGCGGGCAGAGAAATTGTTATCATTCACACTGGCATCCGGCGAGCCAAGCCCCCAGTTGTGGTCGAGGATTGTTTCATCCCGGAAGAAAGCGGGCTGGCCGGAGAGAGTAGTATTGTTCCAATAGACCGCGCGCCAGGCCGGCTCGGTGGCCGCGCCGTAGACCGGCGTCTCTGCCCGTGCAGAACCGGCAAAGAACGCCAGTCCGGCCAGCAGACTCATACACAACAGCAGAACAGATGGATATTTGATTTTCATTGGGTTCCCCTTTAGGTGGGCAAAACCAAAAATGGATACTTCCCGCTATTATTCAGACGCAGCGTTTTGGTTCTCTGTTCCCGCCAAAACAGATGAATTCTATTTCCTGCGCAAGGCCACAAAACCGCTGCCTAATGCCTGATGCGCGTCGCCGATGATCACAAAGGCATTTTCGTCGATCTGGCCGACAATGCGCTTCAGATCGTTCACTTGGGGGCGAAAGATTGTGCAGAAAATCATGTGGCGGGTCTCGCCGGTATAGCCACCGGTGATCTCCCAACGGCTGGCACCCCGGTCCAGCCCGGCCATCAACGCCGCGGTCATCTCCTCCGGGCAGTTGGTGATAATACTGGCCGTGCGCACGCTGCTCGGCCCTTCCAGTGTATAGTCGGAGGCCAAGCCGCTGAGAAAGACGGCCAGCATAGCGTAGAGCGACACCTCCCACCCAAATACAATTCCCATTGTAATCACAATCAGCCCATCTGTCCACAGATAGACCTGACTGAGCGGCGTGCCTGTGCGCATCTGAATCACCCGGCCCACAATACCCGTCCCCCCCATTGTGGCCCCTGCCCGGAAGATCAGCCCCGCGCCAATGCCGCCCACAATTCCACCATAAATTGTATTGAGGAGCAGATCACCGGTGAGCGGGAATTGGGGCGCGTAGAGGGGGAGATAGAGGCTGATGTAGTCGGTGGCAAGGGAAAAGAGCGCGACAGAAAAAACAGTCTTGAACAAAAAGCCCCAGCGCCCCAACTGAAAAAAGCCCAGAATGAGCAAAGGAATATTCATCAGCGCGTAGAGCATCCCTACGCTCAGCCCGGTGTAGTGGTTGACGACAATACTCACCCCGCCGATACCGCCCGCGGCAATATTGAAGGGAACCTGAAAGACCGCATAGGCAAACGCGGAAAGCAAAGCCCCAATCAGCAGCAGTGTAAACTGGCGCAGGGCGTCGCCGATCACGCCCCATTTGATACGACGCATGGAAACCTCCTGAAAAAGACGGCAGGCCGCGGACGACAGACCGCCACCCGTGACGAATGTTTCCGCGGTCCAATGAAAAAAGCCGCAGAGTCGTGGGCGGTCACCCAGGGGACTCTCCGGCACTTGCGGACCTAATCATACATCCGGGGGGAATCAGGACAAAACTTCCCGCTTCTCGATTTTGCTTTCGTCCAGCACCATCCCCAGGCCGGGCAGATCGGGCAGGGCAATTGCGCCGTTTTCGGGACGGTAGACGACTGTCTGGAAGAACTGTTTGACCTCCTGATAGCGCAGGAGAAATTCCACATACGGAACTGTGGCGGGGGACTGCGCGCCGGCCACGTGCAGCGCGGGCAGCAAAGAATGGCCGTGGGCGATGACCGGCACTTCGTAGGCCGAGCCGAGAGTGCAGACTTTCATCTGCTCGCTGATGCCGCCGGTCCAGTCCGGGTCGTTTTGCAGCACATCCACCGCGGCGTTGGCCAGCAGTTCTTTCACCTGCCAGCGGGTATAGACGTGCTCGCCGGTGGCAATGGGCACTGTGGACGCGGCCCGCAACTGGACGAATCCGCCCACCCGCTCTGGGGGAATCGGTTCTTCCATCCAGCGGGGGGTCAGATGGGCCAGTTCCTGCACCATTTTGGTGGCGTAGGCCAGGTCCCAGCCCCAGAAGGCGTCGAACATTACGTCATAGAGAGAGCCGACCGCGCCGCGCACGGCTTCGGCCATTGCCAGATTTTTCGCCATTCCCGCCGCGCCGTCGCCGGGGCCGTAGCGGAAGAACCACTTCTGCGCGGCGTAGCCTTTGGCTTTGTATTCCGCGGCCAGTTTCGCGGCATCGTCCGGCGCGGTGGAGAAGCCGAGCATGGAAGCGTAGGCAGGCACCGCGGGCCGGGTGGGGCCGCCCAGCAGCCGGTATACGGGCTGGCCCCAGGCTTTGCCCTTCAAGTCCCAGAGCGCGATATCGATAGCGCTGGCCCCGGTGACAAAATAGCCACTCTTGCCGTGGCGGTCCAGCCGCAACATCTGATCCGAAAGCAGTTCCGTCGCCAGCGGGTCCCGGCCAATCAAAAACGCACGCAGGCTATGACGGATGGTGAAGGCGTTGGGTTCTTCAATGGGACCAAAGATACCGGAGACGTCCTCGTCGGTCTGGATTTCCACATAGAGCGCACTGATGGGCCGCTCGCTGATGCCCGTGTCCCCATCGATATTGAACTCCGGGTAGATGTCCAGGGCCTTGGCCTGGCGACTGCCGGTTGCAAACTGGGGGCCGGTGTAGCGGCCGCTGACACGAAAAAGGACAACATCGGTAATCTTCATTGCTTCCTCCTGGGGAGAATGAACCACGAAGGCACAAAGAAAAAGCCTGCCGTTCTTCGTGTCTTTGTGCCTTCGTGGTTATTTGTGGTTATTGTGTCAATTCACCGGCTACATAAATCGGGCTGGACCAGGCCGCGTGGCCGTCGGTCTGGAGGGCTTTGACAAAATAGGGCGTGCGTTCCCCCCGCGGCGGGGAGAGGATTTGCTTCAATTGCAACCGAAAATCCGCCACCTCTTCCGGGTAGTGCTCGACGCAGACCTGCATTCCCAGCCCGCCAAAATCGAAAAGCCGCTGCCTGTCTTCGTCCTTCGGGCCGAGATACAGTTCTGCCAAGTCCACCTCACAGCGCCCCACCGCCGATTCAAAGATCAGCCGCCCGCCATCGGCCTGATCCAGCGTCAGGTCAATGCCATCGGTGTCACCGGTGGTGGAACTGGTAAAGGCAATGTGCTGGCTGTCCTGCCCGGTGATGCCATCCGCGGCCGAGTCGAAGGCGAAGGGAGACGCGGCAAGAATGGCCGCGCCTTCCACACGGATTGCGCCATCCCAGACCACCCGGCGTCCCCGCCCGCGCATGCGTGCGCCCCGCCAGCTCACCCGCACCCGCCGGGACAGTTCCCCGGAAGTGAAGGCCGCGGGCCGCACCTGCGCAATCGCGTCCCGGCCCCGGTAGAGTGTCAACGATTCCAGTGGGCCGCAGCCGCTGACTGACGCCTGTACTTTCACAGGCCCGGATGTCTCGATGGCCGACCCCATAGGCTGGCCGTCCATGGCGAAATCCAAATCCATACGCGGGCCGGTTGTGCCGTAGCAGCGGCGCGCTTTGAGCGCGGCAAAGACCGCATCCCGTGTCAATTCTTCGGCCAGCACACAGGTCAGCCCGCCCCCAATCCCGAACTCCCCCGCGCCCGGCCCTTCCGCGCCCGGTCGTCCTTTGTGGCCGTCGCTGTTGCACATCACCCCGACGGTATAGCCCATTTCAAAGGCGTCCCACAGCATCCACTCGAAGACCCCCCAGCAGGAGACCACCTCCACCAGCGGCCCCAGTTCTTCGTCAAAATAGCGGCGGATGTCCGCGTAGCGCCCGCCCACATGGCTGCCCAGCAGCACATCTTCCGCCGGGATGTGTTGGCGAAGGCGGGCGAAGAGTTGGCTGGCCGGGTGGGCCGGGCTGAGCGCGTCCTCCGGCGTATGGGGAATCTGCCAGTGGCTGGAACGGAAGATGGGTTTCCCCTCCTGGCGGTAGATGACGTTGCGGTCGCCGCCCGCGGGGGTGTTGGCCGACCACTCGTAGCCGGGAAAGACGACAAAACGCCCGTCCGCGTGGAATTCGCTGACCGTACGGTTGAGGTGTGCCCAGTAGGCATCGTCCATCTGAAAGTCGTTGCCCTGATGGCTGGCAAAGTCCAGGCGGACCACATCCCGGCCAAAGGTGAAGTATTCGGCCTCTGTGCCCGTGCCCACCGTCCCCGCGGTCTGGGCGTGGAGATCGCCCCAGTATTTGGAAAGGGCGGGACGGGCGGCAAAGGCTGTGACCGGGTTGCTGCGGCAAGCCAGCGTTCCAGCCTTCACCAGAAGCCAGCCTGTGCCCGGCGTTGTACAGAGCAGACGGCTGCCGTCGATTGTGGCCTCGGCGTCCCCGCTCCACGCCAGTTCCAGCCCTTCCAGCGCCGGCGTAGGGTTGCCCCAACGGTCCTGGCCTTTGACAAAAATTTCCATCGGCTCGCCGATGACTGTCTGGCTGGGCACAATACAGACCAGTTCCACCGGGGGGCCGGGAACGACGGGGAAAGTTGGCGAAGTGGGCAGAGGCAGAGCGACGCTGGCGTTGGTGGGATCGACCAGCAGGCGGAATTCGTGGGTTGATTCCTGGAAAGTCTGGGCGCGGATGCCCGGCGATCCCTGACTGCGGTCGCCCAGAGTGATGGTTACAGTGTCACCGGGGGCCAGGCTGCCGTCGTAAACGTCGATGACCGTACACTTCATCCACGGCCGTTCGTGGGCCTTGCGGTGGAAGTAGGCGCGTAGACTGGCCTGTCCGCTGGTGGTGACAGTCGTATAGCCGGGTGCGGCGGGCTGGTCGAATTGGGGTGTCTCCCAATCGCTGGCAAAGCGCTGGGCCAGCTTCAGCGTGCCGCCCTCGTCGATGCCATAGCTGCCCACAGTGTAGGTAAGGGTCCACTGGCCGATGCTGCCCGCCACCACCGGGCCGGGCGGGTCAAGGGTGACTGTGCCCAGGCGGTGGGTCGTTCGCTCGTCGTCGGTCATTGGGCGTGTCCTTCCAGCACCAATTCTGCATTGCCGCCACCCATTGTGGCCGCGTAGGTCAACGCCTCCCAGAGGGCGGGGTGTCGATGTGGAGGGGAAATCGGAAGCACAAAGACATTTGTGAGTCTACTGCAAAAAGGTCAATTTCACCGCGGAGCCGCAGAGGCAACGCGGCGAGATTCAGGAGAAAAACGCCGCGAACCTCCGCGTTCCCCGCGACTCCGCGGTGAGTTTAGGGGCTTTTTACAGTAGAGTCATTTGTATCTCAAGTCCAGATGACAATTCCCTGGTTGTCAAGTCCTGCCCATATGGCTGCAAATTGTCTCAAATCCAGGATGAGTTCGTTGGGAAGGGAAGGATCGAGGCATATCACCTGATCGTTTTCAATTCCAATGACGACGATTGCGTGTATGCCTTCTCTGCCATGTGGAAGATCAGAAGCATACAGCAGGACAATCACCGGCCATCCCTGGGACAACAGAAGGCGAAGCTTGGTAAGGTCCGCATTGTGGAACCAAAATACTTCATACCCCATCTGTTCCAGACCGTCGATCGCGTTTTCGGCAAGCGTCCCGGCCCAATGAACTGTCCGGAACGCAAACGCCAATTCAGCCTCCGAATGGTTCTTGCCCAGATAACCAAGAACCACTCGCGCACAGGCAGGAAGACAGGATTGTGGTTGCGTTTGACGATAATGAGGGACTGATAACCTCACAGTTATACAGAAAGTTTGCTTCCTGTCTCCCACATTTGTTGAATAGCGGAGTCTACATCACATATCAGATCGCCCTGAGAGGAGTAGCGCAGGGTTCCCAGAGGCGTCTCGCTTCCCCGAGCATAAACGGTCACAATCCATCCGGTGGTTGTTACATCGGGATCATCCGCTTTCGCAGGTTCTGTCTCCACCACAACAGCATCGCCAAGTCGTCTCAACAGTAAACGCAAGGCCCGCTGACTGATTTCAGTTTTGGTAGGTTTGGCGGGCTGGATAAAAAGTCCGTCATGGCCGAATTCAACGACCATATGGGTTCCCGAGTGGAATCCGTAGGACTCCAGGAGAGGCAACGGTATCTGAATTCCACCCTCTCCGACGACATGATATGTGCGTTCCATTTTTTCCTCCTCACAGGTTACTACTCAGGCTTCGGGTGCGACGCCCCTGAGCAGTAACCCTCATAGACCCTAACCGCAACAACGCAGACTCAAGCGGATTTCTCTACACTTTCTCTTCCACAGATTCTACCACACCGACCCTACGTCCGATAGTCCCCGTTGATGGTCACGTAGTCGTGGCTCAGGTCGCAGGTCCAGACGGTGGCCGCGCCGCTGCCCAGGCCGAGGGCGACCCGCACAGTCACGTCCCGCTGGGCGAAGATGGCCGCGGCATCCTTCTCCGCGTAGTTCGTCGGCGTGCCCGCTGTGACCAGTTGGAGTTCCGGGTTGGCGGCCTGGGGTTCCCCCGGGGCGATGTAAAGTGCGGCATTTTCCGGCAGCACTGCCGCGCCGGAATAGCCCACCGCGCAGAGAATGCGCCCCCAATTGGCATCGCCGCCATAGAAAGCGGTCTTGACCAGCGGGCTGGTGGCGATAGCATTGGCGGCCCGGTGCGCGTCCGCGTCGCTGGCCGCGCCCTGCACCTGCACAGTGACAAACTTCGTCACACCCTCGCCGTTCTGGACAATCAGCTTTGCCAGTTCCGCGGATGCGCCTTCCAGCGCGGCCACGAAAGCCGCGTAGGCCGGGCTGTCCGCGTCGGTAATCTCCGCGTTGCCCGCCGCGCCGTTGGCAAGGACGATGACCGTATCGTTGGTGCTGGTGTCCCCGTCCACACTGATACGGTTGAAGCTGCGGTTGACCGTCTCGGCCAGGGCCTGCTGGAGCAACGGCTGGCTGATGTGTACGTCTGTTACCAGCACGCCCAGCATTGTCGCCATATTGGGATGGATCATTCCCGCGCCTTTGCTGATGCCCGTAACAGTGACGGTCACGCCGTCTATCTCCGCCTGGCGGGAGGCCCACTTGGGGAAAACATCGGTGGTCATAATGGCGCGTGCGGCGGCTTCCCAGCCCGTGGGCGTCAATTGGGCAGCCACCTGGGGCGCGCCCGCTTCGATCTTTTCGATGGGCAGTTGTACGCCAATGACGCCGGTGCTCATCACAAACACCGAATTGTCGCTGCTGCCCAGAGCCTTCTCCGCGGCTTCGGCCATGCGCTTGGCATTGACATTGCCCTGCACAGATGTACAAGCGTTGGCGCAGCCGCTGTTGATCAGCACGCCGTGGACAGCATCCGGGTTCATCCCCAGCAGCGCGCGGTCGTAGAGGACGGGTGCGGCGGGAAAAGCGTTCTGGGTGAAGACTGCCGCGGCCTTGCAGGGCAGGCGGGAGGCGATCAGCGCCAGGTCGGGCGCGCCGCTCTTTTTGACGCCACAGGCAATCCCCGCCGCGTCAAAGCCCAGCACGGGAATGGGCGAACCAGACGGGGCGGGAAAAGGGTGGGATTGGGTGGTCATTGGCTGGTTTCTCCGTGGATGGGGTTGCGTATTGCGTATTTCGTATTGCGTAGGTATGTGATGTGGAGGGGCTGATGAAATTGGTTCTGTATGATGCGTGAGACGTGAAACGTGAGAAGGTCCGAATGCTCTCACGTTTCACGTCTCACGCCCGACCGACCAATAGCAACCGTCGCGGCCAACAGCACTGGCCTACGCAATACGAAATACGCAATAGTCTGTTCAGTCTCGCTTAAATTCCGCGTAATCGGTCGTATCGTAATCGCTCGCGCCCGGCCCTTCCCGGCGCAACATCGCTTCCACTTTCAGGGGCAGACCAAAGAGTTTGATGAAGCCTTCGGCGTCGGCCTGGTTGTAAACGTCGTCCTCGTCGAAGGTGACGTAATCTTCCCGGTAGAGGCTGTGGGGGGACTTGCGCCCGACCAGAATCACATTGCCTTTGTAGAGCTTCAAGCGCACGACACCGGTGATATTCTGTTCAGTCGTCTGCACAAAGGCATCCAGCGCCCTGCGCAAAGGGGTAAACCACTGGCCGTTGTAGACCAATTCCGCGTAGCGCAGCCCCACCTGCTGTTTGTAGTGCAGCGTATCTTTGTCCAGGCAGAGCTGCTCCAGCGCGGCGTGTGCTTTGTAAAGAAGCGTGCCGCCCGGCGTCTCATAGACGCCCCGGCTCTTCATCCCCACCAGCCGGTTTTCCACAATATCCACCCGGCCAATGCCGTGCTTGACACCCAGCGCGTTGAGTTCCTGGACCAGCCCCACCGGCCCCTTTGCCACACCGTTGACCCGTTCCGGCACGCCCTTGCGGAAGTAAATTTCCACATATTCGGGTTCGTCCGGCGCGTCTGTCGGATCAACTGTCCATTCGAACATATCCTTGGGCGGCTCGTTCCAGGGATTTTCCAACGGGCCGCCTTCGTTGCTCAGATGCCAAAGGTTGCGGTCCTGGCTGTAGATGCGCTCCATTGTGGCTTTGACCGGTACATTCCATTCCGCGGCGTAGTCCAGCGCGTCCTTGCGTCCGCGGATGTCCCATTCCCGCCAGGGCGCAATGATTTTCAGCTTGGGATTGAGCGCCATTACAGTCAGCTCGAAACGCACCTGATCGTTGCCTTTGCCGGTTGCGCCGTGGGCCACCGCGTCGGCCCCTTCCATCTCGGCCACCTCTACCAGGCGCTTGGCAATCAGCGGACGGGCAAAGGATGTGCCCAGCAGGTAATCCCGTTCGTAGAGTGCGCCGGCCTGCATTGTGGGGAAGACGAAATCGGTGAGAAATACAGAGCGCAGGTCCTCCACATAGCATTTGGACGCGCCGGACGCAATCGCCTTTTCTTCCAGACCGGGCAGTTCGTCATCCTGGCCCAGATTGGCACAGAAGCAGACCACCTCGCAGCCGTAGTTGTTCTTCAGCCAGGGCACAATCACACTGGTGTCCAATCCGCCCGAATAGGCGAGGACAGCCTTTTTGACACTTCCCTTTTGGGACATTGGGACTTCTCCTTATGAAATAACGAACAAAAATGCAACAAAAAACGCCACCCGGATGATCCGATGTGGCGTGCAGGAAACGGTGTCGACGAACAGAGAAACAGACCGGACCAAAAGAGTGGACCGTTAGTAGTCTGTGCGCCCACTTCCTGCGGGCGTCCTCCTGAAAACGATTGGGGAATACATCTGCTCTCCAACTGCTCGTGTCGTTTCAAATATCCATCTATGGGGAAGCCTACCGCAGAAAGTATAGAAAGTCAAACTATTTGAAAAGCAATCGTATGACACCTTCCTTTTATCAGGGCAACACCGGCCCAATCAACACCTGACTGTCCGTTGTGCCGGGCACGGGTAGCCGCTGCTGATCGGCGGCAGTGTAGAAACCGGCAGCCACAAACAGATCGCCAACAGGCAGGCCCGCGGGCAGGGCAAATTGCAACTCGTCGATCACCACTTCCCCCGGCAGCCATTCGCTGGTGGGGCAGCTCCCCTCCCCCGGTGGACGGTCAGCCCCGGCCATCCAGACCAGATCGCCCGCGTCATTGCGCCAGAGCAGGTGGGCAAAAGCGGTGTAATCTGCGCTGGGCGGTGCGCTCACCTGCCAGTAGAGGCGGGTGTAGAAAACCGTGCCTTCGGCCATACCCGCCGGGGGGAAAAGCTGATAGCCCAACAGCGCAATGCCGTCACCCAGCGCGGTGGGCTGGGCCTGCATTTCCGGGAAAACGACCGGTCCCCCTTCGGGCTGTTCCAGGCGATTGGCCCAGACCGCGCCGCTGGCATCCACGACAGCAGCCGTTGTTTTTCCTGCCGGATAGATACCGGTGAGCAGACTCTGCGTGCGAAAATCCTCATTGACCAGTGTGTAGTAACGGGCCGGGACATCCGTGGCCACCCGCACGCAGACGCGGCCATCAAAGCCCTGGGGAATGGACGCGCCGGGAGATTCTTCCAGCAAATAGGCCAGGGTCGGGTGTTCCCGGCCGCGGGGTGTGATATACGTGCGCACGCCGTCGTCAGAGGCTGCGAGCTGCTCGGCCACGCGGGTAAAGCCCACATCCCAGGCCGGGAAGAGATCGGGCAGATTGGCCCATTCCACAAAATAGGCCCGCCAGGCCAGGCCGAAGGAAGCCGCCACCAGCAGCCAGCCCGCGGCCAGATAGGCGAAATGCCCCCGCCGCCACAGACGGGTCGCCAGCCGCACTGCTCCTTCCAGCCCCAGGGCCACCAGCAGCACCACAAAAGGGATCGCGCCGATGGAGCGCTGGAAATTGGGCGCGAATTCGCTGAGCAGCGTGGGCAGGAGCATCACCCCCAACCCGGCCAGCAGCCACAGATGGGCCAGCCGCCAAAACCGCCAGAGCGCAAGCAACAGTCCCAGGAAAAAGAAAGGAGCCAGCAGCCAGTCCAGCGCGGGGCGGCCCGGCACATTTGAGCGGGGATTGGCGTCACCCGTCCCTGCGAACATCCCGGCCACCGCGCTGACATTTGCGCCCAATCCCTGCGCGCCATCCCGCCCCTCCCGCCCGACAATCGTCACCTGATCCACGCGGGTGGTGAAGGAGACCGGATTTTGCAGAAAATAAACCCCAATCGGCGCGGCCACAATCACCGCCACCACCAGCCCCGCAGCCAGTCCCGGCAAATGGGAGAGCAGCCGGGTCCGTTCCTGCCAAATGGCAATCACAACCAGCGGCAGCAGAATCAGCGGCAGCAGCCGGGCGGGCAGATAGGTGTAGAAGCTGAGACCGGCGAAGAGACCGGTGAGAAGCCAAAATGGGATTGGGGACTGGGGATTGGTGATTGGGTGATTGGGTGATTGGGTGATTAGTTCGCCGTCTGCGGTCTGCGGTCTACGGTCTGCCGTCCACGCCCGCCAGAGGGCCGCCCACAGCAGTGTTTCAAGCAGAACGAAAAGGGAGAGACGGATGCCGTAGCGGGAGAAGACTTGGCTCCAAAACAGGCAGAGGACGGCTGCGCCACTCCACAGGGCGAAGGAACGACGATTCTCCACGCCCAGCCAGGGCGCGACTTCCCAGGCCAGCCAGGCCAGCGCCGGTGTCAGCAGCGCGCCGCAGAGCGCGGGCACAGCCCGGATCGTCCACACGGATAGCCCGTTGGCCCGGTGGAGAAGAGCCATCAGCCAGACGTAGAGCGCTTCCCGGCCCTGGTTGCCCGTCAGGAAAACCGGCCATTGGCTGACAGAAATCCGCGAAAGTTTCCAACCGTCCAGCCCGTTGAAGGCTTCGTCGTAGAAGAGGCCCGGCGGCAGGGAGTCCAGCTGGTAGAAGCGCATGACAAAAGCAACAGCGGTCAACACGAAAAGGATCGACCATCCCAGACGGCCGATCCTTGGGTTGTCCTGCGCGGTTGAGGAAGTACTGGTCGTTTGGTCCATTGATGCTTTGAAGTCGTAGTGCGTAGTGCGTGAACTGGTCGTGGTACTGGTTCACGCACCACGCACTATTCATCGTGCCACTACTTTTAGCGCGCCACCATCGGCCCCAGTTCCCGCCCACCGATCAGATGGAAATGAGTGTGAAAGACCACTTGCCCCGCGTCCGGCCCCGCGTTCACAATCAGCCGGAAGCCGCTTTTGGAGACGCCCTCCTGCTTTGCCAGTTGGTTTGCCACAGTCACAATCCGGCCCAGCGTTTCCGCGTCGCCGTCGCCCATCTCCGTCACGCTGGACGAATGGGCGTTGGGAATGACGAGAATGTGGGTGGATGCCACCGGGCGAATATCCCGGAAAGCAGTCACCAGTTCGTCCTGGTAGAGCGTCTCCGAGGGGATTTCGCCGTCGATGATTTTACAGAAGATGCAGTCGTTTGCCATTACAAGTCTCCCAACAAAAGGACACGGATTTGCACGGATAGGAAGGGTTTACGCGGATTTGCTGCGCAGTGCATTTTCAAATTGATCCAGCAAAGCAGCATCCATCCCGGCGATTTCGGCCAGGAGTTTCAACGGCAGGGGCAGGGGATCCTGCCAGAGCCATTCCTCGCGCAGCCAGAAATCAGGAATCACCGCCGAATGATAGATTCCATCCACCGGCTGGATGGGCTGATAGCGACCAGCAGAATTGAGTTGGTAGAACTCTGCCCGCTGGGTTTGTGGGTCCAACAGCCAGAACTCCGGGATGCCTGCTTCCTCGTACTCGAAGAATTTGTCGCCCCGATCCCGGCCAATACTCTCCGGGGAAATAATCTCCACCACCAGATCAGCCGGACCGTCCAGATAGGTGCGGAGCAAGCGGTCGAGGTGGGCGGTGTTGACGAACAGAAGGTCCGGTTCGCGCCCGCTGTTCGCCAGGCGCATCTGAAAAGGTGCCACACGCAATTCGCCCGCACGCCGATATCGTACATACAGACCGACCAACTGATCCAAAAAGGATACCAACTGCTGGTGTTTATTCGATGCTGGACTCGTCATAATCACCTTCCCGTCCACCCATTCGGCCAGGGTGTCTTCGTCCGCCCAGTCCAGAAACTCCTCGTAGCTCATCTCGCGCAGGGGCTGATCTGCCTTTTCCAGCAGGGCGGCCAACAGTTGACGGCGCAACTGCTGGGGGATAGGCCAGGTATCTTCTGAATTTTGAGCTTCGGAATCGTTCAGAACCCGGATACTCATACCCTCCATCCTTTCGGGGCAACGCAAGCTGACGGCGTGCGTTACCTCATTACCCCACCACCACATTCACCAGTTTATCCGGCACGACAATCACTTTGCGCACCTGCTTGCCGTCCATCCATTTCTGCGCGCCTTCGGTGGCCAGGGCCATTTCTTCCAGTGTCTTGGCGGGGGTGGCTGGGGCCACAGTCAGTTTGTCCCGGGTCCGGCCATTGACCTGCACAACGACGGTCACTTCGTCTTCTTGGGCCTTCTGGGGGTCGCCCACGGGCCAGGCTTGCAGGTGGACCGAATCGCTGTGGCCGATGCGGTGCCACAGTTCCTCGCTGATGTGGGGGAAGATAGGAGCCATCATCAGCAGCAGATCGCCCACGGCTTCGTCCCAGATGGGCGAACCGACCACAGCGGAATCTTTGGCTTTTACCAGCAGATTGTTCAGTTCCATCAGCGCGGCAATGGCAGTGTTGAAGCGAAAATGCTCCATATCCTCGCCCACTTTGCCCAGCGTCTGGTGCAGTTTGCGCTCGATTTCCCGCACCTCCTCCGCGCTGGGCGTGGCGGACAGATTCTCGGCCTTTGCCTCTTCGGTGACGGCAGTCCACACCCGATACAGAAAGCGGCTGATCCCTTCGATGGCGCTGGGATCCCACGGCCCGCCCTGATCCCAGGGGCCGATGAACATCAGATAGCCCCGCACAGTGTCCGCGCCATACTTGGCCACGTATTCATCCGGGTTGACCACATTGCCCCGGCTCTTGGACATCTTTTCGCCGTCCGGCCCCAGAATCATCCCCTGGTTGAACAGGCGCTCCATCGGCTCGGCAAAGGGAACCAAGCTCATATCTCGCATGGCTTTGGTGAAAAAGCGGGTGTACAGCAGGTGCATTGTGGCGTGCTCGATGCCGCCGGTGTACTGGTCCACGGGCAGCCAGTAGTCACCTTTGGCCGGGTCCCAGGGCGTATCGTCGGCGGTCAGCGGCTCACCCTTTTTCCAATAGGGGGTGACGTAGGCGTACTGATACCAACTGGAACACATAAACGTATCCAGTGTGTCGGTCTCCCGCTCGGCGTCGCCGCCACAGTTTGGGCATTTGACATTGCGGAAGCCCTCGTGATATTTCAGCGGACTTTCGCCGGTGGGCTTGAATTGGGCGTCGTCGGGCAGGACGACGGGCAGGTCGGCGTAGGGGACGGGCACAACGCCACATTCTTTGCACAGAATCATCGGGATGGGCGCGCCCCACATGCGCTGGCGGCTGATCAGCCAATCCCGCAGGCGGTAGTTGACCGATTTTTTGCCCGTGCCCATCTCCTCCAGCCAGGCTGTGACCTTTGCCGCCGCGCCTTTGACGGGCGTGCCGTCGAAGCTGCCGCTGTTGATCATCTCGCCCTCGTCTTTGGAATCCCAGGCTTCGGCCAGTTCGCCACTCGCACCGTCTGGCCCGGTGATCACCCGACGAATCTCCAGCCCGAACTTCTGGGCAAAGGCGAAGTCCCGCTCGTCGTGGCCGGGCACAGCCATAATCGCGCCGGTCCCGTAGCCCATCATCACATAATCGGCAATCCAGATGGGGATGCGCTCGCCGTTGACCGGGTTGATGGCATAGCCGCCGGTAAAGATGCCCGTCTTCTCTTTGTCAGCCGCGCCCCGGGTCACCTCGTCCAGCCGTTCTGCCGCGGCTTTGTATTCCTCAACTGCCGCGGCCTGCCCATCGCTTGTGATACTCTCCACCAATGGATGCTCCGGGGCCAGGACCATAAATGTTGCACCCCACAGGGTATCCGGCCGCGTGGTGAAAATCTCAATCGGTGCGCCGGTCTCCGTCCCAAAGATGACCTGTGCGCCTTCGCTGCGCCCGATCCAGTTTGTCTGCATCACCTTCACCCGCTCCGGCCAATCGATCGTATCCATATCTGCCAGCAGTTCTTCGGCGTAGTTGGTGATGCGGAACTTCCACTGGTTCAGTTCCTTTTTGATGACGGGTGTGCCACAGCGCTCGCAGTGGCGGTCATCGCCCCAGACCTGCTCCCGAGCCAGGGTTGTGTTGCAATTGGGACACCAGTCCACCGGCGCGAACTCCCGATAGGCCAGCCCCATATCGTACAGCTTGCGAAAGAACCACTGGCTCCACTTGTAGTAGTCCGGGTCACAGGTCACGGCTTCCCGGTCCCAGGCCCACATCGCGCCCATCTGACGCAGTTGACCGCGCATCCGCTCAATGTTCTTGTAGGTCCACTCTTTGGGGTGGACGTTGTTTTTGATGGCCGCGTTCTCCGCGGGCAGGCCAAAGGCATCGAAGCCGGGCGGGAAGAAGACGTTATAGCCGTTCATGCGCCGATAGCGTGCGCCCGCGTCGCTGGGCGTCATCGCGTACCAGTGGCCGGTGTGCAGATCGCCGGAAGGGTAGGGCAGCATTGTCAGCGCATACCACTTGGGGCGGCTGGGGTCTTCCACTGTGTCGTGCTGACCCGCGGCTTCCCAGGCGGCCTGCCATTTGGGTTCAATTTCCTGGGGTGTATATTTGTCGGACATTATGGGAATCTCCTGAAATGGGAGCTATTGGGTTGTCAACGTAAACATCGGATGAAACGTAAAACGTGAAACGTGACAAACGGCAGTGCGTCGAACACACTTGCGTTTCACGTTCCACGTTTTTGGAAAAGCCCGCCCAGCCCAGAGGAGACGTCCCCCCTCTGGCACGGGCTATCTAAGCGCGATCATACCGCCCACGGCATTGCCAGGGGCAGAAGAAGAATTGGAAAAGGGAATCCAGCGCGCTTGTGGTTGCATAGGCGTAAGTATAGCACAGAATCAGCGACAAGTCATTACCGAATCGCAAGAAAAACAGCGCCGAATGGTGCGGATTATAACAGCGGACAAATGACGTGGCAAATGGGAAAGTTGCGCTCACAGACAAAAACCTGCGCGGCCCGAATCCCATTGCAATCTGGTCTGTAATGTGGGCAGGCTAGACTCCCTTCGGGCTGGCAGAATCCCCAGGCTGCCAGCCAGCATCGACCGATAATATTCATGCGAGGAGCAGGTGATGATTCAAGAGTTCAAGAAGTTTGTGATGCGGGGAAATGTGCTGGACCTGGCCGTGGCGGTCATTTTGGGAGCGGCTTTTGGCGCGATCGTTACGTCACTGGTCAACGATGTGATTATGCCCCCCATCGGGCTGCTGATGGGCGGGGTTGATTTCTCCAATCTGTTCATCAATCTCTCTGGCGGCAGCTATGCCACGCTGGCCGCGGCAGAAGAGGCTGGCGCGGCGATTATCCGCTACGGCGTCTTTCTCAATACTGTCATCAATTTTCTGATTGTGGCCTTTGCCATTTTTCTGGTGGTCAAAGCAGCCTCTTCGCTGCAGAAAAAGGAAGAAGCCGCCCCTACAAAGCCACCGGTTCCCTCTGCGGAAGAGAAACTGCTGGGCGAAATTCGGGACCTGCTGAAGAAAAACGCGGCATCTTCTTAACTGTGCGCCATTTCCGAAAGGAGGGTTTCCGCGGCCCGCGGAAACCCTCCTTTCGCGCAAGCTACAGCAGGGCAAGCGATTGGGCCAGGGCTGCTTCCTCCCCAATTGTCGGGCGAAACTCCAGCCCCACATAGCCGTCGTAGCCGCTGGCATCGATGGCCCGAAAGAGGGCTGCATAGTCGTTCTCGCCGCCCAACAGTTCATGGCGGCCCGGCACACCCGCGGTGTGGATGTGGCCGATCTGGGGCAGATGTCGGTAGAGATTATCGATGAGATTGCCCTCGGTGATCTGCTGGTGATACAGGTCGTAGAGAATCCCCAGTCCCGGCGAATCCACCTCCTCCACAATATCCCCGGCCTGGGCCATTGTCGTCAACCAATAGTGCTTGTGATCCACAAAGGGATTGAGCGGTTCCAGACAGAGACGCAGGCCATTGTCCGCGGCCACACGGCTCATGGCCTTCAATTTGCGCACCACCCGCCGCCGGGTGATTTCCCAGCTTTCCCCTGCAATTTCATTGCCGGTGGTGATGATCAGCGACTTGCAGTCCAGGCTGTGGGCGGTGGCTGCGGCATCAATCGCGGCCTGGGTCATCACATCCTCATTGCCCGGCGCGGTCAAGGCAAAGCCGGGATCGATGGCAAAACCGGCCACCGACAGCCCAGTCTCGGCGGTGGCCGCGCGGAGGGCGTCCAAATCTTTGGCCCGCCAGCCCCAGAATTCGACTGCCGAATAACCCGCCGCGGCCACGCGACGGATACGTTCGTCAAAAGGGACAAAGGGTTGGCCGGTCCAGAACATTTCGATACAGACGGAGAGTTTTGGCATAAAAATTTCCTTTTCCTGGAATGAAAAAGTTGAGCTTCTCGGAGAAGTTCAACTTTTGGTTGCTTGCATAAACGCCTTCACCCGCTCAGCGTTGACCGCCCCGCCCCGCCCGCCGTCTTCGAACGCGCCGCCGACGAATGCACCGTCGGCCACGGCCAGATAGCGGGCGATATTATCCGCGTTGGTGTAGCCGCCGATGACGACGGGCATTTCCGGCGCGGCTTCTTTGATTTGGGCCACCCACGCCAGCCCCGTTGCCAGGTCCGGATGGGCAATGCCCACGGCATCCACCCCGGCAAAAGCTGCGTTCTGGGCCAGCTCGTCCAGGGGCCGTTCGCTGTGGAAGTGCATCGATCCGATCTCCGCAATCAATTGCACCTTTTCCGCGCCGATCTGCCGCCGATAATTAAGAACTGCGTAGGGATCGCCCTCCAGCCTGCCGCTGACGGTTTGGGTGCTCCCCAGCAGGACGCCACAACGCACAAAGGATCCGCCGCAGATGTGGGCGATAGCAATCGACGTTTTCAAGTCGTTGCGCAACACCTGCACCCCCACGGCCAGGCGATCCCCCACCGCATGGGCGACAGCACGGGTAATGTCGGCAAAGGCGGCAGCCACCGCTGGATCAGCCGGGCCATTGGCAAAGACCCGATCGTCTCGGTTCTGCACCAGCGCGGCCTGCGCGCCACCTTCGGCCAGGGCCAGGGCGTCGGCAAGCGCTTTGGCCCGCACAGCCGCATAGTCGCCCTTTGCGCCGTAGTAGGGCGTGCCGGGCAGGGGGCCGATGTGGATCATTCCGATGATAGGGGACGAAGAAAAAGAAAGGCGCATGGGCGGGATTTCCGATAGAAGAGTCAATTGTGCTGCGTGCTGCGTGTTCTGTACTGCGTGCTGCGTACTGCGTGAGTAGCGGCAAATGCGACGGCAGTGAACAATTGCGCAGGACGCCACTGGCACTACTCGCGTTGAATCAGTGATCCCGTATGAGACACTTCCTACGCAGCACGCAGCACGCAGTACGCAGCAAGTTCACCCTTTCAACCCACTCAGCGCCACACCTTCCACAAAGTAGCGTTGCAGGGCCAAAAAGAGAAATATGACAGGCAGGCTGGCAACGACACCCCCGGCAAAAATACGTCCCCAGGCGATCTCCCGCTGGGTGATTTGGGTGGCGACCGCAACCTGAATCACCTGCAATTCCTTGCGCCCGGTGGCAATCAGCGGCCAGAAGAAGAGATTCCAGATGAACTGGAATTCCAGCAGGCTGACGGTGAGCAGCCCGACCCGGGCGTTGGGCACGATTACGTGGCGCAGCACGCCCAGCAAAGATGCGCCGTCGATAATCGCGGCTTCGTCCAGCTCCTTGGGAATCTCCTGAAAAAATTGAGTGAGGACAAAAATCACAAAGGGGCTGGCGTACCAGGGCAGGATCAGCGCCCAATAGGTGTCGGCAAAACCCAACTGGCGCACGACGATATACAGCGGGACAATTGTGGCTTCCTGGGGGACGAAAAATGTGCCCAGCACGAAAATCAGCCACACATTTTTATAGGGAAACTCCAGGCGGGCGAAGAAATAGGCAGCCAATGTGTTGAAAAGCAGCGAACTGCCTACCACCGCGGTAGAGACGAAGGCTGTGTTGAGCAGTGCCCGGCCAAATTGAAAACCCAGCGCCCGTCCTTGTTCCGAGATGCCGAAAATGTCGGCGAAGTTTTGCAGGGTGAATTGCAGGGGAATGAATGTGCGCCAACTGAGCGGAAAGACGTACTGGAAGACCTCTGGGCTGGGGCGCAGGCTGCTGCCGAGCATCCAGAGCATAGGTGTCAGAAAAAACAGGGCGATGAGCAGATAGGCCAACAGAATGAAGAACCAGCGCACAGTTCGCCCCACGCCACTTGTGCGCTGGAATCGGCTGAGCAGCGCGGCCTGTTGGGGATTGGAGGCGCTCATCTCAATACTCCACATCAGAACGCAGAAAGCGCATCTGCGTCACACTGATCACCAACAAAATCACCAGCAGAATCATCGACACCGCGGCCGCGTAGCCCATGTCCTGGAAACGAAAGGCCAACTGATAAATATAAAAGACGATCACTTTTGTCGAGTCCAACGGCCCGCCTTGCGTCATAGAATAGACGGGGATAAACACCTGAAAGCTGAAAATTGTTTGGGTGACAATCACAAAAAGGAGGGTGCGGCGCAGGAGGGGCAGCGTCACGTGGCGGAAGAGTTGCCAGCGATTGGCGCCGTCGATCACCGCGGCTTCGTAGAAAATGCCGGGAATACCCTTCAGCCCGGCCACAATCAGAATCGTACTAAAGCCCACGTCCTTCCAAATGGTGGCGGTAATTACCGACGGCAGGGAGAGATTGGGGTTGCTCAGAAAGACCTGTTTGGGCAATCCCAGTGTGCGCAGGAACGCGTTGAGCAGCCCGGAATCCGCGTTGAGAATCAGTGCCCAGACCACCGACACGACAACCATCGACATCACCACCGGAGTAAAGACAATCGTCCGCATCGTCCCCATTCCCCGAATAGCCTGGCTGGTAAAGATCGCCAGGGCCAAAGCCAATGCCACTTCCAGAGGCAGCTTGACAATCACATACAGAAATGTGACCTGCAAGGACTTGAGCAGCACCGGGTCTTCCAGCGCGTGCAGGTAGTGATCTGCGCCGATCCAATCCCGGTAGCCGCCCAGCAGACTGTACTGCCAGGTGCTGGCCCGGGCCGCCCAGACAATCGGGATATAGCGAAAGATCAGAAAGTTCACAACCGCGGGCAGCACAAAAAGACCCGCAAAAATAGTATTGCGGGTCTTGCGCCGCTGGATGAATACCCACCAACCGGGGGAAGCAGATGTGCTTGGGACAGTTGAAGCCATTGTTGAACCCTTTTCGGACGACAGAAAAAGATGACAAGATGAAGGGATGAAACAGTACTTTCATCTTGTCATCTTGTCATCTTGTCATCTTGTCATCTTGTCATCTTGTCATCTTGTCATCCTGTCATCCTGTCATCCCGTTGCCCTACTCATTCCATCCCTTATACTTCGCCACCAACTGTTCGATCTGTTTGGCCCCGTCGGTCATCTGCTGGGTCACATCCGCGCCCGCGGCCACATTCTGGGCGATCTCGGCAAAGACCTGCTGGTATTCGGTGTAGCCCGGCGTCTGGATGCGGGGAATCCCAAACTGCTCGAAGCCCTGTTTGATCAGCGACTGGGGATAGCTGTCGTACTCCGGCAATTCGTTGAGCATATCCAGGCGCGCGGGCAACTGGTGCAGGGCCTCGTAATAGATACGCGAACCCTCGGCGCTGGACGCGTATTTGACAAAGGCCAGTGCTTCGTCGAAATGTTTGGTATTGGTCGAAATGCCGTAGTGCCAAGAACCCGTATGGCAGAGTTGGGTCTTGAAGTAGGGAATACCTGTCAGGCCCAGTTGAAAATTGCCGTCTGGATATTGATTCTTGAGTTCGCCAATCAGATTGTCCGTGTAGACCACAAACGCAGCCTTCTTGGACTGGAAAATGTTGGGGATCGGCTCCACCGGCGTCACTTTCCAGACCTGGTGCATGTCCTGATAGAACTGCATGGACTCGATAGCTTCCGGTGTGTCGAAGTAGCCCTGGAAGGTAAGGCCATCCGGTCCCACTCCCTGGTAACTGGGCGATCCCTTTTCGCCAGCCGAGCGGCGCAGAATGCCCTGCTCGTAGTCGCTTGCCCAAGTTCCCTGGCCCCAGCGCACACCCCATACATCGGGCGAACCGTCGCCGTCGTTGTCAACGGTTGTCTTCTGCCAGGCGTTCAGCGCCTCTTCCATCGTCCAGGAATCAGCCAATTCCCGCGGCGGCTGGATGCCCGCGGCATCGGTCATTTCCTGGTTGTACCACATCAGCGAACAGGACTGCATGAAAGGCGGGCCGTAGAAGACGCCTTTGTAGCTGCCCTCCTCGATGGACTGGGGCGCAAACGCGGCCTTCTCCTCCGCGGTGAAATATTCGTCCAGAGGGAGCAGCACCTGATTCCAGGCGTAGTGCTTCATATCCGGGCCGTCAGCCTGAATCAGGTCCAGCTCGACCCCCGCAGCCACAGACGTTTCGATCTTCGGAAAGAGATTCTCGAAGTCCACCGCGTCGTAGGCAATGGACACATGGGACCATTTGCCGCCGTCGATCTGACGAAAGTTCTCCTCAATTTGGGCAAATGCGATAGCTTCTACGGGGTCGGAATATTTCAGGAATTTCAGAACCACTGGCTCTTTCGAGGCCGGCGCGGACGCGGCCTCCCCGTTGTCAGCAGTCTGGGCTGCCGGCGCGGCCGGTTGACAGGCGGCCAGCATCAGCCCAAGAATCAATACCAATACCAGCAGCCCGGGTTGCGTCCTGCGCGAGGGATGTTGCATAGGGTTTCTCCTCAGGGAAAGTCAAGAAAAAAAATGTGTGTACTAATTTTTTGCAAAGGAGATGGGATGCAGAAAGCTGGTCGATCTCACGTCTCCTATACCAATCTGTATCCTCACCCTTCCACAATCTTCAACCTGTCTGCGACACCTTTTATGGATCAGACAGGTCACATACACACCGGTCAGGGTAGATTTGGTGTGGCCAGCGGCGTCGCTGGGCGTGTCAAAAGTGTGGAAAAAGTCCACACGGGTGGGAACCAGACGGTTCATCTCAAATAGTATATCCTGACTCGTCTTGGAATCCAATGCCGAATTGGTCGTCAGGCGTGGCAGACTCCTTCCGCCACCAGCGCGGCCACCCGCTTGTCCAAATTCACCATCTCCCGCTGGCTGTCGTGGGGAAAGAGAGTATTAGGCTAAGGTCTGGAAAGGACGAAGATGCGTATTTCCAGATCGATCCATAATGGCTCTTTGGGCTCACATGTGGTTGGCAAAGATTTACCCCCTCCCAACCTCCCCCAGTTTGGGGGAGGAGCTGTTGTTTCGTTGACGGATTGACAGTCCCCTCCCAAGCTGGGGAGAGCGAGGCGGTCATTCGCCATTTGTGTGGCTATCCACCCAGCAGCGCTTCCACCTCTGCCAGCGTTGCCACTTGTCGCCCCGCGCCCAGCTTAGAGACAGTCACCGCGCCGATGGCATTGGCAAAACGGCCTGTGTGTTCCAGCGACCAGCCATTCAAATAACCACAAATAATCCCCGCATTAAAACTGTCGCCCGCGCCGCTGGTGTCCAAAACAGTGACGTCAAAGCCGGGAACTTGCGTCGTACTTTCTCCGGTGTGTATCGTGCAGCCCGCTGCGCCCTGCTTTACCACCACCCACTCCGGGCCGAATCCGAGCAAATGTTGGGCGGCCTGCGTCAAATCGTCGATCCCCGTTGCCCGCGCCGCCTCCTCTGCGGTGAGCAGCACGACCCGGCTGGCAGACAGGGCCGATTCCAGCCGCGCCTGTCCCAGATTGTGAATCTCCGGCCCCGGATCGAAAAAGATGGGCGTGCCCGCGGCCTGGGCAGTGGCTATCGCGTCGAGCACCATTCCCGGCGATAGTTCGGCAAAGGCGTAGCCTTCCACAAAGAGCGCCCGGCTGCGGCCAATGCACTCTCGCCAACTGTCGGGAATCGTCAAATCCAGGCTGGCCTGCATCCCGCCGATGAATGTGTGTTCGCCACCGGCGACGAGCGTTAAGACAACGACTGTACGCTTCTGATCCGACACATCCACAGCCGACACATCCACCCCTTCCTGGGCCAGCACATCCAGCAAAAAATGGCCGTAGAGATCGTCCCCCACCCGGCTCAGCGCCCCGCTTTTCAGCCCAATGCGAGAGGCCGCGATGAGCAGATTGCACGCGCCTCCCGGCTCCAGCACCTGGCCGTGATCAACCTGAAAGCGGCCTGCCTCCACAGGGAAATGTTCGATTTCCACCACAAAATCGACGACCAGATCGCCGATAGCGAGAACGTCAAAAGTGTGTGTCACGCCCGCATATCCCTCTGAATTAGCGCGGTGTAGCGCTGGGCATAGTCGGCCAAATCCACCCGGTTGGCCTGATTGACCGCGCCCACCCAGGCCAGCGGGAAACGGGCCGCGCCTTGCAGCGCGCCCGCCACCGCGCCGGCAATCGCCGCGGTCGTGTCCGTGTCGCCGCCCGTATTGGTCGCAAGCCGGATGGCCTCCACCGGATCGCCGTCAGCCAGCACCAGATGGGCCAGGGCCGCCGCTGCCATTTCATACGCGGGCAGACCCGTGCCCACCAGATCGTAGATGTCCCGCTGGCGCTCGGCCAGCGGTTTGTCGGCCTTTGCCAATTCCACCGCAAAGCGGATGCGCCGGCTGACTGAGGGCGCGATAAACCCATATCCGTAGCGCTTGCCCTTCTCCGCACCCTGGCAGGCGGCGTCGATGAGGTCGTCCACCGAGGCATTGCCTGCCGCGGCCCGGCTGACAGCACAGGCAATCGCGGCCGCGCTGGAAATCGCCACATTTGTGTTGTGTGTGGGCATGGCCGATTCGTAGCTGGCTTCTACCGTTGCCTCCAAATCGCCCGGATAGCGCAGCCCCACCAGTGCCACCCGCATCACCGCGCCGTTTGTCCAGCCAGAACGCCCGGCCTTGCCCAGTTCCTCGCCCCGCTGCCAGGCATCGAGAGCGGCACGGGTGCTCGGCCCAATCAGCACACTGGCAGCCAGGCCCAACCGGTCGATAGCCGCGCGGAAGCTGTGGGCGATGCTGGCGGCGCTGGGCTTGCCGCCCAGAAGCAAACTGTCCAGAATTGCCAGGGCGAAAATTGTGTCGTCGGTATATTCGCCCAATTGCAGACCGCCGTGGATGGGATGCTCGGCGGGCGGCGCGATCAAATCGTTGATGGGCGGCTGGGGCAGGCAGTGCATAGCACCGGCCGCGCCAAAGGCATCGCCCAGGGCCTGCCCCAGCAGACAGCCGTATACCCGGTCGTAGAGTGTGAGTGGCTTTGCCACAGTTGGGGACTCCTGTTTTGAATGGATGGGCAGTAATCGGTGAACGGTCCGAACCGGTGCCGATGACTGCTCACTGATGACTGTCTATTGACCGCCGCCGCCAGAGCAACACAGCGCCGCCGACGAGCAGAGGCAGAAGAGAAATGGCATAGACGAATTGCCTGTCAACAGCCCGGATAGAACGAATGTCCCGACCGCTGCCTGCCACAGGCTGACCGTCGGCATCAACCAGCTGGACACGCACGTCTTGCCCTCTTTTCGCGCCAATCGCATAGCCGTAGAAGCTGGGCGATTTTTCCGTGGCCGGATCGAACGCTTCAATCTGATAGCCAAGCGACGCGCCGGGCTGTTGACGCACAAAATAGGGCTGATTGGCCACCCCGGCCACCACCTGCCCCTGCTGAAGGAGTTGCAGCGTCACGCTGGGATAGGGTGTGGTATGCACCCAAATGTACCGATCTTCCCGCACACCCTTGGCCTGGGCGTCAATCATGCGGCCATAGGCCAATTCGTTCACCTCAAACTCGGCAAAGGGCTGGAGATAGAAGGTGGAGCCGGGCTGTACGTAAATCGCGTTGCGCGGGTCGTTGCTCTGCTCCGGCACTGTCCATTTGCGGGCGGGCATCACACCGTAGCCCACCCCATAACGCCGGGGCGCAAAGACGTGCAGCCGTTTGCGACTGGTCGGTTCTTCTGTGCCGTCGGGCCGCTCCAGCCACAGCGTATACTCCCCCGCGGGCAGTTCCAGCACAAACGCCTGTTTCACTTCTGTGCTGAAGCGGGTGAAGGGGGGTAACGGCGGCGGCGGGCCATCAGGAATGGGCAGACTTTCGCCTTTGGTGGCGGCCTGGGCCGCGGCGGTCAACGCGGCCTGATACTGTTGCTCCAACTGGAATTGGGCGTGGAGCGCGGCGGCATAGGCTTTGCGGGCCTGCTCAAAAGTGGCGTAGCGGTCAACAGCTTCGTCGCCCGCGTAGAGTGCCACACTTTCTGCCGGCGCGTCCCCGTCAAATTGGATGACGTACTGGACAATTTCCAGCCGCTGCTCCCGGCCCGCGCTGTCGCGCACAACCAGCAGCCCGTCCACCAGCTCATTGCGGGCCAGCCAGTCGGCCCGCAGCCGGTTGGTGATGGGCCAGTCGTAGACAAGGGTGCTGCGGGGAGCCAATACGTGGCGCTCATCTGCCAGCAGATAGAGCGTGTCGCTGGCGGGCGGCGTAAAAGTGCTTTCGTACTGCACGCCTGCAAAAACAGTCGCAGCCCAGACAAAAGCCTCCCGCCGCTCCGGGGCCTGGGCAGTCGCAGACGCAACAGTCGCTAACCACAAAGACACAAGGACACAAAGAAAGGAGATGTTTCTTTGCTGTTGCCTTCGCGTCTTTGTGTCATTGTGGTTGGTATAAAAGTTCACGGGCCACCCCGTTTTAGCGCCCTGACCGCGCCGGCAAAATAGAGCGCGCCCTGACCCAAAATCGCTCCTGTGTGGAGAAGCAGCCGGCTCCCGTCCCCCACCAGCAGCGCGTCCATTCCCCGGCTCATCTGGGCAAAGGGCGAGAGCCAGAGCAGCAGGCCATTCGCTCCGTCCAGTACAGTGCGCAAAAAGAGCAAAGAATTTTGGCGGTTGGCTGGGGTCTGGGATGCCAGTTGCGCCACAACCGGTGTGCCAAATTGCGCGACCAGCACCAGCACCAGCACCAGCAGAAAAAGGACGAGTGCCGTGCGCGCGGTTCGTCCCCACGCGCCCACCAGCAGGCCAAAGGCGACGACTGCGCTGTTCGTCAGCAGCCCCAGCCCCAGCACAGCCAGCACATCCATCTGCACCAGCAGATTCGTCATCCAGCCCAGGCCCACAGCCCACAAAAGTACAACTCCGCCAGCCAATACAAAAAGAAGATTTTGGCTCCACAGACGGCCCAGCAGATAGCTCACCCCGTCCACTGGGCCGAAAAAGAGTACCCGCAGCGTGCCCTGCTCCCGCTCCCGCACCAGATGAAGCGTGGCGTGCAGAGAGAGGTAAAGGGAGAGCAGCACTGTGCAGACAAAGAGGGGCAGAAAAAACGGACGGGTCAACACCAGCAGTCCGTTTTCGTCCAGAAAGGCCAGATTGTTCAGCACAAGCGTGGACGCGGCCAGCACAGCCAGAGTTGTAACCATATAAATGCCGGGACTGTAGAGGCTGCTGACCGTACTGCGCCGCCCTATCTGCCCCGCGGCATAGATACGATCCGCCAATTGCAGACCCGGCTTCACAGGCGACCACCGGCAAAAATCAGGACGCCAATTGCGCTGATAAAATCCGTGGCAATCTTTTTGATCCGTGGCAATCCGTCTCCTGTTTCCATTTTTCCACTTCTCATTTTTCCACCAAAGCACGCACGGCCGCATCAGTAAGAGTCACAAACGTTTCTTCCAGCGAACGTTTCAACGGGCGCATTCCAATCACCAGCACGCCCTGTCCGGCCAGGAAGCGGGCCAGTTCAGTTCGCTGATCTTCCTCGCCCGCGGTCGTCACCAGCCAATGGCTCGGCGAGCGTTCCTCCACTTTCAGCACAAAAGGCAATCCTTCCACCTGGGGGCGCAACGTCACGGGCGGCTGCTGGAACTCCACTTCGATACGTTGCCCCTCGCCCAGCCGGGCAGCCAGACCCGCCACTGAATCCTCCGCCAACAGCCGCCCCCCGGCGATAATCCCCACCCGGTGCGCGGTCTGTTCGATTTCGCTGAGAATGTGGCTGGAAATGAGGATTGTGCGCCCGCGGCGGTTTTCCTCCACCAGCAATTCCCGCACCTGGCGGATGCCGTTGGGGTCCAGCCCACTCACCGGCTCATCCAGAATCAACAATTCCGGGTCGTGGAGCAGCGCCCGGCACAGATTGAGCTTCTGGCGCATCCCCTGGCTGTAGCCGCCCACCAGCACCTGCCGCCGGGGCCACAAATCCACGCGCTCCAGCAGGGATTGAATGGCCGGGCCAGGCTGGGCCACCCGATAGAGTCGGGCGAAAAAAGCCAGATATTCGTAGGCGGTCATTTCGTCGTATTGCCAGGCATCTTCGGCCACAACGCCCATCCGTCGGCGCAGGGCAAAAGAAGTGCCGTCAAAAGGCTGGCCCAACACCTCTACCCGCCCGGAGGTAGGGCGGGTGATGCCTACAATCATCATCAGTGTGGTGGTTTTGCCCGCGCCGTTTGGACCAAGAAAGCCGTAGATTTCGCCGGGCAGGATGTGGAGATTCAGCTCGTCCACCGCCACAAAAGAGCCGTACCGTTTGCAAAGTTGTTCGGTGCGAATCACAAGGAGCGGCTCCGGGCCAGACAGAAAGACAGGTGAACAGGTGAGGTTGAAAAGCAGCTTCATTATAGCGGAGCAGTAGAGAGTGTCAAACAGAAGGCGAAGTGCTATACTGGACAGATGCGACGCGATCACCGCGCCATCGAGCGCGTTCTTCTTATCACTTTTGCCCTCAATCTCCTGGCCACTGCCGCCAAGCTGGGCGTCGGCATCTGGACCGGCGCGCTCTCGCTCATCGCGGATGGCCTGGACACTCTTTTTGACGGGTTGTCAAATGTGGTGGGGATTGCGGCTGTGCGCAAAGGCAGCCAGCCGCCAGACGAGGATCACCCCTACGGCCATCGCAAATTCGAGACGTTGGCCGCGCTTCTCATCGCCACCCTTCTCTTCATCACCGCCTGGGAAGTAGCCCGGGGCGCGGTGGAGCGGCTGCGCGATCCCCAGCCGCCGCTGGTAAATATGTGGAGTGTTCTTTCTCTGGTCGTGGGGGGCATTATCCAGGGCTGTACGGGCGTTTGGGAGATACGCCAGGGGCGAAGACTGGGCAGCGAAGTGCTGGTGGCTGACGCCCGCCACACCATCGCCAGCCTCTACGTCAGTGCCGCGGTTTTGCTGGGCCTGGGTCTGGTCTGGCTGGGATACGCCTGGGCTGACCCGCTGGTAGCCCTGCTGGTGGCCGGTGTCATTGGCAAAATCGGCGTGGAAATCTTGCTGGAAAATATCCCCGCGCTGGTGGATCAGGCCACCCTCGATCCGGCGCTCATTGCGGACGTTGTGGGAAATGTGACGGGTGTGGAAAGCTTCCACCGCATCCGCAGCCGGGGCGCGATCGACGATGTGGCCGTGGACCTGCACGTGCGCGTGGATCGCCGGCTTTCCATGCAGGCGGCCAACGCCATCGCCGACGAAGTGCGCCGCCGCCTGCTCGACCTGCCCGGCGTGAACGACGTGACCGTCCACGCCGAAGCCCAGAGCGGCCCGGAAAGCGCGCTGGAAATTCAGCAGGCCGTGGCCTTGGCGGTGGGCGAGGAAGGACTGTCGCTCCACGAACTCTGGGCGCAACAGACCGATGGCCGCATCGCGCTGCATCTTCACGTGGGGGTAGACCCCAACCTTTCCCTGGCCGAAGCCCACGGTCAGGTAGACCGGCTGGAACAGACCATTCGCAGCCGTCTTCCCCAAGTGGCCGCGGTGCATAGCCACATTGAGACCGCCAACCCCGATCTGCTGCCCACAGCCAGAGTCAGTCGCGGCCTGCACGAACGAATTGAGTCAGTCATTCTGGCTGCCGCCGACGCCATCCCCGGCCTGACCGATCCCCACGACATTCACGTGCGCCAGGTAGAGGGCCAGCTTTTCATCACTGTGGAGGCACTGGTGGACGGTGCGCTTTCTGTCAGCGCGGCCCACGCCCTCAGCACCGAACTGCAACGGGCCGTGCAGGCTGCTTTGCCCAATGTGGGGGAAGTACTGGTCCATTTGGAGCCGAAGGAGGGGTGATTGGGTGATTGGTTCATTGGTTCATTAGTTGATTAGGTGATTGGGTCAGCATCGGCGATAGTCTCTCCAACCAATCAACAAGTCAACCAATCAACCAATTACAACAACTCTTCCAGCCGCGCCCGCAGCCCGGAGGACGGAATCACCACCCGCGCCGCCCGATAGAGTCGCTCGAAGTCAGGCAAGTCTATCCGATCCAGCACCGCCTGTCGGGCGATGGATTCGGGCAGCAGGCTGTGGAAGCGACCCAATTCCAGCAGCGGTTCCACACGGGGCAACAGACGGTAGAGCGCGCGCTGGGCCAGCCCTGAATCCCAGCCGGGCAAAACGGACAACGGGCCGGGCAGGTAAAGACAAAATTCGTTGACTGTCATCACCAATGCACCCTCGCCGCCAAAGTGATTGTCCAGCATTTCAGCCAGTAGACTGCCATAGACATCGCCCCAAAAGTGAAAGAGCCACGTCCCCTCGGCCACAGGCACGGAAAGAATCACATCCGCGGCCAGCCCCAGCAGACGAGCCACAGCCTGACCGCTTTCCAAGGGCACGGCAAAGGGTGTCGTGGCAAAGTGCAACTGCTCATCCACTGGCTTGCCGTCCCTGCGCCGCACCCCCACCCGATAGCGATCCCGCCAGACCACCTCCAGCACGTGGCCGCCCAGACGCAGGGTTTCCCCCTCCACTTTCGAGCGGGCCACCGTTGCCAGTGTGCGCCCGGAAAAGGCATCCACCAGCAGCAGAGGCAGGGGATCACCGCCGATGTTGGCGTAAATCTCGTACTTGTCCACCAGTTCATCCAACTTATCCGCGGCCCGCCACTCCCCCAGTCGTGCCTGGCGCAGATAGCCCTGCCGGGTCAAATGGGAGAGGATAGCGGCCAGTGTCTCGTCTTCCACCGCGCCCGGCGCGGCCCGGCGCAGGTCGGCCAGACGAATCCCCCCAGTGGGGCTTTGGGCCAGAATACTAAAGCTCTGCTGCACCAGCACCGAAGGCAAGAAACTGTAATTCGCTCCGCTAGGGCGGGCCAGAGATTCTTCAGTCTCCGCGATCAGCGACTGAAAACGCACTTCCTCCAGCGCCGAACGGGCCATACACAGCACCCGCGTCACACCGGTGCGCCGCCCACCCCGGCCAATGCGCTGCTGAAACGAGGAGAGAGAGGGCGGCGGACCGATCAGCACCACTTCGTCGATGCTGCCGATGTCGATGCCCAGCTCCAGGGTGGATGTGCTGACGCAGATGGCAACGCTGGCCTGGGCAAAGCCCTCCTCCACCTCCTGGCGCAGGGCCGTGTCCAGATTCGAGTAGTGGGTGAAGATAGCCGTCTCGAAGGGCAGATTGGCGCGCAAAAAGGCCGCGGTCTGTTCGACTTCGCTGCGGCTGTTGCAAAAAACCAGGAACTTGTGTGCGTCTGACTCTCCGGTCGCGGCCAGGGCCAGCGCGGCCGTCAGACTTTCCAGCCCGTGCAGGGGCCATATCGCCGCGTCCAGTTCCCGGCGGCCAGGGACGGAAATAATCCGCGCGCTATTTTCACCCGGCGCCCCCTCCCCAGACGAAAGGAGATAGCGGTTTGTAATACCTTCCGGGTCGGGCACAGTGGCCGATAGAGCGACCCGTTGCAGGGACGTGGCTGGCTGGCCGCTCTGCTGCTGGTGATAGTTGCGGATGTTCTCGATGCGACGGAGCAGACAGCGCAACTGATCCCCGCGCGGACCGCCGTCCAGCAGATGAATCTCGTCCAGGACAATCGCCTGCAACTCAGCCAGCAGCCTCGGCGCGCGGGTGAGCAGAGAATCGGTAGATTCGGGTGTCGTAATCAGAACCGTTGGCGGATTGGTAGTGGAGACCGGGCCAGTATCGCCACTTTTCATGGCAAAGGGAATTTCCAACTGTTCCAGAGGCAGACGCAACCGCTCGTAGAGATCACGCACCAGAGCGCGGGTGGGGCAGAGGTAGAGGATGGCAATAGAAGTTTGACTTTCAGAAGTCCGGCTTTTGACAAAAGTCGGACTTCTATTGTCCCGGAAGCAGTAGCGTTCGAGCAGGGGGACAAGCGCGGCTTCGGTCTTGCCGCCCGCGGTGGCCGCGATGACGAGGGTATTGTGCCCGTCCAGAATAGGCGGAATGGCGGCTTCCTGCACAGGGGTAAAGCTGCCGTGACGGGCGAAGAAGGGCGTCCACGTGTGGGCCAGCCGGGATTTGAGGCTGCGGGGGATGGGCATTTTAAGTGTTAGCGTCAGGCTGCCAGCCGAGCCGAACCCAATTGCGTCGGGCATCTACAATGACGGCATTGTTCATACGCAGGGCATTCGTTGTTGCACGACCCACTGCCGTCAGCCCCCGGATTCGTAGATGGGCCTCGTCCCAGATAAAATGTTCGTTCCAGATATCCCGCCGCGGAGAAAAGAGGGGGCACGTCTCACCGCTCAGGGGATCGATGGCGTGCGTTTGCGAACCTTTGAAAAGGTTACAGCGGTAGCAGGCAAAGCAAAGATTCTCGAAAATCGTTGCGCCACTTTTGCTGCGGGGGCGCAGATGATCGACTACCATCGGATTGCCGCTGTTAGCCTGCGGAGTTCGACAATAGGCGCAGCGGTGGTCGTCTACATTTTCCAGACGCTGGCGCAACGCCTTCGACAGATAGACCGCCATACGGTCAAAGCCTCTCAAACGGAGGAACAGCGTGACCGCGCCATTGGAGCAGTGCGGCGGCGTGGGCCTTGCGGAGCATAAAACGATCTGCCTCCAAAACCTGTGCGTCCAGTTTCAGCCGCTCCTCAGCACTCAAAAGATCGTCGGCATTCCTTTCCAGCAAATCTGCTAGCAGAGCCGCATCGGCTGCATTACGCTGGCCGCGGGCAATCTTCCAAAGCGAATCGTCGTCAAGCCGATCAAGCGCAGCGATATCAGCCTGGAATGGGGCGGGCGTCTGTGACCACTCTGGAGGGCTGCCCGCACGCACAGCGCGCAGCAGCATTTCGGTCAGCGATTGCTGGGTTGCCTGGGCGGTCTGCTCCAGGCGCATATACAGGTCTTCGGGTACAGGTAAAACCACCTCAATCGCTGACATTGTGTACTCCCATTAGAAAAGCTGCACAAGAACGGCTATACATCCAAACTATTCTACTTTAGCGCATCTGCCCGCGCAACTCGTCCAGCAGGCTGGCCACTTCGTATTCCGGGTGCAGGTAGAGCAGATCGTACAACTCCACGGCCAGACGCACGACCGCGCGGATGTTGAGCCGGTCGTTGCGCATGCCCTGGGCCAGATGTTCGGCCGCGCCCCGGCGCACCTGACGCTGGCGCTCCCCCACGGCATAGCCATAGGCCAGGGCGTGATAGTCCATCACCTGCTCCAGAAAATGGCCGATCTCCTGGGGCGTATAGTGTGGCTCCAAAGCCAGCACTTTGTCGTCTGCCAGCCAGGCTTCCAAGGGCAGCCGGTTGTCGCTGCGGGTGATGGTGAAAAGGAAAAAGAGGGACTGGCGCTCGCCGTAGGCGGGGGGATAGTCCCGAAAGCGATGCTGGGGCAGATCAGCCGCGGAGAGGGGGGAGCGTTCGTCGCCCAGCGCGGCGTGGATGACTGCGCTGAAAAAGAGGCTGGCTTTGGGCTGCTGGTAGGATTTGAGCAGAGAATAGCTCTCGGCCTCGTCGATGAGCACGCAGAGTCCGCTAAAACCGGCCAGCCGGGCCAGCACGCTGACGCCGCTGAGCAGATAGGCCATTTGCCGGGCGTTGTGGCCCACCCGGTAGATGGACGGGAACTTCACCCCCCTGGGCATAGCCCGGTTCATGGACTTGACCCGCCGCCCGCCCATCAGCCAATTCTTCCAGGCCATCTGTTGGCGGGTGCTGGTGATGCTGCTCAGGGCATCCAGGGCGAAGGTTAGCGGATCGTTCTCGGCGGGGGCCAGCTCCCGCAGTTCGTCCCGCAGCCGGGGCACGCTCGCCACCGCATCCAGCAGGGGACCCATCCCCCGCTCGTCGCTCTCCGGGTAGCGCAGGCTGCGCATGAGCGCACCGTAGATATTGAACCCTCGATGGGGTGGCAACTCTTGCAGGTCCAGGCTGGCGCTGGCCACAAGAAATTTGCGCTGCAGGGCTTCCTGGCTGGTCAATTCCACAATGTGGCTCTTGCCATAGCCATACTCGCCGATGACGGCGCGTACATCCCCGCCGCGCTGGTGGGCCTGCACCAGCGCGCTGCCCAGGCTGGCCCGCTCGCTTTCCAGGCCGATAGTCAATTCCTGGGCGTGCTGGGTCGGGGCCACGCCCACACGCAGGGCTTCGATGAGGTTGCGCGCGTCCAACTGGCTGGGCGTCATCGGCGCGGGGACAAAGGCGGATGTCGGTGTGGGTGCAGGGGTGTTGGGCATCTGTCCGTTAAATTCCTGGCGGGGACGGCGAAAACGCAGACCGCTGTCGAAGCGCACCATCCACTCCTCACCGTTGCGAAAAAGGGCGACGATCTGGCCGGGGCCGTAGGTTGGGTGTTCGACGCGAGTGCCTATCATTGGACTGTCTTCGATGGAAAATTTGTTTGCAGCCAAGCGAGGAAACGGCTGGCATCTATCTTATCTGTCAACCGCATATTTTTCTGACCGTCATGTCGATGCGGGATTTCTTCATGCAAGTGCTGTCGCCAATCCGTGTCGTACTGCATCTTGATTGCCTGCACATCGCTACTATTATCGAAACCCGCAACCAGACGGTTTTCACTGTCCAAAATATAATAGGCATAGCGAGAACTACCATCCGGTCGATGGATTTCAGAGAGAATAATTCGGTGTTCGCCCCACATACCTTCGACGTCGATAAGCGCTCGCTCAGAGCCGATCTCCAACCGAGTCACACGAACATCTCGCAGGAAATCCCCTAAATCTCGAATCAGTCCATCGAAATATCTTCTAGCCGGCCAAGCCATGTGGACTGCTCCTCTACCAGAAATTCCCAGGTGTTGAAGTCACGCTCCCATAGGGGATGGGTTTCGCGCAGCGATTCCACATACGCATCGTCCGTGGTGACACGGGCATAGAACATCTCATAGGGAATCCCATAAGCGGCCTGCATCTGCAAAATTTCCCGATGAAGTTGGGCAATTTTCTCGCCGATACGTTCGGTTGCATAGCGTCGCACAGCTTCGGCCAGCCCGTCCTCTGCACTGCCTAAAGATTCCAACACACTGACGTATTTCGTATCCAGTGCAATTGCTGTCATTGCCTGTTTCCTTTCCCATTCAAACCGACGAGGCTTCGCGTTTGCCCTGAGCGTCCTTCCTATCATCTGATACTGTAGACGTCTCTGCTTCTTTCTCCCAATTTCGTATCTTCTCGGCGATTTCTGCGCCGTACCGCTATTCCGCCAGCAAATAGCGCAACTCATCCGGCCCTGTTTGGGGATGACGTTTGCGCAGTCCGGACATCGCCAGGATTTGCATACTGGGGTTGAGATCGGACATCATTTCCAACCTCTTCCGGGTCGGCGCGGATCGATAAAAAGCAAATTGAATCGCCTCCACCTCTGGTGTTGTGTCCCTATGCATTTCCCGCCAGGTCGGCAGCCGCTTCATCTCAATCCCTGTACCGCAAGCTGCTAGCTTGCGCTGGTGCAAGCTAGCAGCTTGCGGTACTGTCAATACGGCGGCGTCTCGCCCCCGCTGAGTTCGTCCACCTGGCCGCGGATGATGGCGATGGCCTCGTCTTCGGTCAACAGGTGCTCCTCGCCCGCGTGCTGACGGGCCAGTTCGGTGATGAACGCTTTGACGAAAAGCCGCCGGTGGCTCACATCCAGGAAAACGTCCCGGGCCACATTGGCCAGAATCACCGCGTTGGCCTGCTGCGTCGGGCGGTCCAACGCGGCGTCGAAGGCCGTTTCGTAGATGGGAATGAGCTTTTCCCCGATTGCCAGGAGCAGATCGTTCTCGTCCAAATCCAGATGGTCCAGCGCAATCTGGGGGCTGAAGTGGTTGGCCCGGCTGAAACGGCCCGGCGCACGCACCCGCTGTTGCAGGGCTGGATAGCGGGGCACAATATCGTTGATAAACTGGGGCGGCACCGCGTAGACAAACATCGCGCCGGGCAGGTCGTCCCGGGTGCGATCGATGACCTCGCGCAGGTTGTCTGTGGCCAGCTTCTCCGCTTTGCCGCCGATGCTGGACATGCGGTCCACTTCGTCAAAGAGCAGAATCAGCCCGCCGTAGGAGAGGGCACGGATTGTCTGCACCAGCGAGCGCAGCATCCGAAAGGCATTCGTGCGGCTGATCTTGCCGGTCACACCCACCTCGCGCAGAATTTTGGTGTCGTCGGGGGTGGTGGCGGAGCCGAGCAGCCAGCGGGTGAGGGAATCCAGCCGCTCATCGAAGTCCCGAATTCGGGCGTCGAAGTAGGCCAGGACCGCGGCCCGGTAGGCCAGGCTGTCGATGGCCGTGGATTCCAGCGTATCTACCAGCCCCCGGTAGTTGGGATGGGTCAGCGCTTCCAGGGTGGGTGGACCACCCAGCACCCGTTCCAGCGTGCCTTCCAGAAAACGGGGCAGTCCTGTCTCGTCGGAAATTTCATCGCTCTCCTCGTGCCAGATGAGATTGCGGGCCACCGCGGCGTAGACCAGCCGCTGGTCGTTGTAGGGGGTCTCCACCGGGCTGAGATCGACTTTGGCGACCGCGAAGCCTTTGCTCCAGGCCCGGTCGCGCAGACAGTAGAGAAAGTGGCTTTTGCCGCTGCCGTAGTCTCCCACCACCATTTTATAGGTTCCGCCCCCGTCCTGAAGATAGGAGGAGAGATAGTATTCATCCAGCGCGTCCAGGAGGGAAAGATTGCCCGTATTGAAAAATTGCACACCGCGCGCCGGGGGCGTGCCTGTGCTGCCCAACACTTCCACAATGTGGCGGGCGAGAGGGCGGGAGAGGGTGGTCATAGAAAGCTCCTGTTAGGGGCTGGGGATTGGGGACTGGAGATCGGGAACTTCCCAGTTCCCAATCCCGAATCCCTGTTCCCCAGCCTACTACTCAAACGTAATATCGCCGTAGAAATCCCCGCCCAACGCGCTATTGGGAACCCAAACACTGCGGGCGGGGCTGTCAGCCTGGCTTTTGGTGGCCGTGCCCAGGCGCAGGCGATAGCGCTTGCCATCCACTTCAACTGTCGCGCCGGCCTCATTGGCCAGCACCAAATCCCGCACGAAAAAGGGGCGTTCGTAATCCTTGAAAGTGCCGCGGGAGGGCGCATTCCAAAAACGGGCCACCTGGCGGTTGAGGACCAGTTTGGCGTAGGTTTCCACCAGTGCGATGCGATTGCCTTGCGGACGACGACCGGATTTTTCAGTCTTTTCGGTCATCAGATCGTTCCAGGCTTTGTAGAGTTCGGCCAGGAAAGCGGGCGTCTCGTCCTTGCGCTCCAGAATGGCCTTGCGCTGCTGGTCATAGGCTTTGATGATGCCGGCCAGAGAGAGGGGCAGGGGTTTGGTCAGCGCCTCTTTGCCATAGAACCACTGGGCCTTGCGCGCGCCAATGTCGATTTGCAGCACCAGCTGATCCACAACCAGTGTGGGCGGACGGCCTTCGACTTCCTGCCCACGCGCCTCGAAACTCTCCTTCAGGTCGCGGGCAAACTGAAAGGCCAGACTGTCCAGCGCGGCCTGGGTGGCTTCGCCAAAGGCAGCCGTGGCGTCGTCCAGGGCCGCGTCTTCCAGCCCTGCGTCTTTGACCAACTCCGCGGCCTGCTGCAACTTTGTCAGGGCCTTTTGCATGGGCAGCGCGTCCAGTTTTTCCTGCGCGGCCAGCCGGGCCGCGGTGGTCAGGGCGCTGTTAGCAGCCTTCAATGCTTTGAATTTCGGATCAGTCGCGCTCTGACCAGCCTGTACCACTTGTAATAGTTCGTCGTTCACGCCTTCAGCCTTTCAGTAAACTATAGGGACTGCTAAAGGATTTCGGATAGCACTATTGTATGCAAGGCGGGATAAAAAGCCAAACGGAGCGGGTTCACCCCACATCCAGAAAGCAGCCCTGTACAAAGTCGCTGATATCATTGAGGATGGGCGCGGTTGGATCAGAAAAGCCATCGAAAAGGAAGTCCGTGTGGCCTTTGTCCGGGTAGACGATTAGCTCATTGGGGATTTGGGCGGCGTCAAGTTTACGCTGAAACGCTTCACTGATGGAGAGCGGAACTGTCTCATCCAGCGCGCCGTGGATCAGTCGGGTTTTGGGCATTCCGGCGAAGACATAGCTGCTGGGCGAGGCCGCGGCAAAGTTGGCCTCGCCGCCCATAACCGCGGTCATCACCGGGGCTGTGCCGCCCTTGGCCCGCTCGAAAACCATCTGGGCCGGGATGTCATAGACACCAGCCAGCCCGATGAAGCCACACAACTCCTGATTCGTGTGGCCCTCAAAGTTCAGCCAGACCTCATCCGTCGCCACCAGACCGGCCAGATGACCGCCCGCGGAATGGCCGGCGATCACCACCCGGCCGGGATCACCCCCGTACTGGGCGATATTTTCCAGCGTCCAGGCCGTGGCCGCGGCCATCTCCTGGGCCATCTGCCTGTAGCCAGCATCCGGGTAAAGTGTGTAATCCGGGATGACGACGACAATCCCCCGCTCCACAAATTTCTGGCCCACAGGCGTAAAGAGCTTGCGGTCATACTTGTCCCAACCGCCGCCGTGGACAAAAATCAGCACCGGGTGGTTCTCCCCCTCTGCCGGGCTGTAGACATCCAGCCCCATCCCAAAACGGGGGCTGTACTGCACGTCTCGCGTCAGGTGGGGGTATTCGGCGTAGAACTGCTTGCCCGCCCGATTCACCTGAAAAAGATTCCAGTAAAAAGCTATCTCGCCCCGGTTGACAAAGGCCCAGACACCTGCCAACACAAGCAGCAGCGCGCCAATTGATGAAATAATCCTACGATTCATTTTGCCCTCACTCATCTGCCCAGTTAGTTTCGTGTGAGAACTTCAAGTTGTAACAAGCCAGAGAGATGGATTATTTCCGGATCCCCAGTTAGCAAAATCGCATCTAATTCTTGAGAGGTGGTGCAGGCAAAAGCATCTGCATAGGAGACGGCAAAACGACCTTTGAAACGTGCCGCCGCATAGACGCGTTCATCTGTAGCCGACACAGGCCGCATTGACAAGCGCCGGAACAGCGCAAGTGTTTGATATGCCGCTGTTTCATTCTTGCGTTTGGCGATACGATAATAGACCTCTCCCAAATTGAGAACAGAGGCATAAAGCTCGATATCAGACGGTGCTTTGGCCTGGTGCAGCAAAGAACTCATTCGGGTTGCGGCTGGTTCTTCTTTCTGGAGAAAGGCAAGAAGCGCCCAGGCATCCAGTACATAACGTGTCACGGCCACTGTTTGTCTCCATCCAATTCCAACCTGTGTTCGTCTTCCAGTTCGTCTAATAAGTTCTCGCCACTAAACATTCCATATAGCAAATCGATGACCTCATCCTCCTGGAATGGCTCAAGAGTGATTTTGCCCCCATCAAAGGATAGGTTCAATTGCGAACCGCTTTCCAGTCCTAGTATCTCCCGAACATTCTTGGGGATAACCAATTGACCTTTCGATGAAAGTGTAACGACCACTTCTTCCTCCTATGCCTTTCATTCTGCTCAAACCCCAATAGTAAGAACAATGAGTAAGCCCATTATAGATAGTATTCAAACGTTCGTCAAGAACTTTGTGAATTCTGTCTAACTTCCACCTATCGCAGCCCCAATTCTGCCAACCCTGCCCACACAAAATAGCGCCGCCACGCCCGCATCTCCGCCAGCAATCCGGAAAGTTCCGCCTGCTTCTCCTGCAACCCGGCATCCCCCGCGGTCAGCCCGTCGCCGGGCGCGATGCGGGCCACGTCGCCGCTCTCCCATTCCATCACCCACAGGATACGCTTGGCCTCCAGCCAGAAGAGGGCGTGGCGCACAATTGCTTCGGTGACGCCGATACGCGCGGCCAGCCGGTCGATGGGCAGACGGCCGTCCTGAGCCAGGGCGTGCTTGCCCATCGCGGCCACGGCTTTGACTACGCCATCCAGGGAATCGTCGCCGGTCTCCCGCCCCACCAGCCACAGTTCGGACGGGGCCAGTGTCTCCACCAGCCAGTGCAGCACCTCAGCGGATGGCGGCGCACTCCACACCACCAGCGGTCGCCCTTTGGGATAGCGTCGCGCCTGCAAGCGGGAGTGGAACTCCACCTCGCCCAGACGGGTTCCCTCGGCCAGCCAGAAAGCGCCGTCGGGTTGGGGCAGGCTGGACAATTCCAACGACTGGCCGCGCAAGTCGTGGATGGGCAGGCGGGCGGGCGAAGCCTTCGGTCCGGCAATCAGTATATCGGCTTCAGCGGCGCGGATGTCTTTGTACATCAGTTGCAGGGAGCGCTCGCCTTTGTATTCGTTGATGTTGAACGTATAGGCGATGTCCAGCAAGCCCTCGGGCAGTTGCACGTCCGCGCCGTTGAACCAGACCAACGGCTGTTTGTTCTCCTTTTCGTCCTGAAGCACCAGCCGCCGGTGGGTTCCGTCCCGGCCCATCCGTCGATCCTCGGCCACAGCCAGGCCGCGGGTCACAAAGACGGGCTGGGGGTTGCCGTTGCCAAAAGGGGCCAGCCGCTGCACTTGCTCCACCAGATGCAGACTGAGATCGACCAGCCGCAGTTCGGTGTCGATGACCAGCCCTTCCGGCCCGGCGTCTATGCGGTGGCTGTCGATCTGGCGACTCAATTCCCGGCGGAAGTGGTCGATTTTGTCCGCTTCCAGGGAAAGGCCGGCCGCGCCGGGATGGCCGCCGTGGCCGATGAGCAGGTGGGCGCAGGCCGCGATGGAGCCGCCGATATCCACGCCGGGAGTGCTGCGTGCGCTTCCCCTTGCCACTTCGCCGGGCGGGTTGAGCATCAGCACCACCGGTTTGCCGTACTCTTCAACGATCCGCGAGGCGACAATGCCCACAATTCCCGCGTGCCAGTTGGGGTGGGCCAGGACAATCGCGTTGAAGTCGAGGAGATGGGGTTGCTTCTCCAGAATTTCAAAGGCCATTCCGCTGATCTGGCTGGTGAGCAGACGGCGTTGGTTGTTGAGCCGTTCCATCTGGCCCGCCAGTTGCCCGGCCCGGATAGCATCTTTGGTGGTCAGCAGTTCCACAGCGACGGTGGCGTCGTCCAGGCGGCCCAGCGCGTTCATCCGCGGGCCGAGTTGAAATCCGATGGATTCCGCGTCCAGCGTCTCCGGGTTGAGCCGGGCGTTGTGGATCAGCGCCTTCAGACCGATGCGCTCGGTCCTGCGCAGCTGTTCCAGCCCCAGTTGAAGCAGGTAGCGGGCGTCGTTGACCTGTTCGGCCACATCGGCCACAATGCCCAGGGCCACCAGATCGAGAAACTGTACGGCTTCTCCGGCCCGGCCTGCCAGTTCGTAGAGACGCTGGACCAGTTTGTAGGCCACACCCACGCCGGGCAATGTGCGCAGGGGATCGTTCGGCGCGAGAAATTTCGGGTTGACCAGCGCGTCGGCCCGGCGCACGCTCTCCCGGCCCACCGCGTCGGCGGAAAAGCCGCAGGCTGGCTCTTCGCCCAGCACATATTCGGCGAACTCCGCGGTCAGGTCGTGGTGGTCGGTGACGACTACCGTCACCCCCGCGTCCTTCGCCAGACCGATGCCCGGCCCGTCGGAGATGCCCGTATCGCAGGTGAGAATCAGGTCGGGTTTGCGGATTGGGTCGCTGAGAATTTCCGTCAATTTGGCGGGGCGGATGCCGTGGCTTTCGGTGAAGCGATTGGGCACATGGAAATCGATCCGTTCCGGCCCTTCGACAGGCTCAGGATACTGCCCGACCAGTTCCCGCAGCGCGGCGACGAGCAGGGAGGTGCTGGTCTGACCGTCCACATCAAAATCACCCCAGACGAGAATGCGCTTACCCGCGTCGATGGCGTCGTGGAGAATCTGTGCGGCCCGATCTAGTCCGACGAGCGCGCTGGGAGGGGACGGAGTATAGGCGGCGGGGTCGAGAAAAGGCAACGCGGCCGCGGGGGTATCGATGCCCCGCTGGGCCAGGAGTTGCGCGACGAGAGGGTGTCCCCCTACCGCCGCGGCCAGGGCAGGAGACGGGGAAACAGGTGGGGTGACGAGCCAGGGGCGGGACACAGTTATGCGTCCTCTGCCCAGTTGTCCAAATGGAGTTCACCCACCCGGCTGAAATGCGCAGTGTTGTTGGTCGCCAGTGTCATATCGTGGGCGATGGTCGTTGCTGCAATCAGAATGTCTGCGTCGTTGATGATTGTCCCCTGCTGGTACAGCCGGGCGTAGATTGAGGAAGCAACTTGGATAATCTCGTCTGTGAGGGGGACGACTGAATTCTCAGCACAGAAATGATCGAAACGCTCGATCTGCACAACTGCATTCCTGGCTTTCAGACCGCGTAGAATCTCATAACGTGTAATCAGTGAGAAGTGAAAATGCTCGTGTTCCGCCAGATACTTCTGGGCGCGTGCAACCACATTTTGCTGTCCGGGCAGCAAATACGAGAGAATATCCGAATCGAGCAGAGTGATCTCGCTCATTCGATAGCGGCTCGCGCAGAGAAAAAGGGCTGTCGCGCCAGAGCAATCCGCTCGACTTCTTCCACATCATCTTCGTCCAGGCCGTCGAAAATGTGAAGGGCACACTGTAATAGAGGCGACACTTCACCTTCACCTTCGCCTTCGACTTCGACTTCTACATCTGTGACTTCCAGTGTCAGTCGGACTGCCTGCCCGTCGGTCAGCGCGACTTTGCGAGGCGAAAGAATGCGAAATATGCCTTTTTCATAGATTGCGTCGATTGTTTGCACACTCATCTCATTCCCCTCTCAAAAGGCCAGCGCCTCCACAGTATCCAGCGTGAACTCCAGACTCTCTTCCAAATCTACCACAAAGAAGTCGGCGTCGTCCACATCCGCCAGGTCACCCGCGTCTATGCCCCGGTCACAGCGGGAGCGGTAGACGCAGTAGGCGCAGAGATGCTGACGACTCTGCTCCGTATCCGGCACTTTGGGGAAGTCGGCCTGGACACTGCCCGCCAGCATTTCGGCCAGCAGTCCTTGCAGTCGCGTGCGGTTGGCCGCGTGCAAATCCGCGCTGTAGGGGAAGATGACCGACTCGTCGGGCGCGGCAGTGAACCAGTAGCGCATCTCCACCTGGGCCGGATCGATGGGTCCCCAGGGCAGGCTCTCGCTGGCTTCCACCAGCACAAAGGGATAGACGACCGTCTGCAACTGCTCTTGCAGCCGCGCCCGGCGGGTGGGGCGGCTGGTCGTCTTCCAGTCGATAATCACCGCTCGTGCCTGCTCATTCTCCGGTTCGTTGGCCCGCTCGGCGGCGATGAGATCGTAGCGCGCGGCCAGCCGGTAGCGGCCATTTTCGTTGCCAAAGGGAATGCTCAGCACCTGCTCGCTTGCCACAAATTGCGTGGGCAGATCATCGGGGCGGTGACGGGTGTAGGCGGCAAACCACTCGTCCAACGGATAGTCGAGGGTGGCGGCCAGCAGTTCGGGATCAAAGCCGGTCTCGGCCCGGCGCACGGCCTGGTGGAAGCGGCTGCCCAGACGCATTTGCTCCTCGTAGGCGTCAAAGGGTTTGGTTTCCTGGCTGGGCCAGGGCAACTGCTCCACATAGGCCAGCCAGAAGCGGCGGGGACAGTTGGCATAGGCTTGCAAGCTCGACTGGCTGAAGGCGAAGGTGGCTGGGAGGGTGAGGGCCATTGGCTACTGTCTCTCCGGAAAGACTCGAAATCCCTGCTCGGCAAAGTGCTGGTCGAAAGTAAAAGCAGAATCAATGCTGAGATGGCGCATGACCACAAAACTTGTGCAGTCCACCAAACTCAGTTGACGGCGGTTGGCCGTCAGCATCTGCGCAACGCCCTGCCCATGAATCGATTCGGTGATCCAGTCAACAGAAAGCATCGGCACGATACGGGTTTGGAAGTCCAATACAGCCTCCATCCCCAATCTTCGCTGGATTAAGGCCTGGCATTCCAGAAGCACGTAGTTTGTTGTCACAAGGTCCGTTTGCTGTTGGTGATAATTCTGCCAGAAGGCGACTCCGGCAGCGTGATTGTTGTCATCCTCGTCCAACAACGCATAAAGACCGGATGTGTCGGCAAAACCTACCATTGACCGTATATCTCCGCCAAGTGGTCATCGTGATTCGCCGATATATCTGTGTAGCCCGAACGGTATTTGCCAAAGACTTCACTGGCTCGGCGCATACGTTCAGCGCGAGAAATCGGCGCTTCTTGACCAAAGAAGCGTTCAAGCGCTTGACGTACGACCTCCGCTTTGGAAATCTGATTCGCGATGGCCACTTCTTCAAGCTTCTGCGCCTGCTCTTCCGTCAGCTGCACCTGTGTGCGTACCATCTTCGCCTCCCCAAGTGATTACACTCTGCACGATCTGATGGCATTGTAACACATCCGCCACTGCCCATCAACGCTCAGCCGCCGCCATCTCCCGATAGACTGCCAGCGTCTCGGCGGCCGTGCGCTGCCAGGAGAAACGGGCGGCCTGGACCAGACTTTTTTCACCCAACGACCGGCATAAGTCGTTGTTCTCCAACACTTGCTGAATGGCCGCGGCAATAGCATCGGTGTCCGTCGGATCGACGAGAAGAGCGGCGTTCCCCGCCACTTCCGGCAGGCTGGACCGGTTGCTACAAATGACCGGCGCGCCACAGGCCATTGCTTCCAGCACAGGCAGGCCAAAGCCCTCGTAGAGACTGGGGAAAGCAAAGAGCGCGGCCGCGCTGTGGAGCGCGGGCAGGTCCGCGTCGTCCACCGGGCCGAGGAAACGGACAGAATCACCCAGGGGCGCGGCCAGGGCGCGGGATTCGGGGTAGCGGTCGTCCCAGGCGCCGGCAATGACGAGGGGCGAGTTGCGAATTGCGAGCTGCGCATAGGCTTGGATGAGCCGGGGCAGGTTTTTGTGGGGTTTGTTGATGCCCAGATAGAAAATATAGCGGTCAGGCAAATTGTATTTTGCGCGGACCCGTTCGATTTCGGCAGCGGATTGGGGACGGAAGCGAGGGTCCGCGGCCAGAGGGATGGCGGTCACCCGGTCGGCGGCCACGGGAAAGAGGGCCAGCAGATCGTCCCGGGCCGATTCGGAAATTGTGACAATCCGGTCCGACGCGGCCAGGGCCAGACGGGTGGCGGCACGGAAGAAAAGCCGGGCGCGTAGGGATACGGTTTGGGGGTGGAGCAGTGCGATGAGATCGTAGATAGTCAGCAGTGTGGGCGCGCCAGTGCGGTAGGGCATCAGATAGTAGGTGCTGTGGTAGAGGGGGGATTGGGGATTGGGGACTGGAGATTGGGCGATTTGACGGAGTAGGCGGGGAATCTTCCATTGCTGGGAAAGGCCGAAGGAGGAGACGGGCGCGGAGACGATCTGCACCTGTGGGCTGGCGAGGGCGGTTGGGTTCCAGGCGATAGGGTCGGACGGATTCCAGAGGAGGACCAACCGTTCGTCTTCGGCCAGGAGAGACGGCAACGCCCCGGCCAGGTTGCGCACATAGCGCCCAATGCCGGGGAAGTGGGCGGTGGCTGTGCGCGCGTCGAGCGTATACATCGGCTACTCTTCCCCCTTTTGTATAGAGTTCCCATGTATAGGGTTCCAACGAACCCGAAAAAGAAGCCAAAAGCTGATTGCCAACGCGGCCAGCGTAGCTGACTGAAAAATGTATATGTACAGCGCCGGGCTTGTCAGCAAATAAATGGGAAAAACCCAGACTCCGACGACCATCGCCACAGCAGCCCACAGGACTTCCCGCTGCCGATCCGACAGAACAAAATAGTCAGCCAATTGAGAGCCGGGCACAATCAAAAGAGCCAAAAAGAGCAATCCTGCCACAAAATCATACCGGCGGTGATAGAAGGAGAGTAATCCCATCAGCATCCCAATCACCAGCAGCACAAAAGCCACGGATGCAGGCGAAACGGGTCTCCCCTCCCGCCGATGGGCCAGACGGATCAGCGCCGCTGCCACAAGACTGGCAGCCAACAGGACAAAACCCATCTGTAGCCCGGCCTGATTGCGCAGCAGGCCCTGGCCCAGATGCATCCCTGCCATACCCGCGTGGACGGAAAGAAGACGGAAATAGGCCGCCACAATTTCTGTAAAGGACGTGTGAGCAAGCAGCGCAAGCAGCCCTGTGCCCACAATCTGCATCCCAATCGCGGCGAGCGCGCCCCAATATTGCCGTTTGTAGAGAAGAATGAGCAGACCGGGAAAAATCAGTGTGGCCTTTGACAAACCGATGCCCAACACGAGTCCCCCAAACATCTGGTTTTTGTCGGCCAGGACCAGCCCAACCAGCATCAGCGCCAGAACGAAAATTGTCGATTGGCCGAATTCCAATGTTTCACGCGTGGCGATTAATGAAAACGCGATGAACAAGAGCAGCAGACTTTCGTAGGAGACAGATGGCCTGTCGAGCAGCTTTGTACACGCCCAGACAATGACTATCAGGAGGAGACAATTGAGCGCTGTCCAGAGCTGAACCGCCACAGGCCACGAAAAACGGGAGAGCACTGAAATCAGCAGCACCGCCGGTGCGGTCAATCCGGGCACAGTGGGAAAACCCGTCTGACCCACCTCACCGGTCTGCACAGCGGCTCCATCCCAATAGACGATCGGCAATGTGAGTCGGGAACCCTCCAGCACCAGCGGATTGACAGCCGCTATGGGCGGGTACGGCGACAGTCCCTGCCAGACAAAATGGCCGGAGAACCAGTAGGCGTGGAAGTCCAGGCCCCGGCTTTCAGCATCCTTGAACAGGACCCGGGACAACGAAACGGACGCCAACAACCCCAGGGCAAGGATCAGCCACAGTCGCTTCTGTTGAAAAAGGGGGGGGAGCATTGGCTTTTTACTCACAATAGGTGTTCGGTCGACCGCCCGATTTCCGTATAGAATTCTACCGTCTCCTGGGCTGCCCGCGCCCAGGAAAATTTCGCAGCCTGTGCCATCCCCTTCTTGGCCATTGCACCGCGCAACCCAGCGTCGCCCATCACCCGCGCCATTGCCCCGGCCAGCCCGGCCACATCCGTCGGATCGATCAACAACGCAGCTTCCCCCGCCACTTCGGGCAGGCTGGACGTGTCACTGGTGATCACCGGTGTGCCGCAGGCCATTGCCTCTATCACAGGGAAGCCGAAGCCCTCGTAGAGGCTGGGGAAGACGAAAAGTTCAGCCAGTGAGAGCAGAGCAGGCAAGTCGTCATCGGCCACGAAGCCGGTAAAAAGCACCCGTTCGGCCAGGCCCAATGCCTGCACCTGGGCAAAAGTCTCCTCATACATCCAGCCCTTTTTGCCGCTAATAACCAGCTTCGCTCCTTCCAGCGCGGCCTGCTGAAAGGCTCGGATGAGGAAGGGCAGATTCTTGCGCGGTTCAATCGTCCCCACATACAGCACAAAACGTTGGGGCAGGCCATAGCGCGCCCGCACCTGCGCCAACCAGCGCCCATCGGTAGCCGGATGAAAACGGCTGTGCACACCGGGATAAATGACTTTGCTGGGCGTGGAGAGCGGGCCGTATTGGGCTTCCATATCCCGCTGGGTGGAGGTAGAAATGGTGATGATCCCGTTGGCTCGGCGCAGGAAGAGGGGCATCATCAAACGCAGGAATGTACGGTTCAGTCGGGCGTGGGTCTGCCCGTGGGTGAGAAAAGTCAGATCGCCCAGTGTGAAAACCGTTGCGGTGTGGGGCAGATAGGGCAACAGATGATCGGTGGCGTGAAAGAGAGATACCGGGCGCTCTGCCCCGGCAAAAAGCTGCTCCTGAGAACGGCGCAGCAGGTGAGCCAAAAGAACGCCCATTCGCCAGGGCTTGTCGCCAGTTTGCCAGGGAATCTGGGCCATCTCATCAAAAGGAGCCACCAACCGCGCGCTGGCCGCGGCGTTGTAAAAAGCGGAAAAGTTGTGTTTGGTCTCCAATGCCAGCAGAGCTGCGGTCAGTTCGTTGGCCAGCCGCCCCAGTCCGGCCCGGCCATGCACAGCGGGGGAAATATCGATGCAGATATTCACACCAGTCCACTCCCCGATTTTCCATAGAATTCAACTGTGCGCGCGGCCAGTTCCTTTTGGCTGTAGAGACTGTTGGCACGCACCAGACCTAGTCCAATCAATTCGTCGCGCAGGCCCGCGTCGGCCCGCAACTCCTCCAACCGGGCAGCCAGCGCCCGCACATCACCCTCCGGGAAGATCAACCCCGCGTCCCCGATCACTTCCGGGATGGCCCCGGAATCTGAGCCGATGACAGGAACCCCCACGGCCATTGCTTCCAGCAGCACCCGGCCCAACTGCTCTTTCCAGACAGTTGTCGAGCGGCTGGGCAGCACCAACGCGTCCAGTCCGCCTATCAGCCCGGCAATCTGCCCGGTGGGCACAGGGGCCACAAACTGCACCCGCTCCTCCAAGGCCAATACCGCCATCTGCTGGCGCAAGGCGCTTTCCGCGGGACCGCCGCCCACAATCACCACCTGAAAGTCGCCAGCCGTCTGTCTCCCAACCAGCAGGGCCGCGGCTTGAATCAGTGTGTCGATGCCCTTTTCGGGAACCAGCCGCCCGACATAGCCTACCCGAAAGATGTCCGGTTCTCTTTGCGCGCGGGGGCCGAACCGTTCAGTGTCCACCCCCACCGCAGGGATCACCGGCGTAGGCCGGTCGTATCCTCGGCGACGCAGCAGCGCCACTGCTTCCTGATTGGCGCAGAAAATCGCGTCGGCCGCGGCCAGTGTGGCCCGCAAAACCAGGGACACAGCCCGGCTCAACGGGCGATCCAAATTCTGCCAGGTATGCAGCAGCAATTTGGCTCTGGGCGCAAAGACGCGGCGGCAGAGTGCGATTTGCAACGCGGCCAGGCTGTCCGGCTCTTCCTCGGCGTGGATGATGTGGGGGCGAAAGGTGGGGATGCCAAAAGCAAGCGTGCGATAAAACGACCGGTGGGGATCGACCGGCGAGCCAATCATTCCCATCGGTCGCCGTTCCAGTCCTGGCAGTTCGGGCAACTGTTGATCCACGCGCAGAAGGTCGTCCTGCCAATGCCGGGGGAAGATATGGCGAATCTGCAGATTGGGCGTTTCTGCCATATATTCCGCTTTGCGATGCATGGTTGGGTCTCGATAACGAGCAATAAAAAGAACGCGCATCAGAGCAGCAACCTCCGGGCCAGACAGGGAAGGACGCTCCACAGGCGGCGCGCGGGATAATAGCCAGCGGTTCGGGCTTCGTCCAGCAGCGCGTCCAGCATATGCAGCCGGGTGTATACTGTGTGGCGGGCTGCACGACAGGCGTCTTCTGATGCGCCGCGCAGAGAAGCACATTGGCGAAAACCGGTCTGGGAAATGGTGGCCAGCAGCCGATCTGCCCGATGGGCGTAGGTGTGTTCGGCCAGTGTCCGGCGTTGACCGGCCGCGGCGATAGCGTTCCGCTCGTCCGGTTGGGCCAAATAAAAGTCTGCTTTGGCAAGCAAGTCTGCGTCGTCGTTCGTATCGTCGTTGAAAACGACAATTTCCTGCCCCACAGAAAACAGTTCGTGCAGCCCATTGGCAACGCTATCGGTCAACACCAGCGCGCCCGCGGCCGCGCCTTCAAAGATGCGCATAGTCACATCCCCGGCAATGCTGGTATTGAAAACAATACGGCTGCGGCTGTAGACTTCGCCCACTTCTGACGGCGGGTAGTGGCGGTAGAAGTCATTGGTTTGATAGCGATGGGCCAGCAGGGCCAGACGACGGGCACGGGCTGTGCCGCGGTGGGCCGCGGCCAGATTCCCCACAAAACCGATGTCGTAGATGCGCTCCAATTTGTGGTCCCGGTGAACATCAGGCGCGGCAGCCAGGGGCAGCCAATAGACCTGGCAGTGGCCGACTGCCTGTGTATACTCCTCCACAAAATCCTTCTGGGCCACAAAAACCGCGTCAAAGAAGCGGGCCGCGACTTTGCGCCAACCGCCGATGTGAACATCGATCAGATAGCAGGCCGTGGGGATGGGCAGACGCTCGATTCCCTGGGGAAAGTAGCGGTCAGCCGGGTCGATCCAAAGAAAGAGATCAGGCGTCTCTGGCAATCGTTCGACAATGCGGTCGATGGGCGTTGTGGCGTCATAGCCAGCCCGTTCCTCGTGGCCCAGCCCCACAAATGTCACCCGATGGCCCCGCTCTACCAGCGCCCGCTCCCAATGGTAGCCCGCGGCCGTGGGAAACCAGCTATAGCCTACTGCAATGTGCATAAAGCCATCCCTATCTTTGCATCTCGCTTCCCCCAGCGAGTATAATCATACAGATATACAAAAGTTGCTTCCGGGCCATTGCGAATCCTGTGGCCCTTTTTCCCGGAAAGGAACGAGCAGTTTATGGCAAAGCAAACAAAAAGCCGACGTCAGGCAGGCAAGAGCAAAGCCCAGCCCCGCAGTTACAGCGAACTCTATGGCAACCGGACGCCCAGCGCGCCTGCGCCCACTACGGCAGCCACGTCCACCCGGCGCAAAGCAGAAGAGACTGCGCCCAAGCGTGGCTCCGATACAGTGGACTGGAGCACTGAATACGCGCAGGTCTTTGGTGATATCCGCCAACTGCTCATCATCTCTGCTGCACTTTTTGCATTGATGGTTGTGCTGGGGTTTGTGTTGTAGGCGCTTCCGCCGTCCGCACACCGGGCTGTTCGGCCTGTGTCCGCGTCTGGTCAATCAGCCACCCGGCGCTGGCGTGAAGCAGCCAGCACAAGAAGAAGTTGCGGGTATAGAAAAAGAGAATGGCTGTAGTGCATAAAAGCAGACCAGCCGCGATCCGCCGCGAAGTCTGCCGGTATTGGACAAAAATGCCGGGCAGAGCCAGGGCAGAGGCCAGCCAGATGGCCCAATAGCCGGGCAATTCGGGCGGCGCAGGCAGGGCCAGCAGCATTTCCCACAGCGCCCCACGCAGGAAGACCCAATGGAACTCCTGCGCCCCGGCCCAGACGAACTCCGCCAGCAGGGGACGGGCGGAGGGCTGCGGAACGCCCACACTTTCTTCCCGGTGCAGCGATGCCCGTACCAGCAACAGCAGCAGCCAAATCGCAAAGATCAGACCCACCCCCAGCCCCAGGCTCGCCACCCAGTCGATATCAGTCAGACCCATCAGACGGGGCGAAAGTCCGCCGATTATCAGTCCCAGATAGGGCACAAAAAACCAACGCCCCAGCCGAAGCGGGCGGGCAAACCTGCGGGGAATCAGGCGCGTTCCCGCCAGGGACAGGCCGCTGATCAGGAATGAGAGCAGCAGCCAGAAGCCCGGATGCAAAGGGTGAAGTTGACTGAAGAACCAGTCGAAAGAAAGGCCGGATAGTGTCATGGGGCGCATTGTAGCAGAGAAGACGATTCCCGGAAAACCGCTGTGAGTCTACGACGCATCCTTTTTATACTTCTCATCCTCGTTGTGCTGGTTGTGCTGCGCCCCAGCGCAGTCAAATCCGAGGTGCAACGCATCTACAGCCAGCGCAACACCATCTGGAAACTCCTTTCGCTGGTGGTCATCCTCTATTTACTATACGGTCTCTATACCCTGTGGAACGGTGGCTATGACTGGTAGCGAATTGCTGGAAATCGCGGTGGATGTGGACGGCGAGGCCGCGGAAGCGGTCAGCGAACTCTTCAATCGCTACAACGGCGGCGGCTGGGAAGAGGACAGCAGCAGCGGCGAGGCTTCCGGCGGCGGCGCAGTCATCGAAGTCACCGGCTTTGATGACCTGAACCAGCCTATCGACGGCGAATACCGGCTGGTGGTGAAAACGTATGTCAAGCCGGGCCGCCGGGGCGCGGAGATTCGCCGGCTGATCGAAGAGGGGCTGTGGCGGCTCAGCCTGCTCTACCCCATCCCCGAACCGGCCATCCGCACCGTGCGCGAAGAAGATTGGGCGCACGCCTGGAAACGCTTTTACAAACCCATGCGCATCGGGCGGCGGGTAATTTTGGCCCCGGCCTGGGAAACGGTGGAAAGCCAGCCGGAAGATATTGTGGTGGCACTGGAACCGGGGATGGCCTTTGGCACAGGGATGCACCCCACCACCCGTCTCTGTGTGGCCGCGCTGGAAGAACTGGTGCAGCCGGGGATGGTTGTTCTGGATGTGGGCACAGGCAGCGGTGTGCTGTCGATTGTAGCAGCCAAACTGGGCGCAACGCCGGTCTATGCCACAGATATCGACCCCCTGGCCGTGGATTCCACCCGCGACAACGCCCGGCGCAATGGCCTGGCGGAAGGGCCGGACGCGTTGATTGTGGAGCAGGGCAGTGTGCCCGCGGGGATGGCGGGCCGTTTTCCCCTGCTGGTCGCCAACATTTTAGCCGAAATTCTGGCCGGTCTTTTCGATGGCATCTACGGCAACCCGCCCCTGGCCGAACCCGTCGCGCCCGGCGGGCGGATGATCCTCTCCGGGATTATCGAAGAGAAGGTGGATATTGTGCTGAAAGCGGCCACCCGTCACGGTTTTGTGGAGGAATCCCGCAAACAGGAAGGGGATTGGGTGGCCTTAATTGTGAAGCGTAAAATATAGGGATGCACCGTTTCTTCCTCACCCACACGCCGATTCTCCCCGGCCAGCCCGTAGACCTGTCGCCCCTGGCCCATCAGTTGCGCACAGTGCTGCGCCTCTCCCCCGGCGAAACAATTTTGTTGCTGGACAACGCCAGCTTTGCCTATCCCACCGAAATTTCACGTCTGGACAAAAACGCGGCCGCAGGAAATGTATTGAGCCGGGAAACCGCGGGGGGAGAACCACCCGTTGCCCTGTCGCTCTACCTCTGCGCGCTGAAAGCGGATAAATTTGAGTGGGTGCTGCAAAAAGGGGTGGAGATCGGCGTCAGCCGCTTTGTACCTGTGATCAGCAGCCGCACGATTGTGCGCCCGGCAGAGAAGATCACCCGCAAGTACACGCGCTGGCAGACGATTATCCGGGAAGCCGCGGAGCAGTGCGGGCGGGGGCGATTGCCGTTGCTGGCCGATCCACTGGACTGGGGAGCGGCTGTGGCCGAGCCATCCGGTCTGCGCCTGCTGCCCTGGGAAGAGACGAACACGACATCGCTGACCCTCGGCGCAGCCCTGGCCGGAGCAAATTCGCCAGCCGAGTGTAGCCTGCTCATCGGCCCGGAGGGAGGGATTGATAGCCCAGAGGCCGCCCAGGCTATCGCCGCGGGCTGGCTGGCCGTCACCCTCGGCCCGCGCATCCTGCGCGCCGAGACCGCCGCCATCACAGCGGCGGGGCTGATTTTACATCGGCTGGGGGATTTGGGGTAACGGCAAAAAGAGTCTTGACAGAACAGAACACACGCAGTATTCTGCAATGGTAGAATGTGCTTCTACCATTGCGGAAATGGGTGCGTAATGAGCTTAAATATCAAGAACAAAGAAGTCTATACACTGGCAAGCGATCTGGCCAAGCTTACAGGACAAAGTATGACATCCGTTGTACTGGACGCTTTGCGCATACAAAAAAAGCGGTTGTCCCGGCAAGACAACACAGAGACACGGGTTCAAGAGTTGATGTCGATAGCTGCGCGCTGCGCCAAACACATTCGTCAGCCAGTCAGCGCTGTAGAACACGGGGATATGCTCTACGACGAAAACGGTATGCCCCAATGATTATCGACACGTCGGCCTTGCTTGCCATCCTCTATCAGGAAGAAGATGCCGAACCGTTTGTCAGGGCAATTGCCACCGAAACAGTATGCCGCATGTCCGCAGCAAACTTCTTGGAGGCAGCCATCAATATTGACAGCTATGGTGACGCAGAAGCCAGCCGGCAACTGGATTTCTTCATTCGTCAGACCGGAATAGAAATCGCCGAAGTTACGGCTATACAAGCGCAGATCGCCCGGCAGGCTTACCAGGACTTTGGAAAGGGCAGACACAAAGCCAATCTCAATTTCGGTGATTGTTTGGCCTATGCGCTTGCCAGAGATACAGGCGAACCGTTGCTTTTCAAAGGCAACGATTTCATTTATACAGATATTGCGAAGTACACTGCGGAATAGTCATTGTACGTCGGACCGGCAGTCCGACGTACAGTAGCTATTTTGAGACCAGACACCCCGGCAGTTCCCGCAATGTGGGACAGCCCAGTTGCCCCATTGTCGACTGCAACTCAGCCTTGAGAATTCCCATCACGTGCTCGCCGCCCTGGCTACCCATCGCGGCCACGGCATAGAGAAATGGCCGCCCCATCAGGACAAAATCGGCCCCCAGCGCCAGCATACGCGCAATGTCCAGCCCAGTGCGCACGCCCCCATCGGCAATCAGCGGTACATCTGCCCCAACCGCGGCACGAATATGGGGCAGGACGGAGACTGTCGAGGGCGCTGCATCCAATTGCCGCCCGCCGTGATTGGAGACGATCAGGCCGTCTGCCCCCAAAGACATATAGGCTTTGGCATCCTCCGTGTCCAGCACACCCTTGACCAACAACTTGCCCGGCCACTGACCGCGAATCTCCTCAAAGCGTTCACGCGTGATATGCAGGCCCATTCGTTCTTCGATGTATTTGGTCGATTCCCGAATCGAGCGGCCTACATTGCTGGATTGGCCTGCGTCGTGATAGGGTTTCAGATTCACAAATTGGGGCACGCCTACGCGCAGCATTCGCAAGGCCCATTCGGGATGGGTCATCATCTGCCACAGCGTTCTCAGATCGAAGCGGGGGGGCACAGAAAGCCCGTTGCGGATGTCGTGATCCCGGCGTGTTTTGAAGGGGACATCGACTGTCACCATCACAGTTTCATAGCCCGCCTCCTGGCAGCGACGCAGAATATCATTGCGGACCTCTGGCTCCTGGGGTGTGTACAACTGAAACCAGGCATTCTCGCCAGCAACTTTGCGGGCCTCTTCCAGGCTGATGGTGGCGACTGTGCTGAGTGTATAGGGAATGCCCTGGGCTTTGGCGGCAGCGGCCAGAATTCGCTCGGAATTGGGCCAGACCAGGCCGGACAATCCCATGGGTGCGACGCCGAAGGGCGCGTTATATTCTTTGCCCAAAAAGTGGCAGCGGAGACTGGGCCGGTCAGCTTCCTGGAGGTAGCGGGGCATGAGTTCCACGCTGTCCAACGAGTCCCGGTTTTTGCGCACAGAGACGCCCCGGCTGATGCCGTTGACCAGATAATCACGGGCAAAACCGGGGATGCGACGCTGCGCGGCTGCTTCCATGTGGGCGACACACGAGTACAGTTTATCGTTGTTCATCGGTTTGAATCGTTCCTGTGGGGTGGGCGGACAGTAGCAGAGAGGCAGCGCGATGGGGGAACGAGTGGTCATTTGTCTTAGCGGGCGCGTTTAGCCAGGACAAGGAATGCGCTCAGCCAGGACAGACATCTTTTCCGCCAAAAAAGGCGCGGCCGTAGTAGTATACAGCGCAAGCATTCTGTCTGCAATGATCCGCCATCCGTAGCGACGCGCCTCTTTGCGGGCAGCCCGTCCCATCTGCCAGCGCAACAGTTCGTCGCTGAGCAGCAGATTCAGTCGATTTGTCAGTTCCTCTGGCGCACGGGACGGAATCAAAAAGCCCGTTTTGCCGTCCTTCACCAGATGGGCCAGCCCGCCCACAGCCGTGGCAATCACTGGCGTGCCGCAGGACATCGCCTCCAGCCCCACCATCCCAAAGCTCTCGTAATGGGAGGGCATCAGCACCACATCCGCCGCGGAATAGAAATCGGGCAGCACCGATTGTTGACGTGCGCCCACAAAGCGCACTGTCCGCTCCAACTGCAATTCGCTGCGCATCTTCTGCAGACGGGCCATCTCCGCATCCAACTGCGCGGCCCAGGGGCTGCCCCCGACAATTGCCACAGTCAGTTCGTCGGCCAGGGCAGGGTTCTGATCCCAGAGCAGATGGGTGGCCTGGAGAATTGTATCCACGCCCTTAAGGGGTTCGATGCGCCCCACAAAGAGGGCGATTTTGCGCTCCACAGGCAGGCCCAATTGTCGGCGCACGTCCAGCCGGGACTGGGGGCGAAAATGGCAGATATCCACCCCCGGCGGGATGATAGCAATTTTCTCCGCATCCGCGCCATAGAGCCGAACCAACTGCTCCGCCTCGGACGGTGTGGCCGCGATCAGCCGGTCGGCAGTGCGGGTGATCTGTTCCTCGCCGGCAATGCGCTGTGGGCTGGCCTGCTGGCTTTCGCTCTGGGCAATCTGATTTTTCATGTGGCCAAGGGTGTGATACATCTGCACCAGAGGCACAGGTCCCCACAGATGGCGCAGCCGTTCGGCCACCAGACCGGACAGCCAATAGTGGCTGTGCAGCAGATCGTAGCGTATGCCCTGCTCGTGGGCAAAGTGGCAAACTTCCGTGGCAAAATCGTTCAAATAGGGCAGGAGGTCATCGGGCGCAGTGATGTGGAGAGGCCCGGCCGGCACATAAATCACCCGCACATTCTGGCCCAAATCTGTGCGGATACGTGGCTCCTCCTCGGCCGCGGCCCGGGTGAAAACATCCACCAGCAGCCCCCGTTTGCCCAACGCCCGGCTGAGTTCCCGCACGTATACATTCATCCCACCGGTCTTGCTGCCGCCCAATTGGGCCAGCGGCCCGGTGTGAACACTGAGCATAGCCACCCGCCGGAGTGGCAGTCTTTCGAGTTGCGTGGAATCATTCATTGAAGGACAATTCACCTTTCCCAATCCATAGCTCGAAGGTCTGCTGCCAGATAAGCACACATCAACGCCGCGCTACTGCATTCTACACTACACTTTTCATAGTACACAACGACAGGAATCGGTTCTATGGACCCAAAGACAGAGCACACAATTGTGCTGGCCGCCCACTTGGACGACGGAATTCTCTCCTGTGGCGGGCAGATCTACCAACGCACCCAGGCCGGGGAAAGCGTGCTGGTGGCGACGGTAATGGCGGGAGATTCACAGACCGGCGCGTCTGACTATGCGCAGAGCTTGCGCGACCGCTGGCAATTGGACGACAGCGCCGAAGCCCAGCGACGGGCCGAGGACGCGGCTGCCTGCACGCGGCTGGGCGCGGACTTTCTGCACTGGCCCATCCCCGACTGCATCTACCGGGGCGGGGCGGATGGCACAATGTATTATCAATCGGACGACGAAATTTTCGGTCCTGTGCATCCCGGCGAGGCGGGACTGGTGGAAGAAGTGGTGGTCCTGCTGCGTGGCCTGCCCGACGCAACACAGATACTCGCGCCTCTGACCGTCGGTAATCACGTGGATCACATTTTTGTGCGTCAGGCAGCCGAGCAGGTCTTCGGCGAACGGTTGGCCTACTACGAGGATTATCCCTATGCGCAGAAGGAGGGCAGTTTGGAGGAGGTTCTGGCACGCACGGGGCAAAACTGGCAGGCAACAGTCCACCCTCTCTCCGAAGACAGTCTTCAGGCCAAAATCCAGGCGATTCTGGCCTATCGCTCCCAGTTCAGCACCTTCTGGACAGATCGGGCCGATTTGGAGCAACAGGTGCGGGGATATGCGGCGAAAGTTGGTGGGGAGAGGGTGTGGAGGAAAGCGTGAGGCGTGCTGCGTGAGGCGTACTGCGTGCTGCGTGAATCGTGAGAGTACCGTCCTGTCTCACGTTTCACGTTTCACGTCTCACGTTTCACGTTTCTTACCCCAATATTTACCGCCACGTGCCGAAAGAGTCTCTACTGTCCCGCGGCTATTGTCCGGGTGATCTGGTCGATGTGGGCCTCGCCGTGGGCCGCGTAGAGTTGTAGCTGATCGTCCAATGTCACGTCGCCGCTCTCCGGGTGGAAGCCTGTACGCGCCCAGGCGTCGGCTGGCAGCGTCTCCCAAAAGACGACCCAGCGGCTGTGCAGCGCAGTCAATAGACTGAGCGAAACTGTCACATTCGGGCCAGATGCGTCGGCCATCTCTGCCCAGATTTCCTGATCGTAGGGCTTCAGCGTCGGGTGTTCTTCTGTGGCAATCAGCTTGCAGCGGATGTAGCTGTTCATGTGGGAGTCGGCCAAGTGGTGGACATTCTGGGCCACGCTCCACTCCCCGGCCAGGGGGCGGGCGGTCAACTGCGCGTCGGACAGCCGGTCAATCAGCCGGGCAATCTGCGCTGGCAGGCGGCGGATTTTGTCGATGAGAAGGATTCGGTCGGTCATGGGACGGCCTTTCGACTCAAAATCAAGCGGGTGGGTCGGCAGTTGGGAAGGATGTGCATCAGTATAGGGTTGGCCTGGGGTGGGTGTCAAAAGGAAGGTGGATGGGTGGTTGGGGTTATATGCCAAGCCGGGGGCGCTACTCTCTGATTCCCGGCATCGGCCGCTCCCAAATTGATTTGCCTCCGAATGGTTCGCTCCCAAAACGCGGCTGCCCCTTGCCAAACTCAGCAAGAGCCGTTATTGTATAAAGTAGCGGGAATGTTCTATACTACCTGCGCCCCGGCCAGATGCGCCGGGTTTGTTTGTGTACTGTCCGTGTCCTTCGGTTGTGCGAGAATACATCCGTAATTCATATAGCGTGCCCATAAAACTATGTCAAAATTAGTCATTGTCGAATCGCCCACCAAAGCGAAAACCATCCGCAATTTTTTGCCCAAAGGCTATGTGGTCAAGGCCAGTATGGGCCACATACGCGACCTGCCCTCATCGGCCGGTGAGATACCCGCGAAGGTGAAGGGCGAGCCGTGGGCGCGCCTGGGCGTCAATGTGGAGAAGGACTTCGATCCCCTCTACGTTATCCCTTCGTCCAAGAAGAAAGTCGTCACCGAACTGCGCGCCGCGCTGAAAGATGCGGACGAGCTGATTCTGGCCACAGACGAAGACCGGGAAGGCGAGAGCATCGGCTGGCATCTCTACGAAGTGCTCAAGCCCAAAGTGCCGGTGACACGGATGGTCTTCCACGAAATCACCAAAGAGGCCATTCAGCAGGCGCTCAAGGATACCCGGCAGATCGACGACAATCTGGTGCGGGCACAGGAAGCCCGGCGTATTCTGGATCGGCTGGTGGGCTATACAGTCTCCCCCCTGCTCTGGAAAAAAATTGCGCCCAAACTCTCGGCAGGTCGGGTGCAGAGTGTGGCCGTGCGCCTGCTCGTCCTGCGCGAACGGGAGCGACGGGCTTTCCGCACCGGCTCCTATTGGGACCTGAAAGCGCTGCTCAACAAACGCCCGGACAAGCCCAAGCACCGCTTCGAGGCCCAACTGATCTCTGTGGGCGATGTGCGGGTTGCCAGCGGGCGGGACTTTGACGAGACAACGGGTAAAATCCCCGAAGACAAAAACGTTCTGCTTCTGAATGAAGCCGACACCCTGAAATTGCGGGAGCGGCTGTTGAAGGGCACGTGGGTCATCACCGGCGTGGAGAATCGGGAAGCCAAACGTTCGCCCGCGCCGCCCTTCACCACCAGCACATTGCAGCAGGAAGCCAATCGCAAGCTGGGCTGGGGAGCCAAGCAGACAATGCGCACGGCCCAGACCCTCTACGAAAATGGCCACATCACCTATATGCGTACGGATTCGGTGAATCTGAGCGACGAGGCGGTCTCCGCGGCCCGCAAGCGGGTGACTGAACTCTACGGCGACAATTATCTCAGCGACAAGCCCCGGCGCTACGCCACCAAATCCAAAGGCGCGCAGGAGGCCCACGAGGCCATCCGCCCTGCGGGGAATGAGATGTTGCCCGCGGATCGGCTGCCCATTTCCGGCCAGGAAAGCGCGCTCTACGATCTCATTTGGAAGCGCACCGTTGCCACCCAAATGGCCGACGCCCGGCTCAAATTTACGACTGTCACCATCGGCGTGGAAGATGCCATTTTCCGAGCCAGCGGGCGAGAGATACTCTTCCCCGGCTTTTTCCGGGCCTATGTGGAGGGCAGCGACGACCCGGAGGCCGCGCTGGAAGATCAGGACTCTGTGTTGCCGCCCCTGGCCGTGGACGAAGAAGTGGATGTACGGGAGTTGGAGGCTGTGGGCCACGAAACCAAACCGCCCGCCCGCTATACGGAAGCCACACTGGTGAAAGCCCTGGAGTCGGAGGGCATCGGACGGCCCAGCACTTACGCCACTGTCATCGACACCATTCAGGTGCGGGGCTACGTTTTCAAACAACGCAAGGAACTGGTCCCCACATTCGTCGCTTTTGCCGTCACCCAATTGCTGGAAGAGCATTTCGACGAACTGGTGGACCTGCGCTTCACCGCGGAGATGGAGCAGAAACTGGACGACATCGCCGGGGGCGAAGCGGGCTGGCTGGAATATCTGCGGGCCTTTTTCCTGGGCCAGGCCGGTCTGGAAAATCAGGTAAAGGAGAAGGAAGCCGGGATTGAAGCCCGCGTTGCCAGCCAGGTAGACCTGAGCGATCTGGACGCGGAGCTGCGCATCGGCCAGTTTGGCCCCTTTCTGGCGCGGGGCAGCAACGGCGATCGGGTGACCGCCGGCCTGCCCGATTCCCTGCCCCCGGCAGACTTGACACCCGAACTGGTGGAAGAACTTTTCAACCGCAGCAGCGATGAACCAGAGACGCTGGGCAACGATCCGGAGAGCGATCTACCCATCTTTTTGAAAGATGGCCCCTACGGACCGTACGTCCAACTGGGCGAGGAAGGGCCAAAGGGCAAGAATGGCAAACCGACCAAACCCAAGCGTTCCAGCCTGCTCAAAGGCATGGAAAAGGGCGATGTGGATTTGGAACTGGCCCTCAAATTGCTCAGCCTGCCCCGCACGCTGGGCATCCACCCGGAGACGGGCAAGGAAGTGAAGGCGGGGGTGGGGCGCTTTGGCCCCTTTATCGTCCACGACGGCAAATTTGCCAGCCTGAAAGCGCCGGATGACGTGCTGGAAGTGGAACTGGAGCGGGCGTTGGAGGTCTTGGCTGCCGCGCCGGCCAAGCGGGGCAGCAGCAAGACGGTCATCAAAGAACTGGGCACACACCCGGAGGATGGCAAACCCGTGCAGGTGCTCAACGGACGCTACGGGCCGTATGTCAACCACAAAAAGATCAACGCCACCCTGCCCAAAGAGCAGAAGCCAGAGGAAGTGACGCTGGAACAGGCGTTGGCAATGCTGGCCGAGAAGGAAAAAGCGCCCAAGAAGGTTCGGCGGCGAAGATGACAAGATGACAAGGTGAGGGGGTGACAGTATACTTCACCTTCTCATCTTGCCACCCCTTCACCCTGCGCGCTACATCACTATCGAGGTTCCCCCGTGTTTGAACTCGTCTTTTTTGGTACATCGGCCAGCGCGCCCTCGGCCCATCGGGGGCTTTCCTCCGCGCTGGTGATGGTGAACGAACATCGCTTCCTCATCGACTGCGGCGAGGGAACCCAGCGCCAGATATTGCGCAGCGGTCTGGGTTTTCGCCGTCTGGACAAAATCCTCCTCACCCACGGCCATTTGGATCACATTTTGGGATTGGGCGGTCTGGCCAGCACCCTGGGCCACTGGGAAGCGCTGGACGAACTGAATATCTACGGTGGCGCGCCCGCTATTGGACGGGTGCGCGGGCTGATGGAAGTGGTCTTTGGCGCCAATAACATTGCCAATTCTGGTGTCACCCTCAATCTACTGGAAGAGGGGTTGCTCTTCGAGGATCGCCATTTCACCCTCACCGCCTTCCCCGTCGTCCATCGGGGTGCGGGCTGCTTCGGCTTCACCTTCGAGGAGCGCACCCGCCGTCCCTTCGACAACGCGGCGGCCGAAGCACTGGGCGTTCCCAACGGCCCCGCCCGCCGGGAACTGGTGGAGGGCAAAGCAATTACCCTGGCCGACGGGCGGGTGATTCACCCCGACGCCGTATTGGGGGAGGCCCAGCGGGGCGCAAAGTTCTGCTTTATCGGGGATGTGGGGCGCACGGGTCCCCTGCACAAAATTGTGGCCGACGCGGACCTGCTGGTCATCGAATCGACGTATTTGGAAGAGGAAGCGGAGATGGCAAAGGCCCACGGCCACATCACCGCCAAAGCCGCGGCCAAACTGGCCGCCAAGTCCGGCGTCAAGCAGCTAATCCTCCATCACCTCAGCCGCCGCTACCGCACGCAGGATGTGCTGGCCGAGGCCCAAGCCGAATTTCCCAATACAATTGTGGCCCACGACTTGGACCACTTCCGGGTGCGGAAGGATCAGCCGCTGGAAGTGGTGAAGAGATAGAACGCTGAGGACGTTGATTGGGCGGATGAATGCGGATAAGAAAAGAGCGAACGCTCCGAATTGATATTCAGGGCGTTCGCTCTTTTTCCAGGTGAGACGATTTGTCAATCAGGCGCAACGGCGGAAAGAGCGGGCGCAAAGACCCGGCTATCGTCGTGTAGACGGATCGGCGCGACTTCGTGGCCGAAGTTGGCGAGAATCGCCAGCAGAAGCTCTTTCCATGGACCGCTCAATGCCGTCTGGCGCAGGGTATAGCGTGCGATGCCGTCCTCTGGAAACTCTACAACGGGAACATCGACCAGTCCGTCGCCAAAGCGGCGCGAGAAGTGTACTGTGTGGTAGAAACCTGTGAGCACATCCACAAAGAGCATCCGCTCGGCCAGGGTCAATGGACGCGCAAAGTGTATTGTGTGTGTATGTGAGAAAACGCCACCTTGTTCTCGAAATACCGCAGCATTGCCCACGTCTAACTCATCCAGCGAGTAACGACGCTTTTTATCCATTTCCTCACTCCTGCCTACGAAACGGGCGAAAGATCGCCTGCGCGTTTATCTCAGCGAACGCTGTCAATGCAAAGCGATATTGCATTGCACGAAACGGAACGTTTACAATCTCCTCCACATAGACAAATCCATTACGGCGCAGCTTTTCAAAAGCACTGTCTGCCAATTCGATTTCGAGAACGGTGTAGCCACGTCCGCGATTGCCCGGAGCCAGAGACGCAAAGAACCAGGCGGTTTCCGGGTCTTCCGTCACATACAAGCCAGGGCCAAGCTGTGTTTGGCGAAGCGATTGAAGTAGCCGCAACCGTTCGACACTCAAACCGTCGTTCAGAATGTCCAATGCGCTGTCAATGTCAGTGCCGTGATAGAAGAACATTCGCCTCTACTACCCCCGCAAGACCCCACCCGTCGCCTCTTCCACCGCCTTGACAATCTTTACCCGCAGATTATTGACTTCCTTTTCGGCCAGATTGCGCTCGGCGCTCTGATAGGCCACCCGCCAGGCCAGGGATTTCTGTCCCACGGGCAGGGGCGCACCCCGGTAGATATCGAAGAGTTCCACATCTACCAGCAGATCGCCGCCGCCGGCCACAATCGCATCCCGCACCCGACGCACAGTCACTTCCTCGTCCACGGCAAAGGCCAGGTCCTCGCGCACGGGCTGATAGACGCTGATGGCTGGCATATTGGACAGCTGCCAACTGGGACGAACCAGCGGCCCGATATGCAGTTCGGCCACACAGACCCGCTCGTCGCCCAGGCCAAAGGCAGTCCGTACTTTCGGGTGCAGTTCGCCGAGGATGCCCAAACTACGCTCGCCGATGCTGACCAGCGCGCAGCGGGGGCCGAAGGAAGCGGAATCCGGGTGGGCGGCGAAACGGAGCGCGCCGGCTTCAATGCCCATACGGCTGACCAGCGTCTCCACAACGCCCTTCAGGTCGAAGAAGTCGAAGCTATCCTTATCGCTGTCGCTGCTGTGATAGTTAACGGGCTGGCGGGAGCCGGTCAGGGCGATGCAGACCCGGCGATCTTCCTGCGGCAATGTGCCGTCGCCGTTCTCTGGTCGATAGACCCGGCCAATCTCAAAGAGGGCCTGGCGATCGGTGTAGCGGCTGTTGTAGGCCAGGTTTTCCAACGCGCTGACCATCAAATCCCGGCGCATGACCCGGCGATCCATTGAAAGGGGATTCGCCAGTTCGATGAACTTCGGGTCAGGAGTGCTGCCATTCGTCGCCAGCAGCTTGCGGTGATTCTCCGGTGTGGTCAGGGCGTAGCCGATTGTGTCCTGCAAGCCACAGGCAATGAGAATGTCCCGCAGCTTCTCCTCGGCTTCCAACACTTCATTGCGGCGTTGGGGCGGCAAGGCCGTGTCCAGCAGTGTGACCCCCACTTTGTCATAGCCCACAATACGCGCCACCTCTTCGGTCAGGTCCGCGGGCATGGCGATGTCCAGGCGATGCCAGGGCACAGTCGCGGCCAGCACTGGCTCGTCGTCCGCCCGGTAGAGGCCGAGGACGGCATTCGTCGGCGCGTCGGTAGGGGGCATAGGGACTTCCTTTACCCGGAAGTCGAGTTTTTCCAGCGCGCTGGCAATCTGGCCGCGGGTCAAATCCATTCCCAGCAGGCGGCGCACATCTCCCGCGCTGGTGTAGACAGTCGTCTCGGCCTGGGGTGCGGGATAGGCGTCCACAATGCCGGGAACGATACGCCCCCCCGCGTAGAGGCGCATCAATTCAGCGGCGCGGCGCGCGGCAACGTCGTTGAGGGTGGCGGGCACACCCCGGGTGAAGCGGTGGCTGGCCTCGCTGTGCAATTTGAGCTTCTGGCTGGTGCGCCGGTTGTTGATGCCCTCGAAAGTGGCCGCTTCCAGCAGAATGTGGCGAGTGCCGTCGTGGACTTCCGTCTCAGCGCCGCCCATCACACCGGCGATGGCCAGCGGCCCGGCAGTGTCGGTAATCAGCAGCATCGAACCGTCCAGTTGGCGGGCCTGGCCGTCGAGAGTTGTCATCTTTTCGCCGGGGTGGGCGCTGCGCACGATAACCCTCGGTTTGGCCGCGCCGCTGGCCTGTGCCCGCGCGGCCAGCAGGTCGTAGTCGAAGGCGTGCAGGGGCTGGCCGGTTTCAAGCATCACATAATTGGTGATGTCCACGATATTGCTGATGGGGCGCATCCCGGCCTTGCGCAGCCGCTCCTGCATCCACAGGGGCGAGGGGCCGACGGTCACATCGCGGATGAGAGTGGCGGTATAGCGGTTGCAAAGGCTGGGGTCTGCGATTTCCACGGCCACGTAATCGGCCGCGCTGTCGTCCCCGCGGGGCTGGCAATCGTCCGCGGGCAGATGGAGGGCCGCGCCGGTCAGCGCGTGGACTTCCCGCGCCACGCCGCTCATACTCAGGCAGCGGGCCATATCCGGCGTCAGTTCGATCTCCACCACATCATCGCCCAGATAGTCGCGCAGGGGCAGGCCGGGAGGGGCGTCGAGGGGCAAGAGGAGAATGCCCTCGTGCTCTTCGCTCAGCCCCAGTTCCAGCTCCGAACAGACCATTCCAGAGGAGCGGATGCCACGGATTTTGGCCGGTTTGAGTTTTTTGAAGGGGCGGGGGCGTTCGTCGCTGTACGCGTCCACCAGCACCGCGCCCTGGCGGGCAAAGGCGACTTTGAGGACGGGCAGTGTGCCAGCGGCCACGCTCTGGCCTTTATACTGGAAGAGATTGGGCGCGCCTGTCACCACCTGTTGGGGTTCGGCCTCGCCGTGCTCCACATCCACCAGCACCAGCCGGTCCGCCTCCGGATGATCCTTCACCGCGATCACCTGGCCGACGACGAGTGTGTCCGCGTCCCACCAGTCGCCCACCCGCTTGACCGCGGCCACTTCCAGCCCGGCCAGAGTGATGCGCTCGGCCAGTGCGTCGATGGGCAGATTAATGTCTACGTATTCTTTGAGCCACGAAATTGGGACGAGCATTAGGTACTCCTGAAAGTGCTATAGACCAAATAAGTAGACTTCCCGTCGTCTACGGAATAACTTTCCTCACGGCTGTCTGCGAGAATGTCAAAAGCGGGATTTCGGGCAGGGCGGCATACAGCCATTCATCTTCCGTCCACCCGTCTTCGGCGGAGAATAGGACAAGCATTTTTGCGCGTTTGGGTCCTGTATGCTGACCACGGGGCTAACCTTGCATTCCTACCCGAGCAAAAAAAATGTTGGTTTATGACCGTGGCGAGTATAATGGGCAAATTGCAGATGACTCTTTTCGCCAATATATTCAATTCACCTGGTCCTATGGGTTGTCCTGTCGATTGTACACACCAAAGGTCTGGCACAAATTGTACCAGACCTTTGGCAAATTGTGGATTTTCTGTAGGGATCAACGGCAACAGAATTCATAACGCCAACGATACAAAGGCACAGAGAGCAAGGCGATTTTTTTGCGCCTTTGCGTCGAAATTTTCCCATCTATCCAGCCACGCCAGAAAGCAGAGGATCGTATGCCCCGAGGACTCTTCGTTGACGCGCCCCAACACGCGGTGCTGGCAGAGTACACCGACGGCCCGCTCCAGCCGGGGCAGGTACGTTTCCGCACAGAATTCGCCGCGGTGAAGCACGGCACAATGTTCCACATCTTCAGCGGCGAATCTCCCTTTCAGGAGCAGCGTTTTGACCCGGCTCTGCGCCTCTTTGTGCCCGCCCCAGCCGATGCACCCAACGCCGCGCCCGGCTTTGTCGGCCAGTTCATCGGCAATATGGCCGTGGGCGCGGTGACGGAAGTGGGCGCGGATGTGGCCGGTTTCCAGCCCGGCGATCGGGTCTACGGCTACGGCCCAGTGGCCGAGAGTGTCACCAAAGCGGCTGCTGCGCTCCACCACCTGCCGCCCGAACTTGCCCCTGCGGATGCGGTCTGTCTGGACCCGGCGCTCTATGCCTATGGCGCGGTGCGCGATGCCCGCGTCACATTGGGGGATATTGTGGCCGTCTCCGGGATGGGCGCGATTGGGCTGTGTGTGGTCCAACTGCTGGCCCGGGCTGGCTGCGCGGAAATTGTCGCTGTGGACCCCCTGCCCAAACGCCGGGCGCTGGCCGAACGCTTGGGCGCGACAGCCACAATCGATCCCGCGGCCGAGGATGGGGGGCTGGCTGTGCGCCGTCTGTTGGGTCGGCCCGCGGATGTGGCTATCGAGGCCAGCGGCAGCTATCCCGCGCTCTACGGGGCCATGCGCAGTGTGGGCCAATGCGCCCGTATCGTCACCCTGGGCTACTACAAAGGCGAACACAGCCATCTGCCTTTGGGCGCGGAATGGCATCACAACCGGCTGGAACTGATCAGCAGTATGCCCGTGTGGGACAATCCCAGCCGGGAAGCGCCCCAGTGGGATTTGGCCCGGCTGGAAGTAACAGTCGTGGAGTTCTTCCGCCGGGGCTGGCTTACCTCCCAGGGCATCGCCGAGCCGATTGTGCCCTTTGCCCAGGCCGCGGACGCTTTTCTCCACACATTTCAGGACCCAACCGACGCTATCAAACTCTGCATCAATTTCACATGAACAGGAAAGACAGGACGGATATGTCTACAGCAGGCCCGATCGCGCGCTCAAAGAACAACGCCCTCATCAACCTTCGCCTTTTGCTCGGGCTGCTCGCTGTGCTGTGGCTGCTGGGCGGCTGTGACAGCCCGGCCATTGCCGAGCCAGCCCCGCCAGCAGCAGTGTCGCAACCGGCAGCCGCAGTCGCGGAGCCGACAGACACCCCTCTGGCATCTGCCACCGCCCTGCCTGCCCCGGAAGATAAAAAGTGGGTGGCAGATTTCGCCGCCTACATTCAGGACGCCCAGGAAGAGAACAGCATCCCCGGCCTCTCTCTGGCTGTTGTCAATGGGGATGGGCCGCTTCTGGTAGAGGGCTACGGGCTGCGCGATGTGGAGAAGAATCTGCCCGTGGATGGGGATACGCTTTTCCACATTGGGTCCACCCACAAATCTATGACCGCGCTGCTGGTGGCAACACTTGTGGACGCCGGTGTGGTGGAATGGGATACACCTGTGGTGGAGATCGACCCGGACTTTGCCCTGGCCGAGGACGACGCCAGCGAGACAGTCACCTTTCGCCATCTGCTTTCCATGACCAGCGGCATCCCCGACGACGCGGAAGAGGCCCTGCCCGACAGCCCAAGCGTGGACGACATCTTTGCTGTGGCTGGCGAGGCCGAACTGCTGGACGCGCCAGGGGAGGTCTTTAGCTACAGCAATATCTCCTCATCCCTAGCAGGCTATCTGGCTGCCCTGGCCGCGGGGAGTGATTTTGATACCGTCCACGAAAGCTATGCCCGGCTGCTGCGCGAGCGGCTGCTCGATCCCCTGGGAATGGAGACGGCCACTGTCTACGTGAGCGAAGCCCGGCAAAATCCCAATCACTCTCTGGCCTATGACACCAGCGGCGGCGACGCGGAAGCGCTGGAAAGCGAAGACCGGGACGACGACGCGCTGGCCCCGTCCGGTTCCCTCAAAGCCAGCGCGCGGGAGATGGGGTTGTATATGCAAATGCTTGTCAACCGGGGCATGGCCCGCGACGGTACGCGCATCGTCTCGGAAGAGTCTCTGGCGGAGATGTGGACGCCCCTGTTGGAGGAATACGGCCTGGGCTGGGAAATTGTACAGGCCGACGGCCTGCGCCTGGTCAGCCACACAGGCGCGTTCGATGGCTTTGTCAGTGTCATCGGTCTGCTGCCGGAGGCAGGGGTGGGCTTCGTCTTGCTGGTCAACGCGGAGGAGGGAGGCGGCGATTTAACCGAAGCCGCGGCCCAGGCGTTTGCCAAATTCTACAGCCAATCCCATTGACATTTTCCGGGAAACGGACAGAAAAATTCCCACACCTGTGGCGTTCTGTCCGTTTCCCGACGAATCTTTCGTCGTCCGTTTTTAGTATCCCCGGCGCTTGTCGATGACGTTGCGCGGGCGCTCCCCGGTCAGATAGCGCTGCAATTGCTCCTGGAAGAAGCGCACAATTACCTGTGGCCGGTGTTGGGACGCGCCAGCCCGGTGGGGCGTGAGCAACAGATTGGGCGCATCCCACAGCGAGCTTTCCGCGGGCAGGGGTTCTTTTTCAGTCACATCCAGCGCGGCGCCGGCAATCTCGCCTGCTTCCAGCGCAGCCACCAGCGCGTCTTCATCAATAATGCCGCCCCGTGTCACATTGATCAGGTAGGCGGTCGGCTTCATCAACGCCAGTTCTTCTGTGCTGATCAGATGATAGGTCTCCGGCGTGCGCGGGCAGGCCATCATCACCGCATCGGACCGGCGCAGCAGGCTGTGGATATTCTCTTTGCTGGCCGGTTTCAGCTCAGCCACACCCGGGGGGATATCCGTGCGCATAGGGTCTACGGCCAGAATCGTCATATTATACCCCGCGGCCCGTTTCACCATCTCCATCCCAAAGCCGCCCATGCCAATAATGCCCAGAGTCATACCGGTGATTTCTACCACAGAACCAGCCTTCCACTGATGCTGCTTCTGTTGCTCCCGGGCCTGGGTCAGACCCCGAGCCAAAGCGAGCAGAAAAGCCCAGGCGTGCTCTGCACCCTGGGGAGCATACATCCCGGCCATATTGGAGAGCATCACCTCGTCCCGCTCGGCCATCGCGGGGAAGAGAAATTTGTCCATGCCTGCGCTGAAGGATTGGATCCAGCGCAGGTTGGCCGCGGCCGCGCAGACAGATTCGGGGAAACGGCCCAGGATCACTTCGATCTCCGGGGCCACAGCCAGCGCCTCTTCATCGCTGCCCGCGTGGATCACTTCGTGTCCCTGGGCCGCGGCGATGCGGCGAAATTCGGCGACATCTTCCTCGGCAAAGGGGTAATAGAGCAGAATTTTCATGGGGGTCTCCTGTCCTTGTCTGTCTGGTTAAAAGAACGTGGATTGTATCTGGCGTTCTGTCTGCCGTAGTATAGGGTCTCTTCCCCAATGGGGCAAGACGGAAAATTTTGAGGGAAAGCCGCCAGAAGCCAAGGCTGGCTCATCCGGCACACGATTGACCCAAGCAGGGGATGCGTGTATACTCTCCGGGTTATGAATAGTGAATCTCCGTCCGCATTGCCCCCTCCCAAAATTTCGGCCCGACGGGTATTGAGGCTGCTGATTCCCGCGTTCTTCAGCTTTGGGTTGGCCGTGCTTATCCTCGTCTGGGATAACTACAATCCGCCCGGATGGCAGCGGGCAATGGAGAACTATCTGAGCGCCTACTCGTCGTCTCCCAGAGCTATACTGGCAGAGGGCAGCGCGGATGTTGCCCAGTTGCCGTTTCTGCTCTCGAGGGACACACCCTTCCAGCCTGTCACGCCCAGTGTCTACTTCCAAACGGAATCGCTCTCCGCAGCTATCCAGCCTGATTCGCCAGAGAGCCTGGGGCACAAACCCCTGCCCTATCCGGTGATGGAACTCTACTGTATTGATCTTTCCCAGGCAGATGTAGCCGCAGCCGCCACCCGCTATTTGGTGGCCGAACACCGGGACCTGACCAACAGCGAATGGATCGTATACAGACCCGCCGAATGGGCCGTGCCCGCCGCGGTGGATAAGGCCTGGAAGCAACTGGGCTGCGACCCAGAAGAAGAGTGAACCACAAAGCGCCAAAGCCACAAAGAAAAGCAATGATTTTTCGCGTCTTGACGATTTTGTGGTTGCGATCTCAGAAAGGTAAACGCAGATGGATACATTGCTACGTTTTGTTTTTGTATTGCTGGCTGCCGCGGCCGGTTTTCTCCCGGGTGGATTGCTGGTGCGCGCGCTGCTGGGCGACCGTCCCCGCACGGGTTTCGATGGCGTAGCTGAAGTCTTTTTTGGTTCGATGGGTGGCATTGTGCTGGGTCTGATTCTGGGCTATATCATTTCCGGACGGCTGGAGCGAAGCGGCAGGTTGTGGGGAATCGTTTTGGTGGTGGCTGTGATCGGGATCGAAGTCGCGACTGCGCGATTCCTGGCCTGAAAATAGCCACGGATGAACGCTGATAAGCACGGATAGAATCTGCGTAATCTGTGTCTTCTACGTAAATCTGCGTCCCTATTTTCATTGCTGGTTGTGCCCGAAACGGGCATGAGCACTGTTCTGAAAATAGGGTTGTATACACGGATAAAAGAGAACACGGATTCAATCTGTGAAAATCTGTGCTATCTGTGGACGGTTTTTGTCGTTATCCGTGTCAGCCGGTCACATTGCCTGGCCTGAAAATTGCCTGGCCTGAAAGTAGTCACGGAGAAACGCCGATAACCATTGACCTGACAGCGAGGATTCATCCAATGCAGACATCCCTGGCCCAAGCTTATCTGAAAGATGTGGCCGCGCTCTTTCGCCGCCAAAAGCGGCTGGCCGACCGGGCAATGGCTCAGATCGACGACGACGCCTTCTTTGCCCTGCTCGATTCTGAAGCCAATTCTGTGGCTGTGCTGGTCAAGCATATGGCGGGCAATATGCGCTCCCGGTGGCGAGACTTCCTGACCAGCGACGGGGAGAAAGCCGACCGCAACCGGGACAGCGAATTCGTCATCGAGCCGGGCCAGGATCGCGCCTGGCTGACTGCCTATTGGGAATCAGGCTGGGACATTCTGCTGGATACTATCGACAGCCTGGCCCCGGACGATCTGGGCCGCACCGTGACCATCCGCAGCGAACCCCATCTGGTGCTCAAGGCCATCAACCGGCAGCTCGACCACTACAGCTACCACACCGGGCAGATCGTCCTGATCTGCAAACACTATGCGCCCGTCTGGCAAAGTCTGAGCATCCCCAAAGGTGGCTCGGCAGCTTTCAATGCCCGGATGCAAAACCCATAACCCTACACTTTGGAGAAGACTGATGTCCACCATTTCCAGCCGCGAAATCCGCCTGGCCAGCCGCCCTACAGGTGAGCCGAACGCCGACAATTTTGCTCTCGCCACTGTCGAACTGGAGACCACCCCGCCCGCTGATCACCTGCTGGTGCGCAACCTCTATATGTCCGTCGATCCGTATATGCGGGGGCGGATGCGCGAGGGCCGCAGCTACACCGCGCCCTTTGCCCTGGGCGAAGCCATGACCGGCGGTGCGGTGGGTGAAGTCATCGCCTCCAATCACCCCGATTTCAGCCCCGGCGACACTGTTCTCCACAATTACGGCTGGCGGGAATACGCCAGCGTCCACGGCAAGGGAGCGGCCAAAATCGACCCGTCCCTGGCCCCGGTGCAGAGCTTTCTGGGCGTGCTGGGGATGCCGGGCAAGACAGCCTATGTGGGGTTGCTGGACATCGGCCAGCCCAAAGCCGGGGAGACTGTTTTCGTCTCCGGCGCGGCAGGCGCGGTCGGTTCGCTGGTCTGTCAGATTGCCAAACTGAAAGGCTGTCGGGTGGTGGGCAGCGCGGGCAGCGCAGCAAAAATCGCGTGGCTGCGGGAAAAAGCGGGGGTAGACGGCGCGGTGAATTATCGGGAAGTCAAGAATCTGCGCAAGGCCATCGCGGCCGAATGCCCGGACGGGGTGGATGTCTATTTTGAAAATGTGGGCGGCGACCACCTGGAAGCCACCCTCTCGCTGATGAACGATTTCGGACGCATCGCCGTCTGCGGGATGATCTCTCAATACAACGCCAGCCAACCGGAGCCAGGCCCGCGCAATCTAGCCCTGATCATTGGCCGCCGTCTACGCATACAGGGCTTTATCGTATCCGACCATTCGGATCGGAACGCGGATTTCTATCGGGATATGGCGGCCTGGATGGGGGAAGGCAAAATCCACTGGGAAGAGACAGTTGTGGATGGAATCGAAAACGCGCCGGACGCTTTCATCGGGCTGTTCAGCGGCGAAAATCTGGGCAAAATGCTGGTGAAATTGACGTAGTGCAAAACCACAAAGTCACAAAGTCACAAAGGAAGAAAGAGGAAGGAAGTCGATGACAACACGCAAAATGCAGCCCCCCATGGGACTGCACTTCGAGGAATTTGAGACGGGCGACAGCAGCGAGAGCGTAGGCCGCACCATCACCGAGACCGATGTGGTGAACTTTGCCGCGCTCTCCGGCGACTGGAACCGTATCCACACAGACGCGGAGTATAGCAAAGAGCAGATGTTCGGCCAGCGGGTGGCCCACGGCCTGCTGGTATTGAGCATTGCCAGCGGCCTGGCCGTGCGTATGGGTTTTATGGAGGAGACAGTCCAGGCATTCACAAAGCTGGAATGGCAATTCCGCCGCCCGATTCTGATGGGGGATACTGTGCGCCTGCGCGCGACTGTTTCCGAGAAGAAACCCATGCCCCGGGCTGGTGGCGGCATTGTCGTTTTCAAAATGGAGGTTCTCAATCAGAGGGATGAGGTGTGCCAGCGGGGCACTTGGGACATTCTCTGCAAAAGTCTGCCCGGTGAATAGGCTATCCCAATGATATATCTTTGGATCGGCGTACTGCTGCTGCTGGTCGCTGGTATACTGCTGCTGCGCGGCGGGCGACGCCAATGGCAAGAGGCCGGTTTGCCCGTGGGCGAAGTCGTGTACAGCGACACGGGCCAGTGGGAAAAGCAAGAGCAGCCGCTGATCAGCCGCCGCTATGGGCTGGTGGGCCGCCCGGACTATCTGGTGCGGGTGACGGAAAACGGGCAGACTGTCCCGATTCCCGTAGAGGTGAAGAGCCGCCGCCGCCCTGCCCAACCCTATGCCAGCCACATTCTGCAACTGGCAACCTACTGTCTGCTGGTGGAAGATGTGCAGAAAGTGCGCCCGCCCTATGGCCTGCTTCGCTATGCCGACGCCACCCTGCGCATTCCCTTCAGCGATGAACTGCGCGGGCAGGTGTTGGAAACAGCCCAGGCCATCCGCGCCGCACGCGGCGTACCCGATGTGAACCGAAACCATCAGGACTTCCCGCGCTGCCGTACCTGTGGCTATCGACGGGCCTGCGGACCAGAGGCATTGGGCGCGTAGGGTTGCTTGCGTACAAATCTACCCGCTTCCAATCATTCAGGAATCCCAGCCATTCGCCGATATTCCTCCGGCGTGTCCACATCCCAGGCCAGCCCTTCGGATTCCACCAGCGCCACGGCCAGACCCCTCTCGTCCGCCAGGCGGAGATGCCGGGCAAAGCTGCCCACTCCAAAGGCCGGGGCAATGGCATCCGGCGGGGAGAGAAGCAGAGCATTGGTTCCGCCGTCCTGGCTAGCGGCAAGCACAGCGCACTTTTCGCGGCCAGCCCAGGCCGCGGCCAACGCCCGGATGTCATCCGCGGCCAGCAGCGGGAGATCGGTGGGCAGAAAGAGCAGCCCATCGCCCCCCTTCGACCCGACGAAGGATGCGGCCTGGCCCACAGCCCGGTTCAGCCCCCACTCCTCAGCAACTGTGGCGAGCATCCCGCTGCCCGTCTCCGGCAACACCTGCGCGCCCGCGACTTCGGCCAGCGCCAGTATCTCCCCGTCCCGGCTGACCACAACCACACCCGCCAATTCTGTCACCGAGAGGACGACAGCCAGCGTTCGTTGGATGAAATGGCGCGTCAACTCGCGCCGGGCCTCCGCGCTCAGAGCCGACGCCAACCGGCTCTTGCCCTCGCGCAGGGGCTTGGCGGGAATCACAACCCACAGTTGTTTTGGTGGGAACATCAATCAGCGGGGATGGAGGATTGACGCAAGGTGGCCCCAAACGCGAGAACTTCCTGGGCCAGGCGCTCTTTGGAGGGAAGATCAGTCATAACCGTGCCGGTCACCAGTGCATGCAGAATGACAGCATCGGCCAGCACCGCGTCCGCACGGTCCAGGACGAATCCATCCAGCACATCGCCCAAGTGGTCAACCACAGTCAGCGGGCTGCTTACCTCGCCCAGTTCTCGCATCATTTTGGCCGCGGGACCTTTCAGCGCCTGGCCGCCCACAATGGGGCTGACCGCAATCCGGGGCGCGCTCGACTGGCGCACCATTCCGCGCAGCCCCGGCACGCTGAGGATGGGGTCGATGCTCACGTAGGGGTTGCTGGGGCAGAAGACGATCAGATCAGCGCTCTGCAGGGCCTTTCGTACTTCTGGCGAAAGGGTGGCGCTGTCGGCCCCCACAAACGAAAGATCGATCAGTGCAGGCTCGCAACGGCGGCGCACAAAATAGTGCTGAAAGGGCAGATCGCCCTCTTCGGTGTGGACAAGTGTGCGCACCGGCTCGTTGCACATAGGCAAAATGGTGGAAGGAATGCCCAACATCCGGCGCAGGCGATCGATCACTTCGGTCAGCGAGAGGCCCATGCGCAGCCATTCGGTACGGCGCAGATGGAGCGCCAGGTCGCGGTCGCCTATGCGAAACCAGTTCTCCCCGCCAAAACGCTCGACCTCATCCAGCACTGTCCAACGCTCGTCCCGACGGCCCCAACCCATCTCCGGGTTGTGCATATCCGCCAGATTGTAGAGCACTGTGTCCAGGTCTGGGCAGATATTGAGACCCCAATGCTCAAAATCGTCGCCGGTGTTGACAATGACAGTCAGGCTGCCAGGCGGCAGTGCTGCTTGCAGGCCCGCGGCCAGTTTGGCGCCGCCCACACCACCGGCCAAAGCCACAATCTTCGGTTTTGTTGCTTTCGTCGTTATCGCCATAGCACCCGCTCCCCCATTGGGACTCGCTCCTTCTCTTTCTCTTCCGCCGGATATCCCAGGGTGATCAGCGCCTGGGGATGCCACGTACTCGGTAAGCTGAGTATACCCCGTACTGTATCGGGAACGAAAAGCGGCGCGCACATCCAGCACGCGCCCAGGCCGTAGTGGTGGGCGGCCAACAGAAGATTCTGACAGGCCAGGGCCGTGCTTTGCACAGCCATCAGCCATTCGGCTTCGGCCCGGGATGGGTCCGGATAGTCATCCATATCGTCCATACAGACCGCGGCCACCACCAGCGCGGCCGCACCGGTAAGCCGGGCGTGGCTGACAGCCACCCGCAGCTGGATAAACTCCGGGTCTGCTTTGTCATTGGTCAAATCCTGCCGCCAGCGAGAACCCATGGCCTCGCTCAGGGCCAGTTTCTGCGTCGCTGTCTCCACCACACAGAAACGCCAGGGCTGGCGGTTGTGGGCAGACGGCGCCCACATGGCCGCGGTGAGGATGCGTTCCAACAGCCAGCGGGAGACGGGGCGGGGCTGATAGCGACGAACCGATCGCCGATCCCGAATCAGCCGCCAGAAGTCGCGTTCGCCATCGGTTGGGTCGAGGTGCTGGTCGATCACAGAATCTATGTCCGCGGGGGTTGTGGTTGAATAGGGCCATTATAACTGGGCCAGGGCAGACGGTCAAAGTGAAGAGAAGAGGCAGACAGTTCAGGAACCGGCCCCTCCCCGATGGTTCAGACACCCAGAAGAGGAAAAATCAGAGTGACTATTCAGGCCAGCGCCGGTTGAGTAGGCCACGGCAGTTTGTGGCCGTATCGAAACCAAAGCGGGTAGACCCGCAAACTGGTTTCGATACGGCCACAAACTGCCCCAGGCTACTCAACCGACGTTTGCTAACCGACTGGCTGATGGCTAAATAGTCACAAATCAGAAAGGAAAGAGGAGAGGCAGCACGCCCACACTCAGGGCCAGCATCAACAGCATCAGCGGCACACCGATCTTCACAAAATCGAAGAAATGATAGCCGCCGGGAGCCAGCACCAGTGTATTCACCGGCGAGGCAATGGGCGTGGCAAAGGCACTGGACGCGGCCACGGCCACGGCCATCAGAAAAGCCTGGGGCGTGACCCCCATTGCGGCGGCAGCGGCCACAGCAATGGGGGCCACCAGCACAGTTGTGGCGGTGTTGGAAATAAACTGGCTGAAGAGACTGGTGATGAGAAAGACACCGGCCAGCACAGCCAGCGGCCCCAGCCCGCCCACGCCGGCAATCAGCCCATCGGCGATGAACTCCACACCTCCCACCTTTTGCAGAGCGGTGGACATGGGCAGCATCCCGGCAATCAGCACCAGACTCTCCCAACTGATGGTACGGTAGACTTCCTGGGGGCGCAGACAGCCGGTGAGCACCAGAGCCACAGACGCCAGCAGAACCGCGGTCACAGTGGGCACAACGCCAAAAACCATCAGCCCCAGCATCCCCAGCAGAATTGTGCAGGCCAGTGGTGCTTTGGCTGTGTCCAGCAGCGCGTCGGCCATCTCTTTAGGCTGGCCGATCACCACCAGATTGTGGCGCTCCTTTTGCAGGTTGGCGATGTCTTTCCAGGCCCCACAGATGAGCAATGTATCGCCAAATTCCAGCTTGACAGAAGCCGGGTCACCGCTCAGAGGCTTCCCCATACGTTTGATTCCCAGGGCTGTGACGCCATAGACCGAGCGAAAACGCAGTTCCTGCAAAGTCTGGCCCAGCATCTGCGAAGCCGGTGTGGGCATTACCTCGGCCAGGCCCAATTCTGCGGACACAGGACGGCCCGGCTCCTCCTCTGTGGGGCGCAGGCCCAAGGACGCTTCCCTGGCCAGATACATCACATCCACAGCCCGGCCCTGCACGTGCAGCACATCGTGGGCACGGATGGTATAGCCGTCGTGGGCAGGCGAAGGAGGCTGGATATGGCGGGCATTGTCCGGCCAGGACTGCACTTCAAGCACCTGGACCTGATAGCGGTTTCGCAGTTTGATGGCTGCCAAAGAATGGCCGACCAGTGGCGAATTGCGCCGCACCCGCAGGCGAAAGAGGCTCTGCTTCAGGCCATAGGCGGCGGCCATCTCCTTCGAGTCCACGACAATGGCGCTGCTGGTATAGCTGTCCTCGCCGTTGGGCTGGCGATCAGGCAACAGCCGCCAGCCGACCAGCAGCATAAAGCCAATCAGCAGAGCCAGCACAAGCAGCCCGATGGGTGTAAAAGTGAAAAAGCCGAAGGGGGCATAGCCCGCGCCCCGCAGGACATTGCTGACCACAATATTGGGCGGCGTGCCGATGAGTGTGAGCAGCCCACCCGCAAGCGCGCCAAAGGCCAAGGGCATCAACAGTTTGGAGGGGCTGATGCGCGCGTCCCGCGCCAGCATCACAACCACAGGTAGCAGCACAGCCGTTGCACCGGTGGAACTCATAAATCCAGAGAGAACAGCTACTGTCAGAATTGTAAAAATCATCAAACGGGTGACATTCCCGCCGGCCACGCGATAGAGCCAGCGCCCCATCAGCCCGGCCACACCGGTCTGATAGAGCGCGCCGCCCACCACAAAAAGGCCCGCAATAATCAGCACAATCGGGTCGGAAAAACCGGCTAGTGCCTCGTCGGTGGTAATCATACCGGTCAGGAGCAGGGCCAAGAGCGCCATCATCGCCACCAGGTCCAGCCGGATGCGATCCGAGAGGAAGAGCAGAATTGTCACGCCAAGTATGGAAAATACGAGAATCATTTCAGGGGTCATAAATACGCTCACAAAAGTTGTCAAACCTACACGATCCGGGAACAGTGTATACCCATAACCCAATAACGATACTAGCCGCGGGGCCAGTCCTCTGCCTGTGCGTCTGGTGTGATTCTGGAAAGTCCCCAATTGGAAGGGTATTGTGCCTGTGGTAGACTGCGGGAAAGAGTTGGTCTGCTGAGACAGCGCGGCAATCGGATACGGCTGCACCTTTCATCAGACATTTTCCCTTCGTTCCTTCATCTTTCTGGGACCTGCCCGTGGAAACGCTGATTGTCGCCTGTGTCCAACAAAAGATGCGCCTGCCCCGCAGCCAAGCCGAGCACAAGGACGATCTGCGCCGCTTTCTGCGCTCGGCCACCACCAAACGGGCGCGGCTGGTGATCTTTCCCGAATTGGCCGGGCTGATGGTGGCTCCGCCTCTGCTGGCTGGCTTCCACGCCTCGTTGCTGATGTCTGCGGATGGCGCGCGGCGACGGCGGGTCTCCCTCTGGCAGAAGATGAAAGGGAATCTGGCGGGTGTTCTGGCCCGTTCGATGAAAGCGGATTTTCGGCATCTGCTGGGCGGGCTGCTGGAGCTGAAAGGCGCGGAACTGTGGACAGCCTACGAAGCCACCTATGGCGAGCTGGCCAAGGAGTTCGACCTGACGCTGGTTGCGCCCAGTGCCTATCTGCCCGACCCGGCGGATGGGATCGTGCGCAACATTGCCGTTGTCTACGGGCCGGGGGGTGAACGGCTGGGCTATCAGGCCAAAGGCATTCTGCACCCGGAGGACGAAGACCTGGCCCAGCCGGGCGCAGAGTGGAATGTGATCCAGACGGATGTGGGACGGATCGGGCTGATGCTGGGCGGGGATGTGCTCTACCCGGAAATTGGCCGTCTGTTGGCCTATCAGGGCGCAGAGATTTTGGTTGCCCAGGGCGCGGCCACAGAACGGGTGCTATACGAGAAATTGCGGGCGGGGATGCTGGCCCGAATGCAGGACAATCAACTCTTTGGGGCCATCAGTTTTCTGGTGGGGCACAACGAATTCAGCCGCCGCCAGCGGGACCCCTTTGCGGGCAAGTCGGCGATTTTGGCCCCCCAGGAATTGACGCCCAACGCCAGCGGTGTGCTGGTGGAGAGCGCCAACTTCCGCAGCGAAAGTGTGATGGCCGCGGTGTGGGACTTCCCCGCGCTGGCAAACCTGTGGGAAACATCCGATACGCCCGTGCGCAGCCGCCTGCCCATGGAAAAGGCGGGCGCGGCCCTGGCCCAGCTCTACCAGAAGATGGAGCAACTGCCCCGGATGGCCGATCTGCCCGCGCTGACTGGCCCGGCTGTTCCGTCGGCCCGCAGCCTGGATGAGCTTCCAGTGTTGGCTTCCGTCACAGCCCGCTGGCCCCTGGAGAAGGATGCAGCGCCACCGGATACGGACGACACGGACGATCTGGACGCGGCGGACAGGCAGGATACCGGCAGCCGGGATTTTCTGCACGCGGCCCACAATTCGGCGGAGCAGGCCGAGATAGTACCGGGCGGAGACGACGAGACCCAGGAGATGGATGTGCTGTTGGAGCCGAAAGAGGAAGAGAATTGATAGCAATCCAAGCGAATAGCCAAAGCCCTTCAGACAGGCCGGACGGCTGGCCGAATCCTAGCGAATAGCCGCCAGCATATCAGCCTCGGACGTGAATTTTATCCGGGGTCGTCCCTGTGCTCTGCCCCGCTCGTCCTCAATTGCTTCCAGTTTCAGCCAGTCTTCAAAGTTGAAATAGTCCACGCCCCGTTTTTGCAGCAACGCCACAATCGCTTTGGGATCAGCTGTAGCGTCGGCCACAGGCGTCAATGTCGCCACATCTTCCAGCATCAGATTGACTGTCTCGACGGAATCCGGTTTATTCGTGCCGATGACGCCGGTTGGCCCCCGCTTGGCCCAGCCCACCACATACTCGCCGGGCACGACCTCGCCCTGGTGGGTGGCAGTGACCCGTCCCTTTTGGTTGGGAATAATGCCCCATTTGTCATAGAAGGCAACGCCAGGGATGGGCACACTGCGATAGCCAATCGAACGGAATACCAGCCCCACATCCAGGGTTTCAAAGCGGCCGATTCCATCGCAGGCAATATAGCCTGTATCCGTCGGATGCAATTCGTTGACTTCCATGCGCATGGATTTCACGGCTGTGTCGCCGCAGAGTTCCACCGGCGAACGCAGGAAGTGGAAGTGAATCTGTCGGGGTTTGCCCGTGGCACCCCGCTCGGCCAATGCCTGCATTGTTTCCAGATTGCGGGCCGCGGTGCGGTCTGATTCCAGGCTGATACGGCTGGCCGGATCGAGAACCAAATCTGCGGGGTTGATAATCACATCGGCTTCGGCCAGTTCGCCCAACTCTTTGATTTCGGGATTGGTGAACTTGGCCTGGGCAGGCCCCCGCCGGGCCACAACGTGGATGTGTTTGACACGGCTGGCCCGCAGTTTCTCCAGGGCGTAGTCGGCAATATCCGTCTCGGCCAATTCGTCAATCGACTTGGCCAAAATGCGGGTCACATCCATCGCCACATTGCCCACGCCAATAATTGCCACACTTTCCACGCTCAGGTCAAAATCCCGGTCGGTAAAATCCGGGTGGCCGTTGTACCAGGCCACAAATTCCGTGGCGGAGAAGCTGCCCTGCAGGTCCTCACCGGGGATGCCCAACTGCTTGTCAGAGGACGCGCCCGTGGCGTAGATGATCTGGTCGTAATGGCTTTTGAGTTCGTCGTGGCTGATCTCTTCGCCCAACCCCACATTGCCAAAATAGCGCACCCGGCTGTCCCGCACAGTGCGCTCATAGACTTTGGTAACAGATTTGATCTTCTGGTGATCGGGGGCGACACCGTAGCGCACCAGACCGTAGGGTGTGGGCAGCCGGTCAAAGATGTCGATGGAGACGTGGATATCCTTCTGTTGCAGAAGCGCGCCCGCGGCATAGAAGCCCGACGGACCCGCACCCACAATTGCTACACGCAGCGGCCTGCTGCTAGAACCTAATTTCCCTGCCAATGGTCAACTCCTTCGTTGCGGGTAGGAATATCGTCTGTCCAGCTTTCCGGCATATTTTTCAGCAGAAACTGGGCGATGGCATTCCTAAGAAACTATCCTTTGCTGAGCATTGTACCAAATTGGCGGGCCAGGGTCAGGATGCTAATGCCCAATTGAAAATAGTCGGAAGGCCCCAGCGCGGCCACGGCCGCGTTCTCGCCGTCGCCCTCGCGATCGCTGGCCATCCAGGCAAAAATGCCCCCCAGAAATGCGCCAGCCAATACACCTGTCACCAAAACACCCATTCGATTCGAAGATTTCATTGCAATTCCTCACTGTTCATAACTCACTGCAGCGTCAACAAAGTTTTGGGCGTAGAAGTTCGACTTTTTAGAAAAGTCGAACTTCTGTAGTCGAATAACTTTGTTTCCAGTGTACTCACTTGCCATTTCCAAAGAAACTCTTGCCGATCCTTTCCACACGGGCCATTTTGCTGTGGGTGGCAATCACCGGGGCAGCCACTCGCTGGGAGATCGTCTCGGTTCGTGCGTTGACCAGACGGCTGAAACCCTGCGCCTTCTCAAAACCCAGTTTTGTCTTGGCAAGCAGCCAATTGATACCCCGCACCACAAAATAGGCAATCACCGTAGGGATCAGAAAGAGAACAAAGGCATGGATGGCTATCCAGATAACCGACACATTCCGCCAAAATTCCAGGGACATGGGAAACCTATTCGCAAAATTTGAAGAGTTCGATAAATTCCTTACCAAAATTCAGATTGTCCCAAGCAAAGCTACAATCTGCTCAGATTTCTGCTCAGATTGTAGCAGAGCAGACGGGGAGAGTAAAACAGCGTAGGCTCTTGACTCAGAAGGGTGTAATCCGAGTTGGGCGCGCGGTGCTGATTCCGGGAATCGACCAGACCATCCAAGGCGTTCGCACCAGGTTTGGTCGATTCCCGGAATCGGTTGCCCCCCATCTGCATTGCACCCGACTCAGAACAGAAGTTTGTTTTCACCTCCCCGATTGGTGTATGATGGGGGCAGTGTCGCTTCGGCGAACAACCACCGCGTCACCGCATCGCTGTTGCGTATCGTCCGAACCATTCAAACACCGAATCATTCGCCGCCCTTGGACTAGCAAACTCTATGCCAAACGATTTTGTCCACCTGCACACCCATTCTGAATACTCATTACTGGATGGGCTGGGCCAGATCAAGAAATTGGTCAAAGAAGCCAAACGGCTCGGCCACCCGGCCCTGGCCCTCACCGATCACGGGGTGATGCACGGCGCGGTCGAGTTCTTCCGCGCCTGCAAGGATGCAGATATCCACCCGATTATCGGCGTGGAGAGCTACCAGACTGTGTGGGGGCGGCCAATGGGCGGGCGGGATGCCCAGTTTGACAAAGAGAACTATCACCTGCTGCTGCTGGCCCAAAATATGGATGGCTACCGCAATCTGCTCAAAATCACCAGCCAGAGCAACCTGAGCGGCTACTATTACAAACCCCGGGTGGATCACGACTTTCTGTCTTCCCACGCCGCCGGGCTGGTTGCCACCACCGGCTGCCTGGGCGCGGAAGTGCCCCAATTGCTGATGCAGGGCAAAGAAAAAGAGGCCTACGAGCGCCTGGGCTGGTATGTGGACATCTTTGGCAAGGAAAATTTCTTCATCGAATTGCAGGAACACTCCATCCCCGAACTGGTGGACGTGAACAAAGTGCTTGTGCCCTGGGCCGCCAAATTTGGCCTGGAATTGCTCGCCACCAACGACGTCCACTACGTGCGCGAAGAGGACGGATCGCCCCACGACGTGCTGCTCTGTGTGCAGACAGGCGCAAAGGTGCAGGACGAAAAGCGCATGCGCCTGAGCGACCGCAGCTATTTTATGAAGAGCCGGGAACAGATGGAGGCCACCTTCCGCCCGCTGGTCGATCTGCCGGCCAGCGCCTTCGACAACTCTGTGCGCATCGCGGAAATGTGCGAAGTGGACCTGGAAGACCCCACCTATCACCTGCCCGATCTGCCCATCCCCGAAGGTTTCGACTACGAAAGCTATCTGCGCCACCTGACCGAAGAGGGGCTGCAACGGCTCTATGGCGAGCGGGCCGACAGCCCGGAGATTCAGGAACGCAAAGAGCGGGAACTGCGCATCATTCACGAGATGGGCTTTGATGTCTACTTTTTGATTGTGCGCGATCTTTGCGAATACGCGCGCAGCCGCAACATCTGGTGGAACGTGCGTGGCTCTGGCGCGGCGTCGCTGGTGGCCTACTGCACGGGCATCACCGGTCTGGACCCGCTGAAGAACAATCTGATTTTCGAGCGCTTCCTCAATCCGGGCCGGGTCTCCATGCCCGACTTCGATCTGGACTATCCCGACGATCAGCGGGAGGAGATGATCCACTACACTGTCCAGAAATATGGCAGCGATCAGGTGGCCCAGATCGTCACCTTTGGGCGGATGAAAGCCAGGGCCGCCATCCGGGATGTGGGCCGGGCGTCGGATGTGATGCTGGAACAGGTAGACCGGGTCGCCAAACTCATCCCCGCCATTCCGGGCAAACCTGTCACCATTCAGGATGTGCTGACCGAAGGCCACGAATTCTATAACCCGGAATTGGTGGAACTCTATCGCAAAGAGAAGTGGGTGACCGAACTGCTGGATACGTCTATGCAGTTGGAGGGCGTGGCCCGGCACGGGGGCATCCACGCGGCCGCGGTTATTGTGGCCGACAAGGACCTTTCCCACTATACCCCCCTGAGCCGGGGCACAAAGACGACCGTCACACAGGCCGTGACCCAATACGAGTTCCCAATTCTGGAATCCATCGGCCTGCTCAAAGTCGACTTTCTGGGGCTGAGCACACTCACCGTCCTGCGCGAGGCATGCCGGCTGATTCAGGAGCATCACGGCATCGAATACCGGCTGGACAACATCCCCTTTGAGGGCGAGGCTGCCGAACCGGCCTTCCGCCTGCTCTCCAGCGGGGAAGTGGCGGGCGTCTTTCAGGTGGAGTCCCAGGGGATGCGCCGGGTGCTGACCGAAATGCGCCCCAGCGCCTTCGAGCACATTATTGCCACCATTTCCCTCTACCGCCCCGGCCCGCTGGAATACATTCCCCTGTTTATCAAGCGTATGCACGGCGATGAAAAAGTGGAGTACAAGCATCCATCCTTAGAGTCAATCCTGGCCGAGACTTACGGGATCATCACCTATCAAGAGCAGATTATCCAGATTCTCAGCCAGTTGGCAAGCTATACGCCGGGTGAGGCCGATCTGGTGCGTCGGGCCATCAGCAAGAAAAAAGCCAGCGATATTGAGAAGCACAAGAATATCTTTGTCAAGGGCTGCGAGAAGAACGGTATTCCGGCCAAAACCGCCCAGGATATTTACGCGGATATCGAGTTTTTTGCCCGCTACGGTTTCAACAAAGCCCACGCCGCCGACTACGCGGTCATCACTGTGCAGACAGCCTATCTGAAGGCGCTCTATCCTGTGGAATATATGGCCGCGCTGCTGCTGGTGGAGCGGGACAAGACCGAAAAAGTCGTTAATTTCATCAATGAATGTCGGCGGATGAGCATTCAGGTGTTGCCGCCGGACATCAACTACAGCGGGCTGGACTTCGAGAAGCAGGCGGTTCCCCCGGACTCCGCCCAGTTGGCCCTGACCAAAGACCCCGGCCTGCAATTCGACTTCCCCGTGCCCCAGGGCGCGGCCATTCGCTTTGGCATGGCCGCGGTGAAGAATGTGGGCGAGGGGCCGGTCAATGTCATCCTGCAGAACCGTCGGGAAGAGGGGCCTTTCCAGAGTCTGGAAGATTTCTGTGATCGGGTGGACCTGCGCCAGGTGAACAAACGGGCGCTGGAATGTCTGATCAAAGTAGGCGCGCTGGATCGTTTCGGTCGCCGTCGTCCCCTGCTGGATGTGCTGGAACAGATGATGGCCCGTTCTGGGGGGACCCACAGTGCCAAGGACAGCGGCCAGACTTCCATCTTTGATATGATCGGTGACGCGGGGAAAGCCCAGGCGGTGCCTATTACATTGCCACCAGTGGAAGATGCGAAAAGCCGTGAACGGCTGTTATGGGAGAAGGAGTTGCTGGGCGTCTTTGCCAGCAGCCATCCCCTGCAACAGTTGAATGTGGACCTGAGCAAAATCGTCACTTGCTCCTGCGCCGAGCTGAACGAGAGCTACGACGACCGCACAGTCACCGTGGCCGGGATGATTGCCAGCATCCGCACGACCCTGACCAAAAAGAGCGACAAAATGGCCTTTGTCCAGTTGGAGGATTTACAGGGCCAGTGCGAAGTAGTGGTCTTCCCCCGCACCTATCTGGAGTTCCAGGAGCAACTGGAGCAGGACCGGGTGGTGCTGGTGAAGGGCAAGGCGCAGAGCCGCAACGGACGCACCAGCGTGCTGGCCGATTCCATCCAGACCGCGGTGGACATTGCCACGGAAATTGTGACCGACGAAGACAGGTATCAGGATAAGTTGCTGGATGTGCCTACCTTCAACGGGGCCGACGCGGACGACGACAATTTTGGGCTGACACCCCCCGTTGACGAGGCAGATGTGGACGACGTGCCCCGGGTGATGGGGGGCGATGTGGTGCGTGAACCCCGCAACGGTTACAGCGGGCACACAGTGGCTGTTAAAACACCTGCGCCCGCGGTTGTGCGTATGCCCGAACAGGTGGCCGACGCATTCGATCCTTTTGCCGGGCTGGACAACGACGATCTGCCGCCTGGGGAAACCAACCCATTTAGCAACGAAATCCCCGATTGGATGTTGGCGGAAATGGGAGGGGCAAGAAAAGAGGAAAGCCGGCAGGCAAGCAAAGATGACAAACCAGCGACGAATGGTTTGCATCACCCGAAGAATGGGAAGCCGACATCGGATATCAGCCAGCAAGCCGGGGGGAATGGTGAGCAAGCAGCAGTTGCCAACCACCCGTCGTCACCGGTGAGCCACAATGAAGCGCCCATTCCCACCCGCTATTCAGCACCCCATGCGCCCCACAACCGCCGCACCCTGCGCATCACATTCAGCCGTTGCGGGCAATTGGATCGGGACAAATACCGGCTGAAGGAAATTGTGGATGCCGTGCGCGATCCCAGAGGACGAGACGGATTTGTGATTGTAATGGAATCAGACGGCACACGCCACCAGCTCGCCTTTCCCAATGATTATTGCACCGTAAGCGAGCGGCTGGTAAACGAACTGCGCACCCACTTTCGGGTTGATGTAGGGATCGATTGATGTAGGGATCGAACAGCAACAAATATATCGGATTCAGACGTGCATTCTCTTATTGAACGACGAGCAAGCATTGAAGCCCTGGCCAGGGCTGTGGCCCAAAGCCCGGATGGTGTTGCTGTATTGGCCTGGGGAGGCGAAATCCTCTACGCCAACCCGGCCTGGATAGAGATGCACGGATACAGCCTGCAAGAGAGTATCGGCAGTCGGATCCAGGACCTCTACCCCGGCGAGGAACTGGAGCGCCATGCCGCGGAAACCGTCAGCCGCCTCAGCGAGCAGGACAGCTACGAAATAGAAATTCGCCACCACAAGAAAGATGGCACACCCTTTCAGGCGTGGTTGATCACCACACTGCTGCGGGATGAATCCGGCAAGCCCAATGGGTTTGTGATCACCGCGCGGGATGTGACCGAATGGAACCGGCTGCGGGTGGCCTTGGAGAACGAAAAGACCCGGCTGGAATATCAATACCGGCGGCAGGAGGCTCTGGCCAGCATTGAATTGGCAATCAACGAGCCGGACGAACTGCAAACGACCCTCGAACGAATTGTCCAGATAGCCACGGACCTGCTGCCGGCCAGCGGTGGGGCCAGTATTCTTCTCTGGAACCAGGCCACGGAAACGTATACAATCAGCGCATCGACGGTGGAGGGACAGCCGCCTTACCTGGCTGCCCGACGCATTCGGCGGCAGGGGGGAGCCACACGCTGGATTCTGGACAACAGCCAACCGGTTGTCGTTGAAAACACCGAGCAAGATCCCTTCTCCGCCAATTCTATATTGAAAGAGTTCCGCTTGCAGGCCTATGCCGGGGTCCCTGTGCTGGCGGCTGGGACCTGTTTGGGGGTGCTCTATGCAATGGAAAGAGAGCCTCGGCACTATCACCCCAACGACATAGACTTTCTGGCCACACTGGCCGCCCGCGCCGGCACAGCCATCAGCAAAGTGCAGCTATACGAACAGCTACGAGAGACGAATCTGCTCCTGCACAAACAGGCCGCAGACCTGGCCGGACGCAACGCGGACCTGGACGCCTTCGCCCACTCGGTAGCCCACGACCTGAAGAACCCACTCACATCAATTATGGGCTATGCGGAACTGTTGCTGGACGATTACGATCTGCTCAGCAATGAGGAGCGTCTGGAGTTTCTGGGGCACATTGCCCGGCGCAGTACAAAGATGCACCAGATTGTGGACGGGCTTCTGTTGATGTCCCAGCTACACAGCCGGGAAGTGCAACTGACCGCCGTGGATATGCAAGCGATTGTCACAGAAGCGTGTAACCGCCTGCAGGAGAGCCGCCAGCAACGGGATGCCATCCTGCACATGCCCCACGAGTGGCCCCTGGCATTGGGCTATCCCCAATGGCTGGAAGAAGTGTGGGCCAATTATGTGAGCAACGCCATCAAATATGGCGGCACCCCCCCGGAAATCTGGCTGGGGGCAACCCACTGTGGCGACGATTTCATACGTTTCTGGGTCAAGGACAATGGCGCGGGTCTCACGCCTGAGCAGCAGACACAACTCTTTCTGCCTTTCACCCGCTTGCATACCAGCAAACAGGAAGGCCACGGATTGGGGCTATCAATTGTGCGCCGAATTGTGGAAAAGTGTCGGGGAACGGTCGGTGTGGAGAGCGAGCCGGGGGTGGGAAGTATTTTCTGGTTTACATTGCCCCGGGCAGAGGAATAGGCGATTGGCGTTTGAAATTCGGGCAGAGCAACTGTCCGTAAAGAATAGGGGCGATCTGATTCCGGGAATCGGCCAAAAGCACAGGAGAATTCGAGTGATTTCTTGACCGATTCCCGGAATATTGACGACGAAACCGCTGCCTGCAAAACAGACAGCCACTACGCTCCAATTGTTCTTGCCTATTCCCCGGCAATGCTTTCGATGACAACCTGCCCGATCCCGCTGGAAATCTTCACGGTGGCTCCCTCGCCCTTGGCGTCGGCTGCCGGGGAAAGATAGACATCTTTCCCGGCTGTGGTGAAGTCGTCATCCACCTGCACCTGGCCGATTCCTGTGTCTACTTGCAGGCGCACAGCCAGCGAGTCTGGCACACGGACAACCAGCTTGCCAATGCCACCGCTGATCTCTCCGTTGAACTGGCCGGTTCGGGGCAGTGTGATGGATGCAGACCCTACGCCCAGGTCCACTTTCAGTCTGGTCAGACGCACCCGTTGCAAATTGAGTTCCGCCTCCCCAGCCCCGGTGTTTACCTCCAGATTCGTGGGAATTTCGCCATTGATCGCCAACTCCCACAGGGATTCGTTGCCCGAAACCCCCACCACCCCCACACCCTCGCTTCCCAGCCGATAAATCGCCCTGCCCTTCTCCACGCGCTGGTCTTCTGTCAATGTTTCGTTGCCTGCCAGACGCACAGAGCCTTCCATCACCACACCAGCTTCGGCCAGCGAGCCGAGAACCAGACGTCCGGTAGAGGTGGAAATGCGGACGTCCGCGCCTTCCACCGGGCCAGGTGCATAGCGAATCTCTGTCACTTCACCGCTGGGGCCTGTTGCAGGTCCGATGCCCACAAAGAGCGCTCCCCCCACCAGAAGGAGGGCTGTCACCAGCACGGCCAGCAGAGAACCGGTCGTCGAACGTCCACCGATCAGCTTATCCAGCCCGATGCCGATCAACACAATTGGCCAGAGGGTCGAAGCCAGCCGCCAGAAATTGACGTTGATCAGCCCCAGATTGTTAAAAAGGAAGAGGAGACCGATGGCTACCAGAATAAAAGGTCCGACAAATCTGCTGCGTTGTTCGTCTCTCATTGTCCGCTCCTATTCGTTGTGTGACCGCAAATAATTGCGATAGAGCAGAGCGCCACCCAGCCCCACCAGCACCAGAGGCCACAGAATGCCGATGAAACCTTCCAGAGAAGCCGTAGTGATGACGGCCAAGGCCAAGAGAACGCCCGCCGGAATCCACGCCCAGGTCATCTTGCCCCGTGCAGTGGCCGGGGCCAGGGCGACAAGCGCGAACGTAACAGCCAGCCCCAGAAAAAAGATGCCGCCGTTATCCCAGCCATTCACTTCATCCAGACCGGCGACAACAGCCAGCGTGCCGTTCACACCGCCGGGGATAATGGCCCACCAGTGCTCCCGATTCATCAGATATACGGCCAGGAACGCCACCCCGATACTGCCCAAAAAGATTGAGCCACTGAAGGGGAAACCGGGGATGAACTCGTCCACCAGAATTGTGGCGGAGAGGCCGAGGAGAATGAAGCCGGGAATTGCCATCCACCAGTTTTGCCGGTTGAGCCACAGCCCTCCCAGAAAAAGCAGCCCTGCACAGCCAAACGCCCCGATCCAGAAAATCGTCCACAGGTTTTCGGGAATTATCCCGAAGATATCCAGAACGCCCAGGTTCTGGAGAAGAAATGCAAAACCCAGAAAAACCAGCAAACCACCCCACAGCAGCCGTCCGTCGTTGCGTGTCATTGGAAACCTCTCTTGTCTGTCCATTTTATCTCCATTCCGTCTGGGAAAAAGCTGTCCCGTTCATCGGTTGGGCAACCAAATCTGCGAGACAGCTTCCCTCAATTCTTAATTTCAACGCCGCCAAAGAGGGCAAAGCCTGTCACCACCAGATCGGCCACGCCGCTGGGATTTTCCGGCTTGAACTTGCGGCTGTCGTCTGTGCCGCCAAAGATGCCGATGATGTCCCGGCGTACCTGCCATTCTTCGGGGATTTTCATCTCTACGCCGCCGAAAAGAGCAAAGGTGTTGATGGTGATGGGCTGCTGGGCTGGTGTAGTCTCGCGCAGGTCAACTTCCACCCCGCCAAAGACCGCTGTTAGTTCGCCGCCTTCAAAGCTCTCGGAAAAAATCTTGTCCTCAGCCCCATTGAAGATTGCCAGAATGTTCACAATGTCCGGGTTACGGCTGCGCCCGGGCAAAGCGGGCAGTTCCAGGCCCAGGCGTTCGACCAGAATCGAGCCGCCAATCATAATCAGCACCAGGGGCCAGAGATCGAAGACTGAATCGATGCCCAGCACGCCCAACGCCGACAACTGAAAGAGCATACCGCCGCCGATGAGAATCACCGGGCCGGTGAAGAAACGGAAGTTGTTGGCGTATAGCTGCCAGACGCCCAACAGAATAAAGACGGAAGGCAACCAGCGCCAGATACCACCGATGTCGATGATGTCCAGATTGTTCAGAAAGAGGAGCAGCCCGCCCAGGACCAGCGCCCCGCCGATAAAAAGTTGATTGGGAGATTGTCGGGTATTCATCGTAAATTCCTTTCCAGCGTCTCGATGAGTGCAGATAGCGTCGCCTGCGTGTCCCCAGAATACCCAAGGAAAGTCATATCGTCACGTGCCGTTGGTCATAAATGGGTCACAAATGGGAGAAGGCCAGGCAGAGGAAGAAATGGGGAAAACGAGGGGAGGGAAGATGCGTGCTGCGTGGACCAATTGTCCTGTATGGCTCACACAGCACGCATACACATTGTGTACTACGCGACAATCTGCTACATCAGCCGCGGAAAGCCCGTGGGCGCAATAATAATCGAATACCACCAGAACGAACCGTCGGGCCGCTGGGCCACAAAGAGCATCGCTTCGCCCAGTCCTTCTGGCCCCCAGCCCTGGCTGAAGAGAACATCCACCACCTGCACATCCGATTGGAAAACGTGGAACGGGTCCTGGTTGTCCAGCATTTCCGAGAGGGGGACATCCGGCTCGGGGAAACGGATGGGGCCACCGGTCATGTGCAGATTGCGCAGCTGGGCCAGGGCGTCGTCCGCAGGCAAGGGGGGCAGGCTATTGCCCGGCCAAAACGCGATGACAAAAAGATTGTCATCCATCAGACTGCGCATCGTTCCAAAATCGCTGGATTCCACGGCCTGCCGCAGTTGATCCGAGATAACTTGCGAACTGGTTTCCGGGCTGGTCATTTCTGTGGGCGCGGCTGTGGCAACCGGCAATTGGTTTTGGGCCGGTTCCAGCCCTGGGGCCACACAAGCGCCAGCAAAGAGAAGCATCACCAGCAGGGCGGCACTGAATTTTTGCAAAGATGCGAACATAACGGGACTCACTTTGTGGAAGAGATGGGGAGCAGAGATCGCTGAATCAAGGAACAGATGGAGTGCCGCTATTGGCGGCCTGGCCGAAATAGCTATCGAGCACGGGAAGATAGTTTGCCGGCGGTTCCAACACCAGTGGTTCGGGGGGAGGTATCTGTTGCAAAGTCTGTCGGAAGGCAAAAAAGGACCAAACAATGCGGCTGATCTCCTTCATCCCGCTGTTGCTCGTCTCCCAATCCATCCAGCCCTGGCGATAGAGATAGACACTCAACACATACGGCCCGGCCGGCCCCCAGATCAACGCCAGATCGCTGTGTGCGTCGTTGACAAAGCCGTGCTTGTGAACAAGCCACGTATCCTCGGGCCGGGGGACGCCCCCCCACAGCAGTTCGGCAAATTCGTCGTGGCTCATATAGAAAAGAATCGTCTTGCACTCTTCCGGCGTCAGATAGCCAGGATAGACAGAGAGCAGTTTACCCTCTCCCTGTGTGCAGTAGTAAATATCAGCCAACAACCGCCCCATTTCCCCAGGGGTGGATTGGAGATGGGTATCGGGTTCGGTGTTCCAGTCTGTGCGCTGGTTGGCCGCGGTTGGAATCTGGGAAATCGAACTTTTGTCGTCGTAGCCGGTCTGGATAAAGCTGTTGACATAGCCCAGGCCATGCAGAAATTCTGTTACCCTGCGCGCGCCAGCATACACATCGCCGTACCCTATCTGACCCAGCAAACCATTGGCTGCCACATTATTGCTTTCGCCCAATGCGTAGTCAATAAGCTGGCCGACAACTGTGTCAAATTCCGCGTGTTCCCCTGGGGCTAACTCCAATTGGCTAAAGAGCGCCGTCACAATCGCCACCTTCATTGTAGACATCCCAGAGAAGGCCACATCCACATCGACGGTCCCCTCCTCGCCGCTCATCAGGTCCTGCACATAAATCGCGGCAAACCCAGGGAAATCTGACGTGAAAGAGTTGAGTACAGCGGCCAGATCGTCCAGCGAGGGCGGCCCTGCGGGTGTTTCGTCCAACACCAGATGGGCTTCCCGCCGGTCGCTGCTGCCCAGGGCATCCAGGACCGGTTGGATACTCGCCTCCACCAACAACTTTTGGCCGGGCGCGCCCTGGCTCCACTGCCATTCGTCCCGCACAGCCCCCACAAAGCCAACCGAGGCATCGGGCGTGTTGTCCTCCGCGGCCCATTGCCAGCGGGGGGGGATAGCCCGGGCGGGCTGAGGTGGCCGGTCATTTGCTGCTGCCGCTGCCGTCAACCAGGCGGTCAACTTCTGCGCGTTGACAGTAGCGTAGACCGGCACATCCCGCCGTTTCTGCTCCAACCCCAGCAAATGGCGCAGGGAGATGTCCACAAAATCGGGGCCGTCCAGATAGCGGGTCGCATCCGAAATCATCCGCGTCACATCCACCTGATATTCCACATCCTCCGGGCGCAGGATCAGCCGCCGATCGCCGTAGAAGACAGCCACCGGTTCTGTGTTGCGTGCGTCCAGGAGCGCGGCCGCTTCGGCCACATCTTTGACGCGGCCCATCTCCACCCCCCCCAGATGGACACCCGGCGGAATCGGCGCGGCAGACGCTTTGTAGCGGGTGTAGAGGGGGAAGACGGAGAGGATAAGTATGAGGGTGAGGACGAATTTTGTGAAGCCGTTCATTTGTCGATAGTCGGAGAATCACAGTCGGCCAGAACGATGATTTCGATCTCCTTCACTTTCTGCAAGCGTTTGTCGTTCGTCACGAATACCTCGCAGCCAGCCTCAATACAGCAACTGATTTGGATGGCATCGGCCGCCCGCAACCCGTAAGATGCCCGCAACGAAGCCGCCATAAGCAGTACATTCGTGTCGATATCCAAAATCCGAACAGAGGGCGAGTTTAGAAACACCGAAAGGTATTGATTATACAACTGGGTGAGTTGTTCTCGAAGCGGCAACACAAGCACTTCTGCCAGTATGATACTGGATGTGTATAGCATTGCCCGCTCGGGAGCATTTGTCGACAGGCTGAAAAGCTCAGCTACGATGGGAAACCAGTCCGGGTGTTGCTCGAAGTAGTAGATGAATGGCGCGGAGTCGACCCCGATGGGGGATCTTCCATCTATTCTCTCAAGGAGCGTTCCCATGAGTTTCGTTCCTCTTCAATATAGGCGTCCACATCGATCGTAGACCAAAGTTCCTTGCCAACACCGGCATAATCGCTCAGCTTCACTTTCTTTGGTCCAAGTGTGCGAGCCATTTCCTGTAGGCGTTTGCCCAATTCAAGAGCGCTTTCCTGTTCTGCGCTTACACTATCTGATTCAGCCAGCGGCGGCCCGACAGGCACAGAAGGTTCAACATCGGGAATCAGAATAAACACTTTCGTCTGATCGGGAACCGTTTGCAGCGCATCCAGCCGGATTGCCCCCTTTTCAACAACCGCTTCTAATGCAACTACACTCATTTCTTCCTCCTTCACCAGTGAACACCCGCCCTACTCCCACTCAATCGTCGCCGGGGGCTTGCTGGAAATATCATACACCACCCGGTTCACCCCGTCTACCTCATTCACAATGCGGTTGCTGATGCGGGCCAGTAAATCGTAGGGCAGCCGCGCCCAGTCCGCGGTCATAAAGTCGTCGGTGGTGACCGCGCGCAGGGCAATGGTATTGGCATAGGTGCGCCCGTCCCCCATCACCCCCACGCTCTTCACTGGGAGCAACACGCAGAAGACCTGGCTGGTCTCCCGGTAGAAGCCTGCCGCCCGCAGCTCTGCCAGAAAGATGCGATCCGCCTTGCGCAGAATCTCCAGCTTCGCCCAACTCACTTCGCCCAGCAGACGGATGGCGAGACCGGGGCCGGGGAAAGGATGTCGCCAGACGATCTCTTCGGGCAGGCCCAACTCTTCGCCCACATTGCGCACTTCGTCTTTGAAGAGCATCCGCAAGGGTTCGATCAGTTGAAAGGTCATATCCGCGGGCAGACCGCCCACATTGTGATGGGTTTTGATGGTACGGGCGTTTTTGGTGTCATCGTTGCTGGCCGATTCGATCACATCCGGGTAGAGCGTGCCCTGGGCCAGAAAAGCCGGGCTATCGATGCCCCATTCCACAGCCAGCCGCGCGGCTTCGGCTTCAAATATACGCACAAAGCGCGTGCCGATCAGCTTGCGCTTCCGCTCCGGATCGGCGACACCGGCCAGGTCGCTCAGAAATTCCTCTTTGGCGTCCACGGCAATCAGCCGCATCCCCTGATGCTTCTCAAACGTCTCCACCACCTGCTCCGGTTCCCCGGCGCGCAGCAGGCCGTGATCCACGAAAATGCAGGTCAGCCGGTCGCCGATGGCCCGATGGACCAGGGCGGCAGCCACCGCGCTGTCCACGCCGCCACTCAGCCCGCAGACGACGTGACCGGCCGGCCCGACCTGTTGGCGGATGCGCTCCACCGTTTCCAGGATAAAATTGCCCGCGGTCCAATCGCCGGAACAGCCGCAGATACCTTTGACAAAGTTTGCCAATACCTCCGCTCCCAGGGGCGTATGCACCACCTCCGGGTGGAACTGAATGCCGTAGATGCGTCGTTTTTCATCAGCAAAGGCGGCCAGGGGCGAGTTATCGCTGTGGGCGATAACCTGAAAACCCGTGGGCAGGCGGTCCACCCGGTCGCCGTGGCTCATCCACACCTGCTGGCGCGCGGGGAGACCAGCAAAGAGCGGGCTGGGCGAGGTGACTTCGATCTGGGCCGCGCCGTATTCCCGTTCCTGGCTGGCGGCCACGTGGCCGCCGCCGTAGTGGGCGAGCAATTGCAGCCCATAGCAGACGCCCAACACAGGCACGCCCAATTCCCACACAATCTCCGGCAGGGTGGGCGCGGCTGGATCGTAGACGCTGTTGGGGCCGCCGGAGAGGATAATTCCTTTAAGATTCATCCGCGGCAAACGTTCGCCGGCCTCTTCCCAGGAGATGAGTTCGGCGTAGACGTGGCTCTCCCGCACCCGGCGACAGATCAGTTGGCTGTATTGGCTGCCGTAATCCAGCACGGCGATTGTCTGGTGTTGCATCGACTCTTTCCCCAAAAATGGAACGCGGATCGGGCGGATTTGGTGGTTCATTTGGACTTGCGAAGGCGACCGGGTTGACTTCCATACGGCTGGGAACTGCCCCGTTTTCTTAAGCGCTGCCGACTCAATCTGGGCTGCACTGGCGGGTCTGTCCTGGACCCGTCAGCCCCCAAAGAACTGCTATAGTTTACCATCAGACCGGTGTGTGGACACAACGAACGCCTCTTTGCGTCGTTCCCCGCAACCCGCTATAGTAGAAGGAATCTCTGTCCATCCCTCTTATCCATCTCACCCCTCTTTTTCCCGTGGAGATTCTCTATGCGCTTGCTGGCACTGATCCCGGCCTACAACGAATCCGCCGCCATCCAACAGGTGGTGAAGGAAACTCAGCGTCACCTGCTCGCGCTGGTGGTGGACGACGGCTCCAAGGACAACACCGCCTTGCTGGCTGAGGAGGCTGGCGCGACTGTGCTGGTGCAGGTTCCCAATCAGGGCAAGGGCGCGGCCCTGCGCCGGGGCTTTGCGTATGCGCTGGAAAATGGCTACGACGGGGTGATTGCCCTGGACGGCGACGGTCAGCACGACCCGGCGGAGATACCGGCCTTTGCGAAGCTCTTTGAAATGGAACAGCCGGATTTAATTATCGGCTATCGCAGCTTCGACGAAATGCCCTTCTGGCGCTGGCTGGGCAACAATCTGGGCTTTCGCGTCTTTTCCTGGGCCATGGGCACGCGCATCCTGGACAATCAATCGGGCTATCGGCTGACCAGCAAACGGCTGATGGAGCGGCTGTTGGCGGGCAAGGAAAGCGGCTATGAATTCGAGATGGAAGAGATCGTCAGTTGTGTGGAGGCGGGCTACGGGCTGGCCTGGACGCCCATTCGCACAATCTACGCGGGCGAGGCCAGCCACATTCGGCCTATCCCCCACATCGTCAACTTCGTACGGGTGGCCTGGCAGACGAAGATGCGGCTGCGGCGGGCCGCGGGAGAACGGGGATCCACACAGACATAACCCCGAAAAGCGTGTCTAACGATGACCGCTGCCAACGCTGCCCAGGGATCACTGACGCCGCACTAGGCCGTCAAAAGGTCAAGCGGTATGTGCAATAGCCCGTGGACGATCTCCGTCAGAGAGTGCTCTGGCAGGGGTTGGGCTATTGGCCGGGTGTCGCGGCCAGAGAATTCGGGCGCAATTTCGTGCAGAAAGGATCGGGCACGCTCTTTTATCTCCTCGGCTTTCAGGGGATAGCGCAACACGAACAGGAGATGGGCAATTGCCTGCTCCTTGCGTCCAAATACGAAAAACAGGCGGGCATAGACTGTCAGCCCATGCAGGATCAGATGGGGTGCTTGTAGGGTGGCCGCGGTTTGCAGGGCTTCGGCAAGCGCTTGCCGGGCAGCGTCATAATCGCCGGACTGGATATTGGCTTCGCCCAGACCGATCAGAGATTCCACAAGCCCGCTACGGTTGCCTGCGTCCCGGTACAAGGCCAGGCTCTCGGCCAACAGCCCTTTGGCCGCGGCAGAATCGTCCGTGGCCCGCGCGACCTCGCCCAGGTAGGCAAGTGCCGCGGCCATGCCATAGCGATACCCAAGCCGCCGGTAGATTTCCAAACTCTCCTCATAATAAGCCTGGGCCGCCGGGTACTTCCCCTCCGCGTGTTCAATCGCGCCCAGATTGATGACAATTTTGGCAATACCGTACTGATCGCCAAGTTTCTGGTATATCTCCATACTTTCATCGTAAAGGAGTCTGGCGGAGGTATAGTCGGCTGTTTCAGAACAGATAGTCGTAGCCAGATTGCTCAAAGCCTGGGCGATTTCCCGCTCTGCCCCGATCCGGCGGGCGATCTGCAAGCTCTCTTCGAAACAGCCACGTGCCGACGGGTAATCCCCCCTGACCAGAAAGATCCGGCCCTGCAATTCCAGCGCCAGCGCCAGTTCAGAATGCGCCTGATATTGCCGATTGATGGCAAGGCATTGGCGGAGGATTGTTTCCGCATCCTCCGATTCGCCGAGCCAATAGATCATCTCGGCCAGGCGGAACTGCAACCGCGCCCGGAGAATACGGGTCTCAGCGGCGCTGTCCTGCGCGGGCATGGCTTCCAGGGCCTGGGCAAAAAATGCCCTGCCTTCAGCAAAACGATTGCGCGCCCAGAAAAAAAGATAGAGGCTTTCGCCTGCCTGGTCCAGAATGTCGTACTGCTGGTGCTCGATGGCCCACTGCCAGGCGACGCGAATATCCTCAATAGCTTGGGAAATGTCCGCCTGGGCCTGTGTCTGGCGAGCATCTTGCAGCATCGCTTCCCGTTGCTGCAGAAAGCGGCCAAACCAGCGGGCATGGGCGTGGCGGGCTGCCTTCGCTTCCTGGGGATACTGGGCCAGCTTTTCGGCCAGGTATTGCTTCCAAAGTTCATGCAGATCGAAGTGTCCCTCTGGTGTGCGGCGCAGCAGTGATTTGTCGGCAAGCGAAAGCAGGGTGTGAAGATTGGAACCGGCAATGCGCCCGGCCCCGTCCGGGTCAAATGGGCCGCGGAAAATGCTGAGCCGACACAACGCCATCTGTTCGTTGCTGGTCAGCAGACGCCAGGATTGGCGAAAAACCAGACGCATACTCTGGTGCCGGTCTGGCACAGACTGGGACGTCCGGGTCAAAAAGTCCAGGTCCCGCTCGATTTCTCGCAAAATCTCCCCGCTGTCGACCAGACGAATCCAGGCCGCCGCCAGCTCGATGCCCAGGGGCAACCCCTGCAGATGGCGACAAATGCCAACCACCCGTGCCATCTCCTCCGGGGGCGGAGTATAGCCCGGAGCTACGCGGCGGGCGGCGGCCACAAACAATTGGATGGCGCTGTATTCTTCCGGGGGCACGATGGGGTGGGCTATGCCGGAAGAGGAGAAATGGGAAGAGTCCAGAGCCGGATAAGCGAGGCCGTGAATCTCCAACAGATACTCGCCGCGCAGATGCAGGCGAGCACGGGAAGTGATCAGAAACTGGATATGGGGGCAAGCCTGGAGTATCCGGCTGATCCACTGCCTGCCGGCCAACAGGTGCTCAAAATTGTCCAGCACCAGCACAGCATCTTTCTCCCGCAAAAAGTCGAACAGTTGCGTGGACAGGTCGCCGACCCCGTCCAGTGGGCAGCCGACGGCATTGGCGATTGTTGCGCCCAGCTGCTCCGGGTCAGTGAGGGGGGCCAGAAGGATAAAATGGATGCCGTGCAGATAGACGCCGGTATGCTCGTGGGCAGTTTGCAGCGCCAACATAGTTTTACCCACGCCCCCAGGCCCAATCAGCGTAAGCAGACGACAGTCGGGATCGGCCAGGTGTACGGCAATTTGTTGCAGTTCTCTGGCCCGCCCGATCAACGGTGTCAGGGGCAGAGGCAGGGCAGGAGCCTGGGTTTGGCCCGCGGAACGAATGCGCTGGTAGAGCGACCGGGTTTCGGCAGCCGGTTCCACGCCCAACTCTTCGTTCAGAATACGACGGCAGCTTTCGTATTGGGCCAGGGCCGCGCTGCGTTGGCCGCTGCGGACCAGAGCGAGCATCAGTTGGCGGTGGGCTTCTTCCCTGTATGACTCCAATTCTATCTGGCGCAGCGCGTGTTGTTGAGACTGGGCATAGCTCCCCTGTCGGGCGTAGACATTGGCAAGCTGATGAAGTGCGCCGAGCACTTGGCGGTGGGTCTGCTCGTGTACAATCGTCACCCATTCTTCAAAGCCGCGGCTCTCATCAATGACAAACCCCTGCAAAAACCCACCCCGATAGAGTCTCACGGCCGATTCCAGTCCGTTCCGACAACTGACGCACTCTTCCAGACGGAAATGGCTGTGGGCCTGACTGGCCTCCAGCGCGGCAGTAAACGCGTTCAAATCCAGCCACGTATTGCTGTCGTGGCGGAAGGCGATTGTCTGGCGGGTGATGGTAAGAAAAGGGGCGAGGCCGCGGCGCAGGCTGGAAAGGATGGACCGAAGATTGGCCAGGGCCTGCTCTTGCGGCCGGTCATCCCAGAACAGTTCGGCCAAAAATTCCCGGGGCAGGGGCCGTGGATGACAGGCTAAGTAAATGAGCAGGGCCTCCGCCTTGCGCGACGGTAGCCCGGCCAGTGGTTCTCCACCCAACTCGATGCTGACGGTTCCCAAGAGCCGGATCGTCAGTTGTGCTGTCACACCCTTAGCCACAGCCGTCACCTCCTGAAAAGGCTGCCTCTGATCGATCTCTGATCGTTCCCCGTCTACACTAAAAAATACCCACGCAGGCCGGTGGAAACTGCCAGAGATTTGTGACACAGTTCTGGCCAAACTGGCACAGGTCAAGGACTGACAGATAGTCATCTATTGGCATCCACTGATTATACCTGACTGCCCGCGCCCCTGGGAAGCCTGCCATTTTTCAGGCCCAGCCGCATAGCGTATGACTATCGCCTCCAGAAAGGACGAATTATGCCAAAGTATCCAACCTCTACCAGAGAAAGCTGTTCGGGCGCGGAAGGTCCCCCACACTGTACGGCCAACAAACATTGGCGGGTTTCGGCCAGTCCAGGGATAGCATCCATCCCGCGCCTTCTGTTCACGTTGCTCTCCATCTGTGGATTGCTTGTGGGCAGCACCCTGGCGCTGGCCGCGGCCAGCGCCAGAGACACCACAGATGCGTCCCTTCTGCTCAATCTGACCCTCTCGTCCCAGGCCGACGCGATGGTCGCAGCTGGCACACCCACCACAAACTACGGCGCCGGCAACCTGGCTGTGTTGCCCAAGAGTCAGAGCTACATCTACTTCGATCTTTCGGCCATCCCGCTTCAGGGAACCGTCGAATCGGCCACCCTCCAACTGATGGCGACGGATATCGGCGGGCAGGGATCGAACCCCATCGATGTCACCCGGGCTATGGAGAGATGGAATGAGACAACCGTCACGTGGGAGACCAAACCAGCTGTAGGCGCGAACGCCGCCACCACATCGGTGGAGACCCTTGCCTGGCACGAGTGGGATGTGACCCCTCTGGTGCAGAAGTGGCACGACGGCTCGTTCGACAACTTTGGCTTTGCCCTCACGACAGCCGCAGCGGGTGCATACTTTGACTCTAAAGAAACGCTGCCTGCACCGCAGCTTGTCGTGATCATCAGTCTGTCCGAGACCGGTGACCCGGACAAGCCGGTTCCCGGAGACAATCCCTTTTCGGATCAGGGCGACGCCCCGGACAGCACCAACAACCACGGCATCCCCAACACGGCCTACACAACACCACCGATACCGGGGCAGTTCCCCACCGTCTACCAGGGCACAGATCAAGGCCAGCCCGCGGGTCCCCACCACGCCAATGTGACGGTCGAGGCATTCCTGGGCGATACAATGACCCGTGAGCAGCGCGCGGATGGCGGTGCAGACGACGACGGCATCAACAACATTTTGCGCAACCCACCAGCCGGTTCTGGCTCTGTGGCCGATGTGGCCGACAACGACCGGGGCGACGACGGCTGGCGCAACCGTACCACACCCCTCTATGACTGCCAGCGCACGGACCTGGTGGTGCGGGTACACAGATCACCCGGCGGGCAGTTGGAGCAAATGTATCTCAATGTCTGGTTCGATGGCAACCGGGACGGCGACTGGCAAGACACGGCCATCTGTAGCTTCGATGACGGGCAGCCAGTCCGGGCCTACGAGTGGATTGTGCAGAACCAGATCGTCGATCTGACGGCAATCCCGCCGGGCAGCAGCCGCAATATCGTTGTCACGACGCTGCTGGTCCACAACCCCCAGCCCCAGGCCGACCACTGGATGCGCTTTATGCTCAGCGAACAGAGACCGCCCATCAGCCTGGCCACGGGTCTGGCCGATGGGCGGGGCTTTCACCCGTCCGCCACCCCCAGCGTTTTTGCCTTTGGTGAAACCGAGGACGGTCTCTATCGACCCGACCCGGTTGGGGAGTCCGGCACCTTGACTCTGGACAAATCGGTCCAGGTGAGCGAGTCGCCGGTTGCCTATGGCGGAATCGCCACCTTCACAATTCGCTTGACCAATCAAGGCGGCACACAGCCTGTACGCGCCACGCTTCACGATAGCATCGGCTACCCACAGCAGCTCCTCGGCGATGTGCGGGTGACAGCGATCGGCTCTGGGGCCAGCCCATTGACAGCCCAGATACGACACAGAGTGGACCGGTCCGGACAGAACCCGCGTGCCCAGACCGGTATTCAATGGCGGGGCACGCTTGCGCCCGATGGCGGGGTGGAGCTTAGCTTTGATGTGCGCCAGCAGCCCTTCTGCCAACCAGACCAGACTTCAGCGACGATCCACAACACCGCAACATTGCACCGCGCGGATGGCACAAAGATCGATGAGAAGTCGGTGGCGTTTCAGGCTGCCTGCGCCGACGTTAGCTGGCGGGACGTCCAGGTGAGTCAACGGTTGATCGTTGATGAGCCAGGGCGGACACGTGGGGTGGCACAGGAGGATAATGTCGCATCCCAGCCTTCTCAACATGAAAAAGGAAAAGTGATATGGACATATTTTGACCAGGACGCCAAAGATTCAGTCAATGGCACTGTCGTGTTCAAGTTTGAGGTAGAATCCTCTAAACCGATGAGTATGACCCGTGCCAGTGCCATCACAACAGAGCCTGTCTGCACACAGTTCACACTTGAACGCGGGAAGACCAAAGCGCTGGCTTTCCCGCTGGAGTTGGAAGCGCTGGTTGCCCAGTTCGCAGCCCAGCCTATGGAGGCAAGCCAGGAATTGTTGGTGCGCAGCGTTTTGCGTTATGTGTTCACCCCGACGCACGATCCATTTGATTGCCACGCCATCGGCTTTCTGGATGAGGATCAGATTGGCTCCCACGAGTTTCAGTTCGCCGTCCGCGCCTGGGACCTGGGCGACGCGCCCGATTCTACCAACCATGCGGCTGCGGCCATGACCGCCTATACGGACGCGCAGGCCAATTTCCCCACTGTCTTCGACGTGACAACCGGCGCGCCCGAAGGGCCGGCCCACACCCGTCCCCGGGGGTTTCATCTGGGTCGGCGTGTCGAGATCGAGCCGGATGCGGACCTGGGCAGTGGGCCGCGCAACATCGAACCAACGGCAGACAGCGCCGACCAGGATGGCTTCGACGACGGCACAGATTTCAGTGCCTGGTCCCTGGAAGACTGCCAGATGACGTTCATCCCGATACGCGTGGCCATCAGCGAGGCCGTTGCAGCCTGGTTTAAGCAGCAGGGCAGCACCGCTTATCTCAACGCTTGGATCGACAGCAACCGGGACGGGGACTGGGCCGATACAGCGCTCTGTCAGCCTGAGGATGGCCCGCCAAAGACTGCGCTGGAGCACTTCATCATCGATCACCCTGTGGATGCGGGTGGGCTGGGTGCTGGTGTACATCTTCTGGACGTGCCGACCGGACTCGTGCCCCCCCAGTTGGGCCAGGGCAAGCAGCCAATGTGGGTACGGCTGACGCTGAGCGAGCGACCATCCAACAAAACCCTCTCGTCTCCCAATGGCATCTCCCACGGGGATGGGCGGGGCTACCCCACGCCCTTCCTTATCGGTGAGACCGAAGACACTTTTTGGTACCCCAAAGGCACGAATCTGGGCGTAGATCTGTCCGCGTACTGGTATCCCTTTCCCCTGGAACCGGCTCTGCGCCGCGCGGCAGCCGATATGGCATCGCAATCCTATCTGGTTGCCATACGTGTGCGCTTCCATAACAGTGGCTCGACCACAGCCGAAGATGTCGTTCTAAAAACTGTGTTGCCATCGGCACTCAATCCTGCCGATCTGCATGACGTGTCTGTTCATCGGGAAAGCCAATACAATGACGCTATCCTCCTCTCAGCGCCCCTGATAGATGATTTCAAGCAGAATCCCGGACAGCTTGCCATTGGCAGCCTGCACCCGGGGGAAGGCGGCACACTTGTGGCGTCCTGGAAGGTGGATGCAAGCACAATTCTGGCGCTGGCCGCCGACAGGCAATCTGATAGCCTCAACCTGGGCCATATCAGCGCTGAACTCGTGAGCAGCAGCCAGGATATTTCGCCCTCCGACAATACAGCTACCGCTGCGGTCGAGGTTCCACGCCCCAATCCCCAGTTCGGCTTTGTCACGCCGGACGGACGAACTGTTGTGCGCCAGGCCACCACATCCCGGGGCGAAGTGCAGATTCGAGGCCGGGCCTATCCCCACAGTCGGGTACGGTTGCGCGTCGTGGGCCGAGATTTTGGCGGTGAAGAGTTGGGAGATTGGGTCCCAATCGAGGAAGAGATCGGGGTGGACGCCCACGGCGTATGGAGCTATCTGTTGCAGAATCTGCCAGACGGACGTTTTCTGGTCGGTGCTGTATATGCCGATAACAGCAGCGCCAAATCGCTGGATAGAGTCACCCAAAATCCAGAGATTCTTCCTGGCACAGGAAGCGCACAAAGCAGGCTCGACGTGGATAAAACCTTGGCCTTCAATCCTCATTCTCTGGTTTTCATCGATGCGCAAGGCAATCGTCGCGGCCAGGGCGGGCTGCTCGATGGCCTGCTGCGGGGGATGGCTTTCCAGTCGGATCAGACTTATCAAATCTGTCTGCAAGCCACCGACAGCACCAATCCACCGACAGATATCGTCTTCAGCTTGCGCCTGGACGGACAGGTCGAGGGTCTGGTTGTTCCTCTGGCCCAAAACGAAAGGGCAAACCCAGTCTGTAACGACGGCACACCGGGCGTCTACTATGCCGGTTCATTCACAATTCCCCCACAGCTCCGTTCGGCTGCTGCAAGCGGAGACGCCAGCCTGACACTCTTCACCCAAAAGGGCGAGGCTGTCTATGAAGGCTCATTCACAACCCTTGCCTCCGCTGTGGTTACCGACCTGAACAACGGACAACCCGTCGTCGGCGCGTCCGTGAGCCTGCTGATGCAGACTGCGTTCTCAGGAACGGTGTCCAGCAGTGCCCGCTACGACCTGTGGGATGGGGTGGGCAGCAGCCAGCCAAACCCCCAACCGACCGACGGCAACGGTTCCTACTTCTTCGTGCCAGCCGAAGGGGTCTATCGGGTATGGGTAGAGAAAGAGGGGTATCAACCCTATCGCAGCAGGGCCGTCGCGCTGAGCGCAGGCGACGCCTTCAACGAGCCGGTTGCTCTGACGCCCGCTGTAACGGCCAAGCCAGACCTGATCGTAGAGATTGATGCCGGCGGCTTCACGCCCGCGCTCAAACGATTGCCGCCAGACACGACCATCCGCTGGATCAATCTGGACGTGACGGAGCACACAGTTACATCTGCACCGCCAAGCCGCGCTGGTGGAAATCAGTTTGACAGCGGCAGCCTCATGCCCGGCGAAAGCTACACATATACCGTTCGTGAAGAGGGGACGATAGGCTACAGCGATGCCGCTGATCCCTTCAACAGCGGGACGCTCATCGTTGACACGAGCGCGCCGCCGCTGGGCCAGCGTTTGCTCCACCTGCCCACTGTCATGCGCTAACCGAATCGAGTGAGCGGATTCTATTCACCACAAATAGTTGCCACTTTTCCCTGCGCCTCAATCAGCAGCGCCTATCGCCTCCACCAGCCGATAGGCGCTGCTGATGGTGCCGTCGGCGAAAAGATTGAGGGAGCGGCTTTGGGTTTCGTCAAAATCCCAGAGAGTTACTTCCATCCCGTCCAGCGCATAGACGGGATTGGCCCGGTAGTCGCTGCGATAGCTCAACCCCAGCCTTTCCCACGCCAGCAGTTCTGTCCACGCCCGTTTTTCCCCATACAGTTTGCGCAGCACCAGCCGCTCGATGCCGATGGCCTGGCAGCGGCGCAGAAAGCCGGGGATTTCGCCCCGGTTGGCCTCCGTCACCACACAGGAGACTTTCACCGGCACAGTAGCCCGGCGCAGGATTTCCGCCAGATCGGGCACGACAGGCACACCCATCACCCGACGATAGGTCGCTTCGTCAAAGCTGGGAAAGGAGAGGCAGACCCGGTCGTAGCTGTTGAATACATCCCATTTGCGTAGGGCCAACCGCCCATTTGTGTGCAGGGAGAACTGACTTTCCGGGTGCAGTTCGCCCCGCAGATAGTCCAGCAGCCGGGCCTCGTGGCGGTAGATCTGCGGGTCTGTGGTCGTGCCGGTAAAGACCAACTGGCGGATGGCGAAGTGGCGAATCATCTCCACAAACTCGTCCAGATTGGCAGGCGGATAGTGGCGCAGATTGGGAACATTCAGGCGCGGGTCCACCCGCTGCCCGATGCAAAAGGGGCAGCAAGCGTTGCACGGCCCCGCGAAAAGAATATTGGCGAAGTCGTAAGAGAGGGGGGACTGGAGATTGGGGATGGGGGACTGGGCTGGCATTATTGGCTCTGCTTTCGATGAAATTCTCTTGTGTCGCAAAGGAAACAATACCGCTGTCAAGCCATCACCTTATCGATGTTCGTCAATTGTATCTCCGCCCACTCGGCCTGCCATTCCCGACGCCAGCCCGAACGGGGACGCACCCGTTCGCCCCGGCAGAGCTTGAGCAGATGCTCCTGGACCGCGGGCGCGTAGAAGAGGGCGTGGACACCCGGTTTGGCTTCCACACCTGCCGTTGTCAATTGGAGTGTCTCTCCCCTGTATTCCATCAGCCCCTTTTCCAGCACAAAATTCATCGCGTCGGGAAGAGCCTCCTCCAGACTGTTGCCGAACTTCTCCTGAAAACTGGGCAGGTGGATGCCGCCGAAGTAGAAGGCCACGGCAATAAACTTGCCCATCGCCGCCTCCCGGCTCATGTGATAGATGTCCTGGATGGGCAGCTTGCCCGCCTCCACATAGCGCCGGTAGAGGCGCATATCCTTATCCGCCGCGCCGGTGTTGTAGGAGAGGGAAGTGTGGCTGAGGGTCTGCGCGCCCAGGCCGATGCCCAGATACGGCGTGCCGTGTACGACCCGATTGGTCAGATAGTCGGACGTGCCCAGGTCGTTGGGAATGCGGCTGAAGGTGTTTTTGCCCGGCACAGCCCAGTAGCCCGCTTCCGCCAGCATCTGCTTCGCCAGTTTGGCCTGCTCGCCAATCTGCGCCCAGGTGATGCCGTCGGCCTGGTGGGCGATGCGTGTGCCTTTGTAGCGCATCTGGTAGAGGGTGATGTGTTCCGGGGACAGGTCGATGACGTGGCGCAGGGTCGCCTCCACCGAATCCACATTCTGGCGGGCAAAGCCGTACATCACATCCACATTGAAGTTGTCGTAGCCCGCGGCCCGGATATTCTCCACCGCCTGCCGATTCCATTCCAGCGTCGTGGCCGTGCGCCCGATGGCTTCCAACAGGCAGGGGCTGACCGTCTGTACACCCATCGAAATCCGTTGGATACCCAATGCTTTGTAGGCCATCAGCTTAGCCGGATCACTGGCCGCAATTTTCGGCGTCGTCTCAATGCTGACGGTCACATCCGCGGGCAGGTGAAAGTGGCGGGCCGCGGCTTCCATCACCCGCCCGATCTGGCGGGCATCGGGCAGAGAGGGTGTGCCGCCCCCGATGTCGAAGCCGGTGAGGGTCTTGTGACGGGTGTCCATGGCCCGATCCCACAGTGCAAACTCCCGCAGAAGCAGATCGAAATAGTCGTCCTTTTCAGCCGCGTTCTGCTTGGGATCGATGACCGCATATTCGCAGAATCCGCAGCGGGCCTCGCAAAAGGGGATATGGACGTACAGCCCCATTTCGCTGATGCCTTCCCAGGGCTGGGGCGCAAAGGACTGTGCCTGCTTGCGGGTGATGCGATAGGGGCGCATTGTGGTCACGTGGCCGATGGGATAGGCGGTGTTGGCGATGGCGTGCTGCTCCATTCCGGCCGCGAAGGCATCCGCTGGCTCGTGGCGTTTGCTGTCAGCAGGGGAGGTGAGGTTCCAGTGCATGGGAGGCTCCTTTTTGATTGTGTAATAAATACACTAAGTTGATTGATAAAAAGTGGCTGCCAGAAAAAGCAGCCTTGTGGTTTATGTTAGTGTATGTTTTACACTTTGTCAATAGGCAATTTTTAGAAGTTCGGCTTTTCAGAAAAAATCGAACTTCTACCCATCCTGCCCCTCTGCCTCCTCAAAGGCAGAACCGGATAGCAGCATCACCGCGCCCAATGCAACGGCCAATGCCACTAATTGAGATATCCGAATGCCGCTGATCGTCGCGGCATCAGCCAGAAAGCCATCGGCCAGCAGACGCAGCAGCGCGTAGCCGAAGATAGCCCATCCGACGATCCGTCTCGGCTGACTGAAATCACCCCGCCAAAAGAGCAGCCCAGCCAGGCCAAACATCCCGGCCGCGCGATAGAGGGCAACCGGGTGGCGGGTCACGTCGAAGACCGCCAATGCCCAGGGCAGATCGCTGGGCGTGCCGACAGTTGTGCTGGTCAGAAACGCGCCTATTTCCAGCAGACCGCCCGCCACCAGCAGACCTACGGAGAGAGCCGCCCCCACAGGGATTGGGTCCAACCGTTTCCAGATCAGATAGCTATACCCAGCCACCAGCGCGGCAATCAGACCGGGCCAAAAGGCAAATGCCCCCGGTCGCGGACTGAAAATCAGCGTCCATTCAATGCGGTAGATAGCCCAAAACTGGACGACATGCCAGAGTCTGGCTACAATGAAGCCCGCGCCCAGGGCCAACAGCCCAAAATTCCAGAGCTGATCCGGGTCCAGCTCGACTTCTCTGCCTGTGCGGGCCAGCGCCCCCAGCCCCAACCAGATGGCAAGCAGGGCGATGAAAGGGACGGTAGGCAAGGATAAGGGGCCAATGGGGATGACGGGGTACATCGAATTCTCCTAACGACGGCAGGCCACAGACGGCAGACCGCCAGCGATACAGTAGAGCCGCGGTCTGCGGTCCGTCGTCAGCGGTCTCATTATCATAGACGAAAGGCACATTCCATGCGAGTTCTGGTCACCGGCGGAGCCGGTTTTCTGGGCAGCCACCTGTGCGACAGGCTGCTGGTCGAAGGTCACACAGTCGTGGCAATGGACAATCTGGTCACAGGCAACACAGACAACATCGCCCACCTGGCGGGCAATCCTCGCTTCAGTTTCGTCAAGCACGACATCACCAACTACATTTATCTGGCCGGTGATCTGGACGCGATTCTGCACTTTGCCAGCCCGGCCAGCCCGGTAGACTATCTGGAACTGCCCATCCAGACGCTGAAAGTGGGCAGCCTGGGAACCCACAACGCGCTGGGCGTGGCCAAGGCCAAGAAGGCCCGGCTGCTCCTGGCCAGCACCAGCGAAGTCTACGGCGACCCGCTGGTCCATCCCCAGACCGAAGAGTATTGGGGCAATGTTAACCCCATCGGGCCGCGGGGGGTCTACGACGAGGCCAAGCGTTTTGCCGAGGCCATCACAATGGCCTATCAACGCTATCACGGGGTGGAGACGCGCATCGTGCGCATCTTCAACACCTATGGCCCGCGTATGCGGCTGAACGACGGGCGGGTGGTTCCCAACTTTATTAAACAGGCGTTGAACGGCGAACCCCTGACTGTCTACGGCGAGGGCAACCAGACCCGCTCCTTTTGCTACGTCAGCGATCTGGTGGACGGCATCTACCGGCTGCTGCTCAGCGACGAGCCCTTGCCCACGAACATCGGCAACCCGTCGGAGATGACGATTCTCCAATTTGCCGAACGGATCAACGCCCTGACCGGAAACCCCGGCGGCATCATCTACAAACCTCTGCCCAAAGACGACCCCCAGCAACGCCAGCCGGACATCACAAAGGCCCGGCGCATTCTGGGCTGGGAACCGCAGGTGGGGCTGGACGCGGGGTTGGAGGAGACGATTGCCTATTTTGCGGGGCGGTTGGGGAAGATGTGAAACGGGAAAAGTGAAACGTGAGGGGATGGGGCTGATCTGGGGTATAATGGATACATCCGATAGGCCAGTACAAGGAGCAACTGTCCATGAGTCCTGCCATAACATCGGGAACGCGGATATACATTCTACTTTGTGATGGCTGACCTGTCTGAGCCGCCGCACGTTCATGTGGGGGAAGGTCGTAGCAGACGGGGAGATGATGCAAAGATATGGCTTGCGCCTGTCGCAGTTGCCCGTGATGGGCGATATTCGCAGTCTGAGTTAGGGCGGATTCTGAAAATCGTCAACGAGCGTAGTTCAGCGATGTTGAAGGAGTGGGAAAGCTATGTTGGATCAACTGGCAACTAAAACGACGTACTCCGTCCAATACCCGTTGCGGGACTATACCTTCCCGACGGAAGCACGAGCGAAAAGTGTAACTTTCGACGAACGATATATGCACATTCATCTGATGGATGAGCGCATCATTTCGGTCCCGCTCAAATGGATACCAACGCTGTTGAATGCCACACCGGAGGACAGGGAACTATACTCCATCGGCTGGGATGGACGGTTGATCTACTGGGACCCGGATGAGTGTGCCATCAACGAAGATTTGTTGATTGAGAAGTACCTGAAACCTGACAACAGTGAACGACTATAGCCCTTCGGCGGTGAAATTTGAATCTGGACCACATTCGTAATTTTTCGATTATTGCCCACATCGACCACGGCAAGAGCACCCTGGCCGACCGATTGCTCCAATCCACCGGCACAGTGACCGCGCGGGAGATGAAGGAGCAGCTTCTCGACTCCATGGATTTGGAGCGGGAAAAGGGCGTCACTATTAAAGCCAGCGCGGTGCGGATGATCTACGTGCAGGACGGCCAGGAATACGAGATCAATCTCATCGACACCCCCGGCCACGTGGATTTCACCTATGAAGTGCGGCGGGCACTGCAAGCCTGTGAGGGCGCGGTGCTGGTGGTGGACGCGTCCCAGGGCATCCAGGCCCAGACAATGGCCCATCTCTTCGCGGCCATGGAACTGGACCTGACAATTATCCCCGTGATCAACAAAATCGACCTGCCCGCGGCCATGCCCGACGACGTGGCCGAGGAGATTGAAAGTCTGTTGGGGGTGGCTGCCGAAGACATTCCTCGCATCAGCGCCAAGAGTGGAATCAATGTGGAAGAAGTGCTGGCCCAGGTTGTGCGGGATGTGCCCCCCCCCGTGGGCGATGTGAATGGAGCTTTGCAAGCGCTGGTATTCGACTGCCAGTACGACGCGTACAAAGGGGTGATCGCCTATGTGCGCGTGGTCAACGGCACAATCACAGGCACGCCCCGTCTGCTGGCGATGACGACCAAAACCGAACTGGAACCCCTGGAAGTAGGCGTGTTCACACCCGCGCTCTTCAAGACCAGCGGTCTCCACGCGGGGGAAGTAGGCTACATCGCCACCGGTCTGAAGAGCATCCAGGACCTGGCCGTAGGCGACACCATCACCCTGGCGGCCAACCCAGCCAGCGAAACCCTGCCCGGCTACGAGCCGATGAAACCGATGGTCTTTGCCGGTCTCTACCCGTCCAGCGCCGACGACTACCCGGACCTGCGGGACGCCCTGGAAAAGCTGCGGCTCAACGACGCCGCGCTGGTCTACGAGCCGGAGACGAGCCAGGCACTGGGGTTCGGCTTCCGCCTGGGCTTTCTGGGCCTTTTCCACATGGAGATTGTGCAGGAACGGCTGGAACGGGAATACGATATGGACATTATTTTCACCGCGCCGTCCGTGGCCTATCGGGTGCGCAAAACCGACGGCACCGAGTTCATCATCGACAGCCCCGCGGACCTGCCCGATCCCACACTGATTGCCCACGTGGAAGAGCCGTGGTGCGAACTCCACATCTTCACCCCCGCGGACTACATCGGCCCGATTATGGATTTGGTGACCAAACGCCGGGGCGAGGTGAAGAACCAGACCTGGCTGGACAGCAAACGGCTGGAGCTGACCTTCAACATTCCCCTGGCCGAGATTATTGTGGACTTCTACAACGAACTCAAAGCCCGCACAAAGGGCTATGCGTCCATGGACTATACCCTCGACGTCTACCGGGTCTCGGATATGGTGAAGCTGGACGTGCTGGTCAACAGTATGCCTGTGGACGCGCTCAGCGTCATCATCCACCGGGACGACGCCTTCCACAAAGGCCAACGGCTGGTGAGCAAAATGAAGGAGATCATCCCCCGCCAGATGTTCCCTGTGCCCATTCAGGCCGCGGTGGGCACGAAAATTATCAGCCGGGCCAATGTGCAGGCCATGCGCAAGGACGTGCTCGCCAAATGCTACGGTGGCGACATCAGCCGCAAACGCAAACTGCTGGAGAAGCAGAAGGCGGGCAAGAAACGCATGAAAATGGTGGGGTCTGTGGAGATTCCCCAAGAGGCGTTTATGTCTGTGCTGCGGCTGGAGGATGAGTAATCCCCCCTCCGTCTTTGAACTCATCCGCCGCTTTGACCTGGACCCGAAGAAGTCCCTGGGCCAGAATTTTTTGGTGGACGAGTCCCACCTGGCCCGCATCGCGGCCGCGGCTGATTTGACGCCAGAGGATACTGTGCTGGAGATCGGCCCCGGCCTGGGCGTGCTCACCCGCCACCTGGCCGCCCAGGCGAGCCGCGTCGTCGCGGTAGAGCTGGACGACCGGCTCATCCCCATCCTGACCGAACTCTTCGTGGACCAGCCAAATGTCAGCTTCGTCCACGCCGACATTCTGAAAGTCGATCCAGCATCGCTGCTGGCGGACGACGGACGGCAGGCGACAGACGAACCAGCGATCGCCCCTCGCAATTTGCAACTCGCCCCTCCCTACAAAGTCGTCGCCAACCTCCCCTACTACATCACCAGCGCGGTCCTGCGCCACCTGCTGGAATCGGCCCAGCCGCCGACTGTCGCGGTGGTGATGGTGCAGCGAGAAGTGGCCCAGCGTATTGTCGCGGGGCCGGGGGATATGTCTCTGTTGGCGGTGGGGGTGCAATTTTATGCCGATGCAAAGATTGTGCAGAAAGTGCCCGCGGGCGCGTTCCATCCCCGGCCCAAAGTGGACAGCGCGGTGCTGCGCCTGGACGTGCGTCCCCAGCCCGCGGTGACGGATGTGGAACCGGACTGGTATTTCGCTGTGGTGCGGGCGGGCTTTGGGCAGAAGCGTAAACAGTTGCGCAACAGTGTGGCCGCGGGGCTGGGGATGGCAAAGGTGGCAGTCGAAGCCGGGCTGCTCAGCGCCGGGATCGATCCCCGACGCCGGGCCGAAACCCTATCGCTGGCCGAATGGGGCGCGCTGGCAAAGGTGCTCAAAGCTTAACGCAAAGATGCAAAGTGCAGCGTCAACAATGTTTTTTTGGCGTAGAAGTTCGACTTTTAAGAAAAGTCAAACTTCTGTAGTCGAATGACTTTGTTTCCAGTGTACAAAAAAGCAGAGGCGCAAAGTTTTTTCGCTTCTCCCTGCATCTTTGCGGCCCTGCGTTAAATTTCCCCGCTTGCCGTCGAACTGTCCACTATCTCCACCCGGTATTCCGAAATCTCCACAAAGCGCAGTTCGTCCACCGCACCGGCTTCATCCACAGTGAAAACCACATAAAAGGGCAGGGAGACATCCGCGGCCACCGCGTGCAGAGCGCGGGGCGTCGAGCGGTCCGCGGCCTGGTAATAGCCGAAGAGTCCCTGGCGCACCTCGCGGAAAGGCAGGCTGGCGCGCAGGGCATCCCCGTCCACCTCCGGATAGCTGGCGACCATCCGAAAGGCGCGCAGGATGGGTGCGTCGTCGTACTCCGTCGAGCAGATGAGATAGTACGTGTCCGGGTAGTGGGCGTTCCAGGCGTCTGTGGCCGAGGGCCAGGCCACAGAAACCGGATGGGAGTGGTAGATGCCCATCATTTCGTCCCCGGCCTCTTCAAATTCAAACTGCTTCATCAGCGTCTGCGGGTCCACGTCGTAGTTTTCGATGCGCTCCGTGGCGATATTTTTGGCCCGAAAAAGCTCAAAGGCTTCCGTGCCGCGCCCGCGCAAAATACCGCAAATTTCTTCGGGTTTGCCCGCCTGGGCGTGGGCGATAATTTCCGCGTAGACAGGCCGGGGAAGGGAAATATGCTGCACAGTCTTGCTCCTGATGGCTGGAGAATCGGATATTCTTCGCATCCTACCACGAAGGCGGCGAATGGCCGAAACCGGCCCGGTTAAGTGTCACCCAGCGGGAATTCGACAACAAAAAGGGCGCCGTGCCCGGCCTCGCTTTCTGCCCAGACCCGTCCGCCGTTGTATTCTGCCAGCGCTTTGACAATCGCCAATCCCAGCCCGGCCCCACCCGTTCCCTGCTCTCTGGTCAGACGGCTGCGCGCCTTGTCCACCCGATAGAAACGCTCAAAAATGTGGGGCAAATCCGGCCCTGGGATACCCGGCCCCGTATCAGAAACTCGAATCCGCACTGCTGTGCCGTCGCTCTGCCCATCCAGCCAGATTTCGCCCCCTTCCGGCGTATATTTGATGGCATTGTCCAGCAAATTGACGACCACTGCTTCGATCTGCTCCGGCCAAATGGGCAAAGGCGGCAGGCGATCAGCCACATCCACGTGCAGGGTTTGCCCCGCATCCCGCGCCCGCATAGCCATAGATTGGGCAACTGCAAGCAATACAGGCGCTATATCCATATCCGGGGCAATCCGCGCCGCGTCCCCCCCATCCAGCCGGGAAAGGTCCAGGAGGGCATTGGCAAGCCGTCCCAAGCGGTCAGCCTCGCTGTCAATTTCGGCCACATAGCGCTCGGCGATGGTGGGGTCGTGCAGCCCGCCGTCGCGCAGGGTCTCGCTGCGCAGCTTAATATTTGTGATGGGCGTGCGCAATTCGTGGCTGGCATTGGCGACAAATTGCCGCTGCTGCTTCATCACCGACTGCACTTCACTGGCCATCCAATTGAAAGCCCGGGCCAGCGCGCCCAATTCATCCGCGGCCTGGTCCGGGACCTGGCGGGTAAAATCGCCCTGGGCGATGGCAAGGGATGCGGCCTCTAATTCCCGCACGGGCTGGAGCAACCGCCGGCTGAGCCAGACGCCCAGGGCCGTCGCCACCCCCAATGCCAGCGCCCCAGCGGCAAGCAGACTGACAAGCAGCGACCAGATAACGTCGGTAATATCGCCCAGTGGCTGGGACACCTGCACAACCCCCAAAAGGCGGTGGTCCTGTTGAATCGGTGCAGCGACATAAAGGGTCTGCTTACCTGTCAGCGGCTCCAGGCGCAGGTCGCGTTCTTCCTTGCCCTCCAGCGCGGCCTGGACTTCGATCTGGCCCAACTGGTTATCCACCGCGTCAAAGGCAAAGGCGCTGTCGGCCACCACATCGCCCTGGAGATCGAGAATCGTTACCCGCGCGCCGGTGTCCGACGCGTACAGGTCTGCCACGGCTTGTAAGCGCATAGCCACAGGCGCCAACGTTCCGGACGCAGCGCCGTTGGCTGGCTGTTGCGTTCCATTCGTCTCGCCACCGCCCCCCTGGCGCTGCCCATCCCCGTCTTTGTTTTCGCTGCTTTTATCGTCGTCCTTTTTATCTTTCCGACTCTCATCTCCACGGGATTCGTCCCCACTGGAATCTTCTTCCTTGTCATGTTTCGCTTCCCATCGGGCATATTCATCAAATTCAGCATCGTAGCCGCTGAGGGGGTCCTCCAACGCGTTGGCGGCCAACACGGCTTCGATCTCCAGATTGTGTTCGGCGTCGCTGAGTTGGGTTGTATAGACCACCTGTACCACACGGATCATCAACAGAACCAGCACAACCACAAAAATGCCCCCATAGGTGAGGACAATGCGGCTTTGCAGGCTGCGTTGCCAAGGCCAGCGAGCGCCAGGGCGGGGTGCAGAAGGTGGGAATTGGTTCGACATAGGCGCTATAGCTCGTCTCCCGTGACCAACCGATAGCCGACGCCGCGCACGGTGAGCAGCAGACAGGGCGCGCTCGGCTCTTCCTCCAGCTTGGCCCGCAGCCAGCGCATGTGGACATCCAGCGTGCGGGGATCGCCTATCCATTCGTCGCCCCAAACCCGATCCAGCAGGTCGCCCCGTTTGATCACCGCGCCCCCGGCCTCTTGCAATGCAACCAGCAGATCGTATTCCCGCTGGGAGAGGGCAACCGGCTCGCCGTGCCGGGAAACAGTGTAGCGCCGTTTGTCGATCTCCACGGGGCCGATGGAGACGACCGATTTTCTCTCTTCAAAAGCCGGTTCTCGCGATTGGAAGTCAAGCCGGCGCAGATTGGCGTGGATACGGGCCAATAGCTCCCGAAAGCTGAAGGGCTTGACGATGTAATCATCCGCGCCCAGTTCCAGGCCCAACACCCGATCCAATTCCTCGCCTTTGGCCGTCAACATCAGAATCGGAATCGTACTCTCCCGGCGCAGTTCACGGCAGACCTCCCAGCCCTGCATCTGGGGCATCATCACATCCAGCAGCAACAGGTCCGGCGACGCGGAGCGGGCCAATTCCAGGGCCTGAAGACCGTCGTGGGCAACCACCACCCCATACCCTTCCCGTTCCAATTGGTAACGCAGGGCGTCCACAATCATCTCGTCATCATCGGCCAACAGAATTTTTTCGTTTGCCATCCTTCTCCACTGCTTCCTTTGGGGTGTGGACAACCGCGGCAGTCTGCGCCGCCGCCGTCGGTCTATCTTCTCTGCCATTGTACCACGAACTCACGCCCGTTTTGGGGTCGCGGGCATCTGCTTTGGGCGTGCGCTCAGAATCCGATAGGTGGTGAGGAAGATGACAGCAGCACCTGTGGCAATATAGAAAAGCTGCACCCACAGCAGAGAACTTTCTGTGCCCAACGCGGCCGCGTGAACAACCACCGCCCAGTAGGCCAGAAAACTGGTGTAATGTATCCAGCGCCAGACCTTCTGGCCGATCCAGCGCCGGCCATACGCGGTGGCGATCAGCAGGGCGGAGAGCCACAGGCCGATCTGTCCCGCGGCCACCAGCAGGGGTTCATACGTGCTTGCGAACGGGACCAGCACCGCGGCCAGGGGAAAAGCCAGATACTGATCTCCCATCAAAATCAGGCCGTGGAAAAAGCCAAAGCCCAAGCCCACGCCGCTGAGAAATTGGTGCGCATCCAACAGAGCGGGCGGGCGAACCACACCTTTGACAATCTTTGAACTGAGCAGCAGCCCCCAGACCACAGAACCCCAGAGCAGAAGATAGGCGACGAAACCAGCGGACCGGCTCAGATACCAGAAGGATTTTGTCTCCCCGGCCAGGCCGATGGCTCCGATGCCAATCGCCAGCCCTGCCCCGGCCAGGGCCAGACCGATTAGTGTGCCCAACAGCGCGCCCCAAATCGACTCGCCGCCATTGATCTCAGCTTGAGTCGCAGTCACCGACGGTTTTGCCGCGGGCATAGTTTTGGCCCGGACTGACGCGGGAGAGGGGTCCAATCGCCGGGCCGCCGTACGCGCCCTGGCTTGCTGCTTCAGAAGTTCTGCCTGATTGCTCATTGTTCGCCTCGTTTCCCAATGGGGAGCTGCCCCACAACTGTGGACGTGCCGCTCCGGGTGATCAATAATCCTGCGTGGCCCTGCTGCAGAAGCCAGGCCGCGCCCGGGTCGCTTCCCAAAAGCAGGACTGTTTTGGCTGCCACTTCAGCCTCTGCCGCGCACGGGGCCACAACTGTCACTGTGTGCAGATCGCTGGCGCTGGGCTGGCCTGTGCGCGGATCGATCAGATGATGAAAGCGCTGACCGTTGCGCAGCCACGTGCGTCTGCCGACTGTGCTGGTGGCAGCCGAACAATCGGCGAGGGTCAGCGTCAGCAGGTCCCGCTCCGGGTGGAAGGGGTCTTGGACTGCCACGGGCCAGCCTTCGCCCCCCGGCAACCCACTGGCCCGCATATCCCCCCCGGCATCGACCAGCGCAGGCCCCCATCCGGTCAACATTTCGCTGGCCCGATCCACAGTCCACCCTTTGCCAATGCCGCCCAAATCCAGCGCCATACCCGCCGGCAGGGAAACTGTGCTGCCAGCCTGATGGATGGTGATGTTCCGCCATCCACCTCTGGTAGAACAGGGCGCTACACGGCAATCCACCGCGGGGCAGGCCGGGCTGTTCTCGTCTTCCAGAAGCTCGAAGCTCCGGTCATATCCCGCCTGGCGAAGTTGGGGCAGCACAGTCGGGTCAAAGATGCCCTCTGTGCGGCGAGCCGCGGCCAGGGCCTGGACCAAAACCCGAAGCAGGAGCGGGGAGACATTTTGCTCTCCCCGGCCCGCTCTCTGGTTCAACCGGCTCAGGTCCGAATCAACCCGAAAGCGGCTGAGCTGGTTCTCGGCTTCCCGGAACATTTTCTCAACGTCCCGCAGAAGTTGATCGCCAACGGATGGCCCATCCCACAGCCAGACGCCCACATCCGTATTCATGGCTCGAAAGTGATGTTCACGCAACATACGCTGTTCCTTTTCCGCCACCGGCGGCCCGAACTCAGGAACCCCGGGTGCGGGTGACAGGCTGGCGAAAGATGGGTCTTTGGGGTAGGGCCGGCAGGACGACCTGTGGATTCTTCTCCGGCAGTACGTTTTGCACCTGTGCAGACTGCGCCGAAGTTTCTGACGCTGCCCCAGCGCGTTCGTGTGTCTGTGCTGGCAGGCCCGTCAGTTGCTGGCGTGTGCCATTTTCGTCATCTGGCAGAGCCATTTGGACTACAACCGTTCTCGGCTGGGACGAGGCGAGCTGGGCGGCTGCACTTTCCGGGGAAGCATCTGCCTGCCCCAACAATGCCCAGCCCAGGAGCAGCGCGCCCAGGCTGGAAGCCATCAGGCCGCTCTTCCAGACCGCCCCCCGCGCCCGTCCCGAATGGCCGGGAGTCCGCTGTTGATTCTTAGTCATTGTCGTATCCCTCGCTGTTATATTCATCGTCGTGATCACTGTCGTGGTCACTGTCGTGATCATTTTCGTGATCGCTTTCGTAGTGGTGTCCTTCCTTGTCCCGGCTTTGCGCGTACTTTTCCCCCTCCTCTTCATGCTCGGCTTCGCCCGCATAGCCTTCTGCAGCAGCAGAATTGGCCTGGAGCGTCTCAATCTGACGATAGGCTTCTTCCAGGGCCTGGTAAGATTCGTCCAGCCGGGTCTGATAGGCGGCGATGACTGCCGGGTCCGCGCCCTGTGCAACCGGGGCTGTTGATATCATCTCGGCGGTCAGCTCCGGGGCAGCCACGGGCTGGACGGTGACGACAATAGGCGCTTGTTCGGGCGCTTGCCCTGTGAGGCGACCGGCTGCGTCAACGCTGTTGTTGAAGAAAGTGCCCCCAGAGAGCAAAAATGCCCCCCCGATCAGCGATGTGATGATTGTTGTCAGCAATGCAGAGATGACGACGGTCGAACGGTTTCGCTTGTGCATGGAATCTGTCTCCTGTTGAAAAAATGGTGGCAATCAGCCGCAAATCTGTGTCGGACATAACTTTTCCCATCTGGCTGTTATGTCCGTCTGCGTCCAGTATGCGCGGATTTTCGGGGAAACAGGTGAAGAGAGGGCTGTGGTCAAGTTAAGAGTGGGTTAAACGATCTGGTCTGGAGCAGGTTCCCGCGGTCCTACTTCCGAAGCTTTTGCGCATTTCTATGGACTGCCAATGCAAACGAGGCCCAAATCCAGAGAACTGGATCGGGCCTCGTTGGATACGAAGGAATTATTGACCGCCTGATTCGCGCTGCCGGGGGAGGGTTTATCCTTTCACAGCACCGGCGGTCAAGCCTGCCACGATCTTCTTTTGGAAGATCAGCACCAGGACGATCAGCGGCACAGTCACCACAACCGAAGCGGCCATGATTTCGCCAAAGGGTTCCTGCATGGCCTTCTCACCGCTGAAGAGGGCGATAGCCACAGGCACAGTGCGGGCGGTCGGCTCCACAGAGGTAAAGGTCAGGGCAAAGAGATACTCATTCCAGGCCGAGATAAAAGCCAGCAACCCCGTCGTCACCATAGCAGGCAGGGTCAGGGGCAGCAGGATGAGATAGAAGGTCTGAAACGGCGAAGCCCCATCCACCTGGGCAGACTGCATAATCTCCATAGGCAAGCCCCGGAAGAACGAGGTGAGTACCCAGACAGTGAAGGGCAGAGTAAAGATCATGTAGGACAGTATCATACTGGGCATGGCACTGATGCCCAATACTGTAATCACCGCATAGAGACCAGCCAGCACTGCGACTTGGGGAAACATAGTCATGGCCAGAATCAGATAGAGGGAAGGGCTTTTGCCCCGGAAGCGCAACTTGCCCAGCGCAAAAGCGGCAAAAGCACCGATAAGCAGAGACAACACTGTGGTTGATGTAGCGACAATAGCGCTGTTCATCAAACCGCGCAGGAAGCGGTCATTCTGAAACACGGCGATGTAGTTATCGAATACAGGTTTGAACGACATAGTGTTCGGGTCCCGCGGCACAAATGTGGCCGGGGTCATGAACAGTTGGGCCTCGGTCTTCAACGAAGAGTTGACCATCCAATAGAAAGGCGTCAACATGTAGAAGAAGATGAACACGACCAAGGCCCAGAACAAAATATTGTTGATACGGCGAGATGTCTCCTTGCTCATTCTGCTTCTACCCCCAGAGTTCGAATGTAGATGATGGCAAATAGGAAGATTATCAGGAAGATAACCACGCTGCTGGCAGATGAATAGCCCGCCGCTCGATTGCTGATCAGTTCATAGTAGGAGAAACTGGCCATAGAATACCGGGTCTGGGCCAGGACGATCTGGAAGAGGTCGAAGACCCGCAGGGCATCCAGCGTGCGAAAGACCAGGGCAACCGCCAAAGTCGGGCGCAGCAGGGGTAAGGTTATGGAGAAGAACTGACGCATCTTACCAGCGCCGTCGATATCCGCGGCCTCATAAACGTCCGCCGGAATCAACTGGAGGCCGGCCAGCAGGAGCAGGGCCATAAATGGGGTCGTCTTCCAGACATCAATCATAATCATAGCCGGCATCTGCCAGGCCGGTGATTCAAGAAAAGGAATTTGCCCGTTCCCCAATCCCAGGTTTTGGAAAATCACGTTGAAAAAACCCGTGCGCGTGGAGCCAAACATCCACTCCCACATTTTGGAGGAAACAGCCGTGGGAATCGCCCACGGCACCAGCATCACGGCACGCATGGCACCGCGCCCCACAAACTTTACATTTACCACCAGGGCGACAATCATACCCAAAATGGTCTCGAGCAACACAGTCCAGAAGGTGAACGAGAGGGTGTCTTTCATAGCCAGAATAAACTCTGGATCGGAAGCGCCAACCACATATTTATTGCCCAAGAAGCCGAACTGTCCAACCTCACGATAACGCAGGGGTTCTCTGGGCAAGATGGCGATAGGTCGCTCGTAGATGGTTTCACCCGTGTCAGGGTTGATCTGTGGATTGCCGCTTGCATCCAGCACCGGAGGTAATTCTCTAATCGCCATGCTCAACAACTGTTGATAGTTGGCCATCCCCACAAATTGGGTTTCAGTGGTGCTGGCAAATACTTCGTTCGTAAAACTGGTATAAAAGACTCGCCCCAGCGGGAAAATAGCGATGACAAACAACACCACCAGGGTTGGGATGAGTAGCCAGATGGCCAGTCGCTCCTCACTCTTCGCCAGGTTACTAATGCCTCCTGCCTTCGCAGGTTTGGTCGATACTGCCATAGTCAGGACTCCCTATGTTTCAGAAGAACGGTGAGGATGTGACGAGGAGTGGGCTGGAGGGACAAAACCCCCTCCAGCCCGGGGTAGTGCATGAATACAGACGGGTTTAGACTATTTGGCTATGGAGAAGCCAGTCATGTCCGCCAGGTCCAGTTCCAACTCTTCCAAAGCTGTCTGCCCATCCTTTTCGCCGGTCAGGACGCTGTGGACAGCGGTAGAAAAGGCGACGGACACAGCGTTGTAGTTGGGTGCCGTGGCCGTGGACGGGCGGGCAACCGCGTTGATGAAGACGTCGTACAGGCTGCCGAAGAAAGGCACAGCGGCCAGAACATCCGCATCCTGGTAGAGGCTCATCACAGTGGGATTGTAGCTGCCCTCAATCGCCCGGATCTTCTGTTCCGCAGGAGAAGCCAGGAAGAGTGCCACATCTGCAGCAATCGCTGGGTTCTTGCTGTACTTGCTCACGCCAAGCTGCCAACCGCCCAGGGTGGCAGCTCCCGAACCGCTCAAACCGGCGGGCAGGGGGCTGACATCAAACTTCCCGGCCACCGAGCTGTCGTCGGAGTTACCCAGATTGTAAGCATAGGGCCAGTTGCGCATGAAGGCAGCGTTGCCGCCCTGGAACATATTGCGGGCATCTTCTTCGCCGAAGCCAGTCACGCCCGGAGGTGAGATGGTGCCAACCCAGCTGGCCGCCTGGTCAATGATTGCAATGGCATTGGCATTGTTGATGGTGATCATCTGGTTGGAATCGACGATAGTGCCGCCGTCGTTGGACTTGATCCATTCCAGCGCGTCACAGGTCAGACCTTCGTAGTTGTTGCCTTGCCACACGAAACCCCAGAAGTCCTGGTTGCCCTCGGCACGCTCGCCATCCTGGATGGTCTGCGCGGCAGCCTGGAGTTCATCCCAGGTGGTGGGGGCTTCCAAGCCATACTTTTCCAGCAGGTCTGTGCGATAGTAAAGCAGGCCAGCATCGGTGAACCACGGAATACCCTTCAATTCGCCGTCCACAGTGTTATTGGCGATGATAGCAGGGAAGTGTTCCCCGGAGATGTCGGCAGCGCCGTACTGGTTCAGATCAATCAGGTGCTCGGCCAGATCGCCAGGCCAAATGACGTCAATCTGATAGACATCAACCTCGCTGGACTGGGCCTGGAAGAACTGCAGATAGAGACCCAAGCGATCATTGGCCAGGTCCGGGGTGTCCAGAATCTTGACCTCCACATCGGGGTGGGCGTCCATATAGCGCTGGGCACCGGCCTGGGCCAGCTCAAACTCGATACCCACAGCACCGGCGGCCACGGTAATAACTGTTTTGTCAGTCGCAGCAGGCGTGGCAGATTCTGCCGCGGGGGCTGCGGGGGCTTCTGTTGCAGGCGCTGCGGTGGCTTCTGCTGCCGGGGCCGCGGCGGGTTCTGCCGCGGGGGCTGCGCCCGGGCAGGCTGCCAAAAGCAGGGACGCCAGGAGCAGCAGCACAAAGAGTGGTGCAAACTTGCGGTTCATGTAGGTTTCTCCTTACATAGGTTGAATGGAAAACGGTTGCCGGAATGGTTCCGGCCCTGCATAGACTCGGTTGCCGTCGGTAACGATCGTCTTCCGAGGGAAAATACAGAAACATCAGATGGAAGCGATAAGCCGTGCAGGGTTTTAGGCCGTTCAAAGAAAATATATCCCCGATCCGGCGACGATTTCCCTGAACGGTTTGGGCTTTTCCAAATCAATTTGGGGAATTTATTTGTTGGAAAAGCCTTATTACACTGTAAACAAAGTGATTCGACTACAGAAGTTCGATTTTTCAGAAAAGTCGAACTTCTACGCCCAAAAAACTCAATTTACGCTGTACTTATCTGGTCCTATCCACTTCCCTGCCTCACCCCCTTTCAGCCACAAGTAGGGCACCACAGCTCTCCCGTATCACCAGCTCGACAGGCAGTTGGCGCGAAGTCCGCACCACTTTTTCGCCGTCCATCAGCCGGGTCACAATCTCCGCGGCCTGCCGTCCCATTTCCTGCATAGGCTGGCGCACAGTTGTCAATCCAGCAAAGGAGGCCAGTTCGATATCGTCAAAACCCACCACAGCCAGCTCTTTGGGGATATTCAAGCCTTGCAGACGGGCATATTCCATCACGCCCAGGGCAATCATATCGCTGGCCGCGAATATAGCCGTTGGGCGCTCTGCCTGAGCCAAAAGCCGTGCCGCGGCTTCCGCGCCCTTTTCCCGGCTGTGCAGGCCGCTCTCCAAAACCAATTTCGGGTCAAAGGGAATCCCGGCCTCTTCCAGGGCCTGTTGATATCCCCGCTGGCGATCCGCACCCGGCTCATTGCCACCGCTGCCGTTGGGCAGATCGATGTGATCCAGAATATAACCGATGCGGGTGTGGCCCAGGCGCAGAAGGTGTTTTGTCGCCAGATAACCGCCCTCTACATTGTCCACAAAGACAGAAGGGACGCGTTCGTCGGCGAAATCCGCGATCACCACCGGAATGTGATAGCGTTGGAAGCGCTGCAAAAAACGCTCCTGGGGGGTAAACGAAACCACAATCAAGCCGTCGCAGCGCCGCCCGTGGGAGAGATTTTCCAGCAGTGTCTCGCGCCGTTTGGGCGATTCCAGGCTAAAAATCGTCAGGTCCAGCCCGGCCTGGGCCAAAAAGCGCTCGATCCCCTGGAGAACTGCCACCTGAAAAGGACTGGTCAGATAGCTCAGCACTACACCGACTGTCCGTATATGGCTGCGCGACAGATTGCGTGCCGAAATATTCGGTTTGTAGCCCAATGCTTCGATAGCATCCAGAACCCGGGTGCGGGTCTCTTGACGGACATTCGTGTTTTCGTTCAATACACGGGAGACTGTACTGATACCGACACCCGCTGCATTGGCAACGTCGTAGATCGTAACAGGCATAGGGTATGTCAATGGTAGCTAGTGAAGAAGGCATTGGCAGTGAACAAGACACAGGAAGAGCTTGCAAAAAGGAACCGATGCAACCGTGGGGGTCGATGTATCTGCAGGGAGGGAGCAGAACACAAAACACATCTTAACTGACACCTTTGTGAAAGCGCTTTCATCGAGGGTACACTAAAAAATATATCCTGTCAAGTTATATTTTTTAGTTTTTCAGCAATTGATCGCCGGGCAGAGATACCATCACCGGCCTTTTCTCGCGTTTGGTCGTGGAACAGCGACAGTCTGCCCAGCCAGATCGGCGACCCGCGGGATGGCTGGCGGGTTCTATTGGGACTGGGGTGGGCCTGTTTCGTATATTGGCTGCGTCTGTCGCAATTCCTGCCGGGTGGAACCGAATAAACACGGAAAGGAAGGAATGGTATATAATCGGGATGATCCCTGTTGCTTGCGCGAGACAACAGGTACTTAAATAAAAAAGAACATGATAGATTTTGTCAGTGTTTCTCATCTCCCCTTCAGGGCTGGCTATGCCAAGTCAGGAATTTGCGCGCCGGGCAATTGCGACAGCAGAATTCAAATTTTTTGGAAATGTTCAGTTTCTAGATCAGCCGATCCCACGGCCACACGTCCAGGTTCAACCAATACCGACAGTCCCACAGCTTTTCCTGCCTGTTGTTGTGCGTCGATGACGCCACTGCCAAAAGGTCAATTTCACCGCGGAGGCGCAGAATGCACAGAGTTTCGCGGAGAGATTCGGGAGGAAATTCCCGCGAAGCTCTGCGTTCCCCGCGCCGCAGCGCTGGGTCTGTAGGCTTTTTGCAGTAGACTCGTCGAGGGTTGGCGATTGAACGGCAACACCGGACAGATAAGCATCCACGATTATCTTCAAAATGCACGCGGAACCCAGCGTTCATAGACAAGGAGAAGAAACAACATGAACTGCTCACGAACCCTGCTCGCACGATTTTGTGTACTATTCAGCATCCCCGTTCTGTTGACATTCCTCCTATTGGGCGGTGTCGCTGCCGCACCCCTGGGGGAGAGCGCTGTCCCCAGTCCCCATCTGGTCAAGGACATCAACACAACCGTTCTCTCGTCCATCCCCTCCAGTATTGCGGACGTGAACGGCACGGCCTTCTTCGCCGCCAGCGACGGCACCCACGGCTATGAACTGTGGAAGAGCGACGGCACGGCGGGCGGCACACTGATGGTCACTGACATCAATACCCGAACTTACCCGTATGATGCGTCACCCATGCACGTGACGGCTGTGGGCGACATTGCCTTCTTTGCTGCCAGCGACGGCATCCACGGCGCGGAGCTGTGGAAGAGCGACGGCACAGCAAGCGGCACGCTGATGGTCACCGACATCGCCACGGATACATTTTGGAAGAGTTCGAATCCCCAGGAGTTGACTGTACTCAAAGATGCGCTCTACTTTGTGGCAGCCAGCGATGGCCGGAGCACTCGTCAGCTATGGAAGAGCGATGGCAGCGCCGCCGGCACAGTGGAGGTCCACAACACAGCCACCGGCGTCTGGACGGGCTACGGGAACAACCCCAGCCACTTGACCCGGGTGGGCGATGAGATATTCTACGCCGCGTATGGAAACTTGACCGGCGCGCAACTGTGGAAGAGCGACGGCACTGACGCGGGCACGGTGCAGGTGCGCAATATCTACACCCAATCCCTGCCCGCCGATCTGACCGCTGTGGGCAGCGAACTCTTCTTCACCGCCTTTCACGGCGACTACGGCCGGGAGCTGTGGAAGAGCGACGGCAGCGAAAATGGCACTGTCCTGGTCAAAGATATCGTGCCTGGCCCGGACAGTTCAGACACCGGGGGGTTTGTTGCTGTGGGCGACACCCTCTTCTTCACCGCCACCACCCCGGCCAACGGCGCTGAACTGTGGAAGAGCGACGGCACAGCCGCGGGCACCGTCCTGGTCAAGGATATCCGCGCCGGCGCTGAAGGCGCCGATCCTCGCCATCTGACCGATCTCAACGGCGTCCTCTATTTCAGCGCTAACGACGGCGTCAATGGGCAGGAACTGTGGAAGAGCGACGGCACAGCCGCGGGCACGGTGCAGGTCAAGGATATCAACCCCGGCAGCGATTCCTCCTGGCCCAATGCCTCTTTCTGGGATCCATTCCAGCAGAATCAGATGACAGGCTTCGCCGCGCTGGGTGGTTCTGTCTACTTTCAGGCCAGGGGCAGTGGGAAGGGCTATGAACTGTGGAAGAGCGACGGCACGGCCGCGGGCACGGTGCAGGTCAAGGACATCCGCCCGGGCGCGGAGAGTGGAAGCCCCTACAACCTGACACCGGTGGGGAACGCCCTCTTCTTTGTGGCCTATACCGATGCCAATGGCTATGAGCTATGGCGCAGCGACGGCACTGACGCGGGCAGCGCGCTGGTCAAGGACATCAACCCGCGTACGGGCGACGGCCAGGTCCAAAATCTGGCTGCAATGGGCAATACGCTTTTCTTTGCCGCCAACAACGGCGGATACTACAACACAAATCGTAGCCTGTGGAAGAGCGATGGCAGCCAAGCCGGCACCCTTCTGCTCACGGAAACATACACGGGGAACGACTTCCGCAATAGCTTCCCCAATCAACTGACCGATGCAGGGGGAACGCTCTTTTTCACAATCAGCGACCCGGCCCGCGACGATACGCTCTGGAAAAGCGATGGCACGCCCGCTGGCACCGGGCTGCTCAAGGACATTCGTCCGGGCAGCGGCCACGCCGACGCAACCTACCTGACCAGCTTCAATGGTGCGCTCTTCTTCAGCGCCAACGACGGGCAGAGCGGCCCGGAACTCTGGACCAGCGATGGCACGCCCGCGGGAACGGTGCTCTTCAAAGATATCAACCCCGGCGCGGCCGGATCGTATCCTCTGTCCAATGACGCTGTCGTATTCAAAGGAATGCTCTACTTTAACGCCGACGATGGCGTCCACGGGCAGGAACTGTGGACAAGCGACGGCACACCCGCGGGGACAACACTTTTCAAGGAGATCAATCCGGGCGTCGGCGGAGCGGGGGTCGGTTCCTTCGCTGTGGTCAGCGACACTCTTTTCTTCGCAGCCAATGACGACGTGCATGGCCGCGAGCTTTGGAAAACCGACGGCACGCCCGCCGGCACCCAGCTGGTCAAGGACATTACGCCGGGATCGCCGGGCAGCTATATGATCGGCTTCACCGATCTAAACGGCGTACTCACTTTTACCGCCGACGACGGCATCCACGGCCCGGAACTGTGGCGCAGCGACGGCACGGAGGCAGGAACGCAACTGGTCAAAGACATCACGCCCGGTGCCAAAGGCGGCCACGCCTTCTTCTTCACAGTCCTGAAAGGCGTTCTCTATTTCAGCGCCTGGGACGAGACCAGCGCTATGGGGCCTGGCCTGTGGAAAAGCGACGGCACAACCGCTGGCACGCAACAGATTCTGGGTATGAACGCCGGTATCCCGTCGGCTGTGGGCGATGTGCTGCTCTTCACGGCTGACGACGGCGTCCACGGCAAAGAGCTGTGGATGAGCGATGGCACAGCCGCGAGTTCGCGTATGGTGGCCGACATCACCCCTGGCCCGGACAGCACGGGGTTCAGTCAATGGCTGCCCGTGGGCAACAAATTCTACTTTGCAGCCGACGACGGCCGCCACGGCTACGAACTGTGGGTGCTGGACACCGCAGCTAGCGCCAGCCAGGATATCTATCTGCCCGTCGTGGTCAGATAAGCGCTGCAATCATACACCCCAATGAAAGCGAGGAGACTGAGTTCCATTCCCCATGCGTTTTTTTTATCAAAGATCCAATTGAAAGGATTCCGCCATGTTTCGGCCTGCTCAATCAATGCCAGCGTATGTCAGGGGTCTGCTGACATTACTTCTGGTTATGATCCTTTTTTCCGCTTCCAATTCATCCCGCTCCCAGGCAGCACCACCAGCCGATTTGGCGGCCCCCGCCGCCATCGGGGATCCCCTGGCAGGCATCACAGCCATCAGCAGTGGCGATGAGCACACCTGCGCGCTGACCGATGCTGGCCTTGTCGAGTGCTGGGGCCGCAACGATTCCGGTCAGTTGGGCAACGGTACTACATCCCACAGCGCCCTGCCAGTGACGGTCCTGGGCCTGACCGCCGCGGTGTCTGTTAGCGCAGGGGATGCCCACACCTGCGCGGTGACCAGTGCGGGCGGCGTCAAGTGCTGGGGCAGCAACTTCTATGGACAGCTTGGCAACGGGACGACCACCGATAGCCCCACGCCCGTGGATGTAAGCGGCCTGGACTCCGGTGTGGTCGCCGTCATTGCCGGGGGCAGCCATTCCTGTGCCCTCACCAGCAGTGGGGGCGTCAAATGCTGGGGGTCCAATGATTTCGCGCAGTTGGGCGACGGCACGGGCACGAATCGATCGACACCAGTAGATGTCAGCGGGCTTTCTTCTGGCGTAGCTGCCATCAGCGGGAGCAACGACCACACCTGCGCGCTCCTAACCAACAGTGGCATCAAGTGCTGGGGCAGCAACACTCGCGGCCAACTGGGCGATGGAACCCAGATTGGTCGGTCAAAACCTGTTGATGTAATCGGGCTCACGTCCGGTGTAGCAGCGGTCAGCAGCGGCGGGTATCACACCTGTGCCCTCACCAGCAGCGGCAGCGTCAAGTGCTGGGGCCGCAACACGGAAGACCAACTGGGCGACGGTTCCGGTACGGATCAGAACACGCCCGTGGATGTAGTCGGCGCAGCCTCAGGCGTATCCAGCGTGGATGCCGGTGGCTTTCACACCTGTCTCAAGACGGATGCTGATGGCATTGCCTGCTGGGGGTGGAACAAAGATGGGCAGTTGGGCGATGGCACAACCAACGACAGCAAAACCCCCGTGGCAGTGGACGGGCTGTCCTCGAACGTGACAGCAGTGAGTGCCGGCGGCAGCCACACCTGCGCCCTGACCAACGGCGGTATCAAATGTTGGGGGGCCAATGACTACGGGCAGTTGGGCGACGGCCGCATAAAATCCAGCACGATCCCGGTTGTTGTCGTCCAGGGCGGAGACCCGCTGACAAAAGTCGCCAGCATTGATGCCGGTGCGCTGCATAGTTGCGCCGTGGCCAGCGGCCAGGTTCTCTGCTGGGGGGACAACGAAAATGGGAAATTGGGCGATGGCACCACCATCACCCGCACGTACGCCGTGGAAGTGGCCAGTCTCGCCGCTGATGTGGTGGGCGTGAGCGCGGGCGAAGACCACACCTGCGGGCTGAACAACGCCGGTGGGATCAAATGTTGGGGTCGCAACAGCCTCGGCCAGTTGGGCAACGGCAGCACAAGCAGCAGCCTGACGCCCGTTGATGTGAACGGCCTTGCATCGGGCGCATCCGGGGTGAGTGCCGGTGGCGGCCACACCTGTGCCGTGGTCAATGGCGGCGTCAAATGTTGGGGCAACAACGGTTCGGGTGAGTTGGGCGACGGCAGCAGACAGGTCAAGCTGACCCCAGTCGATGTGCTGGGTCTGGCATCTGGCGCAACCGGTGTGAGCGCCGGCGGTGATCACACCTGTGCTGTGGTCAACGGCGGCGTCAAGTGCTGGGGGTGGAACTACTACGGCCAACTGGGGAACGGCACCACAGCTTCTAGCACCATACCTGTGGATGTGACGAATCTTGCCTCAGGCGTGACGGCTGCTGTCAGCGGTCGATGGCATACCTGCGCCCTGACCGCTGATGGTGGCGTCAAATGTTGGGGCTTCAACACCTACGGCCAGCTTGGGAATGGCACAAAGGACAACAACGCCACACCAGTGGATGTCAGCGGTCTCAATTCGGGTGTGGCAGCTATCAGCGTGGGGGATAGACATAGCTGTGTATTGATGCAGAGCGGCGGTGTCAAATGCTGGGGATTCAACAGCGGTCGTTTAGGTGATGGCACCAATACCACCAGGACAACGCCAGTGGACGTAATTGGTCTTCAGAGCGGCGTAACCGCCATCAGCGTTGGCGGTTCCCACACCTGTGCGCTGCTCGACACCGGCGATGTCAAATGCTGGGGAGACAATGCAAATGGACAGATCGGGGATGGGAGTACGCTCGATCGGGGTGAGCCGACTCCGGTTATTCAGCAGGTGTCCGCCGAGCAACCGATCACACTTTCGCCAATGCTCTATCTGCCGTCCGTCACCCGCTAATTCTGGAACGTATCTCCCACTGATGATAGCCAGGGATGGACACGGATTCAATCTGTGAAAATCTGTGCCATCTGTGGATAATTTTCGTTGTTATCGGTATCAGTCAGTCATGTTATCTGCTCTGAATAGCGGCAAGCATCTGACTTGCTGTTCACGATCCAGCTATCAAAGAAGGAGAAAAACAGGGTGAACATCAGAAGAGTTCTTCTGATGTTCACCCTGTCCACCTATTGTATTTTCTGGAATATTCCCCTGACGAGTGCGTCGCACCTGACCGCTCAATTCGCAATTCGTCCTACCTCCCCTTCCATTCAGGAGCGCATTTCTCCACAAAGGCGCGCATCCCTTCCTTCTGGTCCTCGGTGGAAAAGAGCAGATAAAAAGCTCGTTCCTCCGCGGCCAATCCCTCGGCCAGGCTGAGTTCGTAGGCACTGTTGATCGCTTCTTTGCCCAGACGCACGGCGACCGGCGCGCGGGCCGCGATCTCCCCCGCCAGTTGCAGGGCCTCGTCCAGATAGCGCTCCACCGGCACCACCCGGTTGACCAGCCCGTGGGCCAGGGCTTCGTCCGCTTTGAGGAACCGGTTATTGAGGACCATTTCCATCGCCAACGCCTTGCCCAGAATGCGGGTCAGCCGCTGGGTTCCCCCCGCGCCGGGGATGACGCCGATGGTAATCTCCGGCTGGCCAAACTGGGCTGTCTCCGAGGCGACGATCAGATCGCAGAGGAGGGCCAGCTCGCAGCCGCCGCCCAATGCAAAGCCGCTGACCGCGGCGATAATCGGCTTGCGGATGGTGCTGATGCGATGCCAGCCGTCGGACAGCCCCCAGTCCATCAGATCGACGGCAGTGGCGTCGGCCATCTCTTTGATGTCCGCGCCCGCGGAAAAGGCTTTCTCGTTGCCGGTGATGACCATTGCGCCGATGGCGTCGTCCGCGTCGTAGGCTTTGAGCGCGTCCAGCAGTTCGGCCAACAGATTAGCACGCAGGGCATTCAGCGCTTTGGGTCGGTTCAGGCGCACCAGGCCGACGCGTCCGTGGGTTTCGGTGAGGATGTCGGTGTAGTCGGGCATTAGGTGGGTTTCTCCGGGTATAGATCGCTCAGTGGATCGTATCCGATAAATGGGCTGTGACTTCATAGGCTGGAGATTCTGTCCAGGTTTTCGCCATAGCCGTGGACCTGGGCATAGCAGCAGGCACGGGTCTCAGCCAGGAAGCCCGCGCCGATGAAGGCGAGGCGGATGGGTGGGGGTCATTGGGGCCTCCGGGAAAGAAGGGCAGGTTGTGTCAAATCAAGTGTGTAAATGGATCGACATAGATGATGAGGGAGTCTCCCTTGGTGAAG
>JAHBVF010000013.1 GCA_019637685.1 Caldilineaceae bacterium | reverse complement strand
TCTATTACTTGTTTAATTTTTTAAGTTACAAGCATCACGCCCGTACTGTTCATTCTATACGTCTATTCGTTCCTGCACAATTTTCTACTTGCCCCCTATCCGTGGCAGATAGATGAATTCGTCCAGCGTCGCGCCGCCCGGTCCGCCGGGATCGGTGATGACGCCGTTGGCAGTCAGGTCGCTGTCGCCCCGTTGCCCATCCACAAAGTAGAGGGTGATGGTACGCCCGTTGATAATGGCACCGGTCTGGCTGGTGGCGTCGAAGAGGAACTCGTACCAGTGATCGGTCTGATTGTCCGCCGTCTTTCCGTACTTCCAGTAGCTGGTGGCGGTGGCACCCTGCGGCAGGATGAGTGTGATACTCATGCTGCCGCCTGCGCTGATGCCCGCGGCTTCAAAGCCAATCAACCCTTGGGGCAGGCCCACATTGGCTGGCGGGGCCACTGTGGGGGTCAGCGCCTGCACGTTGTTCAGTGTCACACCCGCGGGCGCGGCCAATGTCACGGCATTGCCCGTCTCGCTGCGGAAGGTTTTTACATTCGTCTGCTGGGCGTCGGGAATGCCATCGTTGTTGCCGTCTTCCGGCAGTGTGCTGAGCGGCTCAACTTCTATAAACGATGCATCATTCAGGAAGAGGGGTGACCCATTGGATGGATCTAACCGGAGACGGAACTGGTAGTGTCTTAGATAGTGGTTGGGCTGCACAATAGACTCGAAGCTCATTCCGCTGCCGATCAGCCCTGGTACTTTTTTGAAGGTCGCATCATTGCCGTTTGCGAAAGGCGTGAGGTTGCCATCGCTAGACCACAAGACGCCGCGACGGTCGGACACAAGCTGGAGTACGCCGTTGGGTGTCAAGCTCAACAAGGCACGTGGGTCAGGATTCGCAGTCAGTGCCGACCAGATGTATGCGTTGCCATCTCCAGTGACCACAAGGTTGGCATCTTGACCCATCTGAACTTTCTTTGCATTTGCATAATTAGCGTTAACCTCACTGAGGGCCCAAACCCGGTTGCCTGTTGAGGTATTCACAACCAGATTGCCATCTTCTTGGAAGATGAGATAGTGATTGCCAGAGAGTGAGACATATTTGCGGCCCTGCTCGATGACATGTCCGGCGGGTATAGGCAGTGTTCCGTCCTGGGCAGCCTCAAACCCATAGCGATTGGTCGTGGGGGTGTATGCATCGCATGAAAAGGTCGTAGAGCCGGAGAATATCTCGCCGATAAACGCACTTTGTTCAGGGGTCAGAGTGCCACTTGGGGAGCTGAACCAGTGTTGAATGCCCCAGGCAAAATTCTCATTAGGCTTGGCAGCTTCTGAATATATCTGTTCTATCCGATCCTCAAGACCATAATTTGCGTGTATGGCGTGAGCGAATTCATGGATGACTTGATCAAATGTCCGCGTTGTAGTGTCATCAGGACGAGTTACTATCCCTGTCTTACAGATCATTTGTTCGCTAATCCACAAGTAGTCACGAGATGCTCCGCCGCGTAAGATATCCCCCTCATCATTTGGTCCCAGCGTTACGCCTATCGGGTACAAACCATTTATCTCCGACCAAGGCTCTCCATTGGTGATGTAAACAACATATCCATTAAATACATCTTTTGGATATGCTGGCTTGAATCGTGCGGCCATCTCCGTGTATATCCGGGCCACAATATCTATGGCGGACTGACTGACCCTGGCTGTGCCCATAATCCTTATTTTTGGATCGGCAAGCGTTTTGCAGCGAGTCCATCCTTCAAACGGTGTACATTCGGCACTATTGGCCTCACCATTTATGATTTCGCTCAAGGTTTTGAGCACAACACCGTCGGAAGTAGCGACCATATACCGGCCAGAAGAATCGTTCACTTGGATCGACACCATCGATGCGTCGGCAATCCCGGGTTTCAATAAAAACTCTGCTCGTCTCTGCACTCCGCCACTGCTGTTGTCAGGGATGTCGAGGAGTTCCACAGATGAGCCGTCCGCCTTCGCAATGAGATGACGTTCGGGGTAATTGACGGACTGCAAGGAGATCGGACCCGCGTGTACTGTGACAGTGACTGTCGCATTGTCGGACAGGCCGCCGTCGCTGACGGTATAGGTGAAGGTGTCCGTGCCTATGAAGTCGGTTGTGGGCGTGTAGACAATCTGTGCGCTGCTGACGGCGGCTGTGCCGTTGCTTGCAAAGCCAACTGCACTGACACTCAGGGTGTCGCCATTCGGGTCTGTGTCATTCGCCAGAACATTGATGTTGACGGGCGTGTTGACACTGGTCACTGCTGTGTCATCCACTGCATTCGGCGCTGCACTGCTGTCAGGTTCGCAGAGAAAGACTGAGAACTTCAGGTCCCAGTCTGGGAACGGGCTGCTGCTCACCGTGCCGTTGCTAGCGCCGCTGAGATAGGTCCCACCGCTGTAGGGATTGTTGGTTGCCGTGACAAACCCAAAGTTTGTTGGGTTGTAGCTGGGCGACATCAGGTAGTAGTAGACATTGCCTGGTGTCAGGCTGACAGGAGTGTTGAAGCGGAAATGGACCTCCGTTTCGGACAGGGCTGCCCCCGGATTGGTGTAGGTGGCAGTGGCAATCGGTATGCCGATATTGCCAGTAGCCGGTCCGTTGTAGAGATTCAGCGTAATGGTGGCATTGGCAGCCACGAAGGTGTAGTAGGCAGTGATCCCGTCAGCTAGCATCACACCGGCTGGCACAGTAAACGACTGTCCGGCTGAAGCATAGACCGGATTCGCATGTTGGGCTGATGAGTTGCTCTGCAACTGTTCAATCAGGCCCACCTTATCGGTGCAGGCGCCGACATCAGCGCGCACTGTGACAGTGACGGTGGCGCTGTCGGTCAGGCTGCCATCGCTCACAGTGTAGGTGAAGGTACCCGTGCCCGTGAAGTCTGTTGTAGGCGTGTAGGCAATCTGCGCTCCGCTGATTGTCGCCGTGCCGTTGTTGGCGGAACCCACCGCGCTGATGCTAAGGGGATCGCTGTCCGGGTCGCTGTCATTGGCCAGGACAGCGATGTTGACAGGCGTGTTGACACTGGTTACTGCTGTGTCATCCACTGCATTCGGCGCGGCATTCGCTGCCTGTATGAACACGCCACCGCCAGCGGTGCCAGCATAGAGGTTCTCTGAATTCGACGGATCGATCACAAAGGAATAGACATTCAGAGTGGTCAAACCGTCGTTGAAGGCGGTCCAACTCGTGCCACCATCCATGCTTTGAAAAACTCCACCGCCAAAAGTGCCGGCATAAAGTTTGTTAGGATTGTTTGGGTCGATGACGACCGGATACACATCTGTTGGGGTTAACCCAGAATTGCTTGCACTCCAGGTTGCGCCACCATCGGTGCTTTTGAACACACCGCCGCTGGTGCCGTTGATGCCGACGTAGAGTGTATTGGCGTTTGTGGGGTCAATGGCAAGGGAGCGAACGCTGACCCCGGTTAGCCCGCTACTGATATTCGTCCAGTTAGCGCCGCCATCCGTGGATTTGAAAAGTGATGGAGATCCCCCGCCTGCATAGACTGTTGCGGAGTTGTTGGGATCTACCACAATCATATCGGCGACGAAACTGCCACCAGGGTAAACCGAACTCCAGGTTGTGCCGCCGTCGGTGCTCTTGTAGACCGACTGTCCGCCGCGAATGCCCACATAAAGAGTGGAAGGCGTAGATGGATCAACGGCCACTGCCCGGTGGAAACTTGGTGCTGGGCCAGTGATAGTACTCCAATTCGCGCCGCCGTCGGTACTTTTGTGCAAAGTGCCCTCACGAGAGGCATATACGGTTGTGGGCGTTACGGGATCAATCGCCACAAAAACGGGATTGCCAGAGAATCCGGTGATGGAAGTTGCAATCCATGAGCTGCCCCCATCGGTACTTTTGTAAATGCCGTCACTGGTGGCTGCGTAGACGTTGTTCGTATTCGTTGGGTCGATGGCCAGCGACCAAACAGTTGTTCCAGGTGGGCCATTGGTGCTCCAATTGCTGGCGGCGGTATTGGCGTGGGATCGGCCTGCATCCAGTGCCATAGCGAACATTCCCAACAGCAGCGCTGTCGCGAATGCGAGTGTAGGGACGATCCGGCGCATACGATTTCTCCTTGAATTCTGTCAATGGAATGGACTGGCAGTGTTGTTTCAAGAGCCAATTGCGCGGGCCCGTACCCGATTCTGGCGCGGTTGGTACAACCCTCATACGAGGCGCGTGTACCCGTTTTTACGGATACATGCAAGCACTTCATTACTCTTTATAACGGGGGGAGAAACAGTCGAAACCTATTATAACAGGAGAGCGCCTCTCTGCCAAAGCAACGCAAAAATGCTGGCAAATGATAGCATTACAACTCCTGCATCCGCTCTTCTGTGTTACACCTTTGCCCACGCTTCGGCCAGGGGCGCAATCTTCTCCGCGTCCCACCGGCCATTCCCAACCACAATCCGGTGGCGCAACTGAATCGTCTCGTCGGGTTGCAGATAGTAGATTTCGTCGAACATCCACGCGAACGCGGCGCAGGCAAAGGGGTCCCGGCGCATAAACCACTGGGTGGGGTGGCGCAGGCTGGACGGGTGGTCCAGAAAGACGAGGGTCGAGTGGTCGCCGCTGCCGTCGTGCCGCCCGCTGTAGGCGATCCAGGCCGCGCGTTCGCCCATAATTTCGTCACCCTGGCGGCCTGTGCTGTCCGTGACATTGCCGTTGAAGAACGAGCGAGGCCCCCTCCAGAAAAGACCGCCGTAGCCTGCTTTCTCCCGTCCGGCTGTGGTGGGCGAGCCAATTTCAATGACTTTTCCCCGCACATTTGTCAGGCTGCTGGCAAAATCCAACGCCCAATAGCCCGCGCCGGCGTCAACCGTAGCACCGATCTGTCGTTCCTCGGCCAGCCAGTGCTCGCCGCCCTGGGTGATCCAGGAAAGCCGCTCGTTGGCCCGAAAGCTTTCGCCGTCGAAGTCGATGGCATCCCAGGCGTCGTGGCGCTGGCTGCCGTTGTTGGGCAGGGGAATATAGCCCTGGCCGTGGCGATAGCTGCCGCCGCCCCAGAAGTTCTGGTCCTCCAGATGGGCGATGGTCATGGCGATGCCCTTGTGCCAGACGTGATCGTAAGGCCGGAAAATCGTCACCAGATTGCCCGCCAGGTCGTGGACGGGATGAAAATAGGGTTTGGGTGATTCGCTCTGTGCCATCCGCGGCTGATAGACATAGCGAAAGAGGGTTGTGTCGCCGTGGCGGACTTCCAGGGCGTCGTCGTAGTCGTGGGTCAGATGAAGGGTGGACATGGAATTTGTGTTTCCTTTCAGATGGATTGGTTCGTAAAGGATACGGATCTACGCAGATTTTCCGCTTGTATCCGCCAACTCCATAGTACCCGCGTTCTGTTCCTGGATCAACCTGTTTCGGTCCGCTTTTTTTACCCACAGGCCAACAACAAAAAGGAGTCTGACTTCCGCTAAAAGTCAGACTCCTTTTTGTCTAGCGATTGATCAACGGCAACAGAATCGAAGTTCCGCCGTTAGCTTCCGCCGGTGGTTCGGCTTCCCCTGGCGGTGGTTCTTGCGTAGGGGCTGCTGGCTCTGTCGACACTCCCTGACCCACCAGCGGCAGGAAGAGGGGGGCTATCGCGCCCTCGCCGTTGCCGGGACTGGAGAGCCGACCCGATACCGGCCCATATTCATTGCGGCTGCCGTCGGTCTCCATCTCTTCCAGCCAATACCAGTACAGGCTATCCCCGGCCACGTCCGTGTCCAGATAGCGATAGATGCTGCCACCGCCGTTGCGTCCCTCCGCGGGGATCAACTGTTGTGTCACCCGCACGGCCTGGCCCCGATCGTTGCTGGTGCCGCGCCACAGATGGAAGCCCCAGGTATCGATCTCCGCGCCGGTCAGCCAGGCCACCTCTATGGCTTGTCCCGTCCCGTTCGCCGTGAAGCTGAGCAGTTCGATGTCCGTCGGATCGAAGGGGTGGACCACAATCGGCGACGATACGACCGATGTCTGGTCTGTCTCGGCCCTGGCCACATTGGTGATGGCAACCACTGGCCCCACGGGCTGCACTTCTACACGGAAGGAGACTGTCAGCGCCTGCCCTACTTCGAGTTGGGCCGTGCGCCAAACCAGCGGATCGGGGCCGCTCGACTGGGCAGGACTAGCGCTGCCCGGCACAAAGGCTGTGCCCACCGGCACGCTGTCTGTGATCACCACATTGGTGACGGGAATCGTGCCCAGATTGACCAGGCGCAGGGTATAGGTGATGTGATCGCCGGGCAGTACAGTGTAACCTGTGGGTGGTTGAGATCGTTTTGCCAGCCCGATGTGGGCCGCGCCCAAGTCGGTTCCGGTGGGATCGTCCAGATCGGGCGAATCGGGATCGTCAGTCGTCTCGTCGGCGATGGCAACACCGGTCACAGTGCCCTGGTTGCGAATCTGCTTGACACCCGCGGGCAGGGGACTGTTGACTGTCACCCGATAGGAGATGCGCGCCTCATTGCGGGCTGGCAGTTCGCCGATGTCCACGCGAATGGTGCGATCTCCCGCTGCATTGCCCGTCGTGACCGTGCCGATGCTCGTCTGTAGAGAACCGGGAACAATCATCGTATTGATGTCCGGCGTGTCTGTGTAGACCACACCCGCCGCGGCCCGGTTGCCGCTGTTGTTCACAACCACCTGATAGAGAAGGGTGTCTCCCCCGGTCACGATGCCATTGCCGTCCGCGTCGATGAGCAGAGAATCCTGTTTGGTGGCGTTGACAATTGGATCACCCACCACCGGCGTGCGGGTGGGGTCGTTGTCTGTGGTCGTGTCCGGGTCATCGCTGACCGCGGGGGCCACATTGTCGCCGGAAACAGTGCCCTGATTTGCCACCTGCCGCACGCCTGCGGGCAGGGTGTCATCAATGCGCATCTGGAAGCTTATATCCGCTCTGGCTCCACCGCCGGGCAGCGTTCCCAGATTCACCCGCACGGTCGTGTCTCCCGCTGTGTTGCCGGTGACGACTGTGCCCCGATTGGTCTGCACCGTACCCACCACCAGTGCTGTGTTGGGGTCAGGCGTATCATTGAAGACCAGACTGGCCGCGGCTCGGTTGCCCACATTCAGAATTGTCACCTGATAGAGCAGCGTATCGCCAGGACCGGCCAGCCCGTCCCCATTGACATCGATAAAGAGGCTGTCCCGCTTGCTCACATCCAGAATCGGTTCGGCCACCACCGGTGTCAGCGTCGGATCGCCCAGTGTAGGCGTATCCGGGTCATCGCTGGAGACACCGCCCGTATTGTCCGCGCCAGCCAGGGCTTGGTTGGCAACCTGCTCCACAGTGGCCGGCACGGGGGTGACAATCGTCGCCCGATAGGTAATCACCGCCTGTCCACCAGCGCCGGGCAGCGTGCCCACAGCCACCACTACACTGGTATTGCCTGCGGTATTGCCGGATGTCACAGTGCCTGCGGTCGTCTGCACCGATCCAATCACCAGCCGGGTGAAGGGATCGGGCGCATCCTGCACGATTACATTGACCGCGGCCTGGTTGCCCGTATTGCGCACGACCAGCCGGTATTGGAGGATATCGCCGGGGCTGGGTTGGCCGTTGCCGTCCACATCCGTAAAGAGTGAGTCCGTCTTGGCCAGGGCCAGCCGGGGCTTCGCATTGATGGGTGTGACTGTGGGATCGTCCACCGCGGGGGTGTCCGGGTCGTTGGTGGCGACTGTGGGCAGTTCGCTGCTTGTCACTGACCCCTGATTGACCACCCGGTTTACATTGGCGGGCAGAGGATTCTTCACAATCACCCGGAAGGTGACCGCTACCTGTGCTCCACCAGCGATGGTGCCAATGTTCACCCGCACACCTGTGTCGCCTGCATTGTTGCCATTGATGACAGTGCCTTGGCTGCTCTGCACCGACCCAACGACGAGGGTCGTGTTGGGGTCGGGGAAGTCCACAAAGAGGACATCGGAAGCGGCCACGTTGCCTGTGTTGCGGATGATCGTCTCATAGAGAATTGTATCGCCAGGGCTGGCCGATCCATCTCCGTCCGCGTCGATAAGAAGGCTGTCCCGCTTATCCGCTTCCAGCACGGGTGCGGACACCACCGGCGTCTTTGTCGGATCGTCCACCGCGCCTGTGTCCGGGTCATCCGTGGGCACTGTGGGCAATTCATTGCTGCCCACGCGTCCCTGATTGGCAATGGAGAGAACACCAGCCGGCAGCGGGCTGTTGATGGTTACCCGGAAGGTGATGACGACCTGCCCACCGCCGGGGATTGTCCCGATGTCCACGCTGACGGTTGTCTGGCCCGCGGCGTTGCCACTGGTGACAGTGCCCACACTCGTCTGTACCGTACCGACGACCAGTGCTGTGTTGGCGTCTGGCGTGTCGTTGAAAACGACGCCCGTGGCCGCCTGGTTGCCGCTGTTGCGGATGACGATCCGGTATTCCAATCTGTCGTCGGGACTGGCGCTGCCATTGCCGTCGGCATCCACCACCAGACTGTCCCGTTTTGTAACGGCGAGAACCGGGGCCGCGCGCAAGGGTGTCACTGTGGGATCGCCGCCGGGGATTGTGTCCGGGTCGTCCGTGGGGACAGTGGGCAGGTCATTGCTGCTTACTGTCCCCTGGTTGGCGATTTGCGTCACGCCCGCGGGCAAGGGTTTGACGATTGTTACCCGGAAGGAGACAACTGCCTGTCCGCCGCCGGGGATTGTGTCAATGTTGACGCTGACAGCGCGGTGTCCTGGGGTGTTGCCGATGATGACAGTGCCCAGGCTGGTCTGCACAGAGCCGACCACCAGCACTGTATTGGCATCCGGAATGTCGTTGAAGACTACACCGGTCGCCGCGCTGTTGCCTGTGTTGCGAATCACCACCCGATATTCCAGTATATCGCCGGGGCTGGTGACGCCATTGCCGTCCACGTCCACAGCCAGGGTGTCCCGCTTGCTGGCTTCCAGCACCGGGGCAGCCACCAGCGGTGTGATCGTCGGATCGTCCGCGCCGGGGGTGTCCGGATCGTCCGTGGGCACATCCGGGAAGTTGTCACCGGTGACGACGGCCTGATTCGCCACCTGCGTCACACCGGCGGGCAGCGGATTGCGAATCGTCACCCGGAAGGTGATGGTTGCGCTCTGGCCGCCAGGGATTGTGCCCAGGCTGACGATCACCCCTGTGTCGCCGGGGTTGTTGCCAGTGGTGATAGTGCCCTGGCTGGTCTGCACCGAGTTGACGACCAGCAGGGCGTTGCCGCCCAACAAGTTGTCTACAAAGGTAGCCAATCCGGCCTGGTTGCCGCTGTTGGCGATGACAATCCGGTATTCGATGGTGTCGCCAGGGCTGGGCGAACCGCTGGCGTCTGCGTCCACGGCCAGGCTGTCCCGTTTGGTGGCGTCGATGGCCGGTGCAGCCGAAAGGGGCGTGGTTGTGGGATCGTCGATTGCAGCCGTGTCCGGATCATCTGTGGGCAGGCTGGGCAGCTGATCGCTGTGGACTGTGCCCTGGTTCTGCACCCGCGTCACCCCGGCGGTCAAGGGGGTGTTGATGATCACCCGGAAGGAGATAGTCACGCTGGCTCCGCCGGGAATAGCGCCGATGTTCACGGAAACTGTTTTATCGCCTGCTGTATTGCCAGTGATGACTGTGCCCACGCTGGTCTGCACGGAATTCACGACCAGCGTTGTGTTGGCGTCCGGCGTGTCGTCAAAGACAATACCCGTCGCCGCGATATTGCCGCTGTTGTGGATCGTCACCTGATAGAGAAGGGTGTCCCCAGGGCTGGGAATGCCATCGCCGTCCGCGTCCACGGCCAGCGTGTCCTGTTTGGTCGCCTCCAGAATTACTTCCGCCACTACAGGTGTGAGGGTCGGATCGCCGTTCGTGGGCGTGTCCGGATCGTCTGTGGGCAGGCTGGGCAACTGGTTGCTGTGCACAGTGCCCTGGTTGGCAATCTGTGTCACGCCCCCAGGCAGGGGATTGTTGATAGTCACCCGGAAGGAGATGGTGACAGTAGACTCGCCGGGGAGTGTGCCGATATTCACAGCCACAGTTGTATGGCCTGGCCCATTGCCTGTGGTGACAGTTCCTGCGTTCGTCTGCACCGTGCCCACAATGAGCGCGGTGTTGGCGCTGGGTATGTCGTCAAAGACGACATTCGTCGCCGCGATATTGCCGCTGTTCTGAATAGTCACCTGGTAGAGAATTGTGTCGCCGGGGCTGGCAATGCCGTTGCCGTCCGCGTCGACAAAGACCCGATCGCTCTTGGTGGCAGACAGGAGAGGCGCGGCCACAACCGGTGTCGCTGTGGGATCGTTGGTCGCCGTGGTGTCCGGATCATCCGTGGGGCGGGTAGGCAACTGCTCGCTGCTTACTTCGCCCTGGTTGAGCACCCGGGTGACACCTGCGGGCAGGGGATCATTGATCGTCACCCGGAAGGTGATGGTCACGCTGCCACCGCCCGGAATTGTGCCCACATTGATAGAAACCGTTTTGTGGCCTGCCGCATTGCCCGTGGTGACAGTGCCCGCGCTCGTCTGCACGGAACCGACGACCAGTGTTATGTTGTTGCCGGGAATGTCGTCAAAGACGACGCCTGTGGCTGCACTGTTGCCGCTGTTGCGGATTGTCACCTGGTATTCGATTGTGTCGCCGGGGCTAGCCGAACCACTGCCGTCCGCGTCTATAGCCAGGGTATCCCGTTTGCTGGCCGCGAGCACAGGCGCGGCCACCACCGGCGTGATGGTGGCGTCGCCGTTGGCCGGGGTGTCCGGATCATCCGTGGGTATAGTCGGGAAGTTGCTTCCGCTGACTGTGGCCTGGTTGCCCACCTGCGTTACACCCGCGGGCAGAGGATTGTTGATGGTCACCCGGAAGCTGATGACAACTGTGCCACCGCCGCCAGGAATTATGCCCACATTGACCTGTACACCCGTGTCGCCGGGATTGTTGCCCCGTGCGATTGTGCCCAGTGTCGTCTGCACCGTGCCGATGATGAGCTTCACATTCGGGTCCAACACATTGTCGATGAACGTAGCCCGCCCAGCCTGATTACCGCTGTTGATAATCGTTACCCGATATTCCAGGGTGTCACCGGGGCTGGGGCTGCCATTGCCATCCGCGTCCACGGCCAGTGTGTCTTGTTTGGTAGCACTGACCAGCGGTTCGGCCGCTATGGGAGTTATTGTACGGTCGCCGCCCGCCGGGGTGTCCGGGTCATCGGTCTGCACGGCAGGCAATTGATCGCTGCGCAGGGTGCCCTGGTTGGCAATCTGTGCCACACCCGCGGGCAGGGGATTCTTGATTGTCACCTGGAACGTAATCGTGACGCTGCCCCCACCGCTAAGGCTGCCGATGCTGACCGATATGGCTGTGTCGCCCCCGCCATTGCCACGAGTGACCGTGCCCGCGCTGGTCGTCACCGATCCAACGACGAGCGTGCTGTTGGCGTCTGGCGTGTCATCAAAGACCAGCCCGGTGGCGGCCTGATTGCCTGTGTTTTGAATAGTTACCGCATATTCGATGGTGTCGTCAGGGCTGGGTGTGCCATTGCCGTCGGCGTCCACCGCCAGTCGGTCCCGCTTGGATGCGGCCAGGACTGGCGCGGCCACCAATGGCGTCACTGTTGGGTCTTCAGTGGTCGGGGTGTCCGGGTCATCGGTGATGACTGTCGGCAGCTCTGTGCTGCCCAGTGTGCCCTGATTGGCGATCTGCGTGACACCCGCGGGCAGGGGCGCTCTGACCATTACCCGGAAGGTAATAGTGACGTTGGCTCCCCCGTTGAGGGTGCCGATGTCAACGCTGACCTTTGTGTTGCCCGCGCCATTGCCTGCTGTGATTGTGCCCGCGCTGGTCGCCACCGAACCGACGACCAGTGTCGTGTTGGCGTCCGGTGTATCGGCAAAGACCACATTCGTCACGGCCTGGTTGCCTGTATTGGAGGCAACAATCTCATACTCGATGGTATCGCCGGGGCTGGGTGTGCTGTTGCCGTCCGCGTCGGTGAAGAGGCTGTCTCGTTTGGTGGCCGAGTATTGCAACGTGGCCGCCACGGGCGAGACAGTCGGCTGGTTGCCCGGCGTGCCGGAATCGCCGTCTGTGGGCTGGGTGGTGTCGTTGTTGCCGTCGCCGTCCGAGTCGAAGAAGACTGTGCCCTGATTGGCGATTTGGGTCACACCCGCGGGCAAGGGCGAAGTGATCTGCGCCTGGAAGGTGATTGTCACCGCGCTGAAAGCGTTCACGTCCACGCCTGCCACCCGGATAACGGGCGATTGGGTCACAATCGTCGCGCCCGCGGGCACAGTCAGGCTGTTGGTGATGTAATTCGTATGGCTGGGGATATTGTCGATGAACTCGATCCCCGGCACATTGAAGCCGCTCGTGTTTTGGAGGACGACAGTGTAAAGAATCACATCCCCTGGGGCCAAAGATCCGCCGTTGACATCTGTGGCCGTCTTGCGCGCCACGCCTTCGGGTGAACCGCCTACGGGTACTGTTGTGGGTTGTTCGCCGGGAGCGGTGGTGTCGCTGTCGGTCAATTCCGTGGAATCCGGTGTGCCGTCGCCGTCCGTGTCATAGCGCACCGCGCCCTGGTTGGAGATGACAATGCCAGACAGGATGCCATTGTTGATTGTCACATCGAAGGTGATGATGACGGCCAGACCCGCGGGCACATCGCCACTCCATTCCACCCGGTTGCTGCCTGTGTTGAAGCTGGCTGTGCCCCGATCTGCCGCGGTGCTGCCGTTCACATAAGTGGTATTGGCCGGGATGGTATCCAGCAGGAAGACCGCGCCCAGGCTGTCCTGGTTGCCCGTGTTGGGAATGCGCACTGTATAGCGCAGGGTATCCCCCGGTGTGACGACGCCGTTGCCGTCCGCATCGGTGCGCAGAGCCACGGTTTTGGTTGTCTCGCCGAAGTTTGGCCCCGCGCTGACAGGGATGACCGTCGGCTGGTTGCCCGGATTGACCGTATCGCCGTCCGTGGGCTGGCTGGCGTCGTTGTTGCCGTCCCCGTCGCTGTCAAAGAAGACGACACCCTGGTTGCTGATTTCGTCCACACCCGCGGACAGGGGATTGATGACCTGCACCTGGAATGTGATAAGCACCTGGCTGTGCGCGGCCACGTCGATGCCGCTGATGCGCAGAGTAGGTGTGGTGGAGACGACAGTGCTGGCCCCTGGCGCAGAGACGCTGCCTGCCAGATAGTTGGTGTGGGCGGGAATGGGGTCTTCGAAGACCAGACCCGGTGCATTGAAGCTGCTGATGTTCTGCAGGACAATTGTATAGAGAAGAATATCCCCCGGCTCAAGATTGCCGCCGTTTACGTCGCTGACCGATTTGATGGCCAGACCTTCCGGCGAGCCGCCGATTGGGTTCGTCGCCGGCTGATCGCCGGGTTGGGTGGTGTCGCCGTCGGTGGGACGGGTGCTGTCGTTGTTGCCGTCGCCATCGCTGTCATAGGCGATCTGGCCCTGGTTGGAGAGCACAGTGCCGGTGGCCAAGCCGATATTGACTGTCACGTCAAAGGAGATGAGCACCACATCGCCGGGATTAACATCTCCGACGGCGATAGCGACGGTCGTGTCGCCCAGGCTGTTGCCAGTAATAACCGTGCCCCGGTTGGTGAGGACGCTGCCCACAATGAGTGTTGTGTTGGCATCCGGTGTGTCACTGAAGATCACATTGGCGGTGGTGGCGTTGCCTGTGTTGACCATCCGCAGGTTGTAGCGCAGGGTGTCGCCCGGCGAGACAACGCCGTTGCCGTCCGCGTCCCGCACCAGACTGGAAGCTTTGGTGATCCGGGGCGCGGCTGCCGCGTTGACCGGTGTTACTGTCGGGTCGCTGCCCGCGCCGGTGTCCGGATCATCCGTGGGCGTGGGGGGCAGCTGGGCGCTGGAGACTGTGCCCTGGTTGGCAACCTGCGTCACCCCCGCGGGCAGCGGGCTGTCGATTTTCACACGGAAGGCGATTGTGGCGCTGGTCTTGCCGGGCAGTGTGCCCACATTCACCCGCACACTGGTGTGCCCGGCGCCGTTGCCCATAATCACAGCGCCCAGGCTTGTCTGCACAGAATTGACGACAAGGGCTGTGTTCACCCCTGGCGTGTCGGTGAAGACAATCGACGTGAGCGGACCGGTTCCCGTGTTGCTGATGATAACTGTGTAGCGCAACACATCACCCGGCGAAGCCACGCCGTCGTTGTCCACATCCGTAAAGAGTACATCCCGTTTGGTCGTTGCCAACACAGGCACGCCCACATAGCCGAAGTCCAGATTCAGATTGTCCTGCCCAGAGGGCTGGGTGACGGTGGAAGTAGAATCGTGGTTACCATCCAGGTCGTGGGTATTGGTAAAGCCGGGCGGCAGGGTCGTCTGGTCCACCCGCACTTCGTAGGTTCCCGGCGGCAAATCTGGGAAGAGATAGGTTCCGTCGGGTCCGGTTACGGTTGTGGTGATAAGATTGTCGCTGCCGTCATAGAGACCGACAGTGACACCGGGCAGCCCCGGTTCTGCCGGGTCGTCGAAACCGTCGGCATTGTAGTCGATCCAGAGGGTATCACCGATCTTCAATGGGATATACAGACCCGCGTCGATAGTCGGATCGTCCACCACGCCCAGAGGGACGACCACCACACCCGTGACCGGGTTGGCGTCGCTGTCGCTGGTGTCGGCTCCGCTGTTTTGGGTCGTAATGGCGTAAGTGGGCGGTGGCGTGAAAGTGACGGTATAGGTCTGGTTAGGTATCAGATTGGTGAACGTATACAGGCCGCTGGCATTTGTCGTCGTTGTGATGACGACACCATTCGGATAAGTCAATGTTACAGTCACTCCGGCCACTGGCAGTTCCACTGTTGGGTTGCCCTGTTGCCCGTCCCCATTCACATCCAGCCAGACGTAATCGCCCAAATTGACCCCTGTAAAGCCGAAGTCAACCGAGAGATTGCCATTCGTGCCGTCGCCATCCACAGCGCTGGCCGGCTCGCCGTCCACCGTCAGGATCACAACATTGCTGCTGTGCACATTGGCCGCGCTGGACGCGATATTGCTGTCCGTGTTGGAATCGGTGTTGGCGTCCGCCACCTGCACAGGTGTGGGTGTGTAGCCCGCGGGCATCGTCACTTTGACCACATAGCCGCCCGGAGACAGATTGGTGAAATTGTAGAGACCGTCTGGCCCGGTGGTCTGGGCAGTGATCAGGTTGCCGTTCACATCCCTGGCCGGTGTCACGCCGTCGGCCAGGAAGAGGGTGACAACCGCGCCGGCAATCCCCGGCTCGCCCCCGTCCTGCTGGCCGTTGGCGTTACTGTCGAACCAGACGAAGTTACCCAGATTCATAGATTGGACCAGACCGGCGTCGATGGTCGGATCGTCGTTCAGCCCCAGATTTACTACGACTACCCCCGTCGCTGGGTTGGCGTCGCTATCGCTGGTGTCGGCCCCGCTATTCTGGGTTGTGAAGCCATAGCCCGGAGGTGAAGTGAAGGTGACCGTATAGGTCTGGTTGGGCAGCAGATTGGTGAAGGTGTAGAGGCCGCTGGCGTCGGTTGTGGTGGTGAAAACCGTCCCGTTAGGATAGGTCAGTGTCACTGTCACACCGGCTACAGGCAGTTCTGCCCCTGGCGTGCCCTGCTGACCATTGCCGTCGGCGTCCAGCCAGACGTAATCGCCCAGGTTGACCAGCTTGACCAGACCCGCGTCGATCGTCGGGTTGTGCTCGCCCGCACCCAGCGTGACAGGCGCGGTGCGCCCGGTGGTGGGGTTGGCGTTGCTGTCCGTGGCGGTGTTGCCCACCGTCTGGGTAGTCAGTGCGTAGCCCGCGGGCGGAATGAACTCGACTGTGTAGTCGCCAGCCCCCAATCCGCCGAAATTGTAGAAGCCGTTGGCGTCGGTGGTTGTCGTGGCGATGAGCACGCCATTGCTGTCGTAGAGATTGACCCGGACATTTGCTACCGGCGTCTCTGTGGCCGGTGCGCCCTGCTGGCCGTCGTAGTTGACATCCAGCCAGACGTAATCGCCCAGGCTGCTCAGAATCGTCGGGTCGATGTCTGTGGCTGTATTGTTGCCGGGCGTCGGGTCGGAGCCGTGGCTGCCGTCGTCGCCGGTATTGGCTGTGTTGGTGATCTGCGCGCTGCTGGTGAGCAGGGGCAGATCGAGGGTAACGGCGAAGCGCACAGTCTGGCTGGCATTCACGGCCAGCGTGCCCACCGGGAAGGTACACAGCGTGGCCGCGGCTGCGTTGTCCGCGCAGCTCCAGCCAGCAGAACTGTTGGCCAGATCGAAGGTTGTGCTGACCGGGACTGTATCCGTGAGGACAACGCCAGTAGCGATGCTGTTGCCCACATTCGTGACTGTCAAGCTGTAGACAGTCGTCTGTCCCGGCAGCAGGCTGGTCAGGTTGTTGGTTTTGGTCAGGGTTAAGTCTGGCGCGCTGACGGTCACAGGCGCGTTGGAGGAGACATCCGGCTCATCCCGCTCGCCCGCATCTGTGCCGGGCAGGGTCGTGGCCTGGGTCACAGTCGCCACATTCGTCAGCACTTCGCCCTTGACCGTGCCGCTGGTCAACCGGGCCGTGAAGACGAATGTGCGGATTTCGCCCACGGGAATGCTGCCGCCGGTGTAGCGCACAATTGTGTTGGGCGCGGACGCCACTGTGCTGAAAGCAAAGCCAGCCGGCGTCGTCACCGGTGTAATGCCAGTGAATTTGGCATCGGCCACGGGATCGTCCACCACCACTTCAAAGGCTTCCGATGTCCCTGTGTTGCTCACCACAAGGGTAATCGTGACCGTATCATTGGCCGCGGCGATATTCGGGGTCAGACTCTTGACAATCGCCATCCGCGGCTCGACAACTGTCGCTGTCACCGGCCCAGTCGATTGGATGGGCGTGCTGCCCACCTGGGCCGTGGCGCGGTTGACCAATGCTGTCTGGGGTGTCACGCCCACATTGCCGGGAATGTCCAGCACACGAGCGCGCAGACGCACGACGAAGCTGTTGTTCGCCGTCACATTGTCCCCGGTCACAGTCACTGGCGTGAAAGTGAGGGTCACGTCGTCGCCGCTGCCGCCAGAGGAGGTCGCGGTGGGTGCGGCCGCGCTGCCGTTGAAGCCGGTTGTGTCCACGCTCACCGAGCCGGGCACAAAGGCCAGGCCCGCGGGCAGATCGTCCACCACTACCAGACCCGTCGTCGTGCCTTCGGGCAGTGTGATGGTCAGGTCGTAGGTGATCACCTCGCCAATCGTCACATTCGCGCCCGCGGTGTGGGCGGCGGATGTGGTGTCCAGGGCTTTGGCAATGCTATAGCCCAGTGTGGAAAGGCTGGTGTTGTTCTGGCTGCGGTGATCGTTGGCCGCACCGCCCGGATCGCTGGTGTTGCCCGTGCGTTCTGTGGACAGTCCGTTCTCCGGGGATTGGGGCGCGGTGATGTCGCCGGGCAGACTGCTCCAGCGCAGGAAGGCGGTGTTCGTCAGTGTGCTCAGGGGCGCGGCGCTCTGGTTCAGCGTGGCCCGGAAGCTGACTGTGCTGCCCGTGCCCAACGCCAGCGTATTCCAGGCGAAGGTGACAATCCCGCCGCTCTCGGACGCGCTGGTGGTGGCCGCGCCGCTCACATTCTGGGCCGAGCCGCTGACAAATGTCATTCCGGCGGGGACCGCATCGGTGATGACGACAGTCATTGCGTCGGTGTTGCTGCTGCCTGTATGGGTGATGGCGAGGGTAAAGGTGAAGACATCCCCCGCGTCGCCGCTGGTGGGCGCAACGCTCTTGGCGATGGTCAATTCCGGCTCGACAATCGTCACATCGGGCGCGGTGTCGCTCAGGCTGCCCGCGCTCCACGTAAAGCTGGCCTGGTTGTTGCGGGGATCGCCCCGGTTGTTGCCAGTGGTGTTGAGGACGACGGCCCGGTAGGTCAGTGTGATGACTTCGGTTGTGGCGCTGTTGCTGTCTGCATTGGTAATGGTTCCGAAATTGACAACCATTCGTTCGCCGCTGTTGGCAAAGGCCGCCGTGGCCGGTCCGCTCCAAGTGACGCCGGTGGAGGCGGTCACGCTGTCCAGGGTGATGAAGGCCAACCCCGTGTCCAGCACATCCGCCACCACTGCCGTTGGGATCGTGCCCTGGGGCACAGTGATGTTAATCGTATAGGTGATCTGCTCGCCAATCGCCACATTCAGCCCGCTGGTGTGGGGCTGGTTGGTGGCCGCAATGGACTTATCAAAGGCGATTGTTGTAGAGCTTAGATCGTCGTTGCTCTGCGCCCGGTGATCGTTGGCGGTGCCGCCGGGATTGGTCGTGTCGCCCGTGCGCTCGGTGGCGTCCGGGTTGAAAGGTGACTGCGCGGTTGTCACGTCGCCGGGCAGACTGCTCCAACGCAGGAAGGCGTCGTTGATAATCGTCGTATTGGGCACGACCGTCTGATCCACCGTTGCCAGGAAACGCACAGTGCTGCGCTGGCCCAGCGGCAGCGTGTCCCAGGCGAAGGTAATCGTGCCGCCGCTTTCCGAGCTGCTGGTGAAGGGCGCGCCGCTCACATTGGTGATGCCGCCGGCAAAGGTCAACCCCGCGGGCAGGGCGTCGGTGATGACGACGGTCATCGCGTCCGCGTTGCTGCCGCTGGCGTGGGCAATTTCCAGCGTGACTGTAACCGTCTGGTTGGCCTGGGATGTGGCCGGGGTCAGGGTTTTGGTGATGGCCAGGGCTGGCTCCACAACTGTCACGTCCGGTGCGCTGCTGGTGGACGTGCCATCCGCCCAGCCGAAGGTGGCGCGATTGTTCCACTTTGTGTCCCGGTTGGTGGTGCTGATATTGAGCAGGACCACCCGGTAGGTGACGAGAATCGTCTCGACCGTCGCCGCATTGGTGTCGGTGTTGGAGACAGTGCCCAGATTGAAGACAGCCTCGCGTCCGTTATTGGTGACGGTTGGACCCGAACAGGCAGCCGCAAAGTCACCCGCCAGATTTGTGCCGATGCCGGGCGAGACCACAATACTGTCACAGGCCACAAAGGCCAGGCCGTCGTCCAGCACATCCGTAATCAGACCGGTGCTGACCAGCCCCTGGGGGATTGTGACCAGAAGTGTATACGTAATCTGCTCGCCCACAGCCACGTTCAGCCCGCTGGTATGGGGCTGGTTGGTCGCCAGAATGGATTTGCTTATCTCCAAAGGCGCAACTGTAATCCCTTCGGTCGTGCTGGTGTTGTGATCGTTGGCCGCGCCGCCGGGATCAGTCGGGTCGCCCGTCCGTTCTGAGGGGTTGTCGCCGGGCATACTGGTGTGGCTGATGACCGCGGTGTTGATCAGGTCCCGGCCCACGGGCGCGCCCGCGTGTACATCCACCACATACGTAATCGTCACGCTCTGGCCCAATGGAATCTGGGCATAGGTGGCGGTGATGAGTTGGGCGGTCGCGCCGCTGCTGGACGCACCCGGCGCGCTGAAGCCCCGACTATACGTCAGGAAATTGGGGATGGCGTCGGTCAGGACCACATCAAAAGCTGTGGCAGTGCTGGGCGCAGTGTTGGTGACGCGCAGGGTATAGGTAATCTCGTCCCCGGCCTGCAAATCCTTGTTCGGCGTGGCCTGTTTGGCGATGACGAGAATCGGCTCAACGATCTGGCCGTCCACCGCATCATTCAGGCTGTAATCGCGCCCGTCATCCACCCACGTCAGGTCCGCCCGATTGGTGAAGATGTCGTTGTTATCCGCGGTCAGCGCATTGGAGATCAGACCGGTGACGGTTATTGCCACGCTGTCTGGCCCCATCACAGTGCCTGCGGCCCCGGTGGTGAAGATCAGCCGGTCGCCGCTCAGCGAGCCGACGGCCCAATTGTTCGTTCCGCTATTTTCGTTGACAATCGTCACGCCCGTCGGGCTGAAGACGAGTGCGCCGTCCAGTTTGGGCAGGGTGTCGGTGAGGATAGCGCTGGTGTAGGTGCGCCCGCCAAAGAAGTCGAAGCTGATCGTATAGGTGAAGGGCTGGCCGATGCGCACGGGCGAGCCAATGGTCTGCTTGTCCAGCCCTTGCGTGGGCGTGCTGAAGGTGACAGCCTGCGTGCTTTGCGGGCAGCCGCCGTCGTCGCAGGCGGTGGTCACAGCCAGGGTTGTGCGATAGTCAGTCTGGGCATCCTGGGCGATGGCGCTGAAGGTGGCGGTCCACGTCTGGCCGTTGCTGAGTGTGCCCACATTCCAGACGACTGTGCGGTTGCCCGCGTCAATCGTCGGCACAGTGCCACCCGGCGCGCCGTTGATGGCGGTGATGCTGCCCCAGCCCGCATCCAGCGTCTCTGTGACAATCAGATTGCGGGCGATGCCGCTGCCGCTGTTGGGAATGGAGATTGTCCACGTGTAGCGCTGGCCCGCGGCAACTACCTGCTGCACAGGTGTGACCGTTGCCGTGGAAAGATTGGGGCGCTGTACAGTAATCGTGGCGTTGGCCGCGGCCACGTCGTCAAAGTCCGTGCTACAGGTGTTCTGATAGCGCATATCAGCCGTGCCGGTGTTGCTGCCCGGCGCGGGGCAGAGACCCGTCGCGTTTGTCGCATTAAATTGGAGCGAGCCGTTGGTTTCGCCGGGAAAGCTGGCATAGCCAAAGGTGATGATGCCGGTGGCACCCACGGCTGGCTGACTGGTGGGCGTGGGATTGCTGGCAACGTTCAGCCCTGCGTAGGCCATATTGGCGGGCAAGGTATAGGTGACCACTACATTCGAGGCCCGCGCACCCGTATTGTTGATGGCGACAGTCAGCGGTCCGCCCGCACACTCCTGAATGGTGGCATTAGAGGCACTGATGGCGAAGTTGGGCCGGGTGCTAATGTAGGCGGTGGTGGTGACACCCGTGCTAAAACAGACGTCGCCCGTACCACAGGCGAAGCGGGTGCTGGCCCGATTTTCCAGAGGGGAGATGGCGCAGGCTCCGGGTGCCAGTGTACCGGTAATGGCATAGGTGATAGTGCCGCCGTTAGCCGCCAATGCCTGGCCGCCCCCGCTGTGCCATTGGAGGAAGGGGGGCGAACCGGTATTGCTGGACGGGGTGGGGCTGACGCTGCCAACCGTAAAATTGCTGGGCAATTGATCTTCGGTGAATAGATTCGTCACCTGCTGTGCCCCGGTATTTTTGACCGTCACATTCCAGACCAACTGGTCGCCCACCCCGGCAAAGACGGGCGCGGCGCTGGTGTCACCGCCCAGGGCACTGCCAGTGGTGACATTCTGCACCTGTTTGGTGATTTCCAGTACGGGGGAATCGGTGACCAGAGATTTGGAACTTTCCAAAAAGCCCAGGGGCGCGCCACAGGCATCCACCGCGCTGCCCGTGCTGCGCACTTCCACGGCTGCACCGTCACAGCCAGTTTTGACATCGAAGTCGATGCGAATTTCGTCTTTGGCATTGCGCTGGGCCAGCACGTCATAGGCTGCCGTGCCAGAGACGTAATCGGTCACACGCCAGACGAGGGTGGAGGATGCACCGCTGGTAGAGATGTTGGGTGCAAAGGGGATATTCGTCAATGCCTGACCGCTGGTTGTGCCCACAATCGGCGCGCCAGCGCTGTCCACCACACTGACCAGTGTGGAACCGTTGACAAAAGTCGCGTTGGTAATTGTGTCGGTGATGGTCAGATTGTATTCGACCGCTCGCCCGGAGGTATTCTTCACCCGCAGTTGGACACTGCCCGTCTCGCACAGGGGCAGATTGGCCGTCTGGTTGTTGGTGCTGAGCAGGGAAGATGTGCCGGGCAATAGGTGCACAACGCCCTGGCTGCTGCCCTGGCAGACGCCGTTTACATTGCCGCAAACCCGGTCCAGGCGGATCGCCACATTGTCGGGCAAGGCACAGCCGTTGACCAGCGCGTCCACCGCAAAGGTCAGCCGGTTGCCGTTGGGCAGACCCGGCGCGCTGGGCACAGTAAAAGTGACGACATTGCGTCCACCCGCCAACGTGCCTGTTTTGTAGGTGATGGAGTCCTTCACGCCCTGGGGCGCGCTGCCGCTGACTGTGTAGGTGTAGAATTCCGTGCCCAGCGGGAGTTCATTGACGACCGTAAAGTCGGTGGCGCTGGTATTGCCGCCGTTACTGACGATAAAACTCCACTGGGCTTTCTTCTCCACGACCGTAAATTGGTTGGGTGTGGTGAAGAGCGTCAGATCGGAACGCGCGGTGGACGATCCGCCGGTTGCGCTGCTGGTGCGGGGCACATCGCAGCGGTCCAGATATGCCACATTGGCCGTCAGCCCGCTGGTTGCTTCGCAGGGGCGGAAGAGAGGGAAGGAGATCGTCCCTGTGCCGGTCAGATCAAAGTTGGCAGGGAAGGTGAATGTGACGATCTTGCGCCCGTCGGGTTGTACACCCTGGGCCACAGCAGGTGTCTGGCCTGTGAAGCCGCCGCCGACGGTAAAGGCGGTAGGTGTGATGATATCGGATGCGTCAGTGGTAAAGCTGACCGCAATCGAGTCGGTCAGGTCGCTGGCTGTATTTTCGTTGACAGTCAGGGTGACAGTATTCAGACGACATGCCTGGAGTGTTCCCGGCTCCACAGCCACACCCAGGCTGCCCCGACTTACATCGATGGGGACGGCGACGTAACCAGTGATTCCCCCACTGCAACTCTGGGCCGGGCCGTTGAGTTGAAATTGGGAAAAGAGGGTCGGCACAGTATTGTCCGCGCCGCCGGGAATCGTCCCTGGCTGGCCGTCGATCTGATAGACGATCACAATATTGGCTGTGGCGCTGAATGCCCCCAAAATGGCGCTCAGTCCCCCAAAATTGATGGAGAGAGGCGGCCCTTCGCTGATGGCCACATTGGCCGTGCGGTCGATTCCATCCACGTGTACCCGCGTGGAGCCGGGCACAATGGTAAAAGGCTGGCCGAGTTTGCCCGCGCCCAGCGTATCTGTGTAGATTGTATTGGTCCAGGTGATGCCGCTGCCCACTTGCAGGGTAGCGGTAATTACATTGGCCGTGGGCGGCCCGCACAGTTCAATCGGTGTGGCCTCTTTGATAAAGGTATTGAGGGTCGGGTTGAGAAAATCGTAGATAAAAGACTCTTTGTTGGCCGAAGCAGAGAGCGCGCACTCTGGGCAGGGGATATCGGCCACGGCTGTCACGGCATTGTTCAGGGAACTGCCTGCGCCACACGCGCCTGCGCCCTGGCCAGGCACTGTCACATTGACAAAGAACTGTTCGTTGTATGCGCCCGTACCACTGGTGTCCAGATTCCAGCGCAAATTCTGACCATTCTGCGTCACTGGTGTGCCGCCGCTGGAAGTTACGCTGTCGATGATCAGATTGCTGGGCACTACATCGGTGATGACTACGCCACCAGCCCCGATATTTTGCCGGTTGTTGCCAGAGACAGTCATCACATATTGGTAACTATTGCCCGCAATCATTGTGGTGGGGCCGTCTTTTGTAACGGAAAGAGAGGGCGCTTCGATGGGCAGGGTGACCGATTCTGTGTCCGGCGTACCCGTGGAACGGAGCAACAGACAGGAATCCTCGTAGCTCGGCGTGAGGGCGATGTTGAGGGAGGCTGTGCTGCACAGGTTGCCCGTGACCATATCCAGCAGAAAGACGACACTGGCCCCCGCGCCCAGTGTGCCCGGCGTGTAGGTGATTGTGTTGCCGCTCTTATTCCAGGTGGCGGTGTGGGCCGGGTTGACGGTAACTGCTGTCCCCGGGGGGCCGCTGGAGGATATATCCAAAGAGACGTTGCGCGCCGCGCCGCCGGTGTTTGTCACCGTCACCGGGATTGTGGCGCTCAGACTGCCACAATAGCCGGTGGTGGGCAGCGGGCCAATATCGACGATTACAGTCGGGTCTTCGATCTGCAGCAGCACATCCGCCGTCTCGTTGACCGGATTGGCTCCGGTGGCCGTGCCGTCTGCATTGCCCAAAATCCAGGTGGCGTCGGCCCGGTTGGTCAGATTGCCGCACGAGTTGATCGTAGCCTGAGCCGTGTAATCGAACTTTGCGCCCGCCACCAGATCAACCGGAGCCGGGGTCGGGGTAATTGAGAAACCCGTGTAGCCCGCGCCGATTGTGTCGGTCAACTGTGCCCCATAGAGTGTGCCTTGCCCGGTGTTTTCCAGGGAGACTGTCCAGGTGATGACCGAACCGAAGGTGGCGGTTTGCAGGGCCGGAGATTTGGTGATGGTCAGATTGCCCCGCACTACCTGCACATTTTCTGTAGTCGTCTTGCAGGTAACGGGCGATCCTGTGCCGCTCTGCAAAGCTGTTACCAGAGGTTGTCCCGATTTGGCATCGGTATTGGTGGCGAGGCGGAAGTTGAAAGTAATCGTCTCACCGCCGTCTAGATCATTGCGGCTGCCATTGCCCTGGCTGAGGATAATTGTGAACGCCTGGCCGGGCGCGGGATTGGCGGGGCTGAGGGTGACTGCGATAGTGCTGCCATCGGAGGCCGCGGCCGAACCGGCCACATAGTAGAAGCCGGGGCTGGGCGTTACCAGCAGGCGGGCTTCGGTGGTGGCTGCTGTGCCGGTATTGTTGACTGTGACGGTGAAAAGATCACCCGTTACATTGCCCACGCTCACTTCGGCGGGCACAGTCAGCGCGGCCGACAGTTGTCCGGCAGTTGTACACGACCCCGCGGCCATCAGCCGGGCCGACGGTTCCAGCGGGCTTGCGCTTTCAACCGGGGCAGTAGGCGCAGCAAACCAGTCGGGCAGCAGGGCCGAACCCATCTGGACAGTACCCGTCGTCTGCTCTGTTCCAGGCGCGGAAAGGGACTCCGCCCAAGCAGGCAGCAGCCCATTCCCCAATGCGATGTCGCTGGTCGTCGTCTCGTCACCGTTGGGCGCGGCCTGGGGCTGGGCGGGCGCCTCTGCTGCCGCGACCACGGAAACCCCACCGGCAAAAATCCCCTGGGCCGATTCGGCCAGCGGAGAAAGATAGGTAATGACCATTGAAAAGACGATGAGGAAACGCAGCCAGGCAAAGCGGCTGTCGTGATGGCGGGCGATGGGAAAGTGGTCCTTCGGGCGCATAGGAGGTCCTCTGTAGGGCGCGGAAAATGGGTACAGGCGCGGTGGTTTGTCCGGGTTTCCACGGGTCCATTCCACAACATCTGTATGCTATAGCAATGCCACGTAGAAAACAGGAGTTTTTCGCAGGGCGGATTTCCACATCACCGCTAATGGCAGGTAAGAAACCTGCCCTACGAAAGTCCACATTTCAAAGTGACACTGCTATAGTTTTTTACTTTTGTGTGATCTGGTTCAAATAGCTGTCGATATCTTCGGCGGATAATTGCCCGACGTGACGGGCTATTACCCGCCCCTCGGCGTCCAGAAAATAGGTGGTGGGGAAGCCGCGCACGGCATAGGCCGCAGCGATTTCGCTGTTCTCGTCCAGACCGACGGGATAGTCGATGGCGTGGGTTTCCAGATAAGGCAACACCTGCGCGCTGGCCTCGCCCACATTGATTCCCACAAAGTTGACCCCCGCCTCGGCCCAGCGGTTGTGGGCATCCACCAGCAGGGGGGTCTGGCGCAGGCAGTAGGGACACCAGGTGGTCCAAAAGCTGAGAAGTGTCGGTTTGCCTTTCAGATCAGCCAGCGTCAACGCACCGTCGCCCTTTGCCAGCGCCGCGCGGAAATCTGGCGCAAAGTTCCCCGTGGCCGTGCCGGTGACGATCTGCTCCACACTGCCCGCCGAGGAAGTGCCTTCCAGCGCGGGCACATTTTCTTCGTTGGGTGTAGCAAAGGCCGGGTCCGCCACAAAGGGAAGAAGCTGCCATTCTCTGCCGAGGGTGGCGGGATCGGCTGTGGGTTGTGTCTCTGCGGGGGGCTGTGCCTCTGACGGGCTAGCGACCGAAACCGGTTGCTCGGCGGGCCTTGGGGCAGCCGCCTGTGTAAGCGACTCCACATCCGGGCCAAAGCTGATGTGGGCCTCTTTCTGCAGGGAGTGCAAATAGTCGCTGGCTGTCATGCCCTGGGCCGCGGCCTGCTGTCGGGTGAACTGATCCACCAGGAGTAGTTGCGCAAAGGCGGCGCGGAAGTCGGCCTGGTTCACATTTTCCCCGGCCAATGCGTTCTCCAATGCCGGAATGTCTTGTCCCGCACCGGCCAGAAAATTGGCCAGGGCTGTATCCACCTGAGCGTCGGTCAGGGAAAAGCTGGCCTGCTGCGCGGCTTGAGTCACCAATAGCCCGTTGACCAAACGTTCCAGCACAGCCTGGGCGTCGGTGGGAATCGCTACCCCCAGCAGATGACCCATCGCGCGGTCGATTGCCTGGGCATCTGCCAGCGCGCGGGAGGTGATGTCTGTGCCGTTGACAACGGCCAAGGGTGTTGGGCCGGACGGCAACTGCATAGCTGCTGGGGTGGAAGGCGCAGATCCGGTTTGGGAAATACCTTCGCTGGGTCGCTGGGAAAGCAGCAGCCACAATCCTCCCAGCACCAGCAGGGGCAGCAGGGTAGCGGCGATAGCACTCCGCGGATTGACGCGAAAGGGGGGCGAGGCGAGATGTGCCATACAAATCCTTTTTTGGCTGTCGATCAGATTGGATCGATACAGGGCTGAACTGAAAGCGCTTTCAAAGTAGAGGTAGCAAGTTACAGCCAATATAACGATTGAACAATTAATGTGTGGAGGAAAATGGGTGCGGCCACCCGCCACACAATCCTTGCACAGAGATATTCTTCTGGCGAGTGCGCCGCATCTGAGTGGTTATGAATTTGCTTTGAATGCGTTATTCAGACTCAATCCGATGCACATATCCCCTTCGCGGATGCTCCAGAACAGGACGGATCAAATCTTCTCATCCGATTAAGGATGGGAACGGGGTAAGCTGGGTTCGAGAATGAGATACGTATCTAACGTCAGCGTGGCCGGACGACGGCGTTAGGCCGTTCAAAGAAAATAAATCCCCGATCCGGCGACAATTTCCCTGAACGGCTTGGACTTTTCCAAATCAATTTGGGGAATTTATTTGTTGGAAAAGCGTTACACGTTGAACTCAATATTTTCGGACCATATAATTTATCACGTGACCGAGAATCCTCTGCCACGCCGCTTCGGTTGTCTCATCCCATTGATCATCATAGTCACGAGCGGTATCAATGATTGTTTCCAACCATATCTCATAAAGCTGAGGCTTGATGTTCAAGTGACTTCGATCATGCGTCACTGCACGTTGTTTGACCTCGCTCATTGATTCGGGATTACCAGTCGTTACTCCCGCACATAGTACCAATGATCGACGTAACATTTCGCTCTGAATTCTAAAATTCGTGAATCGGAACTTATTCTTGATTTCATCGGACGCACCCAAGAAGCGTTCATAAAAGGTAGAAATGAATGCCTCTGTGGCCACACAGCGGTCGACGCTTTGCAGAAATAGCTCCTTTGATGTCAGTTCTTCCATAGCCAACCTGCTTTTTTTGGTTAATCTTTAAAGTTGAGATGAGTCTACTGTAAAAAGGTCAATTTCACCGCGGAGTCACAGAGGGCACGGAGGCAACGCGGCGAGATTCAGGAGGAAAACTCCGCGAACCTCCGCGTTCCCCGCGACTCCGCGGTGAGTTTAGAGGCTTTTTGCAGGGGAGTTTGAGATGTTTTTCGGTTTCGATCTTTGCCCGTTTACGGCCATTTTCCCAGAATAGATGTGACTTCATTTCAAAAAAATCTATATGACCTTACTTGTAACATAGTATAGACTAATTATTAGAAAAAGGAAAGGCAGCGACCTCGGATGGGCCAGGATATGCCGTTGGCAAAAGAATATCCTGGCCCATCCAGTTTTATCCAAAACCAGGGGGAAGCTTATGCGTGTAGAATGACCCATCCGTCTTCTACTGTCACCGGGTAACTTTCCACCGACTCTGCATCGGTTCCCGGGGCTGGCTCGACTGTCACTTCGTAGTTTTTTACACGCATTTTGTGGGGATTGAAGATAGAACGCCCGGTGGTGATGTCGAACTCCCAGCCGTGCCAGGGACAGCGGATGATCTCACCGTCCTTGGCCCAGATGTATTCGCCGGGCTGGCTGGGCAGGGTCGTGCCGGTGATGATGCCCTGGCAGAGGGGCGCGTTCTGGTGGGGGCACTGGTTGCGGATGGCGTAAAAGTCGCCGTGAATATTGAAAACGCCGATGGTGCGGCTGCCTGCTTCTATGATTTTGCGTTCGCCAGGTGGCAATTCACTCACCCGGCAGATTGTATACTTGGCCATGAATAGTCCTTTGTCAGTTGATGTTTGTGTCTGACGATGGACGACCGACGACGGACCGCTGGCCGCCCTTTGCCGGCTACCTGCCCAGCGCTATGCTCGACATAGCGGACCTCTCCGATGGTTCCCTACAGACGGCACTGAACCAGATGCAAGAACGTTGGGATCGACGTATAGCGGCATTTTCGTCACCCCAATTATAGCACATCACTCGCCCAGCGCTGCCACCACTTTCCCCAGCAGCCCCCTGCCCAACGCCTCCTGTTTTTCGAACAGGCCCGGACTCTGCGCGACGACCAAATCCAGGCTGGGGCAGACCCAAATGTGCTGGCGGCCTGCACCGGACGCGGCGAAGGAATCTGTGGGCAGGTTCGGCCACAATCGGCCCGCGGCGTTGGTCCAGAAGCCGTGGCCGTAGACCCACTCCTCCTCCGGGCAATTGGCGCGGATGTCCGGCGCGACGGCTGTGCATTCGTCCACCCAGCCCGCGGGGATCACCTGCTGATCGCCCCAGCGACCCCGGTTGCGCCAGAGCCAACCCAGCCGGGCCATATCCCGCGCGGTGGAGGCGACGCCGTCGTAGTAGCCGAAAATACCAGTGCGGGCCGCGGGGGGCAGGGCAAAGTTGGCCCGGTAGTAATCCCAATGCGCGCCGATGGGCTGGGCTATGCGGCTCTCTATCAGTGGTTGGAGGCCGGGCAAGCGCTCCGGGTCTGCGCTGTCGTAGAGTCCGTAGGCTGCGGCGATGGCGTGGGTGAGGATATTCATGCCATAGGTCTGGTAGTTGAAGACCCGCCCCGGTTCCTCGCCCGGTTTCATATAGCCAGAGACATTGCAGATCAGGTGGCGCAGGGTAGTGCCCCGGTTGGCGGGATAGGCGTAGCGTCCTTCCTTCGGACCCGTTCCCTCTGGCACGTCCATCAGTTCCGGGTAGAGGTCCACCGCCAGTGTGTCCGGCGACGGAACATGCCCTTCGGCAACGGCGATGCCCAGCATAGAAGCGAAGATCGATTTTGTGGCCGAGGCCAGGCGCAGGCGTGCGTCCGCGTCTATGCCGCTGTTCCATTCGCCCACCAGCGCGCCGCCCCGCACAACCACCACCCGGTAGCGGCTGTCCTCCCGTTTCGCGGCCTGCTCTGCCAGCCAGGGGCCGATTTTGGCAATGCGGGTAGGATCGAACCTCGCCGCTTCCGCATCTATAGATTCCCACTCAATGCCGGGAAAAACGGTCATTCTTCTCCCCCTATTCTGTGCCTCGATTGGTGGTTCAACCGTCTAAATCGTGTGCAAACCGATATAGCTCCGCCAACTCATATCGTTCAATCTCTTCAAAGCGACGAACTGCTTCATCAATATTCACAGTGTCCACCAGCACCACATGCTCCCCGCCTTCCTCTGGGACCTGGGGTAAGCTGATCAGTTCGACGACGCATCGATAAATAGCTCGATATGCCACGGGATGTGGCATATGGGGCCGAAACGGCCTTTCTGCGTGAGAGTGCATCCGCAACGCACCGATATATTCTGCGGACACTAGCCGCGCACCGGCCTCTTCCAGCAGTTCTCGTTCCAGAGCAGCCAATGGTTTTTCACCTGGTTCAACTGTGCCACCCGGAATCTCCCACTTCCCGTCATCGAGTTGAATTACAACCCACTGCCTTTCATTCGTCGTCGGCACAGCATTGATATTGCTTATCATATCTTCCGGTGGAGGTTCACCAGTCTCAAACTGTACAGATGTGGGGCCATTTGGCCATACGATCTCTTTGAATAGATCGGGATATTTTTCGGTCATCTGCCCCTCCTCACTTATCGAATGGTTTTTCCCGCAGCATGTCCATTGCTCTCTATTCAGTAGACCGGTCCCACCCGTCCAAACCAACCGCGCAGGGGATCGTCCAGTTCGTCCATATAGCGCTTCATCCGTGCCATCAAATCCTGGCGCACGGACTCGTATTCCGGCTGGCCGTAGACGTTGTGAAGCTGGTAGGGGTCTGCCACCAGATCGTAGAGTTCGCCCGCGTCGCCGCTGTTGAAGGTGAACTGGTGGGTACGGGTGCGCACCATCCGCTGCTCCGCGACAGTAAAATGGCGGTGAAAGACGCAGTAGACCTCCTCCCGTCCGTTGGGGGTGTGATCGCCCAGCATTGCAGGCAGGAACGACTGGCCGTCCATCTCTGCGCCTTCTACCCCGGCAATCTCCAGAAAAGAGGGAGTGACTTCGTGTAGACACACAAAGTCGTCATTGACGCTGCCCGGCGCTGCACAGTCGGGATGGGCGACGACCAACGGAATGCGGTAGATTTCGTCGTACATAAACTCGCCCTTTTCGATCAGTTTGTGCGCGCCCAGGCAGTCACCGTGATCCGCCGAGTAGATGATGACCGTATCTTCCAGCAGCCCCCGCGCGGCCAGATGGGCCACGATGCGCCCCACCTGATCGTCGATGAGGGTGCAGTGGCCGAAATAGCGGGCGCTGATCTCCTGGAAGCCCCGCCAGCCCAGATCGCCCAATCCCCACATGCGCTCGATCAGTTGCTGGCGATAGGGCTTGCCCTCCCACGTCTCCCGGTAGCTGGGATGCTCCGGGATGTCGTCCGGGTTGTACATCGAAAAGTACGGCTCCGGGACCAGGCAGGGGGTGTGGGGTCCCCAGAAGTTGGCCCAGATGAAGAAGGGCTGCTCGTCATCCGATTCGGCATCCGGGCCGGTCAGTTCGTCGATGACCCGTATCGTCTCCTCGCCCACAAAGTATTCGATGCTCGATTCCACAGGGCCGTTGTGGAGGGCGAACATCTCCTGATCCTGGCAGCCGGGATTTGTGCCCACATAGCGGTCGGTGACTGTGGGCGTTTCAAAGCCCTTCTCTTGCAGATAGTCGGCGTAGGGGTTGCCGGTTTTGGGCTTTGCACCAAATTGCAGACCGGGCAGCAGGCCAGAGCCGGGAAAGGCGTAGCCGATGAAATCTTTGCCCACATAGCCCACTTCGCTGGGACCGACCGCGTCGTCCGCGTGCCATTTGCCCGCGTAGCCGCAGCGATAGCCCGCGGGGTTCAGGTAGTCGGGCAACCCCTGCACCCCTTCCCGAATCGACATGCCGTTGCCGGTCACGCCGTGGCGGTGGGGGTAGAGACCGGTGTGGACCGACGCCCGGGCCGGCGCGCAGATGGCGGTGGGCGTGAACGCGTTGTCGAAGCGCACGCCTCGCGCGGCCAGCCCGTCGATGTGGGGTGTACGCACAATATCGTTCAGCCCGTAGGCGCTGACAGTGTCCAGCCGTTGCTGGTCGGAGAGAAGGAGGAGGATATTTTTGCGTTTCATTTGGAGGTTCCTATGGAGGCGTAAAAGATGAGCGGATGAACGTAGGTTGGGTGAATGCCCCGCTGCCAATGGAACGGTAGGGACCGGTCGGTCGGCCATTCACCCAACATTGGGTGGGTGTTGGGTTTTCGCCGCAGATGTAAATGTGTATTCGACGATTCCGGGCGGCGAGAACCCAACCTACAATCTGTCAGAAGGCCAGCGTCTGCTCCGCCCCCACATCCACGGCCATCGCCAGCGCGCCGAAACTGTTGCGCAGGAGATCGAAGCGGATGTCGGCGAACGCGGGGTCATCCCAGCGGTTGTCGAACTCGCCAGGATCGGTCTCCAGATCGTAGAGTTCGCCGTAGCTGTGGCCGTGATAGACCACCAGTTTGTAGCGCTTGTCCCGGTACATTGTGGCGAAGCTGCCTGCCCAGCCGGTGCGTCCCGGCGTGTTGGCGTTGAGAGCCTGATAATACTCGCAGCGCACAAAATCCCGGTGATCCGCGGGGGCTTTTTCGCCTGTCAACAGCGGCAGCAGGGAGCGTCCGTTCATCTGCCAGGGGATGTCCACCCCCGCCGCGTCCAGGAGTGTGGGCGCGATGTCGGTCAGTTCCACCAGCGCGTCGCTGACCACACCCGCGGGGAAGTGGCCCGGCCAGCGCACAATCAGCGGAACCCGCACCAGCCCCTCGAAGAAGCGACAGCCTTTGAGCAACAGGCCGTGATCCCCCAGCATCTCGCCGTGATCGCTGGTGAAGATGACAATTGTGTTCTCCCGCTGGCCGCTCGCTTCCAGGGCATCGAGCAGGCGGCCCAGATTGTCGTCGATCAGTTCGATCATCGCATAGTAGGCGGCGACGATCTGCTGGGCGTCGAACTCCTCCGGGCGACGGGCCGGGTTCTGGAAATCGCCGGGGTTGCGGGGCTGCTCGGCCAAGTCGCTCTCCCGGAAGAGGGGGGCAGGCACGCGGGCCGGGTCATAGCGGTCCAGATAGGACTGGGGCGGGTCGAAGGGGCCGTGGGGATCGAAGACATTCACGCTCATCAGCCAGGGGCCGCCCCGCTCCTCCTCCAGAAAGTCGATGGCCCGATCCGTACACCAGGTGGTCTGGTGCAGATGGGGCGGGATAGAGGCCGGGTCTGCGCGCATCTTCTTCAGGCTGTAGCCCTGGACCGCCAGCCAATCGGCGTAGGCGTGGCCGCTGGGGTAGCGGTCCTCCGGGTCGTGGCTCCAGTGGAAAAGCCGGTAGCCGTCATCCGCGGGCCGCGGCTCCTTCCGGCCCGCCGCGCCGGCCAGATGGAGTTTGCCCGCCAGCCCGCAGTCATAGCCCGCGCCGTCCCGCAGCAGCTTTGTCACCAGGGGCGCGGCCTCGGACCAGCGTTCGTTGCCGTTGCGGGTGTTGTGGACACTGCTGGGGTAGCGCCCGGTGAGAAAGCTGGCCCGGCTGGGTGTGCAGATGGGGCTTTGGCAGAAGGCGTGGGTAAAGGCGACCCCCTCCGCGACCAGCCGGTCGATATTCGGTGTGCGGATGTGGGGGTTGTTCAGGCTGTGGATGGTGTCATAGCGCTGCTGGTCTGTGCAGAACCAGAGAATGTTGGGTGCAGGCATGGCGAGACTCCTGTGGGGGTGACGGGTTGCACGCTGCAGACAGGATAGCGTGAACGCGGATTCTGCGCAAGCAGGCAGAATGATTTCCAGGTGGCTTTGGGGTTGATTTCTGGCTTCAACAGCGATTGATCGCCCGAATCCGCGAGCCGGAAATTTGGGTTGACATTCCTGGGAAATGGGTTACAATGGAACTGGTTATTTGCACACAGCAAAAAACCCTTTCTCCTGAATGAACATCTAACCCGCACGCCAAAGCACCTGTTTTTTATGAATGCAACGTCCCCAACCGGCGGTTCCCGCCATATCCGGCGTATGAATCAGGAGGCTATCCTGCAACTTGTGCGCAGCCAGGGACCTGTTTCCCGCACCCATCTGGCGCGGCGTCTGGGGCTAAATCCCTCTACCGTCAACCGGCTGGTGGAGCAGATGGCCCAGACCGGTCTGGTCACAGTGGCCGGGGAAGGCGAACCGGGCAAAAGGGGCGGGCGTCCGGCCCAATTGATTGTCTTCAATGGGGACGCGGCCACAATCGCCTGTCTGGACCTGAGCAATGACCCCTGGCAGGGCGCGCTGGTGAACCTGAGCGGGAAGATTCTGCACACATTTTCTGCCCGGCCAGTGCCCGGCGATGGAGAGGCCAACCAGCAGGTGCTGGCCGCGTTCATAGACGAAATGCTGGCGCTGCATAAAAGCCAGGACAGCGCGCCCTTGCGGGGGATCGGTGTGGGCGCCCCCTCCATTGTTCTCTGGCAGAGCGGGACGGTTGTGTGGGCGGCCAGTTTGGGCTGGCGGGATTATCCCCTTAAGCAATGGATTGAGAAGCGCTGGGGGCTGCCCACCTTTGTGGAAAATGATGTGAATCTGCTGGCCCTGGGCGAAAGCTGGCTGGGCGTGGGGCGCAACAGCCAGAATCTGGTGGTGCTGTCGGTGGGGACGGGTATCGGCGCGGGCCTGATTTTGGGCGGGCGTCTCTATCGGGGGGCCACCGAGGCCGCGGGCGAAGTGGGCTATTTGCCGCCCGACCGCGGCGCGCTGGGGAAAGACCACACGGGCTATGGCCCGCTGGAGGCTGTGGCGGCCGCGCCGGGTCTGGTGGAGCGAGCCACAAGGCGGATGACCGAACAGCCTGCGTCTGCCCTGGGCGGGAAGTTGCCCCTGCACGCCAACGATATTTATGCGGCAGCCCGGGCCGGGGATGACCTGGCGAGTGCGCTTATGGCCGAGACCGCGGATTATTTGAGTTTGGCCGTGGCGGGACTGGCCACTGTGCTCAACCCGGAGATGATTCTGCTGGGGGGCGAAATGGTCCACGCCGCGGACCTGCTGCTGGATCCCCTGCGAGCGCGTCTTTCCGGTCTGCTGCCGGCCATGCCCCGTCTGGAGCCGGTGAGCCTGGGCGATGCCGGGGTGCTGCTGGGCGCGGCTGGTCTGGTGCTGCAAAACACCAGTGCCGAGATTGCCGGGATGCGGGCCGAAGTCGTATGACGGGAAAGACAGACGATCGGGCACAGATTTTTGTGGGTGTGGATGGCGGCGCAACCAAAACCCGCGTGGTGGTTGGCGACGGTGACGGCACTGTGCTGGCCGAAGGCACGGGAGGCCCCACGAATTTTCAGGTGGTGGGCACCAGCCAGGCCGGGGCCAATTTGGCATCTGCATTGACGGCTGCTATGACCTCTATCTCGCCCGCGGCGTGCCACACGCCGCGGGTGGCACGGATGACAGTGGGTATGGCCGGGCTGGACAGCGCCGCGGACGTTCCCCCCATCCGCACTTTGCTGGAACAGGCCATGGCCGCGTGTGGTCTGGAGACCGACTGGCAGGTGGTCAACGACGCGGTGATTGCCTGGGCGGGTGCATTGGGCGGCCAGGCCGGCGGGATTGTCATTTCCGGCAGCGGCGCGGCTGCCCTGGCCGTCAACAGTCGTCGCCAGCTTTTCCACGCCGACGGCTTGGGCCACTGGCTGGGGGACGACGGCAGCGGTTTTGAGATCGGGCGCAACGGGCTGCGGGCGGCTGTGCGGGCGCAGGAAGGCCGCGGGCCGGAGACACTTCTGGTGGGGCCGCTGCTGCGGCTTTGCGGCGGGAATGTGAGCCAATGGGCTGCCCGCCTGACCGCGGATGGCGCGCTGGCCCACCGGGAAATGGCTCAGTTTGCGCCGGAGGTGGTGCAGGCGGCTGCGGCGGCTGATCCGGTTGCTCTGGCAGTTTTGATCGATGCGGGCAGGGCGCTGGCGGAGACGGCTGGCTCTGTTTTGCGGCGGGCCGGGCTGGCCGATGCAGTGTCGAATGATCCGGCTCCAGTGGCTACTATCGGCAGTCTGTTTGTCCACGCCAAGCCGCTGCGGGCGGCATTCTGTGGTAAAATGACGGCACTTCTCCCCAACTGCCAGGTGATCTGGCCCAGGCAACAACCGGCCGAGGGCGCGCTCATCCTGGCACGCAGTCCGGATCTGTTGCCTGAAAATGTGTTGGCAGTACGGAATCCAAAACCAATCAACCACTACGACAGGTGATTCTGATGTATCAAGGATTTGAAGTAATCGATTTTCACGCCCATTTCCCCACCAATTTGCCCTGGTTTACAGAGATGGGAACGACTATTGAGAGCTATGTTTCCAAAGTGGGGGAAAAGCGGGCCGCGCTGGTGCGAGAAATGAGCCAGCCCTATGGCGAGCAGTGGCGACGGATGTGGGGCTTTCCCAAGCCAGACCCCAAGGACGCCCACCCCGGCGACGAGGAGCAGGCCCGGCGCTGGTCGGAGGATTTGAAGGCCAATGGCGTGCGGGCCATCGGCTTTGTCACCGGTGGAGGCAACGAGCATTTGTCCGAAGTCTGTAGCTGGTATCCCGACCAGTTTGTGGGGTTTGCCCACCACAGCCCCTTTCTGCCCGACGCGGTGGAAAAGCTGGACCACGCGGTGCGGGTGTTGGGTCTGCGGGGCTATAAACTGCTGGCTCCGATGATCGAACAGCCGATTGAGGACGAGTCCATCTGGCCCGTGTGGGAGAAATGCGCGGAGTTGGACATTCCCGTGCTGATCCACTTTGGGATTCAGGGCGGCGCCGGGGGCATTGCCTGGCACGAGAATATCAGCCCCTTCAAACTTCACAATATCGCCAAAGCCTTTCCGGATGTAACATTTGTCATCCCCCACTTTGGCTGCGCCTGGGAGCGGGAGACTCTGCAACTCTGCTGGGCCTGCCCCAATGTGAGCGTGGACACCAGCGGCAGCCTGCAATGGATTCGCTGGGTTCCCGGCGACGTGACTGTGAAGTATCTCTACCGCAAGTTCTATGAGACCGTCGGCCCCAGCCGCATACTATTTGGCACAGACTCCAGTTGGTTCCCCCGGGGCTTTGCATTGCGCTATCTCCAGGATCAGGTGCGGGATATGCTGGATTTGGGGATGCCCGACGAACACATTCAGATGATTCTGGCCGGCAACGCGGCCCGACTGCTCAAAATCGATCTCACTGCCTAACCGTATCCCATTTCTACAGTGGTTTCTATACTGGAAGTACCGGCTATATTTTCGTTCCCACACGGAGGAAACAATGCAACACAGACGAATTTTTGCTTTGCTCAGCGTACTGATGACAGTGGCACTGCTGCTGACAGCCTGCCCGGCCCCGGCCGCGCCCGCGCCCGAGGCTGGCGGCGGCGAGGCGGCTGCCCCCGCGGCTGAACCGGCTGCCACAGAAGCCCCGGCTGCCGAGGCGGCCGCGCCTGCCGAAGCCGCCAGCGATGAGGTGGTCACGATTGAATATTGGCAGTACAATTTTGAGGCCCGCGTCACAGCAATGAATCAACTGATTGAGATGTTCGAGGCTGAAAATCCCAACATCAAAGTCATCCACAACGCGGATATTCCTTATGCCGAGTTCCGGGACAAAATCGCGGCCAGCGTGCCCGCGGGTGTCGGCCCGGATGTGGCCACCCTTTTCTACGGCTGGCAATCCGTCTGGATCGATGCTGGCTATCTGGTCCCCCTGCCCGAAGATGCCTTCCCGCCCGCGACTATCGAAGCCGAGTTCAGCCCGATGGTGAAGGCCAGCTTTGTGGATGGCACACTCTATACCCTGCCCACGGCTGTGCGTACCCTGGCGCTCTTCTATAACAAAGACCTGATGGAAGCGGCTGGCCTGGACCCGAACAGCCCGCCCACTACTTTGGACGAACTGGCTGAGCAGGCTGTGCAATGCACCGTGCGCGCGGCCAATGGCGACTACGAAGTGGAAGGCTTTGTCACTGACCTGGGCGCGCAGGATCACCACTGGTTCCGCGAGGTGCTGGTGCGCCAGTTTGGTGGCGTGCCCTACAGCGATGATGGCCGCACTGTCATGTACAATGACGATGCGGGTTTGCAGGCCTGGAAGTACCTGTTGGCCTTCAAAACCGAACTGGAGACGGGCGACAATACCCTCTTTACCGACAGCACAAATGCCTTTGTCTCCGGCAAAGTCTGCTTCCACGTGGATGGTTCATTCCGCCTGGGCACACTGGCCAGCAGCGCGCCGGATATGAACTTTGGTGTGGTCGAGTTGCCCACCCACAACGGCATTCAGAGCACTTTCGGCTCCTACTGGACTCACGGCATCACCAAAAAAGCCGCGGCCGATCAGGCCCGTTTCGATGCCTCTGTCAAGTTCCTGCAATTCATCACCAGTGCCCAGGCCGGCTCCATTTGGGTGGACATTGTGGGCGAATTGCCTGCCCAGCTCGAAGCGGGCAACGATCCCGAACTGGCGGCTGATCCCAAGCTGGGGGCCTTTGCCCGTGGCCTGGCCTATGCCCACGCCACTTTCTTCGCCGATGAAGCGGCCCAGCGCCAGGCAATGATCGATGCCTATGATATGGTTGTGCTGGCCGACGAGGACCCGGCTGTGGCGCTGGACATCGCGGCCCAGACGGACCAGGAAATTCTGGACGAGTTCTTCTCGAAGTAGCAGGATGAGCAGGTCATTGGGTGATTAGGTGATCGCGTCGATCACCTAATCACCCAATGACCTCGTAACCCAATCACCCGATCAGCAACGAACAGCACGGGAAACCCCTCATGCGTCTTACCCTGCGCCAACGCCAAATCATTTGGGCCTATGCATTTCTTAGCGTCTCGCTGGTCTTCTTTATTGTGATCCGCTGGTATCCAACCCTTTTGGCTTTTAATATTAGTTTTCGGGATTGGAATGTTTTTGAGGCGTCTGGCCCGTGGGTGGGTATGGACAACTTTGCGGAAATCTGGAAGGATGCCTTCAAGCCGCGCAGCGCAGTGCGGGCGGCCTTTACAAACACCCTTCTGTATGTAGCCTATGGCGTGCCTCTGCAATTGATCCTTGGACTGGGCGTCGCTCTGCTGCTTTCGCGGATTCGGCGCTTTTCCGCTTTCTTCCGTGTGGCCTATTTTGCCCCGTATGTCACCTCTGCCGTGGCCATTGCTTTCGTCTGGAACTGGCTCTACCAGTCCCAGGACGGCCTGATCAACCAGACGCTCTCTGCCCTGAACCTGCCCAACCAGCCTTTTACCAGCAGCCCCAAACAGGCATTGCAATCGGTGACAGCCGTGGCCATCTGGCAGAATGTGGGCTTTGCCATCATCATTTTTCTGGCCGGCATCCAGCAGATACCCGAAACCTATTATGAGGCTGCGCGCATCGACGGAGCCAACGGCTGGCAGATTTTCTGGGGAATCACCCTGCCCTTGCTCAACCCGGTGATTGTCTATCTGACTGTATTGTCCACGATTTCCTACCTGCGTCTGTTTGCCCTTGTGCAAAATATGTCGCCCCAGGGCACAGGGGGGCCATTGAAAAGCACCACAACCGTCGTGCTGGAGGTCTATCGGGAGGGTTTTTCCAGCTATAATATGGGGTATGCGGGCGCGTTGACAGTCATTCTTTTCTTTGTGATTTTGTTGATTACGATTGTTCAATTGAAATTTCTCACCCGGCGCTTTGACTACTAACGCCGGCGCGTGCCCTGCATAAACCAGAATACGCACCACGCACGCCGTCCCACCGAACAATTTGCACCGATTCCCGATTCCCGGTTTTCCTTTGCGAGATTCTCTCTTATGACCACATCCATCGAAAGCAGCGCCGAACGCACTTTGCAATTGGCCGAGCGGGTTGTCAGCGCGCCCAAACGCCCGCGCACGCCTTTCTCCTGGGGTGAAGGGCTGGCCTATCTGCTGCTCTCTCTGGGGGTTGTGGTGATGGTCGTCCCCTTTGTTTGGATGCTGCTGACGAGCTTTAAGCCTGCGCCAGAACTGACCCAATTTGCCTTTTTCCCCAAAAATCCCACCCTTGACAATTATGTGCGGGTGTTGACGACGAGCAGCTTTGGCCGCTGGTATGTGAACAGTGTGCTGGTGGCGGTAATCAGCACATCCACAGTCATTTTCTTCGATTCGCTGGTGGGCTACACCCTCAATAAATTCGATTTCCCCGGCAAGAATCTCATTTTTATCGGCATTTTGGGCACGCTGATGGTTCCCACCGAGATGCTTATTATCCCCTGGTACACGATGAGTGTGAACTTCGGCTGGCACGTGGGGGTGGCCCAATATTGGGGCATCGCCTTCCCCGGCGTCATCACAGCTACGGGTATTTTCCTCATGCGCCAGTTCTTTGACGGCGTGCCCAGCGAACTGCTGGACGCGGCCCGCATCGACGGCGTGAATGAGTTTGGCATCTGGTGGCGGATTGCTATGCCCCTGGTCAAACCGGCCATCGCGGCCCTGGCCATCTTCAACTTTATCGGCAACTGGAACGCCTATCTCTGGCCGCTGATTGTGGCCAACGGGCGGGACTACTACACCTTGCCCGTGGGCCTCAGCTTCTTCCGGGGCGAGTCCACCACCGAATGGGAAAAGATTATGACCGCGGCCAGCCTGGCCTCCATTCCCCTGCTGGTGGTTTTTCTGCTGTTTCAGAAGCAGATTATCAAAGGGATTGCGTTGACGGGGTTGAAGGCGTAGGGGGTGGAGCGGGATGATGGATGTGGTAGAATTAGGCAGTGGGTAGCTGAATGGTGCGGAGGTACTGGATGACTACGATTACAATTGTGTTGACTGAAGAACAGGCGTTGAGGCTACGCGATAGGGCGGCTTATTACGAAATTTCTCCGGAAGCCTTGGCTTTGCGCGGTGTCGAGGAAATTTTAGAGCGGCCCGATGACGAGTTCGAATTGCTCATCGAGCACATTCTCACAAAGAACGCTGAGCTTTACAGACGTCTGGCCTGATGCGTTACCTGACTTACTCCCAACTCTTGCGTCTCTATGAGCGGTTGATCCAAGAATCGGGCGGTTCTGCGGGCATTCGTGAACAGGGTGGCATCGAATCCGCACTGGCTCAACCTCAAATCACATTTGGTGGCGATGATCTCTACCCCACTTTGGCCGAGAAAGCTGCCGCGCTCGGCTTCTCGTTGATTATGAATCACCCGTTCGTAGACGGCAATAAACGTATCGGTCACGCAGCGATGGAAGCCTTTCTGCTTCTCAATAGACACGAGATTGTCGCATCTGTCGATGAACAGGAGCAGGTGATTTTGCAGGTGGCGGCTGGTAAACTCAGACGCAGCGAGTTCACCGAATGGGTGACCGCTCATATTACGCCCATAGAATGGCCGCTATAGAAAATTTACTATAGCGGCCATTGCCTGTGGATTCCCGGAATCGGTCGTCCAATTTTTTGCGCAGCGCCCCCCACAACCCCCTTGCCCCCCACACTCCACCCGATGTATACTATCCCCCAGCGCGTACCCGTCGCGCCAACCCATCCCCCTTTCCACCAAAGGAAACCCGATGTCCCAACAACGCCAGAAGATTCTTATTCTCTATCTGGGCAACTCTGCCCTGGACAGCCGCGTGAAGGGCTGGACGCTCTACGACGGCACGGGCCAGGAGGCCCACACCACCGGCGACAGCGACACGCCGCCCTATGCCACGGGCCTGGACGCGCTCCTGGACGGCTGGCGGGTGATCCAATTCCCCCAGCTCATCCCGCCCTATCCGGGCATGGAGTACACCACCTCCTTCCAGATGTACGAATTTATCTTTGAGAAAATGGAGACGATCGATGGTTGACAAAAAATACCTGCTCACCACCGCCCAGATGGCCGAGTTTGTGGCCAGGGGTATGCTGCGTTTCGATGAACTGATCCCCGACAAAATCAACCGGGCGGTGATGGCCTCCTTTGACGCCGGCGGCATCGAAGCAGCACCGGCAGGCACGCCCCTCTCCCAGTGCTACCCGGAGCCGTCGCCCATCGGCGAGATGCTGCGTATGCCCGAAATCCAGGGCATCATCCACAGCCTGGTCGGGCCAGACCCGCTCTTTGATCATCACGCCATCCACGTGCGCCAGCCCAACGAAGGCAGCGCCCAGGGCATGCACGGGGATTCCATCATCGACACCCGGATGCACTTCGACATCCAACTGATGTACTTTCCCCACGACGTGCCCCTGGAAATGGGCGGCACACTCGTCGTGCCCGGCAGCCAATACCGGCGCATCAACGAAATGGACATTGCCCGCTACCAGAACTTCGCCGGGCAGGTGCCGATGGTCTGCAAGGCCGGGTCGATCCTGGCCCTCCATCACGGCATCTGGCACTGTGGCCGCCAGAACAAGACCGACCGCAAGCGCTATATGTACAAAATCCGCCTCAACCCGGTGGTGCGTCAATACCGGCTGTGGAACACCGACGATTTGGCGTCCATGACCGGCGGCCAGAAGCGTATCTTCACCCGCGATCAGAACGCGGCCCCGGATGTGCAGACGATTCTGGGCAAAGGCGAGCCGTGGTTTGAGGATGCGGGAGGACGGCTGGAGATCGTCAACCGGGTGAAGATGTGGCGCTTCCTCACCGGTGATGAGAACTTTGACGTACACTACTGGCTGACTCGGCTGGAAAATATGCCGGAGCGACGCCTGGCCGCGTAGGGCGGGGTGCTTTGCCCGATTTGGCTGACAGGCGTCGGCTTACGAATGGACCAAAAAAGAGACGAGGGGGGAACGAATCCTCCGTCGTCTCTTTTTTGGTCCTTGGCTCGAATGTCGATTCGTTCTACAAACGAATGGCTCAGCGCCGCGCGGTCATCGGCAGAAAAATCCGGCAGAGTCCGTCACAGGCTGGCGACGGCGTGGCCGCGGTGACGCTCAGCGTATGCAGCAGATTGTTCATGCCCGTGTTTGGTTCCCATACATTCTGGTTGGCCAGGCGGATGGCATATTCGGGCCGATCGGCCAGGCTGGCGTCCGCGTCGGGCAGCGCCAGGAGCAGATCGTATGCGCCTGTGGGCAGGGCAGCCGGGAGGGGAATGCTCTGGACAATCGAGTGGCTGCCACCCCCATCGGCCAGCCAGAAACGGGGATCCACAGCCAATGGGAAGCGCTGGATCGCCTGTGTGCCCTGATGGCGCAGCACCAGTTCCACGGCGCGGGGATTGAAGGGCGCGGCCCAGCCGTCGTTGCGCAGATCGATCTCAATGTGCAGCGTGCCGCCCACAGCAACCGTATCCGGATATCTTCCCTGCACCAGCGCCAGACGATAGCCCAGCCGCTGCTTCACCGTCTCCATACAGCCGCCGTTCACCCAGCCCGCCAGCACGCTTGGACGATAATCCGCGTTCAGATAGCTCCAATGCAAGAGCGCCAGTTCGCCAAGCGCGGTGGGGCACTCCGTCCGGGGCGGGTTAGGCTCGCAGGTTTCGCCGCCCATGGGCAGATATTTCGTCTCCTCGGCCAGATAGGCCTTGTCCTCTGGGATGTCCGCGTAGGTGCCGAAGTCTGTATCACTGGCCAGGAAGCAGTCGTTGTGATGGCCCGTGCGCGCCCGGTTTGAGCCGTTGAAGGCATCCCCAGGCGGCAGGGCATTGCCCGATCCACTCCCGGTTCCGTTGATCTTCTGCTTCTGCAAAGGCGTGCGTACCTGGGCCATTCGTCCCGGCAGCGCGGCCAGGACAGCATCCAACACTTCGCCCCGCTCAGCATATTTGGCCGCGGAGACAGTGCCCGGATCGCTGGGATTCTCCACAAAGTGATCCGTGTAATACCACTCGCCCCAGATGCCGATAAATCCCGTCTGCATCACGGCGATGACATCCCTGTTGGCCTGCAAAACCGGGGCCAGTTGGTTCAAATGGTCCAGCATTTGGGCTTTGCTGGCGTCGCCATAGGGGGGGACCGGGGGCCAGGTGGTGTTGGGCGCAAAATGGGTGCGATTGGTATAGGCGATGCGCACCACTGCCTTCAGCCCGGCCTGACGCAGAACGGCAAAATCCGCGGCCATTGCGTCCAGATATGTCTGGCTGATGGGCGCAGCGACAAAATCGTCCAGATAGAAGAGACGCAGAATCAGCGTTACATTCTCATTCTCTCGATAGCCCTGCAACGTCGTCAGCACGAGGGGAACGTAGTCGTTGGAATGGGTCTCTGTGTGGTGATAAAAGCCCCGCTCCGGGTTGGCAAAGAGCGCATCGCTCGGCTGATAAACGACGGTCGTCTGCCCCGGCGATTGGGCGTGGGCGTGCTGGGCCAATCGTCTGTTGGGCGCGAGCAAAACAGCGGCTATCACCAGCGCCAAGGCTGTGAGAGCCATTCCTGTGAAAGTGCGAAGGCGTGCATTGGTGATGAGGCGCATTCTCGGTTCCTTTCCCGCCTGCTTTTGATTCGTATAGTGATTGTTGGGGGGGCTGCATGGGTACAGACGACCGCCGCCCCAGTAGAATAACACACTATCTCCCCAGCGCGATTCCCTTTTCACACGAAGTGCCCCGACCTCTTGCCAGGCCGGGGCACTTCTCCAGTACAAAGGAGGCGATGTCGATAAGTTGGGGGGTGCGTCCCGGATTGGGGGTGCGGTGGCTGATTCCCGGAATCGGGTTACCCCCATTTCTGAGATGCACCCAGTTGTGGAATCAGCGTTAGCGCAGGCTTGCCTGGTAGTCAGCCAACTCCTGCCGGTTGCTGATTTGCGGGACAGTCGTTACGGCGACGCGCGTCCCGGTAACACTCGCCTTGCTGGTATAGAGCGGCAGGCTCGCCTGGTAGTCAGCCAACTGCTGGCGGCTGTTGATTTGCACACCACTGGCTTTGACAGTTGTCATCGGGGCAGTCGCCACCACCGCAAAGGCAGACAGATTTGCCTGATAGTCGGCCAACTGCTGGCGGTCGTTGATTTGTGCGCTGCTGGCTTTGGCTGTGCGGGGAGCCGTGAACTTCAGCGAGATGGCGGGCAGGGTGGCCTGATACTCGGCCAGGTGCTGGCGGTCGCTGATTTGCAGATCGCTGGCCGCTGCTTCGGGCAGAACAGTCACGCTTCCAGCCGTCCGAAAGGGACTTTGCGCGGCACAGGCGCTCAGAATCAGAATGGCAAACAGAGAAAAAAGGACGGTAGCGATACGGCGGCTCATAGGGTTCTCCTTTGTGGACAGGTGGGCAGCGGTGCGGTTTGGACTGTGGCTCAGCGTGCGGATAGCGGCTGTGTTGGAAATTGGCTGGCGGTTCATCTGATTTCTCCTTTTGGTTCTGTCCTGCGCCTGGGTTTGGTGTGCTGGCCTCTGTCTCTCTGCCGACCAGCTTTCTTGATTCCCATTCTATGCACCGTGCGTGACGCAGACGCCGCACAAACCGTCGCAGGAAGCGTCGCAGGGAATGTATTGCTGAAGAACTGGATGCCTGTATTCTAATATCTATTCTCTGATCGTAGCCTGTCCTTATACTATCCAGTTGCTCACTCCTTACTTTCGTGTATAATCGAAGCACGCCAATTCCGCATTCCGCGTTCAAACTTCCAACTTCCTATGCCTCTTTCTCTCTTTCTCCTCGGCCCGCCCCGGGTCGAAATCGACGGGGAAGCCATCGCCTTTCCCCGCCAAAAGAGTCTGGCCCTGCTCGTACACCTGGCCGTGACCGGTGAACAGCAGCGCCGGGACAGCCTGGCCGCGCGCCTCTGGCCGGAGAGCGCGGATGCACGGGGCAGCCTGCGCCGGGAACTCTCCAGCCTGAAACGCGCGCTGGGCGACGGCGACTGGCTGACCGCAGACCGGGAGAATGTCACTCTCACCGGCGATGTGCGGCTGGACGTGGACGACTTTCTGGCCGCGGCCCGCAGCGACGATCCCGCCCGCTGGCAACTGGCCGCCGACCTCTACCGGGACAATTTCCTGACCGGTTTCAGCCTGGCCGATGCACCGGAGTTCGACGACTGGCAATTCTTTCAGGCCGAGGAATACCGCCGGGTCTGCGCTGGGACACTGGAACGGCTGCTCGCTCACTTCCAGGCCGCGGGCGATCCCGACGCGGCTATTCCCTACGCCCGCCGTCTGCTGGCTCTGGACAACCTCCACGAACCGTCCCATCGCATTCTCATGCGTCTCTACGCCCTCGCCGGTCAACAATCCGCGGCCCTGCGCCAGTACGACGAATGCGTGCGCCTGTTCGATGAAGAACTGGGCGTCCCCCCGGAGGCGGAGACGACGGAACTACACGAGGCGATTCGCACCCGGCGTTTCCCCGCGGAAGATGACAAGGTGACAAGAGGACAGGATGACAAGATGACGGTAGCCGGGCAGCCGGGCATCCCTTCATCCGGTCATCTTGTCATCCCTTCTCCCCTTCACAATTTACCTCCCCAGGCCACACCCTTCGTCGGTCGCCGACGGGAAGTGGAGGCGGTGCGCGGGCTGCTGGCCGAACCGGTGAACCGGCTGGTGACGATTACGGGTGTGGGCGGCATGGGCAAGAGTCGGCTGGGGCTGGCTGTGGCCGAAGCGCTGCGGGGCGCATTCCCCGACGGTGTCTGGTTTATCCCCCTGGCCGCGCTGGATTCGGCAGAGGCTGTGCCCAGAGCGATTGCCGGTGCGCTCGCCGCGCCGATGGGTGACGGCAACAGCCGTGCCCTTCTCCTGCATTTTCTGCGGGAAAAGCAATTGCTCCTCCTGCTGGACAACTTCGAGCATCTGCTGGACGGCGCGGACTTTCTGGCCGAGTTGCTGGGCAGCGCGCCCGGGGTGAAGTTGCTCGTCACCTCCCAGGAGCGGCTCAATCTGCTGGAAGAATCTCTCTACCCCCTGGGCGGGCTGGACGAGGCCGCCCGTCTCTTTGTGGAGCGGGCGCAGCGAATGCAGCCGGATTTCGACCCGACCGCGCAGGGCGAAGCGATTGCGTCTATCTGCCGTCTGGTGGAAGGAATGCCCCTGGCGATTGAACTGGCAGCCAGTTGGGTGCGGGTGATGGCCTGCGCCGAAATCGCTGCCGAAATCCAGCGCAGCGCCGACTTTCTCGCCAGCGATGTGCGCAATCTGCCCGCGCGCCACCGCAGCCTGCGCGCCGTCTTTGAGCGTTCCTGGGCGCTGCTGGACCCGGACGAGCAGACGCTGCTGGCCCGTCTCTCCGTCTTCCAGGGCGGCTTCACCCGTCCGGCCGCGGTGGCTGTGGCCGACGCCACACCCGTCCAGTTGGCCGGTCTGGTGGATCACTCCTTCCTGCGCCGCCAGGCCGACGACCGCTTCGATATGCACGGATTGCTGCACCGCTACGCTGCCGAACAGTTGGCGGCAGACCCCGCGGTGGAAAACAACGCCCGCCAGCGCCACGCCGACTTCTACGCCGAACTGGTGGTCCAGGCCGGTTGGGAACTGGAACCCGGCAATCCGGCAGCCGACGAAGCCGCGGATCGGGATGGCCCCAACGTTCTGGCGGCCTGGCGCTGGGCGGTGGAAAATCGGGATGCGTCGGTTGTGGGCCGGATGATGCGCTGGCTGGTTGACTATTTCCGGCGGCGGGGGGACTACAGCGGCGGCGAAGCAGCTTTCGAGAGCGCTATCCAGGCCTTTCGTTCAATGGATGGGGAAGTGGAGAAAGCTGGTCTGCTCGGTTCGCTGCTTCTGCGTCTGGGCAAGTGTATCTTCCGTGATCGGGATGAGATCGGATTGGCAGTGGGGCGAGAAGCGGTGGCTCTCCTGCGCCGGGCCGATCCGCCCGAACCATTGGACCTGGCCCAGGCGTTGACCGCTTTTGGGATGAGCCACGCCAGCCTCGGCCACAACCCGGAAGCGACGGAGTTGATAACGGAAGCCCTTGTCCTGTTGGGTGAGGTCGAGAATGAAGTCGGTGTGGGCGCTACCCTACGGGATATCGGGTATGTGGCAATCGGGTGGGGGCGGCCACGGGAAGCCCAGCGCTATATTGAGGAATCTCTTCACGTATTGGAGGGGCGGGAACAGAAATCCTATGTCCAGAGCACATACGGACTGGGCCTTACGCTGCTGATGCGCGGTCATTATCGACGGGCCAGCGCTCTGTTGCATCGCACACTTCCTTATTTTGTAGAGCAGGGCGAAAACGGAATGGCGGGCTATACCGGCCGTGCGCTGGCCGAGCTATACACCGCAACCGGCGATTTCACCTCAGCCCGCCATCACTTCGCCGAAGTCAATGCACGCTTTGAACCGATGGGTATGGGATCTGAGGTGTCAAGCTCCATGTTTCTGTCCCCCGGCGCACTGGCCCGTCTCGCTGGCGACCCGAAAGCCGAGACCAGGCTGCTTGACGCGTTGGCCACGGCGCGCAAAGTGGGGTACGGCCAACACATCGCCGTCAGCCTGCACCACCTGGCCCGTCTGCGCCACGACCAGCGGGACTACGAAGGCGCGCTGGCCCTGTTGGACGAAGCGCTGACCGTCGCCCGCACCATAGATTTCCGCTACGCCACCGCGCTGGCACTCACCGCCCAGGGCCACTCCCGGCTGGCGCTGCAACAGACCGACGCAGCCCGGTCCGCCTACGCCGAGGCACTGAAGATCGCCGACGCCGAAGGCATCGACCGCATCGCCTGCGACGCGCTGACCGGCGTGGCCCAACTCGCCCACCTGCGGGGTGACACCCAGCAGGCCGCGGCACTCCTCCACTTCGCCCATACCCATGAAGCCAGCGAATGGGAGACCAAACGCCGGGCCGAACGTCTGCTGACCGAGCTGCCGCGGCCGGAATCCCACACGCCGCTCCCGTCCCTGACAGAAGCCATCCGCCAGGCCCGCGCCGTCATTGATGACAAGATGACAGGAGGACAAGATGACAGACAGTCAGCGAAGGGTCATCCTGTCATCTTGTCATCCCTTCACCTGCCCACCCCCGCCACCTCCTTCATCGGCCGCGAAAACGAACTCTCCGAACTGGCCGCGCTCCTCTCCCGGCCGGACGCGCGGCTGGCGACGGTCGTTGCGCCGGGGGGGATGGGCAAGACGCGCTTTGCCATTGAAGCGGCCCGACGGCTGGCGGGTGACTTCCCCGACGGCGTCTGGTTTCAGCCGCTGGTGGGTGTGAGCGAAGCCAGCCAGATGCTGGCCGCGCTGGTGCAACTGCTGGCCGCGCCCATGGGCGCGGGTGGCGCCAAGGAAGCTGTACTGCGTTTTCTGGCCCGTCGCCGTCTGCTGCTGGTGCTGGATAACTTCGAGCAATTGGTGGACGCCGCCGATGTGCTGGCCGAGATTGTCCAGGCCGCGCCTGAAACAAAAATGTTGGTGACCTCCCGCGTACGGCTGAATCTGCGGGAGGAGTGGACTTTCCCGTTGGCAGGGCTGGGGATGGAAGCGGTTGTCACAGACGACACAGCCGCACTCTTCGCCGGGCCAAATGAGGCCATTCGTCTCTTTGGCGAACGGGCGGGGCAGGTGCAGCCGGATTTTGACGCAGAAGCCGAGGCCGAGGCTGCGGCCGCCATTTGCCAGGCAGTGGAGGGGATGCCCTTGGGGATCGAGCTGGCCGCGTCCTGGCTGCGGGCGATGAATTGTGGGGAGATCGCTGCCGAGATTCGGCGGGATGTGGATTTTTTGCGCACGTCCCTGCGCAATGTGCCGGAGCAGCACAGGAGTATGCGGGCTGTCTTCGAGCGCTCCTGGGGGCTGCTCACCGCGGAGGAGCAGCGGGGGCTGGCCCGGCTGTCGGTCTTTCAGGGCGGTTTCACCCGTCAGGCCGCAGAGGCTGTGGCGGAAGTGCGCCTGCTCCTCCTCTCCGCGCTGGTGGATCACTCGCTCCTGCGCCATTCGGCCAGCGGACGCTATGACATCCACGAGCTTCTGCGCCAGTTCGCGGCGGAGCAGTTGGGGGAAAGAGAATCAGCGATAATTGTTCGCGACAAACACGCGGGTTATTTTTTTGACTATCTATCAGAACGCCAGGAGGCGTTGCAATGGCGGCAAGTGCAACCGGCGTTGGATGAACTGATTCCAGAGCGGGAGAACCTTTTCGCCGGGTGGCGCTGGTCGTGTGAACGCGGCCATTTTTCCCTGCTTCGGGAAGTGGCGACGCTATTGCCTCTCTATTGCAATCTGACAAATGCACGTGAGAGCGGCTGGCAACTCTTTGCCCAGGCCATTGTTGCCGTGGAGAAAAATGTCGGAGAATTGGATGACCGCCCCGGCCTGCTCGGTGTTTTGCGTTTTCGGCAGCAGGTTGAACTGGAAAACTCCCACAACCAGCCGCAAGCCTATCTGCAGCGGTTGCTCGAAACCCGTACTCTACTGCTCGAATCGAAAGCCGATAATCGGGAAGAACTCGCCCGCTTGAGCGGTGCGATTGGCACGCAGATAGCAACGGTAGGACGGGGTGAAGAGGGCGCGAACTGGATGGAAAAAGCCATTGACATCTTCCAGGAGACTGGGAACTTTTTCGAACAGGGCAAAACCTACTTTCGCTTCGCTCTGTTGCGCACCGGGGAAGGCAAAGTCCGTTTGGCAGATGAAACGTTTGGCAAAGTGGCCGAAGCGTGGCGTCAGGCCCAATTGCCATCCTACCCAATTGTATTTCGTGGTACTGTCTACCACATGCAGGGCAGATACGCGGAAATGTATCAGATATGGGAAAAGAGCAGAGAGGCAGGCGACGATCCCTTTACGCGCTGTTTTGCATCAATGGGTGGGGTAGCCAGTGTCGAGAGAAATTTGGGCGAGGCATCGGTAGCACTTGGTGCACTGGAGGAAGCCGCCGCTCATTTCCAACGATCGCGAGCCGCTTACGAAGCCCAGGGTCAGCTATGGCGAGCCACCCATGATTTTCAATACTCACAAGGGACAGTCTTGCGCTTGCAGGGTCAAATGGAAGCGGCCCGCCAGCAGATCGAATGGGAAGTCGATACGGTCCGTTCAACCGGCTTTGAGCAGCGCATCGCCGCCCGCCTGCACGAGTTGGCCCGGCTGGAATACGACGAGGGGCGTTATGAAGCATCAGAATCAGCCCTGGCCGAAGCGCTGGCAATTGCCGAGTCCATTAAATTTCTCTTTGTCGAAGCTCTCGTCCTGTGCCAGATGGGTCACACGACGGCAGCGCAGGGCAAGCCGGAAGCCGCAGACTACTACCGCCGGGCATTGGATATTGCCGCCGAGCAGGGAATGAACGGGATTCTCGCGGATGTACTGCAGGGCGTGGCTCAACTGCGGGCGGCTGCGGGGGATGTGACACGGGCCGTGGAATGGCTGGCGCTGGTCGTGGGTCATCCCAACGCGGAGTGGGAGACGAAGCAGAAGGCGGAGAAGGCCTTGGCCTCTCTGCGCCCGGGAATCTCGCCATCCGATTTCCAGGCGGCGGAAGATCGGGGGCGGCTCTTGCCCATAGAAGAGGCTATCCGTCTCGCCCGCGCCGGGTTGGATGAAGCAGCCTAAGCATCCAAGCCTGCGTGAACTGCAAAGACCGCCCGCTTCCCATTGCAGGAAGCGAGCGGTTCACCATCATTCTGACCAATACACTTTTTGCGAAGTTTTTGCCTCTACACAAAAACCTCGTCTATGCAGCGTCCTTCCCAATCCTCGTGTACAGGCACGCCCAGAATGCGGGCCAGGGTAGGCGCGGTGTCCAGCAGGGAGACCGGACCGGCGATTGTATGGCCCTGGCGGATGCCCGGCCCCGCGATCATCCACGGAATCGTCATATCTTCGTCCATGTCCGTGCCGTGGCTGCGGTCGTGGCCGCCGTGATCCGCCTGCACCAGCACCGAATACTCCTCTGGCAGCCCCGCCAACAGCCGCCCCAACTGGCCGTCCACATAGGCCACCTGCTCCAAATAGCCATCCGCCATCCAGCCCGCGACGTGGCCCATCTCGTCGGTTGTGCCCAGATAGACGAAGGCAAAATCAGGCTTCTCCGCGGGAATGTAGTCCAGAGCCACATCGATAGTTGTGTTATCGCCGTGGGGGAAGATGCGCACCGTCTTGCGAAAATAGGAGAATGTCAGACTGCCGGGCAGACTCAGATTGCGCAGTTGCTCCCAATTGTAGAAAAAGGCCGTGTGCAGCCCCTCGTTTTTGGCCTGTTCGATCAGGCCGGGCACGGGCCGGGCCATGGGCATCCAGTCGTTGGTGACGACGCCGTGGCGGGTGGGGGGCACGCTGTGAAAAATGGACATATGGCAGGGCAGCGTCACCGACGGCATGACCGAGCGGGCTGTCAGCGTGGACGCCCCCTGTTTTTGAAGCCCAGCCAGAGTCGTGCAGCCCGCGGCGGCAATCGCATCCGGGCGCAGACCATCAATCATAACCAACACAGCTTTCGACATTTGATTTCTTCCTTTGTGATTTTACGGATTTGTGGTTGCAACTCAAATACAGCGCCCGCCATCCACTTCCATGCAGACGCCGGTGATAAACGAGGATTCGTCCGAAACGAGAAAGAGCGCGGCTTTGGCGATGTCGTCCGGTCGGCTCAAGCGGCCCAGGGGAATGGTATCGATGAACTTTTGGCGGATTTCCGGCGTGTCCTCGCCAGGCAAAAACTGGGCCAGCAGAGGGGTGTCCCCGGCCACGGGATTGATGGCGTTGACCCGAATCTTTTCGCCTGCCAGATCGACAGCCAACGCTTTTGTCAGGGTGATGACTGCCCCTTTGGTCCCCGCATACCAGACGAGACCGGGCCGGGGCCGGAGACCCGCGGTGGAGGCGATGTTGAGAAAGACGCCGCCCCCCTGTTGACGGAAAACGGGCACAATGTGCATCGCGCTCAGGTAAATACTCTTGACATTCACCGCGTAGACCCGGTCGAAGGTGGCTTCGTCTACGCTGAGCAGCGGCCCATTTTTGTGGGTGGTCCCCGCGTTGTTGACACAGATATCGATGCGTCCGCAGATGCCGAGGGTCTGCTCCACCAGCGCCGCCATGGAATCGTTGTTGCTCACATCCACCTGCACGGGATGGGCAAGGCCGCCCCCGGCCTGGATTGCCGCGGCCTGGGCTTCTGCGCCCGGCCCGTTGATGTCGGCCACAATCACCTGCGCCCCTTCCGCGGCAAAACGCTGGGCAATCCCCGCGCCAAAGCCGCTGGCCCCACCGGTGATAATGGCTGTTTTGCCTTGCAATTGCATTGTGTGCCTCCCAGACAATTTTCTCGGACAGATAGCAGCCAAAAATAGGGCTACTCTTCCTCGTCCGGTTCTCGAAACGCGTAAACTGGGCCACGACGGGTGCTGTACATTTTCAGATTCTCTGTCCCTACACCCCAATAGCGCTCTGTTGATGCCCACTCATTCAATATATATGCGGCCAGTTCTTCACGAATGCCGCATAGAAGTGCTGCTGTTTTGACTGTGATTTGCTGGTGGCGCAACGCGTGCTTGGCGATAAGATAGCGATGAAACCGATTTACTTCCCAATGTCTGGGATCGATCTCATCCTCCGGCCATTGATGTGGAGACTCTGGCAGGAGTAAAGTGTCGGGCTGCGGATGTTCGACAACCCTATGCCGCATCTCGAACCGCAGTTGATTGTAAATCCAGGCAGACATTTTCAGCCATTCCTCGGCTGGCAAATGTTTGGATAATGCTTTGATGGCTGAGGACTCAGCCATTACTGTTCGCCAGTCCAGGAGGCGAGGATCGATATCCTCTGTGCCTGGCGCGATTTCATAGGCATGAAAACTCCAGGTTTCCCTGGGGTCCTCTTTTGTATTCTCCTCCTGCATATCCAATAACTCCACAAGTACCTCTGGATGGTTTTCCTCCAGCCAATGCTTGCTCAATATATTTCGCCAATCGAAGTAAGGCCCATCCAGAAAGCGTACATCCGCGTCTGGGTAGAGTCGATCCAGCAGGCCCAAAACCAGCAGCCAGGTATTTCCCTGCGCAATCATTTCATCCAGAACCAATATCCGATTGGGTGGAGAGGAGTTCCCTAATGTCGCGACAATTTGTCGTGCCAACTGCTCCTGTAAATCCAATTGGCTGTCCAACCAGAGCAGGAAGTCAGCCACTTCTTTGGGCGATGAGTAGGTTCCGTGGAAATGATAGCGATCTTTGGATGAATCCCAGTAAGGATCCAATTTTTCTCGCCCTAAATTTGTCCGCAAGGTAGGCGGGAAAGGTATGTCAGATACTTCCTCCCATACCGCGCGGGTCGCCACAACAGGTGCCCAGCCCGCATGGGCCAGTCCGATGACAATTTCCGGCTTGAACTGCTCAATTTCCTTGCAGGCGCGGACTGCGCTACGCCAAAAGTCATCAAATGTCTCTTCTGGCGTGTGATCGCCTGGCATACGCAATCGTATAACTGGTTCCTCTAGCTGTTCACCCATACCGGACTCCCCCATGCCCACTGATTGTTCTCCTGGGCCACTCGCACGTAATAGTAATCCGTCTCCCGCTCCTGCACTGCATCAGCGAACTCCAGCGTCAGCGCGTACTGCTGCACTGGCACGGCCCGATGGACGAGAATCGCCTCCGAGAGCCACCCGCGCAAATAGTGACTGATTGAGCCGACGAGCAGTTCTTCCAGGCTGTGGGAAAAATGCTGTCCGTTGACATTTAGTTCCAGACGGGCTGATTTTGGCCCTTGCACTTCCAATATCAGACTGTTTGTCCCCCGCAGATAAGGATGAGAATTCTTGCGGCTGTGGCTGAACCACTCCACCCGGGACCCGTCCTGGCCGGTGATGGCGTGGGGAGACGAATCGCCCGCCAGCCCTTTCCATTCCTCCTGGGGCGCGAGCGCGGGATCACCGCTGAAGCACGGCTCAACAGAAAGTATCCGTCCTCCCGCCAGCCGCGCGTCGCATTCCCAGCGCGTTGGTTCTGGCTGCTCCGCCCACCCCCATTCCAAGCGGATTTTGGCTGTCACCGGGTCGGGCAGATTCGTCGGCGCAATGGGCGGCGGCCCAAACACCCGTTGCCAGGGCCGTCCATTTTTCACAATCTCCACCCGATCCAGCGCGTCACAACCCCGCAGGGCGACACGAATTTCCCGTTGGCCCGCGCCGTGGATTTCTGCGCCCATTGGCTCGCCGTTGACCTGAAAGTCCACCGCGATTTTGTCGCCAGTTACCGCATAGCAGCGGCGGGCACGGATAGCGTCAAAGAGCGCCCGCCTGCTCAGCTCCGGCGCATAGATGGCTGTGCGTCCTTCCCCGTAGTGGCCCGGATAGCCGCCGTGGTGGTCTGTGCCCCCCACAAAGCCAAACCGTTTGCCCGCCTCCAGCCCATAGGCAACTGTGCCCTGATAGCTGCGCGGCCCCATTGTGTGATAGATGGGGTAGGGGCCGCCGTCCCGTTCCGAGCCGCCGTGGCCGGAAATAATCTCTATGACAGGCGAACGTCGCTCGTCAAAGGTCTCCCAATTGATGCCCCGATAGCCCTTGCCATAGCCGATGTGATGGGGAATGATCAGCGTCTCTTTGCCAGCCAGGGCCGCCTGCAACTGGTCCAGATCGTCCCGTTCCACAATCAGCCCGTCGTCGTCCAGATAGTAAATGTTGTGATCGCCATAGGCCCGGCTATGCCATTCGTAGGCGAGAAGGGCCACAAAGCGGCCGGGATCGTTGGCGGCCGCGGTCAAGCGCTGGACATCCGGCCAGGCTTGGGCCAGTCGCCGAAAACCCTCGCTGTGATAGTCGATGATATACGCGTACTGGCCCCGATCTGTGGGCATATCGTGCCAGGTGGCGTGGCCCACCACAGAGACAAAATCCAATTGCTGGCTGCTCAGGGCAAAGGCCCGCTCCAGGCTGCCATAGCCATAACTGATGGAGCAGTGGGAGTGCAGGTCTCCCCAGAAGAGTTGATTGGGCATAGGATAGCTACTCGTTTTTCCTGTGCTTGGGTTGCAAAATGTCTGTGAGCGAGCGGCCCAAAGCGGCGGCGAGGACGAAGGCAGCAGCAACAGCCAGCGCCCGGAGTGACCTTTCGACTGACCCATTGTATACTGGCAGGGATGTTTGGGCAAAGGCCCTTTTCTCAATGCACCCGCCGCACCCAGCCAGAGGTTTGCCCCCTATGTCCCGCCGCCCACTCACTGCGATTCTGCTTGTCTCTCTCGGCCATCTCTCTCTCGAAGTGTTCCATCAGTACCTGCCGGTCATCTATCCCCTGCTGCGGGATAAATTCGATCTCTCCTTTGCCCAATTGGGCGCGGTGGCGCTGGTGGCAACCACAGCCAGTTCCATTGCCCAGCCGTTCTTTGGCTATTTCACCGATCGCTGGGACGCGCGGCGGGTGGTCGCGTTCAGCGTTCTCTGGCTGGGACTGGTGATGGGACTGGTCGGGCTGGCCAACAGCTACGGGCTGCTCTTGGGAATCGTGGCCCTGGCCAGCCTGGGGTCCGCGGCCTTTCACCCCGCGGGCGCGGCCGTGGTGAGCAAAGCCACCCAGGGCCTGAAAGGATTGGCCGTCTCTTTCTTTTCTGTGGGTGGCAATCTGGGCAGCGCGGTCAGCCCCCTGCTGATGGCCGCGGGCCTGGCCGCGTTTGGACTGAGCGGCACAGCCGTTCTGGTTCCCCTGGCTCTGCTGGCCGGGGGGCTGCTCTATTTTGGCCTGGGCCGGGAAGACGCGGGCGAACAGGCCCGTCACCGCCAATCCCAGGCCGACGCGGGCCAGGGCTTTGTGGCCGGGCTGGTCCTGCTCACCCTGGCGGTGATGACCCGTTCCTGGTTTCAGATGTCCCTCACGTCCTATCTGCCGGTCTGGTTGGAAGGCCAGGGGCGCTCGGTGGCCGACGCCGCGCAGATGCTCTTTCTGCTCTCGGTCTGCATCGGGCTGGGCAGCCTGGCTGGCGGCACCCTCTCGGATCGGGTGGGGTGCTGGCAGGTGTTGATTGTCTGCCTGGCCCTGCTCTCGCCCCTCTATTGGCTCTATCTGAACAGCAACGGCGGGGTGCAGGCAGGCTTTCTGGCCGGGATCGGTTTCTGCCTGGGCTGCACCTTTCCCACCGCGGTGGTGCTGGCCCAGGAGGTGTGGCCCCGGGGATTGGCCCTGGCGTCTGGTTTGGTGATGGGGTTGGGCTGGTGGCCGGGCGGGCTGGGCGCGTCGGTCACAGGGCTGCTGGCCGACCGCATCGGGCTGGACGCGGCCCTGAGCTGGCTGCTGGTTGCGCCTGTGTTGGGCGCGCTCTGTATGGCCGCATTTGTCGTCGCCCAGCGCCAGACAGTCCCCGTGCGCAGCCGAGAGTGAGCGCCAGCCGCGGGCCACGCGGAATGGGTTCTGTGTACGTTTGTCCATCTGTTTGAATTCGGCGAGGAATGGATTGCCCGATGACAAAGAAAAATGCTTCAGCCGCCAAACGCCCCCGCTGGCAATCCCTTGTGGGGACCGGCATTCTGCTGCTGGTTATCGTTTTTGTCTATCTGCGCACGGGCACTGTGCCGGATGAACTGTTGGAAGAGGTGTTGGGCACAGACGCGGCCACAGTTTCGGCAATTTTGCAGCAGACCGCCACAGCGACCGCCACCCAAACTGTTGCTCAAACTGCCATTCACTCGCCCACAGCCACGGATGAGCCGTCGGTCACCCCAACCCATACACCCGCTGCCGGGTTGGCGGCCCCAGAAGCCCCGACGCCCACTGCCACAGCCACCCGCACTGTCGCGCCCAGCCGCCAGCCCACAGCCACACCCACAAGCACCCGTCCCCCCACCCGCGCCCCCCCCAGCCCCACGTCCAGCCCCACGTCCAACCCCACACTCACGGCCACCCGCGTCCGCTCCCAAAGCGGATTGCCCTTCGTTCTGTATGGCGATCTCCCGCCCGAGGCCAGGGAGACCATTCGCCTCATCGACCAGAACGGCCCGTTCCCCTTCCGCCAGGACGATTCGACTTTCCAGAATCGGGAGGGAATTCTGCCCAGCAAACCCCGCGGCTGGTATCGGGAGTTCACTGTCATCACACCCGGCTCGCAGGATCGGGGCGCGCGGCGGATTGTGGAGGGGGAGGATGGCCTGCTCTTTTACACCGACGACCACTACGACAGCTTCCGGGAGGTGATCCGATGAGGGCCAAACTGCGCAGGCTGCTGGCGGATGTGAAGCAGACGGGGCTGTATCGCATTGACGAGAAAGACGAACCCCAGGCGGTGATGGCCGGTGCCCAGGCCGCGGGGTGGACGGTCTTTCGGGTGGACGGCGCGAACGTGCCCGACAAGGCTGCTTTTCTCAGCCGCGCCGCGTCGGCCCTGCGCTTTCCCACCTATTTCGGCCAGAACTGGGACGCGTTTGAGGAGATCGTCAACGACCCGGACGCGCTGCCCGACGCCCAGGGCTATCTGCTCCTGCTGGACGATTTCGCAGCTTTTGCCCGCGCCCAGCCCGGCGACTGGGCCACGGCCCGCTCGATTCTGGCCGATGCGGCCGCGGCCTGGCAGGCCGATGGGCGGGGATTTTTGGTGCTGCTGCGCAAAGCCGAGCGCTCTGCCCCGGACGTGGAATGGGTGTGAAGTTGCTGCCCGCTACCGGGGAAGAGCCGGTCGCGTGGCAAATTGGCAGTCGTACATCCAACGCCAGCCCGGCCACTGCCAGCCCCTCCCCCACAGGTCAATCTTTGCCCACAAATGGGAGAGGGGGTGATAGAGTGGCCTGCCGTCGCCGAACAATCCCTATTTCTGCACCAAATTCAGGTTGCGGCGCAGGCGGGGGAAATTGTATTTCAGACCGGGAAAGCGCTGCAAGCCCTCCTCTTTGACTTCCGTGTCAAACAGATGAGTCACCTGCGCGTAGTCGTCGTCGCTCAGTTCGTAGGCAAAGGATTCCAGGGCTTCCTCCAACTGGGGCAGGGAGCTGACACCAATGATCGGCGCGGTGACGGCCTGGGCGTGGCGTACCCAGGCGATGGCCAATGTGGCTGGGGTGATGTCCCGTTCCTGGGCAAAGGTGATGAAGCGATCCACACTCTCGCCGAACTGACTGAGCCAGGTGATGATCTGCGCGCTGGTCTGGCCCCGGGTGTTTTCGGGCAGGGGATGTCCCCAGCGATATTTGCCCGTCAACAGCCCCTGCACCAGCGACCGATAGGCGGTGATGGCGATCTGTTCGGTCACAGCCTGGGGGAAGATTTCCACTTCCACGCCGCGCTCGATAATGTTGTAGGCGATCTGATTGTTGACAAGTCGGGGCCAGCCATTGGCCGCGGCAATGGCGTTGTGGTGGGCCAGCAGCCAGGCCGGGAAGTTGCAGCAGCCCACATAGCGGGTCTTGCCCGAGGCCACGACAGTATGGAGTGCGCCCATAATTTCCGTCGGGTTCATCCCCTCCACCGGCCAGTGGATCAGATACAAATCCACATAGTCGGTCTGCATCCGTTGCAGGCTCTCGTCCAGGCTGGACAGAATGCTGGCCCGGTCCACGCCTTTGTTGACTTTGGTGGTGACGAAGAGCTTTTCCCGCCGCCCGCCCTGCATAATGCGGCCCAGAATTTCTTCGGTCAGCCCGTTGCCGTAGCCAGCGGCAGTGTCGATGAAATTGACGCCGCGCTCGATAGCCAGGCCCAGAATGCGGTCAGCCTCGGCCTCATCGCAGCGCCCGCCAAACATCATTGTGCCCAGATTCAGTTCAGATACTTTTTCGCCGGTGTCGGCAAGAGTTGTGTATTTCATGGGTGGTAGGATTCGCCGTTGCTGGGCGTTGCCGTTCCTTTCAGTGTGAAAACTTGAAATTGAAGTATAGTTGACGTCAAATCGATTGGGTGTAGAGCAGCGCGTTGCCCCGCTTGCCTGTCACCTGAATCTGGCCCATCTCCCGCAGGCAGTAGGCCATTTGTCCGGCCAGGCGGGGTGGCAGACCAGATGCCTTTGCCAATTCGCCTGTGGTGTAGGGGGGCGGCAGATTGTCCGGCAGCAGTTGTGCCAGTTGGGACGGCTGTGTGAAGGTGTGACAGGCCAACACATCCAACAGCCGCCGCCCGTGGACAATCCAGCCCTGCCTGCACCAGCCCCGTTTGCCCCCTTTGGCGTGGGCGCGCCACAGTTCCTCCGCCTGCACCATCAGCACATCCAGGCAAAAGTTGGAGTGGCCCAGGGCTTGGGGCAGGTAGACGAGCTGGCCAAAGATCGCCTCGACCCGGCCTGCTTTGGGGGATTTGCGCCGGCTGATGATCTCGCCCTCTTCGCTGATCTTCACAATCCACTTCTGCTGGGCCACGGGATAGACCACACGCACCCGATGCGCGGGCAGAAGCGCGTTCAGCTTGGCCCGCAATGCGCCAAAATTGGCCGTCTGTATTTCCACCAGTTCCCCATCAGCCCGCAGCAGATCAATGACAAATCCATCCACGGCCACTTCCAACTGGTCGTCCGGGGCAGCGTACCACTCCTTTACCTCTGCGTGCAGGTCCGTTTCGTTCAGGGAGCCGATGGCGTTCACATTTCCTCCGGGCAGGCCAGCGGTTTTGCAAGCGATGGCATACTTTTGTGGCATACTTTCGTCGGGCATTCCCTCTGTTGCCTGTGTGTGGAATGCAACAGCGCACCAATCCCAGTATTCTGAGGGAGGCGTGGGGGAAGCGTGGGGGATTCTACCATCCGCGCAGAACAAGCCCAAAACCGTTTTAACCCCACTTGCCACGATAGCTCGAACGATCTATAATTGTACTATAGGACGCGCTCCTCTGCGCATCTGCCGACTCATTGCCTGTCTGGATGAGCGATTTTCCATGATTTTGGCTACAAAACCACTGCCGTATCTCGTTTCCCCCAATGCGAAAAGTCGATACTTTATCGGCTGCACGTCTTGCTGTTCCATATCTTTAGACAAGGGAGAATAGTGACAATGAACGGTTCTGAACGAATTTCTCGTCGGTCGTTTTTACGCCTTGCCGGTGCAGGCGCTGCCATGACTGCTCTGGCGGCCTGCGCGCCCGCGGCTGCCCCCGCGGCGGCTCCTTCATCGGCCCCGGCAGCAGACGCCCCAGCAGCAGACGCCCCAACCGCGGCTGCTGATGCCGGAAAATTGGAGGTCTTCTCGTGGTGGACTGCCGGCGGTGAGGTCGAAGGTCTCAACAATATGTTTGCTATCTACGAGCGCGATTATCCGGGGGTCGAGATTATCAATGCGGCCCTCGCAGCCCAGGGTGCTGGCCAGGGTGGCGAGATGAAAGCGCTGCTCGAAACCCGCATGATCGGTGGCGACCCGCCCGAGACTTTTCAGGTTCACCTGGGCCGCGAGTTGATTGACAGCCATGTGGTTGCTGGCCGCATGGAACCCCTGGACGATCTGTATGCATCCGAAGGTTTTAACGATATCTTTCCCGCCGACCTGATGAACGTCATCCTCTACGACGGCCATCCCTGGTCCGTGCCGGTCAACATTCACCGTTCAAACCTCATGTGGTATCGCCCCTCCAGGCTCGAGGCCATCGGTGCCAGCGCGCCGCCTGCCAGTTGGGATGAGTTCTTCACTATGGCGGAAGCCCTAAAAGAAAAGGGTTTCCCCGGGATTGCCCTTTCGGGAACCGGCGGCAACGGCCACACCATGGAATCCGTCATCCTGTCGGTCTTTGGCGCGGCAGACTGGCCCAAGCTGTTTGACGGCTCCATCGGCTGGGACGACCCGCGCATGACCGAATCCCTGGAGATTATGAACAGACTCTATGACTATGCCCAGCCCGACTATTTGAGCCAAAGCGGGGCAGGCGTCAATGATGTCATGATGACCGATGACAGCCCACTGCTGATGATCAGCGGCGATTGGCTGCATGGCTACTTCAAATCCAAAGAGTTCACGGATTACACCTGGGCAGCCAGCCCTGGCACAGACGGCGTCTATCTGCTGTTGTCCGACTCCTTCGGCCTGCCCAAGGGTGTGAAGTACCGCGACAACGCGATCAACTGGCTGAAGGTTTGCGGCTCGAAAGAGGGTCAGGACGCCTTCAACCCGATCAAGGGTTCGATTCCCGCCCGCACCGACGCTGATCCCAGCCTGTACGACGAGTACCAGCTGTGGGCTATGGAGGAATGGAAGACCCAAACTCTGGTCGGCAGCCTCCAGCATGGCGCAGCCGCCAAGCAGAGTTTCCTGCTTGACTATGACCTGGCGCTCAATGATATGGTTGCAACCAGGGACGTGGCCGCTACCCAGGCGGCATTGGTTGTCGCAGCAGAGGAAGCGGCATTTGGCCAATAAAACTGTCTCTGTTTCGGGGGAGCGCGGCTTGGCCGCCTCCCCCAGCCATAGCACTTCTAAGCGATGGCGGCGCTGGCTGCGCGGCGACATGGTGCTGGCTGTTTTGGTCCTGTTGCCCTCGATCATCGCGGTCGGAATCTTCATCTATGGGTTCATCGGTTGGACGTTTTATATTTCGGTGTCAGACTGGAAGAGTTCGACACCCGACTTTACCTTTGTCGGGTTGAAGAACTGGACGCGGCTGATCAACGACCGTCGCTTCCAGATGGACCTGCGTAATCATCTCTTCTATGCGATTGGCTTCATCAGCCAGTGCATCATCATCGGGTTTACGCTTGCCACGCTCCTGGACCAGAAGATCAAAGGTGAGGCATTGTTCCGTACAATGTTCATCTTTCCCTTTGCCGTCAGCGGTATTGTCACTGGCGTAACCTGGCAGTGGCTGATGCAACCGGCGACGGGAATCAATCTGCTCTTTGCCAAGATTGGCATGGGCTGGTTCCGGCCTACCTGGCATGCCAACATCGAATACGGCATCTGGGCAGTGTCGATTGCCGCCGCCTGGCAGTTCTCCGGCTATGTCATGGCGCTCTATCTGGCTGGACTGCGCGGTATCCCCGCTGAACTGCGCGAGGCAGCGGCAATCGATGGCGCTGGAACCTGGGCCACCTACCGCTATATCATCGTTCCCCTGCTGATGCCGGTGACCTTTACTGTCTTTGTGTTGACCGGCATGAACTCCATCCGGATCTTTGATGTAGTGGCCGCGCTGGGCGGTCCTGGGCCGGGCAATTCCATCGACTCTCTGGCGCTCAATATGTTTCAGACCACATTTGGTGCGTACCGCTTCTCCTTGGGCGCGGCCATTAGCTCTGTGATGATGCTCTTGGCGATTTTCCTGGTGGTCCCCTACCTGATGAGCCTGTCACGGGAGACTGAGCGATGAACCTGCAACGGATCTGGACCCGCGGCGCCATTTATCTGGTGCTGGTGGCTTTCGCCCTCTACTATGCCATGCCCATCTACGTTTTGATCATCACTGGACTGAAGCCCTTCAAAGACGTCAGTATGATGCAGATGTGGGAACTGCCGAAAGGGATATATTTCGACAGTTTTACCACGGCCTGGGGGTTGGTGTCGCCCAACTTCCGGACCAGTGTGATGATCACGATTCCCGCCGCTCTCATTTCATCAATGATCGGTTCCGTCAATGGCTATATCTTTGCCAAGTGGCGTTTCAAAGGCGCGGACACCCTATTTATTCTCTTTTTGGTGGGGATGTTCCTGCCCTATCAGGGCGTCCTCATCCCTCTTGTGCTTACGCTGCAAAAGATCGGTCTGTATGGAACCCTGACCGGGTTGATTCTGGTCCATTGCATCTTCGGTATCCCAATCACGGCGCTGCTTTTCCGTAGTTACTATTCAGGAATTCCCAATGAACTGATGGACGCCGGCAAGATCGACGGCTGCGGCTTCTTCGGTCTCTACCGCTATATTCTGCTGCCCATCTCTATGCCGGCCTTTGCTGTGGTGCTGCTCTGGCAGTTCACCACCATCTGGAATGACTATCTGATCGGTCTCGTCGTGCTTAGCAACCCGGTGCAGGCACCGGTTATGGTGGCGGTGAAGAATACCGCGGGCAGTTTTTCCGTGGACTGGAATGTGCAGATGGCGGCCGCGCTCATTGCAGCTGCGCCGACTGTTATCGTCTATCTGGCGTTGGGCAAACTCTTCATGCGCGGGTTGCTGGCCGGTTCGTTGAAGGGGTAGGAGGCCAGGAGCATCGCCGTCGACCAATGAGTTCCATACCGACCCCTGCAATTTTTCCAGAAAGGACCTCCCCCGAATGAATTATCGACGTATGGGCCGCACGGGCCTGAAAGTATCGGAAATCTGCCTGGGCACAATGACCTTTGGCCACGGCACAGATGAAGCCGAATCCAGGCGGATGGTGGATTTGGCCTACGACGCGGGTGTCAATTTTTTTGACACTGCGGATGCCTACGGCAGCGGCGAATCGGAAATCTTGCTGGGCAAGGCCCTGAAGGGACGCCGCCGGGACGCGGTGGTTGCCACCAAATTCTTCAACCCTACGGGACCCGGCCCCAACGACTCCGGGATGAGCCGGACGCGCATCTTCAATGCCATTGACGACAGCCTGCGCCGGTTACAGATGGATCACGTGGACATCTACTACATCCACCACGTGGACACCCAGACGCCCCTGGGAGAGATGCTGCGCGCCCTGGACGATCTGGTGCACATGGGCAAAGTGCGCTATCTCGCCTGTAGCAACTACGAAGCCTGGCGACTGATGGAGGCTATGTGGATCAGCGACAGCCACGACTGGGCGCGTTTTGAGTGTTACCAACCCCAATACAGCCTCGTCGTGCGGGACATCGAGGAGGAGATCATTCCCGTCTGCGAACTCAAGGGGCTGGGCGTCTGCATCTGGTCGCCCCTGGCTGGCGGCTTTCTCACTGGCAAATACCAGCCCGGCCAGCGCAGTGTGGCGGGGAGCCGTTCCGACGAGGGCTGGGCCTATCCCGAACGCTATTTTGCCGACAGCGCGGACGATTCTCTGGCTGTGTTGTTGGCGGTGGCGAAAGAACTGGACCGCAGCCCGGCCCAGGTGGCCCTGCGCTGGAGCCTGGAACAGCCCGCCATCACCAGCGCCATCATCGGTGCGCGCACGGTGGAGCAGGCCCGGGACAACTTTTTGGCCGGGGGCTGGCAACTGCCCACGGACGCGCTGGCCCGGCTCAACGAAGTCTCTCAACTGCCCGCCCGCTATCCCAGAGCGATGGAAGCCAATATGCACGAGCGGCGCAACAGCGCGGTAAAAATGCCAAAGCTATGGAACGACTGATGGGCGATGGCAGTGGATCGATTTTAACTAGAAATAACCACTGATGGACACGGATAGAAATCTGCGCAATCTGTGTCTTCTGCGTAAATCTGCGTCCCTATTTTCATTGCTGATTGTGCCCTACCGGGCATGTACACTGACTGGTAATCCGTAGGCGATCGTGCTGTTGGGCTAGGACTTCCGGGACAGGCGGCACGACCGGCTGACACCGCTAACAACGAAAATCATCCACAGATGACGCGGATTTTCACAGATTGAATCCGTGTCCATCCGTGACTCCACTGCAAAAAGGTCAATTTCACCGCGGAGGCGCGGAGAACGCGGAGTTGCGCGGAGGTTTTCGCCTGATTCTCTCCGCATCGCCCCTGCGTCTCCGCGGTGGGTCTGTGGGCTTTTTGCCGTAGACTCATCCGTGGCTATTCGTGCATCAGGCGCGTGCAAGCAGCCAGATCCGGAAAAGGAAAATAGCTGCAAATCGTACATCCCTCTTGTCGACGCCAGAACCCCTTCCCTCGATTTTTTCCTTCTCTCTCGTCCATCTCCACTACCTTTCTTTTGTTTACCACTTTCTATCTCTTCTCCCCTATATTTGAGATACATTCCTGACGCTACTGTAATACGCCCCTAAACTCACCGCGGAGGCGCGGGGAACGCGGAGGTTTGCGGCGTTTTTCGCCTGAATCTCGCCGCGTTGCCTCCGCGCCCTCTGTGACTCCGCGGTGAAATTGACCTTTTTGCGGTAGACTCTTTCCTCCATTTCGTTCTGATTGACATTCCCCGGAGCGAAGGGTAATATAGCTGGATGTTTGAATACCTGTAGATTTTCGCCTGCTCTGTGTTGGCCAGAGCAGGCGACTTACCAGAGGAGTTGTTGAATGTGCGGTCGATTTACCCTGCGTGCTTCTTCCGAACAGGTGGCCGATCTGTTTTCCCTGGAGCAGATGCCGCCCCTGGCGCCCCGCTATAACATTGCGCCCACCCAGCCCGTGCTGGCCATTCGCGAGAGCTACGCGGGCAACGGGCGCGAGGCAACTTTTCTGAATTGGGGGCTGATTCCCTTCTGGGCCAAGGACCCCAGTATCGGCAGCCGGATGATCAATGCCCGCGCGGAGACTGCCGCGGAGAAGCCTTCTTTCCGGGCTGCCTTCAAATACCGGCGCTGCATCATTCCCGCGGACGGCTTCTATGAGTGGCAAAAGGTGGATGGAGGCAAGCAACCCCAGCTTATCGGTCTGAAAGGCGGGGGGGTGCTGGGCTTTGCCGGGCTGTGGGAGCATTGGGAGCAGGAGGGGTCGGCCATTGAATCCTGCACGATTCTCACCACCGAACCCAACGATCTGCTGGCTCCCATCCACAACCGGATGCCGGTGATTCTACACCCGGAGGATTATGACGAATGGCTGAGCCGGGATATTCAGAAAGCAGACCCACTGCTGCATTTGATGCGCTCTTTTCCTGGCGAACTGATGGCCTATCAACCGGTCAGCACGCTCGTCAATAACCCGCGCAACGAAGACCCGGCTTGTGCTGTTCCGCTGGTGTAGGTGTGGTCTATGCGCTGGGGCACAGTCCACGTGCAAAGCGCGCTACGGATGAATGACACCGGCATGGCTACAATCAACAGACGTTGCCAGAATCAGTGGACTGTCACTGCTCTGGTAAAAAACCACTGTTGGACACAGGCTGTTTTAGAACACAAGCCACTTTAGAACTTAAATCGTTGCAGAACACATCCGTATCCTTCATCTCTATTTCCCCAATCGCCTATGTTTGATACATCTCTTCTCTACACAGTTGGCCTCATCTTTCTCGCCACGCTCATCGGCTCCTATCTCCGTTCCCGGCGCAAGGACCCCTGCTTGGGTTCGTTCGAGAATTTCCACGTGACGGTTGAGCGCACGGACAACAAAGTTGTCTGGGGTGTGATGGCAGTGGAATCAACCGGGCTGGAACTGGTCTATCGGGACGACGTGCAGGATGCCAAGCATATCGAGTCCAGTTATATTTTGTACGGCGAAGAATACAACGACATTCAGGTTATCTACCGTTTTGTGGATCAATTGACCCCTGAAAACAAACGCCGCCGGGATCGGGACATTCGGCGCTCGTTTCATCCGGGCGTGGTGGAGCGAAGCAAACGGGGACTGCGCAAGTTTATTGGCACGGCCAGCGTCTCAATCAACGAAGTGCTGGGGGTGTTGGTGGGTCGGGCCAAAAAGCCCGCGGGCCGCTACATCAATGACGAAAGTGAAAAGTCCCTCTTCCGCCTGGGCGAGAATCTCATCGGCCACGCCGGCGGCGTCTTTGACCCGCTGCTGGAGCGTTTTATCGGCCACAAAATGGTGATAGAAGTGATGGAAGATGACGAAGTCCACGAGCACGTGGGCATTTTCAAGAACTATTCACCCGATTTTGTCGAATTGCTTGATGTCCAGTTTCCCCAGAGACAGGCCGTGCCTGTAGGGCCAGAGGGATGTGACGACGAGGCGTGCCTGCGGGTGGTGGTGGATGGGGATAAACTGACCGCCATTAACCCCGGAGAACAGCCGGTCCTCATCCAGTCTTTGCACATGGGCGGGGAAGAGAAGCTGCTCAATGTAGTGGTAGATGGCGGTGAATCGATTGAGATATTCGTCGAGAGCGCTGTGACCGAAGCCATCCTCCATGTGCGGGTGGTGCGGGAACTGGATATGATTGTGCCCCGCACCCGCTCTCTTATCCGCCACAGGGCCGAACGCTTCGAAAAAGAGCACCTGACCGACATTATTTTCGACGTGGGCGTACGGCTGAAAGGCGGCGCGCGCGTGGAAGAGCAGGAACGCCGTCTGCGGGCTGACCTCAAACGCAAGCCCACAGACGCGTTGGCGGCTGCCAATCTGGGCGGCCTGTTGCTGCAAAAAAAGGAGTATGACGAGGCGCTTCAATGGCTGGAACGTGCCCTCTCCATGCGCTATTCCCTGCCGGACAATGGGCGCAAGGCTGAAATGGAAGTGCGGGAACTGAAGCGCAAGCAGGATCGGACGGGTATGCAAGCTGCAGCCACCCCGATTTTGACCAACGGTAGTACACCCGGCAGCGCCCCTTCGTCAGTGGCCGTTGCCGTGAAGAAATAGAGAAGAAATAGAGAGTCCAACCCATCCCACATTTAGGAAACCCCCAATGGAAGACACAATTGCAAACGTGCGCGGTAAAAAAATTCTCATCACGGGCGCGGCCCAGGGCATCGGCGAAGCCGCGGCCCGGCTCTGCGCGGCCCGGGGCGCGACCGTCCTGCTGGTGGATGTCAAGGCCGACAAGGGCGAGGCCGTTGCTGCCTCCATCCGTGAAAGCGGTGGTGATGCCACTTTTTACGCGGTAGACATCCGCGACGACGAAGCGGTGCAGGCACTCTTTGCACAAGTAGGGGAAACCCACGGCTATCTGGACGTGATTATCTGCGCGGCGGGTGTGCTGTTGGGCGCGTTCCTCCAGCCGGAGGAGTTCCCGGTGGACACTTTCGATTTTGTGATGGAAGTCAATGTGCGGGGGACTTTCCTCTGCACCAAATATGCCACACCGTTGATTGCCAAGTCCGAGCGAGGGGTGATGATTCTGATCGCGTCGGGTGCGGGTGTGCTGGGCGGCAGTTCGTCCATTGCCTATGGCACGAGCAAGGGCGCGGTACACGGGATGTCAATGGTGCTGGCCGGCCACCTGGCCTCGCGCAATATCCGGGTCAATGCGGTCTGTCCCGGCGGCATTGCCACAGAAATGAAGCTGGACAACGTGCGCGACGCGGCCAATAAACAGGGCCGCCCCTATGAGGATGTGCTGGCCAACGCCAATCTGGGCGACCCGGCCGGTGTTGCCAAACTCCTGGCCTATCTGGCCTCGGACGACGGGGACTACGTGCGGCGCACGCTCTTTACGCGCTAGAAGTTGCGAGGGGCGAGGGGCGAATTGCGAATCATCCATCGCAATTCGCCCCTCATAACTCAGTGAATCTCCACCCCCGCCTCTGCCGCGATGCGCTGGGTGTTGGCCGCGGCCAGGGGGTAGTCTTCGTTGGGCAGGTGTTCCAGGAGCATATAGCCGTCGGCGTCCAGGCTGTGCCAGCGACGCAGGGCCGTGTGCAAATCCAGCAGCCCCTCGCCGGGGATGGCCTCGTCGATGTGCAGGACCAGCCCTTTGCCAAAGCGGATGTCCTTGCAGTGGGCCACGCCAGCGATGGGTCCCATCAGATCGAAGATGTGGTTGAGCCGTTCGGTGCTGTGGAAGACGTGCTGCATTGTGGGGAAGTGGTTGACGTAGTCCATCACCACCCGCAGGCGGGCCGAACTCACTTCGGCCACCGCGTCCCGGTTGGCTTCCGGCGACTCCAGAATTGTGAGCAGGTGGGTCTCCACGACGATTGTCTGGCCCACGTTCTCCGCTTTGCGGGCCACCCGGCCCAGGGTTTCGATGAGCCGCTGCCAGCTTTGCTGGGAATGGTTCTCGGCAGCGGGGAAGTAGGAGCCATTGGGGCTGAGGCTGCCTGTGCGGATCAGACAGACATGCGCGCCCAGTTCCGCGGCCACTTCCAGCCCCCGACCGATCACCCCCACCACTTCGTCCCGCGCGCCGGCGTCCGGGTCAAAGAGACAATCCCCGAAGCCGATGCCAAACTGTACAATATCCATCCCCGCGTCCGCGAAGGTCTGCCGCACCTGGGCACATTCGGCACTGGTCACAGCGGCCAGTCCCTGTCCTGCCGCGTGAAAGCCCACGCCGCTCAGTCCCAAGCCGCGTACCGCGGCCAAATGTTCACTGTTGATCGTGCGAAAGTCCGACGGCATCATTCCTACAACGCCCAGGCGCATAGTCTTTTCCTTTGTTTGTGTGGTGTGAATAGAGGTAGATTTGGTAAGGGACAGATGTTCGGTGGAGTGGAAATGTCCGTATTCTGCGTCAGTCCAGAACGTTAGGCTGTACCTCACGACCTCGCATACATAACATACCAGTCGGCGATGCGGTTATGATGCGCGCTCCACGCCGCCCATGCCGATTCCGCCCACGCACGCGCGCTCGTCTCGATGGCGTCGTCTGTGCCGGACAGGGGCATGTCAAACACAGTGCGGGACGCGGCAAACGATGGCGGCTCAAGCCAAAAGGATGCCCTGGATGACGGCGGCGCGATTGAATGAAACGCCCGATCGGAGAGAAGTTCCTGTGGCCTTCTGGCGGGCCGCCCACGCACGAGATAGTCGTACAGGTTGAGCAAATGAACGGCGACTGATTGAATGGCCTGCGGGTTTGGTGTGCCGGGATGCTGGACGGCGTATGTATCCACGCACAGTACGACAGCCATCTGCAATGTTGGCCGGGTGTAGAGGACGCCGAGCAACTCCCCATAGCGCTGCCAGCAACCGGGCGCGGACGTCATGTAGCGATGGATTGGACCGTCAATCACCTGGACCTCCGCGTTGCACCCAACGCATCGTTCAATCATCCCCATACTCTCAATGGTTGTCGTCGGCCTAAGTTGTTATTGTCCAGCACAGACGTGGCTATTGTTCTCGCATCAAGCGTCTTTTGGTTTCCGGATGGACTGCCACAGGGTATACACCAACATGATTATAATGAGCAATGCCCCGATGACAAATCCGGACTTTGCTACGAGACGAATGACAAGACCCTCAAACTCGCTAATCTTTCCTTCGAAGGGAATAAGGAGGATGAGCGTTGAGCCAACCAACAACCCCACCAATAACACACTCAGGACAACCCGACGAATGCCCAATTCAATGGCTGTTTGCAAAACATTCATCCGCTGATCCATGCTGGCGACGTTTACCTGAAACGCCAATTGACCCCTCTGGAAATTATCGAAAAGTGTTCTCGTGGCTGTCTGCAAGGACGGCAAACGCCCGACAATCTCGCGGATGAGCGGCATACCTCCATGAGAAAGAACATTTTCCAGCGTCAGTTGTTCGCTCAACAAATCCCTCATCTGGGTGTAAGCAACTTCCAGAACATAATCCATCGGCTTGTCACCCATCAGAATCCGCATAATCGACTCGCCTTGGCCAATTGACTTGATGGCTAAGACGAATTCCTTGCGCAACTGTAGTCCGTGCTGCACAATTACTGCAACCAAATCATTCAACATCCCTACAAGAGAAGGAGGCGCGTCCGCAAAGAGCAGATTGCGGTTGACAAGACGCTCAATGTCGCGGCCGAGGGCAAGGGGATCACAATTCTTTGCCGGCTTGCAAATAGTCATCAGAACCCGCGTTACCGATGGCGTATCGCGGTCATTCAGCGCCCAGATAAGTCCCCCAAAAGCGAACCTGTCCTCCAGGCTCAACTGCCCCATCAAGCCCATATCAAGGAAGATGATACGGCCACTCTCGCTGTTGACCCACACATTACCTGGATGTGGATCCGCGTGGAAGAAGCCATCGAACAACACCTGTTGCAGGAGCGCGCGGAAGAAGTTGATTGCCAATTCTTCACGGTTGAGACCGGCGGCATCCAGTGCCGAGATGTCAGAAATCTTCACCCCCACAACCCGTTCCTGTGTTAATACTTTTCTCGTGCTGTACACATCATAAATCAGGGGGACTTGCACAAAGGGGAACTTCTGCATCTTGTGCCGCAGAAGGCGAGCGTTGTACGACTCATTGGTGTAGTCCAGCTCCGTCAAGACGTTCTCGGCAAACTCGTGAAACAGGGCGCTCAACCCGAATCGGCGGCTCCACGCTACGCGCCGCTCGATAAGATTGAGCACATCCTGGATAATGTTAAGATCCCCCTTGACTGTGATTTCAATGTTGGGGCGGCGTACTTTGACAACAACCCTCTCCCCGCTGGGGAGCGTGGCCGCATGAACCTGGGCGGTTGAAGCTGCTGCCAGCGGATTGGGGTCGAAAGAGGCGAAGGTCTCCTCGCAGGGCTTGCCCAATTCCTGTCGAATAATCTGATCGACCTCGGTGTAAAGAAACGGTTGGACATCATCCTGCAACTGCTCCAGTTCGGTGCGCCAGGTGTCGGGCAGGATTTCGATGCGGCTGGCTGCCATTTGCCCGAATTTTGTGAAGGTGGGTCCCAGTTCTTGCAGCATCAACCGCACCTTCACGGCGGGGCTATCCTCGATCAACCGTGGGCGCAGGCGATAGATTATCGTCTGCATGCCGCGCCGGAAACCTTTCAGAGGTGAAAGCCCAATGAGGATATCAATGGAATAGCTCTGAATCGTACTGATGATCTGCTGTGTGCGCAGGCTTTCGATCAGACGGTTGCGACGACCTGTGGGCAACATACCCAGCCAGCGCCAATAGAACGGGCTTTTGCGCACTTCGGTAATCCGGGGAGCACCAAATCCGAGTACCATTTCCAGCCCCATCACAATAACGCCGATCAACATCGCGCCCAAAGTTGCTGAAAACAAGCGAGACTCACCAACTTGCCAGGCCGCGGGCGCAATGTAGGACAAGACCAGAAAGATGCAAATATCTGTGACCAGCGCTAACAGGCCCATTGACCAGATGTATAATCGGCCCGTGAGAAAGAGGATCGCTGGGCGAACGAAAGAGTGGAGCGTGCCAAAGAGCAGCCCAATAATAATGTAGGAATAGAGCGTGGCAAATGGCTCAGGTAGAGATGAATTGGGGATGAGACGCAGGCCAGGCACAAGATTCATTACAATGGCTGCGGCCAGCATATTCACAGTAACGCGAATAAGAAAATATGTCATGTCGCCTCGCCCAATAGTTATGATTCGCGTTAAACTGCCCGACGATTCTGGTCCAGCACAAACGCGGGTATTGTAGCATAGGGGACAATTGTTTCGGCAATGGACTGCGCGAAGCGGGTGTTTGGGGTATTCCCCCGCAGCCGACACAGTCAAAAATCACAACCGGCTGGCTGGGGCGACTCGGTCTCTACGCCGCCTGCAAAGTCCGGCGTCGCTTCGTTCTCCACAAAGCCAGATTGAACTGTTCCTTTCCAGCTTTTCCCTCCATACCCGGCCGGATGCAAATGCGCCCGGACAATCACCACCCGATCGGCTTCAATGGCAACCGGCCCCCCAGAGCGGGCAAAGGGCTGCTCGTTCACGTGGCTGTGGGTTAGAATTCGTCGATAGAGCAATTCCCCCTGCTCGCTGAGGACTTCCCACCAGTCCGCGTACTGGTCACATCCCGTGTCCGGGCTGGCGATTTCAACTGAAAATTGATAGCTGCCTGGGCTGCCAGTCACCTGCACAGAGACCACATCGGCCTTGGCCGGAGCTGCTGCCTGTGTTGGCTCTGGCTGGCTGGTTTCCTCCCCACTCGCCGCTGTCTGGGGCGCGGATGGAGGCGTGGCGCAACCCCAGAGCAGCAGCGACAGCGCCAACAGAAGGGCCACAAGCCAGCAGGTGCGGTCCCAACCACAGGGCTTTTCTGCTTTCCTATTCTGCCTCGGTGTTGTTGTCATCACTGGCCTGCTTTCGGTTGTTTGCGCTGCCACACAGCCCGGCCCGCGGCGAAGAGCAACCCGGCCAGCAGCAGTAGAATGAGCAGAGCCAGCGGGTTGTGGAAGAGATAGGCGAGGGTTGCCACCACCAGCGCCAGCAGCGCGGCCACCACAAATGTGACAATGGCAATCAACCCTTTGCCCAGCCGTTCCAGCAGGGGAATGCCCCCCAGCAGCCGGGTGAAGGGACTGAAGACGAGCAGGAAACTGACCCAATATAACACCAGCCCGGCCACCCGCATCCCCCACAGGGCAAAGCGATATTCCGCGCTCATCTCTGCCAGCGCGTCGGCCCGTCCGCTGAAGAAGGCCCGGTAGAGCCGATCCCGCTCCCGGTGGAAATAGGGGACAATACTGTCACCCGCCACCTGCCCGAAGAGTATAGCCTGTCTGCCACTGGGCACAGCCTGGAAGCGGATGCGCAGATCGCCCACCGCTGGCTCGGCCAATGTGCCTTTGCCCACAAAAATATACTCGCTGGAAAGGCTGCGATCCGATCCGGCAATCATCCCTTCTTTGTCCAAAACCAGCGGCTCGCCCGCGGGCAGGTCCAGACCGCGGGTATCGATCCCATAGCGCCCCAGCCGCCCGCTCTCCGGGCGGAAGACGCCACCGCTGACCGTCAGGGGCGGGTTGGCATGGCCGCCGGGCACAGAAAAGGCCGACGAATCCGCGGGATCGTCTGTCCAGGCTGTGTGATAGCTGTAGCTGGAACTGTTTTCATCGCTACCCTCCGACTTCTGCTCCCAGGCGTACATCTCCACCAGACGCTCCACTTCCAGCCAGTCGCCCGGCTGGAGAAAGTCCCGGTCGCCTATGGGCGCGTCCCCCACCAGCAGGCCGCTGGCCGCCACAAACAGGCCGTCGTGGCTGGGGTCAATCGCCGAAGCCTCGATGGCTACACTCTCTGCACCAATCCGGCCAAAATCCACCCGGCCTTCGTTGGACCAGAGGATGGCGGTTGCTGCGATAAAGGCGATGACTGAACCAGCGATCAGAAAAACAGGAGAACAGCCAGAACGTTCCTGGCGGCGGCGGGTGAAAAGGTTAAGAAGTTGGCTCATAGGGTAATTTCGTGGAAATGTGGTGGGCAGGATTTCTCAATCCTACACCGAATCAGGCAGAATGTAAACCGCCTCATAATTCGGATTCGGGGCGAACTTTCCCTTCCCGGAAGGTGCTTGCCCCGATGGCGAGCACACCCATTTGCATCGTTTTTGGGCGGAATCCTTTCTTCCAACTATACTGTTGGGTGCAGCGTCGCAGCAAACAGATCAGTGGAGATCGCAATCGCAACGACCCAGACCAAAGGAAAGAGAATGACACTCTCTGCTGTTTTACATAAGCCTGCCCCTGTGGACAAACCCCGGCAGCGTCTCTTTATCCCCGGCCCCACCGATGTCCACCCGGACGTGCTGGCCGCGCAGACCGCGCCGATGATCGGCCACCGTTCCGACGAATTTGAGTCCCTTTACGCCAAGTGCGAAGCGCAGTTGAAGCAGCTTTTCTTCACCGATGCCCGCGTCTATATTCTGGCTGCCACTGGCTCGGCCATGCACGAGGCCGCTATCCGCAACTGTGTGGGCGGACGGGTGATCAGCTTTGTCAACGGCGCGTTCAGCCAGCGCTGGTACGACGTGGCCGTGGGCTGTGGCAAGGAAGCCATCCGCGTCGATCTGCCCTGGTGTACGGCGGTGAAGCCGGCCCAGGTGGCCGATGCTCTTTTATCCGCGCTGGCCGATGGGCCGGTGGATGCAATTACTGTCGTCCACAACGAGACCAGCACGGGTGTCACCAGCCCGGTGGCCCAGATCGCTGCCCTGGCACGGGAGATCAGCCCGGAGACGCTTGTGCTGGTGGACGCGGTCTCCTCTTTCAGCGGCACACCCATCCCTGTGGACGAATGGGGGCTGGACCTCTGCCTGACCTCCAGCCAGAAAGCCCTGGCCCTGCCGCCGGGTCTCTCCTTTGCCGCGGTCAGCGACCGGGCCTTTGCCAAAGCCGGGACTGTGACAGGCCGGGGCTGGTACTTCGACTTTCTGCTCCTGGAGCGCTATCTCAAACGCAACACCACCCCGGCCACACCAGCCATTTCGTTGATGCGTGCGCTCAGCGTTCAACTGGACCGGATTCAGACCGAAGGCGTGGAAGCCCGTTTTGCCCGTCATCACCGGCTGGCCGAACGTACCCGGGCCTGGGCAGTCGAAAAGGGGCTGGGGCTGATGGCCGAAGAGGGCTATGCCTCGCCGACAGTGACGACGATTGCCAATACCCGCGCTTGGGATATTCAGGCGCTCAACGCGTTTTTGGCCGGGCGGGAGATGGAGCTTTCCGACGGCTACGGCGAGTATAAAGGCAAGGCCATCCGTATTGCGCATATGGGCGAATGCTGGGATGAGGATTTGGAACGACTGTTCGGCGCGGTAGAGGAATTTGCGGGTCTTTAACCCGGGAATTGAAAACAGCGGGTGTTGGATAGGATGAGCACGCTTCGGACCACCACAATGCCCAATAGGAAAATCGTCGTTGAGACGCTGGGAGAAGAGGGGATGGGGAATGACATTTATGCGATGGTGGGCGGCGCGCCAGCGACGGAGAACTTTGCCAAAGATGCGGGCGCGGATGCCTATGGCCGGGACGCGGCTGTGAGTGTGGATACCGCCAAAATCTACCTCACCCAGCGCCGCCAAAAAACCTGATGCTCTATCTCGTAGCCACCCCCATCGGCCATCTGGACGATATCAGCCTGCGCGCCCTGGAAACCCTGCGCTCGGTGGATGTGATCGCGGCCGAGGATACCCGCAAGACGGGGCGGCTGCTGGCCCATTTCGAGATCAGCGGCAACCAAATTCCCTTTCACGAACACAACGAAAGACAGGCCGTCGAGCGCATCGTCGGCCTATTGAAGGCGGGGCAGTCCGTGGCGATTGTCACCAACGCGGGCACGCCAGGCATTTCTGATCCGGGCTATACCGCGGTGCGCCGGGCGATTGAGGAAGAACTGCCCGTCACAATGATTCCCGGCCCCACCGGGCTGGTGATGGCGCTGGTCCTGTCCGGGCTGCCCCTGCACAGTTTCACCTACCGGGGCTTTCCCCCGCGCAAGACAGGTGCTCGCCGCCGTTTTCTGGCAGTCGACGCGGCCTCGTCCCACACCCTCGTTTTCTACGAAAGTCCCTATCGCCTGGCCGCCTTCCTGGCCGACGCCCTGGCTGTCTACGGCGACCGGCCCGCGGCGCTCGCCAACGACTTGACCAAACTCTACGAAAAAGTGGAGCGGGGAACCCTCTCCGAACTGCTGGCCGGGGTGGAAGGCCAGACGCTGAAGGGGGAATTTATGGTGGTCATCGGCGGGGCAAGACTAGCGCCGGTTGAGTAGGCGGGGGCTTTTTCCCGTCGTATCGAAACTCAGCGGATGTGAAGATTAGCCGTGTCAACCCGTTCACTTGATTTCGATACGCCTCGAAGACTCGGCACTCAATCAGCGCTCACTGGACAAAACTTCTACTACGCCTCCACCACCAGCGTCACTGGCCCGTCGTTGACCAGCGCCACCTGCATGTGCGCCTGGAAGATGCCCTGGGCCACTTCAACGCCTTCTGCCCGTAGCACTCCACAGAAATGCTCATAGAGCGGCTGGGCCTGCTCCGGGCGCGCGGCTTCGATGAAACTGGGCCGCCGTCCTTTGGTCGCATTGCCATAGAGGGTGAACTGGCTGACCACCAGCACCCCGCCGCCCACATCGGCCAGCCCCAGATTCATCTTCCCGTCGGCATCCTCAAAGAGACGCAGCCCCGCCACTTTCTTCGCCAGCCAGGCAGACTCGGCCTCCCCATCCGCGTGGGTGATGCCCAGCAGCACCAGAAAGCCCCGCCCGATTTCGCCCACAAGCGCGCCGTCCACCGATACCCGCGCTTCGCTCACCCGCTGAATCACTGCCCGCAAAGTCCCCTCCTTTCATTTCCTCTTTGACAATTAGAACATTCGTTCGTATACTTGTCCTATGAACTTCTCCATCGCCCTGGACCCTATGCAAAAGCTGCTCTCCATTGGGGGCGCCACCGGCTTTGAGCCTGCCGGCGACGCACCCCACGAGGAAGGCACGCGGCCGGCGTGCTTTACCTCTCCGGCCAGGCCCAGCCGCCAGGAACGAAATCTGGCCGCGTTGCAGCGCTCTGTCTCCCAGGTGATGACACCCACCGGCCCCAAACCTGTCCTCAAAACAATGATGACGACTGCCTGCGAGCGCAACTGCTTCTATTGTCCCTTTCGGGCCGGGCGATCTTCCATGGAACGCATCACCCTGCAACCGGACGAGATGGCCCAAGGCTTCAGCCGTATCCAAAAGGCCGGGCTGGTGGACGGTCTCTTTCTCTCCTCCGGGATTATCGGCGGCAGCCCCCGTGCCCAGGACAAAATCATCGAGACCGCGGATATTCTGCGCACGAAGGAGAAGTACCGGGGCTACATCCACCTGAAGATTATGCCCGGCGCGGAGAAAGAGCAGGTGCGCCGGGCAATGCAACTGGCGGACCGGGTTTCGCTGAATTTGGAAGGAGCCACCGAAGAGCGCCTGCGTCTGCTTGCGCCCAAGAAAGACTTTTGGGACGAGTTGGTCCAAAGGCTGCTGTGGATGGAAGAGATCCGTCGCAACGAGCGGGTGCGGGCCTCGTCTGTCACCCAATTCGTCGTGGGCGCGGTGGGCGACACGGATTTGGAACTGCTGGCCCTGAGCGAAAAACTCTACCGCCAGGCCAAGATCAGCCGGGCCTATTACTCTGCTTTCCATCCCATCAGCGACACACCCTTTTCCGACAGAATGCCGGTTGTGCCCAAACGGGAACACCGGCTCTATCAGGCCAGTTTTCTCCTGCGGGACTACGGCTGGGGCGTGGAGGATTTGGGCTTTGGCGCGGATCAAAACCTGCGTCTGGATGTGGACCCCAAACAGGCCTGGGCAGACATCCACCTGCGGGACGCGCCCATCGAAATCAACCGGGCGGATCGTCTGACGCTTCTGCGCATCCCCGGCATCGGCCCCGTCAGCGCAGACCGTATCCTCGCCGCGCGTGGCCGCGGCGCGCTCTCCGCTCTCTTCCATCTGGGGCAGATCGGCGTGCCCTCTCCACAGAAGACCGCGCCGTATATCCTCCTCAACGGCCAGCGGCCCGAACATCAGATGGCATTGGGGTTTGGCTGATTCGTTAATTGAGTCTACTGCAAAAAGGTCAATTTCACCGCGGAGTCGCAGAGGGCGCGAGGCAACGCGGCGAGATTCAGGAGAAAAACTCCGTGAACCTCCGCTGTGAGTTTAGAGGTTTTTTGCAGTAGTGTCATTAATTACGAAGAAAAATCTGCGAAATCTGCGTTCTGCTCTTATCTCTTTGCCTCCCGCCTCCAAGGCATCGGATGGCAGACTCCTTCCAGTTAGTTCGTGTAGGTTGGGTTCTCCCGGCACGGAACAATTGTCTTCGAGTCAACAAACGCCGGGAGAACCCAACACCGACCCTCGTCGTTCGTTGGGTTGTTGCGGCACAACGTTTGCGGAAAGGACTTGTAATCCTTTGCCGCAACAACCCAACCTACCCTGGCCCCAGCCGCAGCCGATGCACAGCAATCGCCTCCACCGCCTCCCGTGTCCACGGCATGGGGTGATAGTCCCCTTCCAGCCACATAGGAATCTGATCCGCGTAGTTGTCGCTGAGGGGATGGCCGCTCTGCCCGCTGGTGGTGATGGTGCGGGCTGTGTCCCAAGCGCCCACATCGTAGATTTGCCGGTAGCTTGCCACAATCTGGGCCAGCCCCGGCGGCAGTTCCGGCGCGTAGCTGGTCTGATTGGGCGTTGTGCCGTCGCCGCCCAAGGGAAACGGTCCCCGATTGAAGAAACTTTTGAGGATGCGCACGCTGCCCATTGGGTGTCCGTAGCGAATCTGGTGCATCCGTCCCCAGGCCCAATTGCGGGGCGTGGGGTTCACTTCTTTGCGGATGCGCCGCACGGATAGGAGCAGCGCCTCGCCGATCAGTTCGTCCCGGCTGCGCTGGCGGCCCGTTTTGGCGTCGGTATACCAGGGCGACTCCTCATTCTCGCGCAAAATCTCCAGCAGGCGGGTTTCGGCCCGGTGCATAAAGCCGCTGATGATAAAGAGTGGGCTGAGGGTTCCCCCCAGAAAGCCCTTTTTGGCCGGCCCGAGTTTATCCCCAAAGGTCATCTCCAGCAGGTGCATAAGCGCGTAGTGAAAGACGAGGGCCGCGCCGCTCTCCCGCTCCATTTTGTAGCCCCAGTTGCGCAGCAGATTGACGCCGATATTCACAAACGGATCGTCGCTCTGGTGGGCGGCCAGGAGCGGGGCCAGTTCAGCGGCGTAGAGGCTGGTGGTGTCCTGCTGGATCTGCTCCATATCCTTCAGCCCCAGCCGTCGTTTCTCCTGCAACATCTGCTCAATCCGCCGCGCGCGCCAGCCGGGGAAGTATTCCACACCCAGAAAATAGGGGTAGTCGTCGCCGGTCAGTTTGTTGTTGGCTGTCACAATCAGTCCGCTGGGCGGGTTGTAGACCGTCGGCAGTTCGGCGTGGGGGATCAGCCCCCCCCATTCGTACTCATCCGTCCAGCCCGGCGCGGGGACCAGTCCCAGCCCGGCCTTGCGGATGGGAATATCCCCGGCCAGCCGGTAGCCGATGTTGCCGTCCACATCCGCGTAGACAAAATTCTGCGCGGGCACACTCCAATCAGCCAGGGCTGCGTCGAACTCTTCCCAGTTCTGCGCGGTATTGATGCCCAAAATGGCGTGGAGCATACGGCCCGGTTCGTGGCCCTGCCAGCGCAAGGCCAGAGGAACGGTCGCCCCTTTGGCCGCCACCAGCCGGTTGATGAGCGGCCCGTGACGGGTGACGACGACCCGTTCGATGTGGGGTCGGTTTTGGCGGCGCACGGAAATCGTCTCTTCGATAACCTGCGCTTCTTCCCAGCCATCCCCAAACGCGAAGTGGTTGGCCTTTTCCGGGTGGGGGCGCTCGATGTAGAGGTCCTGCACATCGGGGAACGCGTTGGTGACACCCCAGGCGATGCGTTCGTTGTGGCCGATTGTCACACCGGGCGTGCCGGCAAAGGTGACACCGCTGACGTGGAAGTTGCGATCTGTGAGTTGCGAATGGCCGTCTGTCGTCTGCGGCCCGCCGTCTGCATTTTCATTGCAGTGCAAGTGATTTTCATACCAGACGCTGGGCATTGTCAGGGCCAGGTGGGGATCGTTGCACAGGATGGCCCGCCCGCTGCTGCTGGCTTTGGGGCCGACCACCCAATTGTTGCTGCCCTGATTGGAGCCGGACGGCCCCAGCCATTCCTGCAACTGTTCGTATTGGCTCAGGAGCAGCCCGGCGGTGCTGACCAGCCGCATACTTTTCTCGCCCAGGGCTTCGGTGATGGCGGGATTCCGGGGTGGGTAGTCCGGTTCCAATTCCGCGGCCAGCAGAGGGTCGAGCTGGTTTGCCAGTTGCAGGCGCACCAGCTCGCTCTCCCAATTGACGCTCAGACTCCAGCCCATCACTTTGGAAAAAGCCAGCACGTCCAGGGGGGTCCACGGCTCTGGCTGGCGGCGCAGGAGGTTGAACTCCGGGGCCAGGCGTCCCGGACGGCTGGCAATGTAGGCGTTGATGCCGCCCACGTACTGCTCCAGCACAGCCAGCGCTTCCGGTTCCAGCGTCACCAGTTCCGCCTGGGCTGCCCGCCAGAAACCCACAATCCGACTGAATCGGTCCACATCCAGCGCGGCCACACCGAACAGTTCGGAGAGACGCCCGCTGGCAATGCGCCGGTTCTGCTCCATCTGCCACAGCCTGTCCTGGGCGTGGACAAAACCCTGTGCCCGAAACAGATCGGCCCGGTTCTGCGCGTAGATAGAAGGAACACCCCGTTCGTCCCGTAGGATTTCCACGGGCGCTGACAAGCCTTCCAGTGGCAGCTTGCCGCTGAGGTCGGGCAGTGCGCGCTGGATCAACCACCAGTAGACGTATAGGAAAATGCCGCCAAAGAGGGCGACGGCGATGAACAGAACGACAAGAATTGTGAGAATTGTGGGGAGGGTCATAAGGCTGAGCAGTGTTCTGGGCAATGGAATGGATGAGAATATATCCCATTGTACACCGGTCGGGCCGATTCCCGTTAGGCAGAGAGGGTGGGAACGGCCTATAATGGGTTAATCGCCCTTTATCCGTTGCCCCACATCTACCACCCCAAGGGAGCGTCCAATGGCAGTTGATACATCTGAAATCGCCGTCTATCGACGACTGTTTGATACGAAATATCAGGAAGTTGAGGAACTTCTGGCCGATCTGCCTGGGGCTGCACTCACGTGGAAGCCCTTTGAAGAAAGCCCGTGGAAGGGACCGTCCGGCTCGCTGGGCTGGCTGATCGCGCACGCAATCTCGTCCACTGTCTATCTGTTGCGCCGGGCTGAATGGCAGATGGGCCGGGTTGAATGGGTGCAGGTGAATGGGGACGAGGGCGATGAGGAGTTTGGCCCGGCCAATCTGGACCCGGCCTATTTGCTGGCCCGCGCCAAACGCAGCCAGGAATGGGTACACAGCTTTTTGGACAGCCTATCCCCGGCTGATCTGGAGAATGGGAAATTTCATCCCGTCAGCCAGCGGCCCATTACTGTGCGCTACGACATCCAGCACGCCATCGAGCATTTCAGCCAGCACAACGGCCATGCCCAGTTGACGCGGCAGTTGTGGGCGCTGGCATAAAAACGGCCGACGCGTTGTGTGCTTGCGTCGGCCGTTTTGAGACCAGTGCTGCGTGCTGCGTACTCCGTCAGTAGTGACAATTCGGCACTACTGACGGAGCACGCAGCACTGATTCCTCACCTCTCCTCTCGTTCCGCCTTCAATCTCTCCACTCGCTCCGTTTTCAACCGCTCGGCCTCGTCCCGTGCCGCTTCTACCTTCGACATATCGGCCAGATAGTCCATCGGGTCCGGTGCTGCATAGCGCGCCCACAGCTTTTCGGTGATGGCGTTGGCGTTGCATTCCACGCCGTACTGCCCGAAGTATTCACAGACCCGCTGCACGTCCCGGCTCAGGATTTTGCGCGCGTTGCGGTTGGCCTGGGCGTCCGTCACCTGGGGGAAGTCGATGAGTGTGATCTTTCCCTCCCAATAGAGAATGTTGTAGGCCGACAGGTCGCCGTGTACATAGCCCTGGTTCAGCATGACTTCGATATTGCGCAGGGTCTCCTGAAAGAGCGGCTCGGCCTCTGCCGGTTCCAACACTGCCTCGTGCAGGGTCGGCGCGGCCCGGCTGCCATCCCCCACATACCCCATCAGAATCGCGTTCTGATCCACGGCCACAGGCTGGGGCACAGCCGCGCCCGCGGCATAGAGCTTTTGCAGGGTTGTGTACTCGTACATCAGCCAGGAGGTGTGCTGCACCTGCACGCCAAAGGCTGATTTCTTGCCGATGGCGCGGATGATGCGGTCGTCTTTGGGGTCGGCGGGCTTGCCGTCTTCGTCGGTCAGAATTTGCCGTCCTTCCCGATACATCGCGTCGTTGCGCAGATTGCGGAACTGGCGGGGACGGTAGACTTTGGCGGCCAACCACTCGGCGTCTACCGTCGGGTGGGGCTGGCAGCGGTAGACGCTGGCCTCTTTGCCTCCCTTCACCTGGGCCATCACATCGGTGATCAGGTCCAGGTGGAAGAAGTTGCGCAGGGAGTCGTACAGCCACTCGGCTTCAAAGCGGGCGGGCGTGTAGGTGATCTCCAGGCCCAGGGCAATGCCCCGGTCCGCGGTGACTGCATCTACCAACTCCTTTTCCCGCTCGAGTTTTTCCTGCTCATTCGACGGCTTGGGCGGTTTGGTGCGGATGCGCTGGCGGGGCAGGCTGAATTTTTCGCTGTAATAGGCCAGGAGCGCTTCGTTCTCATCCCACTGGCCACTGTCATATCCGTTGTAGGTACTCAACGTTTTGTCCTCGTTTGGTTCGATTAGTTGGGTCCGGCGACTGGCATTTTAGCCACTGATGAACACTGATAAACGCGGATAGATACGGATGGTTTTCGGCAAACCTGTGTATTTCTTCGTGTTGGTTGTGGTTCAAAAGGTTGTCACTGGACTCGGTGATGGTAGTACGATGGGACGGGCTGGGGCCAATCAAAAAGGCCACAGTGCGGAAGACGCCTGCGACCTGAAGAGCGGGGCAAGATCAGCGGATCAATACCGCTGTTCGGACAATAGGCGTATTCCACTGGCAGCAAGCTGCCGCGCTTGAGCAAACAATTGCACTTGGACTGCCATAAAATCGCCTCCTTTCCGAAGGGAATGTGAAATGAAAACCGAACTGACGAAAGTGTAGCACAGGAGTGGGCAGTTGTAAAGGGGCAAAATTGATGGAAAAATTCCGTAGTGCGTGAACTGAAAGTGACACCAGTTCACGCACTACGCACTACGGAAAACTTTCACCGTATGCCCGCAACGTCAACAGCGCGCAGATCGTTGTCCAGGGCCACCACTGGGAGAGGCCGTGCTCGTCTCGCCAGCCGCCGTCTTCCTGCTGACCGTTGGCCACGGTGGCCAGGCAGCGCTCGATCAGCGCGTTGTCCGCGGCCAAGGCTACCGGCGAATGGGGCGTGGGCGCGAGATCGAAGAAGCTGATGTGCTGGCCTGGGGGCGCGGCTTCGGCGCAGCGCAGAATGTTGGCAATTGTCGCGTCCCGCAGTTCTTCCACACCGGGGAAGTCGTCCACCTGAAAAAAGTAGTCGTGGGCGTGATAGTTCATAAAGAGCCAGTCGGTGGCGCGGATGTCCTCCAGTGTCAGATTTTTCTCCACCCAGCGCCGGGTGGACTGGGCCAAAGATGGCGCACATTTTCCGAAACGCAGCAGCCGGGCTGTGATGGCATCGGGGATGTGTTGCCCGCCTTCGTTCCACCAGAGCGCGTGGGGATAGTCCAGCACAGCCGCCGGATTTGCCAGGGAGCCGTCCTCTTTGCGCTGCATCTCTACCCAATGGGCTGTGCCGTCCAGCAGATCGCCGGGTTCAACCCCCGTGCGCTGCAACACCCCCAGCAGAAACTCCAATGCCAACGGATGGGAATCCGGGCAACGGATGTCGTGTTCCAGGGCATTGCCGAAGCCGTTGTCGCTGTTTTTGTAGGCCCGGAATGCGGCCAGCACCGGTTCCACCGCCCGCCCCTCGAACAGATGGCTGAATAACAGACGCTCCCACAGGATACCGTTGCTGTACACAAAATCTCGGGCGGAGGAAAGGTTGATTGGTCTGCTGGTTGATTGGTTCATTGGGTTGTCTCGTTGGCGCGAATCGAGAGGATTAGAATAATGGCTCACCGAGAACATCTGGCGATGATTCGGGTAAGGCAGAACCCCGATCTTCGTCGAACTCGTCAACCGAATGGGCTATAGCATCACCAAAACTGTACTGGGGAATGACTGCCGTATTGTAAAAGGGTGATTCTTCCGCAACTGTATTGGCTGATTGTTTGTTGCTGCTCTTTCGCTGGCGTCGGATGAAAGAGATGTATGCGTTCAATTTCTTGGCCAATTCTTCGAGTACGCCGAGTGCTTTGTCAGCCGACTCTACTGGTAGAAGTTGCCTGTGCCGTACCCGTCGCATCCAATGTCTCGTCTCGTCAAGACTTCCCCGCGCATAGTAGAGGAAGCGCAATTGATCTCCGTAATGATACCGGCCATGACCTTCGGCAATATTAGCTCCGATACTATCCGCCGCCCGAATCAACTGCTTCCCTACTGTTTCCTGATCGAGCGGACGCCAAGTGTTCACAACCTCATAACATCGATCTGCGATGCGCTCCGCCAGCCGATACACATCCAATTCCTCGAAACCAGCATACGCCATCCCGACCCCCAATCAGCCAATGAACCAATCAACTAATCCTTATACGGATCGCGCTCATCTTCCCCCGCCATGGCCACGCCCAGGGGCGTCAGCGTGTGCAGGATGCGAATGGTATTGCCGTGATAGGCGAGGACTCCGGGCAGCCGTTTGTAGACGTGGGGGGATTCGTCAACGCCCGCGCCGCGTAGCTCCACACCGGCCTGACGCACCCATTGCATCATCATTTTGCGGCTGATCTCCCCTTCGGATACCTGCACTTTGCGCCCTTTGCGAAAGCGAAACTTGCCTGCCGCGCGTGTGCGGGACATCACCCGCCCCGCGCCGTGGACGGTAGAATAGAGGGCCACTGCGCTTTCCTCGCTCTCCACCCCTTCCAGAATCACAGAAATATCCCCCATAGACCCGCCCACAAAACCCTTCTGTCCGGGGAAAGCGGGCGTTGCGCCTTTGCGCACCACCCACAATTTCTGGCCGTTGTGTTCCTCTTCCCAGGCGAAATTGTGGTGGTTGTGGACTTCCTCCCGAATATGCGCGCCCAGCAGCCGTGCCACCCGATCCGCCACCCAATCCCGGCCCGCGTAGGCGTAACGGCCAGCCAACTTCATACAGGCGATGTACTCCTGGCCGAGCTGGCTGTCCACGTCCAGCAGCACCGGGTCCACGTACATCCCGTCTTTGCCGCCGCCCGCTTTGATAAAGTGGCTGGCCAACCGGTGGCCCAGCCCACGCGAGCCAAAATGGACGCCGATCCAAATGCGCTGCTCTTCGTCCTCGAAGATGTCCACGTAGTGGTTGCCGCTGCCGATTGTGCCCAACTGCTCGGCAGCCATCTGTTTATGCTTGCGGGCAATGGGGATGTCCCAGGCCGGGTCGACGTCAAAAAGGGAGTGGTCGGCCTTTTCCCGGTTTTTCAGACCGATACCAAAGGAGAGGGTCGCCCAGATGTCGTCCATAATGCGGCCAATGTTCTGGCGGACTTCCGCCGCGGGCGCGTCGATGCGCACGGCTTTATTCCCGCACGCAATGTCGAACCCAACACCGGACGGACTGATTTTGTCCCTATAGCCAATCACGCCGCCGATGGGCATCGCGTAGCCCAGGTGGTGATCCGCCATCAGCGCCGCGGCCTCGCCAGAACGAGCACAATTGACCATCTGGTCAACCGCGCCCTGGTCCGGCTCGCCCCAGACGGGGATGTTATTGATCATCTGATAGGTCATAGGAGACTCCTTTTGGCTGCGTGCTGCGTGGCTGCGTGGCTGCGTATTGCGTTCCGTAGACTAGCCATTGGCATATCACTATCTCTTGCCAGACTGTGGCCGCGCCGACACCACTGCTCACGCAGCACGCAGCACTTTTACCCAAATCGTTTCTGCGCCAGCCGCGTCACATCATTCGCGCAGCCCCAGGCCAGCGTATGCCCAATTCCACTGTGGCCATAATTGTGGATGACCGGGCCGTTGGCCGTCTCCTCCAGTTCCAGGCGCACCTCATCCCGGCCCGGACGCAGGCCCACCCGCACATCGATGACTTCCGCGTTGGCCAGGGATGGGTCCACGGATGTGCAGCGCCCGCGGATGGCCGCGCTGGTGGCGTCGTCGGGGCGCACAGACCAGTTCCCTGCCTCCGATGTGCCGCCCAGCAGACAATCCTGGGAGCGGGGGAAAATATATGTGAAACCCAGCGGCCCGCCGTGGCTCATAAAGGCGTGGGTGATGTGGGGCTGGGGCGGCAGCCGCAGTATCTGCCCCCGGATAGGGAAGACCCGATTGTCGCCGGTGAGCTTGCCCGCCCACGCGCCGGTACAGTTGACCACCAGCCGCTCGGCTCCGGCGAAACTGTCCAGATCGTCCACCAGCGCCTGTTGAATCTCGCCGCCGTTGGCCTGGAAGCGGCGCACCAGATAGGCCATATAAATCGGTGTCTCGATCAGTGGCACGCTGTAACGAAAGCCGCCCGTATAGCCCAAGGGCAGTTCATCTTCCTGTGCTGGGCGCAAGTCGTCGAGCATCGCCTGCCAGGCCATGCCCTCCTTGCCTTCCTCCACCGGCTCCAGCAATTCAATGACCTGCACGCCGGTTGTGGGGTCGTCCACCAGCCGCAGCAACTCCTCCCGACACTCGGATGCCCAGCGCAGACCGTTGGGCAAATTTTCCGCGGAGATGGGATGCCAAATGGCCCCGGCCACATCGGAGGTGGTGTGGGGCGGCAACTCACGGCTGACGATCCGCACCGAAAATCCAGCTTCTTGCAGGCGAATAGCGCTGGAAAGCCCAGAGACGCCGCAGCCGATGACTGTTACATCCGTCATTGGGCTTGCTCCTCTGCTGTCTGCGCTTCCAGACCGGCGAGCTGGGCCAGCAGCTTGCGGTGGCGGGACTGGCTGCGCAGGAGTGCGAACAGCAGCATCACCGCCAGCACACCCAACACGAGAATCCCCACTGATTCACTGACAGTCACAGTGACTGGGTTGTAGTTTTGATAGCCTTTGCCTTTGTTCTCGCTCTCGTTCACAGCACTTCTCCTTTGGCGGGCGGGGTGAATGATAGTCTCTCCATTGTACCCCTGCTCCATTGCCGCCGCAACCACAGCACGGGTGGAGGGTGTAATGGAGCAGGGGTACAACCGATTCCGGGAATCGACCAAACCTGGTGTGAATGCCTTGGATCGTCCGGTCGATTCCCGGAATCAGCATCTCGCGCCCCCAACTTGCATTACACCCATCGGTGGCGTGGCCTGAACTGTCTAGGGATGAAAGAGCGCCAGCAGCTCGCCCACCGCGTTCCGGTTGTTGGCATCGGCGCTGATATAGCGCTGCACCTGAAAGCGCTCGAAGCTCGCGCCTGCATAGGCTTCTTCGATCTCCGGCGTGGCGTGGTTGGAGATGAGCACGGGCACGCCTCGGCTGGCTGCCTCCCGCGCGGCCGCGGCCAGGGCCAATTGCTGGTCAAAACCGAAGCCGCCCGCGCTGTAGCTGGTGAAATGGGCGGTGGACGAGAGGGGGACATACGGCGGATCGCAGTAGATCACATCGCCGGGCTGGGCCGCCTGCATTGTGGTGGCAAAGTTCTGTTGGCAGAAACGGGCCGTCTGGGATTTTTCCCAGAAAGCTTCCATTTCGGCCTGGGGAAAGTAGGGCTTTTTGTAGCGGCCAAAGGGCACGTTGAAACCGCCGCTGGCATTGTAGCGGCAGAGGCCGTTGTAGCCGTGGCGGTTGAGGTAGAGGAAGAGGGCCGATTTAAGCCGGGCATCTTCTGTCCCGTTGAAGGTGGCGCGCAGGCCGTAGAAAGCGTCGGGCGTATTGTTTTCCGCCACAAAAAGCGTGCGGCAGAAGTCGATGAAATCATTGCCCTCCGCCTGCAAACGGCAGTAAAGATCGATCAGATCGCCGTTGCTGTCCGCCAGCAAATAGGCCGGATAGTCGCTGTTGAGAAAGAGCGCGCCGGAGCCGACAAAAGGCTCGATCAGCCGTTGGCCTTTGGGCAGGAGCGCAGTAATCCGCGCCACCATCCGCTGTTTGTTGCCCGCCCATTTCAGAAAAGTGCGCATTGGCTAAAATCCCCGCCCCGCGCAGAGACGGGCGAGTTCCTGCCAGGGGCGGCCTACGCTGAAGGTGGCGGCCTCCCGCGGGCGCATCCCTTCCATCACCACCTGATAGACGCCCAGATGTTTGATGCGCTTGCCCAGAGGAGCAAAGGCTTTGTTCTCCTCGGCCAGCATCCCCGCGTAGAGAAGGGTGAAAACAATATCGGCGCGCAACACATCCTGCGTGTAGTCAAGCGAAAAGGCGCTGATGCGGGCCAGGAGTTCGGCGTCGAGGATTTTGTCTGTGGCGTCGAAAACGATGACGAAATCGGCGTAGGTTTTGTCCGCGCCGTAGGCAGCCGCCAACTCTTGCAGGCGGGTGAAGTATTGCCAATCTTTGGGCGCGAAGCGGGCGCGGCCGGGCCGGGTGAGAAAGATGCACCATTCGTCGAAATTGCCCTGGTCGAATTCCAGCAAACTGCCGTCGGAGAAGCGTTTGATCGTCCGGGCCATTTATCGTGCATCACCAAAAGGCGCGTCATGCGTGCCGTTTATCTGAAAGGCTGTCACCGCTGTAACTCCTGGGCTGTGGGTTGGCTGGCAAGGGTTGCAAGACTGAGCGTCTCCTCCCATTCTAGCGGCGGGGCTGGTTTCGGGCAAGCCGCAGGTGTCGCCCTGTGGCTATCTACAGAATCCGTGCCCAGCAGCACCCGCTCCAGAATCGGCAGGGCGTAGGAGACCTGCTTCAGCCGGATCAGTGCGTTCCACAACCCCTCGAACTTCTTCCATCCCGCGGCGTAGGCCACGTGGCGCACGGCCTGCACCGGTGTCTCTTTGTGAGACGCGCCGCGCAGGATGAACGACCAGCGATAGAAGTTGCGGTAGGCCCGCCAGTAGCCTTCCTCCAACTGGGCGGGGGTCATCCCTTTGGGCTGGAAAACCGTATGCCGGGTGTCGTAGAGGTCCCAGTCCTGATGCAGCAGTCGCCCCTCGGCGGCCATGCGCTGGTGGAGGGCCGTGCTGGGGTAGGGGGTCATAATGTGGAAGGTGGCAGTCTCGATGCTCTGCTCAACGGCCCAATCGACGGTTCGTGCAAAGACATCCGGGCCGTCCCCGTCCATGCCAAAGACAAAACTGCCGTTGAGCATCACCCCTTCGGCATGAACCCGGCGGATCATCGCGTCGTAGTCTCGGCCCAAATTTTGGGTTTTGCTGCTGTGGCGCAAATTGGCCTGATCCAGATTCTCGAAGCCGACGAAGATGCTGCGCAGACCCGCGTCCCGCGCCTTTTCCAGCAGGCCGGGCGCGAGCAGCGAATTGACCGTCGCCGCGCCCTGAAAGACCCGACCCATCCCCCGCATCCCCTCGAAGAGCGCGGCCGCGAATTTGGGATCGCCTAACAGGTGATCGTCCAGAAAGTAGAGATGCTTGCCGGGCAGTCGGTCAATCTCGGCCAACGCCTCGTCCACCCGTTGGGTGTAGAAGGAGTTGCCTCCCTCAAAGAAAGCCTCTTTGTAGCAAAAATCGCAGTGATAGGGACAGCCCCGCGACACCACAATCGAGTTGGGAACCATATACAGATGGCGTTTGATCAGGTCCCGGCGGATGGGGGGAATGCCGACAATTGTGCGTCGGCTCGGCGCGTTGTAGCGGGTCTGGGGCTGACCGGCCCGATAGTCGGCCAGGAAAATGGGCCAGCTATCCTCCCCCGGACCGGTGAAGATTGTGTCGGCGTGGGTCGCGGCCTCCTCTGGCAAAGAAGTGACGTGCAGCCCGCCCAGACAGACGTATGCGCCCCGCGCCCGGTAGTGATCGGCCAGTTCGTAGGCTCGGCGCGCGCTGGTGATGTAGACCTGAATGACGACCAATTCCGGCTGGTCGTCCAGGCGCAATTTTTCTACGTGCTCGTCTTGCAGGTCGATTTCGTCGCTGTCGTCCAGATAAGCAGCCAGGGTTGCCAGGCCCAGCGGGGGAAACAGGGAATATTTGATGGGGCGAAAAAGGGGGCTGACAGCTTCGGTCAGCGCGGGCAAAATCATTTTGACGCGCATGGGGCTTCCTCTCTGATCGGTTGTGCGGATGCTACCAGAGCAAACGCACAGCCACACAGCGGAGTTCCGTAGCGTAGGTTGGGTGAATGCCGTCCATGCGACCGCGAACACCCCGCCAACAATCCAGGCATTCACCCAACATTGGCGGGTTTGTGTTGGGTTCGCCTGGCGTAGGTTGGGTGAATGCCGCCCACGCGACCGTGAATGCCTCGCCAACAACCCAGGCATTCACCCAACATTGGCGAGAACCCAACCTACGCAGTGAATGCCCGTAGCGCTGTCTCGTCCGGCTCCACACCGATCCCCGGCGCGTCGGTCAAGTGAACACTGCCTCCGTATTCGATTTCACTTTTGCGGGGAAAGAGCGCGCTTTCGTCGGTGAACTGGCTGCCGTTGAGCGCGGCCGGACCGGCAAAACCGTAGGCCAGGGCCATCTGACAGACGGCCATTTTGGTGAGAAAACCGTCGGTCAGCCCGCTGACCAGCAAGGGCAGACCCGCGGCTTCGGCGATGGCGATCTGTTGCAGGCTGGGCCAGATGCCGCCGCTGCGGGTGACTTTGACCACCAGATAGTCCACCAGTCCCCGGCTGGCGTAGCGGAAAAAGTCGGCGGGGCCGACGCTGGCCTCGTCCACGGCCAGGGGGATGGATGTGCTGGCGCGCAGGGCGACCATCTGCTCGAACTGGTCCGCGGGTAGGGGCTGCTCCAGCACATCCACGCCGATGGATTCGAAAGCCTTTGCCACCCGGCGGGCGTTGTGGAGTTGGAAGCCCTGGTTGGCGTCGGCCCAGACAAAGCCGCCGGATGCGCTGTGTTCTGCAACGGTCTCGGCCACTTCCACATCCGTCTCCGGCGCGACCGCGGCTTTGAAGTTGAAGTGGAGGAAGCCCGCGGCCTGGCCTACGGCCATTTCCTCCAGAATTGAGGCCCGGTCGTGGCCGGTGAGGGTGTAGCTGAGGGCCATGCGGTTGCGCTCGTTGCTGCCGCCCAGAAAGGCGCGCAGGGAAAGTCCGGCCCGCTTCGCCAGCAGGTCGTGCAGGGCCATATCCAATGCAGAGCGGGCAATGGGCTGTCCCATAGACGGTCCCCGGCCCAGCGCCCGCTGCATCGCGGCGTGGACCCCCCAGCGGTCGCTGACCGGCAGGCCGATGACCGCGGGAGCGATATAGCCGCGCAGGGTGGACGTGACCGTTTCCAGCGTCTCCGGTGACCAGCCGGGGACGGGCCGCCCTTCACCCCAGCCCACCGCTCCCTCGCTGTCGGTCAGCTTGACAAAGACGTGGGGCGCTTTGCCCCCCGCTTTCCCCGCGGAGCCACTGGCGAAGGAGAACGAGCGGATCATCGGGAGATGGACGGGGAATACTTCGATTGCTGTGATGTTAGTCATGTTATTAGCCACTGATGAACACTGATAAACACTGATAAACACTGATAAACACTGATAAACACTGATAAACACTGATAGAAAGCCACTGATGGACACTGATGAGCAGAGAGTCGCTTTACCAGTGGCACAGAAAGATTTTTAGCGTGTAACCCGTCGGATAACGACACGGGGTTTGCCGAAATTGATGAGCAGGCAGAGACGCAGTTTGGTAGCAGCCAGATAGTTCAAGCATTGGGCCAAGTGAATATTCGTCAGGCTATCCACCGCTTTGAGTTCCAGCAACACCTTCCCCTCGACCAGGATATCGCTTGCATAATCGCCCACGACTACGCCGTCATAGACGACTTGGATAGGCAACTGGGCTTGGACCTGCATCCCGCGTTTTGTGAGTTCGTGTACGAGCGCCCGCTCGTATACCTTCTCCAAATAGCCCACGCCCAAAGTGTTGCTGACCTGAAAAACAGCACCGATAATCCGTCCGGTCAGTTCATCCAAGTCCGGTGTCGCGTGGTTGGGATACTTCCGCTCCACAATCGCACCCTCCTTCACTTCTATCCGTATTCATCCCAAACTTATCAGCGTCTATCAGTGTTCATCAGTGGCACAATTTTCATACGTTCTGCCAGGACTGATCCCCCGGCCCGTTCATTGCATTATAGAAAGGATCGCCCGGTGTGATGTCGCCCCGGCGCACGGGCTGGCCGGTCATGGCGGATTTGTAGAGGCTGGCGAGAAATTCGATTGTTCCCCGCACGCCCGGCCCGGAAACCAGCGGCCGTTCGCCCTTTTCCCGGCTGTCGAGAAGCTGGCGCAACTGCTCGTCGTGGTTGGACCCCACATTGGCGGGCAGGGTTTTCCAACCCTCAAACTCCGCGGTGTGGGTCATGCTGGGATGCAGGGAGTAGCTCCAGTCGTCGTTCTGGTAGCGGTAGAGGTGATGGAGTTCGACCGTCGCCTTCTGGAAGTCGAAGCGCATATACGACTCTTCGCGCGGGGAGAGTACGCTGTTGGTGATGTTTGCCATCGCGCCGTTGGCGAAACGCACAATCGCCATGGACACATCCTCCACTTCGATGTCCCGGTCCAGTGTGCCGATCATCGCCCGCACTTCGGACCACTCGCCGTAGAGATAGAGCAAAAAGTCCATCATATGGATGCCATGGCCCATTGAGACGCCGCCCAGTTCGGTCTTCCACTTGCCCCGCCAGGGAACCGCATAATATTCGGGCGTGCGATACCAGGTGGTGAGCGCGTTGGCGATCATCGGTTTGCCGATGGCGCCGCTGTCGATCAGCCCTTTCAGGTGTTGCCCGGCGGAGCCAAAACGCCACTGGAAGACGCTGCTGCAATAGTTGCCCGTGCGCTGCTCGGCTTCTTCAATTAAATCCATTTCGGCCAGGGACGCGCAGAGAGGCTTTTCGCATAGCACCCACGCGCCCGCTTCCAATGCCTGGACGACCTGTTGGGCGTGGAGGCTGGGTGGGGTGGCGATATGCACCAGATCGGGCTTTTCCCGTTCCAGCATTTCGGCCAAATCCGTGTAGGGCCGGGGGATTTCATTTGTCTCGCAGAAGGCGGAGACCCGTTCAGCGTCGATGTCCATGGCCGCCACCAGTTGGGCGCGGTCGGCGTTGGAGCGCAGGGCGTTGACGTGGGAGCGAGCAATGCCGCCTGTGCCGATGAGTACGGCGGAGAGAGGAGTGGTCATAAGAGGTTCCTTGTGGGTGAGATGTGGAAGGTTGAAAGTTGCAGGTGGCAGGCGGCAGGTGGCAGATGGAAAGTGTCGGGTGTCCGGTGTCGGGTATTACTCACCCCTTCACCTTGTCACCCCTTCATCCCCGCCCTTCCGCCAGATTCCGCCCCTGCACCAGCGCGGCCATCTTGCGATCGGCCACCGAGCGGGGCAGCATCCAGAAGCCGCAGTCTGGATGCACCCACTTCACCCGCTCTGGGCCGAGGACGCTGACCGCGTGCTCAATGCGCCGGGCGACGGTTTCCGCGGACTCGACTTCGTTGTCTTTGATGTCGATGACGCCGATGCCCAGGGCGATCTCCGGGCGCAGATCCCGGAAGAGGGGCAGTTCGTCGTAGCCCCGGCGGGCGAATTCCAGCACCAGGTGGTCCACGTGCAGATTGTTGAGGAAGGGCAGCAGTTTGGCCCAGAAGCCGGTCTGGATAGACTGGCCGCCGTAGTTGCCGAAGCAGAGATGCAGCGCCCGCTCCCCCTGAATGCCGTCCAGCACGTGGTTGATTGGCTCGTGTGCCCAGTCCGCGTCCTCCGGGTGGCCGGTCAGATTGGCCTCATCCACCTGAATCACCGGCGCGTCGATCTGCTCCACCTGGCCGCGCAGGATGCGGGCCAGTTCCATTGTGAGCACCCGCAGGTCTTCGTAGTGCTCGTCCAGCAGCGTCTTGGCCAACATATAGGGCGAAGTCAGGGTGAATTTCTGGGGAATCTGGCTCAGGGGTCTCACGGATTCCCAGGCAGAGAGCAAGTCCAATGACCCGGAATGAATAGGCGCGTGGATCAGCCCCGCGGGCCGGGTGCGGAAACCCATCCCCTGTTGGCGGCGAAAGCGTTCGATCTCGGCCCGGCCCAATTTGAGGCTGATCCCCCGCAGTGGGCGCACAAAATACTCAATCATCCCATTGGTTTCCGGGTGGTTGACATCGAAACGGGATAGCTCGCCGTCCGCGATCAGGTCCAGCCCGGCCAGTTCCTGGGTTTTCAACACAACCAGAATCGCGTCGCGCAGGTTGGGTGTGGTGGGATAGGCTGCCAGCCAGGTGGGAACAGGATAACTGCCGACAACAGTTGTACGAATAGCCGGGGGCATAAGGTAACTCCCTCTGAGTTTGGATAAAAAAATGTGCGCGGCGCAGAGCGCTGAACGCAGTGTGCAGGACTCTGCTGCAAAAAGCTGTTTTAGCTACGGATGAAGACAGATAGACGCGGATGAAAAGAAGGATTCTCTCCTGAAATTCTCTGCGTCTCGGCATCTCCGCGGGAGAAAGCACCCTTTCTGCAGTGGACTCGGTATTATAGCACGCCAAAAACTGCGTCCCAATCAGCCGCTGAAGGAAATCTATCAGCTACAGGACTGGCGGTCGTAGTTGCGGATGAGCATCCCCGACCAGGCGCGAAAGCCGTGCCTGGCGTAGAAGGGCTGCAACTCCGGGTCGCACATAAGATCGATGGCATAAATATGGTGCAGCCGTTCCACCACCTGGCGCACCAGCTCCGAGCCTATGCCCTGGCCTTGCCACGCCTCGCGCACTTCCAAATGGGGAATATAGGCGGCGGAGACGCCATCGGTGATGGCTGTGATGTAGCCGATGACCGGCCCACTCTCCCCATTCCGGGCCAGGAGCAGCAGATCGCTGCCCTGAAAAATGCGCAAAATCGCGGCTGGTGCTGGGGGTGTTCCCCAGTGAGCGAAAAGGCCGGTGACAGTCTGTTCGCTGATGCCGTCTAGCGAATCTGTGTAGTGAACCATTGGGTGCTCCTTTTGCGGCATATTTCCTATCGCGCAGCCGAACGATCCGAAAAGTCGGCGACGCGGCAGAGATTGACCCGCGGATGGGAGAATGGGTTTTCTGTCCTGGCGGCACACATTGTGTGATGACTGTTTTTACTCTGATCGCTTCGCATACATATCCCCCGACCTGTCGTTGACCCCCATTCCCCTCACCCGCGCTGTTATCTCCGCCGCGTCCAGCCAAAGGGCCGAGGCCAGCCGCTGTTCTTCCCCAACCGACCAATTATAGCGATAACTGCCCAGGGCTTGCAGCCGTTGGATACAGGCCAGGGCCATTTCTTGGGTAGCGGGGATGTACTCGAAGGAGAGCAGGGGCAGGGGAATCGACAATCCTTCCAGCACGGCCAACTCCGAGCCTTCCACATCGATTTTGCAGAAATCGGGCGTGCCGTGGCGGGCAATCAGCGCGTCCAGGGTGGTCACAGGCACAGTCACCGTTTCTTCCCAATGCACATTTGCAAAGGCATCGGCCTGGCGCACCGCGTCCATCCAGCCCGTCGAGATGGTCGTCACTGTCGGTGTGCGCTGGGAAATGTGCAATGTGGCCGCGCCTGGGGTTGCGCCTATGGCCTCTCGCACCAGCACCACCTGCTCGTCCTGCCCATAGAAATAGTCCAGAAAATCGGCAAAAAGGGGCTGGGGTTCCACGGCCACACAGGTTGCGCCCAGTTGACGCATCACCCGCAGCCGGTTGCCCACGTGCGCGCCGATGTCGAAGACCAGCGCGCCGGGCTGGACGAATTGCCTGTAGAAGTTTCGATCCTTGCGGGCGCGGCCAGGCACGCCGTAGTAGATGGCCAGGGAACGGGCCAACCCGGCCCAGCGCGCCAGCCGGCCCTGCATCAGACTGGCTCCGGCGTGGGCCGCTGTTGGATCAGCCGGGAGACCCAGGGAACGTAGGGAAAGGCAAAGCTGTGTTCCTGCTGGATGGCCATTGCCTGCTGGGTGAGGGCAAAGGAGGCAATGGGCGGGCGCTCGGTGGCAAAGACAACTTGCGTGGAGCCGTGCCCCCGACAGGTGTAGACACTGGGGAAATGGGCCGCGATTGGGGCAAGCCGTTGGGAAAAGTCGGGCATCTTTGCGCCCAAATTCATTGTCAGCAGCCCGCCTGGGCGCAATCGGCTTTGGCACAGCCGAAAGAAATCATCTGTCACCAGATGTTCGGGCGTTTCGCCGTTGTCGAAGAACAGATCGAGAAAGAGAATGTCATAGCTTCGGGGCGCGGCCTGGGCCAAGGCCTCCAGCGCGTCGCCTGTCGTCAGCGACATCCGCTCGTCGGGGGCGAAGCCAAAGCAGCCAATCGCGGCGGCCACCACCGGGGGCGATAGCTCCACGCAGTCGATGCGGGTCTGCCACAGGTAGTGATGCAGGACGGTTGCCAGCCCGCCGCCACCCAGCCCGGTTACAAAAATGCGTTCCGGCTGGGGCTGCCAAATGAGCGCCAGCATCATCGCCTGGGTATAGCTCATGGGCAGAAAGAGCGGATCGGTCAAGTGCAGAATACTCTGCACCCAATCGGTATCGTTTGCGCTCTGGTCGATAAGCCAGAGGCGCAGGGTATTCTTTTCTTTGGTGACAGCCACAAGATGACCGTTCCACTCTTCCGTAAAAAGAGTTTCGTCGTCGGCGTTCAGGGCAAATTCCAGCCGGGCAACCAGCGCCGCCCGGTTGGCATACTGCCATGCAATTTTTTGAGGGTCTTGCGGATTCACAATCAAGTCCTGAATGAGGGGGAGAGGGGTGAACGGGCGCAAACCCCTTCTCACCCCTTCGTTACTCTTCTTTGACGCAGCCTACAGGTCCATCATCCATTCAAAGATGCGGTCGTCAAAGTCGGGCAATTTCTCGTGGCCGTAGTCCGGATAGTGGACAGCCTGCTTGGGCGATGTGATTTTGTTGAAGGCCGCGTACTGGCTGGAGGGCGGGCAAATCTGGTCCATCTCGCCCACGCCCATCATCACTTCGGCGCGGATGCGGGGGGCCAGGAATTGGATGTCGATATAGCCCAGACGGGTGAAGACTTCCTCCTCCCGTTCGTGCCGGGGGTCAAACTTGCGGAACCATTCCCGCAGCTCGGCATAGGCGTCTTTGTCCATATCGATGTCCCACACCCGTTTGTAGTCGGACAGAAAGGGGTAGACAGGCGCGGCCCGTTTGACACGGGGTTCCAGGGACACACAGGCCAGTGTCAGCGCGCCGCCCTGGCTGCCGCCGGTAGCGCCCACGCGGGTCTCGTCCACATCGGGCATATCCATCACAATCTGGGCCATGCGCGCGCAGTCGAGGAAAATGTGGCGATAGAGCAGGTCTTCGGGCTTGCCGTCCAGCCCGCGCACAATATGACCGCGCAGGGTCCAGCCCGGCACGCCGCCCACATCCTCCGACAGACCGCCCTGGCCGCGACAATCCAGCGCGGCCACAGTGTAGCCCGCGGCCACATAGCCCAGTTTGCTCTGCCAGTCGCCGCTGTCGCCCGAATAGCCGTGGAACATCAGAACAGCCGGGTGGGGGTTCGCGGCGTTTTTGGGGCGCAGCAGCTTGGCGTGGACCCGTGCGCCGCCCGTGCCGGTGAAATACATGTGGAAGCAGTCAGCAAAAGGCGATTGGAACTGGGCGGGGACCAGCTCCACCGCGGGATCGATGGCGGCCAGCTCGGCCAGGGATCGATCCCAATACTCGTCAAAGTCCGCCGGCCGCGGGTTCCGGCCTTCATAGGTTTTTAGCCGGTCCAAAGGCATATCAAAAAGCAGGGGCATAGGAAATCTCCGAAAGAAATTTGGGTGAGGAAAAAGAGATGTATACCTATTCTACCCCAGTTTTTCTTTGTTGGAAAAGGTGATACAAATGCCCGCGCCGGGGCCAGGCAGACGTGTCAACGCCCCGTCGATCTGGGCTACGAGCGTCTGTACAAGCTGCAATCCCAGGCTATCGGTCTCGGCAATGTCCTGGCCTGGGGGCAGCCCAATGCCGTTGTCCTGCACGCGGAGATGAACGCGCTCGTCCCTATCCGCGGTGACGGCAATGGTCACCTGCCCCGGTGTCTGATGGGGAAAGGCGTGCTTGAGCGCATTGGTGACGAGTTCGTTGATGATCAGGCCGCAGGGAATCGCCGTATCTACCCGGAGCTGAATGTCGGGAATGTCGATGTGGGCGGTAATGTGCCGGGCTGCAGCGCCGTGGGCACGGAATAGATGGACCACCAATTCTTTGGCATAGGCCGCAAAATCGATCTGGGCCAGATCGCCCGTGCGATAGAGCCGTTCGTGGATCAGGGCCATAGAATTGATGCGGTTGCGGCTGTCGTCGACAATCGCCCGCATCTGGCTGTCTTCCAGGGTTGCCGCCTGCAATTTGAGCAGACTGGAAACAATTTGCAGATTGTTCTTGACCCGGTGGTGGATTTCCCGGAAGAGAATTTCCTTCTCGCGCAGGGATTCCTGCAGATGCTCTTCGGTCACCCGGCGTTCATTTGTGTCGCGTCCCACAGACTGCAACTCGCGGACAACGCCATCGCCATCCACAATCGATCTGTCGGTCCACTGTTGCCAGCGCAGTTCCCCGCCGGGTGTCACCACCTGGTGTTCGTAGGTGAAAGATGCATCCGTCTCCATCAACTTCTGCAATTGTTCGCGAATGCTTGCGTGCTCCGACTCTGGAATGAGCGTGAGAAACGGCAGGCCGATCAGTTCTTCCCGCGTGCGGCCAAAATAGCGGCAATAGGCTTCGTTGACGAAAATGAGGGTTGTGTCGGGCAGAAACCGGCAGATGAGATCGTCGGTGCTTTCCACAATGGCCCGGTAGCGGGCTTCGCTGCTGCGCAGGGCACTCTCCGCCTCCATTCGCTCGGTAATGTCCCGAAAGGCAGCGTATATCATTGGTTTGCCATTGTTCTGGTAAGCGCTGGCCGACACCTCCACTGGAAATGTGCTGCCGTCCTTGCGCTGGTGGATGGCGTGCTGGCGGTGAATTTTTGATGGGCTGCTGAACTGACTGTCATCGAGCTCGGCCAGGGGAAGAGGTGGGTTCTGGGAGAGTTGCATAGAAGTCATGCCCAGCAATTCTTTCCGGCTATAGCCATACATGGCCTCTGTAGCTGGGTTGCAGTCGACAATGCGCCTCTCTTCCAACTCCAGATTGACGATTGCGTCCTGGGATGTCTCGAAAAGAAGCCGATATTTGCGTTCGCTTTCCGCCAGTTCCAAACTCGTGCGTTTTCGGTCTGTGATGTCCACAACTGTACCAGCCATGCGCACGGGGCTGTCATCTGTCCCGGTGGCCAAATCGCCCCGGCCCACCAGCCAATGGATGGAATTATCCGGCCAGATAACTCTGTGTTCCACGCTCATCTGGCTGCGTTCCGCCACCGCTGCCTGGATGGCTGTCTCGACCAGTGGCCGGTCTTCCGGGTGGATCAGGCTAAGGTAACGCTCGAAACTGCCCACGCTTTCGCCGGGGGGCAGGCCGAAAAGCAGCCCCACCTGCTCCGACCAAGTTACGTCGCCCGTCGTTATATTCCAGTTCCACGTGCCCACCCGAGAGGCCGAGAGCGCCAGGTGCAGCTCCTCTTCGCTGTGGGCCAGGGCTGCCTCGGCCCGCTGGCGCTCGGCCAACTGGTAGTGGATGCGTTGCCTGGCCCGCTGGCTGCTGCGATCCCACACCCGCAAAAAGATGGCTGTGGTCACAATATTCAGCGTGACTTCCGACCAGGTATGGAAGATGGATGGCTGAAAAATGCTGTTGGGCGACAATCCCGACGCGGTGATATACCAGGCCAACAGCCCTGCCAACAGGCTCACCAGGGCCGCGCCTGTGGCCTGCCGCCCCCCCAAGAGCAGCCCCACCACAAGCACAAGAGAGATGTGGCTGAGGTAGCCGGCCCCCCGAATGCCCCCGCTTTGGTAGAGTGTAAAAAGCAGCAATAGTTCGAGCAATAGGCAGAGCAGCCAACTGGTCAAGCGGATATATCCTCTGCGCGCCAGAGCCAACATTCCCACAATTACTGCGATCTCCAGCAGGCTGGCGGGCAGAATCGAACGACTTTCGGGAAAGAAGAAGGTGGGGGCAATCAGCAGATAGAGGACGACGATTGCCAGTAATGTGACAAGCATTGTCCACAGAATAGTGGCCCGCTCGTTGGCCTTTTCGTCATCAAAGTGGGGTGGTCGCAGAATAGCAGGTATGGATAAAGACACGGGCCAACTCCTGGAACGGGTAACGGGCTTTTCCCGCGAGGCTGTGTAGGCAAGCCAAAACTGTGTGGACAGACTATAACGCGGCCAGCACGGCTTGGCGGAAGACGCTCGGCTGCTCCGCATGAATTGTGTGCCCGGCCTGGGGGACTATGACCAACTGGGCGTGGGGTATGTATTCTGCCATCTGCCGAGCAATCGCCACAAACTTGGCATCTTCTTCCCCTGCCATCAGCAGCACAGGCATAGCCAGATCAGCCAAGCGATCCCACAGACTGGGCTGCACGCCTGTTCCCATGCCGCGCAGGCTGCGGGCCAGCCCCGCGGCACTGTTCTGCAATCGCTGTTCGTGTAGCCACTGTCGGGCGGACTGCGTTAGTCGTTCCTGGCTTTTCCAGAGCGGAAGGCTTTCCCAGAAGGTGACGAAAGCGGGAATGCCCTCCCGCTCGATACGGGTGGCCAGCGCGTCATCGCTGGCCTGGCGGACGGCCCGTTCCTCTGCTGAGGCCAGCCCCGGCGACGCGCTTTCCAGAATCAGCGATTCCACTCTTTCCGGGTGGTGCAGGGCAAAGTAGAGGGCCAGCCGTCCACCCATAGAATATCCCAGCAGATGAACCGGGCCGGTCTGCGCGTCTGTCAGCCAGGCGGCCAATTGATTGGCGGCTGCCTCTATCGTGTAGTCATCGGGATTCGCGGGCAGGTTCGCGCCGTGGCCGGGCAGGTCGGGGGTCAGCACCCCATATCCCTCGGCGCGAAATTGGACTGCGTGTTCTGTCCAGCTTGCACCGCTGCCGGTGAAGCCGTGGAGAAGGACAATCGGCGCGCTGTTCACGGGTATTGATTCCTTCCCGGTTGTCTGTGATTGTGACTGCACGGCTACAACCCAAATCCTGAAAATCTTCCTGCCTAAAACTGGTCGGCAATCCGTTCCAGCGCCTGGCGCAAAAGAGGTCGGGGCGACGGAACACAGATGCGCTGGAACTCCAGCCCCTCCTCCCCGAACAGTTTGCCGTCCTCCAACACCACATTGGCCCGGTTATAGATGCGGTCGTGGACTTCCTTCGGGCTGAGGCCATAGCCGGAGAAATCCATCCAGCCGATATACGTGCCTTCGGGTATGCGGTATTTGACCTGGGGCATGTGCTCGGCCAGGAAATCCTGCAGGAAGGCCAGGTTGCCGTCGATGTATTCGTTGACCTGGGCCAGCCACTCTTCGCCTTCGTTATAGGCGGCGATGAGCGCGGTAATGGCGAAGGGGGTGGGCGATTTGAAACCTATCTGGTCGGTGAACTTTGTCCGCAGTTCTTTGTTGTTGATGACAATATTGGAGCAGTGGAGACCGGCCATATTGAAAGTTTTGTTGGTGGCGGTGCAGGCGATCAGGCGGTCGTCGTCCACGAGGGTGCAGATGGGGTAGTGGGTGACGTCCTGGCGCACCAGATCGCCGTGAATTTCGTCCGAGACCAACACAACGTCGTTGGCGAGACAAATTTCCGCCATGCGGACCAGTTCCTCCGGTGTCCACACCCGCCCCACGGGGTTGTGGGGGCTGCACAGGATAAAGAGTTTATTGTTCGGGTCTTTGGCCTTGGCTTCCAGATCGTCGAAGTCGATGGTGTAGTAGCCGTCGGTGTGGCGCAGGCTGTTGTTGACCACCACCCGTTGGTTTTTTGTGATGGCGCTGGTGAAGGGGGAATAGACCGGGCGCTGGATAATAACGCCCTCCCCCGGTTCGGTATAGGCTTTGACCGCCATATTGATAGCTTCGACCGTGCCAGGACTGTAGACAATCGAATCGGCGTCAATATCCCAGCCGTGGCGACGGGCAAACCAGCCCTGAATGGCCTCGATGTAATCCGGTGTGGTGGTGTATGTGCTGTAGCCGAACATCAGCCGATCCACCCGGGCGTGGAGCGCGTCGATGACCGGCTGTGGGCAGGGGAAATCCATATCCGCCACGAAAAGAGAGATGGTATCTTCGTCGAAGCGCTCGGTTATGCCAATCTCTTTGAGCAGTTCCCCGGCCTCCCATTTGACCGAGTGGGTTCCCTTGCGCGAGATAATTTCATCAAAATTGTAGATCACAAATAGCTCCTTTGGTCGTGGAAAGCAGTCATCAGGCAAATATATCGCTGGTTCTGATTCTAGCAGATTTCTTCTGTTCGGCTGAGTCCGGGAACCTTTCGCGTGGCATCTGTATGGAGGTCTGCTGGGAATGTGGCCCCGGAATGGTCTGTGGTGTCGATTTTCACCCCTCATCTTCGGGCGCAATGAAAATAGGGACGCAGATTTACGCAGAAGGCGCAGATTCTATCCGTGTTTATCCGCGTCCATCCGCGTCCATCCGTGGCTATTTTGTAAGTCAGTGTACATGCCCGATGGAGCACAATCAGTAATGAGAATAGAGTCCCCTGCAAAAAGGTCAATTTCTCCCGCGGAGACGCGGAGTCGCAGAGAATTTCAGGAGAGAATCCTTCTTTTTATCAATGTCTATCAGTGGCTCAAAAGGCTTTTTGCAGTAGAGTCAGAATAGGGACGCAGATTAGCGCAGAAGACACAGATTGCGCAGATTCTATCCGTGTTTATCCGCGTCCATCCGTGGCTATTTTGTAAATCAGGGGCGACCGATTCCGGGAATCAGCACCTCGCATCCCCAATCTGAATTACACTCCCTCTCTTCGCGCGACTTGCCCGCGATTGCGCCAGCGAGTACAATGGACTTCAGTTGTCCTGAATCTCTGCCAGTCTTTATCCGCCAGCGGAGGAAACAATGGCTCAAAGTTTTACTGGAAAAATTCTACACGTGGACCTTACCCGCGGCGAAACGTGGGTGGAGGAGTTGGACGAAGTACTCTACCGGCGCTATCTGGGCGGCAGCGCCCTGGCCAGCCACTTCCTGCTGCGGGATGTGAAGCCGGGCATCGACCCCCTGGGGCCGGAAAATCCCCTGATATTTATGACCAGCGTCATCAACGGCCTGGCTCTTTCCGGGGCCAATCGCTATACGGCCGCGGCCAAATCCCCCCTCACCGGCGGTTTTGGCGAAGCAGAGGCTGGCGGCTATTGGGGACCGGAGTTCAAGCGCACGGGTTTTGACGGAATGATTGTCCACGGGCAGTCTGAAAAGCCGGTCTATCTCTATGTGGCCGACGGCGGCTGCGAAATTCGGGACGCCAGCCGTTACTGGGGGCAACTGGCCGATATTGTCCAGGACGGCCTGGAGGAAGAACTGGACGACAAGAGAATCTGCGTTTTGCAGACAGGTATAGCCGGTGAAAACAAAGTCCTCTATTCGGCCATGACCAACCAGTTGCGCCACTTTCACGGGCGGGCTGGCCTGGGCGCGGTGATGGGCAGCAAACTGCTGAAGGCGATTGTGGTGCGGGGCAGAGAGCGTCTTGTGCCCAACGACCGGCAGGAGGTGAACGGCGTCGTCAAATGGTTCCGGGAAAATTACGACCAGGAATCGGACCGCTATCACCAGACGGGCACGGCAGGCGGGCTGCCCACTCTGCAGGCCGACGGCATTCTGCCCACCCACAACTTCAAGGACGGCGGCTTTGACGGCTGGAACAATATCAGCGGCCAAACGATGGCCGACACGATTCTGGTCAACCGGGGCACCTGTTTCGCCTGCAATGTGGCCTGCAAGCGCGAGGTGGAAGTGCCGGAGCGAGGTGTCACAGCCAAGAACGGCGGTATGGAGTACGAAATTATCGCCGCGCTGGGTTCCCTGTGTGGTGTGGACGACCTGGCCGCGATTGCCGAGGGCAGCCAGTGGGTCAACCGCTATGTGTTGGATGGCATCTCCACTGGCGTCAGCATTGCCTTTGCCATGGAATGTTACGAAGCCGGTATCCTGACCACAGAGGATACGGACGGCATCGAACTGGTCTGGGGCAGCGCGGACGCGATGCTGGCGATGATCCACAAAATTGCCAAGCGGGAGGGCCTGGGCAATATCCTGGCCGACGGTGTGAAGAAGGCTTCTGAGAAGATTGGCAAAGGCAGCGAGAAATTCGCCATGCATGTCAAGGGCCAGGAACTGCCCATGCACGAACCCCGTGGCAAGGTGGGGCTGAGCCTCTCCTATGCCATCTCCCCCACGGGCGCGGACCACATGGAAGCCCCCCACGACCCCGCCTTCGAGGGGTTGGGCGTGTTGGACAATGGCCTTTCCGAAGCCGGGCTGATCGAGCCAGTGGATCGGATGGATTTCAGCGGCAAGAAAGTGCGGGCCTTTTTCTATGCCCAGGCTGTCTGGAGTCTCTACAACAGTATCGGCATGTGTGATTTCGTGGGCATTCCCATCGGCACGCTGAAGCTGAAGGCGCTGCAGGACTTTATCAACGGCGCGACCGGCTGGGATATGAGCCTGTGGGAATTGCTGAAAGTGGGCGAGCGGGCCAATACAATGTCCCGGATGTTCAATGTGCGCGAGGGCTTTACGAGCGCCGACGATATGCTGCCCGAACGCATCTTTGAACCCCTGCGCAAGGGCAAGCTGGAAGGCGTGGCCCTGGACAAAGGCGACTTTTTAGCAGCACTGACCACCTATTACCGCATGGCGGGCTGGGATGAGAACGGCGTGCCCACCGAGGCCAAACTGGCTGAACTCGACCTGCTGGGTGTAGGGATGGAGCACGCGTAAAGTGTAGACTAACGAAACCACCCAATCACCTAATCCCCCAATCACCTGTCGAACAGGTGATTGGGGGATTAGGTGATTTTACGCCCTGGCAGGGCAGAAATCCCTCCTATGAACCTCCTCAGCCGCGGCCTGCTTGCCAGCGCCAGTCTGGCTTCCCTCACTTGGCCCGTCGCAGGCCGCATCTTTACTGAAAAGTTGGAAATTGACGAAAATCGTTCAGTTTGGGCTGCGTCCACACCGGACTATCAACCCGGTCCGCCGCTGGCAAGCAACACCACTGCTGATTTGGCCATCATTGGTGGTGGATTCACAGGTACATCCACAGCCTATCACTTCAGCCGCCGCTACCCGGAGAAACGGGTGGTGCTGCTGGAAGCGGCCACACTTGCCAACGGAGCCAGCGGGCGCAATGGCGGGATGCTGCTCAATTGGCTGCCCTACGATCCCCCGCGCAACCCGGAGCGGGATGCTCTCATCTACAAAACGACGAACGCGGGTATCGACACAATCGAAGCGATTATCCGCCGCCACAGCCTGCCTGTCAGCTACCGACGGGATGGCACACTCAGCGTCTTCACCAGCGCCAGGCGGGCAGAGTATGCTCACGCCAAAGTCGAATATCTACAGGGCATCGGCGTGCCTGTGCAATTTTTGGACCGGGCCGCGCTCGCCGCTGCTTTCCAGTTGGAAGGGGCGCACGGGGCTGTGTTGGATCCCAACAGCGGCCAGCTCAACGGCGCGCAGTACGTGCGCAGCCAGCGGCCTGTACTGGTGGCGCAGGGCGTGGAAATCTATGAAGGCACGCCTGTGCTGAAGGTAGAGGAAGGGCAGACGATTACGCTCACAACTCCCAAGGGCATTGTGAGCGCCAAAGCGATTGTGCTGGCTACAAACGGGTATACCAGCAAATTGGGCTATTTCCGGGACGCTCTCTTCCCGGTCGTCTCCCACGTCTTTGCCACCGCGCCATTGGACCCGGCAAATCAGTTGGGCTGGCGGCGTTGGGCGGGGTTTTATGACGATATGGACCGCATCTCCTATTCCAGCATCACCCGGGAGGGACAGGTGATCTTCGGCGGGAGCAGCCCGATTGGGACGGCGTACAATTTCAACAACGGGACCCGCTTCCGGGGCAGTGCTGGCGAAGCGGCCCGTATCAGCGCCTCCATCGAAAAAGCCTTCCAGCGCTATGCACCCGGCGGACGGAACTTGCCCATTGCCCAGCGTTGGTCGGGCACACTGGGGCTGACTCTGCGCCGCAACATTTTGATGGGCGTGCGGGGCGAGGCGCGCAATGTCTACTATGCGGTGGGCTATAACGGCCACGGCGTGACACTGGCCAACGTGGCCGGGCAGGTCTTGACGGATATGTACTCCGGCGATGACGAAAAGTGGCGGGGGCTGCCCTTCCATCAGGCCAGCTACACGCCCATTCCGCCGGAGCCATTCCGCTGGACAGGTTTTCAGCTTTTCTCGCGGCTGGCCGGGCATTTGCCCCGCTATTGACAGGCTATATTTGGGGTGGTACAATTTCGATACCCTATTGTTCGACAATCTACTCTGCCCATTTTGGTTGAATGCCAGAGCTAAATATCAGAGTTGGGAGTCAACCAGATGAGTCACCAAAACCTCGAGCGTCAAGCATCCAGCACGACGAAAACATCTACAGGTCGGATTTCTGCTCGATCTACACGGGCATCAACCTCGCCCAGAGAAGTGCTGCAGCGAGCGCAGATTGACCCCGCATCCCTGACGCCCACCGATGTCCTCCAATTACAACGCACAATCGGCAATCGAGCTACTGGTCGATTGCTGGCCCAGCAGTTGTCTGTGCAGACAAAATTGCAGCTTGGCCCCGCCAACGACAAATACGAGCAGGAAGCCGACGACGTAGCCCGTCAAGTGGTGCGGCGTATGTCAGCGCCTCCCGTGCAGCGGGCAGATGAGTTGGACGAAGAAGTCCAAGCCAAGCCCCGCTATGACACTTCGGCCTATACGACCACCCCTACTTCGCAACCGGTCTCTGTCAAACGTACGTTTGTAGCGCCGAAGGTGCAGCGAGAGGAAGTGGGCAAAGACCTTACACAGGCGTCGCCGCTCCACGGGCTGGAAGGCGGGGATGTGGAGGCAAGCGTGGCTCAGACGATCCAGCGGGCAAAAGGCAGCGGAAGTAGACTGGACCCGCGGACCCGATCTGGAATGGAAGGCACGTTCGGTGCGAACTTTGGCGGGGTGCGGATTCACACGGGCCGGCAGGCCGATACACTGAACCGGTCGCTGAATGCAAGGGCTTTTACCACTGGCAATGACATCTTCTTCCGCAGCGGGGAGTACAATCCCGATTCAAGTGGTGGAAAGGAGTTGCTGGCCCACGAGTTGACCCATACGGTGCAGCAGGGGGCCAGCCTTGCCCAGCCTGACAGTACACACGATACTCCTGACATAAGCCGGATGTCTGCAGAGGGTGTACAGCGGGATATCGGTTTTGAGTTTGAAACCAATACTGTGATGACTTACAAAACCAATCGCCGCCAGGCGTTACCCAACGGCGGTTTCCCCAATCCTGGCGCAGCCCAGGCTGTTTTGAACGATCCGCGCACGACTCGGGTCGATAAAGGCAAAGCGCTTCTGCGTCGTAACGACATCGAAATCCAGGCGGATGATCGTCCGAATGGTTCGGATTTAGAGGCGGTGACCACCCATTTCCCCTTGACCGGCCCCGGGCGCGCACAATTGAGCATTGCCGTCGCCGCTATGGCAAATTTGGTCAATGCGTATACCCACGTGGCGGCTCCGGCTGGAAATGTTGCGCCATCTGTGGCGCTTAACGGTACGGCCGGCTTTACCACTGGGCTGCGAGATGGCGTAATCAATGGGAACTGGGGGACGGCCACCACCGCGCCTCAGGTGACTGTGGGAACCCGGATCGGGAATATCGGCGACATTGTACGCGACTTGCACGGCGATCCCCACGAAACCCCCATGGATAAGGCCACCCGCGATCCGGGCCGGTTGCGCTTCCGGCGGCCCAATAATCTCAATCCACTGGAGCCTCGGGCGCTCAATGCATTGGACGATATGAGTACACTGGTCAACGGCCATACATTGGCGCGTATGGCCATCGGTCTCTATCAACACACAGACCCACTGGCCCCGGCTGGAAACGAACTGGAGGGCCTTCTCACAATCATCTTCACCTATTGTGAAGGAATGCAACACAAACAGGCCTTTTTGAAGCAGCATACACCTCTGATGGCCAAGACCAATCTGGCAACGATCTTTACGACACTGCCCGGCCCAGTGCAAACGTATTATTCGACCAAAGATCACGCGGGGGTTTCCAATCTGGAAAAACTAGTGGCCGAAGCACCGGGCTACGACGTGCTGATGGGTCAACCCCTCTTTACCGGCGTTTCCGGCGTTGCCGAAGACGATCAACCCTTAGGACAACCCCAATGGTATCACCGACTGACATTGGAGAGTTGGCTGCGCGGAATTGTGTTGCGGGATCGCACGCGCGGCGAGGCCGCTGCCCAATGGATTAAGGACAATTGGGGAGGCAGCACAATGCGGCCCGGCAAGGATCAGCTAACCACAAAGCATTTCCCTGGCCGACCGCGCGGACAGGAAATTGAAGGTTATGGCGCTCTGGGGGGGCGCATGGATGTAGATCCTACCACCGGGAACGCGTTGCCTGTTTTCGAGCTGCGTGCAGCGAGTCGCCCGTATACTTTCGCCGCCGCAGGACAGTGGGCGTTGGAGCTTTTCGACTATTTCAAATCGCTCAATGAAAACCCGGGAGGCGGTTACACGCATATAGCCTGACCTGTATGTGCGGTCAAACCGAGACGTGTCGGGCGGGCTTTTCGCCCGTCCGACCGATCCGCCGGTTTCGACCGAACCCCGCTCTTGCGCTTCCCGTGCCCGCGCCCCTCCATTCTTTTGACACACCCCACCCCGCCCCGCTACAATACTCATCTATCGTTTCTCATCACTCCCTGCCCGGCGCACACCGGAGCACAGGAAGGAACCCTATGAACCTGCGCGACATAACCCCAACGAACGAAACCGAAATCACAGAAATCACGTCCACCCGGGAACGGGTGATGGATGTGGCCGCGCCCGGCCACGGCAAATATCATATCTGGACGATTGGCTGCCAGATGAATGTGGCCGACAGCAACCACGTGGCCGCGGAGCTGGAAAAGATCGGCTATGACCCCACGGAAGATGTGGACGAGGCCGATGTGGTCGTCCTCAACACGTGTGTGGTGCGCCAGAGCGCCGAGGACAAAGGCGTGGGCAAAGCCGGCAGCCTGAAGCCCTGGAAATCCCACAGAGCCAACCGCACTCTGGCCCTGATGGGCTGTATGGTGGGTGTGAAACCCAGCGACCAGTTGCGGGCCGCCTTCCCCCACGTGGATGTCTTTATGCCCCCCAGCGAGGCGTCGCCCCTCATCGGCTTTCTGCGGGAAGAAGAACTGGCCGCGGAAGCCTCCCACATGGAGCAGGAACAGTTGGCCCGGCGCTATCGGATGCAGGACGACGTGCAGCCCGTGGGCACTGTCCAGTCCATCAAACACCTGGCCCTGAGCGGAGACGCGCCGGTGGCCGCGCACGTGCCGATTGTCTACGGGTGCAGCCACGCCTGCACTTTCTGCATCATCCCCTTCCGCCGGGGCGTGGAACGCAGCCGACCCGTGCAGGAGATCGTCAACGAAATCCGCGGGCTGGTGGCCCAGGGCGTGCGCGAGGTAACACTGCTGGGCCAGATTGTGGACCGCTACGGCTACGATTGGATGGAGAACGGACGGGGCAACAGCGCCTCGGTCGCTGCATACGAAGGGGCGAATGACGCAACTCGCAATTCGCAACTAGCAACTCGCCCCTCGCAACTGGACCTGGCCGACCTGCTGCGCGCCGTCCACGAAATCGACGGTCTCTGGCGCATTCGCTTTTTGACCAGCCACCCCAATTATATGACCGACCGCATTCTGGAAACCGTGCGCGATCTGCCCAAAGTCTGCGAGCACATCGAAGTGCCTGTGCAGGCGGGCAACGACGAAGTGCTGGCTGCCATGAAACGCGGCTACACCACCGCCGAATACCGGGCGCTGGTGGGCCGCATCCGCCAGATTATCCCGAACGTTGCCATCAATACCGACATTATTGTCGGTTTCTGCGGCGAGAGTGCGGCCCAATTCGAGGATACCTACGCGCTTTTGGCCGACCTGAAGCTGGACAAAACCCACCTGGCCCGCTATAGCCCTCGCCCCGGCACTGTCTCCGAGCGGCGGATGCTGGACGATGTGGACCCGGAAGAGAAAGTGCGCCGCCACCGTCTGCTGGAGGAATTACAGGAGCAGGTCTGCGCTGGAATCAACGCGCCGCTGCTGGGCGAGACTGTCGAAGTGCTTGTGGAGAATATGCACAAAGGCAAGTGGCGGGGACGCACCCGACAAAACAAACTGGTCTTCATCAGCAGCGAACACGACTTGCGGGCGCGGCTGGTCGAAGCCCAGATTACCTGGACAGGGCCGTGGAGTATGCAGGGCCGCTTTGTGCGGGATGTCTCTCCCCTGCCCAGCCGGGAGGGCGAAGCACAGGCGAAACCCACACTGGAAATCGCTCTCCACGCCGCGTAAAACCGGGGTTGCCGTTGCCCATCAGCAGCTATTCACCCGTCTGGTGTTGTCAATTCTATGAATCCATTTCTGTTTAATATTTTGCTCTTTCTCGCCGGTTTTGTCTTTCTCACCGGCGGCGCGGAGTTTCTGGTGCGCGGTGCCAGCCGTTTTGCAGTGCGCCTGAATGTCCCCCTTGTGGTCATCGGTCTGACTGTCGTGGCCTTTGGGACCAGCCTCCCCGAATTACTGGTCAGCCTGATCGCCAATCTGGAAGGCGGCTCTACAGCCAATATATCCATTGGCAATGTGGTGGGCAGCAATATCGCCAATATGGCGCTGATTTTGGGTCTGGTCTCCTTCCTGCGCCCCGTTGGTGTGGAGCGCAAATTGCTGCGCCGGGAATATCCCCTGATGCTGGTCGCCTGCCTTGCCTTCTGGGCCATGGCCTGGGACGGCACCATTGCCCGCCTGGAAGGGGTGATGCTCTTTCTGGGGTTGATCGGCTTCACCGTATACAGCTATACATCCAGCCGTACACTGCCCGAAGACGAACAGGCCGAGGCGCTGGATTATGTGGAAGATGTATTAGAAGCCACCAAAGGGGTAACCTCGTCCGCGCTCTTTCGCGATCTGGGCTTTGTCGTCATAGGCATCACTGGCCTGCTGATGGGGGCCAACTGGCTGGTGGATTCGGCCACATTTATGGCCCGTTATTTCGGTATCAGCGATCTGGTGATCGGCCTGACTGTTGTGGCCCTGGGAACCAGCCTGCCCGAGCTGGCCACATCTGTGGTCGCCATTCTGCGCAAAGAGGGCGACATTGCTTTAGGTAATCTGGTGGGGAGCAATCTTTTCAATGTCTTGGCTATTGTGGGCATTACGGCGATGGTCAAACCCCTGCCCGCACCCCTGGATATGCGAACCTTCGACTTCCCCATTATGCTGCTCATCTCTGTGCTGCCCATGCTGCTGGTTCTGCGCCGACCGCATGTGATGAACCGTTGGAATGGCGCTGTGATGCTCTTGCTCTATCTGGCCTATAACGGGTGGATTCTGCTGGCCGGTGCTGCCTGATTCAACTGTTTTTTGGCGGTTGGGACGTCCTATCCAAGGGTCGGCGCTTTGTGATGTGCCTGCTGTTGGGGAACCTCTGGTTCTGTTCCACCGTTTGCTAAGCTGTGGCGCACCAGACCGCTGCCTTTCCCGTTCTCCCTAAACCTATCCCTGCTCTCTGTGTGAGGTGAACTATGAAAAACCGTCCTCTGTTCCGGCCTGCCCTGCGTCCAGTTGGCCTCTTTATGCTTCTCCTGGCGTCCCTGGCCCTGACCGTCGGACTAATTCCCCGGCTGGGGCTGGCCGCGCCTGCCCAGCAGAGTTCGCCCTTGCGCACGCCGGTCGCGCCCGCCCAACAGAATTCGCCCCTGAGCACACCGGTCTCCCCGTTGGGGACACCCGTTGCCACAAATACCGCTACGCCCAGCCCCACACCCACCGCCACGTCTCCGGTCCCGCCCACGGCAGAGCCGCCGACTGGCCTGCAGAGTTGGCCCACGCCCACACCGACGCCCTATGCCCCTGCCGTGCAGTCCGCGATTGACGCGCTGACAGCAGACGAAGACCTGGGCGTTTCTGATCCAGAAGTGGCCGCGCAGATGCTGGTGATTGATCCGGCCAGCGGTGATGAATGGACGGTTGTGCGCCTGACCGATGGGGCAACAGGCACTACTTTTTGGGTGCGCACGGACGAAGACGGCGAGAGCAGCCTGCTGCCTGATTTTAGCGAGGATGCCCTGGCACTGGTGGCCGAGAGAGACGAACTCGGCGCGGCGGACCTGGAGTTCCTCTACGGTTTCTACATTCCCTTTCCCTTCACCCATCAGATTCTGTGGACGGGCCAGTTTGCTGACACAAAGGCTGGCGGCGAGCTGACCATTGCCCTGAATCTGGCCGGCGAGGAAGTCGACCCCATCGAGGAATCCGAGGCCGAATCCGCGGCTCTGCTCGACTACTGCGGGGCGATGGATGTGTCCCTCTGCCTGGAGATTCTTTCCGCACCCGCGGGGGCTGAGTCCAATGTGGTGCTGACACTAGCGGAGGAAATATCTACGGAAGAGATACCCGCCGAAGCGACACCCACGGCAGGAACACCCACCGCAGGAACACCCACCGCAGAGAGCGAGCCGGAGACGGCTGTCGATTTCCTGGACAGGCAGGAGGTTATCTATCGCGAGGAGGACGGCGATCTCTTCTTCCGCCTGGAAAACGATAGCCTGCGGGAACTGGCCCAGATGGACGGGATCGAGAGCATCCAGAAGGACTTCCCCGATGAGCATCTGCCTTTGGACACGAATCTGATTCTCGGGCTGATCGAAGAATCCGGCGCCCTTTCCCTGACACTGGAAAGCCAAAAAACCTATCCGCTGCTCACCTATCAAGTGGAAACCACCCTGGAGAAATTGGAGATCACCCGCACCCAGAGCGTGACATTTGTGACCCAAATTAACGGGATTTTCGCTCCAGCCGACGGCCCAGCCAGCCAGTCGCCCGCGCTGGCAACACTGCCCTTAGGCGAACTGAGCGGGCGCTACGGCCTTTCCCTGGCCTATGGCGCACCCGAGCAGGAATTGGACCTGACTGACAACTACATTTTGATTGTCAGCGATGGCCGGGCTGTCATCCGCCCGGTCTCCAACAGCTTCACCTGGGCCAGCTATCCCACGTGGCTGCGGCTGCCAGCAACAGCAGTCTGGTTTGTGGTCCAGGCCCGCGCCGGGGACACAGAGGGCAAACCCTTCGATGTGGAACCGGAAGCGTTTGCGGACAAAGCCCAGGCGTTTTATACAGACATCGAAGCCCTGCGCGCGCGGGAATTGAGCCTGGCCGAGGGCGTCTATACAAATGTGCTCTTTGTACCCCCCTGGCCCACCTGGCAGATTCCCGACGGCGATTTTGTGCGAGTGCCGCTGAACGGCAGCCAGTCCTATATCTTCAAATGGCCCGATATTCGCTATTACACCTATAGCGGCGGGCTGGACGCACTGGAAGCGGTGATTGCGGAACATTGTGTGGACGAAGTCGCTATCGTCGGCTACACCGCGTCCGGCGGGGTGCTGGATGTCTGCCAGCCATAGCCCTTTCAGTCCTGCCTGCCATCCAAAGGAATGCCAATGGCCGACACCATCGGAACGAGCGCCGAACTCTGGCTGATCCGCCACGGGGAAAGCGTGGGCAACCGGGACAACATCTATCAGGGGCAGAACGACCTGCCCCTGTCTGCGCTAGGACATAGCCAGGCTGAGCTTTTGGCGAAACGGTTGGCCCGACTGCACGCGGGCAGCCCCTTCTCCGCCATCTATTCCAGCGATTTGCAGCGTGCCCTTCAAACTGCTGCACCCGTGGTCCAGGCGATTGGGTTGCCCATCGCCGACCGCGTGGATCTCCGCGAGATCGATGTGGGCGATTGGTCGGGCCTGACTTTCGTGGATATCCAAAGGCGCTTCCCGGACGAGTGGACCGCCTCCTATCCAGTGATGGACCCGGAGCAGGTGCGGGGCGGCGGGGAGAGCTACCGTCAGGCCCAGATTCGGATAGTCCATGCGCTGGCGAGGATCGCCCGGGACCATCCCGGACAACGGGTGCTCGTCTTCTTCCACGGCGGTGTAATGCAAGCAGCCCTGGCCCACATTATGCAATTGCCCCTGCCCAACAAACGCTTTCTGCACACGGCCAATACCTCCATCTCCCGCGTAAAAATGACCCCGGAAAATGAAACTGTCGAGGGAATGGTACTCTGTATCAACGATGTGGCCCATCTGGAACACCGCACCGAAAAGCTCGCCAGTGTCGGGCCAGAGTAGCCGATGGCCCTCAACGCAACCGTCTACACCCTCGCCGTTGAACTGGCCGACATCGACCGCGGCGTCTACGCCTCTCTCGACCTGCGCATGGCCCGGGAACCCTCGGAAAGCGCGGACTATTTCTTCGTGCGCCTGCTGGCCTACTGCCTGGAATATGCCGAGGGCATCAGCTTCACCCAGGGCGTGGCCGCGGGGGACGAACCCGCGGTCTGGGTTCACGACCTGACGGGCCGCCTGCTGGCCTGGATCGATGTGGGGCTGCCCGACGCGGCCCATCTGCACAAAGGCAGCCGGGCCGCGGAGCGGGCCGCGATCTATACCCACCGGGACCCGGTGCAACTGATCAGCCAACTTTCCGGCAAGAAAATCTACCGGGCCGAGGAGATTCCCATCTATGCGTTGGACTCCGGCTTTGTCTCCGAGGCGGCGGCGCTGATCGAGCGCCGGGCCACGCTGGCCATCACCCGCAGCGACGGCGAACTCTTTGTGGATGTGGCCGGGCAGCACTTCCGCGGCCCCGTGACCGAGTACCACATAGCGGTATAGACGGGGGCGCGGCCCATATCAGTGCAGCTCCGCCGAATTGGCCGCGATCCTGGCCGAAATCAAGGCAATCCGGGCTGCTATGGCGGTGTAGATCAATTTGCTTTGACAGGTGTCAGCGGGAGCGGTAGACTAATGACCTGTGGTGCATAGACAGCCGGAGAAAACGGCTTTCTGTGTAGGCCACAGGTCAGTTTTTTGCAAATCGTTTTGGCGTGTGGCGGGGCCACACAATAGAAAGTACGAGAGCGAGAAAAATCAATGTCCAAGTATGTGGGAATTTTGACCGCGGGTGGAGACAGCCCCGGCCTCAACGCGGCTATCCGCGGGGTGGGCAAAGCCGCCCAGGGAACCTATGGGATGCAGGTCATCGGCTTCCGGGACGGTTTCCGGGGGCTGATGCAGAATCGCACGGTGCGCCTGAGCGGGGGCGAACTCTCCGGCATTCTCACGTTGGGCGGCACAATTCTGGGAACCAGCCGGGACAAACCGCACAAAATGCCCGTGGGCAGCCAGACAATGGATATGACCGAAGTGATTGTGGATACGTACAACCGCCACAGTCTGGACGCGCTGGTCTGTCTGGGCGGCGGCGGAACCCAAAAGAACGCCTATCATCTGCAACAGCACGGCCTGAATGTCATCACCCTGCCCAAAACCATCGACAATGACGTGGCTATGACGGACCTGACCTTTGGTTTTGACACGGCCCTGGGCATTGCCACCGAAGCCATCGACCGGCTGCACAGCACCGCGCACAGCCATCACCGCATTATTGTGGTGGAAGTTATGGGCCACAACGCGGGCTGGCTGGCTCTGGGCGCGGGCATTGCCGGGGGCGCGGATGTGATTTTGCTGCCAGAGATCGACTACGATATTGGCGTGGTGGCCGAGGCCATCAACCGGCGGCGGCGGCGTGGCAGTGGTTTTAGTATCGTCGCGGTGTCCGAAGGGGCTTTTTCTGTGGACGATCGGGCCAAATATAAGAAAGCCCGCAAACGGCTGAAGAAAGCCGAAACAGAGGAAGCGCGGGAGAAAGCCGCGGCCAAATTGGCCGGTGTCCAAAGCCATCTCCAGGACAAAACCCTGCATTTGTCCCGCCAACTGGAACAACTGACCGGACTGGTCAGCCGGGTGACAATTCTGGGCCATTTGCAGCGGGGCGGCACACCGTCCGCCGCGGACAGGCTGCTGGCCACCCGCCTGGGCACTGCCTGCGCGGGCCTGATCAACGACGGTGTCTTTGGGGTGATGGTGGCTGCCCGGGGCAACAAAACCGAGGCCGTGCCCCTGGAAGATGTGGTGGGCAAGCGCAAAACCGTTCCCCTGGATCACGACTGGATACAGACTGCGCGGGATATTGGCGTCTGTTTGGGAGACGGATAGGCGTGCTGTGCGGCGCATAAAAAAGAAGTGTCGCTTGGCCCGCGTCCTACTCTGGGCGTGTGCCAACGAAAATTGAACACAACAGGCATTCAGCAACAGTGCCAGTTCACGTATCACACATCACGCACTTCCCAATCACTTGCCTGGACACATTTCTCACTCCACAGGAGACACCCCCAATGACACGCCTCAACCGGGCCATCGAGCTGCTGGCAGCGGACCAGCCCATCTACTACACCGGTGGCCACACCGGCCACGTCCTCACCTACGAACAGGGCAAAATCGACGCAGGCACCTGGGCTGACTACATTAATGTGGGGATGGAGCACGGCTGCTTTGATATGACCGGGCTGGCCGCCTATCTGCGCGGGCTGATCGACGGCGGGCCGACCCGCAGCGGCCACCGCATGCCTACCGTGATTGTGGAGGCGCCGGTCGAGGGGACCACTGCCGAGATGGTGCGTGCCAACGCCTGGCAGTTCCGCCAGATTCTGGCCCGTGGCGTACACGGAATTCTGCTCTGTCAGGCCGAGACGCCAGAAGCCGTGCGGGCCTTTGTGGAAGCCTGTCGCTATCCTGTCAACCGGATCGGCGTGGGCGCGGGGCTGGGCGTGGGGCGGCGGGGTGTCGGGGCCGAGCCGGAATGTGCCGCGGTCTGGGGGATGAGCCGAGACGAGTATTTGGACAAGGCCGACCCGTGGCCGTTGAATCCAGAGGGCGAAATGCTGCTGGGGCTGAAGATCGAATCGGCCGCGGCCATCCACCGCATTGAGGAAATTTTGAGTGTGCCCGGCATCGGTTTTGCCGAAATGGGGCCGGGCGATCTGAGCCTCTCCCTGGGCTATCGCCACCGGCCCGTGCCGCTGCCGCCAGAGATGGAGGCCATACGCCAGCGGGTGTGCGCGGCCTGTCAGGCCCACGGCATCGCCTTTTTGGAGACAGCCAACGCTGAGACAGTTGCCACGGCCATCGACGAGGGCGCACGGATCATCGCGGGTGGGCGGGAGGAAACAGCCAGGGCGGGCCGTGCCCACTCGCAACGTACAATGCCGGTCTGAATCGCACACCTGTCGCTGAAAGAGGCGGGCGGGGGCTGGTCAAACCGCGGGGGATGGGGGGAAAGTGTAGTAGTCAGGAAGATGGTGGAATTTCCAACGCATTGTCTTTGCGGGGATTATTGTTTAGGATATGTGTATGGCTGTAGGGATCAACGCGATGAGGAAACAGATTCCATGGCGCAAGGAAGCAAAGAAGGGAAGACACAAAGAGATGCACCCCTGTCCTGGCTCCTTTGTGTTGAAAATTTCATACGCCTGTTGCCCCCTACATAACACAGACGATTGGAAGGGCAGATTGTAAAAGGCAGGAGGAATGACAATGGAACAGACCCGATCAAAGGATGGCACAGTTATAGGTTTCTGGCGAAGCGGATCAGGGCCACCCCTGCTCCTTGTGCATGGCACAACCGCTGACCACAGCCGCTGGTCTCCAATCTCGCCACGCTTTGAGCAATATTTCACCGTCTATGCTATGGATCGGCGCGGCCGTGGGGGAAGCGGTGATTCGCCTGATTACGATATTATGCGCGAAGTAGAAGATGTGGCTGCGGTTGTGGAAGCTATTGGCGAGCCGGTCTTTATACTCAGCCACTCATACGGCAGCATCTGTAGTTTGGAGGCATCTTTGCTGACGGACAAGGTTAGCCGCCTGGTTCTCTATGAGCCACCCATCCCCACTGGCCTTCCCCAATATTCACCAGGGATTCCCGACCGGATACAAGCGTTAGTTGACAGGGGCAGATTGGAAGAGGGCTTGGAAGTATTCTTTCGGGAAGTTGTGAGGATGCCTGAATACGAGTTGAAGGCGTACCGCCAGTTGCCCGTATGGAATATACGGATTCAGCTCACCCCGACCATTCCCAGAGAAATGGCGTTTGATCGGACTTACAGTTTTGACACAGAGAAATTCTCCGATTTTCAAGTGCCAACCCTGCTTCTGCTTGGCGGCGACAGCCCGCCACTTTTCCAGAAAGCCATTGAGCTAGTCAATTCAACGTTGCCCAACAGTCAGGTGGTCATTCTTCCCGGCCAGCAACATATCGCTATGGATACCGCTCCTGATCTATTTGAAAAAGAAGTAGCAGGCTTCCTGCTGGCATAAGGCCGTTCAAAGAAAATAAATCCCCGATCCGGCGACAATTTTCCTGAACGGCTTGGGCTTTTCCAAATCAATATGGGGAATTTATTTGTTGGAAAAGCCTAATATTACAACGAGACTTCGTATTTTTGGACGCTGATAAACGCAGATTTGCGCTGATTTTCACAATTTGATCTGCGTTTATCAGCGTGCATCAGCGTCCTATTTCTCAAAGTCTCGTTGTAGTACTAACTCAGCAGCCACTGCCATCGCACTGCTCAACAGCGGAACGGAACATCGGAGATCGTGGCGGGCGAGATCGTGGCAGTCAAGGGCGGCCACATTTTGACCCGGCGCGATTGGAATGCATTGGAGCCTGATCCGGGAGCAGCAGAGTTCCAGATTTCAGCGGATTTGTTTGCTGCACTACCCCGGAATGAGCAGAAGGAAGGCTCTATGCTATACTTGAGCTACGGCTGCGGCCCCAATATGGCCATCCAGGGCAGATTGTGCTCGTTGCCATGCGGGGTGCAGGCTCCGGAGGCGGGATTGACCCACGGCTGGGCGACTACAGATGATCTGGGCTACGGGATGGAATGCAGAAGTCCAAGCTGCCGTGGAGCGATAACCAGAAAGGATTGGGGAAACCCGAACTCCAGAAGAAGTACCGCGGATGGGTCTGCTGGGTCCTCCAGCGGAAGATCGGTGCGCTGTTGCCCTAATAAATCGCTTAGCCCGACCATTCGTGGCTGAAGGCAAAAATATAGATCTGACAATAGATTTTTGGCGTTGAGCCGTTGGGTGAGCCACATTCTGCTTGCCGGGTCTATTTTTTGAATTATAAAAGCGGACGGCTGGTCAGTTCGACCGTTCGCCACATTGATCGAGTCAAACCGAGATTGCAAAGGAGATTTAGGTATGACAGAGAACAATCCCAAACCCACAACGACAGATGCCGGGATCCCGGTTTCCAGCGACGAACACTCGCTTACCGTCGGACCCGATGGCCCCATTCTGTTGCAGGACCACTACCTCATCGAGCAGATGGCCAACTTCAACCGGGAGCGGCTTCCCGAGCGCCAGCCCCACGCCAAAGGCTTTGGGGCCTTCGGGCACTTCGAGGTGACCCAGGATGTCAGCGCCTACACCAAGGCCGCGGTCTTCCAGCCGGGCACGAAGACGGAGACGTTGATCCGGTTCTCTACGGTGGCCGGCGAACGAGGCAGCCCCGACACCTGGCGTGACCCACGCGGCTTCGCGCTCAAGTTCTACACCACCGAAGGCAACTACGATATGGTGGGGAACAATACCCCCGTGTTCTTCCTCCGTGACCCCATGAAGTTCCAGCACTTCATCCGTTCGCAGAAGCGTCGCGCGGATAATGGCCTGCGCGACCACGACATGCAGTGGGACTTTTGGACGCTGTCGCCTGAGTCAGCCCACCAGGTCACCTGGCTGATGGGAGATCGCGGCATTCCCAAGAACTGGCGTCACATGAACGGCTATTCGAGCCACACCTATATGTGGGTCAACGCGGCAGGCGAACGGTTCTGGGTGAAGTACCACTTCAAGACCGACCAGGGCAACGACTTCCTCACGCAGGAGGAGGCCGACCGACTGGCGGGTGTGGATGGCGACTATCATCGCCGCGACCTGTTCGAGGCCATCAAGCGGGGTGAATATCCCAGCTGGACGCTGAAAATGCAGATTATGCCTTTTGAGGAAGCCAGGACCTACCGCTTCAACCCCTTCGACCTGACCAAAGTGTGGCCGCACGCCGACTACCCGCTGCACGAGGTCGGTCGGCTGACGCTGGACCGCAACCCAACGGACCACCATACCGAGATCGAACAGGCCGCGTTCGAGCCGAACAATCTCGTGCCGGGGATCGGTGTCAGCCCGGACAAAATGTTGCTGGGGCGGCTGTTCGCCTACTCCGACGCCCACCGTCACCGCCTGGGGGTCAACTACAAGCAGATCCCGGTCAACGCCCCTCACTCCCCGGTGCACAGCTACAGCAAGGACGGGCCTATGCGGATTCAAAACGTGTCGGACCCTGTGTACGCACCGAACTCGAAGGGCGGGCCGAAGGCGGACGCCGAACGCTATCCTGAGGTGGCCACCTGGGCAGCCGATGGCGAGTTCACCCGCGCAGCCTACACGCTGCGCAAGGATGACGATGACTTCGGTCAGGCCGGCACCCTGGTTCGCGATGTGATGAACGATGCGGAACGCGACCGGCTGGTAGCCAACGTTGTTGGGCACCTCAAGGCTGGCGTTTCCGAGCCTGTGTTGCAGCGTGCGTTCGCATACTGGCGCAATGTCGACAGTACGATCGGCGACCGTATTGCCAAGGGCGTAAGCGGCAGCTAACAAATCCTTGCGCTTGATAAACGTCAAGAAATAGCGCAGGGGTTTTGCATACGGGTTTCCGGGAATCGGTCAGGCAATGCAGGGCAACCGAAAGATGCTGGGGCCGATTCCCGGAGCCCAAGTACAACGGAAAATGTACCAAAAAGTTCTGCCTCTACACAGGCTGTAATCACGTCAGATTGTCCCAGAAAAATAAATATCCGCAGATTACGCAGACTTTTCTCTTTGATTCTGTGTAATCTGCGGATACACAAAATTTGGGAATAGCCTAATGCGATTGGCGGCGGTCGAAGACAGAGCCGGATGGCTCCCTAACTTTAAGGAAGACCTATGCCAGACTCGCTTAACGACAAGAACATAAGTAAAGCAACCGCCTACACCGTCATCATGCTTGGGATCCTGGCCTTGGCTTTTTCGGCGATTATGGTCAAGGAAGCCAATTTTGAGCCAGCTACTAACGCGTTTCTTCGTTGCCTAATCGCATTTGTGGTTTTAGCCCCTTTTGCCTATATGGAGTGGAAGAAAAAAGGGAAGCTCAACAGGAACGGATTGATAATCGCTATCGGGGCAGGTGTGTTTCTCGGAATTGACATGACGGCCTGGAACTACGCCATCTTCTATGTCGGCGCCGGAATATCATCCATCCTGCTGAACTTGCAGATCCTTGTTTTGCCACTGCTGGCCATGACATTTGACAAGTTCAAACCAGCCAAAAGCTTTTGGGTACTTGCTCCTATTATGATCTTCGGGATTGTTCTTGCCGGGGGGATTTTTGATGGCGATCCTATAGAAGGGCCTGCGACGATCTACGGTTATCCTATTGCCGTTGTCGGCACCTTGCTGGGCGTTCTCTCTGGAATCTGCTATGGGATTTATCTTTTCATGAGCAAGAAGTCCAGCACGATGAACCCGGGTATTTATGTCCAGCCGTTGATGTGGGTTTTCCTGGCACAGCTCATACCGCAAGCATTCACGATGTTCTTTATCTCTGACCTCGGGTTTGATGTGTCGCACGGCACGTTGGTCGCCGGCAAACTCCCCATGAATCCTGAAATTACTTTGGGCGATCCCATTACGGCAACCAATTGGCTTTGGATGCTTGCCTTGGCCGTGATTGGTCACGCTATGGCTTGGGTGTTTGTTCAGATAGGTTCTGTTAATTTGGATTCTACGATTGTGGCTGGCTTATTGCTGTTGAGTCCGATCACGACCGTTCTTGTCGCTCCCTATACGAGTGGCGAGACGATTTCTGTGTTGCAAGGTATAGGTGTTGTGATTGTTTTGGTGGCGGTTGCCTATCAGAACGATCTGCATAAAGCGCTTCTGAGTCGATTCGCCAGGGCTGGAGGGGAACCTCAAAGCTAATACCTTCCAGTTTTTAGATGACCTGATTTACGGATAGCGTAGCATCCTGAGTCGGTCGAAGGGTCGGAGCAGGTGTAGGCCACCTTTTTCATTACATTGGTATACTGGAAAATATTTGAGAGTAGTTGGCGTTCTGAAAGGCTGCCTGGAATCAAATTGGAATCCGAAAATTGGAAGGCGTGTTCAGAATGGGTTGATGCGAAGCAGACACGCCCACGTGCCGGATCGGGCGCGTTGCAAATGAGTTTGAGCACGCCCAAATCAAAAGGGAGCATAAGTAGAATATGAAACTAACTTCAAGAGAGACAGAAAAGCTCATGCTTTTTCTGGCAGGCGAGCTGGCTGAAAAACGCAAAGCCCGTGGGGTGAAACTGAACTTTCCGGAGGCTGTTGCTCTCATTAGTGCCAGGCTGCATGAGTTGGCCAGAGATGGTAAGACGGTTGCCGAGCTGATGCAGACCGGTGCCACTTTTCTAACAAGGGAAGATGTCATGGAAGGTGTTCCGGAAATGATTCCTGTTGTGCAGATCGAAGCTACTTTCCCCGACGGCACAAAGCTGGTAACCGTTCAGAACCCCATTCGTTAGAAAAGGAAGATCAATATGATACCGGGTGAATATGTTCTACGAGAAGAAGAAATAGAGTGCAACCCAACGCGCACGAGCATTGCCATTCAGGTCACCAACACGGGAGATCGGCCTGTCCAGATCGGCTCGCATTTTCACTTCTTTGAAATCAATAGAGCGATGTCCTTTGATCGTGAAAAAGCATTCGGAAAGCGCCTGGATATTTTGGCGGGAACCGCAGTGCGGTTTGAACCGGGCGAATCTACCGAGGTGCATCTAATTGACCTGGGCGGTGATAGGCGGGCCTTTGGTGCAAGCAACCTGACCCAGGGTGACACCACATCAGAAGCCAGCTTGGCAAAGGCCATGAAGAAGATGCGATCAGAGAACTTCAAGGACACAAACTCATGAGCTTCAAAGTCAGCCGAACTAAATATGCCAATATCTACGGACCGACAGTCGGTGATAAAGTGCGTCTGGGTGACACTGACCTCTTTATCCAAATTGAGAAGGACTTCAATAGCGACCACTATGGAGAGGAAAGCACGTTCGGCGGCGGCCATCGAGGATGGTATGTCGCAATCGTCGACGAAGCAAGAAGATGAAGGTGTCCTTGATTTTGTCATCCTGAACGTGATCGTCCTCGACCACTGGTGTGTGAAGGGCGATGTGGGTATCAAAGACGGCCGGATCGTTGGCGTTGGCAAAGCCGGGAATCCTGACACCACGGACGGGGTTGCCGATAATATGATCATCGGTGCCTCCACCGAGGTGCATTCGGGGGCTGGCTGTATTTTAACAGCCGGAGGCATCGATGTACACGTCCATTTCATCAGTCCGCAACAGGTTGAGCACGCGCTGTTTAGCGGCATTACAACGATGATCGGTGGCGGCTCAGGCCCCGCCGATGGCACCAGCGCCACCCTGGTCACATCGGGGGCCTGGCACCTGGAAAAAATGATGCAGACTGCAGAACATTTTCCCATGAACATGGGGTTCATCGGGAAAGGGAATTGCAGCACCACCGCTCCCCTGGAAGAGCAGGTCGAAGCTGGTGCGATCGGGCTGAAAATCCATGAAGACTGGGGCACAACCCCTGCTACCATCGACGCCGCGCTGACCGTTGCTGACAAATACGATGTTCAGGTTGCTATCCACAGCGACAGCTTGAACGAAGCAGGGTTTTTAGAGGACACCGTCAATGCCATCGCCGGCAGAACCATTCACACCTTTCATACCGAAGGAGCGGGTGGTGGTCACGCGCCGGACATTATGAAGATTGCATCGTATCCCAATGTGCTCCCCAGTTCCACGAACCCGACAACACCGTACACCGTCAACACGGTCGACGAGCACTTGGACATGCTCATGGTGGCCCACCACTTGAGCAAATCCATTCCTGAAGATGTCGCGTTCGCGGATTCCAGGATTCGCAAGGAAACCATGGCCGCCGAGGATGTCATGCACGACCTAGGCATCTTCAGCATGATGAGTTCCGATTCCCAGGCCATGGGACGGGTTGCTGAAGTGATCCTGAGAACGTGGCAGACCGCTCACAAAAACAAACAGCAGTTTGGGTTTCTGAAAGAAGATGAGGGGATCGAAGCCGACAATTTCAGGGCGAAGCGGTACATTGCCAAGTACACCATCAACCCGGCCGTGGCCCACGGGATTTCCAAGCACGTCGGCTCGATTGAACCGGGCAAGATCGCCGATTTGGTATTGTGGAAACCAGCATTCTTCGGTGCCAAGCCTGAAATGATCATCAAGGGCGGCATGATTGCAGCAAGCGAAATGGGCGATCCCAATGCCGCGATTCCCACTCCGCAGCCGAGAATCATGCGCAATATGTTTGGCTCTTTCGGTGGTGCTGTCCAACGGACCTCAGTAACTTTTGCATCGAAGGCAGGAATTGAAAACAACATTGCCGAAAAGTACGGTATCACGAAGGAACTGGTGCCAGTGGAGAACTGTCGGGCGATCGGGAAGAAGGAGATGGTTCACAACGATCGGACACCAAATATTGAGGTCAACCCCGAAAATTATGAAGTGACCGTTGATGGAGAGGTCGTCACCTGTGAACCGTCGGTAACCGTCCCATTGGGACAGCGATACTTCCTTTTTTGAAAACGATTGTGCAGGACAGAGCCATGATTTGTACAGAAGTGATCGGCAATCTTGAGACATACCACACGGGTGACAAGGCACGGGTTCTGCTCAATTTGCAGTGGTTCGAAGTCACAAAGCGAATCATGCGCAAGCGCGCGGAAGATGGTCACGAAGTAGTCATTAAGCTACGCAAGGAAGGGACGCGGCTGAGGGAAGGGGATATTGTTTACGAAGATCGCGACAAGGTCGTGGTCGTCAACATCTTGCCCTGCGATGCGATTCAAGTGACTCCGAGATCAATCTACGAAATGGGTATGGTTTGTTACGAGATCGGGAATAAGCACCTGCCCCTGTTTATCCAAGGCGACCATGTGTTGATCCCGTATGAGAAACCGTTGGAACGCCTGCTTGTTGCCAGCGGATACGACGTTGCCAAGACGCACTGCAAATTGCTCACTATGCTGGAAGCAAATATTGAACCACATTAGCGCGAAAAGTCCGGGGGAGCACTCTCCTCGAACAGACCGCCAGGGAATAGCGGCAGGCGATGGTCTCTCGACGGGCAGATTCTGCCCATCGAGAGACCATCTTTCAACTTTCAACAATTGCTGGGACGTTTCCAAAAATCGGCCTGGCTGGCCCAACGCCATTTTGAAAACAGGGGAACAATGAGACCTCCACTCGCTGCCACCAAAGACAGAACGCTGGGGTCGCTTTTAGAGATACTCCACATCGCAGATCCCACGTTGCCGATCGGTGGATTTTCCCACTCCAACGGTTTGGAAACCTACGTTCAACAGAATCTGGTACACGATGCCGTTTCGGCGCAGGAATTTGTCGAAAGTATGCTCAAAAACAATTACAAGTACAACGATGCGCTGGCCCTCAAATTGGCCTATGAACATACGTCGCAAGGCGATTTGGAGGGGATATTATCGCTCGACAACGAGTGTCATGCGCTGAAAGCGCCAAGGGAAGTCCGAGAGGGCAGCCAGAAGCTAGGCGTTCGACTCATAAAAATTTATGGCAAACGGCTAGACGATCCGTTCTTGAACGCGGTTCTTGCGCATGTTTTAGACAAGACAACGCACGGTCACTACCCTGTCATCTACGGAGTCGTGGCTGCTGCTTTGAAAATCGAAATCGACAAGGCTGTCGGTTCATTTTTGTTCAATGCTGCTGTGTCTATGATAACCAATGCGGTCAAGCTGGTGCCGCTTGGACAGATGGACGGCCAGGAAATACTCTTCTCTGTCCAGCAGCTTATCGACCACTTAACCGCTGAAACGCTGGAACTGGATAGAGAAATGCACGGTGTGTGCAATGCGGCGCTCGACATAAAGTGCATGCAACACGAACAACTCTATTCAAGGTTGTACATGTCTTAGTACTACTACGAGACTTCGCGTGATGATTTTGTGTACAACATATAGTACGTCGAATTCCGGTTGGTACTATATGTAGGATGTATACCGCATTGATCCGCGATTAATGTATTTGTGTCATGCCCCTTCCTTCTGCATATAGTGGATTGTGAGAACCTGTCACTATATGTGGGCAAAATTCAGTGCCCGAAGTCTCGTAGTAGTATTAGGCCGTTCAAATAAATCCCCGATCCGGCGACAATTTTCCTGAACGGTTTGGGCTTTTCCAAATCAATTTGGGGAATTTATTTGTTGGAAAAGCCTTAAACAAAACATAAGGACTCATTATGCAGGAACGAAACTACATCAAAATTGGCGTCGCGGGGCCGGTCGGTTCGGGGAAGACCGCGTTGATTGAACGCCTGTCCAGACAAATGGCCGATCATTACAATATCGGCGTCGTGACCAACGACATCTACACCAAGGAAGATGCTGAATACCTCACAAAGAACTCGTTGCTCGCGCCGGATAGGATCATTGGTGTCGAAACCGGAGGGTGCCCGCATACGGCCATCCGTGAAGATGCAAGTATGAATCTCGAAGCGATCGACGAATTGGTTGAGCGGCATCCCCAAATTGAGATCGTTTTCATCGAAAGCGGTGGAGACAATCTGTCGGCAACGTTTAGCCCTGACCTGGCCGACGTAACCATTTTTGTGATTTCGGTTGCCGGCGGCGAGAAGATACCCCGCAAAGGAGGCCCTGGGATCATCCGATCGGACCTTTTGGTGATCAACAAGATTGATCTGGCACCAATGGTCAATGCCGATCTGAAGGTGATGGAAGACGACGCTCGAAAAATGCGCCAGGGCGAACCTTTTGTCTTTACCAATCTGATGAACGATGACGGGCTTGAAAGCGTGCTTCTGTGGATAAAACGCTATGCCCTTTTAGAGGAGCAGGCCACAGAACCTCGGTTGTGCCGATAATGGAAAAATACAGTCTTAGAACCGGGCTTCGAGAGCAGACCATTATGAAGGACGTCTATTTCACGGCTCCTTTCAATTTGGTTGAAGTGCGAGAAAACAAGAAGAACCCATTGCTGGAAGTTATGGTCATGTCTTCTTCGCCGGGACTCCTGAACAATGATTCGTATGACATCAACATCGAGGTGATTGATAACTCTGCTTTGAATTTGCAAACGCAGTCGTATCAGCGGATTTTTGTTTCCGAGCAAGGCACGAATCAAAATATGAATGTTCGTGTCGGCAACGGCGCTTACTTTAGCCATACGCCACACCCCGCAGTGCCGCACAAGGGTGCCCGCTACACCGCCCGAAACACCATCAACCTCCAAAGCAACAGTACGCTGCTGTGGGGCGAGATTTTAACCTGCGGCCGGAAACACATGGCCGCAGGTGAACGATTTGCATTCAAGAAACATCACGCGATCACTGAGATATTTCGAGAGGGCGTGTTGGTTTTTAAAGACAATCTCTACCTCGTCCCTGACGAGATTGACGTAAATCAATTTGGACAATACGAGGGCCGCACCCATCAAGGAAGTTTGTTTTTCACGGCCCCCAACAGTGACATCAACGAGCGGATGCGTGAGGTGTCACAGCGGTTGTCCAGCGAAAAGGACATTGATTTCGGGATTACCAAAGTTCTCGACAATGCTTACTTGCTCAGAGTCTTGGGCAATGAAGGCGAACAACTTTTCAAGCTGTTTACCAAAATACGCCAGGCAGAGGATTCCCGCATCAATCAGGAAAGATCAACCGAAGCCATTGGGAAATCAATGCACGATATGCGGGGTTCGGGCTGAACGCTCTGGACCAAAAAGACGATTGCACGAAGCGGCGGCCATCCGATAGCTGCTACATAATTGTGTTTCCTGAAATTCAAATCCGTTATTCGGTAGCCACATAGCTGCCTAAATAGTTATGCAGAGCAAAGGGAGATCACAAATGCACAACGATCCACTGGGCATCACAGCAACCCTGAAGACAGAATCGGGATCCGTAAAGTACGCGAGCCTGGAAAAACTGGCTGACAGAACCGGCGCGGACATTGCCCGACTGCCGCATACAGTCAAAATTCTGTTGGAGAACATCGCGCGCAGAGCAGGAGGCCGGGACGTTTCGGAGGCCGATGTCGAAGCGCTGGCGAACTGGCCGAATGGCGGCGACGCCTCCCTCGCTTTTATGCCGGCGCGGGTTTTGATGCAGGATTTCACCGGCGTTCCGGCGGTGGTTGACCTCGCCGCCATGCGAAGCGCCCTGGCCCGATCGGGCGGCGATCCCAAGCGGGTCAACCCTTTTGTTCCTGTCGATCTTATCATCGATCACTCGGTGCAGGTTGATCGTTTCGGCAGCACGGATGCCTACGCCGCTAACCTGAAGTGGGAATACCGACGCAACCGCGAACGCTACGCGTTGCTGAACTGGGCGCAGCAGGCATTCGACGAATTTCGCGTGGTCCCACCCGGCATGGGAATCTGCCACCAGGTCAACCTGGAGCACCTGGGGCGCGTGGTGAAGAAACGCGACGGCTGGGCCTTCCCCGACACGCTGGTCGGCACCGATTCACACACGCCGATGATCAATGGTCTCGGTGTCCTGGGATGGGGCGTCGGCGGGATAGAAGCGGAAGCAGCCATGCTCGGCCAACCCATGTTCCTGCCGAAACCCATCGTTGTCGGTGTCAGGGCAAGCGGAACCCTGCCTCCTGGCACCACAGCCACGGACCTCGTCCTGACATTGGTGCAGATGCTGCGCGGCCACGGGGTGGTGGGCAAATTCGTCGAATTCTTCGGCTCCGGCTTGAGCAGCCTGGGCATTGCCGACCGGGCGACGCTATCGAATATGTCGCCCGAGTTCGGTGCCACCGCCACGCTGTTTCCTGTCGATGCGAATACGTTGAAGTATCTGCAACTCACCGGGCGCGGGGATAACATTGATCTGGTCGAGCGTTATACAAAAGCGCAGGGCCTGTTCCGAACCAACACCGATCCTGAACCGCGTTTTGATGAGACTCTCGACCTGGACCTGAGTAAGGTCGTACCGAGTGTTGCCGGGCCTAAGCGACCGCAGGATCGGGTATCGCTGTCCGGTGTCAGGGAATCTTTCAATTCCGGTTCGGCGGCGGAGGTGAAGGCCGAAGAAATTGCACGACTTGTCGCCGAAAGCAGCAGCGCGGCTGGCGATTTTCTCAAGGCTGATCCGGAGCCGTTGGAGGAGCCGAGCGCGGCCAAGTATGTCACCCACGGTTCGGTGGTCATCGCCGCGATCACAAGCTGCACGAATACGTCCAACCCGTCGGTCATGCTCGCCGCCGGCCTCCTCGCCAAAAAAGCGGTCGAGGCTGGCTTGCAGTGCAAACCGTGGGTGAAGACCTCCCTGGCCCCAGGCTCGCGGGTTGTGACCCAGTACCTGGATCAGGCCGGACTTACACCCTACCTCAACAAACTGGGCTTCGATCTCGTGGGCTACGGCTGTACGACCTGCATCGGCAACTCGGGTCCCTTGCCCGAGGAGATCGCCAAAGTTGTCGATGACAAAGACCTGTCGGTCGTGGCCGTGCTGTCGGGAAACCGAAACTACGAAGGCCGGATTCATTCCCAGGTGAAAGCGAGCTATCTCGCGTCACCACCGCTGTGCATCGCCTATGCCCTCGTGGGCACTGTGCTGTGCGATCTGGGCGTGGACGCGCTGGGCACGGGTCGAGATGGTCAGCCCGTTTACCTCAAGGATATCTGGCCGACCGCGGAAGAGATCGAAACACTCGTGGCTTCGTCCGTCAAAGCGGAGCAATTCGACCTGGAGTACGGTCGCATCTTTGACGGCGATGACAAGTGGAAAAGTATGCCTGCGCCGACGGGTACTTTGTTCGACTGGGTGGACGATTCGACCTACGTCCGCGAACCCCCTTTCTTCATCGATTTTGCGGACACCCCCGCGGCACCGGCAAACATCGAAGGCGCGTACGCGCTCGCGGTCCTTGGCGATTCGGTGACGACCGATCACATCTCGCCTGCCGGCGCGATAGCCGCCGATTCCAGCGCCGGGCAATATCTCCTCGCGCATGGGGTGCCCAGGGCGGAGTTCAACAGTTACGGTTCCCGCCGCGGCAACCACGAAGTTATGATGCGCGGCACCTTCGGCAATCTTCGGCTGCGCAATCTGATGGTGCCCGACTCCGTGGGTCCCTGGACCCTGCACGTGCCGAGCGGCGAAAAAATGACCATCTACGACGCGGCCATGCGGTATATTGGCGAGCACACACCCTTGGTCGTCATCGCCGGGCGCGAGTACGGGGCGGGCAGTTCACGCGACTGGGCCGCCAAGGGCGCGGCTTTGCTCGGCATCAAGGCGATTATTGCCGAGAGCTACGAGCGAATCCACCGCAGCAATCTCGTCTGCATGGGCGTATTGCCCCTGCAATTCAAAGAGGGCGACTCGGCAAAGTCGCTGGGCCTGACCGGCTCTGAGACTTTCACTATCACCGGAATTCGTGACGGTATTGAGCCACGCCAGAGTGCAACGGTTACAGTGACCCGAGAGGACGGATCGCGGATGGCGTTCGACACCGTAGTCAGGGTAGATGCGCCGGCAGAAGTCGAATACTTCCGCCACGGCGGCATACTGCAGATGGTTCAGCGGCAATTGGCGGCAAGCTAGTGATGAACGAACTGGCTGGCCGTGAGGGATTGCGGATGGGTGACGACGATCTGATACCAGTCTGTCGCGACCTGCCTGAATCCGCGTGCCAGGTGCAACCACGCAACTACCCACGACATGTGGTCTCGCTGAGCCTGACGAGGCTTGGCGAGGGTCTTGCCGACACCAAACTGGTGCTTGCCTGGCTGCTCAACGCCATCGGTGGGCCAACCTGGGCGATAGGTCTGCTCGTACCCATCCGGGAATCCCTCGCGATGTTGCCGCAGCTTCTGATCTCAGCGCGGATTCGACAGCTCCCTGTTCGCAAGCCTGTTTATGTTGTGGGCTGTATCGTACAGGGCTTAGCGATTGCCGGTTTTGGCCTGGTTGGACTGACGCTTACGGGAACCATTGCCGGGGTGATGGCAAACGCGCTGATCACCGCGTTTGCGCTTGGGCGTAGTCTCTGCTCGATCAGCCACAAGGATGTGCTGGCCAAAACCGTGGATATCGGCCGGCGTGGCTCCGTCAGCGGGATCGCGGGCAGCATTGCCGCCGCGACCACACTGCTGCTCGCCGTGGGCTATGCGTCTGGATGGATCCCCCTCACCGTGCCGGTTGTTGCCAGCGTTGTGATGCTTGGCGGCGGGGCCTGGTTTCTTGCCGCGCTGGTCTTCAACTCGATTCAGGAATTCCCCGGCGCAACAGAAGGCGGCGTACACGGGCTTAGCGCGGTGGTTGCACAGTTCGGCCTGCTGCGCAGCGACGCGGAACTGCGCTGGCTGATTGCGACCCGCACGCTGCTGCTGTCAACGGCACTCGCGCCGCCCTTCTATATTGCACTCAGCAGCGACTACGCCTCCAGCGGTCTGGGCACGCTGGGCCTGTTTATGATGGCGTCGGCAACCGCAAGCCTCACGAGTTCCTATGTCTGGGGCCGCCTGGCGGATCGATCGAGCCGCCGTGTACTGATCTATGCGGCCGCGCTGGCCGCGCTGACCAATTCCGCGGCCGCGGTTTTGGCACTGGCAATGCCTGAAAAACTGGCGTTCGCACCAATTCTGCCGCTGTTGCTCTTTGTGCTTACGGTTGCGCACCAGGGGGTTCGGCTTGGACGTTCGGTCCACGTCATCGACATGGCAGACCTGGACAATCGCGCCACCTATACGGCTCTCAGCAATTCGATTGTCGGCGTCATTCTTCTGGCCGGCGGCATATTCGGGTTCGTCGCCCGGTGGTTCGGCCTTGGCGCTGTGCTGGGAATCTTCGCCCTGATGGCCGCGCTGGCCATCCCCACTGCCGCACGCCTAAGCGAGGTCCAGGCGGCAGACGCCGGCCAGGGCTGAACCGGATGGCCGGTTGGCTTGCGTCCGGCGAACGACGGCGCGCTGGTATCGATCCGCAACGGCGAACGACTGTTGAAGCGCGCCGACCCGATCTATCATATCGAATTGACTGGGCGATTACCTGCGTGCCGGATTACACAATCCTCGCATTCCAACCAACTTGAGCGAAAGGCCTACAATGAACAATTCGGCAAAAACAGTAGTAGAGAAAATGTTCTCTGCATTTGGTAGTGGGGATATAGAAAAATTCGTTGAAACAGTTTCCGACGACACTCTATGGATTTACCACGGGACACAAATCATTCCTGCCGGCGTGTTTGAAAAGAAGGAGGGTGTAAGGGCCTTTTTTAGTAATATCCTCGACAAAACTGAGATCATCAACTTTGAACCTCAACAATTTATCGTTGAAGGAAAGATGGTGGTTGTGTTAGGCCGGGAACATCAGAAAGTGAAGCGATCCGGAAGAGAACTGAAGCAGAAATGGGTTCAGATATATACCGTTGAAAACGACTTGATTACAAGAATGGAGGAGTTTGCCACTTCGGAGGAGGTAAGCTAAACGCGTTCACAACTTCTTGATCAGCGAGCCGAAGGCCACCTATCTGGACACGCCCGCTTGATCCCGGTTCAATAGGACCGGCGATGTGAGGCGATGTATACTGGACACTGGAAGCATCGGTCCGGGTACAAAGCGGGATCACCGTAAGCCCAATTTGTCTGAACACCTTACACCGCTGCCTGTGCTTCGGCTCCCAAGCTCCATTGTGGTTCATCTTGCGGCGGAGCACAGGCAAAACCATACCAGCACAGCGCTTGCAAAATTTGCGATGCAGGCGCAACCAACGAGAAGGAGTCAGTCTTATGGATTTTCTTATTAACGATTACAGCGCCGGCCTTATTGACGCTGCCGAACCGCCCTGCCTGTCGCTCTATCAACCCACACACCGGGCTTTCCCAGACAGACAGCAGGACCCGATACGCTTCCGCAATCTGGTGCGCGAGTTGGAAGAGTCCTTGCGGCGGGCGTACGCCACGCGGGATGTACGGCCGCTGATAGAGCCGTTTGAGCGCCTTGCCGAAGACGCGGACTTCTGGCGGATGCGCACGCTGGATGGGCTGGCCGTGCTGGCCGCGCCCGGTTTCTTCCGCGTCTACCGCTTCCAGCGCCCGGTGCCGGAACTGGCAGTGGTCGCCGACACCTTTCACACCAAACCGCTGGTTCGTCTGCTCCAGTCCGCGGATGGCTATTATGTTCTCGGCTTGGATCGGCAGCAGATCAGACTTTTCGAGGGCAACCGCGACCAGTTGGATGAAGTCGAACTGGTTCCCAGCGTTCCCCGCACCAGTGCGGAGGCACCGGGCGAGGAGGATCGGGAAAGGCACTTCTCGAGCTGGACACCCGGTGGTGCCCCAGGCAATGTTCTCTACGGCAAGGGTTCCCAATCGGAGGTCGTGGGTGCCGATGCCGAGAGGTTCTTCCGCGCGTTGGATCGCGAGATTTTGGAACAATACTCGCGTCCGTCAGGGCGGCCTCTGCTCTTGGCGGCGCTGCCTGAAAATCAGAGCACCTTCCGACGCCTCAGCCGCAATCCATTCCTGCTGGACGAGGAGATCGACATCAATCCCAACGCATTGTCCCTTGAGGATCTGCGTAAGCGCGCCTGGCGCGCTGTCGAGCCGCACTATTTGACCCGGCTATCCGGGTTGATCGAGAGCTTCGAGACGATGAGCGCCCACGAACTCGGCGATGCCGATTTGGCGCGCATCGCCCGTAGCGCCCTTGCCGGACGGGTGAGAACACTCCTCGTTGATGCCGACCGCCGTATCCCCGGTCGGCTGGATGCCAACACCGGCGGGATCGCCTACGACGATCTGTCCGATCCCGCGGTTGGCGATCTGCTGGATGATGTGGGCGAGCTTGTGCTGAAACAGGGCGGTGAAGTTGTGGTCGTGCCTGCCGAACGGATGCCGACAGACACCGGCGTTGCAGCCATTTACCGGTTCTGAGCGAAAGCTTGCCAGCGGGAACCCAACAAACGAAAAGAGAGTCAACGTCGAGCAGCCGATGCTCGACGTTTTTCTTGTACTGAGCAGTGGCCGGAACCGCGGGGAAAGGCGTGAAAGCCGGCCGCCCGTGCCGAGTCCCCTTCAACGCCTCCACCCGCGGGCACTGGGGCTGGACAGGTGGTGGGGATGGAGAAGATGGGGTGTGAGGTGCGAATGATCCACGAAGCCACACGAAGTTGCACGAAGAATGAAGAAAAACTTGGTGTTCCTTATCTTGGCCCCCAGGCGGACGGGACAACCTACAACGCTGGCGAACGCCGGGCCTTGCGCCGCTCGATTGCCCAGGTGGTGCAGGTGCTGCGCTTGACCGATCCGGCTATTGGAACAGCGAGACCGGCAATCGGTTTGCAGCCAGTACCGGTCTCGGAAAGCAGGGAGGAATCTCTGGGCGTGTACACGGCGCATCCTATCGACGCGATCGTCTTCACTGCCCAGCCAGCAGCAGGGGCTTGCGTGTTTCGGCAGGCGAATTCTTCGCCCCACGCGTGGGGGGCGTTGGGGCTGGTCAGGTGGCGGGGATGGGGGAGAGGGAGGGGAAGGCAAGAGGCAAAAGGGGAAGGCAAAAGTGTCGGATGTGAGGGGATGCGGAGTCTGGTTGTTTTTGCGTAGGTTTTCATTTAGAATGTGCCTATGAACAACGAAACCGCTTACGTGATGTCTGCTATTCGCTCCGCGCGTCGATCTCTGCGCTGGCGGGCTGGCAAAGCAGACGAACACCTGGCCAAACGAATCCGTCTGGGACACCTGCCGCGAGGAAGTGGGCTGGCAGAGTACGAGGTTCTCATCCACCGGATTCTTGGCGAACCTACCGCAGTAGTTTATCTCTTTACGTTTCGTGAGAATGTATATCCAACCGTTGTTGATACTGTCGCTAACGCGGTGTGGCTTGTAATGTTGGATAGGAGCGGCGGAATAGAAACGGCTTTTCTGGTGGAACAGCCGCAAGACTATTTTGCCGATCCCCGTTTTGAACGGCTTGGCTTGTTGCAGGAGTTGGAACAATGAACCGTCTATTGAAGCATTATCAGATCGATGTGGAGTTTCCCAGAGTCAGCGGAGCCGAGATGCTGGAAATGCTGCTGATCCGCGATCAGTTGGCAGAGCAGGCAGGGCTGCTCACGCCAGGGGAACGGGAGGTCCTCGCTGTCAGTGACAGGCAGCTGTTGCGTCAGGCGGCCCTCTTCCACGCGGAGCTTTCTCGCTTCGTCGACCTGGCCCAACGGCGTCAGGAGAAGGGCATTGCACCAGAGCGCTGGTGGTGGCATCTGGACGTGCTGGCGGAACTGCCCGCGGGCGCGGTGGTTTCTGTGGAGGAGACGGTGGCGGGGGATTGAGTGCTTGCGGCGCGGCGATTCTTCGCCCCACGCGTGGGGGCGTTGGAGCTGGTCAGGTGGGGGGGAGGGGGGAGAAAGGCGTGAAACGTGAGGTGAGGGAGTGTTTGGTACTCGATAGGCGTTTGACAACTGTTGAGAGGAGACTTATAGTGCGCTTGCGATTTTCATATGCAAAGCGGTCAGTGAGGCGCTACGGGTTCTGGCAAACGCAGCCGAGCACTTGTCCGACGTGGAGCCAGTTGAAGTTGCCGAGAGTACACGCAGCCCGTTTGATGTGAAAGCAGCGAACGGGGACCATACGCCGGAGCGCCAGTGGTGGCATCTGGACGTACTGCCGGAGTTGCCCGTTGGTGCGGTGGTTTCGGTGGAGGAGCCGGTGGCGGGGGATTGAGTGATTCAGTAGGAGGAAAGGTAGAGATCGAAAATTCACTATTGACTCTGAGAACGCAGTGTTGTATAGTTGGCGTAATGTAATATTTAATCCTGACGCCCAAATCTGTCAGCCGCACCGGGGCAGATCTGCCATCTAATATTTGCGTCTCCCCTCGAGCTACTGGGCAAGCCGAATCGACCATCAAGCACAGAAGCGCCTGAGACTTGCAAGGAGTGTCAAATGGGTGAATTGTTGGTTATCGCGATTCCAGTAGTTTACATCATCTGGCCGATATTCGCAGCTAATTACGCGTCAAGCAGAGGAAACGATTCAGCAGTCGTGGTCATTTTTTTTACATCGCTTGTCGGTCTTGGTCCCATTGTAGCGCTATTTGTTTTTCTTGGAGCTTTTGGAAAGCCACTTGAGAGCGAGTTGATTGATCAACAGCAGCGGCAGTGTCCAAATTGCGGTGGTTTTAAGGTCAGTGGCAAAAGGCCTAACACTCAAACCAATACTTATTCCTACTCCTGTGCTTTGTGTGGCTACAAATGGAGTTGGAATACGAATACTCCATGGCCCATTGTACAAGTACGCCCTGACTTAATTGCGCAGGGAGAGCAAAAGTTGCAAGCAGAAGCAGCAGAACGGCGTAGGCAAGAGGAAGCCGCCGCAGCTGCATATGTATTGCAGCAACAACGGAAGAAGTAAGTGCAGTAGTAAGTTAGAGCCTGATTTTTACACTACTCTCAACTAGTGCACGAACAAAATTGTTCTGATAGGTGATAGCGAGATTATTTTCGGCAGAGTTTTCCGGCCAATTTGCCCACTTTGACTAAAGAAGAAAGGTGCAGAAATCGACTGCTACATGCCTATCAATATCTTTTTGGTCATGCACTAGTTGTTTAGCAATGGTTTGGGCAGCCCAGCCATTGACCGATCTGGAACCACTGCAAATGACCTTCAGCGCCGGGCCAGCCACGCTCGGTCTTATTGTTACGGTGGTCCTGCGAGCGCAACTCCAGAGCTGCGTTCGACTCTTTGCAAGGCAGCGAACCAGCCATTCCTTTCCTAAAGGTCACGAAATGACCACTACTTTCGACTTTACCCACAGTCCCTGTTTACCTCCGCCACCCATCCCCACTCCGGCGTGCCGGTCCACATCCTGACCCACCGGGTTGCGCCACTTGTGCATTCACCGGGGCACGGCCCTCTCTCTGGGCTGGGTGAAAAGGATGCTTCGCTGTATTCCCCGTTGAGACAGTGTGCTATAATTGCCTTTGCCAGTTGTGAGGATAAGATTGGAAAGGAGTTCACATAACATGGACACAACCATTAGCATTCCGCTCGATGCTACAACCGCACAGGTCTACTTTGCAGCGTCATCACACGACCAGCAGAAGATGCAGATTCTTCTCCGCCTCCGCCTGCGTGAGTTGGCCGACCTGCCCCGGCAATCTTTGAGCGAAGTGATGGATGCAATTGGCGCGCAGGCGGAAGCCAGAGGATTGACTGCGGAAATCCTCGAGGACATACTTCGTGACGAGTAGCATCGGTATCGTCTTGGATACCAATACGATCGTTAGCGCCCTCCTTCTCCCTCGCTCGATCTCACGACAAGCCTTTGACCACGCGTTGGCGGTTGGTTCAGTTCTCGCTTCTCAAGCCACTCTCGACGAACTTGACGATGTCCTGCGGCGTCCCAAGTTCGACCGCTATCTCCACGAAGAAGAACGATTGCGCTTCCTGTCAGCCTATATCAGCACAGTTCACATCCTGGATGTGACGATAGTCGTCACTGATTGTCGCGATGCAAAAGACAACAAGTTTTTGGAACTTGCCATGACCGGGGCAGCTATTTGCATTGTCAGTGGAGATCGTGATCTGCTGGAGCTTGCGCCTTATCACGGCATCGCGATTCTATCCCCTCGTGACTTCCTCCAAGCCTGGTAGATGGGCTGTGACTCGCTTTTCCGATACACCCTACCCCACCAAACGCCTCGACGAACATCGGAACATCTGACACACCGCCGACGACACACCCCACGCCCCTGCGTGACCTGTGCATTCAGCGGGGCACGGCCCTCTCCCTGGGCTGGATGAAGAACGACCGTCTCCTTCCCGTCTCTCCCATTTCTCCCCGCTTCTCTGATCCCAGTTTGCGCGGATCAGATTGACACCCCACAGACCAAACGGGCGACGAAACGCTTGCCAAACTCTTGGCCTGCTATTGTATATCCAGCGGCGCTGAGGTACGCCGTGGGCCAGTGGCACAGGCCCACGGCAAAGGTCTGTGTCGCCGCGGCAGCGTAGGAGGGAGAAGCGGATGAAAAGTATTCCCCCGTCCAGCGGGCGCTGGATACCGGCTTTGCGGCTCTTCTGGTATCTGTTTGCCCTGCTGGCCATCAACGCACTGATCAGCGGCTCCTGGAACGGATACACCCGGCTGGTGACCGTCTGCGAGGAGGAAGTGTGCAGTGTGGACCGGCTGACGCCAGCGGGCGTGGCCGCGCTGGAAGCCCTGGGGCTGTCGGCCTCCTTCTACGCGGCCTACAACACAGCCCTGGTGGTGGCAATCGCGCTCATCTATCTGGGCGTGGCCGCGCTCATCTTCTGGGCGCGCCCCCGGGATCGGGGCGCGCTGCTTGTCTCCCTGACCCTACTCCTCGTCGGCGTCTTTATGACCGATTTTATGGAGGCCCTGCGCGAGCTGCACCCGGTGGGCCGACTCCTCGTCGATCTGATGTCCGTCACTGGTTATGTCCTCTTTCTGGTGGTATGCTGCACATTTCCCGATGGCCGCTTCGTGCCCCGCTGGACGCGCTGGCCTGTTGGGCTGTGGGCGGTAATTATTGTTCCCTACTATGTGTTGGTCAATCCGGAGTGGGATATGGACGCGCCGGGGGCTTTGTTCCTGGCGCTGATTTTTGTCTTTCTGCTGGTAGCCTGCGCCGGTTTGCAGATTTATCGCTACCGCTGCGCTTCCTCGCCAATCCAACGGCTCCAATCCCGTTGGGTGACGATCGGCCTGCTGCAATTGGTGTTGGTGATCTGTGTGGCGGGCTTTGGCGGCACCATCTGGTTTCCGGCTATGGAGACGCCAGGCACACTGGCCCATCTGCTGACGAATTTCTGCGAAGCCCTCTCGCTGATGCTCGTTCCCGTCACCATCGCTGCCTCCATCCTGCGCTACCGGCTGTGGAATATCAACCTGCTGCTCAACCGCACGCTTGTCTATGTGCCGCTGACGACCCTTTTGGCCGGTCTCTATTCTGTGGTGATGACTGTTTCACAGAAGTTGTTTGTGGGTGTGACCGGTCAGAAGTCCGACGCCGCAGTGGTGCTGACCGGATTCATTCTGACGGTGACCTACACGCCGTTGAAGAGCAGCCTGCAGAGCTTGGTAGACAAACAGTTCAAAGAGAAGCCGGACCTGATGAAGCAACTGCTGGCCTTCGATGCGCAGGTGCAACAGGTGGCCGATATCATCGATCCCCTCACAATCTCCCGACGTCTGGCGGAGAGTGCGATTCTGGCCTACGGGGCCAGAGGAGGCGCGATCTATCTGTGTCGTCACGGCGTGTTGCAGCTTATCTTTGCCACCCCAGAGTGGCAGGACGAAAACAGCGGCATTCAGTTGCCCCTCAAAGAGCAAGACGGTGAACCCATCGGTTTTCTCCATCTGGGCCATCAGGAAGACGGGACCGTCTATAGCTCACGCGAACGGCGGGCCCTGCGCTGCGCCATTGCCCGGGTGGCCCAGGTCTTGCGCCTGACCGATTCCGCCATCGGAACAACAGGGCCTGTCAACGGTCTCACCTATCTGCCAGACGCGTACAATGCCGAGAGCAGTGCGATGGAACAGATACGGGTCCCCGCGATAGCACCGAACGAATCAACATAAATCTACACAAACAAGGAGACCCCTATGCACTTGCCTGACTACTATCTTCCGCGGCCGCCGCTCCGACTTGATCCTGCGACTGTCGCAGCCTATGAAACCCTCTGGACAGAGATCACATCGGCTCCTGACGCGGGTGAAATATCCTATTCCCTGCCCACACCCCGTTGGCAGTTCCTCTGCTATCTGGCGGATAACAAACCAAATCCCTTGTAAAACGCAGTGTGGCTCCTGCGGATTTCCTATTCCTTGACCAGATGCGGGGGCACGACGACCAGGTCCAGCGAGAGCGGGCGCGGGCCAACCCGAATGGCTTTCCGTGGATCGAGGAAGCCTGACACGAAAGTTGCAGAAACCGGAGAGATACCAGTTGTTATCAGGACAGGTTAGGGTGGTTGCCAGCTGCTGGCGCGATTTTAGCCGTCTTTGACTGTAGATAAATAGAATCGTATAATCCATGAAAAGAATCCGAGATTCTCGCTCGTTTCTCGCCTATCGTGTCCAACTTCAACTACCGTTCAAAGGTCTACGATGAAATCACTTTCCCCCACACAAGCCCCACCGCCTGGGACGCGTACGCTACGAACATGCTTTATCGACTCCAGCGCGCTGTTGGAACAGGATGGTTTTGGCGGGTTGTGGCGCAGGGGAGAAGCAGGATAGGCTGGACGATACGCTCAATCTGGACGCACTCAACCGCATTCCCGATGAGGAGATGTGCATTTTATGACAATGAACCTTCAGGAAGCACTCACGCAGCTCGAAGCCCTGGGCAGCGAAAGAACGCGTGCGCAGAATGCCAGGAAGGGCGCGGGCGACAAGCAGTTTGGCGTCCGCCTGGGCGATATCCGCAAGCTGGCGAAGCAGATCAAGAGCAACCACGAACTGGCCCTGGCCCTGTGGGAGACCGGGATTGTGGATGCCCAACTCCTGGCCATCCTCCTGCTCAAGCCAAAGCTTCTCTCCGCCGACGAAGTGGACCGAATGGTGCGTGCTGTCACCTTTACACAGGTGGCCGACTGGCTCAATTCCAATGTCGTCAACAAACATCCCGACAAGGAGACACTGCGTCTGGCCTGGATGGAAACAGACGATCCCATGGCGGCCCGGGCCGGCTGGAATCTGACCGCTGAGCGGATCGTCAAGAATCCTGACGGGATCGACCTGCCCACGCTTCTGGACCGCATCGAGTCGCAAATGGCGGGCGCGGCCCCCGAAGTGCAATGGACGATGAACACCTCTCTGGCGCAAATCGGAATCCATTTCCCCCAGCAGCGCGGGCGCGCACTGGCCATCGGGGAGGCGTTGGGAATCTATCGGGACTATCCTGTGTCCAAAGGGTGTACGTCCCCCTTCGCCCCGATTTGGATCAACGAAATGGTTCGTCGCCAAGGCTGACCGCTGCCTCTGGAACGAGCCAATTCCACAGCCACACAACCGCGCCTGCTTCCCCAAGCCGATGGCGCTGGCTGGAATGGACGAATGTACAGTCATAGCCAGCCTACTCCACTGCCCACTTCCCGGAGATATGCGTGTATCTGACCGCAATTGATCACATCCAACTGGCAATGCCGCGCGGCGAGGAAGAACGTGCCCGCGGTTTCTACGCCGCGCTTTTGAGCCTCGCCGAAGTGACGAAACCGGAACCGCTGGTCTCCCGCGGCGGGTGCTGGTTTGAAGCGCCCCGGGTGATCGTCCATTTGGGTGTGCAGGACGACTTTGTGCCCGCGCGCAAGGCCCACCCGGCTTTTCTGGTGGCGGATTGGGAAGGGCTGCGGCAAAGACTGAAGGAGGCCGGCGTCGCGCTGACCGCTGACGATACGCTGGCTGAGGTCCGCCGTTTCTACGCTGACGATCCCTTTGGGAATCGCATCGAGTTCATCCGCGACGGCGATGGCTTCTCCCAGGCTTGAACATTCCCGGCAGAATTGGCTGGGTTGGCGATAGTGCCGAGACCCAACACCCCCTAACCCGCGCAGGATCACATTCCCATCCAACGCAATGCCCAGCCCCGCCCCGTCGGGGCATTACTGTGGCCGTCTGAATTGGGCTTTGGTAGCCCCGCATCTGACTCCACCGAGAAATGTTGTGGCTGCGATATTCGATTTTCCCTTTGCCCAGGCGCGTGTTCGGCGGTAAAATGGAGGCAGAAAACCCGCCAGATCAGGCCTGTACCTCATTTTCCACCTGTCAGCCAAAACGTACCTCCGCAGAATACGCGTACGAAAACTTTTCTGTACTGCCTCTTTCTGATGGGAATAATAAGACAACCGGAGCAATCCACGTAGACAACATCACCGAACGGGAGAATATCGTGTCCACAAATATCCACTTTGCTATGGGTGGTGCCATTTTTGGCGATTTCACTGCTGAATCCGTCCAATTGATCGCCAAGCACGGGCTGCCGGGCGTCGAACCCTATCGCGGCCACCTGACCGCCTGGCTCGACAGACCCCAAGCGCTGAAGGACCTTCTGGATGAGCACAGTATTCGGCTGATTACCGCCTCCAATGGCGGGCCTGGTCAGTCCACAGAATTCATCGATCCGTCCAAGCGCGCAGAAACTGTGGCCGATCACGTGGCCTTCTGCCGGGATTTCCTGACGGTCTTTGGCTGCACCCATTTCAAGATCAATATGGGGAGCCGCCCTGGGAAGGGGACGACGGCAGAGGATATTGCCGCCATTGCCGAAACTGTGACCGAAATCGGCAAGCGAACCCTGGATATGGGCGTAACCATCGCCCCCCACCCCCACATCTGGGGACCCATTGAACGCCCAGAGGAGGTGCGCGCGCTGCTCGACCGTACCGATCCGGCGATTGTCTCCTGGATTCCCGACACCGCGCAGCTCAACCTGGGCGGCGGCGACCCGGTCCAGCTCATCGACGATTACTACGACCGACTGGCTGCCGTCCACTGGAAGGATTCCAAAGCGTCGTATCGGGGCTACACCGGCCCCACGCCCACGAAGGAGATGCACGCGCAGGAGATTCTGTACAAGGACCTGGGGGCTGGCGGCGTCGATCACCCGGCGATCTGGGCAATGCTGGTGGAGCGGGGCTACAACGGCTGGATCACCCTCGATCTCGACCCGCCCCGCCCCGGCGAAGGCGAAGGTTCTGTTGATGACAAAATCGGGATCAACTGCCGCTATCTGACGGAAACATTGAAGGTTTCCCACCTCTAACAAGCGGTTGACAATTGTTGTTGTACGCTTGAAGTTGTGGAACATGCGTGCTATAGTTTCTGTCAGAGCATTTTGGGCACACGAATTCGTGACTATTCAGCCATAAGCCAGCCGGTTAGCAAACGTCGGTTGA
>JAHBVF010000012.1 GCA_019637685.1 Caldilineaceae bacterium | reverse complement strand
GGCTCCAGCAGCCCGCTCAGGGAATTGGTGCGGCGGCCTGTGACCGAAAAGTGGGTCTCCCAGCGGCCTGTCCGTCGATAGACATGGCGCACGGCGCTGACCACATATTCACCCGAATAGGCAGTCAGCTTGGCTTCCCGGATGTTGATTTTGACGGGGCGGCCAACCTGAATATCAGCATTGCCAAAGGCCACCCCCTCGGCCTGGGTAAATGCGCTGTCCAGATCGCTCAAATAACCTTCCGCGATTGCCTTGGCCGAATTCACATCCTGTGCGGGCATATTGACAATTGCCACTGACGCATCGTCTTTGAACGCACTTTTGGCAAAGGTGCCCCCTGGCCTGAAAGTGGGCGCTGACTTCAGCGCAGTATCCGGCGTCGCTTTGCCGACAATCTCCTTCTTCTGCACCTGATCCCAACTGTAAACAGAGACATCTTTTGGTTGATGCACAGCAGTCACCCGAGGCCGAAAACTCAGCAGATTATCACCCCAGGTCAGCGGCGTTGCATCCCCCGATTTCTTGGCAGCCGGTGTAAAGTGCAGCTTGCCGTCCCGTACATAAACCTGACAGCCCAATTGTTCAGCACGCATCAGCAACCATTCCATATTGGTCTGGTTGTACTGAATCATAAATGTATGGGTGATCACCGAAGGCAATTCGAGCGTACCGATTTGGACCTTCGCTTCGCTGAGTAGCTGGCGAATGATATCCGCATCGGATTGCTCCAGAAATGTACGCGATTTTTTGCCCCGGTGCAGCCGATAGGACTTGTCATAGGCGTGGATAAGGAGGCTGGCCTTGCCATCCTGTTGGAAGTCTGGCTCCAGGCCAGTAATCTCTCCAATAAAGAGCGCAGCTCCGCTGCCGTCAAAGCCGGCCTTTACCTGAATCTGATCACCAATTTTGAACTGATCGATCATTGCCAGGTCGGGTGCATCCGAATGCAATGTGATCACACACATTTCGGGAACACGCATGGCCGAATCGACGATAATCTCCTCAATCGCGTCGGACAAGACAACATCATTGATAGCGAGATCAAAGGTTAATCGCTCCAGAGTGCTTGTCATAACAGTCCACTATTTTGAGTAGATACGATTGAGTAGATACGATTCAGTAGATGAAGTTGGATGGGTGAGGCGAGATGTCTAGTGTAGCAGCTTTTGGCCATCGCGCCAAGAGATCGCCAACCCGGCATTGCGCACGCCAAAAATTGACGCATCGCTCCACCGAAGCCGCTACTGGCCCAACGGAACGATCCGCAAAATCTGCCCCGCATGCACATCCGACGGATCATCCAGATTGTTCGTCTCAGCCAGGTGTCGCCAGGCCGCGGCGTTTCCATACTCCTGAAACGCGATCCAATCCAGCGTCTCCCCCTCTAAAACCGTGCGGGCCTTGCGTGCAAAACTACGCGAAGTAGGATTCTGATAGGGCAAAGTGTTGGCATCGTCGGCCTCCACAAAATCCACCGAGACTTTGGCGCGCAGAGGTTTGCCAGAGGCGTCAAACAGTTCATAATCAACTTTAACACTCTTCACGAAAACGCTGTACGACTTGTACTGCCCCCAGACGAATTGACATTTGGGCGGGCGTGGTTCCGGCGTAATCGTATCGTCGATCTCTGTAAAGCGCACCAACTGCTCAATGTCAGTGGTGATGGTCCCGGTTGTCGCACTGCCCCGCTTGCCTGTGTCCGTCAACAGGTCCGGCATTGTCCCATCAAAGACAATGTCGCTGATCTTAAAAGTTCCAGATTTGCCGCCCCCAAAATCCATATCCGGTGTGTTGCTGGTGGGTTTGGTCGTCTTCGTCCATTTGACCGATTTGGAAAAGCTCACGGAATCTGGGTTGAAAGTCAGATACACCTGTTTGTTGTTAAAAGAACCCTCAATACATTTGATATATGACTGCTGAAACTCTCCCATAAGTCCTACTCCTCATACAAACGCTAAGGCGACTTCACGAAAATAAGTACCCAAAAATTCCCGGCACTTCACGCACAACACCGGAGTGATTGTGGCGTATGGACTCGTTTGGGCAGCAAGTGCCGGGGACTTCGCCTGGGCATTTTATTCTTTGCGGTAGCCTAATTGCAGCAACTTGAGTGCATACTACACGAAACCACATTACAGCCAAACCAGTCTATAGTGGCCGTCGTTCCCGTTCCATCTGCAACATTCGCTTGATCAATGGATAAATCCTGTCCGCCAGCCGATCCCACTTCTGGTCCGATTCCTCCACATCAAAATCATCTTCCTCATCCACATCATTCATCGCCCTTTGCACAAGCGCCTGGCTCAAACTTGTCTTGGCAGGACCGCCAAGCACGGGCGAAGATGGCGATGCATGGACAGAAGACACCATTTGACTTGCAGTCGAGCCTGCCTCTGGGCTTACTCTGGGCAGCGAAGGGGAACGTTGTACCACCGGCATCCCTTCTGTGGGGACCCCATTCAGATCCGGTCCGCCTGCTTCCGAGCCTGGCGGGCTATTGGCTGCAATGGGCTGTCCGGGCACAGATACCCGCTGGATGGCTGGAAGATTCATCTGTCCCGTGCGCCCATTGCGCTCCCGTCTACCCTTTGCGTTTCCCGCCTGGGGTTTCACTGGCCCATTGGACCGGTGGGACGAAAGCGGTTCGCGCTGCACAGCGCTGTTCTGACGCAGCAGCGAGCGGATGCCCTGCTCCACCTGGGAAGCCGCCCCTTCTTCTCGCTGCACATTGCCACGCAACTGGCTGACCCGCGGCGGAGAAAGTGGCAACGGTCCAGAAGCATCGCCAGTCGGCACGGACGAATCCATCAATTCCGAGCGGCGCACTGGCGGGTTGGACCCCACCGCCACGTGGGTTAACTCGTGGCCCAGCAGGGCCAGATTATCAGGCCGATCCAACTGGGCCAGAGTGGAACGCTGGACATAAACAGTGCGTCCCCGGGTCGCGGCCTCCACCCCCAAAGGTTCCAGACTGGCGGCCTGCAAGCGCACACCGCTAAAATCCCGCTGCAAGACTCGTTCCATCAGTGTGCGCGGGCCAGGGGGCAAAGTCAATCCGCCTGCAGGGCGGGCGGTCAATTCGGCGGTCGCACGCTGCACAGCCTCTGGCGGGGACGGGGAAGTGGCGGGGGCATCGCTACGCTTGAAACGCCAGCCCGCGCTCTCCAGGAGATCAACAGTGCGGGTAGCCAGGCCAAGGCCGCCAGAAAGATCGGCCACCGGCGATTGGGAAGGCCAACTCTGGGAGACTGGATCAAAAGTACGGCTGGCGATCTGGCGTTGGGCCAATGCTGCCACAGATCGGCTGCCTTCGTCAAGCAGTGCGTTCCGGCCGCGTCGGCCTGGCCCCGCTGACCGCGGCGGACGGCCCGCCAGCGGTACGCGGCCCACTTGTGATGTGCGGCCCACCAGCGGTGTGCGGCCCACTTGCTGTGTGCGGCGCACAGCCCGCTCCACATCTTCGGCCAGATGCTCCTCGTCTGCCAGGCTCATTTGCACCAGATCACGGGACAGGCGGCGGGATAAGGAGGGCCGTAGCGGCGTAGCCAGTGGCAAGTCCTGGGAAACAGCCGACGGGGGCGAGGAAGCCGGCCCGGATGTGGACGATTGCAACACCGGGGGCAGCAGCGGAGCGCTTCCCCCCGCAGCCAAATGGGTCAATTCATGGCCCAGCAGGGCCAAAGATTCGGGGCTGTCCAGCCGGGCCTGCGCCCGGTTCAGATAGACTGTATTGCTCTGGGCCGCGGCTTCGATCCCCAAAGGACCGAGGGAAGCCATCTGCACCCGCACCCCGGCAAAGTCACGCTGCAAAATCCGTTCCATCAGCGTGCGCGGTCTTGTGGGCAGGCGTTGTCCACCGCCCGTGTGCAGAGCAGCCAGGGCGCGCTGCACACGGGGCGCGGACGCTGATGAGGCCACCCGCGAGCGTTTGAAGCGCCAACCGCCCGCTTCCAGACGTTCCACGGCCTGGGCCGCACTCCCTTCTCTGCCAGGCAATGCACGGGGAAGGCGGCCTGCCACAGGCGGTCCGGCAGGTTGTGGGCCGGATTCCGAATCCGGCCTGCGGCGGACCAGACGATCGATCGCCAGTTCCAAAGAGGCAAAAGTGGCCTGCCCGGCAGGCACCACAACCCCAGACCGGGTCTGGACCGGGTCACCCCCCCGCTGCAGGAGATCGCCCCCCAGCAGCGTAGCGCCATCCAGCGAGGCTGGCCCGGCCACATCTCGGCCCGACGGAACAGCCGCCGGGAGTTCATCCTGAAGCAACGACGAACGCCAAAGGTCGGAAACAGGCTCGATCTGGCGCTGCACCCGTTGACGATTGGCCTGATGGGTCGCGCCGCGACCCATTGCACCCGGAGCCAGCCCGCCATCCGCGTCCCCGCCAGCGAAGGGGCCAGGCGCATCCGCAGGGGGCGGAGTGTATGACCCAACACCCGTTCGCCCAGTTGCCAAAACCAGCGGACGCGGTGGGCTGTCCGTTCTGGTCTCGCGGGCAACAGCCGGCTGGCTGCCAAATACAGGCCAATCCAACAGTTGATCCCGGCGGGTATGGGCGAAATCCCGCGCCAGAATTTGCTGGCCCAAAGGGCGCACAGGCGCCGACGGCACAGCCACAGCAGCCGCTTGGTTGAGGTTGCGACTGATCTCTCGACCGGCTGCCCGGACCCGCGGCGAATGCCCGCGGCCAGATGGACGGCTACGCGGCAAACCTCCACGATAGACCGGCTGCCGTGTCAGGTCAACCAATGTGGAAGTCAGCCGCTCGCCGCGGGTTTGCCCCGGCAACGGTCTGCCAGGCACGGTCGCAGACGCGGGTCGAGCGGACTGTGTGCGACCTGACTCAGGAATCTCTGGCTGTGCGGCTGTTGCCGACATCGACGAGGAGCGGGCAAAGGCAAGGGGTGCTGAAGCGGCCATACCCAGTTCCGGCTGTGCCGTCGCGGGTCTGTTCCCTGCCATTCGGCGCAACGGCAAATCAGGCAAAAGTGCCTGCCCAGAGGCGCTACGCAGGACAACCAATTCCGTCTGGGACAATAGACCCACGCTCAGGTCTGGAGCATTGACAGCACGAAAAATAGAGGGCGTCGTCTCTGGCTGTGCCGACCAGGCAGACGAAACGGGTGCGAACACGCGGGCGCGGCGACGCTGCTTTCCCCACTGGCTGGCAGCCTGCCCCGTTGCCCCTGGCTGATACCGCCTTTGTAGCCGCGGGGGCTGTCTATCGCCGGTTTGTGCCTGTTCTTCGCCCGGTGTCGTCGGCAGGGGCAGTCCACTGACAGCAGGTCGTTCGGCCTGCACCTGTGCTGGTCCATCAACTAAAACAGGCAGCCGACGTGCAGGAAGCGTGGCCGGCCTGGCAGCCGATGGTTCCGCCTGCGCCTGGGGATAAATGCGCTGGGCCACCCGCTCTAATAGCGTCGTTGTTGCGGACGACCGATCGACGAAGCCCGCGGCCTGAGTTGATAGACCAGAAGTGCTGGTCTGGCCGCGCAAAGTTTGGGACGACGGTCGGCGCGGCTGCGGAGAGGACGACCGCTCGACCAGCCCTTCGCCCATCCCAGAATCGTCCAGAACGGCGACCTGCGGTTGCCTTGGGATGAGCCTGGCCGAGGCCAACGGCAACGCCGCGGCCGCGGGCTGATCCTGAAAGGAAGGCAATACCCGGCTGGCAATCCGTGCAGCCTGCGGTATATCCTGCGGTGTGTCTTGCACGTCAGCATAAATCCGATCGACTGCGCCAGGCAGTGCCAGACCGGTCAACCCCTCCGCCGCGGCAGTCGGGAGCAGGGCTGCTCGCCACAGGCGCGAGACGGGTTCCAGGGCAGGATGTGCATTTACAATGCGCTGGGCAAGCAGTGAACCTTCCCCCACACCCGAACCGCGGGTATCAACTTCACCGGGCCGGGCGGGCAAGGGCGAACGCAAGGACTGGGATCGGGTTTGCGTGGGCCTCAATCCGCGGCGAGTCCGAAGCGCCGACGCGGGAGGTGCGGGCCGTCCCTCGCCAATGGAAATCGAACGTCGTAGCAACTGACGGGTTTGCACCTGTGCCGAGGGGGTCAGTTCCGCGCGCAGGGGAAAATTTTCTCCCCGCGCAGATGCTGAACCAGCCGTCATCTGTGGTGGTCGGGGCCTTGTTTGGCTATAATCAGATCGGGCGCGCACAGGTGTCAGCGATCGAGGCGACACGCGCTCAGACCGGTTGGACGCAGGCATTGATTGGGGCAAAGAAAGCAGACCACCCGCCAGCAAGTCGCCTCTGGTCCCGGCAAAATCCCGGCGGACAAGCCGCTCCACCAAAATGGGCGGGGGTTCAACCGAACGGGGAGCCGACAAACGGGCAGACTGCTCCCGGCGCGTCGGCGTGGCCCGCTGGCGCGGGGGTGTGGGCCGAACCACCAGCGGCTGACCCGAAGTATCCGGCGCGGCAGTTTCGGTCCTGTCCCCATCAGAGGGGGTACGGGTTGTTCTGCGAAAATGAGCCAGGGCCAGCTCTACGGGCACAAGCGCGCTTCTCGCTACACGAATTGATCCCGATGCGCCCGCTGCCCCGCGGGCCTGGGGCGTGAGCGGCGGAAGCAGCGGTTCGTTCCCAGCCAGCCCTGGCGCTGCTGGCAAAGAAATATCCGGCTGGGGCCGATCGGGCAGGCTGCGCATAAGCGCGCTACGCCAAAGATCGGACACTGGCTCGAAAGTCGAGCGCAGCGCTTGCACGGGCAGAGCATCCGGCGTTGCCCATTCGTCATTCTGTCCAATTTGATCCTGGCCAATTGGGTCGTTCGGGCGGCTATCCGGCTCTGGACGGATGTCTATGGGGGCAGACCGTTCTGGGGGTCGGGTGGGCGACACGGCAAAACGCATCACAGTGGGCGATCGGCGCAAAGGGCGAACCTGCAAAGCCGCGAGTGTGTGTGCCAGGCGGGCTACTGGTGCTGGTCGCATTGGGGGTCGGGCGCGAGAGGGCGCTGGGGTTGTAAGCAGCGCGGTCGCGGCCTGGCGGGGTGTGGGCGTTGACCGGGTAGGTGTGGGCGCGGTCTGGCCCCGCGTGGGGGCGGCTGTCCCTGCACTTTGGCCTGGGAGGAGTGCGTCTGGCGCGTCCAGAGAAGGATCCGCCCTGCGCTGCAAAAGTCGCAGGGGATAGGGCAGGGCAAAATCGTCCAATCCAACAGGCAGGAGAGGCGAAACCGATTGGCGGGCGGACGTTTGCCGAAGGTCATCGTTCTGGCCCGACGCGGGGACCAGCAGGTCAGCCAGGCCCGGCTCGGCGGCACCTGTTTGCCGACCCTCATTCTGCTGAGCATTGTCCTGCTGAGTATTGCCCTGCTGGGCTTGGCGGGCAGGTTGGGCCGCTCGCTGCTGGATGTGATCCAGCAAAAGTTGTGGTCGGCTGGCGAGGAGACGCCCTGTGGCACTTTGGGTCAACCGCTCCAGCGCCCTTTGAATCATTCCCGGCCCACGGCCGATCTTTCGCCCCGCCGATTGTGACCGGTTCGCGGGTGGCGCAGAGGAGATCAACCGCGGGCGTTGGGGTCGCATCCGGCTGGCATGGGCAGTCTGCTGTTGTCGATGGGCAGTTACGGGAAGCGAGGGCCGGAAAATCGAAGTATCTGGAGCTGCCAACGATACCCAATCCTGGCCAGACCCCTCAGCCTCCGGGAAAAACCAGTCCAAACCCGGCGGCCCTTTGTCCAGGAGGAAGGGTGGGGCAGATTCGCCGTCATCGCTTCCATCGCCCTCACCAGCCTCGCCGTCCGAATCCGGCACAGACAGATATTCCACGGAACGGGCCATTCGTCTGCGCATGCGGGGCGCGGGCATGGGCGACTGCTGGGCCGCTGACTGGGCCGGAGGCGTCGGTTGAGATGGAGGCGTCTGGCCGGGCAAAGGCCGGGCAGACGGCTGATCCGTAGGCCGGGGCGGCGCGGGGGTAGGGCGATTGCCTGGATGCTGGGCCACGGGCCGCACTTCCGGTGGCCCAGCCTGGCCTTTTACAAAGTTGGGCACTGCCGAAGGTGACAGGGACTCAAACTGGCGGGCCTCGGCCACGCGTCGGCGGATCTCTTCCAGCGTCATAGCGGGCATGGCATTGGCGGCCGGTTGGGCTTGTTTCGCGGCCGGACCACCCACTTCACCGGCCAACGGCATGTCCAGTGCTTCTTCCTGGCGGTTAATTTTAAGAAGTGCCGTGATATTGTTGGCGCCGATGTCCCAGCTTTTGAACATCTCGTCGGAAAATTTTTCAAAAAGATTGGGCGAAATGGTCCCGACGCCGGCCTTCCAGGCAGAAGCGCGGGTAACAATGCGATGGAAGCGGCGCAAAATAGCCAGGGTGGAGAGAAAGCTCATGCTCTCGTCCGTACGCCGCCGCATCACCCGCTGGACAAGGGATCCCCCGGCGGTGGGGGCCGTCTCCTCATTCAGCATTTCCCGGACCCAAGGAGAAAGGGAACGGGTCATGCGATCGGCGCTCTCCACCGCGGATAGGGAGAAGACAGAGCGATCGGACGCAGAACCAGAATGCGATGGGTTGACAGGACCGGGTCGATTTTGTTCCGCCATAGTTGGGATACCACTTTCTTCAGCCCATATATGTGGCTGGCAAGCAATCTATTGAAACGAAGGGGAAAGTTTCTGGAGAGAACGAATGCATCATCACATGTACAGGCAGTTATCCAAGCGCAGAGAGTTTGTTTGCGGCGGAGGCCATACGATTTGTGCTGACCGATTCCATTTCGAAGTAGGAATAGGTAAGCTCAAGCTCCTCCATTGCCAGTTCGTTGCTGTCCACTTTGAAGGACGGGCCGCTCCACTTCACAGGGTAGGCGTGATAGAGTTTCCACAGGAAGGCTTCATCGCCAGATTCATTGGCCAGATGAATTGTGACTGTGCGCAGCCCTGGCTTGACCGTATTCGTATCGGCATTTTCTATCAGCCAATCCAACAGTTCCATATCCAGGATGCCGCGCTTCAAAGTCACATTGGAATAGGTGAGTGGGCCGGGCAGCTTCACCCCAAAGTTGTTACGGCCGCCTTCCTGAAGGTCTTTGGTTTCGCGCTGGACGCTTAGACCGTTGCATTCGAGAAACTCTGCCACTGTGACGCTGTCAATTTCCAGGTAGAAACGCCAAGAAACCGCGCGATGTGTAGTAAGATCTAACAAAGCCGACATATTTTTCGCCCCGTTCCTATGATTGTCGCCATCCCGGCCAGCGATCAGCCAAACCACTACGCTCCCGCGCGATCAATGCATCCCGCCGTAGCAGTTCCATAATTTTTTCGGCAATGATACGCAGTTCCAATTCCCCATACTCCTGCTCTTCCGATGAACCAGCCCCTATTTGGGCCAATTCAAACTCTTCCAGCGCGAGTTCGCTGCTGTCCTCATCGAACCTGGTACTCATTGCGCCCACCTTCTACAATAGCTGTATTTTCCCGCCCCACCGCCCGGCACACGAAACGCTCTGTCTTCCGCATTTTCCTGGCTAGATTATTGAACTGACAGCGCCCATTGCCCCGGCCAACAAATTGGATGCCCTGGTCATGCTATCGTAAACCAGCGTGACCTCTTCAATGGAGAATTCGCCGCCTGATGTTTTCATGCTGGGGCCAGTAACTTTGGAAGGCCAGGCATTCATCAGGAACCAGGTAATCGCGGGGATGAAGTCACGGGTATAGGCGATGATTGTCACCGGATAGCGGCCAGTCTCGTAGGAGAGGGGCGTATAGTTGCCAAAATTGCCTGTTGTTCCCTCGTGGGCCAGAAACCAGTTCCACATAAAGGAATCTGTGGAGAGGAGTTGCTTAATAGTCACGGGCTGATATTTGATCCGCCCTGGAACCATTTGGGTAAATGCCTGGAACTTGTCCCCCACATATTTGTGTTCAATATACTCGCGCTCGAAGTCCAACCCGCTAACCTCGGTGGCATAGGAGACAGGGATGCCAACGGCTGGTCCAATTGTAATGCTGAACTGAAAGTCAATCAGCGGTGGAAAGACTGTGCGGCTGACAATATTGGGCACCTCTGACCCACCGGTTGGGGGGAGAAAAGGCACGACCCCGCGCACTACCGATTCTGCTGTGTCTGCCACACCGCCCGCCTGGGGCGGCGGCGTTGACGTTGGCGGCGTCGGGGGGGGTGTTGGTTCCGGAGTCGTTTCGACAGTCACAGTTTCTTCGGGTGGTGCTTCGCCTCCGGCACCTACTCCGCTATCCCCAGAAGCAACACTTCCGCCTGTGGCCGCGCCACCTGTCGATTCAGCCATCCGATTGCCACCTTTCTGATTCTAAGCCTGCCCTGCCAACAGTTCGGGTCAGACACTTCAACCAATTGCTTCATTTAACCTACGGTTGATCCGGGCGATCTGTCGCACCCAAATCTGCCGCTCACCGTGTTCCATTCCCATCACCTGATCGTGAGGCCAATGGAAATGATAGGCGACGTAGGCTACCTCCTCCCGTAGGCGATCCAAGGGGTAGCCGGCTACCCCCCCAGATCAGCCAGGTCCACAGCAAATTCGGAGCCGCATTCCGGGCAGGTAACCTGAATTGTTGTACGGCCTTCTTCATTAATCGTGCGGTAGAGGGCCTGCAGATAGGCCAGGTCTGCGGCGAAAAGGTTTTCCACGATGCTGGGGGAGACGCTTTCCAGTGTTCCCAAACGGGTGATGACCCGGGCCAAGAGGGTAATGACCAGATAGGCCTGGTTGGTACGCACGCGCATATCGCGCAGGGGGGCGATCTCATCCATGGCAGTCGCCAGACGCATTGTCCCGGTTTTGTGGACATTGCCCTCCTGGTCGATATATCCCATAGGAAGCGTGAAGTCGAACTCGGTCTGGAAGCTCATCAACGAACTCCTGTGCTGAAGTGTTTGTGTATATGAGGATAGGCCAGTTGCTTGCCACAGTATACCTGTAACTCCGCTCGAAAGCAACCGCAAAATCATCCTGGGGTGTAATTCACGTTGGGGGCGCGGGATGCTGATTCGGGGGATCGACCAGACGCCCCAGGGCATTCGCATCAGGTTGGGCTGCTGCCCCGAATCGGCTGTCCCCCACCAGCGTGGCATCCACTTTTCTGACAGCAGCGACCAAAAACGAGGACAGATAGAGCCGCACCGCGATCTCTACCTGTCCTCGTTTCTCAGCCTGTCTGATGCTCTGCCTACCCCGCTATGCCAGGGCTATTTCTCACGGTAGAAGCCTTCATGAACGATTGTCACTTCTTCGACACCGAAATCGTTGCCACTGGAAGTTAAATCCGGGCCGCTGACTTTAGAAGGCCAGGCATTGTAGAAGTTCCAACGGGAGACTTCCCGGAAGTTACGATCGTACATAATGATGGAGCAATTCTTACGAATGGCGGCAAAATCGCCACGCTCCACATCCGCCCGCCAATCCCAAATCTGCATATCCGCTGTAATACCGCGCTTGAGAGTTACATCATTGTACTTGATGATACCCGGCGCCTTGAAGACAAAGGATTTGCCGTTCTTGTTGACGAGCTGGGATTCCACAATGTCGTGTTCCGAGCCGATGCCACTGCACTCCTGGAAGTACCCTTCCAACACACCGTCGATCTCCAGCCCAAAGTTGAATACAATCAGCGGATCGTCAACATTGGCCGCGGCTTTACCTGAACGTGTCCCTTCTGGTACTAACGGTTGTTCTGTTGCCATAGTAGTTACTCTCCTTTAGATGATTGGTTATCAGCGCTGGTCTACGCGCTCAGTTCCGGGTTCCATTGGCTGATACGGAAGATGACAAATTCGGCGGGTTTGACAGGTGCAATCCCCACCTCAACCACCACCCGGCCCAGTTCGCGGGATTCCGCCGGATTGGTCTGCTCATCGCACTTCACATAAAAGGCTTGGGAAGGGGATGCACCATAAAGAGCACCCGCGTTCCACTGGGTGGTGAGGAAAGCCCCCACATCCCGGCGAATCTTGCCCCACAGTCGGGGATCATTCGGCTCAAAGACAGTCCACTGGGTGCTGTTCTCGATGGTCGTCTCAATCATATTGAAAAGGCGGCGTACAGAGACATAGCGCCACAGAGCGTTGCTGGTAAGCGTCCGTGCGCCCCAAACGCGGATGCCCATGCCCGCGAAAGAGCGGATGCAGTTGACACCGATGGGATTCAAAATATCCTGCTCGCCTTTGGTTACCCCATAGGAGAGGCCGGTCGCGCCCATCACCACTTCGTTGGCTGGTGCCTTGTGGACGCCCCGGGTGTTGTCCGTGCGTGCCCAGACGCCTGCCATAAAGCCAGAGGGCGGCATGTGGATGGATCTATCCGTGGACAGGTCCATAACTTCAAGCCAGGGGTAGTACATTACCGCATAGGCACTGTCGAAGCCGGTGATATCCTGCCGCCACGCCTTGACTTCCTGGGGGTTGAGATTGGGTGGCGTGTCCAGAATTGCCATACGATCGCCCAGGCGTTCGCAATGGGCCACCAGGTTGGTTTGGACAGCTTTGACCATTCTCAGGTCCAGCTTTTCGCCGGGCATCGTTGTCATCAGATCGGGCACGCAGATGATGCGGGCGTCATCCAACACTTCCAACCCTTCCACACCCGTGCGCTCGGCTACGTCACCGCTGAACTCGCTGGGGGTAGGCGCGGCCAACAGATTCTGCTCAATGGAGAGGGACTGCTGCTGCTCTGTGGGCCACAGTTCGGCCAGGGAACGAGTCTGGTCGGGGATCACAATATCGATGAGTTCGGAGGCTTTGTTGCTGCGATAGGCAACTTTCACCTGTCGCCCGTTCTCTTCGCTTTCTGTCTCCACCAGACGCACATCTTTGCGCACATCTTTCACCTGCCAATCGCCGGCGTTGGTGCGCTTTTCCACAATCACATCAAAGGGCTTCAGGCCGTCAGCGTTCTCTTCCTCTTCGTCAAGCCCGGCGCCATTGGAGGAAGCAGCGATGCGTACCCGGTAGTCCATACCACCCAATCCCGACTTGCGCGAACGGGCAATCAGGGAAGGCTCGCTGCTGCCGTTGAGCAGGCCAGCCTGGGCCGGGGGAATCTGGCGCAAACTAACGATATAACACTTGGAGCCGCCGTTGACAAAGAAGCCTTGAACAGCCAGCGGTAGATACGCCCCATCGACCAGACCACCAAACTTCTGGTCATATTGAAGCCAGTTGGTGATATACGTGGGCCGGTTGGTCAGGTCCGTGACGATTGTTTCGCCATCCACCACCCGCACGTCCTCGGCCTTTTCGGTGAATCCGACAAAGACAGCCGTAGATGTGTTGGTGGCCTCAATCGGACGTGGGCCAGTATCGATTTCCTCGACGTAGACACCCGGTGAAAGATATTCAGGCATTGTTCTTCCCTTTCTGCAATTTGGCGGCTAAAGATTGGATATTTGGCTATTGGCGGATTGACGATAACTAACTTCCCAAGAGAGCCGAAGAAGACAGATTTCTGCGGGTTCTTGTTTACATCCGTGTTTACGCCGAAATGTCATAGTCCCCTGAGGGCACGGCAATGACGTGGCGTACTGGCGTTTCATTGTCCCGGCGTACTTCCAGTGTATAAGCTCCTTCCCGCAGATCGCCCACTACGAATGTGCCATCTGCGGCCACGGCCACATCCCGCTCCAGCTCGACCACCGAGAGAGAGACGGCCTCCAGCGATGGAAGGCGAAGTTGTCCCCCCACAGTCCAGCGCTTTTCAGAGGGCGGCAAATCCGGGGCAGCCGTCAGGCCGTTGGCAACGGTCTGCTTTTGCTCCCGCAGAGAACTGATGGCAAGATCGTCCACCCGCAGTTCCCGTTCCCGCACCAGCGGCACTGTAATGGGTGCGTGGGGGTCCATTGTCAGAGTTACCATACAATTCAGGCAGGGACGCAGTTCATTGTCGATCACACCCCACAGGTCCGGCGGGTTGAAAGTCGTATCGTATTGGGCCACGCTCAATGACACAGGCCGGGGTTGATTGTGCAAAGAATTGGGCAAAAAGGCCTGGGGCATTTCCCGGTGACGCAGGAATGCGAGCAGTGTGCGGGCCAACAACCGGTGTTCGTCCTCCGGCTCCGACGCCCAGGCCGTAATCATATAGTGCAGGTCTACCCTGGCTTCAGGCCGCATCAGGACAGTCTGACGGCGGGCTGCGTCCATCTGCTGGCGCTGAATATGGCTCTGGCGCAGTTGCGCATTCTCCCGTACATCGTGCAAAAAGATGTTCAACGTGGGCCGATTGAGCCGGGCCGACCACTCCCGCCGAGGCTGCTCAAAAGTGATCTCAATTTCGTTGTTGCGGACGGGAATCTCTTCCATGAGCAACCGCCGCAGGGCTTCGTCGATGTCGTCAAACATTAGGCGTTACAGTTTCAGACATTGCAGTTTCAGGCGTTACAGATTCAGGCATTATGAAGCAGCAAGCGGCAGGCGATCCGTGACAATTCATTCCCATTCTCGATTCGCTACACTCGGCAATCATTGGTACGAACAGGATCAATACGTCAAGTCCATATCGGTGATCAATCGACCCATCTTTTGCAGCTCCCGTCGGGTGCTGTGAAGCAGGTGCTCCATTGTGACTTTGCCCCCGTTGGCCGCGGCCAGATAGGCGGCACTGACAATAATGTTGCGAATGTTGCCGCCAGACATCCTGAAGCGGCGGGCAAAGAGATTCAGATCGATATCCGCGGACTGAGGCAAATCCACCGGGAAAAGTGTTTGCCAGATACGCAGCCGTTCTTCCTCGTCGGGGAAAGGGAAGTCGACGATAAATTGCATACGCCGGGTAAAGGCTTCGTCCATATTGGCCCGCAAATTTGTGGCCAGAATGGTCACGCCATCGTACTGCTCCATCCGTTGCAGCAAATAGCTCACTTCCATATTGGCGTAGCGGTCGTGGGAATCTTTCACTTCTGAACGTTTGCCAAAGATGGCATCGGCTTCGTCAAAGAAGAGAACAGCACTGCTGCTCTGGGCTTCATCAAAAATTTTGCCCAGATTCTTCTCTGTCTCGCCAATGAACTTGCTGACCACCATGGACAGGTCCAGCTTGTAAAGATCCAGGCCCAGATCGCTGGTGATAACCTCTGCGGCCATTGTCTTGCCCGTTCCAGGCGGCCCGGCAAAGAGAACAGTCACCCCGGCGCTGGCTTTCAGCTTGCGCCCAACGCCCCATTCTTCCATCACCACACCCCGGCCCTTCACTGTCTGCACCATCTCCCGCAGCATCGTCTTCTGGTCTTCGGGCAGCACCAGATCTTCCCAATCGTAGCGGGGGTCGATTTTCTGGGCCAAGCCGGACAGATTGGGGCTGGAATGGGCGCGGGCAGCAGAGATCAGGTCGCGCGGCTGGATAGCGTCCTTGCGTTGCAGGGCAGTATCTCTGGCTGTGTAGATTGAGTCCTGGATTTGGCGGCTGGTCAGGGCAAACTGGCTGGCAATTGGCTGCACAGCCACAGACGGGTCCACGGGGAAATCGACCTGAGCCAGGAAATGTTCCCAGAAAGTCAGCCGTTGGCGATAGGTGGGCCGTTCCAGGGTAACACGCATAATCGAGTTAGCCCGCTCGAAACCGTGGCTGTGCCATTCTTTCTCGCTGCTCACAATGACCGGCACATCCGCGTCAAAGAGCAGCTTGATCAGATCGGAGGAAGGCGCACCAGAGGTCAAACAGACATCCCAGCCCCGCAGAAAGAGCATCGCACCGGTCAGGCGGGCATCACGAATTCCTATCGCCAGGGCATCCCGAATCGCCACACCAGCCGCGGTAGAAAGTTCCAGGTCCAGGGAGAGGAGGGGCATATTGCCCGAAGCTGACAAAAGCCGGGCGGTTGACATCTGCACACCCAAATCGGCTCCATGAAAAAGAGCTACTGTCTGCCCATTGACCGCTTTCGAGACAGTCTCCCAGCTCTCGGCTGCCAAAAGCTGATCTTCTTCGGTGGGGATGGGCGGATGCAATTGCATAAAGCGGCGCAACCGGACATCCGGCTCATACTGGCCCAAAAGCCAAGCCATCACGCTTTCATCCGCCAGCAATGCACGGGTCAAAAGAGGACCTGGATCATCACCGATCGCGCTGACCCGAAGCAGGTTGTGGTAGACCAGCCGACTGTTTGGCAGAAAGGCAGGCAGAAAACGCAACCGTTCTTCAGAATTGCCCACCAGCACTTGAATGATACCGTTGGCAGTGGGCCGACGCTGGGTCACATCGTCCTGCAAATAGCTCATAATGCGCTCGTAGCGCTGATCCAAAGCCGAAGCCAGACAGATAAGAAATGCGTCGAATTCGAAGGTATTGAGAGCGAATGCGGTACGCAGTTGGGCAAGGCGGGGAATATATTCGTACCGGGCCGCGTCAACCGCGGCCGATTCTAAACCCGCCATCGCCTCCCGGTAGCGCTGATCGAACTCGGCAAATTCTGGCTCTTCCGGGGTGGCCTGGGGGCGCACAAACAGCGATTCGACTTCGTGAGGCGAAATCACCAGGCCCTGCATCTGACCATTTGTCTCTTTGGCTACTTCCGCCTTCGCTACAGCCCGCTGCAACAGAACGTCCAACCGTGCCAGCTCTCCATAGAGATAGCGCAGTTCCAAATCCATTTCGAATTCTGTAGCGGTTGACGCCAGGGACATACAAACATGCCTTGCCCCACTGTTCAGCTTGCAGCGCTAAGCAGAAAGTGGCGGCGTGAAGATGACTTGAAGTGGAAAAGTGAATGGAAACAAGCATAGCGCAGCACTCTTCGCAAATTCTTCGGAATCAATCTCCCGCCGCCCACACCTTCCTCAATGGCATCTTGCATTCTTCGCAAATTCTTCGCAAATTGTTTTGGACCGCGTATACCCGTTCCTATTTCAAACTATCCTCAAATGCAGCAATCTCATTCTGTCCATCCAAGACGCCAATTTCCAGGTGAAACTCCCGCACTTCGCCGGGCTGGATATGCTGCAAGTAGCCGTGTTTGCGATTCCAGGCCCGGCCCAGCATACTCACATTGCCCGGCTCAATGCCTGTCACATACGTGCTCCGATGAAAGTGTTGCCATTGGCTGAGCAGCGGCATCTCGGCCACCGGAAACTTCCAGTACAGCCCCAACCCCAACTGGTCATTGAGCAGACCCACCTGGGCATTGCCCTGGGCATCGGCCACGGGCCGGTGGACGACAACCAAATCCTGCACGTCATCCTGCGGTGGCAGGCAGCGGCCGTAGACCTCTGGCCCCACTTCCTCATCGGCCAGCCATTCGGTGCTCTTCTCGCTATGGACGACGACCCGCGCGCCTGCATCCAACAGGGGAAAGCCCGGATTGGTATGATAGACGAACATCAGAGGAGACGGGTCCACGCTGAGATTCTCGATGCGGTCGTGGATGCGGATGCGCTTTTCGCCCAGCACAGTGACGATCTCCCGGCGCAGCTCCAGATTCGTGCCAAAGACCACTGCCTCCCGCATCCGCCCCCGAATGCGTGTGACATACTGTTCACCCTCCCAGCCGCTCTCAGCCACTACATTTTTGGCAGGCAGATAGGCCAGCCGTCCGTGCAGACCCAACTCCTCATTTTCCTCTTCCGGGTCCACCTCTGGATGGCCGGTGAAAGTCATGCCACAGGTGGTGGTCAATCCACCGAAGAAGCCACGCATCCAGCCATAGCCCTGGGGTTCGTAGAAAGCAGGCCCCACATCACCCGTGTTGCCCCGAAAACAGAGGGACATCCCTTTGTAGTGAGCCGAGGCGATGTCCAGCGCGCGGCCGGGCAGGACCGAAAAGCAGAGACCCGACGCGTCAAACACTTCGATGAGATCCGCGCCCCGCTCGATCCCCTCAATCATCTCGGCCCGGCGGGTGTGGGCGACCTGAGAAATGTCCCCCACCCGATCCAGCAACGCCCGTTTGCTGTATTCCTGCCCAAAAAGTGTCGGCATAACAACTCTCCTTTACCTTAATTAAACTCACCCGACTTGAAAATAGCCACTGATGAACGCGGATAAACACGGATAGAATCTGCGTAATCTGTGTCTTCTGCGTAAATCTGCGTTCCTATTTTTCAGTGCTGATTGTGCCCTACCGGGCATGTACACTGGCTTAAAATTGCCACTGATGAACGCGGATAAACGCGGATGGGGACGGATCCAATCTGTGAAAATCTGCGTCATCTGTGGACAATTTCCGTCGTTATCGGTGTCAGCCGGTCGTATCGCCTGGCCTGAAAATCGCTACTGATGAACGCGGATAGAATCTGCATCCCTCCTTTCATCGTTCCTTGTGCCCCACCAAGCATAGACACTGTCTACCAATTCCAATGCGCTGCACAGGCTCGGCGAGCCACGCAGCCAACTGCATAGCGAGCGATCAGTACCAGCGCGGCTCGGATTCCAGCCCGATCAGGCTGGACCCCAGCGGCACAACAACGCCCTTCTTTGTGCGCAAAAACTCCTCCACAGCCAACAAAAAAGGAGCGACATAGGCCAGAGTTCCGGCCCTGCCCATGTGGCTGATACGGGCGACTGTGGACGCCAGCGGGCCACCCGAAGTGGAGATGAGCATAGCGTGCTCATCCCGCAGATAGTCCCGCAATTCCTCAATCGTTTCCATTTTTGGATGCTTGTATACAGTAGAGACGGTGGGCGAGGCCACAGCATCCGGCGCAACCGCTTCCATTCCCATCGCGCCCAGCCCCGTGCGCACCACCCGCTGCGCCCAGGCATAGCGCGCCCAGTGCCCGGCCAGTGTCTCTACCTCAAAAATACGTTTCAGGCTGGCGTGAAGACCGGCAATACTTGTGGTGGCGGGGGTCGTGGGGAAAGGGAAGGCCGGGCGTTGCAGCGCTTCCCGCCAGGTGACCAGATTGAAATACCAGCCCCGATGCGCGGTCGCGGTCTTGCGCTCGATTATCTCCCAGGCCCGGGAGCTGGCCGAGATAATGCCCAGGCCGGGAGCCATCTCCAGGGCTTTGTTGGACGAGGTCGCCACCACATCCAATCCCCATTCATCCACTGGAATGTCATAGCCGCCCATCCCAGAGACCAGATCGGCAAAGATGGGTACGTCCCGTTCGTGGGCCATCTGGGCCAGTTCCCGGATGGGATTGCGCACACCCGTTCCGGTCTCGTTGCCCACCACCGCGATGCCGTCGATGTCGGGATGCAGGCGGATGGTGTCAGCCACTTTGTCCAAATCAATAGCCTGACCCCACGGCCCTTCCACGGCAATGACCTCACAGCCATAGGCGTTTAGTATCTGAATCAACCGCTCGGCAAACATTCCGTTGCGAATGGTAACCACCCGGTCCCCGGCCTGAAAGAGACTGGCAACCCCTGTCTCAATCGCGCCGGAGCCAGGCGACGTGGCCACCGAAATTTCGCTTTTGGTCTGAAAGACCTGCTTGAGCATCTGCATTGTCTCGGTCTTTAACGCCAGCCATTCGGGATCTGTCATATACGGCACAGGACGGCCCAGGGCCGCCAGGGTTTCGTCAAAAACATCTACCGGGCCGGGGGTGAAGAGTTTGGGTTGAGGGGACATAAAAGCTCCTGTTGGGTGGAGTGAGCAAAAAGGGGACAGCAGGCGCTGGGCGAAAGGTGAGAGAATGGGGATATCGCCGGTTGTATTTCGTGACTCTACTGTAAAAAGCCCCTAAACTCACCGCGGAGTCGCGGGGAACGCGGAGGTTCGCGGAGGTTTTCTCCTGTATCTCGCCGCGTTGCCCCCCGCGCCCTCTGCGACCCCGCGGTGAAATTGACCTTTTTGCAGTAGACTCATTTCGTCTGAACTTTAAAATAGCCACTGATGAACGCGGATAGAATCTGCGTCCCTATTTTCAGTGCTGATTGTGCCCTACCGGGCATGTACACTAATCCGCGGATTCCTGAGCGGCTACTGACTGGCGCTGTTCGCGCCGTCGCATCCAAAAGGCCCAGGCAATGAGGGCCAGAGAAAAAGCCAGCCCCACCGCGGCCACAGCGCCTATCCCGCCCACAGCAAAGACACCGCCCGTGCCCAGGCTGCCCGCGCCGGAAGCCAGGGCCACCATCGCCTCGCTGGCCCCCTGCACCCGCCCCCGTTCATGGCTTTCCAGCGCATCTGAAAGCAGCGACGAACCGGCAATGAAACAGAAGTTCCAGCCCAGGCCGAGGAGGAAGAGGGACATGGCCAGCACGGGGACACCCGTGGAAAGAGGCGCCAGCAGCGCAGATACTACCAACACCAGCGCGCCCAGCATAATCATCGGTGCCCGGCCCAATTTGTCAATGAGCCAGCCAGTGACAGCAGAAAGACCGAACATTCCCAGCGTGTGGGCCATAATCACGCCGGAAATGGCCGCGGTGGTGTGGTCATTGTGGCGCATGTGCAGGGGCGTAATGACCATCAGCAGTGTCATCACCAGTTGGCCGATAATCATAGCGGCCAGCGCGACCAGCACTGTTTCCTGCCCCAAAATCTGGCGCAGGGTCCGGGTGCTGCGGACCGTTCCAACTGGGCGTGCGGCCTCTTCCTGGCTTTCGAGCAGCGCGCCAATTGTTTTCGGGTCCGGGCGCAGGAGCAGAAAGACGACAACCATCGCCACAGCCATCAGGCCCGCGCCCAGCAGATAGGGGCCAGCATCCGCTGTCATGGAAAAATTCTCGGCCAGGTGGGTGGCCGGGGCCACCAGCAACGGTCCGCCCACCGAGCCAATCGTCCCCGCAAAGACGAGGATACCCATAATCCTGGCCCGTTGCCCCTGGGGATACACCTCGGCCGCGGCAAAGCGACTCTGCTCGCTGGCCGAGCGCCCCACACCGATCAGCGCAGCGCCCGCGCAAAAGAAGAGAAAGGAACCCCAGTCAATGGCCAGCGCGCTGAGAAAGAGACCGGCGATCGCGGCGGCAAAGCCCAGAGTAAAGCCAGCCCGGCGTCCCGCCCGATCCATCAACGCGCCGATGGGATAGGCTGCCGCAGCCCGGCCCAGCATCAGCACAGTGGCAGGCACACCGGCCAAACCGTCCTGGCCGCTCAGGTCGGCGGCCACAATGGACGTGAGGGTGAAGGCGGCAATTGTAGCCGCGCTGAAGAGGCTCTGGGTGGTAAAAAGTGTAGCAACAGTGCGCCGTTGCACGGCACGACTAACAACAGTGACGGCCATAGGGTTCTCGCGGGTGGGGCAGGCGGATTCCATACCACTCCCATTGTAGACCCGGACGCGACGGATCGGCAAAGAGGAAGACAGAATGGTACGCGGAGAGAGTGGTCTCCGCGGGGCACAGCGGACGATGCAGCCTTGCACCGGGCACGTCCGCGGCCTCTGCTTTGATCCCAGCCAGCCAGCCCCAATTCTCGCGGCTTGCCTCCCGCGTCAGAAAGCTGTATGATGGCGACAGTGACCGACCCATCACGCATCCACACCCAAGCACGATACCCCACTTCTCAAATATCCAAATCATCCAATGACCCAATCCCCTGCCCCCCGCCTGCCCGCGGTCCTCGCGCCCCTCACCTCGCCCGCCTACCGCCGCCTGCTGTGGAGCAGCGCGCTCTGGTGGCAGACCCTTTCTATGTGGACGGTCGTGGCCGGGGTGCTGGTGCTGGATATGACCGATTCGGCCCTGGCCGTGGCCATGCTCACCTTCTGGCGGCGGGCCGCGCAACTGCTCCTGGGCAGTTTTGCCGGTCCCATCGGCGATCGGCTGGGACGACGCACGACACTGCTGGTGACCCAGGGTTGCGTCTTTCTCACCTGCGTCGGGTTGCTCCTCCTCCTGGCCGGGGATCGGCTGGCGGCCTGGCAGGTGACGGTCGCGGCCTTTGCCATCGGCGCGGCGTGGACAGTGGATATGCCGGCGCGCACGGCCCTGGCCCCGGATTTGGTGGGGCGAGCGCAGACCGCAGACGCAATGCTGGTGGAGAGTTTCACCCAGGGGCTGGTGGGCAGTGTCGGTGCCTATGCCGCGGGCTGGCTGCTGCAAAGCTACGGCCCTGGCCCCGGCATTGGGGTGATGCTGGGACTGACCAGCGTGAATCTGACGATCCTCTGGCTCTTCTCCCGGCAGGAAGTGACGCGCACAGTGACAGTGGGCGGCCAGTCTCTGTGGGCCAGTTTGGGGGAAGGGATGCGCTACGTAGGAGGCAACCCGACGCTCCTGGCAGTGACACTGATTTCCACGATCCTCAATATCCTCATCTTTCCGTCCCTGAGTCTGCTGCCCGTCTTTGCTCGGGACGTGCTGGAGCGGGGGCCGCTGGGGCTGGGGCTGCTCAACAGCGGCTACAGCATCGGCACATTTGTGGGACTGTACGTCGTCCTGCGCCTGCGCCCCTTCGCCAGCATCGGCCTGCTCTTTACCGTCGGCGCGGTGGTGGAGTGTGTGGCACTGGTCGTCTTTGCAGTGTCGCCCTCCTTTGCCCTTTCCTGGGCCATGCTCTTTGTGGCCGGGCTGGGACAGGCGGGATTCCACACCCTGCGCTCCACGATTCTGCTGACCACCGCCAGCGACGAAATGCGCGGGCGGGCGCTGAGTACGGTTGTTCTGACCCAGGGCGCGGGGCTGCCCGGCGAATTGCAGACCGGTCTGCTGGCCGAACGCATAGGCGCGCCGGCAACCGTCGGGATACAGGCGGGGCTATCCGCGCTGTTGACGCTTGTGGTGGCGCTGGTCTGGCCGGTGCTGTGGAAAGGAAAAGCGAAACGTGAAACGTGAAACGTGAGATCACCCGACCTCTCCCACACAGCACGCAGCCGACTGAAAGATTTCACCCCTCTGACCGAATTTTAGCCCAATGAATCCCCTGTTACACGCAATGCAACACCCGTGTAACACATCTGGCCCTGGCAATGCACAGGAAATCTGGGATGCTGTGGACATCGTTTCACAGCGGCAACCGCCGCATAACCCCAGGAGGATTCCCATGCAGCGCCAGCAGACATCTCTTCGTGTGTATGTGCTACTTTTGATTGTTGCGATTCTTTTCAGCGGCTGCGCCGCGCCGATGGCCGCCCCTGCATCTGTCCCCGCGGCAGCGTCGGGCAACAGTGAATCAGCCGCGGCGGAAGCACCCGCGGCCGCGGCCCCTGCCGCAGAGAGTGCCCGCCCCGCCAGCGGACCGGCCTCCTCTGCACCGGCTGCGCCCTCTTCCCACCGCGGCCCCACGCCCGTGCCCTACGACAACCGGCAGCCACGCAACGAGCCGGTGACCGCGGGTGTGGTGGACGACAACGAGCAGTGGAACGACTATCTGGACTACCGGGCGCGCCACAACTATCTGTGGGTAAACGAGCGGGACATCAGCGAGCGCATCACAATTCAGGTGTGGGACGAGAGCAACGAACCTGTCCACGACGCCACTGTGGAAATCTACGGCGACCAGCAGCAAGTCATCTTCACAGGACGCACGGATGCAGGCGGGCGTCTCTTTTTCCACCCCAGAGCAATGGACTACGGGCAGCAGGTGCATACCTATTTCGTCACGGCGAGCAAAGGCTATGTGGCCCAGCGCCAGCAATTTTCCCGCCAGGAAAGCCGCTGGACGATTACCCTCATCGACCCGCCCGCGGCGGGCCAAACCCAACTGGACCTGCTCTTTCTGGTGGATGCCACCGGTTCCATGTCCGACGAAATCGACAAGCTGACCAATTCCATCGGCGAAATCGCCCGCCAGATCGACAGCCTGCCCGAACGGCCCAGTGTGCGCTACAATCTCGTCTCCTATCGGGATCGGGGCGATCAATATGTGGTGAAGGCGGACGAATTCACCAGCCATCTCAACCTCTTCCAGAAGCAGCTTTCCCGGCTGCGGGCCGACGGCGGCGGCGACTATCCCGAAGCGTTGAACGAAGCCCTGCACACGGCCCTGCACAACTCGGAGTGGACCGGCGAGGACGCGGTGCGGCTGGTGATTCTGGTGGCCGACGCGCCCCCCCATCTGGACTATCAGGAGGGTTTCGCCTATGACACGGATATGATGGACGCGGTGAGGATGGGTGTGAAGATTTTCCCTGTGGGGGCCAGCGGCCTGGACGAGCAGGGCGAGTACATCTTTCGGCAGATGGCCCAGTTTACCGGCGGCAAGTTCGTCTTTCTGACCTACGAAGAGGGCGGCGATCCGGCCAGCGGCCCCGGCACTGAGACCACCCACGACGTGGACAACTATTCCGTGGACACCCTGGACCGGCTGGTGGTGCGCCTGGTGCGAGAGGAGTTGGCGAAACTGCCCCAGGGCAGCCGCCAGCAGTAGTACGTAAAAAGCGAAAGGGGAAACGTGAAATGTGTGGGTGTCGCCTACTCACACATTTCACGTTTCCGCTGTGCAGCCCCGCTCACAGGACATCGCCCGATAGCCCGGCCAGCGCCTCCTCCAGAGCCGCGGCCAAATGCCATTGCCCCATCTTGCGGTGCAGGGACAGCGCCTCCTGCAAAACTTCCAGGGCCTGTGCGGTCTCGCCCAATTGGGCCAGCGCCCGCCCACAGACGGCCAGCAGCGGGGCGCGATCGAGCAGCAGTTTGGCGGGACCGTCCAAGGCCAGAGCGTCCTCCGCCAATGACCGGGCCTGGTGCGGATCATTCTGCGCCAGGGCCAACCGGGCCTGACAAGCCAATACCCGCATCTCCCCGGCTCTGTGTTCCAGCCGCTGGTTGACGGCCAAGGCTCCGGCATACAGCCGCTCTGCCAAAACAAAATCCCCCCGACGAAGCGCCACATCCCCCTGCACAATCTGGGCCGTGGCGGCTGTCAACTCATCGCCCAGTTCCAAAGCCAGGGGATACCCCCGCCCAGCCAACTCCTCAGCTTCGTCCAGAAGCCCGGCCGCGAATTCGACCTGCGCCAGATGGACCAGACTCCACGCCTCGACCGCGCTGGTTCCGTCCTGTCGATTCAACTCCAGCGCGTTCTGCAAGTGGATGCGGGCTTCTTCCAGGCGGCCCAAATGGGTCAAAACCGCGCCCAGTGCCATCAGCGCCCAGGCTTCGCCGTCAATGTCGCCCAGTTCACGGGAGACCTGTACGCCCTCCGTATGACAGTCCACAGCCTGCTCCAATTCGCCAAGCCAGGCACTGGCCGCGCCCAGATTGCTCAGAGCAGCGGCACTGCCCCGCCGGTAGCCAATGGCGTCGAATACGGCCCTGGCCTGGGAAAAGTAGGCCGCGGCATTGCTGTAATCGCCCTGAAAATCAGCCACCGAACCCATATTATTGAGTGCAATCCCTTCCGAATGGCGGTCGCCGCTGGCCTGGGCCAGACGCAGAGCTTCCCTGTCGTGAGCGTTGGCCAGAGCAAAGGCATTTTGCATATTGTGAATCGTGCCCAGATTAAGATGGACTTCTGCCTCCAAGCGGGCATCGCCTGCACTTCGGGCCATACCCAATGCCTCCTCCAACGGCCCTTCGGCTTCCCCGTATTTGCCCTGATGAAGTGCGGCCCGCCCCCACTGTAGCCACGCTTCGGCCGCGACGGCCTCGGCTTGGGGATGCCCGGTGTGGTCGGCGGAGGGCAAGCCCTGGCTGGCAGTCTGGGCAGCGCTGATGGCCTGTTCGTATTGGCCCTGCACATTGCAGAAACGGGCCAATTTTGCCAACAGCCGTGCCTTCAACAGCGGCTGCGTCGGCTCGTCGGGCAGAGCAGCCAGGGCCTGCTCGATGGCTTCCCGGCCCTCCTGCACCAGCCCGGCCGCGTTGTAGAAGCTATAGGCCGCGTTGAGGCTGCGCTCAATCAGCCGAATCTGCTCGTGACGGGTGGCCCAGGCCCAGGCCGTGCGCACATTACTGTAGTCCAGACGCAGGGCTTTCAGGCTGCCGGGCACGTCCAGGCCAAAAAGTCGCTTCTCCTGATCTGCCAGCAGCGCGAGGTAATAGGCTGCGTGGCGGCGCTGAATCTCGCCCTGGACAGCCGACACCGCGGCCAATTTTTCAGCCGTGTATTGGCGCAGAGACTCGTGCAGGGCAAATCGGTCGGCGTCCACCCGGCGCAGGAGAGAGTGAAGGGCCAGTTGCTCCAAATCAGCAGGCGACGCATCGGCAATGTGCTGGGCCGCCTCTGGAGAGAAGCCGCCCCGGAAGACCGACAGCCGGGCAAAGACGGCCTGCAATGTGGCCGGCAGCAGTTGCCAGGAATGATCGATGACCGCACGCAGGCTGCGATGGCGCTCTGGCACATCGGCCATTGCTGTGCTGAGAAAGTCCAGGTCCTGCTCGATAGCTCCGGCCAGGGCTTCCAACGGCAACTCCCGCAGCCGGGCCGCGGCCAGTTCCAGGGCCAGGGGTGCGCCCTGAAGCAGGCGGCAGATGTGGGCCACCAATTCCCACCCCTGGGGCGAGGGCGCGAAGTCGTGGCGCACTCGGGCCGCGGTCTGGGCAAAGAGGGCCAGCCCCGCGTACTTTTCGCCACTGATCTCCTCGGCAGGCGCGTCCGCCGACGGCACAGGCAGCCCGTCCACATCGACCAGCCATTCGGCGCGCAGATGCAAAGGCAGGCGGGAGGTGACCAGCAGGCGCAGATGTTTCGTGCCCTGCAAAAGCCCGGTAATCATCGCTGTGTTGGGCAGCAGATGTTCGTAATTGTCCAGAACGAGGAGGAGTTCCCGCTCGGCCAGAAGGTGGAGAAGGGCTTCCTGCCGCTCGCTCCCGGTCTGGGCGTGGGGGGGCAACACCAGTTCCAGCGCGGCGGCCAGGGCAGTGGGGAGTTCAGCAGCCCCGTCCAGGGCTGTCAGATCGATAAAACAGACTTCGCCTTCCCCCTCCATTGCCCGGCGCGCCGCTTCAATCGCCAGCCGGGTTTTGCCCACACCGCCCGGCCCCACCAGTGTGAGCAGACGACAGGCATCCTCGGCCAGACGGTCTGAGAGCAGGGCCAGCATCTCCTGCCGTCCAATGAATGGGGTGAATTGCTGGGGCAGCCTGTGTGTCCGCCGCCGCCCGTGCGAACGGTTGGTTTGTGCCGGGCGGGATGGAGTGGATAGAGACCGCTCCGCCATCAACAGAGCGGTAGTCGCCGTGGCTGGCCGCACATTCAGCTCTGCGGCCAGCAATTCGGCCAATTCGTCGTAGTGGCTCTGGGCTTCGCCCCGCCGCCCGTCCAGCAGCAGAGCCTGAATGATCTGCTGGTGGGCTGCTTCGGCCAGGGGATCAATGGCGATCTGGCGGCGGGCAAAGGCCAGAGCCTGCCCGGAGTCTGTCTGGGCCAGGGCGTATTGAGCAAGGCCATTGAGTGCCCAGAGGGCTTCCTGCTCCAGCCAGGCACGCCGGGCCAACAGCCATTCGTCGAAATCCGCGCTATCGGCGGAGAGGCCGTCCAGCAGAGCGCCCCGGTAGCGTTGAACGGCGCTCTGCAAGAGCTGGGCACAGGTCGGGCACTGATCCAAAGAATTGTGCCCGTGACTGCGCGCCCAGGCCAACGCCTGCGTAAAATCCATGACATCCACCTGCGCTCCTGCCGCGGAATTGAAGGCGATCTCCTGGCGCGTGCTGTGGAAAAGAGGGGGCGCGGCCGCGGGCTGGTCCAGAACTTTCTGCAGACGGCTGAAGGATTGGCGCAGGTTTTGGCGACCTGTCATCTGCCCCGGCCAGAGGAGTTCGGCCAGCACCTCCCGGCTGTGGCTCTGCTGGTGCTCCACGACCAGATAGCCGAGCAGGGCCACAATTTTGGGTGAAGTGATGGGTGGAACCGCCACGCCGTCGCGGCTAATCTGCGCGGGGCCGAGGAGGTTCAGTTGGATTGAAGACATCGGGTAGACTCCGCGACACAAAAACAGTGGGGCTATTATAGCGGAGAGAGGCCATCCAACCAATTGAAGGGGCGAATTGCAAGTTGCGGGTTGCGGTCCGCGGTCGGTCGTCTGCCGTCTGCCATCCCCAGTCACGTTCCAGTCACGCAAGCCGGGTAGAGTGGAGCCACCCAACCAAACCGGACTGGACCCAAACCGTGAACCGCTCTTTTGATTCTACCCGTGCCTATTTGCTGCGTCTGCGCCGGGCGGACAACAGCGGCCAGCCGCTCTGGTTTTTCAGTCTGGAGAGCACCGACGGCCGCACCCGCCACGAATTCCGCGGTCTGCCCGCGCTGGTGGAATTTTTGGTCTTCTACACCGATAGTCTGGATGCTGCCCACAGCCGTTCGACGACCGACAACGAACAACGGAGAAAGCCCACATGAAATCTCAACACCGCATTCTGCTCCCTCTGCTGCTCTGCCTGAGCCTGCTGCTGGCCCTGCCTGGGGCCACGGCCAGTGCCCAGGAAACCGTGCCGACCGGGGCCGACGCGCCCGCGGCCCAATCCATCACCCCAAAGGGCTGCATCATCCCCCTGCAGGTGGCCCACATTGCGGCCAGTATCGCGTCGCTGTTGCCCTTGCCCATCCCCGGTTTTAAGACCGCCGCGGATATGGCCGAATACGGCGCAAACTTGGCGCTGAAAGGCTGTCCGCCCCATCTGGTAGCTCCCAAAGATATTGTCAAGCCGCCGCCGCCGGACTGCGTTTATCGTATGAATTTGCCGCTGGACGCCACCTGGAACGAACTGCATTTGATGGACGACAAGCTCTTCAGCCTGCTGCTTCAACGCTATCACATACCCCAGGCCATGCGGCCAGGCTTGCAGAATATGATTGACAGCGAATACGGGCGCTTTGAAAACGAAGTCTACGGCAGCTATTCCAATATCTACGGGATTGTCCTGCCCTTTGAGCTTTCCCAGTGGGCACCAGGGGATTGGGGCGATGTGGGCAGCCCGGAGATATTCCACTACAACTCGGACGTCTTCATTACCCTGCGCCATCCGGGCCGGCGGGTGAGCGCCCAGACAGTCGTCTTCCGCCCCGGCAGCTACACGCTGAACTGGCAGGCAGACACTCTCATTTCCGGTTTCGACTGGTTCCCCACTTTTCTGCTGAGCATTGCCAGCGACACCCCCGCCGCGCATAAAGCGCGCAAGGAGGCCGCGGTCAAAGCGGCCAAAGAGCAGTTGGAGAAGGCCGGCAAAGAAGTGACGCAGGAAGCAATTGAGGAGATCACCAAAAACGCCTTTCTCAAGCAGGTGGCCAAAAACCTGGCGAAGAAGGTCGGGGGGAAAGCGGCCACGGCGGCCAATAAACTGCGCCAGCCCTATTTCGTCAGCGGCGAACCCAACGCCACCACCTACGACAACCAATATCTGATCATCCAGGACCACACGCCACCCACCATCAGCGGCGTGGCTCCTGTGAAAAAAGTAGAAGCGTTCCTGCCCGGCGGCGCGTCGTCCGCCGCGACGATCCCCGGTTTGCTGGCTGTGGTAAAGGCCAACGACGACTGCGCACAAAACCCCCGGCTTACTTACAGCACGCCCTCCTTTTGGCCCCTGCAGGTGGATGCCAGCGGCAATCCTCTGCCCTCCGCGGAGATCAAATGGACGGCCAGCGACAACGGCGCGGCCACGCCAACCGGCGGCGTCAATACCACAATTGTCACCCAAACGGTGATTGTGGAGGACACCCTGCCGCCGATTCTGTTGCCCCCACCGCCTGTGATTATGGAGTCCACCGGCGGGGTGGAAGTGGCCCTGGGCACGCCCCAGGTTTTTGATGTGGCCGACCTGCGCCCCACAGTTCACTACACAGCCAGTGGCACAACCCAGGGCGTTCAGTGGCCCATCTTCGGGCCGGGCATCCACTACGTGGACTGGTCCGCCACCGACCGCTCCCGCAACAGCTCGGAAGTGAAGCAGCAGTTGGTCAACATCAAAGCGCCGGGCACGAATCTGCCCGCGGTGGCCCATCCCATCGGCGGCGGCGACACCATTCAGGCCATTGCCGACGAGTCGATCAAAATTACCGTGCGTGGCACAGACGGCAACACCCCGCCGGATCCGCTCTGGTTTACGGTGGACAAGCAGCCGGACAACGGCTTCTTTATCGCGCCCCTCTACCCCTATTTCATCAACGACTACCGGATGACCGCGCGCTACAGCCCGCAGATTGCCGCCGCAGAGGGCGAAGAGTTCGCCTGGCAGATAGCCGCGGACCCCAACGCTATGCGGGATTACATCAAGTCACTGTGCGAGGAAGACATCAACCGCCGGGACTTGCCCAAAGATTTCGTCAGTTGGAACGGGGGCAACCAGAAGTACATTTCCGTGGACGACGGGGGCTATACGTACATCTACGACCAGGCCTACCGGCGCTGCACCCCCGGCGGCAGCACCATCGCCCCCTACACCACAGAACGCATCTCCGTATGGGACCCGAACGGGCTGTATGTGGGCGAGATCGAGCGCAGCAGCGACAGCCGCCCCCTGCGCGACATCAACTTCAATGTGGGCCAGGGCACGATTCTGGCCACCAACAGCGACGGCAGTTCCACCGGCAACAGTCTGGTGGATGTGTATACCACCGAGCCGGAGAATGGCGCCGAGCCGATTGTCAAGCTGCGCACCTACACGCTCTGGAACGAAATCAATGACATCTTTGTGGGAGCGCAAAATACCCGACGCGGCCCGGAGTATAAGAACGCCCGGTCGGCCGCGTGGGACACAAAAAACAATGTGCTGTATGTGATTGGGACGCATAACCTGACAGGGATGGCCGCCTTTCGCCCTGCCGAGTGCAACAACACCACCAGCAAAGGGCCGGACGACTGCCTGGACCTGCTGGGCACGCCGCTCTATTCTCTGCCGATTGTCCAGTCCACCAAATGGGGCGACTATCCCGGCGTGGGCGCAGATGCAATGCGTATGTGGGGCATCAAAGACATTGTGGTGGACAGCACCGGTGCGGTCTACATCGCCGCCGACCCGACCACCTCGGCCACTCACTATCACCGCATCTACAAATTCAGCCCGGCCACTGTCAACGCCGACGGCAGCGTGACCCTGGGCGAACTGATCGGCTGGGCGGGCAAATGTTCCAGCGGCCCCAACTGCAATTACATCGACGGCCACAGCATCGGCTTCCGCTGCACCGACGAGACCTGCGCGGTGGAGGGCGATCTCTCCGGCAGCGCGCCGGGCCAGTTCAACCGCATTGCCGCCCTGGCCATCGACCCCAAGGACGTACTCTATGTGGCGGACAGCGGCAACGAGCGGGTGCAGCGCTTCAACAGCGACGGCATCTTCGCGGGCGAGGCCCGCAGCCAGTCCAGTTGCCCCGGCTGCAGCGGCTTTGTGCTGGGGGATTTCGGCAGCCCCGGCAATATCGCGGTCAACTCCAACAATTTCTACATTCTGGACATCGACAGCGAACTGGTCCACGTCTTCGAGGCCAGCGTCATCCACAGCATCGACGACACCTCCGCCTGGGTGGAATATCAATCGGACACGAATTACGTGGGGCCGGACAGTTTCAGCTTCCGGGCTACAGACGGCTTCCGCACGGCGGACGGCGAACTGATCGAGAGCGCGCCGGCCACCGTCGCCGTGAATGTGAGCCGCAATTACCGCCCGCCCCAGGCCGTGGCCGGGCTGGTGGTGACGACGACCGAAGACATCGCCGTGCCTGTCACACTGGGCGGCTACGATCTGGACGGCAGCCTGGACACCCTCACCTATCGGGTGACTGTGCAACCGGGCTACGGCCGCATCAGCGACGGCACGGCCGCGGCCCGTACCTTCACGCCAGAGCCAGATTTCTTCGGCGAAGACGCCTTTACATTCGTCGTCAACGACGGGCGGGAAGATTCCGAGCCGATGACCGTGCCCATCAGTGTCACCGCGGCCAACGACGAGCCGTCGGTCCACATCCGCACAGAGCCGCTGGAAGCAGGCGTGGGCTTTGCCTTTGCCCTGGACGCGGTGATTGTGGACGCGGACGAGGAAGACGAGCACTCGCTGCTGCTGGACTGGGGCGACGGCACATCCGAAGGCAAAGGCGAAATTCTGGAAGACGGCACACTGAGCGGGCCGGTCATTCTGGCCGACAGTACCGTCACCAGCACCCTCATCGGCTTCCACACCTACACCAGCCCCGGCAACAAAAGCCTGGAAATCTGCGCGGTGGATCAGGGCGGGATGCAGGGCTGCACAACGCAGACGGTCTCGGTGCAGAACCGGGTGGACCTGGCCGTCAAGCGGGCTGGCAATGCGGTCGTGCCCGCGGATCGGCGCACGTTGACCTACGCGCTGACAGTGGAAAACCGCGCGCCCAGCACAGGCGGTATGGCCGCGGCGGATGTGGTGCTGAAAGAGACGCTGGCCGCGGGCGCGTCCTACCAGTCGGTGCAGGTCAACGGCGGCAGTTTCACCTGCAACGCGGGTGGTCAGAATCTGTACTGCCCCATCGGTGGGCTGGCCGCGGGCAGTTCGACGCAGGTCATTATCACTGTGGCTCTGGACGCCGGCCTGAAAATCGGCGCGGAAATTGCAGCCGAAAGTCGGGTGGAGAGCAGCACCCCGGAAGCCATCCCCGACAACAACGCACTGCTGACGGAGTTGGCCCTGCTGCCCCCGGCTGACTTCCACGTGACCAGCCTGGAAGAGGGCAGCGACCTCAATCCCGGCGACGGCATCTGCGCCGCGACCGGCGGCTGCACCCTGCGCGCCGCGCTGGAAGAGGCCAACGCCCGGCCTGGTCCCCAGACGATTGCCCTGGGCTACGGCGTGCATCAGCTCAACATCAGCGAAGAGTCCGGTCGTCTGCGGGCTTCCAGCACCCCGCTGCTGGTGACCGATGCCGTGACGATCACCGGTCTCAGCCCGGACCGCACAATTGTCAACGCCAACGGCCAGAGCCGGGTCATTCAGGTCAACAATGCCAGCCTGGTTCTATCCAATCTGATGCTCTCCGGCGGGGCGATTGCCGGGGACGACGGCGGCGCGGTGCTGGTGGTGGACGGCAGCCTGCTGCTGGATCAGGTGGCGCTGACCGGCAACAGTGCCCGCAACGGCGGCGGTGTGATGGCCCACGCCAGCAGCGTCACCATCCGCCAGAGCGCGATTACCGATAATCTGGCCCAGCCGAACGGGGAGAACGGTGGGAGCGGTGGCGGTGTGCATCTGCGCAACAGCCATCTGATTCTCCAGAACAGCACATTCAGCGGCAACCGCGCGGAAAAGGGTGGGGGCATCTCCAGCGACAACAGCACGGCCGCGGTGGAAAATGTCACGCTGGTGGGCAATGGGGCCAACGCCGAGGGAGGCGGTATCCACGCCACAGGCGACGGGATCAGTCTGGTCAATACGATTCTGGCGTCCAACGGCGCACCCCTGGGGGCCAACTGCCTGGGCCGCTTCACCTCTGGCGGCTACAATCTGCTGGGCGATCTGAACAGTTGCACAGTCCTGGGCCAGACCAGCAGCAACATTCTGGCGCAGAAGAGCGAATGGCAGAGCCTGGTCCGCACAAAGGCCGACACCTACGCCTATCCGCTCTTCGACAGCAGCCGGGCCGTGAACGCGGGCAGTTGCCAGTTGTCCGTTGACCAGCAGGGCGCGGAACGGCCCTATGGCAACGGCTGCGACATCGGCGCGCTGGAGTACAACCCGACAGCCGGCGCGGTGGGGGTGGTCTATCTGCCCGCGGTGGCCCGGTAGGGGCGGGGTGGATTGACATAGGAGCAAGTTGGCAAACGAGCAAGTTGGCAAACGAGTGAATTGGCAAACGAGTCAATTGGCAAACGAATAGGAACGAATGGTGCAGAGAGGCGACGCTCCCCGATGGGGGCGTCGCTTCTTTGTGCGGGGTGTAAAAAGAGTGCGCGCCGCGGGCACGCCCCGGTGCTCTTGGCTGTCGCGCCGTGCCTTCCTCTTTCACGCACCTGTGCCGCCGATTGACAAATCAGCGGCCTCGTGTAAAAATGCATTTGTTAACTTCACAGGTGTCTGGCCCTCCCCTCCCCCAGTTTTAGAGACGGCCAGAATGGAATTCCTCAACACAAAAAGATAACCGTTGCCCGCTTGAGATTTCGCTACACCTCTTAAGACCCGGCTACTCGACTGACCACCTGCACAGCACCTTTCACAATAATTTTCCGCGCAAGCAAACAATGGGAAGTGGTTCTATGTCACTTAAAGTTGCACCCTCTGTACAATTCCCTCCCAAAAAGAAGCGATGGGGCAAAGATACGATATACAGCAACCTATCGTATCTTCTTATGGTTCTACCGGGTGTTATATGGCTGTTTTTGTTCTCCTATCTGCCCATGCCCGGCATCATTATGGCCTTCAAGAATTACAAGCTTTCGCGGCCGCCCCAGGACTATTTCATTCAAAACAAGTTTGTCTACAGCCTCATCACCAGCCCGTGGGTGGGACTGGACAATTTTGAATATCTGACGCTGCCCACAAATATCGACAACACAATAATGTATGTGCGCAATACGATTCTGTATAACCTGGTCTTTATGGTTGTCGGCCTGGTGCTTTCCGTTGCCCTGGCGGTCATGATTTTTGAGCTGACCAATCGGCTGCTGGCCAAAGTCTACCACTCGATTTTCTTTCTGCCCTTCTTCATCTCGTGGATTGTGGTTGCCTATGTGGTCTACGCATTGGGCAGTTCCGCGGGGATTATCAATAATTTGTCCGGCTCTATGGGGCTTGGACCGGTTGAGATATACAAAGAAAAGAGTTATTGGCCGTTCATCTTTGTGATAGCCAATATCTGGAAATATACAGGCAATGGCTCAATCATCTATCTTGCGGTGATCACGGGTATTGGCCGGGAACTCTATGAGGCCGCGGCTGTGGACGGCGCGGGCAAGTGGAAGCAATTTACCAATATTACGCTGCCCCATCTGATGCCTGTGATCGTCCTCCTGCAAATCCTGGCAGTCGGTCGCATTCTGGGTTCGGATTTTGATATGTTCTACACCCTGCCCAACGGCGCAGCCCTGGTCAAGGATGTAACCTACACCCTGGATGTCTTTGTCTACAGTATGTTGCGCAGCGCGACACCGCTGGGCTATCCTGCCGCCGCGGCATTCTTGCAATCTGTTTTCGGTTTCATTCTGATTCTGGTCACCAATTTTTTTGTGCGCAGAACCAGACCCGAATTGGCACTGTTCTAAAGAATCGTTCGATAATTGATCCGCGAAGGATAGATGAAGATGGATATGACTGTGAAGTCGGAATCAGGACAAGTACCCAATATTTTTTCGTCGCCAAAAGCCCGGCGAGAAAGGGACGTGCTTGCTGTTACGCCGGCGACAAATATACTGTTAAATGTGTTATTGGCCTTCTTCTGTCTGATAACATTGGTCCCGTTCTATATAATTCTTATTTCGTCCATCACCTCCGAAGCATCGCTGGCGGCCAACGGATATCGCCTCTGGCCGGAAGCATTTTCCGGGATGGCCTATCGTTTCCTTTTCAGTCAGGGATCGATTGTGATGACAGCGTACAAGAACACAATTATCTCCACTGTGGCGGGCACTATTTTGTCAGTGATTATGGTAGGTCTGTATGCCTATCCCCTGTCAAGGGACAATTTCAAATTCGGCACATTTTTCACCTTCTTCGCTTTCTTCACAATGCTTTTCAGCGGTGGACTCGTTGCCTATTATATGGTGACGCGCCAGGTTCTGCTCCTGCAAAATACCCTGTGGGCTTTGTTTCTGCCCTCGGCCTTCAGCCCCTTCTGGGTGATTGTCATGCGTACCTTCTACAAAATGAATGTGCCCACGGAAATCATCGAAGCCGCCCGTATTGATGGCGCTGGCGAATGGCGTACATTTCTTCAGATTGTTGTGCCCCTCTCGGTCCCCGGCTTGGCCACAGTGGCCCTGTTCAGCGCCATTGGCATCTGGAACAACTTCTTCAACTGTCTGATATTGGTGGACGATGCCCAATACTACAGCCTGCAATTCACCATTTACACCACATTGAACAACATTCGTTTTCTGCTGGAGAATGCGGACAAAATGCAGGGACTGGTCAATGTGTCCGAACTCCCTTCGCAGACGTTCCGCATGGCGATGGCGGTTGTGACCATCGGCCCGATTATCCTGGCTTACCCCTTCTTCCAGCGATTTTTTATCAAAGGTTTGACGATTGGTGCTATCAAGGGGTAGGACACACCCTTGTGGCCGCCGGTTGATGACAGAGCAGCGCTATTGTGTCTGGCAAGTATCTCTGTGGCAACCGTCGGCGCGTTTCAACTTATATGGACGGACCATATAAGAGACCTGTTTTTCATAGAGGAGTAGAAAATGCAAAGAAAGTTTATCTCGTTTTTCGTACTGATGAGTATGCTGATGGCCGCGTTGTCGGGCTGTGCCCCGGCCGCAGCACCATCTGGCCAACCGGCTGCTGCACCCGCGGCAGGCACATCTCCCACGGGCGAAGTTGTCACCCTCGATTTTTACTGGATTGGCAACGGGGACACTGACCAGCGCTCGCTGGTACAGGACAACATCAATGAGTACATCGAACCACTCATCGGCGCCAACATCGTCTTCCACATTGTTGGCTGGGGTGATTGGCCGACCAAAGCCGTCACCGCTCTACAGGCGGGCGAGAACATCGATCTCTTCTTCACCGCGGATTGGCGCGAGTATATGACCCTGGCCACCCAGGGATTATTCCGCCCATTGAATGACGACAACGGCGAATACGGCAATCTGCTCGAAGAGTATGGCCAGGACATCCTGACCGGATTGAATCCAGCCTTCATTACCGGCACGCAGATCGACGGTGTCAACTACGCGGTGCCCACCAACAAAGAGTTGACTGTCCCCGAAGGTTTCATCTACAACGTGGCGTTGGCCGAAGACATCGGCTTCACCGAAGCAGATGCAGCCAATATCAAGAGCCTGCGCGATCTGGAGCCGTGGCTGGAAAAGGCCAAGGCAGCCCGCCCGGACGAGTATCCCTATCTCACCGACGGCAGCGGTGGCTTCCAGCCCTTTGTGCCCGGCTTTGCCAGCGGCGTTGACTCTGCGCTGATCAGCATGAAATATGCGCCCGATGCAGCCGGCAATTTCGATGAGACCATTTATAGCGTCATGGAAACCGATTGGGCCAAAGAGTACACGCAGACAATGTACGAATGGAACCAGAAGGGCTGGATTCATCCTGACGCGGGGCTGACCACCTTCAACACAGCCGAACTTCGCAACGCGGGCAAATTCTTTATCGAATCCCAGCCGCTGAAGGGCAGCAATATCAAAGCCCAGGAATTGGTGAATGCTTCGGGCAACCCTGACCTGCGTCTGGCCGAAATTTACGCCCAGCCCAAAGTCAACATCACCACCCATTCCGGCGGTTCTATGTTCGCTATTCCTATGTTGTCCGAGCATCCTGTCGAGGCCATGAAGTATCTCAACCTGATGCACAGCGACCCCAAATTGGTCAATATGATGCTCTTTGGCGTCGAGGGAACCCACTGGGAGTATGAGGCTGATGGCCGTGTAAATCTGATCAACAGCGCCTGGTATGGCGCACACGCGGGCGCATGGACGGTCGGCAACACACTGCTCCAGGCCGTTACCAACAAGGAAGACCCCAACAAGAATCAGATGTTGATCGACTACGCCGACGATTCAGTCGATCACCCCTCTCTGGGCTTCCGCTTTCGCACGGAGCCAGTGGCAGCCGAGTTGACAGCCCTGTCCGCTGTCAGTGATGGCGTGAGCCGGGCGCTGCGGACTGGCTATGTGGACCCGTCCGTTGAACTGCCAAAGTATATCGACGCCCTGAAAGCTGCCGGTCTCGACACTGTTCTGGAAGAGGTTCAGAAACAGTACGACGCCTGGAAGGCCGCCAAGGGCGAATAGGTCCCGTTGATCAATCCACTAGATTTTTGAAGCAAGGGGCTGTCTCAATGGAAGAGACAGCCCCTTGGCAAAGTGGCATATGTCCATGTGTGGTCCATGTGTGATCTATGTATAGTACAGAGCAGCGCAAATACGTCTATGAATTTTGTGGTGCGTGGTGCGTAGTCCGTGAACGGGTACACGCACCACGCACCACGCACAACATCAGAAATCATTGGGTTATTTCCGCCAAGCTGTAATAGTCTATGTGTAATACAAATGAGGCAACCGCGGCGGTTCCGACAATGACCGAAACAGTAAGTTCCCGTAGCTGGTCCACGCTGCTTGGCGGAAGCGCATTTCTTCTCGGCGCGTTGCTTGTCTGGCTGGCACCGGCCCCCACCTGGGCTGACTGGGTTGCGGGCCTGCTCCTCTTCTTGAGCGCCGGGATGATCTATCGGCTGCTTGTTCCCGCCCACCTGACATTGACAGTAGACGGCCAGGGGATTCGCTGGTCAACAGACGGTCGCTCCCAAGCCGATATCCCGTGGGGAGAAATCAGACATCTGCGCCAGAGCCGGGACGACGACACCTTCCGCATGGATGTGGGCAAGGCCCTCGAAGTCCATCTGCCCATGCAGTTCCTGCGCAGTCCCCAGGCGCGGCAAGAATTTCTGGCCCTGGTAGCAAAGGCCCGACCCGATATTTCGATCGAAAGATTGTGAAACAGGAGACGAAATACCCGTGCAAAGTCAAGCGAAAACAGTGACCGAATATCTGACGGAAGTGCCTGTGCCCCGGCTGGAAGCGCTGCAAAAGCTGCGCCAACTCTGCCAGCAAACACTGGACGGCTATACGGAAAGCATGGAATACGGCATGCCCAGCTACAGCAAAGAGGGCGCTGTGGAAGTGGCTTTCGCCAGCCAGAAAAGCTACATCTCCCTCTACATTCTCAAGCAGGAAGTACTGGATAAACACCGCCCCGCCCTGGCTGGGATCAATCTGGGCAAGGGTTGCATTCGCTATTCCAGCCCGAAGGAAATTGACTTCGCGGTGGTAAAAGCGCTTCTGGCAGACACGGTGGCTTCCGACGAGGATATCTGCTGAAAGGATTGGCAACCCCGCTGGACCGACGAGTTCCGCGCCCGAGGCACGCCGCGCCTAATTCCGGGCGGATCGGAGCCAAAAGGAATACCAGCGAACCACAGAGAGCAGAGAGAACACAGAGAAAGGAATCCCCATCCATGACCCCCGCTGAAATCAAGGAATTCCTGGCCGCGGACCGCAACGCGGTGCTGGCGACCCAAAGTTCCGACGGCATCCCCCAACTGACGCCGGTCTGGTTTCTGTATGAAGACGGCCTGCTCTACGTCAGCGCGCAGGTTGACACAGTAAAGGTGCGCAACCTGCGCCGGAACCCGGCCATTGCCGTGTGTATCGACGGCGGACGGCGTGATGCCCGCTACGTCGTCCTGCGCGGCCAGGCCGAATTGATCGAACCGGGCCAGCCGCGCCAGGAGGAGATGCGCCGCCGCATTATCCGCAAATACCACAGCGATATGGAATCCGCGGATCGCTACTACGAGAGTGTGCGCGACAGCCGGGCCGCGCTGATTGTGCTGCGGCCAGAGAAGATTGTGGGGTGAGGTGAGGTGAGCACGGAGCGAAAAGGAGTGGAATTTTTTGCTGTAAAGAGACAAAGGTGCCAAGAAGCAACGAAAAGAGAGTTCTCTCTGCTTCTTTGCCTCTCTGCACCCTTGCAGTAAAAATTGTCGTTTCACCCTCATCTTGACCAGCACATCAATTTTCGGGTGTAGATTTTCTCAAGAATGGCGGATAGGCAGAATGATGCGGGATGACCGTTGTGTGTCGTGAAAAACGGAATTGATGGCAATCTGGCTTGCGACTTCCTCTCCGAACGGTTTGCCGGTGTTGAGATTGCGGTCATAGCGGGGAAAGTCGCTGCTGGTGACGTGAACCCGCATACGGTGTCCGGGAAGAAAAGTCTGGGCGGTGGCCGTCATATCGACTTCGTAGCGGTAGACTTGACCGGGCGTCAACAATTCCTCTCGGTCTGGCAAATTGCGGTAGCGGGCGCGGATGATGCCGTCGCACACCCGCACGGATCGGCCATCCGGCCACACATCGCAGAGCCGCACCACCCAATCGGTGTCGGGCGCAGACGAAGCCGCGTACAGGACCGCTGTGATCGGACCGATCACAACCAGCGGTTCCTGCAAAATTTCCGACGTGAAAGTGAGTAGCCTTCCCTCGCGTTCGCGCTGATCGATTTCGACGGTCGGCGACGATCCGTGATGCCCGATGACAGGATCGCCCGGATCGTACGCAAAGCTGTCCGCCTTCTCCTCTGTAGTGGGCGCTTCAAAAGTCAAATGGCCGTTGTTCAAGGAAGCAGACGTCCGGCCAGTTCCCTGGCGCAAATAGAGGGGCGTGTATGTGACATCGGCAGGCGGCCATTCATCCATTCCAATCCAGCGGTTTTCTCCCATCAGAAAGAGCCGTACCGCGGATTCATCTGCCACATTCTCGCCTGTTGCCCCGTTGAGCCAGCGGTCGAACCAGCGCAGCCCGATCTCCTTGAAATCGACGATAGCCTGGGGGCCGAAATCCAGTGGAGATGGCGGGGCAGGCGTGTCGCACCATCCATGCGTCCACGGCCCTACCAGCAGTCGCTGGCTGGCGCGACACTGGGCCGTGCGTCCCTTCTCGACGAGACCGGCGAAGTGTTCCAATGTGCCGTTGAGGTAGAGATCGTACCAGCCGCCCACGTGCAACATTGGCACATCAATTTCGTCGAGTCTGGTTCGGGCGTCTGTCCTGGCCCACCACTGGGGATCGATTGGATGCGTCAGATGTTCAAAATGCCAGGGGGAAACACCCGCCAACGGCGGGCATTCTGTGACCGGCAGATGCCAGAACCACGAGTCGTGATCGGCGCGTGCTGCCTCCAGGCGGGCGCGGACCAGTTCTCTGCTTGCGGGCGCGACCTGATTGTCCAGACAATTCAGCGCCATCCACATCGCCCAACCGCGGTGCTCTTCCAGCCGATAGATGCCGCCGGGGAAGACGGTTTCGTGGATATTGCTGCCGTAGAAGGGCATACAGGCGGCCAGGCTGGGGGGCCGCAGGGGCGCGGTCGTGTACTGATTGAAAGCTCCATAGGAGGTGCCGATCAGACCCACGCGGCCGTTGGACCAGGGCTGATGTCCGGCCCACTCGACGGTGTCGTAGCCGTCCCGCTTCTCTCCCCAGGCTTCGTCCACCATCGGAAAGAATTCCCCGTCAGATCGGGCTGTACCGCGCACGTCGTTGTAGACAAAGGCGAAGCCGCGTCGAGCGAAGAAAGTCCCCATCTCGGCCACGTCATCGACCGCGGGGTCTATCACAAAGCGCATAAGAATGACGGGCCACCGGCCTTCTGTCTGGGGTCGATAGACATCGGCCCGCAGCAGCGTTCCATCGCGCATGCGCATAGCCACGCGCCGCTCGACTAAAATGTCGTAGTGTTGGGCATATTCTGGCATGGCACTCTTCTTTGAACGATACAAAACAGCGGTGGCCCCATTTCAACACGTGTTGACCAAACCGACAAATCAGAAGATCGCAACGCAATCAAAGCCGACATCACTGCATTTGAGCGTCTTTATCTTCGTTTCTCCTCTGGTAGAGGAATGAATAATTCTACTGCAAAAAGCTGTTGTAGCTGCTGATAAACACTGATGAGAAGAAGGATTTTCTCCTGAAATTCTCTGCGTCTCTGCGTCTCTGCGGGAGAAATTACCCTTTTTGCAGTAGACTTATGAATGGACCTGCCAGATCGGGGAAATCTGGCAGGTCAGCGTTCGATTGTGTCCCAATTACTGCCCGTTGCCCGGCACCTACTGCACAGGAACGATGAGAAACTCAAACGGCGTCTCATCCCACACAATCCAGGGCTTGCCGGACGTATCGTCTGTGCCGAAAACCGCGGCGTCAAACCCGCCAGGCATAATCAGCATCACGTGGGACGGCGGAACTACCCAGTCTTCGCCGTCGGCGGGTTGGGTGGCAAAGGGATCGGAACTGCTGGCCATGGCCCCACCCGCCAGCATATAGGAGACGCCGAGGGTGTCAATCTCCGGTTCTGCGCCTGTCATGAATGCGCCCATCCAGGCCGTCCAGGCCGGATCGAAACACATGGGGTCATCCGGTGGGGTGGCCGGCCAATCGGGCACGCAGAGCCACTCATTCGTGCCCGCACGCAGGGGCGTCATCTCACCGCCGGCTTCCGTCGGCCAGTCCATCAACATTGCGTTGTCCGCAATCACTGCGGGCGCCGCGGCTTCGATATTTCTGATCTTTGTTTCGACACTGTCTGTTACGGCGATGGGACCGGCGGCCTCGGCCACTGGGACGACCGGGACGATCAAAAACTCATAGGGCGTCTCATCCCACAGTATCCAGGGCTTGCCGGATGTGTAGTCGGTGCCGTAGACCGCGGCATCAAAACCGCCGGGCATCAGCAGCATCACGTGGGGCGGCGGAACAACCCACTCTTCGCCATCGGCGGGTTCGGTGGCAGCGGGATCGGTGTTGCTGGCCGCCGCGCCACCAGCCAGCATATACGCGACGCCGAGTGTGGTAACTTCCGGCTCTGCGCCTGTCATGAATGCCTGCATCCACGCCGACCAGGTGGGATCCAAACACATCGGGTCGTTGGCAGGGGTGGCTGGCCAATCGGGCATACAGACCCATTCGTCCGAACCGGCGCGTAGAATGGCCTGTTCCGCACCCGGCGCGGCCGGCCAATCCACAACCGTAGCGCTTTCGGCAATCACCGGCGGCGCGGCCTCCATCGCGCTTTGGATTTTCGCCTCCTGGACCGTCACCGCGGGCGTCGGCGCGGCAGCCACTGGCGGCGGCGGGAGCACAAATTGGCCTGGCTGACATCCGGCCAATAGAAGCACAGATAGACAAAAAAGTAGGGCAAATCTTACGTTTCGCTGCTGCATGGATCTCCTCCTGGGAATTGGGTTGAATCACTGGCAAACGTATCTTCCCAATATCTTGGGGCGAAGAAGTTCGACTTTTGGCAAAAGTCGAACTTCTGGGTTGACAGCCCCGTTTTATTGAGAAGATACCTGGCAGGCCAAGAAAAGCGTTTGTCTCCCGTATTATTTGGGTGCATAATAGCGGCACGGCAAGACCACCAGACGATACGCTTCCCACTTGCCAGCCAGTGCGCAGAAACTTGCCACCTGCTGCAAAGGATTGTTGCACATGGCCTATTACCCGGAATTTGCCCACCTGCTCAATCAGGAACTTCAACGCCAGGACCGATCCTCCTCGTGGCTGGCGCAACGCCTGCACGTCAGCCCCAGCACCGTAGCGCGCTGGCTGAACCACGGCACGCGGCCCGGCGCGCCCGAAGTGGTGGCGCGGGTTGCCGACATTTTGGGCGTCACGGCCCAAAAGCAGGCGCTGCTGGCAGCGGCAGGCTTCGGTTATCGACCCGCCGCGCAGGATGTCCCCGGCGTAGACAGCGTTGCCGATCGGCCCGGCACACCCGCCAATCTGCGCGCAGCCAGACTCCCCATTCCTGTCACGCCGCTGGTGGGCAGGAGCCTCGAGAAAGCGCGGCTGGTGGAATGGATTCGGGATGCCGGCCCCCGCCTTGTCACAATCGTCGGTCCGGGCGGGATGGGCAAGACGCGGTTGGCCCTGGACGTTGCCAGCGAGCGGGCAGAGGCCGAACAGTTCGAGCACGGCGTGGCTTTTGTGGATATGGCCCCGTTGAGCGAACTCGACCAGATGCCGGCTGCCATTGCCCAGGCGCTTGGCCTGCCGCTGGAGAGCGGCAGCAACCAGACCCGTTCCCCACAGCAGCAGGTAATCGATTTTCTGTCTGCACGCCATTTGCTGCTGCTCTTGGACAACGCCGAGCATCTGCTGGACGGCGCACCTTTTATTGCCGACATTCTGGCGGGTGCGCCCGGCGTGCAGATTTTGGTCACTTCCCGCGCACCGTTGCGTTTGGTTGGCGAACAGCTTTACCCCTTGGGTGGACTCGAAACCAGCGACCCACTGGCCCAGATCGATAGGGAAAGCGCCTCTGCCTCGGCACTTTTCGTGCAATCGGCCCGCCGCGTTCGCCCCGGCTATCGTCAGGATGCAGAAGAAAACAGAAGCATCGCCGAAATCTGCCGTTTGGTAGAAGGGATGCCCCTGGCAATTGAGCTGGCCGCCTCCTGGGTTACCCTCCTCTCCGCGGGCGATATCCTCGCCGCCATTCGCCGCAGCCTGCACTTTCTGGAGACAGACCTGCGCGGGGTTCCGGCCCGCCATCGCAGTATGCAGGCCGTATTCGACGCCACCTGGCAACGGCTGAACGAGACCGAGCGGAAAATCTTTGCGCAACTCTCCGTCTTCCGGGGCGGCTTCAGCCAGGATGCGGTCCATCGCGTCACCGCAGCCGAGTTGAGCCAGCTTCGCTCCCTGGCCGCCAGTTCGCTGATCGTTTACAGCCAGGACCGGGGCCGCTACACCATCCACGAACTGCTGCGGCAGTACGGCGCACTGCGTCTGGCCGAGTTGCCCGAGCTGGACGCCGCCACCCACGCCGCACACAGCGATTTCTACTTTGATCTGCTGCGCCGACGCCAGAATGCGCTGAAGAATCGTGGCCTACAGACGGACCTGCAAGTGCTGGATGCAGAGATGGACAATCTGAGCCGGGCGTGGCATTGGGCGGCGGCACACGGGCGGGTGGACGGACTCAGCGACACGCTGGATGGTTTCGGTCTCTATCTGCAATGGCGGGGGCGTTCTGCTGAAGGGGAAGCGGCTTTTCGAGCCGTGGCCGCGGCACTGGCAGAGACGGGGGAACGACAGAAACAGGCCCGCGCCTTGGCCTGGCAGTCGCTCTTTGCCCGGGTGTTGGGCCAGCACGACAGCGCCACGCAGCTCCTGAGCCAGTGCCGGCGGCTTCTCGCTGAACCCTCACTCGCTGAAGCCGATGTGCGCCCCGAACGCGCCTTCGTCCTGATGCAGTTGGGCGCGGCAGCCGCGGCCAGCGACACGCAAGCGGCATTGACTTACTACAGGGAAAGTCTGGCCCTTTTTGAATCCATCAGTGAGGCCTGGTTTGCCGCGGAAGTTCTGCTTGGGCTGGGCCACGTCTGCCTGCTCCAGGGCGACTTCCCAGGGCAGCGGGCCTACGTACAAAAGGCGCTGGACACCTATCGTACCCTGGGCAATGTGCGCGGCGCGGCCTTTGCCCTTTCTATGCTGGCCGACATCGACAGCTATCGCGGTCGGCCACTCAGCGGGCTGGAGTTGGGGTTCGAAGCGCTGGCAGCTTTCCGCGCGTTGGGTGATCCAATCGGGATCGCCACGTGCCAATCCCGCATTGGCATGACGTACATCAATTTGGGCGACGTCTTCAATGCCCGTCAGATTGTGATGGAGAGTGCAGCCCGATTCGCTGAAATCGGTTCCCGACGGGATGAAGTGATCGCGTATGCTTTCCTGTGTGCCATCGAACTGATGGCCGGGGCGTATGGGCAAGCGTTGGCCTACGCCGAGCGTTCCCATTCGATTGCCCGCCAATTGGACGATCAGTTTGTGTTGGGTGTCGCGGTCGGTTTTTTGGGCTGGGCACAGCACTACACCGGCGACCTGCCCAGGGCATTGGGTACCCTGCGTGAGGCTGTGATGATTACCACACAGACGGGCGCGACGATGGATTTCATTCGCTGCAGCGCCCAGCTTGGACTGCTCCAGTGGCAGAACGGGCAGGACGAACAGGCACGCGCGCTCTGTTACCGCTGTCTGCGTCTCAGCGTGCAGGTCGCCGATGCCTGGAGTCTGCTGACCGCCATCGGTACGACGCTGGCCATTCTGGCCGACGGCGAAAACCCCACACGCGCGCTGGAACTGTATGGAATGTTGATGCAAAGCCCGCTTTGTGCTGCCAGTCGCTGGTTCGCCGACGGGATTGGGCCGTATGTGACAAAAGCGATGGATCAGTTGGACGAAGACGCCGCGGAAGCGGCGTTGCAGCGGGGGGAAAACCTGGACCAGCGCGACGAGGCCAGCAAACTTGTGGACGAAGTGAGCGCGCTGGGTTGGGGATCAAGCGACAGATAAATAGGTCCGACAGCAGGCGGATGGGGAAGGGTAAGAGATGGCCCGGCGAGATGTGACTTGCCGGGCTATCTCTTGGCAGATAGGAACTGGCCTACCCCTCAATCTTCTTGGCAATCTCCGCTGCCATCTCCGCGGTCACCGCCACCCCGTGGACCTCCTGGGCGTGGGCCACTTCGTGGGCCACTTCGTGGGCCGCGGCCTTGGCCAGCACTTCTTCGGCGGTTTCAGCGGTCACGACGGCGGCGCAGTCAAAGCCAGCATCGCTGTATTTGAGGGTTTTCATCTTCGCTTCTCCGTGGACTTGGATATCTCAACGGACTGTCATAGGCAAATAGAGCTTCTCTGTCTTCTCTGTGGGTGTGGAGGGAGCCAAGGGCGCGGTGGGCAGAGCCAACTGCGCGCCGGGCACACTGCTCACGGACAAAGTGGGTGTGCTGCGTTCGGGCTTCGTCTCCTCCACGCCTGCTGTCCACCCACTACCCGCGCCCAGGCTGCGCCGGTTGGCCGCTGTGACCTCCACTGCCAATTGGTATTGGGCCGCGCTGTAGCCGTAAACCTCCACCTGATAGACCCCGCTGACTGGCGCTTCCCAGACCACCGACTCAGCCGCGCTCCCGCTCAGATTGCTGACTTTGGGGGGGCGGGTCTCCGCGTCCGGCGGCCAGACGTAGAGGTCTGGATCGCCACTGATGGGTGTCACTTGCGCGCTGATCTGCTGGCCGCTCTGGACAGAGAAACGGTAGACCCGGCCCTGATCCAATCCCACCGAATCGCTGGGCGGAATGTAACTGACAAAGCCTTTGAAGGGCAAAATGCTCACATTGCCTTCGCCGTCTGACGCCCAGGCTTGCAGATATTTCACCCCGGCAGTGGGCAGCAGAGTCCAGGGATAGTTGGTGCGATTGGCTTCGTAGGCCAGCCAGCCCGAATTCTGGGCGGGAACCCACTGGCCCGCGCCCTGGCTGTATTCGTATTCCTGGAAAAGGAGGGAAGCCACCCCGGAACCGGGTGCTGGGTCCGACGCCGCGGTGCTGAGACGGATCAACGGATCAGTTGTGTTTTCGTTGCCGCCAAAGTCAAATTGGTCCACGTGGGGCGCAATCTGATCCGCGGCTGGTCCCAGGACAGTGACTGTCCGGCTGACCACATTATTGGTCTCCAGGGCCTCGGCCACCTCGTTGTCCGGGTCGATCACTCCATAGAGAATGTAGGAACCGGGCGCAGCCGGTGTCCAGTCCACGGGGCTGGTGTTGTCCGAAGAGCGGGGGGAAAGCAGCAGAATTGTGCCATCGCCCAGGGCCGTGCCGCCGGGCGCTGCGTCGCCCAGGGTAAAGCGAACTTTCACATTCTGCAGGACTTTCTTGCCTCCCTGGCGGTGGACCGTCAGCGCCACCCGCGCGGTGTCTCCCTGGCGGACAGTCGTGGGATCAGTCCACAGTTCGTAGCCATAGCCGTAGAGATCGTCGTTTGTCACCTCAAAGACAGTGTAGGCATCGGGAAGGGTGTGGCTGCTGTCGTCGATATTGCGCACGGTCACGTCATAGACGCCCGGTGTCAGGCCAGCCGGGACCACTGCGCGCAAATGGGTTGCGTTGATGCGGGTGGTGGTCAGGTCAGTTACTTCTGGGTTCGGGCTGTCGGCCAGCCGGATGGAGACGCCCACGGCAAAATTGAAGCCGTAGAGATTGATGTCATTGGGCAGATCGGATCGGCCCCGGTCCGGGCGCAGGCTGAGCACCTGAGGCGTTGGCGTGCGCACAGCAAACCCCGCGGGCAAAATCGCAACCTGGCTGTCTGGATTGGTGATGATCAGATCATACGTCGCCGGCGGCAGTCCCGGCGGCACGACAGCCAGAATTTGGGTGCTGTCCAGCAGAGAGACATCGGCCAGAACATTCGTGCCCAGGGCCACGCTGGGCGTGCCAAAGAAGCCACTGCCTTTGATGACAATATTGGTGGCCGCGGTGTTGAGACCGCTGGCCGGATCAACGCTGGTGATGGCTGGGGCCGGCGACTGGGCGACGGCGATACCGCTCCACGCCAGCCCGGCCAGCAGACAAAGCATGGACAGCCAACGAATAATTCGTACAGAGCGCATAGGTTCCCTCCTGAGTAACGTCCATCCGGGAAGCGTGACACTTCCCGGATGGACATTCATTTTGTCAGCGATAGCTACCGAATCACAGCGGGCAGGAAGATCTTCTGCTGAGACGCCGCCGGTGCATCCGGCGCGGTGGGCGCGGTGGGCAGGGCCTGCTGATTGGCGGGGGTGTTGCTCGCACTAATCAACGGCTGGCTGCGTTGCGCCTTGTCCGGGTTCACATTTTCCATAGGAACGACTTCCCGCTCCCGGCCCACGGGCGTAACGTTGACGCTCAGACGGTATTCCGACGCGCTGTAGCCGTAGACCTCCACCTGATAGACCCCAGCCACGGGCGCGGCCCAACTCACATCCTCAATGGCATCACCAGAGAGATTGCTGACTTTGGGCGGGCGGGTCTCTGCGTCCGGCGGCCAGACGTAGAGGTCCGGGTCTCCGCTCACCGGGTCGATCTGGGCGGTCAGCATATCACCGACCTTCAGCTCGAAGCGATAGATTCGCACCTGATCCGTGCCCACCCGATCCGTTGGCGGCCCATAGTTGATAAAGGCCCGGAAGGGGAAGAGGGAGACATTGCCGGCCTGGTCCGAGGCCCAGGCTTGCAGATACTTCACCCCGGCATTGGGCAGCAGTGTCCAGTTGTGAGCGGTCCGCGCGGTCTCGTAGTCGAGCCAGCCCGAATTTTTCACCGGAACCCACTGGCTGGAACTCTGACTGTACTCGTACTCCTGGAAGAGCAGGGACTTCAGGCCACTGCTGGGGTCCGAGTCCGAAGCACTGGTGGCAAACTGCACAGTCTGGGTCACTGTCTGGCTGGCCCCGCCGTTCACGGCGAAGCTGTCCACGTGGGGTGCTACTTCGTCCGCCGACTGGCCCAGAACGGTGAGGGTGCGGCTGACGATATTGTTGGTTTCCAGACTTTCAGCAAAGCTGTTGTCCGGGTCGATCTGCGCCCACAGAGTGTAGGAACCTGGGGTGTCCGGTGTCCATTTGACCGCAGAGGTGCTGGCCGAACTGCGGGGGGAGAGCAGCAGAATCGTGCCCGTGCCCAGGGATTGGCCGTCCTCAATCGAATCGCCCACATAGAAGTTCACGGGCACATTCGAGAGCACCTGCTTGCCCCCCTGTCGGTTGACCACCAGCCCCACATCCGCGGCTTGGGCAGCCCGGGGCGCTACCGGATCGGTCCAGAGTTGGCTGCTGTAGCTATACATATCGTCGTTGCCGCCCTCGATGGCTGTATAGCCGTTGGCCTTCAGCGCGGAGGCGTTGTCCGGGTTTTGTACTGTCACGTCATAGGGGCCGGGCGCCACACCCGCGGGAATCTCGGCCTGGAGATAGCTGCCACCGATGAATGTGGTGGGCAGAGACTGATTGCCCAATTTGACCACCGCGGCCGCGTCGAAGTTGAAGCCGTAGACATTGACGGTATTGGCGATGGACGCCACGCCCTGGGAAGGACGCACTTCGGCGATGGCCGGGCCACTGCTTATAACAGTAAAGGCCTGGGCCAGGATGACTGTGCTGCCGTCCGGATTCGTGATCAGCAGATCGTGAATTCCCAGGGGCAGGCCCGGTGGAACCACAGCCGTCAACTGCTGGCTGCTCACCCGGCTGACGCTGCCCAGGTCATGGCTGCCCAGTTTCACAACCGGCGTGCCCTGGAAGCCCTGGCCCTGAATCACCACATTTGTCGAGCCGCTGCCGTCCCCCTCGCTCGGGTCGATAGAGAATACTTGCAGATATTCCTCAATCGCTGTGGCTGTAGCCGTGGGTGTATTGGTCGGCGAGCCGGTTGTGGCGGTGGCTGTCGGTGTGTGGGTTGGCGATACTACCGTTGCCGTGGACGTAGACGTTGCCGTGGACGTAGCCGTCGGTGGAACCGTCGTCGCCGTGGAAGTCGCCGTGGGCGTGTGAGTCGGCGAAACTACCGTTGCCGTGGACGTAGACGTAGCCGTCGGCGGAAGCGTTGTCGCTGTAGCCGTCGGTGTATTGGTCGTCGCGGTCGCGGTCGGCGTAGCCGTGGGTTGACCCGTGGGTGTAGGACCGGTAGGCGTGGGCGTGGGTGTATTCTGCACGCCGCCGATGGCCTGGATCTTCTCCAGCGCGTACCAGCTTTCGCCCACCCATTCATCGCCGCTGCCGTCATAGGCCAGGACGGTGAAGTAGATATTTTTGTTGGCGGGCAGACCGCTCAGGCTGTAGCTGGTGACGTTGCCCACGTCGATCCCCGACGCTCCTTCGGTGGCTCCTGTCCCGGAATAGGGGTAGCCGCTGTCAGTGTCGTAGTAGACCCGATAGCCGGCGATGTCCGCCTCCGCGTTGGCGTTCCAACTCAGATCGAAGCTGTTGCCGTTGACCACCACCTGCAAGCCTGTGGGGGGCGCGGGCGGTGCCTCTGTGCCGGGCGCGGTGAGCATATTGCCGTAGTTGGTTACGGATAAGGAGCCATCGTCGAAGAAATCGTAGATTTCGTTGTTGATGGTCGTCCCGTCGGTAGTGCCCCACCAGTTGAATTGGGCATCCACCGTGCCGTCCGCCTGGAGATTGGCATTGTACAGCTCATAGCCCTGGTTGCCGTAGAGGTTATTGTACTGCACCTGGCAGTCCACGCTGCCCTGGCGCAGGTAGAGGCCGCCGGTGTCGGTGTTGCTGGCCGCTACCTGGCCCATCACTGTATTGTAGGCGAAACAATTGGCGCTATTCCCCCCGTAGTACAGGTCTACACCAGGCACGACGGCATCGGCGCGATTGAAGACGATGCTATTGTAGGTGATAGTGCCTGGGTATACGGCATAGATGCCGGCCGGGTTGCCGGAGGAGCCATCCGCGGTGCGGTTATGGGCTATCTTGTTGCCCCGAATGGGGCTATAGGAGTAGTAGCCATTGATGCCAGTGTTGCCGTTGTGAGCCACGATGTTGTTGATCACAGAGCAATAGGTTGAGGCTCTAATCCCAATGCCGGCATTGGCGTAGACTTTATTCTTGCTCACCAGAGCGCTACCGCAGTTGATACCACTGTTGCCCACGGAGGTGCCCCCGCGCACGGTATTGCCCTCTACCACCACCAGGTCCGTATCCGAGTAGCCCGTTGCGTAGATGCCATCATAACCGCTGCCGATGACTGTGTTATTAAGGATGGCAGGCTGGCCCGTATCACTGCCGTTGGTGGTGTAGATGCCATACTGCTGACTGTCCTGCACCCAGTTGCCGCTGACAATCGTTGCGCTCTCGTTGAGACGAATGCCGTCGTGCTTGCTGTAGCGCACCACATTCTGGTCAATCAAGGGCGATGCCCGGTCCAGAAGGATGGAGGCCGGATTGTTGCCATCGTTACCCGCGTATTGCACCACCGCGTGCTGGATGATCGAGCCTCCCGTATAGTTGCCGTCCACGTCAAAGGTGGCGTCAGTGCTGCTGTTCTCGAATTTGATAAAGCCCCAGTAACCTGGCGTGGGATTGGCTGTGTTGGCCGTGAAGGTGATGGGGTTTTGGGCCGTGCCCCGGGCCACCAGCCCGCCACTGACCGAAAGGGCCTTGCCCGCGTCAAAGCGGACAATCACCCCCGGCTCAATGGTCAGGGTGGCCCCATTCATCACCTGTACACTGTTCGTCGCCACATAAGGGCTGCCTGCTAGGGTCCAAGTGGTGTTGGCAAAGATTGGCCCTCCCACATTCGTAGTGACTTCGGCACGGCTCACCTCCTGGCTGCCGACAAACAGAAGCGCCAGTAGCAAGGGGATCCAGAAAACGTAAATTTTGCCAGACAGGTATTTGATACTGCGCTGATTCATCCTCTCCTCCTATGAAAGGTAGATGTAGAAACAACAGATGGGTAGTTGGTGTTGCCCAGGGGTGGCGGGGAGCGTATGTCTACTTCTCGCATAGAAAGGGTCCTCCTGAATCGTAAAATTTCGTGTCCAAGTTTTTGGTCGTAGGCAGAGGTCATACGTGGATGACAACAGAACCACCGTTTCGCAAGCGTTTCAAATGCGTTTCTCTCGCCAACAGCCCCGGCTACTCCTCCTTTGCCATTACATCGATCACCGCGGCCGGCAACAGCGCCTCCAAAAATTCCACAGCCAAGGGATGGGCCAGAAAGCGCGCTCCCCTCTCCCCTGCCAGCAACAGCAACTCTTCAAAGCGGGGGTCCCGGCAGAAGCGGTGCAACGCGTTCTCTTCGCAGGGCAAAACGATCAATGCTGCCTGCGCGGCCAGGGCCAGGGCCTGGTCCAGCCCCGTGTCACACATCAGCCCGACGCCGAACTTCCCTCGCATCCGCCGCCCGCTCACCCCCACCAGATAGACCCGCCTGCCTTGCGCCCGCAGATGGCTTACCCACGTCACCGCCAGTACCTCGTCACAGCCTTGGCCCCACAGAACCAATGCGGTTTCCTGTCCGGTCATGGGTGGCAACGCCCTTCGCTTCTGAAGAAATAGAAATTAAAGGTACGTTATCGCCACTACTCTGTTTATGGGCGCACCAGATACTGATCTGTATCTGTCCCAGGTCTGATCCCGCGGGTTGCACCCATTTCTGAGATGCCCCCCCGGATTCAGCGCGATTGAATTCCTCCCCTCCTGCTGCTATAATAAAAGTAAGTTTGCTTGTGGCTACACCTTCCCCTTCATCTGAAAAAAGTGATCAATGCCAACCCCGACTGCTTCCTATCCCCCCGGCTTCAACGATGAACTCCGGGATGCCCTGCGTGAATGGTACGCGCCCAGTCCAGAGAATCACCCGTGGCAGAGGCTGGCACTTTTCGCACCCGGCTCATCTCTGCGCACCTCTCTCAACCGCGTTCTTCTGGCCGGGCTGGACGCGCTGGCCCAGGAGGATACCCAGGCGGCCCAGGTGTTGCGCCTGCGCTTCATCGACGAGATGACCGCCTATCAGACCGCCAACCGGCTGAGTGTGGTGGAAGGAACCATCTACAAATGGCAGCGGGAGGCAGTGGAGAAATTGGCTGAAACGCTGTGGCGGCTGGAGAGCGACGCACACACAGGCCAGCAGCAAACATTGACCAGCCGCCTGCCCGCAGCCACCTACACCCGCCTTTTTGGGATCAACGATCATCTTGCCTCCCTGCGCTCGCTGCTGACCGCGCCTGGCCCGCCCTGGCTTATCGCGGTGGAATCTTTGGGCGGGACGGGCAAGACCGCGCTGGTCGATGCCCTCTGTCGCTCGCTCATCGCTGACGGAGAGGTGCGGGACCTGGCCTGGGTCACGGCCAAGCAGCAGCAGTTGGGCCTGGGCGGCGTTATCCAGCCAGTCGAACAACCGGCCCTGACCAGCACGGAACTGGTGCAGTCCCTGGCCCAACAGTTGCTGTCCGCCGAGCCGGACTTTGCCACCCTTGCTCTCTCCCGCAGGGAAGAACGATTGGCCCAGCTTTTCCGGACAAAGCCCCATCTGTTGATTGTGGACAACCTGGAGACCCTGGCAGACGTACACGCCCTGCTCGACTATTTGCGCGGCTGGGCCAACCCCACCAAATGTCTGCTCACCACCCGCCACAATCTGCTGGCCGAAGCCGATATTTTTCACTTTGCCCTGCCCGAACTGGGCCAGCAGGACAGCCTGGCCCTTGTCCGCCACGAAGCCCAACAACGCAATCTGCCCGATGTGGCCGCAGCCCAGGCGTCTCTGCTCGCGCCCATCTATGACTGCGTGGGCGGCAACCCCCTGGCCCTGCGCCTGGTGGTGGGTCAGTTGCACGTCTATCCCCTGTCCACAGTGCTGGCCGATCTGCGCCGGGCACAGGGCCGCGCGGCCGGAGGTCTCTACAGCTACATTTATGGACAGGCCTGGCAGTCATTGGACGAAAACGCCCGACGGGTCTTGCTGGCCATGCCTCTGGTCAACCCGGAAGGGGGCGATCTGGACCTGCTGGCGGCCATCACCGAACTGCCGCCCGACCCCCTGCGCAACGGTCTGGAACAGCTTGTGCGCCGCAATCTGGTGGACGCCCGGGGAGATATCTCCCAACGCCGCTACAGCATCCACAGCCTCACCCGCACGTTCCTGCACGAGCAGGTATTGCAGTGGAAGGGATAAAGAGCTGACAGCCCAGCGATCAGCCAGTCAGCATGCTTATGGCCACTTACACGGAAATTTTCACCGCCTATATTCTCAACGGCGCGCGCCGGGCACTGGAACAGGTGCAGCAGGGCATGGGCCGTGTGCCAGACGAAGTGCGTTTACAGGCCTGGCATCTGCTCACCTATGCCCTGACTGTGGAGGAAGCCTGGCCGTCGGTGCGCGAGCTGCTCCTGGACCTGGCTCCCCGCATGGAAATGGCCGGTTATCGTCACGAGTGGCTGCCCTTTTTGCAGACGGGCATCAAATATAGCCGCCTGCGCGACGACAAGCCGATCACAGCCGAATTGAGTTTGCAATTGGGCTATCTGCAACTGCGTCTGCGCGATTTCGAGAGCGCAGAAACAGCCCTGCTCGCGGCACAGAGCGAATTCGTGCTGTTGGACAATCGGCCACGCCAGAGCCTGTGCCTGGTACGCCTGGCCCAGGTGGCTCGCTATCAAAACGCCAGAAATGCGGCCCTGGCGTTGCTGGACGACGCCGAGGCACGTATCCCCCCAGATGTGCGGGAGACCGGCTACTGTCATTTTGTGCGCGGGCTGCTGGCTACCGATGCCCACGCCTGGGAAGAGGCCGTCGCCCATTTTCAACAGAGCCTGGACAGGTGGCAGGCCGCGGGCGACAGACGCCAAATGGCACTCAGCTTTCTCAATCTGGGGCGCGCCCGTGCCTATGCCTATCAGTATCACCCGGGACCAGACCCGGCCCCGGCTCCCCTGCTGGCCGAAGCCTTGGCCCATACCCGCAATGCCCTGGACCTCTTCCGGGCGGTCAACGACTACCAGCATCAGGCGAGTTGCTACAGCCAACTGGGCTATCTTCACGCCTGGCAGGGCGATTCTCAGGCCGCGCTGACGATGTATACCCAGGCGCAATCCATCTGTCATCAGACCCACGACCGGCTCGAGCTGGCCTTTGTGGACCGCAATCTGGGCGTGGAATATCTGAAGCTGGGCCGCTATACGGAGGCCCAGTTGGCCTTTGAGGAAAGCATTGCCGGCTTTGAACAGACCGGCCACGAATTGGAGGCACTGGTCTCCCGGGAAGGCTGGTGCGAAGTCTATTTGGCCCAGGGGGAATATCCACAGGCAATAGAAGCCCTGAACCGTACTCTGGATCGCCTGACCGCGCTGATGGAGCAGAATCCTGGCGACGACGACGCCTGCACCCATCTGGCCGCTGAGTTGCGTTCATTTCTGGCCCAGGCCGAGGAAAAGATGGCCTCCGTCTCCACCCAAACGGCCCTGAATGGAGACGGAGCAGCCAGCACTTTCTAACAGTCACCGCCTGTGTTGCCGTTGGCACAGGCCGCCGCCACCGGGGCCAGCCCCGCGCCGGTCATCTTTTCCAGCGGGGCCACTGCAAACAGCCCCGCCAGAGGAATTACCAAAGCGGTCAACAGAATCAACAGACGGCGCTGGACAGATCTTTCTACTGGGGTATTCATTGCGACGTTCCTCCTGACAGTACATAGACAAGGAAGGCCCGTCGGGTTGGGGGATCCCGCCGCAGAAACTGCGGCCACGCGTGTTGCCCCCGTTGGGCTTGACCGACCGGAAGCCTGGAGGATCGTCATCCTTCCTGCCTCCGATCTGTGTCCACTCTAGCCCGCTTTGAGCGTCGCCAGGCGTAGTCCAGCGCCGAATCCACGCCAAATGCGCGCCGAATTCACTCCGAGTTTTGTAACTGCACAGGTGTGGCGGGTGCATCCCCGATTGGGATGCGGTGGCTGATTCCGGGAATCGACCAAACCAATCGTTTATGCCGAAGATCGCCTGGTCGATTCCCGGAATCGGTTACACCCATTTCTGATATGCACCCAATGCCTGAATAGTTATCGAGTTTTTCCCAGGAATCCGAATTGCCGATGAGCACCCGGAATGAAGAACGCTTTGCGGGGTTATTGACCGAAGCCGTTCACACCATCAAACGCCATACATCCAAACCGATTGCCGCGGTTCAGGACGAACTGATGTACGCCCTGGGACGGGAAACCGGCAATCCAGTGGAGTATTGGCGCAAAGGGCATATCCCGGCCAGTCAGGCTGAATTTGTGCAACTGAGCCGGGAACTGGTCGTTCGCGGCAATTTGAGCCGGGAATGGCTGCACCGTTTCTGGGGCTGTACAGATTTTGTGGGGCTGGTCGAAGTGGAGCGGGAACTCTTCCCCGCACAGGAGACGGCCCGGCAATCCTTACCCCAGCGCCCCTATGAACGGCTGGTGGGCCGAGAGGAGTTGACCGGGGAGATTCTGGGCTGCCTGATTGACGAGGCGCGCAAAGGGCTGGTCGCCATCGACGGGATGGGCGGCATCGGCAAGACAGCCCTGGCCTACGCGGTGATGGAGCAGGCTTTGCACGGGGGCGCGTTCGACAGCGCGGTGTGGGTGCGGGAGGACGCCGCGGGGCCGGGCGAGGGGCTGACCTACGCAGGCACACTCAACGCCATCGGCCTGGGATTGGGGCTACGGGATGCCACCGGACGGGGAATTGCCGCGGCAGAGGAACGGATCGCGGGGCTGCTGCGAGCGCAGCGGATTCTGCTGGTGTTGGACAATCTGGAGACCGCGGCCGAACCCCAGGCCCAGATCGCGGCGCAGGTAGCGGAACTGCTCGGCCCCCACAGCCGGGCACTGCTCACCAGCCGCCAGCGTTTTGTCCACGGCGTCTATCACATCCATCTGGGCGGGTTGTCATCAGCCCACGGGGGGGAACTGCTGCGTCAGGAAGCGCAAGCCAGAGGTGTTGTCCACGTGGCCCAGGCTGGGCCGGAAGAGTTGGCACGGATCGTTGGGCAGACCGGCGGCTCGCCTCTGGCCCTGAAACTGGCGGTGGGCCAGCTTGCCTACCAGCCCGCGGATGTGGTCGCCGCCCGTTTCCAGAGCGTGCGCCTGCTGCAAGAGGAGACCGATGAATACGCTCGCTTCTACCGGTCCATCTTTTTCCCCTCCTGGAAGCTTCTCTCTGGCGAGGGCAGGCAGTTGCTGGTGGCTATGAGCCACTTTGCGCCGGGCGTAGGGGGCACGTTCCCGGCGCTCAAAGCCGCCGCGGGTCTGCCCATCGACGCCCTGGCCGAACGCATCGACGAACTGTGGCGGCTGGCCTTTCTGGAGATCGGCGAAGCATCGGTCAGCAGCATCCGCTACTATCTCCACACCCTCACCCGCCACTTTGTGTTGTCGGATATTGTGCAGATGGGCTGAGCCGCGGCCGCGTTCTCTATCCTCATCAGCAACGATTCAGGCTTTGGGTGCGACGCCCTCGCCAGGAGAAAATTTCTGGTGAAAATTGTGTGGCGAGGGCGTCGCACCTGAGCAGTTAGTAACTGTCCGTTTTTAAGTTAGCAGTTTCGACGCCACGATTCCGGGAATCGGCCACAAAATCACTCGAATGCCCCTTCATCTCTGGCCGATTCCCGGAATCAGATCACCCGAATTGTTTACGGACAGTTACTTACCCTCATCACAGGGCTAGGGCGTCGATGTGACTGTATCCTATTGAGAGTCAGGGTCCCAGATCTGCATACCGTTGGCCGTACATTGGGGGGGGTCGTCGTCCATCGGGCCGATGCAGCCGCAGTCATCACATGGCCCATCTGCTGCCAAAGGGCCTGCCACGTTACTACAATCTGCGATGGTTTGGCCAACATCTGAGTCATTTGACAGGTCTGCCAGTGCCATCGGCTTAATAGCGCCAAAGGCCATATCGCCGCTTTGGGTACAGCCAAAGGCCGATTCGGTCACAGACAAAACATCGAGCATATCCGTAAGAAATCCCTCGGGTATTGAATCGTCCCCGATAAGTATCACGCCGCCTTCGCTGTTGACAAGCTCGTCCTGCACGTATATTTGCCAGGCGCCATCCTGTTTCGCAAAGGTAGCCAGGGGCGGAGTCATGAAATGACTCAGGGCATCTATTCGATCCTCATGTGCCGCGTCCGGGTCAGCGATAAATATCACAGGGGCAGGCTGTTCGTCCTGCCCCACGCTGGTGACCTGAGGCGGCGCTGGCGCGGCACAAGAGACGAGCAGAAATGCGACCAGCAACCAGGCCCAGCGGGCTGGCAGAAAAAAGATTGTGGGTTTTCGAGGCTGTTGCATAGGAGTCACCTTTTGGAACGAGAAGAGATGGATGAAGTGGGCCAGGTACAGACCTTTTACCGGCAGAGTGCAGCCAGCTTTGCCCGCTACTGGCTGGATTACATTACACAGGAGCAGGACGACGCGGACCTGGACGGGGAGATCGACAATATCTTCTCCGCTTTTTCCCTGGCCGCGGCCTGTGACCTCCACGACGTGCTGGTGCAGGGCGTGGAAGGAATCCACGCCTACTGCGAGGCCAGGGGGATGTACAACCGCATCCAGGCCGAGCTGGATCGGGCGCGCCCGGCTGCCGCGGCCTTGGGTGATCGAGCCGCCCTGGCCCGCAACGCACTCCTCAGCGGTCGCGTCGCCATGCGCCAGGAACGCTTCTCCGACGCGGAACAGGATTGGTCCAAGGGGCTGGCCCTGGCCGAGACACTGGGCGATCCCCAACTGATCTGCGCTTTTGAGACAGAATTCGGCGTGATGGCTATCGAACGCCGTCAGTATAGCCGGGCCGAAGAACATCTGCAACGGGCTTTGCAGCGCGCCCTGCGCTTGGAACAGAACGAGCAGATTGCAGTGCTGCTGGGCGAACTCTGCCGGACTGCCTATTTTCAGCGTCACCTGGAGCAGGCCGAAGCCTATGCCCGCCAGGGACTGGAGATTACGACCGCCCACCACCTGCCCCACCGCACCACCGGGCTGCTTTCTTATTTGGGCATTATCGAAGAGTCCCGGGGCAATCTGGCCGAGGCACGCCGCCACTGGGAGGAGGGGCTGATCCTGGCCCGGCAGGTGGGCGTTCTCGCCCGCATCAGCAACCTGCTGGTGAATCTGGGCATGCTCGCCAATCAGACCGGCGACTGGCAGGCCGCGGCGGGCTATCTGGCCGAAGGGCTGGAAATCGCCCGCCGCTTGGGTCAGAGCCGGGAGATCAGCCATCTGTTGACGGACCTGGGCATTGTACACGCGGCGCAGGGCGAGCAGGCACAGGCTGAGGCCGCACTACACGAAAGTCTGGAACTGGCCCGGCAATTGGATCACCGCCCGTTGCTGACCCGCAATCTGCTGACCCAAGGCGAGTTTTTTCTGGGCCAGGAAGATTGGTCGCGGGCCGAGACCTGCTTTGTCGAATGCACCGAACTGCAACATTCAGCCAACGACCGAGACCGGGAAAAGGCCGCGTCTGCCTTCTGGGGGCTGGCCCGCATTGCCCAGGCCCAGGGCAATCAGGCCGCCGCCGAAGAAGCCGGACAGCGTAGCCTCGCCCTCTTCCACGCCATCGGCCATCACCGGGCAGAGCAGGTGCGCGCGTGGCTGGCAGGGCTGGCCGGTGAGAAAGTGGAGTAGGGCTATTCCCCGTCGCCCCAATAGTATCGTACCAGTGAAATTCTTGTTTTTTGTACAAGAGAAAAGTTTTTGTATACACGGATGGAAAGGGACACGGATTTTTCTGGTCTGTGTTTCTTTCCATCCGTGTATACAGCCCTTTTTGGCTCTGGCCTTGCCAGGGTAGGTTTAGGGAAAGCTGCTTTTCCTCCTTCTGGAATGCCCCGATCTGTTCGGACCGGGGCACTCCAGTCTTTTGCACTACTCCCGGTCAACGGTTCCAAATGGAGAATGAAACCTCATCCCGAAATTCGTCGTTCACATACAATTCCATCCGATAGTCACCTGTGGGCAAATAGTCCGACCGGAATAACTCCCATAACCTGCCATCCCGGTATTGGGCATCTATGAGCACCCAGACATAGCCTTCCTGACGGGAGAGAGACCAGCGCTTGCCCCCTTCCCCAGCGGAATTGGTGGAATCCCACATAAATATGTCGTTTCGGTAGAATTTGCGTGTAATCCTTGTGCCTTCGGGCGTGTTGTAGTAGGGCCAACTGAAATAGAGCTTCCGTACATTGCCAGAAAAGGATGTGGTTCCTGTACGGCAGTAGCCTTCCTCGCTGGAGGAGTTGTAGCGAAAATCGTCCGGCAGACAAACGGAAATGGAACCGAAGCCGGGCGCGCCTGGGTTGTCCCATCCAATAGCATCCACCGCCGGCAGCAGCCAGTGGGCCGGGCCATCACCCTCCGCGGTCCAGCCTTGCAAGTCCTGCTCCAATCCCTGCACATACCACCAGACCCACCCGTTGGCGCACACCGGCCCATCGAGAATTTCCATGGCCTCGCCGGGCTGCAAACGGCCCAAAACGGTTCCCCCAGTGGATGGGCGAGAACGTACCCGGTTGGGCTGAGGCGGTGTACTGTTGACAACCGCCATATCGCCAACAGCCAAGGCGTAGCTGCGGCACGCCCCCGTTCCTGTCGCCTCCGCGGAGGAACCGAAGCCGGTCAGGGCAAGCGTCCCCCATTCAGTGGGATCATCCGACAGATTGCGATTCGGGGATGTGGAGAGCAATGTCTCCATCTCACCACCGCTCTCGGCGTCGTTGTCAGCCACACTCAATGCAAAGCCAAAGAGTTGACCAGAGACAACCTGAGAGCGATGTACACCCAGCGTCGCCCAGGGGATCAGAATCTCGGCCCCATACGAAAAGTTCAGCGCAGAGAATGCCGCCTGTACTTCTGACCTGAAGCGCCAGTCAAAGCCATCACCAAAGGTGTAGAGAATCGCGCCATCCTGGCCGTAGCTCACCACAATTTGATAATCATCTCTGCCACTGGACGCGCCCAGAAGATCGCCGAAGAGGTCCTGGTCGAAGAGAATTTCAATGCTGTCATTCTTGAAACTGTCTCGCCCGGCATAAGGCGCGCGTTTGAACTGATCGGAAACCCAGACAGCCAGCAGCAGCCCGTCGTCACTCCACGCCGCAGAAAAGTCTGCGCTCAGGTCTGCCGCGCCTTCGAATGTGCCCCGATTGTAGACCCGATGGCCCACGGGCTGGTCGGGATAGACGGGCCATTCGTTGAAGATACCGTCAATTTGATAGGTGGACAGATAGGCCGCGCCAAAATCGCCTTGTGTGCGCTGCCGGTTGGCTATCACCACCTGGGGATTGGGGGTGGCCGTATGGGTAGGCGTGGCAGTGGATGGCGGTGTATTGCTCGCCGTGGGTGTAATCGTCGCGGTCGGTGTGCGCGTCGCGGTGGGGGTAATCGTCGGCGTATCGCTGGCCGTCGGCGTGGGGGTGATCGTCGGCGTGTCGCTGGCTGTTGGCGTGGGTGTGGGTGTGCCCACAAAGAGGCCGGGAATCTCCAGTTCATCGCCGGGGCGCAGATTCTCCCCGCGGCGGTTCCACACATCGCTGTTGGCCGCGCGCAGTTCGGCAAAAGTGACCGTATACCGCTTGGCGATCACACTCCAGGATTCGCCAGGTGCTACCCGATGGCTATAGGGCACACTTTCGTCGTCATTCCCATCTGGCGGTACAGAAGTCTCTGAAGGTTGGCCGGGAATCGTCAATTGCTCGCCCCGGTACAACACACCATTTACCCGCCACAGCGTTGGGTTGGCCGCGCGCAATTCCTGCACTGTCACAGCACAGCGGCTGGCAATCACACTCCAGGAATCGCCTGGCCCCACTGTGTAGGGGTTGGGACAGGCCGGGTTTTGGGCAAGGGCCATAGCTGTCAGCCCCAGCAAAGCCAGAAAAACGATTGAAGTCACAAAAACAGTTCTTTGCATCTTTCTACTCCCTCTCCCTTTCATAAAAAATCCGGTTCAATGGGAACCCATGTGGTTTTCAGCCGAACCTGGACCAGCGCCGGTTGAGCCTGTCGAAACCCAGTGGGCTAACTACACGAGATTCGATTGGGCCTTAATTTCTTTGCAGAACGAGTTCGTATCTCGCAATCACCGCAAGGCTACACGCCCTTGTTCCAGCCAGCGCGCGCACCCCGGAGTCAGCACCCGAGACTTTGTTGCCTCACACATGGCTAACTCATCCTCGGAAAGAACACCTTTCCACCGACCATTCGTCCCTTTATAAAAGAAGGTGCTGGCCCCTCCCTTGAATACCTTACTCGGCTCCTTCTCGTCCGCAATGGCTTTCTGCTTCAGCGCGGGAAAGCGAACCGCTTGGGCGATCTTGGCAATGGATTCAGCAGATACTTCCATCTCCAGAAATGAGGCAATGATTTGTATCTCCCCTTCCAGGTTGGCCAGGAGATCATTGAAATGGACAAAGAAAACATTGGTGAGATGTCGATAATTCCACCAGGTTTGGGTGTGGTGCATATTTCCCCAATAGGGATATCCTTCCTCTTCCCATGCAAACCAACCGCGATTGATCCAGGTTTGCCAAAACGCATGAATGTCCTTCGGAGCGGCTGGAAAGGGGTCTCCCACCCGTCCAGGGAGCTGGTTGACATAGGCGATGAACTCATCGGGATGATTGGAGTAGTGGTTCCACAGCGACATAAAAACGTCAAGGGGCGACCGTCCCACGACGACATATTTGACTTGAGGAAAAAAGGGCAAGCCATCCAGCGGTAGATGCGTTTTGATACAGCGCCGGTGCTCTTGGGCTTCCAACCTGGCCAATGCCGTCTCCAAAGGACGGAAGCGGGTGTCCAGCCAGGGAGAAACCTGTATCGTAGGTGGAAACTCTTGCTCCAAGAAGATCAGCCGTAGGATGATGTGCTGCATCCAGGTGGTTCCCGACTTGATCGATGTGGCGATGACAATATCGTCGTCCCGAGGAACATAGTGGTCCCAGTGGGTGCTGTCCAGGATGTGATTCTGATAAGTCCGTGTCACTTGGGGTAGCGCGTGGACATTCAAGGCAGGTTCCTCTGTTGTAATTTCCATTGTTGTTCCCTCACAAAAAGATGACTGCTGTTGGGCACATCACACTTAGGCTGCTTCACGAAAATAAGTACCCAAAAGTCCCCGGCACTTCACGAATTCGACGGCTGGATTTCAACGTACACGCTCGCACGGGCTGAAAGTGCGGGGGACTTTGGCTGGATATTTTATTCTTTGTGGCAGCCTTACCTATCGCCAGCGCCCCGGTTAGGTCAACAATAACTTGCGGTGGCCCACCGAGCAGCACAGGCGCGCGCGTGGCTGACTGATCTGCCCGGCAAGCCAAGTGCCTAATCCCCAACACCGTAGAGTCCTACAACAGAACCGCCCGCATCTTTGAATTCATATTTCTTGGCTCCGTTGCACGACTTCTTGCTATTGCGATAGCGTTTCAACACATACTGCTTATAGTCAGTTCCGCTGGTAAAGTCGGCATCATAACGTACCCGAAAGTCCGGCGAAGAGTGTGAGCCGGCTGCGTAGGTCCACGAGTGGTAGCGGCTGCTGTTGGCGCTGACCGACTGGGATTTCCACTCGTTATCCCCCCAGCGATAGGAATAGTTGATGTCCCGGTTGGTTTTGTTGACCAGACAGACAACTGCGTAGGGGGTTTCAGCCGATGAGGTTGTGGTAGTTGTAGAGGGCGCACTGCTGCCTGAAGAACCTCTCACCGGTGGCGGCTGAATGACAGGAGGAGTGGAACTGTGTAGGCCAAATCCCTTGCTCACCAATAGTCCCTGACTGTTGACCCCACAGTTATCCAGAGCCAAACTGCGACACCGCATAGCCGCCCTTACAGCTTTGGCGCTATAATCAAGAGCAGCGCGTACCTCGGAAGCGTGGGTGGTGTCGTTGCGCATACGCTGGGGATTACGCTGGATATAGGCCTGGAAATAGAGGGCGGCGGTGAAAAAATCTTTTGTATTGTAGGCGTTTAGCCCACTCTCAAAGAGCCACTCGTCCGACTTGACAGTCACCTCTTGGGCATATCCCACGCTGGGCAAACCGGACAGAATCAGTGTACAGATCAGCACAACTACCCATCTGCGCAATCCTCGCTGATGCCTTATCTTCCTCATACCAATTTCCCTCCTGTATTCGATATTACTACGGTTTCACAACTGGTTGTAGCTCAGAAAGATCGCCGGATTCGCTTATCGAACCCGATTGAAGCGCTTTGCTTTCTACCCTTGCCTGGGATGTCATTGGTTGGGTCTCATCTCCCAGGCTGCGATTCATCCACACTTGCATAAAGGTGGGCGCGTCCTCCGTGCCGATCTGGTGATGGACGATAATTGTTGTCATCATCAGCGCCACACCCAGCACAGCCAGCACCAGCCCCGGCTCTGTGCCCCGGAAGGCCCCAGAAACTGGTCCGGCCGCCACTTGGGCCACACTCTCCTCCCCCCGCATTTTACCCAGAATGAAAGACGCGCCCACCAGCGCCAGAATCATCCCTGTCACAAATCCCAGATAGCGTATCCAGACCCGGGACATCAGCAGCACATTGGCCTGGTGATAGCGACGGTCCAGCGCGTAACCGTCCAGCGCTGCCAGAATTTGCAATTCCGCCGCGCGTAGAACCTGGGGTGATGTCTGATGAACTGGACTGTTGACCCGTTCGATGGTGCGCTCCAACTGGACACTGGGGCTATCGGTGATACGCGCGTTCAGGTCCCGCAGTTGGATAAAGCTGGCGACAAAGAAAAAGAGAGTAAGCCCCACCAGCAGTGTTGACATCAGAGGCAGGAGTGCAATCTGCCATTCCAGAAGCGATCGCCCGCTCTCCCGTTTGGATGTGGCCGCAGGTTTCCGGGTAGTGCTGCTGGTCTGTTCGGTCATTTGCTTTCTCCTTTGGTTTTTGTTCTCCACCGATTGTGCAGATGACACAGGTAGTTACATTACGGCCCTAGCAGCAAAGGCAGACTGACCAGCCCCAGCAACCCCAATCCCAATAGCCCTATAATCAACCACATCAGTCGGGGTGTGCCCGCAGCCATCTTTTCCAGGGCGGGGTGGCCTTCGTCTATATCTGCAAGTGGCACAGGCTGGGGGGCAGGTGACATACCTTCTCCCAACAAAGCATCTGCCACTGGCTGCACCAGCACGAGGCTGGCTGGGTCAGTGCGCAGGGCAATCATCTCGGGCAGGAAAGTGACGGGCCGATTGCCTAAGGCTACTTCATTGCGGGCCAGGTCCAGCGCGATCTGCACCGACTTACCATAGCCCAGGGACCGGTAAAAGGCGGCAGAAAAGGCGATGGCATCCTCGTCCGCCAACAAATCAGCAATGCCGATGACGCAGTCTATATGTTGGGCAATCTGCCGGGCCTGTTCATCGGAATAACATGCGTTGAGCACCACACAGCGTACACTTTCGGCGAAGTGACCAAAGAGTTCCCCCAGCAATGCCGCGCCTACCGGGTAGGCCTGGCCGTTGTCATCCACTAGCAGAATACCGTTGGACTCCACCCCGTGACCGCTGAAGTGGACGATCTGGGGTTCATGGCGCAGGAGCAATTCCTGCAAATCACCCGGCTGCACGGCCCAGTGGTCCTCCAGTGAAAAGCGATCGCGAAAACTGGTGGCGCGCAGGGCTAGATCGATGGCCCGACTTTCTCGCCCCAGTTGTAGGGGATCCATCTCCGCCGGGTTGGCGGCCAGAAAGAGAATCTTGATGGTTTCTGACATAGGAGCAATGTCTTTCTTTCTCAATAGGCAGACCTGACAAATTCAAAAAACCTATCAGGTCTTGCGGCCTCACCCCTCCCGCGTCGTCGGGTCGATGATCGCCCGCACCTCGGAAATGCGGTTGGCGGGGAAGCCGCTCTGGGACGCGTGCCGGCGGATGGCTTCGGCGTCGGGCGCGATGTAGACGCAGTAGGTCTTGTCCGCCACCACATAGCTGTGCAGCCACTGGATGTGGGGACCCATTTCCTCCAACACACTGCACGACTGGGCGGCTGCGCCCTGCAATTGCTCTGGTGTGGACGCGCCGATCTTCGGAATTTCTCGTTCGATGACAAACTTTGGCATGGCATACTTCTCCTGAACTTCATGGGGTAAATAGATCACCGGGAGGATAGCAATATCCTATCCTCCCGGCCCTGATCGTAACCTCTCCCTTTACTCATCTGTGTCTATTCAGTCAAGCCGCTGTGGGCTGTCCGCCGACTACGGGTCAGCGGTTATTTTCGTCGCGATCTCTTCCGCCATCTCCGGCGTCACCACCACCCCGTGGACTTCTTTGGCGTGGGCAGCGGCCTGGGCCAGCACTTCCTCGACAGTGTCCGCGGTGACCACCGCGGCGCAATCAAAACCAACATCACTGCATTTGAGTGTTTTCATCTTCGCTTCTTCTCTGGTTGTAGGTGAGACCTGCCAGGTTTTCTTAAACCTGGCAGGTCTACAGTCGGTTGTGTAAGACTACTGCCCGTTGACCGGAGCGCGGGTGACGTGGCTTTCGGGTGCCATCACCTGATACGTTGCGATTTCGTAGTTACTCAACGCCGGATGGCTCTTGACTGCGCCAAACAACTCGCCGTCCATATACGTTTGCATGGCCTCGGCGTCGGCAAAGTAGTAGGCAGCGCCAGCCGTCTTCGTTTCAGGATTCAGCGTCCACACCTTCCAGAGCAGACCCGGTACTGCCGCAAACTGCTCGGCCAGGGGCGACACAGCGGCGATGTACTCGTCCGCGCTGTCGAAGTCGTAGGTGAATTCCACATCCAGCACCATTCCGGCATCGGCGCTGCTATCAGCCATGCCAGCTTCCCAGCCTTGTAAGGGCGCGTGGGTGACCAGCGACTCGCTGCGCATCACATCGTAGGTCCGAATCCGGTAGTCGCTCAGGGCCGGGTGGCTTTTGACCGCTCCAAACAGTTCGCCGTCCATATAGGCCTGGCGGATTTCAGGATTCTCGAAGAGATAGACCGCGCCGGCGCGCTTGGTTTCCGGGTTCAGCGTCCACGTCTTCCAGACCAGGCCAGGCACAGCCGCAAACATCTCGGCCATTGGCGATACTTCGGCGATGTACTCGTCCGCGCTGTCAAAGTCATAGGTGAAGGTAACATCCAGCACTGCCGTGCCTTCGCCTGCCAGCCGATTGGTAATTTTTATCGGCGCGGCCAGTTCCAAAGTTGTGTAGATGGGGCAACGGGCACGCCATTCGTCGGCCAACGCTTCCATTTCCTCCATTGACGGGCCATCCGCCGTGACCGCGGCCCGGAAGGCCTGCACGCGGGGATTGACCGAACCGTCGGTCATACCAGCCGGGGCGAAATCGGCTTCCACACCCACACTGAGACTGTTCAATGGGATTCTCATTTCCTGGGCAGCGGCTTCGTAGACAAACGCACCACAGGTTCCCAGCGCGCCGAGGAACATATCCATAGGATTAATTTCCTCGTTGGGTCCGCCCAGTGGGGGCACAGAATCCACAAGAATGCGGTTGCCACGGGCAGATACAATCGCGCGCCCGTCCTGCACCATTTCCACATTGGCCTTGGCCGTTGCCAGGGTTACGTTGTCATCGTCGGACTGTGCGGCAGGTGCAGGGTCTACACCGACCGCTTCTCGGCCCAGGGCCGCGCCTGCGACCAGTAGGGACAGAATTAATACACTTGCGAGTACAATCGATATTCGTCGGTACATTTGAATTTTCTCCTCACAGAACTTAGATATTCGCTTCTTCGTCATCCACCAGGAGCAACAGTATCTCTACCAGCACCTCCCAGCCCTGAAAATAGCGGACCTCGCCGCTGGCGGTATACTGCACACGCCCCCGCCAGACCGGTTCGTCGTCCGCATCTTCCTCCTGCCACAGGCGCAGGGTGAAAAAGTGAGTGGGGGGGGAGCGGGATTGTTCAGACATTGGCACCTCCTCGGTTTGGGTTGTGAAAACGATGACAACAGTCTGGCGCAACGAGCGTTTCCTAAGCGTTTCACGCAAAAAAGAAGTCCGACTTTTGGCAAAAGTCGGACTTCTTGATGGATTCGCATTCGATTGTTCGATGGCTGTCAGCTTACCCCGCTTCACACTGGCGGCGGACCTGTGCAATGTGGCCGACGTCGTGGTTCGCAACCCAGCGGCCCAGGTCCAAAACAGATGTAATACGTCCAGGTCGGCTGCCGTAGCGGGACCAAAGTTCGGGGGTCAGGTCACGGATCAGGTCCAGCACTTGGCGCCGCGTCCCACGAAATTCCTCGACCAATTGTTGCGCAGACCAACTTTCATAGCCTTTGCCCTCGTGGGCTTTCCAGGGCGCCTCCCGAAAGACAAGCGGATTAACAGTCGAGTTCGCCAGAACGCCCGGCGTCAGGTCCAAAAAGAGCCGGTCTGTCTCAATTAGATGGGCCATTAGCACCCGGACCGACCACTCCTCCGGCGTCGGCTTGCGATCCAGCACGGCATCGCCCACACCCTCGACCGCGGCAGCCAAGTCGTCGGGCGCGGCGACCAGCGCGTCCACAATCTCGGCAGGCAGTAGTCGGCCCAGGTGTTCGGGGGTGTCGTTGTAGTACGGGCCAAAATGGGCCAACTCTGCCGCTGGCGCGCCGCATAGAGAGCATTGCCCGAGCCGCTCCCCTTCGGTCAGATAGCCGCAGCTATAGCAGCCAGATAGAAAAATGGACACATCTTTTTCCAGCACATCCGGATTGCTGGTGAGGCTGGCCAGCCCGCGCTGCAAAATATCGAGCAGGCGAGTGCTCACCTGCTCGCGCCGTTCAAAAAAGAGGCGAATTGCCGCTTCATCGCCTTCGCTATCCGCCTGAGAAATGCCATCAACAGCCAAGTCAAGTTCATCCAGAATCGTATGGAAAAGTTGGGATCCATCCACCGACGGCTGAAGCAGCCGTGCCGCATTCATTGCCAGCACCCGCTGGGTGTGGCCCGCGGCCCGCAGAATTTTCGCCACATTGAACTGCCCCTGCAGGACAGCCGTTTCCGCCGCCGTCACGTTGCGCACATAGGCTGCACCGCCCACCTCGATTTCCCGTAACAATCGACTCCGCACTGTCCCATCCATTTTCATCCCCTGTACGATTGGGGTTGTGTACGCCGCCAACGTCTATACAATTGTGCCCCACAATTGCGCCCCAGGCGTTTCAGAATTGTGCTATCGGGGCTGAACGCGCGCACCCTCTGCGAGAACGGACACTACTGGCGGCGCGGCCAAGAATGTCTGGCGCAAGGCTTCGTCGTCCAGACGCTCGCCAATCGCGCGCACAATCTCAGCCGCCTCGGCCAACAAAATATCCGCCCGATCGGCTTCATCCCGCTGCCGATACATCTGCGCCAGCTCATAACGCCCCTGCCAGCGCAAGGGCTGGTATTCGATCCGATCGGCCAGTGCCAGGGCTGCTTGCCAATTGGCAGCCGCTTCTGCCCACATTCCCAGACCGGCCAATGCTTCCCCCGCCAACGCCTGGTTCAGCGCGGTATACTTTTGCGCGCCGGTGGATTGGGCCAGAGCCAGCCCTGCCTCGGCCAGATCACGCGCTTCGTCCATTCGCCCCAGTTTCAGACAGCACAAGCCTTTGGCGTGGAGCAACCGCAGCCGCCAGCGCCAGGCGTGATAGCCATACTGCTTTTCGCCCAGTTTTGGTTCCAACTGCTCCAGATCGACCAGCGCTTGTACTGGTTCGCCCAGATAGCAGCGGTCGAGGCAGAGATTGAGCCGGGCGCTGATCTCCGCGGTGAGTTTGCCCCAGCCCTGGGCCAACGCCACCCCTTCCCGATCCAATACCTGTGCGCTGGCATAGTCACACAACTGCTGGTGCAGCCAGGCGCGCATATTGGGCACCTGTGCCAGCAATGAGCGCAGTTCGATGGCAGCGGCGACCGTCTCGCTTTGGGAGAAGGCGGCGAAGGCCGCGCTGTAATCGCCCCGCCCGCCCAGCGCCCGCCCCAGCAAATTCCAGGCAAAGGCGATACCGGCTTTGTCGTCTGTCTCCTGCAAGAGGGCAAGAGCCTGGCGCGCGGTGCTTTCTGCCTCTCGAAAACCGCTCTGCTGCCCCAGCAAAAAGGCCAAATCAGCCAGCGTGCGTCCTTCCCGCCAACGGTTGTGGGTGCGCCGGGCAATGGCTTGGGCCTGCTGGATCAGGCGCATCTCTTCCGCCAGATTGCCCTGGCTGCTATGAAGCTGCCCTAGCAGCGAGAGAGATTGACAGACAGTTTCCCAATCCTGCGCGCTTTCGGCCGCGGCCCTGGCCTGACGAATAAAAGGCTCGGCTGCCGCCAGGTCATACAGGGCCGAAGAATAGACATCGGCGATGGCGTACAGCACTTTGCCCCGACGTGGGTCTGTCGGGTCCATCAGGTCCAGTGCCTGTTGAAAGGCGTGGATGGCTGGCTCAAATTTTTCGAGAGCAAAGAGCGCCCGACCCCGGCCAAAATAGGCATCGGCTTTGGTGCTATGGCCCTCGGCCAGGCACAGGGTATGCGCAAAATAGCGTTGAGCCTGTCGCGGCAAATAGGCCACCAGCGCCTGCTCGCCGGCCTGTAAATAATAGTGGACAGCGCGTGCTCTGTCGCCCGCGCCTTCCCAGTGGGCAGCCAGACGCGCCGCTGTCTCGTCTAAACGGTCTGCAGCGAGCCGTTCCAGTGCGCCAGCTACCCGTTTGTGCAGCAGACGCAGTCGGGCCTGGCTGAGTTCGCGGTAGGCCACGGCGCGGATGTGTCCGTGGCTGAAGTCATAGGCATCTTCGCCCTGCTCGCGCACAATCCGCCGCCGCCACAATTCGTCCAACGCCTGCACCAGCGCGTCGTCATCCAGTTCGCTGGCCGCGCGCAGAAGGGCAAAAGTGAACTGGCGGCCAATGACGGCGGCCAGCCCTGCCAATTGGCGGGCCGGGGCAGAAAGTTGGGCGAGCCGGGCGGAGATTACAGCGTCAATTTTGGGTGGTAACGGGACCGAGGGTGCAGGACGATCAACCAAAGGCGGCAGGTCGTCTGCTTCCTCCTCCGCAAGCCAGCCGCCCTTCCCCGCGCGCAACGTTTCCACCAGAAAGAGAGGATTGCCTTCGCTTTCCTGAAAGAGCCGGGCCTGTGCATGGGTGGAAAGAGCACTGCCGGCCATCTGCCCGGCCAGATGGGTTGTTTCGTCTGCGGTGAGAGGACCCAAATCAATCTGCGCCAGCCGCCCGGCCGCGCGCAGGGGCTGCAACAGAGCAGACAGGGGAGGTTCGTTGTCCAATTCGCCCAGGCGCAGGGTTGCAACCACCAGCACGCGCAGAGGCAGGCTCGAACGCAGCAGAAAGTGCAGCCATTTCAGGCTCTCCTCGTCCGTCCATTGCAGGTCATCCAAAAGAAGTAGGAGAGGGTGGGCGGCGGCGGCAAAGAGCCGGGCTAATCCTTCAAAAAAACGCTGCTGCTGCCAGCTTTCCTGCAGAGGGCCGGGGGAAGGCAGGTGTGGGCGCTGTGGCAGGATTTCGGGCAGCAACCGGGCAACTTCCACCAGCCAAATATCGTCCACCTGGCCTAGTGCCCTTTGCAGAGGCGGGCTGCGCAGCCATTCGGTCACGGGCGCATAGGCCAGTGTGCCTTCTGCTGCATAGGAACGGGCACTGGCCGCGGCAAAGCCCTGGCGACGCACCCGGTTCATCAATTCTTCGGCCAGGCGGGTTTTGCCGATACCGGCCTCGCCGTTGATCAACAAAAGATGGCTCTTGCCCTGTCGCACCCGCTGCCAGGCGCGGAGAATCTGTTGCCATTCCTTGCGACGGCCCACAAATGGAAGCTGTTGGGCGGCAAGCGATTCGGTTCGAGGGCTATCCGTCAAATTGAGCAGCCGTTCGTACGCCTTGCTGGTTTGGGTGGAAGGCTCGACACTCAATTCCCGTTGGAATGTAGTGACACAAGTATGATAGACACGCAGGGCAGCGGCCCGATCACCGGCCAGGGCATACAGCCGCATCAGATGGCGATAGGCACTTTCTTGCAGTGGTTCGTGGCGAAGCAAACGCTGAGAGAAGTCGATGGCCTCGGTATAGCGCTGATCGTCTTCCAACAATTGGCTGAGCTGTTCCAGCGCCTGGACGTAGAGAGTGCGCAGCCGCTCCCGTTCACCGAGCGCCCAGTCATCGTAGATGTCGGGCAGGAGATCGCCGCGGTAACAATCGGTGGCCTGGCGCAAATGGCTCTCTTTGGCACTGGGGTCGGCTGTGGCGTTGGCCGCGGCCAGGGCAGCCGCAAATTGGGCTACATCCACCTCAATTTCGGCATCTGCCCGCCATTCAATGTCCGCTCCGCTGGCATCTATCCAGTGAGCCATCTCCGGCCAATTCTTGTGCAGCCGATAGATCAGGTTGCGTAGATTGGTGCGGGACTGGCGCTCAGACGAATCGGGCCAGAAAAGAAAGGCAAGGTGCTGGCGGCTGAGGGGTGTGGGGTGATGGAGGAAGAGATAGGCCAACAGCCGTTGATAGCGCGACTGCTCCAGCCCGGGCACGGGGGCGTGCTCCAGGTGGAGCAAAAATCCGCCGAGAAGCTGTGCGTGTAAGGTCGCCATTGCCGTAGTATATATGGGAAGAAAGTGATTCGTCAACCGTCGATTGAAGGCTCTATGCCCCCGATTTTTTCGGCAAAATCCGCGATCACCCCTGTATTACCAACATCACTCCCTGGATATTCTGGGCGTGGGTCAACTCTTCTTCGACGGTTTCCGCGGCCACGACCGTAGCGCAGTCAAAGCTGATATTCTTTCATTTGAGGGTTTTCACCTTCGTTTCTTCTTGGGAACCGGGTGGATAGACCTGCCAGGTTTTTCGAAACCTGGCAAGTCTCTCTTGCTCACCCCTCCCGCGTCGTCGGGTCGATGATCGCCCGCACCTCCGAAATGCGGTTGGCGGGGAAGCCGCTCTGGGCCGCGTGCCGGCGGATGGCTTCGGCGTCGGGCGCGATGTAGACGCAGTAGGTCTTGTCTGCCACCACATAGCTGTGCAGCCACTGGATGTGGGGACCCATCGCCTCCAGCACACTGCACGACTGGGCTGCCGCGCCCTGCAATTGCTCCGGGGTAGACGCGCCGATCTTCGGAATTTCGCGTTCGATGACATACTTGGGCATGGGTTTCTCCTATCCTTCCTGAATCTTTTTGGCAATCTCTTCCGCCATCTCCGGCATCACCAACACCCCGTGGACATCTCTGGCGTGGGCCGCGGCCTGTTCCAGCACTTCTTCGACGGTTTCCGCGGTCACAACCGCAGCACATTCAAAACCGACATCACTGCATTTGAGCGTCTTCATCGTTGCTTCTCCTTTGGAATTGGATGGATAGACCTGCCAGGTTTAAGAAAACCTGGCAGGTCTTGCACCGGTTATTCCTGCGCCACCTCATTGACCACCTCAATCGGCGCGGAACGCTCGAAAGTGGTGTAGATGGGGCAGCGGCGGCTGAATTCGTCAGCCAGCATCTCTGCTTCTTCCGCGGTGGGGCCATCCACGTGCATCGTCACCCGGAAGGCCCGGATGCGGGGGTTCACGTCCGCTCCGGCCACGCCCCGGGGGTCCAGATCGGCTTCCACATCGGCACGTATACTGTGGAGGGCAATGTCGTTTTCCTTGGCCGCGGCTTCATAGACCATAATGCCGCAGGCGGGCAGCGCGCCTGCAAAGGCGTCCAAAGGATTGACTTCCTCGTTCGGTCCGTGGATGGGCGGTACGGAATCGAAAATCCAGTGGTTGCCCCGCGCGCTCATCACACTGCGGCCAAAGCCAAACATCACACCGCTGGCCGAGGGTTTACCCAACTCCGGCTCCAACTCATCCATCTCGTCATAATCCACGATGGGGTCCGCTTCGGTGCTGATGGCTTCCTGGGCCACGCCCATCACCACATTCGTCACGTGGATGGGGGCAGAGGGGGCCAGGGTGGTGTAGATGGGGCAGCGGCGGCTGAATTCGTCGGCCATCATCGCCGCCTGCTCCGCGTTCGGTCCTTCCACAACCATCCGCACGTGGAAGGCGCGCAGCCGGGGACTGACCGCCGCGCCAGCCACGCCGCGGCCGTCCAGTTCACCGGTGACAGTGGACGACAGGTGGTTGACGGGGATGTGCTGCTCCCGGCCCACGGCTTCGTAGATATACATCCCACACGCACCCAGCGCGGCCAGCAGCCCGTCCAGGGGATTAACTTCCTCGTTTGGACCGTTCAGCGGCGGCACAGAGTCGTAAATCCAGTGGTTGCCCCGGGCCGACATCAGCACCCGGCCCGGACGTACCAGATCTGCGCTGACTTTGGCCGTCACCAGTTGTACGTCCTCCTCTTCTTCCAACATCGCTTCCTGCATTTCGCTCTCGCCCTCCTCCTCGGCCATCGGGGTGGGGGTTGGGTCCGCCTGTTGGACATTCCCTTTCCCGATGACAGCACTGGCTGCCAGCAGAATAATGAGCAACACACCTGCGATTGCCATCGATATTCGTCGGTACATACGATTTTTCTCCTTCTTGAATGGGTTAATCCTTCTTCTCCATCAAAACCAGCAACATCTCCACCAGCGCCTCCCAGCCCTGGAAATAGCGGACCTCGCCGCTGGCGGTGTGCTGCATGCGGCCCCGCCAGATCGGTTCGTCGCCGTCTGCTTCCTCTGGCCACAGGCGCAGGGTGAAAAAGTGGGAAGGTGGGGCGCGGGGATCGTTTTCCATCGGTGGCTCCTGGGATGATAGGGTGCAGGCAGATTTGAGCGGTGGTTGTGTCGAATGAACTGCTGCGTGAAATAATTCGAGCGATCTCACGTTTCACGCGGCACGCCTCACGCAGCACACGTCACACCTCGCGCATCGATCCTCTGCACTTCTGAAAGCGGTGTCCCCAGCCTGGCAGACAGACCGTTGCACAGGCGTTTCAATACCGTTTCAAGCATCGGTCGAAACCGTCGTCTGCTATCGAAAGTGCGTTTCAGCGCACTCGAAGAGGCAACATCTGCCGCACACCTCAACCCGTTTTTGAAGATCAAGAAATCATTACAATTTTCATAATCCACAACAACGGGTTTCCCCAATCAGACGTCGAATTGATTTGGCGGGCAAGAGGCCAGGCACTGACCCATTCCTATCCCGTCTCTGATCCTCACCTATCATTCCATAAACTTTGGGTTGAAGTCCGCTCCATTTCTTGCTAGAATGCAAGCACCCAAACGCGTGTGATGAATGAATAGATGGGAGTATCGGAATGCCATCGATGGAAATCCGTCTGCTCGGCGGCTTTCAAATCAACAGAGACGGCACCGCGATGGCCGACCTCTCCGGTCGCCTGCAGGCCCTGGTCGCCTATATTCTGCTCCAGCCCAGCCGCGCCGCCTCCCGCCAGCAGATCGCGTTCGCGCTCTGGCCGGAGAGCACAGACAGCCAGGCTCGCACCAATCTGCGCCGCCTGCTCCTGCTCCTGCGCCGTGCCCTGCCCGACTGCAACCAACTGCTGGAAATCACGTCCACCGCGGTGACGTGGCGTCCCCACACACCCGTCGGTGTGGATATGCTGACTTTCGACGAGCATCTTGCATCAGCCCAGGAACCCCAGCGCCGGGCAGCCCTGGCCGCCGCGGTGGAACAGTACACCGGCGACCTGCTCCCCGACTGCTACGACGAGTGGATTCTGCCCGAGCGGGAACGGCTGCGCAACGCCTATGCCCAGGCCCTGGCCGAGCTAACTCTGCTGGCCGAAAGCGACCGGGACTATCCCGCGGCCATTGCCTATGCCCGCCGTCTGCTGCGCCAGGACCCCCTTCACGAAGCCAGCTACCGGCGGCTGATGCGTCTGCTGGCCCTGACCGGCGACCGGGCCGGCAGCCTGCAAACTTATCACACCTGTGCCACCCTTCTGCGCCGGGAACTGGGCGTAGAACCCGGCCCCGAAACCCAGCAACTCTACACCCAACTGCTGCAGCAGGAAGGCGCGACCGCTGCCCAGCCGCAAGCCGTGGATTTCGTCGCCACCGATCGCCTGGTGGGGCGGTTGGCCGAGTGGCAGACCATCCAACAGCAGTGGCGGCAGGCCGGGTCAGGCCGGGCCAGTTGGGTGCTGATCACCGGCGAGGCGGGGATGGGCAAGAGCCGCCTGGCCGAGGAAATGCTGGCCTGGGCCGAACGCCAGGCCATTCCCGCGGCCCACGCCCGCGCCTATGCCTCCAGCAGTGGGGTGAGCTATGGACCGCTGGTCGATCTGCTGCGCGGCGATGCCCTGGCTGCCGGTTGGAAAAGGCTGGACGACCACTGGCTGATAGAACTCTCTCGCCTGCTGCCGGAGATTCAGACCAGCCACCCCCACCTGCCCCCGCCCCCGCCCCTGGCCGAGGAGTGGCAGAAGCGGCGTCTTTTCGATGCCCTGGCCCAGGCGCTGACCGGCGATGGCCGCCCCCATCTGCTGGTGTTGGACGATCTGCACTGGGCCGATGCCGAGAGTCTGGAATTCCTGGCCTTCCTCCTGCGCCAGCCCGCGCCGGCCCGGCTGCTGCTGGTGGGCACAGCCCGCAGCGAAGAGATGCTGGACAACCCCACTCTGCAAACGGTTATCCGGGAGGCAGAGGCCCAAAGCCAACTGGCCCAACTCCCCCTCGTGCCCCTGACCGCGGAGGAGACCGCCCAACTGGCCGCCCAGACCGGCGGGACAGCGCTGGATGAAGAGGCGGTGGCCGCGCTCCTCGCCGACTCCGGCGGCAATCCGTTGTTTGTGGAAGAGATTGTGAGATTGGGAGATTGGCGACCGGGGACTGGGAACTGGGGACTGGGGACTGATGCGCCAGTGAGTCCTCCCAATCCCCAGTCCCCGATCCCCGGCCCCTTACCTCCCAAAATTCACGCAGTCATTGAAGGTCGCCTCTCCCGCCTCTCATCCGCGGCGCGGGAGATTGCTGCCCAGGCCGCGGTGCTGGGACGTTCCTTCACCTATCCGGTGCTGGCCGCGGCCTGTCCGCTGGACGAAGCCGCGCTGGTGGACGGGTTGGACGAACTGTGGCGGCGGCGCATCATCCGGGAAGTGGGCGTGGGCGGCGACGGCTACGACTTCAGCCACGACCGCATCCGAGATGTGGCCTACGGGGGGATCAGCGTGGCCCGGCGACGGTTGCTCCATCGCCGCGCCGGGGAAGCGCTGCTGAATACCCACGCGGGAAAATTGGGTCCAGTGCAGGGACAGTTGGGCCACCACTTCGCGGCCGCGGGAGAAGATTTAGCCGCCATCGAACACTACCGCCAGGCCGCGGTCGTGGCCCTGGACCGCTACGCCCACGCCGAGGCCGCCGGCTATCTCAGCGCGGCCATGGCCCTGGCCGAGCGCGAGGGCGACGCCGCGGTCTATCCTCTCCTGGCCGAGCGGGAACGGATCAACCGGGCTGCCCGGCGTATGCCGGAGTGGGTGGCGGATTTGGGACAACTGACGCAAACGGTGGAGCGACTCGACGACGGCAGCCGGGAGGCCACCCGTCGCCGGGCGGGGCTGAAGCTAGCCCAGCACTATCACGAATCTTGGACAGGCGATAGCGGCCTGGCATTGGAATTGGTCCAGGAAGCGGTGTCGTATGCACGGACATCCGGCGATGGAGCGCTACAGGCCGAAGCGCTCATGCGGGCCGGCCACGAACTCTGGGGATATGGCCGTTTTTCCGAAGCTCAAGCGCTTTTAGAAGAAGCGCAAAACACGGCGCTGGCTGTTAACCTACCCACCATTGCTGCACAGTCTTTGGAACGGCAGGCCGCGCTGCAAATGTTCAACGGTGGCAGTCCAGTCCACATTCGCGCCATACTAGAAGAAAGCCTACGCTTTTACCGGGAAACAGGTGATGCGGTCGGAGAGGTCAACATCCTCAACAAAATGGGGTATCTGGCCATTGCCCAGGGCATTGGCGACTACACAGAGACGCTGGAATTCTACCGGCTTGGCCTGGCGCGTGGCGACCAAATAGGCAATCACACAGCCACAATTATGATCCGGCGCAATTTAGTGATGATCTACACATGCCTGGGAAAGTACCGGCACACACAAGAGTATATCCAGCAGGTTCAAGATGCTGCACTGGCGCTGCAAGATGAACCAAATCGCGGGATACTTCTCAATTACGTTGGGTTCTGGCTTCTCCAGCAGGGGCGTTTGGCGGAAGCGAAAACCACTCAGCTGGATGCCCTGTTTGCGCTGGGCAAACAGCAACAGCATCTGTGGATTGTCAAAGCCATCACCGCGCTGGGGTGGATCGCTTTTCATGAGGGCAACTGGCGGGAGGCCCAGGCGCGGGCGACGGAGGCAATCGCCGAAAGCGAAGCCTTCAACGAAGATCGCCAGATCGCCCACGCCTGCACCCTGCGCGGCTGGGCGCGGCTGAAGCTGGGCCAGGTGGACGCGGCCATCCCCGACTTTCAGCGCTCTGCCGAAATTCTGCTGCGGCTGGAAATGGAGAACCGGGCACAGGAACCCCTGGCCGGGCTGGCCCAGGCTGCGTTGCAAAGCGGCGATCTGCCCGCGGCCCACGCCCAGGCACGGCCCATCGCCCGCCACCTGCTCAGCCACCCGCTGGACCGCACGACCGACACTTTCCTCGCCCTTCACACTGTCCACGCCATTCTCTGCGCCGCGGGCGATCCCCTGGCCGATGACGTGCGCGGGCTGGCCCAGGCCCACCTGGCATACCGGGCGGACAATATCGACCCGGCATATCGGGATGCGTTCTGGGCTATGCCGGGGCACGCTCCGTTTCAAAACCACAAACCGTCGATCCCCGCCCTGCCAGTCTACGCGTAGAATGCAGTTGCGTCTGGCGGTCAGTCCCTGTGCCCGCCCTGTGCTATAATTCCTCTACAATACCGCCTTTCGCCCGGAGGAACCGCCCGTGACAGCCCCAGAACTGCCCCGCCTGAACAACCGCCAGGTCGCCGAAATTTTCGCTGACATCGGCGATCTGATGCTCATTTTAGGCGAGAATCGCTTCAAAATCATTGCCTATCAGAACGCGGCCCGCACGATTGCCGAGTTGAACCAGGACATCAACGCGGTCCACGCCGCGGGCGCGCTGCGCGACATCCCCGGCATCGGCCAGGCCATTGCCGAAAAGATCGACGAACTCCTCACCACCGGCTCTATCCCTTTTTACAACAAACTGACCGAGCAGGTTCCCGCGGGGGTGGTGGCAATGATGCGGGTTCCCGATGTGGGGCCAAAGACGGCCAAACGCCTGTGGGAAGAATTGGATATCACCGGTGTGGAAGGATTGAAGGCCGCGGCCGCGGCCGGGCGCATCCGGGAACTGAAGGGCTTTGGGGCCAAAAGCGAGGAGAAAATTCTCAAAGGCATCGAGCTTCTGGCCCGGCGGCAGAATGACCGCACACCTATCGGCAGCGCCCGCCCCCTGGCCGAAGGGCTGATAGCGGATCTGCTGTCCGCACTTCCGCCGGGCACAATCCAAAAGATCGAACTGGCCGGCAGCCTGCGCCGCTGGCGAGAAACAATCGGCGACGTGGACATTCTGGCTGTCAGCGAACAGCCCGTGGCGGTGATGGAAGCCTTCCGCGCCCTGCCCCAGGCAGTGGACATTCTGGGCGCGGGGGATCGCAAGTCCAGCATTGCCCTGCCCAACGGGATGCAGGTGGACATTCGGGTGGTGGAGGCCCGGCATTGGGGCGCAGCCCTGGCCTATTTTACCGGCAGCCAGGCCCACAATGTGGCCGTGCGCGAGCGGGCCCAGAAGCAGGGCTGGAGCCTGAACGAATATTCCCTGACCAGCGACGGCCACCCGGACTTCCCCGACGGCACTGACCGCTTCTTTGAGACCGAAGAGGCACTCTACGCCTTTTTGGGGCTGGACTGGGTGGCCCCGGAGCTGCGGGAGAACCGCGGCGAGGTTCAGGCCGCCCGCCAGCACAGCCTGCCCCGGCTCATCGAGCTGGCCGATATTGTGGGCGAACTGCACAGCCACACCACTTTCAGCGACGGCAAGGCGACGCTCGAAGAGATGGCCGCCGCGGCCCAGGCCAAAGGCTACGAATACTGGAATGTGAGCGATCACAGCATTGGGCTGGGCGTGACCCAGGGGGTGGATGCCGGGGCGCTGGCCGAACAGCGGGCCGAGATTGACCGGCTCAACGGGGAATACGCGGCCGCGGGCATCGACTTTCGCCTGTTGCTGGGCACAGAGGCCGAAGTGCTGGCCGACGGCACACTGGGCCTGCCCGACGATGTGCTGGCAACGCTGGATGTGGTGGTGGCCTCCATCCACACCGGTCTGCGCCAGGACCGGGAGACGATTACTGAGCGCTGTCTGAAGGCGGTGCGCAACCCCCACGTGGACATTCTGGGCCATCCCACAGGCCGACTGATTGGCCGACGCGAGCCGTCGGAGATCGATCTGGAACGGGTTTTGCAAGCCTGCGCGGAGACGGGTACAATCGTCGAGATCAATGCCAATCCGGCCCGGCTGGACCTGAGCGGAGCCTACGCGCGGCGGGCCGTGGAATTGGGCTGCAAACTCGCCATCAACTGCGACGCCCACAGTGTGGATCAGATCGATCTGCTGCCCTATGGCGTCCACACGGCGCGGCGGGGCTGGCTGACCGCGGCCGATGTCATCAATACCCGGCCCCTGGACGAGATGCTGGGAATGTTGAAAGACAGAAATATTCGGAATATTGCAAGATAGAAACGGACAACGGATTGAGGCAATTCCAGGCGCAAGGAAACTGGCGCGAGGCCGGAATCGCCTCTCTGGGAGAATGACGAATGACGAATTGGAGAGAGCCAAACCCGGACAACAGCACATTGGACGAACCGGTTTTTGAGGCAGAGCTGCTGGACGAACCGGTCTTCGCCCCTGTGGAAGCCATACCCCCCGCGGCCGCGGGCATCCCACCAGAGCCGGTCTTTGAAGCCGTGCCCGCCCAAACCCACGGGGTGACTCTCCCCGTGGACGTTCCCCACGGGCAGGTGGGCTGGGAAACACCCGCGCCGACAGCCGAAGCAGAGCCGGGCAATCCCCTGAAACGGCTGCTGGAGAGTCGCTATCTTTTAAGCGGGCTGATGGTGTTGGCGATTATCGTATTGCTCCTGGTCTGGAAATCCCAGCGTTCGTCTGTCCCCGGCGAGCCAATACTGCCCAACCGGCCGGCAGCCGGTGTGGTGGGCAGCGTTTTTCTCGACAACTCCCGGGCAGAAGAAGCCGCCACAGAAGCAGACGCGGCGGCTGCCCCAGAGTCGACGCCCGCGCCCGCCGCATCCGATTCCAGACTCAGCGCTGGAATGCAGGTGATAGTGGCCAATACAAACGGCCAGGGCATTCGTCTACGCTCGACGCCCGGCACAGCCGCGCTCACATTGGGCATCTACAACGACGGCGCACCCTTTCTCGTCCTCTCCCCCGGCGGCGACTACGGCGACTATCCCGTGCAGGCCGACGGCTACCTCTGGTATCGCATCCGGGTGGTCAACGACCCGGCAGACCAGTTAGTGGGGTGGGCCGCGGGGGACTTTTTGGTAATCAGTGAACAGTAATCCGTTGCCAGTGAGCAGTCATATCACTCGGCGAGACCACTGATGCCTGTTCACGTCTTTCCCAGCCATCAACACCCAACACCTATGACACAATCAGACTCCTCCCGCATCAATACCCTGCGCGCCGCGGTGCGCTATCACCAGCACCGCTACTATGTGCTGGACGATCCCGAAGTGAGCGATGCTGAATTTGACGCGCTCTTTCAGGAATTGCAGCGGCTGGAAGCCGAGCATCCCGAACTCGCCAGCCCGGACAGCCCCACAGTGCGGGTGGGCGGCCTGATTGCCGAGCGTTTTGAGAAAGTGCGCCACCCCGCGCCCATTCTCAGTCTTGCCAACGCCTTTGGCCCGGAGGATATGCACGCCTGGCGGGAGCGGTTGCGGCGTCTGCTGCCCGAAGAGGAGCAGGCCAAACTGGCCTATGTCGTCGAACCCAAATTCGACGGACTGACCGTCGTCCTCCACTACGAGAACGGGCGCTTTGTCCTCGGCTCCACCCGGGGCGACGGCGAAGTGGGCGAGAATATCACGCCCAATCTGCGCACCGTCCGCGTCCTCCCCCTGACAATCCCCGTCACGGGCCAGGATGAAAAGTCTCCCGCAGAGGCGCAGAGGCGCAGAGAGATACCAGACCCAATCCCCAATCCCCACTCCCCATTCCCCACTCCTCCCACCCGCCTCGTCCTGCGCGGGGAGGCCTACGTCACCGTCGATGACTTCGACGCCTTCAACCGCGGCCAGGAGGCCCAGGGCGAGCGCACCTACGCCAATCCCCGCAATTTTGCCGCGGGTTCTCTGCGCCTGCTGGACAGCAGCATCAGCGCGCGGCGGCCCCTGCGCCTGTGGACCTATCAGGTGCTCATTCTGGAAGGAGTGGAAAATCCGCCCGCTTCCCAGTGGGAATCCCTGGCCTATCTGCGGACGCTGGGCTTTCCGGTCTGCCCGGAAGTGCGCCGTTTCACCGACGACCAGTTCGACGAACTGGTGGACTATCTTGCCCGCTGGCACGATCTGCGCGGACGCCTGCCCTACGAACTGGACGGAATGGTCGTCAAAGTCGATCTGTTGAGCCAGCAGGAACGGCTGGGTTTCACCGGCAAAGACCCCCGCTGGGCCGTGGCCTACAAGACCGGCGGCGAGGAAGCCACCACCAAACTTCTGGACATTGCCGTCAAAGTCGGGCGCACGGGCGCGGTGACCCCCAACGCTGTGTTGGAGCCGGTGGCCATCGGCGGTGTGACTGTCTCCGCGGCGACCCTGCACAACGAGGATTACATCCGCGATCTGGACATCCGGGTGGGGGATACAGTGCTGATCAAGCGCGCGGGGGATGTGATTCCCAAGGTGCTGCGCCCTTTGCCCGAACTGCGGGATGGCAGCGAGCAGCCCTGGCAGATGCCCGCGGTCTGTCCGGTGTGCGGCCAGGCACTGGTGCGGCCCGAAGGCGAAGCAGCCACCTATTGCGTCAACAATGCCTGCCCGGAGCAACTGGTGCGCAAAGTGGAATACTTTGTGGGCAAAGGCGCGTTGGATATTGTCGGCTTTGGCTCCCGCCAGGCCGAATTATTTGTGGAATCCGGCTTTATCCACGACCTGGCCGATGTCTTCGATCTGCCCTGGGAAACCATCAGCGCAATGGAGGGCTACGGCGAGAAACGGGTGGAAAACCTGCGGGCTGGCATCGAAGCGGCCAAGAACCGGCCCGCGGCCCGGCTGCTCACCGGGCTAGGCATCCGCTTTGTGGGCGAAGTGGTGGCAGAAATTGTCATGGCTGCCTTTCCCGATCTCCCCGCGCTGATGGCCGCGGACGTGGAGACATTGAGCGCGATCGAAGGGATTGGCCCCAAAATCGCCACCAGTCTGGTGGAGTTCTTCAGCCTGGAACCCAACCGGGCACTGATCGACGAATTTGCCAGCCTGGGCGTGCGCATGAGCGGAGAAGCCCCAACGATTGCCGAAGGTGTGGCCCAGCCCTTTGCCGGTCTCACCTTTGTCATCACCGGCACGTTGCCCACAATGAGCCGGGACGAGGCCAAAGCGTATATCGAAGCCAGGGGCGGCAAAGTCACGGGCAGCGTCAGCGCCAGGACGGATTTCCTGCTGGCAGGCGAGAAGGCAGGCAGCAAACTGGAAAAGGCAGAGAAATTGGGTGTGGCCGTATGGAGCGAGGATGAGATGCGCGGCCGGGCGGGGGAATAGAGAAGAGGACAAAGGAAGAGAAGTGAGGCACAAGCACACCCCCAATCCCCAATCTCTATTCTCCTTTCTTTCCACCTTCCCTCCCTTTCGGGTAGAATAGACAGATTGACCTGCACCCCTCTCGCCGGACGGTCGGGCGAGCCAAGCATAAGGAAATCATCTAATGAGTGAGATTTGGACACCCAAAGGCCCCGCGCCCCAGCAGCCTTCGGGCGGGATCGAGCTGCCCAAAGGCTTTGCCCGTCGCCGAACGGAAGAGGAGAAGAAGCCAGAAGCAGAAACGCCGGCGCCGCCGGCTGCCAGCGAACCAGCGCCCCCAAACGCAGATCAGCCTGCCCGTCCCCGGAGCCAGCGGCCCGAATTCCTCTTCCCGCCCCAGGGTGTCCAGGTCCAGTGCCCCAGTTGCGGCACACCTTTTACCGCGCCTGTTTTCAGTATTGTCGATCTGGGGGCCAACCCGGAACTGCGCGAGCCGCTGCTGGGCGGCCAGATCAACGCGGCCATCTGTCAGAACTGCGGCGCGGGCGGCGCGCTGAGCGCACCCCTGATGGTCCACGACCCGGCCAATGAGTTTCTGGGCGTGCTGGTTCCCCGGCAGGCCCAATTGCAGGATATGCAGGTGCAGCAGGTGATCGGCGAGATGAGCAAAGCGTTGATGGGCCGGCTTTCCAGCGAGCAACGCCGGGGCTATATGCTCAACCCCAAACAATTCTTCGATTGGGATTCCTTCCTCGAAACGCTCTGGGGCTTTGAGGGCGTGACGCCTGAGATGTTGCGCACCCAGCGGGAACAGTCCGAACTGATCACCAGTCTGGTGCGGCTGGCCCCGGATGTAAAGGCCATGAAGATGGTGGCAGACCGGCGCAAGAAGCTCATCGATCGGGACTTCTTTGCTCTGCTCGGCCAGGTGGTCAACGCGCTGGGCCAGCAGGGGCAGCAGGAAGTCCTGGACGCCATCACCCAACTGCGCACCTATCTGCTCGACACCACCCAAGCGGGCAGAACGGTCAAGGCCACGGAAGAGATTCTGCGCCAGGCTGTTGCCCGGCTTAGCCCCACAATGAGCCGGGACGATTTTCTGGACCTGCTCCTGGAATATTGGGACGGCAGCGAAGACGGCGAATCCATTGCCGTCTCCCTGCTCACTGTGGCCCGGGGGCTGGCCGACTACCAGTTCCTGATGACGCTGACCGAACGCATTGACGCCACAGATGATCCGGAAATGCGCGGCCCGCTGATTTCTCTGCGGGAACTGGTGGTGGAGATTTCCCAGCAGAGCCAACAGAGCCAGGCCCAAAGCCAGGAAGCTATGCTGCAACAGGTGCAGGCTTTCCTGCAAGAGGTGCTGCAATCGCCCAATCCCGACGAACTGCTGCGGGAAAAGAGCGACCAGCTCAACGAAATGTTCCTGGCGGTGCTGGCCTCCAACATCCAGCAGGCCGAAGAGAAGAAGGCTACTTTTGCCGTCAAACGCCTGCGCGCCATCTATGACAGCGCAATGGAAATTCTGCAGGGCAATCTGCCCCCAGACCTGCGCCTGCTGAACCAACTGGTCTCTCTCAAGGACGAGTCAGAGGTGCGCCGTCTGTTGCAGGAGAACCGCAGCCTGCTGAGCAAAGAATTTGTAGAAGGACTGCGCGGGCTGGAAGAGCGTTTCCGATCCGAAAATAATACAGAACTGGCCGCGCGCATCAAATCTGTGCGGGTACAGGCGACAATGCTCTTGTAAATCCGGTGGGGCGGGGGGTGCGAGAGTCGTGTACACCCCCTGCCCCGTGGAACCGTACTTTTACTGTACTTTTCACTCCAAAGGCTCCCCCTATGGCGCAAACAACTCCTCTTTCGGCTGAAATCATCACCACCGGCACAGAAATTTTATTGGGCGATATTGTGGACACCAATGCGGCCTGGATCGCCCAGCAGGTGCGGGAGGTGGGCGTCAACCTCTACTACAAAATGACTGTCGGCGACAATGAACCCCGGGTGCGGGGTGTGTTGGAGATGTGCCTGGGCCGCAGCGATCTGCTGCTGGTGACAGGCGGCCTTGGCCCCACCGCCGATGACATCACCCGGGACGCGATTGCCGCGGCCTGTGGCCACACGCTGGTGCGGGACGAAGGGATTGTGGAGAAGTTGCGGGAGCGCTTCGCTCGCTGGGGCAACCCAATGACAGAGAACAATCTGCGCCAGGCGTATATCCCTGCAGGCGCAACAGTCATCCCCAATCCAGTGGGCACAGCACCCGGCTTCATCACGCCGGACCTGCGCCACGGACGAGGCGCGCGCATCATTGCCATGCCCGGCGTGCCCCGGGAAATGAAACGGATGATGACCGAATCGGTCCTGCCCTACATTCTGACCCTGACCGGCGGTGTGGGGGTAATTCGGCGGCGCATATTGCGCACAGTGGGCATCGGCGAAAGTTCCCTGGACACCCAGTTGGGCGATCTGATGAACGCAGGCAACCCAACAGTGGGGCTGGCCGCGCACCTGGGCCAGGCCGATATCCGCATTGCCGCCCGGGCAGCCAGCGCGGACGAGGCCGAGGCTCTGTTGGACCAGATGGAAGCTCAGGTGCGGGAACGGGTAGGCCAGTACATCTACAGTTCCACCCAGGATGAGAGTGTGGAGAGTGTAACCGCTCGCCTCTTGCGGGAGGCCAAAGCCACAATCGCCCTGCTGGAAACTTCGTCCGCCGGCGCGATTGCCGAACGACTGCGCGCTGCGGAGGGCGGTAGCGAAGTGCTGGCCGATGTCCGAATCGAAGAGGATAGAGCGGAAGTGGTGGACGAAGCGCAGGCGAGGCGCATTGCGGCTGATCTGCGGACCGGGGCCGGGGCCACCTACGGGTTGGCGATTCTTTCGTCGGGCCAGCCGGACGAGGATTTTTATTCCCAGACACCGGGACAGACGTGGCTGGCTCTGGCCGGTCCCACCGGTATACGCACAGCCCGCTTCCCCTTTGGGGGGCGGGACAACATCAGCACGGCCTGGATTGGCAACCGGGCGCTGGACCTGGTGCGGCGGGATATTGTGGGGATTTGAGATTGGAGACTGAATACAGCGTCAACAAAGTTTTTTGGGCGTAGAAGTTCGACTTTTCAGAAAAGTCGAACTTCTGTAGTCGAATAACTTTGTTTCCAGTGTACTGAAGATTAGGTTAAGTCTCTGTTTCGTATTCCCGATTCTCAAACGAAGAATAGCCACTGATGAACGCTGATAAACACGGATAGAATCTGCGTAATCTGTGGCTTCTGCGTAAATCTGCGTTCCTATTTTCATTGCTGGTTGTGCTCGAAATGGGCATGTACACTGACCTGAAAATAGCCCTTGTAAGGCAAGCTGACAGCTTGCGCTACCTCGCATTTTCATTGCTGGTTGTGCCCGAAATGGGCATGTACACTGACCTGAAAACGGTATGCCGTCGCTACTGAATCTTTTTCGCACTGCCAATCATCTGAAAAGTTTGCCCCGCACAGGTTGGCTTTTTGCAGGCGTGAGCCAGCCCGAATCCCTGGCCGATCACACCTGTCTGGTCGCGCTCTATGCGCTCTTTCTGGCCGATGAGGTGAACGCGGATTACGCGGGCCAGGGGTTGACAGAGCCGCTGGATGTAAAGCGGATTGTCACCCTGGCGCTGCTCCACGACCTGGCCGAGAGTGTGCTGACCGATCTGCCCCGCCGTTCAGCCCAGGCACTGGGAAGTCATGCCAAACACCAGGCCGAGGAACGCATTTTGAGCGATCTGCTGGCCGGACTGCCCCAGGGCCAGACGTATGTGGCCTTGTGGCAGGAATATGACGCGGGGTCCACACCCGAAGCGCGCCTGGTCAAAGACGTGGACAAGCTGGAAATGGTGCTCCAATCGCTGCGCTATGGCGAGCGGGGACATACCAATTTGCAGGAATTCCGCAGGGGCCATCAGTGGCACTTCCCTGCCAGCCGCACCCTTTTTGAAGAGATATGCGTCGAGAATGGCGAATGAAAATCCAACGAATCGTACTTCTTTGCCCTGTTTTGCTTCTGATGTTATTTGCGGGGGGGTGTACCCGCTCGCGGGGTGAGGTTCGCGCGGCCCCGGATGTGGCAACGCCCACGGCCCGGCCAACAGAAGTTCAGCCAGAAGTGGGAAAAGTGAAAGCAGCACCCGCACCCGCTGAAACACGAGTGGCCGAAGCAGAGTCAGCAACTGCTGTACAGTCTGTTGTACAATCTGCCGTATCGCCCCCGCCCCAGAACAGCCCGGCAGATACTACCGAAGACACCACTGAAGCCAGCACGGTTCCTGTGGAATCCGATGGCCTGCCACTCAACCATACGGTCAACATTCTGCTGCTAGGCTCGGACAGACGCCCCGGCGAAGGCAACTGGCGCACGGATGTGTTGATGCTGCTGGCGCTAGATTTGGAAGGGAAACGGGCCGCGGCCATATCCTTTCCCCGGGATATTTATCTCGACAATATCCCGGGCCACAAACCCAATAAAATCAATGTAGTCGATTTTCTGGGGGAACGGGACGAGTCGGGCCACGGCCCCGCGCTGTTGGCTTCCCTGCTGACCGAAAAGATCGGCGTGCCCATCCATTACTTCCTGCGTTTCGATTTTGAAGGCTTCAAAAAAGTGGTGGACGCGCTGGATGGCGTGGAAATTGAAGTGGAATGCAGAATATACGAATATCTGCCCGAAGAGGACATTAATCTCTATTTGGAGCCGGGAACCCACCGGCTGGCGGGCAAAATGGCGCTGGGCTATGTGCGGGCACGCAACCAGGGCGGCGATCTGGAACGCGCCCGACGCCAGCAGCGGATCGTCTGGGCTGTGCGTCGCCAACTTTTGACAGAGAATCAATTGGCCAATCTGCCCGCGCTCTATGCCGCGCTGGCCGATAGCGTGCAGACAGACATCGGCTTTGTGGATGCCATCCGTCTCGCCCGTTTTGGCCTCTCGCTGGACGAAACCGCGATCCACGGAATGGTCATCTCGCCGCCTGATCTGGTGAAAGCCGACTGGCGGGGTGGGATGTCTGTGTGGCTGGCGGATTGGCCGCTGATTGGGGAGCGGGTGCAGACAGTTTTTGATCGCCCCCCGCTGATAGAGACCAATACTGTGGGTGCTACGGGGGATCGGGTGCAGTGCCCCTGAATGGATCGCCGGAACGAAATGTACTTCTGCTGTTGTGAATGAGGGAACTATGCGTAGAAAATCCTGTCTCTATCTGACATTCGCCCTGCTCTTCTCCTTTGCCCTCGCAGGTTGTCAGGCCAGTGGCTTTGAAATGACCCAAATTTTCCAGGGGTTAACCACACCGACCTTTACTGCCACGCCCATTTATTCCCCCACACCCGCGCCTACCCCCACCCAGACACCGATCCCGCCGCCTTTCGATATGCACACCACCGACAATCTGCTCTTGCTGGGCACAGACCGGCGACCAGCCGATGCCAGTTGGCGCACGGACACCATTATGGTGGTGGGGATCGACCGGAGATACAACCGGGCGGCCATTCTCAGTGTCCCCCGGGACCTCTACCTCCCGATCCCCGGCTACGGCACAGCCCGCATCAATCAGGTGGACTATCTGGGGGAGGCTGTCCTGGGCACGCCGGGTGGCGGCCCGGCCCTGCTCTCCCAGGTCATCGAGAATACCCTCGGCCTGGCAACCGATCATTGGGTGCGGGTGGAGATGGATGGGTTCGAGCAGGTCGTCGACGCGCTGGGCGGTGTCACTGTCAACCTGGACTGCCCCTTCTACGAACTGCTCTACGATCTGGACGAGAATGCCTGGGGCTATTTCACCCTGCCGGCTGGCGAGGTGGTGCTGGACGGCGAAAGTGCCCGCTGGTTTGTGCGCCTGCGTCTGCTGGAAAGCGACTTTGGCCGGGCCCGTCGCCAGCGCCAGTTCCTGTGGGCGCTGCGCGAACAGATGTTGGATCGAAACCAGCTATTGCGCATTCCCGAACTGTGGAATGCCTTTCATCAGACCTTTGCCACGGACCTCTCCCTGCTCCAGATGCTGGACCTGACCCGCTTTGCTGTCTCGCTGGAGCCGGAAAACATCCGGGCCGCGGCCATCACAGACAAACAGGTGGATCGCCTGATTACGGCCAGCGGCGCGGATGTGCTGGTGATCAACGATCCGTCCAAAATCGCCACGCTGATCGATACCATTTGGGAGGGGGAAAGCCTCTCGCAGGCCAATCGAATCGACCCGGCCAGTTGTCCACTCCCCCCCAAAGGCGTGCCAGCCTATGTGCAACGGCTCTTTGAAACTCCGACCCCGGAAGCACCCGCGGAGTCTGCCGCGCAGCCAGATGTTACACCCACGCCAGATGGGTAGCGGTTCTGGCCGCGCGTGTGTGGAAATGGAACGAGAAGGGAGGGATCAGCGGCTGATCCCTCCCTTCTCGTTTCTTGCGATTATTGATGCCCAGGGAATAGCCGAACCCTATGTTTGGGGCAAATAGAGTGATGTCACATCCACCGCCGCGCCGTTGTTCGCCGCGGATCGATAGGCCGCGTCCAGTAGCTCCACGGCCCGCCAGCCGATTTCGCCAGAAACGTGATTTTCAGCCCGGCCCAGAATGATATCGACGAAATTATTGGTGGTGGCGTGGCGATAATAGTTACGGTTTTCATCGGTCAAGGCCAGTTCTTCCAGCGCGCCGCCGGATTGTACACGGGCTGTGCCCGCGGCTTCGTCAATGTCGATCCAGCCTTCCTCCCAATAGAGTTGCATATCTATTTTGCGGCCACCGGCCATATTGCCCGTGCCGCCGATACTCCCCAATGCCCCGTTGTCGAACTCCACCAGCAACGCGTCCACCAGGTCCACTGCCAGTCCGTGATTGCGCATGCGGGCCTGCACCCGGCGCACGCGGCGGCCGCTGATGAAGAAGAGCAGGGAGGCCAGATGGGTAATCTGCAGATGGCCGTGTCCCCCGCCAGAGCGGGCCGGATCGCTGTATACGCTGCCGGGGCTGTGTACCATTCGTTCCGTATTGGTGCCAGCGCTTGTGGATTTGCCCTGCAACAGCGGCATGACATGTTGGTTGAAGATGCCGTGGGCATATTGCAGTTCGCCCAGCACACCCGACGCCGCAATCTGTTGGGCGTGGATGGTATAGGGTGCATAGGTGTGGTTGTAGCCCATGGCAATCTGCCGCTTGTTCGCCGCGGCCAGTTCGACCAATTCTTTTGCCTCCCTGGCAAAGAGAGTCATAGGCTTTTCAATCAGAATGTGGAGACCGGCCTGAAGGCAGGCTTTGGCAACCGGATAATGGGTGGCGTGATTGGTCACAACAATCACGCCGTCCAGTTCTTCAGCGGCCAGCAGATCATCCACACTGGCGTACGCGCTGGGGATGGCATAGGCGTCGGCAGTCATGCGCGCCTTGCCCAAATCCGCGTCACAGAGGGCGACCAGTTGAGCGTCCGGGTGTGCGAGAAGCGGGGGGATGTGATGTTCGGTGGCCCACCAGCCTGTGCCAACAATTGCGATGCGTGCGGGAGAAGTAGTCATAGAGGGGTTTCCTGGATGAAGGGTTTGGTGTTACGAGTGTATGCACTACGCGCCGTGGGAAAGACCGCCATACCTTACAGGCCGCACTTTCTTGCGCCACTTGGCCCAGGTGCTGGCCAGATGGGGCCAGAAGGGGCTGACCTGGCCGGTGGGTTTGGCTGTTTGGAGCGCGGCGAGAAAACTCTCGGCGTTGTCTTCAAAAGGGGGCATTTGCATATAGCAACGGCCCAATTCAAAAGGGATGTGGGCGTCACTGCCCGCTGTCATCAGTTTGCCGTGCTGCCCGGCCAGGGCGCGGGCCGCGTCGTTGTCCGCGGGGCGCACGCAGCGGGCGTTGAGCACTTCCAGCGCGTCCACCTGTTCGATAATTTCCAGCACATTTTCCAGCCCCATCGCGGAGCCGCGCAGAGAATCCAAGGGGTGGGGGATGCTGATCACCGCGCCCTGATCCCGCAGCCGGCGCAGTGTCTCCTGGGGAGAGAGTCCTTTGGGCACTTCTTCGCTGACAAACCAGGCGATAATTTCGCCGTGGGTGGTTTTGATCTCTTCGCCCACAATAATCAGGTCCGGGGCCAGTTTCTTGGCAGCCAGCGCGCCGGCCAGATTGTTGTGTTCGGTGATCGCTAATTTGTCCAGGCCGATGGCCCTGGCTTTGGCAATGGTTGTCTCCGGGCGGGTCAGACAGTCCCGGCTATAAATGGTATGGGAGTGCAGATCGACTTTCCACATAAGCGAGTCACCAGTTATGAATTACCAGTTGTAAGTTGCAAATCAGGAAGTGGACGACGGGTCGCGGGCGGCAGACGGCAAGGGGGATTGCTCAATCAGCAAATGGGGCCACAGGAGCAGGCTGATCACTCCCAGCAGAACCCCAAACCAGAGAGTGGCGAAGCGGACCAGCAGAGCCGCGGCGCTGGCCGGGGTGCGGGCCATACCCAACAATTGTTCGCTCAACGCCACCAGCGAACCTTCTGTCCCACCCAGCCCGCCGGGTGTGGCCACCACCGCGCCGATGATAGAACTGATGCTGAAGACGAAGACAGCGATCAGCGCGGATGTAAAACTGGGTTCGGCCCCCATCCCCCACACCACCAGAAAATAGGCCAGTCCCTCGCCCAGCCAACTGACGACGCCGATACTGACTGCTATCAAAAGATTGCGGGGTCGGAAAAGAATGTAGCTGCTCTCGTACAATTGAACAAAGCTGCCTGCAAAGCGACGGATCAGCGGAAGCCGTTCGGCGTGGTGGAGCAGCCAAAGGGCCAAAGGGCGAATCTGCACGACAACGATCACACCGGCGATCCCCGCCAACGCTATCCCCGCGGCCAAGCGCGCGGCTGGGTCTGCAAACGCAAAAAGACCCACCCCTGCCAGAATCAGCATAGCCAGGCCATCGGTCATGCGTTCGGCCAGCACCACAGGCGCGGTCACAGCTACAGGCGTGCCAGTGACATTGCGCACCATCACACTTTTGAAGAACTCACCCACCTTGCCCGGCGTCAGCACCATCAGAAAGCCGATGCCGAAAATACGCGCGCTGTCGGCAAAAGCAATGGGAACACCGACCAGATGCAGATACCAGTGCCATTTGAGCAGACGTCCCGCGTAGTTGAGCAAAGTTAATCCCAGGACGGCAGGCAGCCAGCCCCAGGGAAAGTTGGAGAGAAAGTGGCGCAACGACCGCCAATCGGCATAGAGCACCAGGCCCACATAGACCAGAAAAGCCAGCAACAAAGACCAGATCAATTTACGGCGCAGGTCGGAATTCATAGGCAAGAATTATAGCGGGTTCCAGGCTTGCGGGGAAATGGTGGGCACGGGGGAAGTGGTAGAAGAACAGGCACAACCCATATCAGATCGACTAAACCGCACAAGGACTTTCCACAACTTTGCGGTTTTTCTGGCTTCGGGGTATACTTTTGGCCTAATCAATCCTACACGCTAACGGCTGCTGGGAAACCCAATGCAGCTACCACAACTGCATACGCCCTCAAATCTTCCAACAATCGATAGACGAAGTGAGACTGCCCAATGGGAAAAACCATCCTCCGAATCGGTCCCCTGTTGCTTCTGACTTTCGCTCTTGCCGGATGTGCCTTGCTTCCAACAGGTCGTTCCGCGCAAGTGTCATCAGATGAACCAACACCAACACCAATTCCAACCCCAGCCGTGCCCCTCAAGCCCACCTATACAGTGCGGACGGGGGAGATTGTCAAAGAGCTGATCTTCAGCGGTCGCATCGCGCCTGTGGTGGAAGAAGAACTCTTCTTCCGGGCCAATGGCCGTGTGCGTGCCATTTATGCCAAACGCGGGGATACTGTCGAAGCAGGTTCTGTGATTGCAGACCTGGAAATCGACGATCTGGAACGGGAGGTGGAGTCGGCTCGCCTCAACCTGGAACGCGCCCAATCCCAATTGGAAAAAGCCCAGCGTACCCTGGATTTTGACCGGCGCACGGCCCAGCTCAATCTGGATATGGCGAATCTGCGCCTGCTCAATCTGATCACCCAGGAGCCAGAAGGTTCGCTCAATCTGGCCTTGCAACGCAAACAGGTGGAACTGGCCGAAATCGCCGTCTCCCGCCTGGAAGAAGGGGTGGATCCGCTGCTGGTCAATGATGTGGCCCGCGCCCAGTTGAATGTGGACAAACTGCTCAAGGCGGTGGAGGATGCCCAGGTGGTTGCGCCCTTCACCGGTGAACTGCTTTCCGTCTCCCTGACTGTCGGACGCGCGGCCGAGGCTTTCAAACCCGTGGCCGTCATCGCAGACAACAGCGAACTGGAAATCAAGGCTGATCTGGTGAGCGATCAGCTCAACGAGTTGCAGGAAGGATTGGTTGTCAATGTTGTGCTGCCCAGCCGGCCGGGTTCTACATTGACCGGCGTTGTGCGCAAACTGCCCTATCCCTATGGCACAGGCGGCGGCACCACAGTGGACGATCTGGACAAATCCACCCGCCTTTCCATCGACCAGAGCCAGGAAGAAGCTGGCTACAAAATGGGCGATCTGGTACGTGTCCAGGCCGAGCTGGAACGCAAGGACAATGTGCTCTGGTTGCCACCGCAGGCCCTGCGTGTCTTTGACGGGCGGCGGTTTGCTGTGGTGCAGGATGGCGATGTCCAGCGCCGTGTGGATGTAACCGTCGGCATCCAAACCGCCGATCGGGTTGAAATCGAAGAGGGCCTGGAAGAAGGCCAGACAGTAGTAGGACAATAAACCCAATGGCAATCTTATTGCGCGGTTGGGCGATTGTCGTCGTCGCTGTCAAACGACTCCTGGCCCAGCGCTGGCTGGCCCTGGCGTTGGTTACAGGTCTGATTACCGCCATCGCACTTGTGATGAGCATCCCGCTCTATGCCGATGCTGTCTACTATCAGATATTGCAGGATGAGTTGGGCGCAACCGGGGCCGGCGGCAATGTCCAGCGGCCCCCTTTTGCCTATATGTTCCGCTATTTGGGTTCCACGTATGGAACCAAAGAGTGGGAGGAAATGGGTCCGCTGGATGCCTATCTTTCTGGCCCAGCCGCCGACGCTATTGGCCTGCCCCACAAGCAGACAGTGCGCTATTTCAAGACCGATAATCTGCGCCTCTTTCCTACAGAAGGTGTAGCCTATTCAGATGCTACAGACCCCCTGGCCTGGGTCAATATCGGCTTCATTTCCCAGCTTGAAGACCACATCAATATCCTGGAAGGGCACTGGCCCCAGGTCACAGAAGCCACAGGGGACGCGCCCGTCGAAGTATTGATGAGCCGTGGCCTGGCCGACACCCTGGGAACCCAGGTGGGAGAGGAATACGTCACTTTTCGCCGCATCCGTTCCAATGAGCAGACGCGCACAGTCCAAATCTCTGTGCAGGTCGCGGGCATCTGGGAAGCCAAAGACCCGACAGAAGAATATTGGTTCTACAACCTGAATACGCTGGAAGATGTTCTGCTGCTGCCAGAAGCGAGCTATGTCAACCGCATTGCGCCGGAATATCCCAGTGATGTCAATCTGGCGCTCTGGTATCTGGTGATGGATGGAGATGGGGTGACGGCCAGCGACGTGGGCCGCATTTTGGCCCGCAGCCGACAGGTGGAGCAGCGCACAGCCACACTCATCGCCAATACACAACTGAGCATCTCGCCCCTGGACGCGCTGCGCAAGTACCAGCGATCCAGCGGTGTTCTCACGCTCTTTCTCTACGCCTTCAGCATTCCCATTATTGGTCTGCTGCTTGCCTTCATTGGGCTTGTGGTGGGGCTGGCCGTGGGGCGACAGCGCAATGAAATTGCCGTGCTGCGCAGCCGTGGCGCGTCCGCCGGACAAGTGTTGGGTATTTCCAGCGTCGAGGCAATCTTTCTGGGCGCGTTTGCGTTGGGGATTGGCATTCCCGCCAGCTTTCAGGTGGCCGATTTAATTGGCTCCACCCGTAGTTTCCTGAATTTTACCCTGGAGACCCATCTACGCCTTTCGCTGAGCCAGACGGTCATGCGTTTCGGACTTGGCGCGCTGGCCGTAACGTTGATTGCCCAGGTCATCCCCACCTTCAACGCGGCCAAGCATACAATCGTCACCTATAAAATGGAGCAGGCCCGCTCGCTTATGCCGCCCTGGTGGCAACGGGCCTGGCTGGATATAATTTTGCTGATCCCGGCAGGCTATGGGATCTATTTGCTCCAGCAGCAAGGCGGGATTGCCCTGCCCGGACAAGCCAGCGGCAACAGCCTTTTTGAGAATCCGCTGCTCTTCCTCGTGCCGGCCCTGGGCATCTTTGCGTTGACACTGGTGGCCCTGCGTTTTCTGCCGCCGGTGATGTCTTTCCTGGCCTGGGTATCAGCCCGGACCAATGCGGTGGGTCTGCTGCTGGCAGCCCGCCATTTGGCCCGCAACCGGGGACTCTACACCGCGCCGATGATTCTGCTGGTGCTGACACTCAGCCTCTCCGCTTTTACCACTTCCCTGGCCCAAACCCTGGATGATCACCTGTTTGATCGGGTATATTACAAAGTCGGTGCGGACACCCGGCTGATGGAACTGGGATCAGCCCCGCCAGAAGCGGGGGGAGAACAGGGGGGTGGGGCTGGCGGAGCGGGCGATCCGATTGTCTGGACATTTGTGCCGGTCTCAGAACATTACAAGGCCAAAGAAATTAAGCAGGCCACCCGCATTGCTGAGTTCGATGTGCGAACCCAGTTGCAGGGCCGATGGCAGGAGGCGATCTTTTACGGGATCGACCGGCTGGACTTCCCCAATGTGGCCTACTGGCGTCGGGATTTTGCACCCGCCAGCCTGGGCGCGCTGATGAATTCCCTGGCGATTGCCAACGAAGGCGTCCTGTTGCCCCGCAAGTTTATGCAGGAGAATACCATTCGGGTGGGGGACAGTTTGCAGGTGAATATCTCCCACTATGGCAGGCGCGCCGAAATGATTATGAAAGTGGTGGGCGAGTTTGACTTTTTCCCTGGCTGGTATCCCGACGACGACGGGCCGTTGATGGTGGGCAATCTCGACTACATATTCGAGCAACTGGGCGGCCAGTTTCCCTACGACGTGCTCATTTCCATCGATCAGGGCGTGGATTACAATCAACTCAGCCGTGAACTGCGCAACTACGACATCAATGTTATCGATTGGCAGTCAGCCCGGGAACAGATCGCCAAATTGCAACAATTGCCCGAACGGCAGGGGTTGTTTGGCGTGCTCTCGGTGGGCTTTCTGGCCGCGGGTGTGCTGACTGTGCTGGGCTTCCTGCTCTACACGCTTTTCTCATTCCGGCGTCGCTTTATCGAGCTGGGCACACTGCGTGCCATTGGCCTTTCATCCTGGCAGATGACGCTTTTCCTCGCCTGGGAACTGGCCTTCCTGATTTTGGTCGGGATCGGGGTGGGCACACTGCTGGGGTCCTGGATGAGCGAACTCTTTATCCCCCACCTGCAAGTGGGCACACATCCGGAAGAGCTGATACCGCCCTTCCTCGTCAACATCGCCTGGCCTGCCATCTTCCGCATCTACGCTCTCTTCGGCGTGCTCTTTGTCGTCGCGCTGGGCGCGCTGGTCACATTGCTCATGCGAATGAAGATATTCCAAGCCATTAAACTGGGTGAGACTGTCTAAATGAACGAACCCTTTATCTTTTGCGACGGAGTTGTCAAAATTTTCCAGGTGGCTGATCTGGAGGTGCTGGCCCTGCAAGGGCTGAACCTCTCAGTGCGGTCTGGCGAATTGATGGGGATTATCGGAGCCAGCGGCAGTGGTAAATCCACGCTGATGAATATCCTGGGCGGATTGGATCGGCCTACCGCGGGACGGGTGCGGGTGGGCGAACACGACCTGCTCAAGATGAATGAAATCGAACTGACCCGCTACCGGCGAGAGGAAGTGGGCTTTGTCTGGCAGCAGAGCGCCCGTAACCTGGTTCCCTATCTCAACGCAGTGGAGAATGTGGAACTGCCCATGACGCTGGCCGGGGCATCGGGCCGGGGCAAACGCAAGCGGGCCGAATATCTGCTGGAACTGGTCGGCCTGCACGGGCGCTCGCACCACAAACTGACCGAACTATCCGGCGGCGAGCAGCAGCGGGTGGCGATTGCTGTCTCCCTGGCCAACAACCCCAGCCTGCTCTTGGCTGATGAACCCACCGGCGAAGTGGATTCGGCCACAGCCAAGATCATCTACGGGACCTTCCATCGCCTGACAGACGAATTGGGTCTGACCACAATCATCGTCAGCCACGACCCCGGCATTGCCCGGCACGTGGAACGGGTGGTCTCTATTCGGGATGGGATGCTGTCCAGCGAAACCCGGCGATCCAGCCGTGTGCAGGTGAACGGCACGCAGGAAAGCCAGACAGAGGAACAGTCCGCGTCCGAGCCGGTGATGGAAGATCATTTTGAGGAATTGGTGGTTTTGGACAGCGCGGGCCGTTTGCAAGTGCCCAAAGAGTTCCTGGAACAATTCGCCATCAAAGGCCGGGCCATCATAGACGTCACCGACGAGGGCATTCTCATCCGCGCCGCGCCAGAACGGGACGCGCCTGAATTGGCCGCCCAGGAACGGGCCAAAGACGACCGCAAGCGTACACAGCGAGAAGGCGGAACCAGTCTGTGGAATCGTCTGCGTGGCAAAAAGAACAAATAGAAGCCCAGGGCAGAGAAGCCATAAGCAGAGAAGGCCACCGGGAAAGTGTCGTCACATTTTGTTGCGGCTCATCGACTGTCAATCACTGAATTGCAAAGAGACCGAAGCTGATGTCCAGTACTCCTGAAGTTGCTCGCGAAACAATTGGCAAAGACCTATCAGCCCCACGCGCCAGAAGCGGCGTGGCGGCTATCGAAACCACTGATCTGTGGCGCATATATCACCTGGGATCCCTGGAGGTAGCGGCCCTGCAGGGCGTCAATCTGCGCATCGAAACAGGCAGTTTCGTGGCTCTGAAGGGACGATCCGGCAGTGGCAAAACAACGCTCCTCAACTGCCTGGGGGGGTTGGATAAGCCTTCCAAAGGCCAGATTCATGTCTATGGCGAGGAGATTGGAAACTGGAGTGAACGCAAACTGACCGAATGGCGGCGCACCCACGTGGGCTTTATCTTCCAGTCTTTTGGGCTGATGCCCAGCCTTTCTGCCTATGAAAATGTGGAGCTGATCCTGCGCATTTCCGGCGTGAAGGGCAAAGAACGCCACAAGCGGGCCGTAGACGCGCTCGATCTGGTGGGGTTGGCGCCGTGGATGGATCACCGACCGTTTGAGATGTCCGGCGGTCAACAACAGCGGGTAGCCATTGCCCGGGCACTGGTCAACGAGCCGCAACTGATTCTGGCCGACGAACCCACGGGTGAACTGGACAGCACCACCGCCGGAGAGATTCTAACACTCTTCAAAAGCATTGTCCGAGAACGCCAGATGACTTTTCTAATGGTCACCCACGACAGTTTGGTGGATGAGTACGTGGACGAGGTTCTGCTTCTGCGGGACGGTCAGGTCGCCTCCACATTGGACGCGGAGTCGCAAGAGCCGGAATAAGGCTTTTCCAACAAATAAATTCCCAAATTGATTTGGAAAAGCCCAAGCCGTCCAGGGAAATTGTCGCCGGATCAGGGATTTATTTTCTTTGAACGGCCGAAGTGCTTATCGGTTAACTGCCAACGGCAATCAGTTGCACAGGGAGAAGAATCAAATGGCGGACGCTACATTTACAATCAGCGCCTTTGGCGACGAAATCGCGGATGATCTGGACGAGCAGTTGCGGGTGATGAACGAACTGAACATCGGCCACCTGGAGTTGCGTGCAGCCTGGGGCGTGAACGTGCTGAAAATGAGTGACGCGGACGTGGCACGGGCGCGGGCCAGTCTGGCCGCTCACAACGTCCAGGTGAGCGCGCTGGGCAGTCCTGTGGGCAAATCCCCCCTGCTCGATCCAATTGAGAAGGAAGTCGCCAATCTCCAGCGGCTGGGCCAGATCGCCCAGAAGTTGGGCACGCGCAATATTCGCATCTTCTCCTTCTATCCCCCGGACACCAGCAGCAACGCACACTACGACCAGCACGTGGACCAGGCGATTGCTTCCCTTGCCCGACTGGTCGAGGAAGCCGAAAAGCTCGATCTGTTGCTCCTGTTGGAAAACGAAAGAGAGATTGTGGGCGATACAGTGGCCCGCTGCCACCGCATTTTGCAGGCCCTCGATTCCCCCAGTCTCACCTTTGCCTGGGACCCGGCCAATTTTGTGCTGGTGGACGAGGCCCGTGTGACCGAAGATGGCTGGCCGTTGCTTGGCCCGCGCACCGGCTACGTCCACGTGAAAGATGCCAAACTCGGCGGCCCTGTCAAAGCGGCCGGCGAGGGCGACGGCCAGGTGGCCGAACTGCTTACCCGGCTCAACGCGGCGGGCTATCAGGGAATCTTGGCCCTGGAACCCCATCTGGCAATGGCTGGTCACAGCAGCGGTTTCAGTGGGCCAGAGGGCATGGCCTATGCGGTGAAGAAACTGCGCGAGGTGATGGCCGCCACCGGTTGTGTGGAAACCCCCTGACTGCGCACAGCCACACAGAATAGTCGCTGAAAATACCCATTCAAGACAGCCGCAGATAAACACAGATGCAACGAACGCTCAAGAAGTGTACTGTGTTCATTGGCCCAATTCGCGCCCTGATTTCCGGAGGATTGTATGCAGCTTCTTGCAAACCCCGCTGGTAACTACTCCTTTCTCAGAGGCATTGCACCCTATTCTGCCGGGGTCGTGGCCGCGCCCGGCTATGAAATTGTGCGGGCAATATTGGCCCAGCCCCTGCCCTGGCGGGAGGGCTTCCAGCGCATCGAACAGCATCTGGGCCAATGGAACCGTCCTTTGGCCGCGCTGTGTGCGATGGAATTGCGTTCTCCCGCGCCCTTCAGCTTTGCAGGCTTTGCCGACTTCAACGGCGCATATCAGGCGCGGCTGGCCGAAGTCGGCCTGCTGCTGGACGGCGTCAACCCGCTGGCGCGCACACACGTAGCGCCCGCGGTCAACCCGCCCGACGAGCCGTCGCTCTACGCCTTCTCCTATACAGTACCTTCCCCAATGCCGCCAAACAGCCCCCACCCGTTCCCCACTTTTATTGTGGCCGGCGCGGGCGATCTCCGGGATCAGGCGGACCTCTCCCCCTCTGCAATTGTGCGCCCCGGCGAAACATCCAGCGGAGCCATGCAGGAAAAGGCCGCGGTTGTGCTGGCAGTGATGCAAGAGCGGCTCTTTGGTCTGGGCCACACCTGGGCTGATGTAAGCAGTATCGGCGTCTATACTGTTCAGCCGCTGCATCCCCTATTGGACACCCTCCTTCTTTCGCTACACGAATCAACCAGAAATGGGATACTCTGGCACTACAGTCGTCCTCCCATCAGTGGCCTGGAATTCGAGATGGACCTACGCGGGCTGCGGGCAGAGGAACGGATTTAGGGCCGATGGAGGGGGTGCTCAAAGCGTAGGAACGAGAAGCGACGGCGCGCTCTCCGTTTTGACGCTCCAACACTCCGCCTTTCCAGAACCGTATCGCCATTTCCCGGAATTCACGCCTATGCCCACCCATCCCATCCCATCCAACACTAAACTCGAACGGCTCTTCGACGGCTGTGCCTTTGCCGAAGGGCCAGCCGCGGACGCCGTCGGCGATGTCTACTTTTCCGATTGTCCCAACAACCGCATCCTCGTCTACCGGGCCGCTACGGGCAAAACCGAAGTCTGGCAAGAACCGTCTCTGCGCGCCAATGGGATGAACTTCGACGCGCAGGGTCGGCTGGTGGTCTGCTGCGACGGCAAAGATGGCGGCGCGCGGGCCGTGCGTCGCTACGAACCGGACGGCAGCATCACGACGCTGGCCTCCCATTTCGGCGGCAAGAAGCTCAATGCACCCAACGATCTCTGCTTCGACAGTACAGGCCGCATCTACTTCACCGATCCCCGCTACGGCGACAAAAGCGATCTGGAACAGGAGTGTATGGCCGTCTATCGCATAGAGAACGACGGCGGTTTGACGCGAGTAATTGACGACTTGCAGACCCCCAACGGCATCCTCATCACACCCGACGACCGCACCCTCTATCTGGTGGATCACAACCCGGAGCCGGGCGGGGCGCGCACGCTTGTACGCTACGACGTAGCCGCAGACGGCTCTTGGCACTTCACCCGCACCCTGGCCGATTTCGGCACGGATCACGGCGGCGATGGGATGGCCCTTGACGTGGCAGGCAACATTTATCTGACAGCGGGTTCGGGCGAGAGGGCGGGTGTTTACGTCATCGCCCCAGACGGGACCCAATTGGGTTTTATCCCCACGGGTGAAGTGGCGGGCAACTGCACCTTTGGCGGGCCGGATTTGCAGACCCTCTACATCGCTGCCTCCACTTCACTCTATCGCATCCGGCTGGCGATCCCCGGCCAACTGGCCTGGCCTGCTGCCGGATGAATAGCCGCGGATGGACACTGATAAACGCGGATGAAAAGCCACAGATTCCACAGCGTTTCGTTTTTCTTTCGCCACCTGCTACGCGCACTACAGGACACAAATTGATATGCTTTCACTGCCTTCTTCCCCACATTTAGCCGAATGGGTCAGCCGTCTGGTACAGATTCCCAGCGTGACACCCGAGCAGGCCGGTCCCCGCGCGGGCGAACCGGGGGAAGCGGCCATAGCCGAAGCCGTGGCGGGCTGGTTTGCCCAGTTCGGCGGTGAGGTCCACTGGCACGAAGTCCAGCCGGGGCGTCCCAGCATCTATGCCATCTGGCGGGGGCGCAGCGGAAATCAGGGGCGCTGGCTGGGTGTGGATGTGCATACGGACACTGTGGGTGTGGAGCAGATGACCGATCCCCCCTTTGACGGACGCATCGCCCATGGCCGGGTCTATGGCCGGGGTGCGGTGGACACAAAAGCCAGCCTCGGCGTCGTGCTGGCCCTGCTGGAAAGTATACACAACGCGGGCGTGCAGTTGGAGGACAATCTGCTCATCGCGGCCACTGTGGACGAGGAGACCGGGGCCACCGGTGCGCCGGGCTTTGCTGATTGGCTGCGGATGCGGGAAATGATTCTGGACGAACTGGTGGTGGCCGAGCCGACCGGCTGTACACCGGTCCACGGCCACAAGGGGCTGGTGCGCATGGAGTTCACCGCCCACGGGTTGACGGCCCACTCGGCCCAGCCCCAGCGGGGCCAAAATGCGATTTGGGCCGCGGCCCGAGTCACCCTGGCGCTGGAAGCGGAACAGAACCGGCTGCAAGCCCTGCCTGCCACCGCTCTCGGCATCCCCCAACTGACGGTCGTGCTCATCAACGGCGGCATCGGGCGCAATGTGGTTCCCGACACCTGCTCCGTTGCCATCGACCGGCGGCTGACCGACGGCGAAGACCCCCTGGCCGTGACCGCCCAACTCATCGGGCTGGCCGAGGCCGCCTCGCCCCTGCCCCTGACCCACGAAATCTGGCGGCAGATCGCCGCATTCTACCAGCCAGCCGACAGCGAACTGGTGACGCGCATGGCCGAATGGAGCGGGCAGACACCGACCGTCGCGCCCTACGGCACGAATGCCTGGGCCTACGGCGATGTGACCCAGCAGCGAATTGTGCTGGGGCCGGGTTCTATCGACCAGGCCCACGGCGCGGTGGAATGGGTGGAGATCGACGAATTGGCGAAGCTGACGGGTATCTATGCCCGCTGGTGGGGCCTTACTTAAGTTGGTCCAATGCAGCGGGTCTGCAAGCGATTTTCATTCTCCCCGCTTGGGTGTACAATAGACCCAACACCCCGCGCATTGACCTGTAGCTGCTGTGAAATGTGTGAAAGGAGCCGCCAATGCCCAGTCCTTTTCCGGGTATGGACCCCTATCTGGAAAACTGGCGACTCCGGGCCCGATCTGGCACGCCTCTCTGATCCGTATAGCGCCGAGTCCTTGCAGCCCCAGCTACGCCCCAAATACATCGCCCGCATCGGTGAGCGGGTGGAGTTATCCAGCCTGACACGGGCGTACATTCCCGATGTACTGGTGATACGTTCGGCCCCGGCTGCCTACGGCGAAGCGCTGGCCAAGGGTCCGCTGATAGCCGACGAGCCAACGACGATTTCCCTCTTGGAGGAAGAACGGCGTGTGCCCTTCCTGGAAATCATCCACCACCCCAGCGGCGAGGTGGTGACGCTGATTGAAGTGCTGAGTCCGGCCAACAAGACGGGCGAGGATCGGCTGAAGTACCTGCGCAAACAGGACGACATCCGTAATTCTCAGGCCAATCTGGTGGAGATCGATCTGCTGGGCGAGGGGCCGCCGACGACACTGGCCCGGCTTGGCCGCATGGACGAACCAGCCAGGTGGCGCTATATTGTCAGCGTCTTGCGCAATCAGACAGATGTGCAGATCGAAGCCTATCCGATTCCCTTGCGCCAACGCCTGCCCCGCTGCCGCATCCCCCTGCTGCCAGAGGACGACGACGCCATACTCGACCTGCCCGCGGTCTTCACCCGCTGCTACGACGTGGGCGGCTACGATCTGCTCGTCGATTACAGCCAGCCGCCGCCGGTCACACTGGAAGGCGCGGACAAAGAGTGGATGGACAATCTGCTACTGGCAAAAGAGCTTCGCACGAATTGAGAAAAACAGACCGCGGATGACGCTGATTCGGAGACGAACCACACAGGCAAAAAATCTGTGTACTCTGCGGTCTCTGCGCAATCTGCGTTCAGCTTTTAATTCGCGTCACTCTCGTCCTATCTCGCCGGAAATCCTTATGTCCACACCCGACTTTGACCCTTTCCGCTTTGACGATCTGCTCACCCCGGGCCAGCGCGCCCTGCGCGATCAGGTGCGCGACTATATGGAAACGGTCGTACGCCCGGCCATCAACGACTATTGGGAGCGGGCAGAGATGGCCCGTGACCTGGCCCTGGGGCTGGGCAAACTGCCGATTCCGATTATCGGCGGAACCCTGACCGGCTACGGCTGCGCGGGGCTGGACAATGTGAGCAGCGGGCTGGTCAAGTACGAACTGTGTCGGGTGGACGGCTCGGTGAGTACGCTCTTCGGCGTGCATTCCGGGCTGGCCATTGGCTCCATCAGTCTTCTCGGCTCGGAGGAGCAAAAGGCGCGCTGGCTGCCGTCGATGGTGGCGATGGAAAGGATCGGCGCGTTTGGCCTGACCGAACCGGATCGGGGTTCCGACGCGGCCCACGTGCAGACGACCGCCCGCCGGGTGGGCGATTATTGGGTGCTCAACGGCCAGAAACGCTGGATCGGCAACGGCACAATCGCGGACATTTTGATCATCTGGGCACGGGACGAGAACGGGCGTTTCGGCGGCTTTGTGCTGGAAAATCCGCGTGACCTGTCCGGCTTTCAGGCCGAGGCCATTGCCGGCAAAATCGCCAAACGGGCTGTCCATCAGGCCAACATCACACTGCACGACGTACACATACCCGCGGCGGATCGGCTGGCCCATTGCAACAGCTTCCGGGATTTGAACGCGGTGCTGGAATACACCCGGGCCGGTGTAGCCTGGGAAGCCGTCGGTCTGGCCGCGGGCTGCTACGAGATCGCGCTGGACTACGCCTGCCGTCGGGAGCAGTTTGGCAAACCCATCGCCAGCTATCAGCTCATCCAGGCCAAACTGGTGGAGATGGCCGCGGAACTGAGCCAGATGCAACTGCTGGTCTGGCGGCTGGCCCAATTGATGGACGCGGGCCAGGCCGGTGCGGGGCAGATTTCCCTGGCAAAACAGACCTGCGCGGCCAAAGCCCGCAAAATAGCCGGACAGGCCCGGGAAATCCTGGGCGGTAACGGCATCCTTATCGAAAACCACGCGGCCCGGCTCTTCACCGACGCCGAGGCCACCTATACCTACGAAGGCACGAATGAGATCAATCTGCTGATCGCCGGGAGAGAAATCACCGGTGTATCAGCTTTCGTTTAGCCCTGGCTAGGTGAAAAAGGTGACAAGGCGCGGCTCGCCGATCGCCCTGCCACCTTTTCACCTGTCATCCGGTCATCTTACAAAGGAGATTCGCCTTATGCTCACCGGCCTGATGATGGACTTCCCACTGACGATCGATCGCATCGCGGAACACGCCAACCGAATGTTCCCCCACAAGAAAATCAAGACGAAGCTGCCCAGGGGCGAGATGCACGAGTATACCTACGCTGATTTCTACCGGCGGGTGAAGCGGCTGGGCAATGTGCTGCTGGGGCTGGGCGTGGAGTCGGGCGACCGGGTGGGGACCTTCGCCTGGAACAACTACCAGCACATGGAACTCTATTTCGGCATCCCCGGCGCGGGCGCGGTCTGCCACACACTGAACATCCGCCTCTTTCCCGAACAGTTAGCCTACATTATTAATCACGCGGAGGACAAAGTAATTTTTGTGGACGGCACGCTTCTGCCACTGCTGCAACGGGTGGCGGATCAGATTCAGGGCGTGGAGCATTTCGTCCTCTTCAACGCCGCGCCGGGTGTGGAGACGAATCTACCCGGCAAAATCCATAACTACGAAGAACTGATGGCCGCGGCGGACGACGAATTCGTCTGGCGCTCCACGGACGAAAAGATGGCGATGGGTCTCTGCTATACCAGCGGCACCACGGGCAACCCGAAGGGCGCGCTCTACAGCCACCGCAGTATGTATCTGCACACAATGGCCTCCTGCCAAGCCGCCGCGCTGGGGCTGACAGAAGCCGATATTGTCCTGCCGGTGGTGCCCCAATTCCACGCGATGGCTTGGGGCCTTCCCTATTCTGCTGCCTTCACCGGCGCGGAGATGGTGATGCCTGGCCCCCATCTGCAAGGCCCGGCCCTGGCCCAGATGATCGAGGAGGAGCGGGTGACAGTGGCCGCGGGCGTGCCCACAATCTGGAATGGCCTCTACCACGAACTCAAGAACAACCGGCGGGATATCTCTTGCATCCGGGCGCTGGTGGTGGGGGGGTCCGCTATGCCCCGTTCGCTCATCGAAGCCTATGAAAGCCAATTGGGTGTCAACGTGCTCCACGCCTGGGGCATGACGGAAATGTCGCCATTGGGAACCGTCTCAAAACTGCTCAGCAGCCACGCGGATCTGCCCGACCACCGCAAATGGGATATGAAGGCCAAACAGGGCTACGCCATTGGCGGGGTGGAGATGCGCATTGTCAACGACGCGGGGGAGGAGTTGCCCTGGGACGGCACAACAATGGGCGAATTGCAGGTGCGGGGGCCGTGGGTTGTCAAAGACTATTTCAAGATGGAGAGCAGCAGCGACAACTTCAGCGCCGATGGCTGGTTCCGCACGGGCGATGTGGTCACGATCAGCGAAGACGGCTTTATGACCATCACCGACCGCACGAAGGATTTGGTCAAGAGCGGCGGCGAATGGATTTCGTCGGTGGAGTTGGAAGGGCTGTTGATGGCCCATCCCCACGTATTGGAGGCCGCGGTCATCGCCATCCCCCATGCAGAGTGGGGAGAGCGTCCCCTGGCTGTGGTCGTGGCAACCGAAGACGCGGGCGAACTGAATGCCGCCGACCTGCAAAGTTTTCTGGAACCGCTGGTCGCCAAATGGTGGCTGCCCGATGGCTACACCTTTATCGCGGAAATTCCCAAGACGAGTGTGGGCAAGTTCGACAAAAAGGTGCTACGCCAGCGCTACGCGGATGGGGAGTTATCCGTATAAATCCAGACGATTTGCCTGTATCAGCCACTTCCGGCCCGAAGCTAACTCACTTTCCAGCGGCGTAGCAGTTGGGCGTTGATGGCGACAATAATTGTGCTGGCCGACATCAGCACAGCACCCACCGCGGGTGAAATGGCGGGAATGCCAAACGGCACAAGAACGCCCGCGGCCAAGGGTATGGCAAAGATATTATAGCCAGCCGCCCACCATAAATTCTGCACCATTTTGCGCCGGGTAGCCCGGCTCAGTTCAATAACCTTGACCACATCCAGCGGGTTGCTCTGCACCAGCACAATATCCGCCGACTCCACAGCCACGTCCGTGCCGCTGCCGATGGCGATGCCCACATCGGCCCGGGTGAGCGCGGGCGCGTCGTTGACACCGTCGCCCACCATTGCCACCTTCTTGCCCTGGCGTTGCAGTTCCGCCACCTGCTGGTCTTTGTGTTCGGGCAACACCTGGGCAAAGTATTTGTCCATGCCCAGTTCCGCGGCCACCGCGCGGGCCACAGCCTCGCTGTCACCGGTCAGCATAACCACTTCCAAGCCCATTTGTTTCAAGCGCTGAATCGCTTCCCGGCTCACATCTCGAATGATATCCGCCAGGGCAAAGGCAGCGACCGCCTGCCCTTCTACCACCAGAAAGATCACGCCCTGGCCTTTGCTGTTCGCCTGTTGAACAAAATCGGCCAAAGCCGATGGCACGTCTGCTTCTAACATCTCCATCAGGCGCGGCCCACCCACATGGACAGTCTGGGAATCATATTGCACTTTTACTCCGCGGCCTTTGATAGCTTCAAACCCATCGATGGCAGGCAGAGCGAGTTGGCGTTCCTCGGCTTGACGGCGAATGCCCTGGGCAATGGGATGCTCCGAATCACCTTCCACTGCGGCTGTCAAAGCCAAGGCTTCGTCCTCGTCCCAACCGACTACAGTGTCTATGCCTACCACACCGAACTCGCCAGCCGTGAGCGTGCCTGTTTTGTCAAAGATTATTGTATCCAACAACCGCGCCTCTTCCATCGCCAGGCGGTTGCGTATGAGAATGCCATTCTTGGCACCCTCTGCTGTGCTGATGGCAACAACCAGCGGCACGGCCAATCCCAGCGCGTGGGGGCAGGCGATGACCAGCACCGTCGCCACCCGTTCGATAACGTCCACGCTGAAACCGTCAGCGATTATCCAGGCCACAGCCGTGAGAGCAGCCGCGGCCAGCGCGATGTAGAAAAGCCAGCCAGCCGCCCGATCAGCCAAAATCTGGGTGTCGGACTTGCTGTTCTGGGCCTCCTCCACCAGCCGCATAATCCCGGCCAGGGCGGTATCTCGGCCCGTGGCACTGACACGCACACGCAGGCTTCCGTCTCCGTTGATTGTGCCAGCGATGACCCGATCCCCCTCTTCCTTCTCCACAGGGTTCGATTCACCGGTAATCATTGCCTCGTTGACCACCGAACGTCCTTCGGACACCTCCCCATCCGCGGGCACGCTCCCGCCAGGACGCACAAGCAGCAGATCGTTGACCCGCAATTCAGCGGTCGGGACATTTTCAATGCTGCCGTCGGCACGCACACGCTCGGCCATATCGGGCATCAGTTTTGCCAGTTCGTTCAGCGCGCCCGATGCCTGGCGCACACTGCGCATTTCCAGCCAGTGGCCCAAAAGCATAATATCGATCAGTGTCACCAGTTCCCAGAAAAAACCCATTGTGTCGGGAAGAAAAAGCGCGGCGACGCTGTAGATCAGAGAGACGCTGATAGCCAACGAAATAAGTGTCATCATTCCCGGTTTGCGCTGGCGTATTTCCGGAACAGCCATTTCGATGAACGGCCAGCCGCCATAGGCAAAGATGATCAGCGCGAAGACGGGGCCAATCCATTCGCTGAAGGGGACGGCGGGTGGGGTATAGCCAAACCACATCTGAAGCATTTCGCTGTAGAGCAAGACGGGAGCGGAAAGCAGAAGAGAGACCCAAAATTTGCGCCGGAACATCTGCTCGTGGCCGCTGTGATCCACGCCGTGCCCGCCGTGCCCGCCGTGCCCGCCGTCCCCGTCGTGGGCTTCGTGGGAAGCCTGGCCGATAGGCTCATCTTCCGATTGTTTCGCTGTTGTGTGGTGGTCGTGAGAGTTGGTCTGCATAATCGTTCCTCCGGGAAATTCGCAACTGGCGACAAGCACCAAAATGACTCTACTGCAAAAAGCCTCTAAGCTCACCGCTGAGCCGCGGGGAAATTGACCTTTTTGCAGTAGATTCACAAAATCGATTCCAGCTTTCTGTGACCGCAATCGGCGCACACAGAACCACAATTATGTGTGCTTGTGCTTCTTTGTCCAAACCAGAAATTGCGCAGGATAATCCGGGCAACGGTATTTTCTCAGTGAGAGGGTGGAAAAAAGTTCGGCTTTTCGGAAAAAACCGAGCTTGCGCGTGCGATTGCTTCCTGTCAAAGCCAAAAACGATGCAACAAAAACGGCGGGCAAATCGTCTTAACTGTGCGGGAATTTCCCCGCAGTCTGTAACGTTTTGAATCGAGGCAAATTGTATGCGTACTACTCTGTATAAACTTCTAGGGCTGGTGTTGATCGTGCTGTGCATCGTCGGGTTGGCCGGCAGTCGGGCCACGGCTGCGCCCCTGAACGCGGCCACTCGCATCCGCTTTGCGCCGGACACAACCTCGGCCTTTGTGGACGGACAGTTGCAGGCGGGTGAGTCGAAGAGTTTTGTGGTAGGCGCTGGCTACAACCAGCCCATGCTCGTGAGTGTAAGCGGGACACAGCCCGACATCACCCTCGCCATTACCGGCGCCAGGGACGGCAAAGTTCTGCTGTCAGCGAACGCAGCCAGCGAAATGTGGTCGGGTCTGCTGCCTTCCAGCCAGGATTATATTTTAACTGTGCGGGGGGGACACGCCGCTTCGACCTTTCGGCTGGGTGTTGACATCGCCCGTCGCATCACTTTTGCACCCGGCGCAACTTCAGCCCAGTATACGGGCAATTTGCAGGCCGGGGAGACGAAACTCTTTGTGGTGCGGGCCAGCAAGAATCAGCCGATGTGGGTGGATGTGGGCACGCCTGACCGCAGCGCGGGGCTGACGATCTACGGCTTTCAGGATGGGCAGCCGCTGGTGCGTGTAGTCTCCGGTGCTTCCTCCTGGCAAGGACTGTTGCCCGCCACCCAGGACTATATCATCGAGGCCGTCGCCGACCCCTACAAAGCGGCCAACCTCACCCTCTCTGTGGAGATTGGCGCACGCATTGCTTTCCAGCCGGGAGCAACTTCAGCTACCGTCAACGGTTCGGCATCGGGTGGGCCAGTGGGTACGTATGTGCTGCGCGCACTGGCCGGCCAGACAATGACGGCAGCCCTCACCTCGCCCGACAAGTCAGTCATCCTCGTGATCTACGGTTTCCAGGACGGCTCGCCGCTGCTCACCGACCACGCGGGGGCGACCACCTTCACCGGTAAATTGCCCGCCACCCAGGATTACATCATCAAAGCCGTGAAAACCGGGACGCCTGTAAACTTCTCATTGACGGTAAAAGTCAAGTAAAATAACAGTGCAGTGGGTTTGCCCAACTTTGTGCAGCAAACCCACTGCACTGTCGACAAAACCAGAGAAGAAGCACAGGCACACGCCAATGGACCTCCACAACAGCACAATTCTCATCACCGGCGGCGGCTCTGGACTGGGCGCGGCCACGGCGCGGATGCTCGCCAGAGCGGGCGCAAACGTCGTCCTGGCCGATATGAACCGGGAAGCAGGCGAGGCAACCGCCGCGGCCATCGGTGCGCAAGCCCGCTTTGCGCAGGTGGATGTGGTCAATGAAGATCAGGTGCAGGCGGCTATCGATTTGGCTGTGACCGAGTTCGGCGACCGCGAGTCCGCTGGCGGCTTGCACGGGCTGGTCAACTGCGCGGGGATCGCCATTGCCGAGCGGGTGCTGGGCCGCAACACAGTCCACGACCTGGGCCACTTCGCCGCAGCCATTGCCGTCAACCTGACCGGCACATTCAACTGCATTCGCCTGGCCGCGGCCGCGATGGCCCGGAACGAGCCAAGCGACGACGGCGAACGGGGGGTGATTGTCAACACCGCCTCCGTGGCCGCCTTCGACGGACAGATCGGTCAGGCCGCCTACGCCGCGTCCAAAGGGGGCGTCGTGGCAATGACCCTGCCCATCGCCCGTGAACTAGCCCGCTCCGGCATCCGCGTCTGCACAATTGCGCCGGGAATTATGGACACGCCCATGCTGGCCGGTCTGCCCGAAGCCGCGCGCAGTTCGTTGGGCGAGCAGGTCCCCTTTCCCGCCCGGCTGGGCAGCCCGGACGAATACGCGGCCCTGGTGCAGCACATCTTCAGCAATGCCTATCTCAACGGCGAAGTCATCCGGCTGGACGGCGGCATTCGGATGGCGGCGCGCTAGAAAATGAACCGCATCCTTCTCATCTCCCTTGGCGCGGCGCTGGGTGCCAACGCCCGCTATTGGCTCGGCGTTTGGGCTGCCAAACATCTGGGCGTCGCCTTCCCTTACGCCACACTTTTCGTCAATGTCACGGGCAGTCTGGCCCTGGGTTTTCTGGTCAGCCTGACCAGCGAGCACGTCCCGGTCACGCCGGAAACGCGGCTGCTGATCGGTGTGGGCTTTCTGGGCGCGTACACCACATTCTCGTCCTTTGCCGTGGAAAGCCTGAGCCTGGCCCAAAACAGCGGCAATTGGCACGGGCTGTTCAATATCTTCGCCAACAATCTGGTGGGGCTGGCCTGCGCGCTGGCGGGAATGTGGCTGGCGCGCCAGATTGCCTAACGCATACACCGCCAATTTCACCCTTCGCTTTGAGTTTCCCCAGCCTTTCATCTATACTGACAACAGCTTCTCGTCCTCGCGGTCCCCACATACAAAGGAGTATGCCATCTATGCCGAGCCAACCTGTCCCCAGCGATCTGGAGATTGCCCAGGCCGCCAAACTGCTGCCCATTGAGGCCATTGCCGAAAAGATGGGATTGGAACGGGACGACATCGAATTCTATGGCAGATCCATGGCGAAAATTCGCCTGGAAGTGCTGGACAAGCTGAAGGATCGCCCCAACGCCAAATATATCCTCATCACAGCGGTGACGCCTACCCCTCTGGGCGAAGGCAAGTCGACCACAACTGTCGGCCTGGGCCAGGGGTTGCACCACATCGGCAAGACGGCCAACATCGCCATCCGCCAGCCCAGCCAGGGGCCGACCTTTGGCATCAAAGGCGGCGCGGCCGGGGGCGGCTACAGCCAGGTGGTGCCGATGGAACAGTTCAACCTGCACATGACCGGCGACATCCACGCGGTCACCGCGGCCAACAATCTGCTGGCCGCTATGATCGACAACCACATCTATCAGGGCAACAGCCTGAATATCGACCCCTATGGCATCACCTGGCGGCGGGTGCTGGATGTGAACGACCGGGACCTGCGCAATATTATCAGCGGGCTGGGCGAGCGGGGAGATGGACGCCCCCGGGCCACGGGCTTTGACATTTCGGTTGCCAGCGAAGTGATGGCGATTCTGGCCCTGGCCACCAGCCTGAAAGATATGCGCGAGCGGTTCGGGCGCATCACAATCGGGATGACCGCTGGACGGCGCAAGGACCAGAAACCCGTGACCGCGGAGCAGTTGCAGGCCGCGGGTGCGATGACTGTGTTGATGAAAGAGGCCATCAAACCCAATCTTTTCCAGACCCTGGAAAACACACCCGCGCTGGTCCACGCTGGCCCCTTCGCCAATATTGCCCACGGCAACAGCTCGATTCTGGCCGATCTCATCGGCATCAAAACCTCCCAATATCTGCTGACCGAAGCGGGCTTTGGCGCGGCCATCGGCGCGGAAAAATTCTTCAACATCAAATGTCGCTACAGCGGTCTGCGCCCGGACGCGGCCGTGCTGGTGGCAACCGTGCGGGCGATGAAGCTGCACACGGGCAAGCACCGGGTGGTACCAGGCCGCCCCCTGCCCGAGGCCATGCTGCAGGAGAACCCGGACGAAGTCTATGAGGGCGCGGCCAATCTGCGCAAACACATCCAGAACATCCGCGCCCACGGGGTCAGCCCGGTGGTCTGTGTCAACCACTTTTCCAGCGACTTCGACAGCGAAGTGGATGCCATCCGCCGGGTGGCCGCGGAGGAGAATACCCGCTGCGCGGTCTCCAAACATTGGGCCGAAGGGGGCGCGGGCGCGGTGGAATTGGCAAAGGCTGTGGTAGAAGCCGCGGAGGAGCCGACGGATTTCAACTTCCTCTACGAACTGGACCAGCCCATCAAAGCCAAAATCGAGAAGATCGCTACGACCATCTACGGCGCGGATGGAGTTTCCTACGCGGCCGAGGCCGAGCGGCAGATCCGCCAGTACGAGTCCGCGGGTTTTGGCAAGCTGCCCATCTGTATGGCCAAGACCCATCTGAGCCTGAGCCACGACCCCGATTTGAAGGGCGCGCCCACGGGCTTCACTGTGCCCATCCGAGAGGTGCGGGCGAGTGTGGGCGCGGGCTTCATCTATCCTTTGCTGGGGCAGATGCGCACAATGCCCGGCCTCTCCAGCCACCCCGCGGCCGAGAAGGTGGACATGGACTTCGAGACGGGTCAGGTGGTGGGGCTGTCCTAATGGATTGTGCTATACTCCATAGGCAACGAGAAATGGCATGAGAGTTATTGCGCTACGTACTCTGCGAGAATTCTGGCAGACCCACACGGATGCTGAGCAACCGTTACGGACTTGGTATGCAAAGGCCAAGCAGTCCGAGTGGGCAACACCTGCCGAGGTGAAAATGACTGATCGTAGCGCCAGCATTCTCGCCAACAATCGGGTAGTTTTCAATATCAAAGGCAACACCTACCGCCTGGTTACGGCATTGGATTATCAGTACGGTGTGGTTTACATTCGATTCATTGGCACGCATCGAGCCTATGATCAGATCGATGCGACGACAATTTGAGGTGAATTATGGAAATCAGACCAATCCGCACAGAAGCGGACTACGAATCTGCTTTGCAGGAGATTGATCGTCTGTGGGGGTCTCCTTTTGGCTCTCCTGAGGGGGAGAAAATGGATGTCCTCGTCACGCTGGTTGAAGCATACGAGGAGAAACATTATCCGATTCCACCGCCCGATCCGATTGAAGCGATTCTTTATACTATCGAGAGTCAGGGAATGACTTGGCGCGATTTGGAGCCTTATTTGGGGTCGCAAACCCGCATAACAGAAATTCTCAATCGTCAACGGGCGCTATCGCTAGAAATGATTCGAAGCTTACAGAGTGGTCTGGGCATCACCGCTGATATTTTGGTGCAGCCCTATGAGCTTCGGTCAATATCCTGAAACAAAACACGCAAAAGAGTTGCAGCCCATTGCGTCAAGCGGTATTCTATAGCGAAAGATGAACGGGCGTAGCGTAGCTGCGCCCTTCCCTTTCAGAGGCGCGTTGCCGTGGATTCCATCCGCGCAAATCCGCTCGTTCCGCCCCATCAGCGATCTATTGTTCCCGGAGACAGCCAATGCCCCAGCGCGAACCCATGTCCAGCGTCGACCGTTCCTGGCTGATGATGGACAACCCTACCAACCGAATGGTTATCAACGGCTTTTGGGTCTTCGACCAGCCGGTGGAATACGAGCGGGTGCTGGCGATACTGGCCGAGCGGCTGCTGGTCTACAACCGCTTCCGCCAGCGTATCACCGAGACAACCGGACCCCTGGGCAAGGCCTATTGGGAGACGGATCCCCACTTTGACATCCGCGCCCATCTCCATCACATCGGCCTGCCTAATCCCGGCAACAAAGCCGCGCTGCAAGAGTTGATGGCCGAGCTGATCGTCCAGCCACTGGACCGTTCCCGCCCGCTCTGGGAGTTCTACCTCATCGACGGCTATCGGGGCGGCAATGTGCTGTGTGGACGCATCCACCACTGCGTGGGCGACGGCGCGGCGCTGGTGCAGGTGATGCTTTCCCTCACCGACACGGAGCCGGACGGTGTTTTTGACGGCGGCCCAAAGCGACGCCGCGCCCGGGACTGGAATCCCCTGCGCCCGTTGCTCAAAGGCGCGGAAATGGCTGTGAACGCGGCCGTGCAATTGGGCGGCGGGCTGGTGGCGGGCGGGCTGGAAGTGCTGAGCAACCCGGAGCAATTGTTGGCAGCAATCGGCGAAGGTGGGCGGCTGGCCGGGCAGGCAGCCGCGGTCCTGACCAAACTGGCCCTGATGCCCACGGACGAGAAGACGATCTTTCAGGGCGAATTGGGTGTTGCCAAACGGGTGGCCTGGTCCGACCCCATCAGCCTGGACGACGTGAAGCTGGTCAAAAATGTGATGGGCGCGACGGTCAACGATGTGCTGGTGGCCGCGCTGACCGGCAGCCTGCGCGCCTATCTGCTGGAGCGGGACGAATCGACCGACGGCAAAGAGATTCGGGCGATGGTTCCGGTCAACATCCGGGGGATGGATGCGGGGGTGGAATTGGGCAATAAATTCGCGCTGGTCTACCTGTCGCTGCCCGTGGGCGTGGCCGACATACTGGACCGGCTCTTCGCGGTCAAGCGGGGAATGGACGCCATCAAAGCCTCGCCGGAAGCGCTGATCACCTACCAGATTCTCTCCGGCGTGGGGCGCACACCGGGCGAACTGGCAACGCTGATCTCCCGCTACTTTGCCAGCAAAGCCAGCGCGGTGCTGACGAATGTGCCCGGCCCCCAGCAGAAGCTCTATTTTGCGGGCAAGCGCTTTGAAACAATGGTCTTCTGGGTTCCCCAATCGGGCAGCATCGGGATGGGGCTGAGCATCTACTCCTATGCGGGCCAAGTGACAATTGGCGTCATCACCGACGAGAAGCGGGTCCCCGACCCGGACAAAATCGTCCAGGGCTTTGTGGACGAATTCAACCGGCTGCTGGCCCTGGCCCGCCTGCCCGAAGCCGAAACGAATGCCCAACGCAGCAGGGAGGTCTCAGCCCACTTGGTTTTGACCCATCAACAGGCTCAGGACACCGCAGGCTCAACCGACGCTGGCTCAACCGGCGCGGATGCAACTGGCGTACAGGAGATTCCCATCCAGAGCGAACAGTCGCCGGAAGCCGCCATTGCCGAACTGATGGGCCAACTGCGCGCCGCGCAGAGCGATGCCGAACCGCACCGCTGCACGGCGACGACAAAGAGCGGGGCGCGCTGTAAAAACCGGCACAGCGAAGGGTCGCAGTTCTGCCATTTGCATCGAACAGATTCGTAGAGATTGGAGATTGAGAGATTAGGGAGTGGCTGTCGTGACACAATCTCCGATCTCTCAATCTCCCAATCCCATCTTTTCACACATCATCCCCTCGGAGACAACCATCTATGGCAAAAATCGTATTCATCGGCGCGGGCAGCACAGTCTTCGCCAAAAATCTGATGGGCGACATCCTCAGCTATCCCGAGCTGGCCGAGGACGCCCATCTCGTCCTCCACGACATCGACCCGGAGCGGCTGGGCACGTCCGAAGTGGTGGCCCACAAAGTGGCCGAGGCCCTGGGCGTTTCACCAAAAATCGACGCCACCCTCTCCCGCCGGGAAGCGCTGGCAGGCGCTGACTATGCGATCACAATGATCCAGGTGGGCGGCTACAAACCGGGTACGGTCGTCGATTTCGAGATCCCCAAAAAGTATGGCCTGCGCCAGACGATTGCCGACACCCTGGGCATCGGCGGCATTATGCGCGGCCTGCGCACGATTCCTGTGCTGCTTTCCATGTGCCAGGATATGGAAGCTCTCTGCCCGGACGCCACGCTGCTGCAATATGTGAACCCCATGGCCATGAACTGCTGGGCCATCGACCGGGCCAGCAGCATCAATACTGTCGGCCTCTGCCACAGCGTGCAAGGGACGGCTCGCCAGTTGGCCCGGGACATTTCCGTGCCCATCGAGGAGATCGACTACATCTGTGCGGGCATCAACCACATGGCCTTCTACCTCAAATTCGAGCGGGACGGCAAAGACCTCTACCCGGAGATTCGGCGGGTCATCGAGGAGGATCGGGTCCCGGATTGGAACCGCACCCGCTACAAACTCCTGGAAAAGTTCGGTTACTCCGTCACCGAATCCAGCGAACATTTCGCGGAGTATGTGCCCTGGTTCATCAAGCGGGACCGGCCCGAACTGTTGGAAGAGTTCAATATTCCCCTGGACGAATACATCACCCGCTGCGAGCGGCAGATCGCCGAGTGGCACGGCCTGCGCCGGGTGCTGGAAGACAAGAGCGTGAAGTTCCACGCGGTGCGGGAAGGCGTTGTGGACACGGCCGCGGAGGTGGCGGGCTATGAGGCGAAGGAACTGACCGTCGAGGAGATGGAGATTCAGCGCATCACCCGCGTCAAGCGCAGTCTGGAATACGGCTCCCAGATTATCCACTCTATGGAGAGCGGTAAACCCCAAGTGATCTACGGCAATGTGCCCAACCGGGGACTCATCGACAATCTGCCCGCGGGCTGCTGTGTGGAAGTGCCCTGCCTGGTGGATCGCAACGGCGTACAGCCGACCAAAATCGGCACGCTGCCGCCCCAGTTGGCCGCGCTGATGCAGACGAATATCAACGTGCAATCCCTGACTGTGGAAGCCGCGCTCACCGGCAAGCGGGATCACATCTACCACGCGGCAATGCTCGATCCCCACACCGCCGCGGAGCTAGATTTGGATCAGATTGTCGCTTTGGTGGACGATCTGATCGAGGCCCACGGGGACTGGCTGCCGAAATATCAGTAGGAACTGGGGGCTGGGGATTGGGGATTGGGGACTGGGGACTGGATGAGAATGTGCCCCTGTTACCGATCCCCAATCCCTAGTCTCCCATCCCATAACCCATTACAGTCGGAAGACACAGTCCGCCATCCCCGGCGTGGCGGTCTACACACCCGCGGCCCAGGCCCGGCTGGGGGAAATGGGAATACTGATTCGTTCGGTCTCTGGCCCGGATTTACTGCGGGCATCGACGAGTTTTTATAATGACGAGAGCGATGGGGAGAAATTGCGGCGAGGGATTGAGGAAGTGAGCAGTGAACGGTAATCAGTTTTGCAGGTTACTTTTGTAGAATGACATTATACTGCCCTCTGTCCATTGAGGAGGGCAACCAAGACATAGGAGAATCCACTATGCGGAAATATTTCTTTGCAACGCTATGGATTATCGTATGTGGGCTTGCGCTCCTTTACACTGGGCCGCAAGCTGCAAGTGGACAGGAGACCGTACCGGGAAAAGTTCCACTTTACCTTCCCCTCATTCGCAGCAATGACCAGATTCCCCAGAGCGAAGTCAATGCCCTGATTGCACTCTACCACAGCACGGACGGTGACAACTGGTACAAAAAGGATGGATGGCTTGTTTCCGAGTTGCCCTGTGGTTGGTACGGTGTCCGCTGCGCAGGGGGCCATGTCGTTTCGCTTGAGTTGCCTGGAAACAATCTTAAGGGTGAACTACCTCCAGAGATTGTTGATTTTGTCTATTTAGAAACGATAGATATGAGTGGCCGTTATCTGGCTCCCAACGAATTGAAAGGTTTATCCATTAAAATTGGGAACTTAATCAATTTACAATCCATAAAGCTGAAGTATATTCAACTAACGGAGTTACCTGAAGGGTTTGGCAACCTGACCAACCTTCATGTCTTGGATCTGAGTAATACTCAGTTGGCGAGATTGCCAAGCGAGTTCGGCAATCTCACGAATCTGCGAACCTTGGATCTGAGCAGTAGTCAACTAACGGAACTACCAAACGAGTTCGGCAATTTGACCAATCTGCAAACTTTAGACCTTCGTAGCAATCCACTGACGAGGCTGCCGATCGAGTTCGGCAATCTGACCAGTTTGCAAACCTTGGACTTGAGCAGTCCACTGACAGAACTGCCAGCGGAGTTCGGCAATCTAACCAGTCTGCAATCATTAACGTTGAACACTGAGCAACTGACCGTGCTACCGCCTGAATTCGGCAATTTGAGCAATCTGCAAACTCTGTATCTGGGTATTCAACTGGCTGACCTACCAGCAGAGTTTGGCAATCTGACCAATCTGCAAACTTTGCACCTGAGTGACAGTCAGTTGACGAAGCTACCGGCCGAATTCGGCAACTTAATCAGTCTACGTTCCATGCTTCTGGAAAATGCTCAGTTGAAGGTACTGCCGTCGGAGTTCGGAAACCTCACCAACTTGCAAACCTTGCAGTTGAGCGGTAACCAACTTGCAGAATTGCCAGCAGAATTCGGCAATCTTGCCAATCTGCAGAGCTTGGAGCTACGCAATAATCAACTGAAGGGGTTGCCAGCAGGATTCGGCAAGATAACCAGTCTGCAAACCTTGTACCTGAATGGGAATCAATTGGCGGTAGTGCCCGACGAATTCGGCAACCTCACAAATTTACAATATTTGTCCCTGAGCGACAATCAGTTAGCGGAACTACCAGCTACGTTTGGCAATCTGACAAACCTGGACGTCTTGTTCCTGTATAACAATCTACTAGCGAGACTGCCACAAAGTATGCTTCGTTTGCAACCGCAATATTTTGAAATCGGAGAAAATAGGCTTCTTCTCTTGAATGACCCAGACCTAGTCGCATGGCTAGATTCCTACGATCCGGGCTGGCGAGCAACCCAGCGTGCCCCCTATAAACACTTTGTCCCCTATATTTTCCGGCCCTGAGTTCGTACGGGGTCAACATATTTCAGTACTTGACAGCACTTCCAGCATCTGTTGACGATAGGTCTCGAATGCAGCGCGGCCACTTTGGGTAAGGTGGAGCATTGTATAGGGCCGTTTGCCCACGAAGGTTTTCTCGACTTCTACATACCCAGCGTTCTCCAGTTTCGCCAAATGGGACGACAAATTTCCCCACGTCAACTGCGTCTGGCCCATGAGAAAGGTGAAGTCCGCCTTTTCCACCACATACAGATTCGCCACAATCAGCAAGCGCGCCGGTTCGTGAATCGTCTTGTCAATCTCGCTTGGGGAAGGTGGGGTGTAGTTGCCGCTAGACTGGCTGTCCATCGCCACCTCCAGCCCGTGAATCATCCTGTGTCATAATCGGATGCTGGCGCAGAAAGATGACCAGTTCGACAGTTCCCACCAGAATCAGCAAAACAGCCAGCAGCCACATTGCCAGAGCCGTTGCCATCCGCCAATCCGCAAAAAGATAGGCGGTCACCACGCCGCTGACAAGCGCAGCGACAATCAGAATCCAATCCCGCAGGCGAATGCCATATTGGGTGGAAGCTGAAAAGCCAAGCACCAGCCCGAGCAAAAGGCCAAAACCGATAGGCATTGCGGGGAAATGATCTTTGGCTATAAACACCAGCGCGGCCAAACTGACTGTCATGACAACTGCCAGCGTCAGCTTTCGACGCCCCATATCTTTGGGCGTAAAAAATGCCACATAACCGACGCGTGGATAGATGATGCGTTGGCGCAGTGAACGGAAGGGGAAAATCAGCAGCACCGCCAAACCGGCCAAACCGCCCAGGCGACTGTCGTAGAAAGACAATCCCGTCAGAACCAATAGAAGACCGAGAAAAAGGTGCATCAGACCGTCCTGGTTGAAAGCCCGCTGAGCGTTCCTCTCCAATTTCTGTAAATTCAACTCTGTCATGGGAATCTCCTTATTGCCAAAGTATTATTGACGCAGTTTGCTTTGCTTTGCAAAGCAAACTGCGTCAATAATAGCACAGACAAAATTGGTTGTCAAGCTTTTTTTGTGAGGCCAGCAGTTCGACTTTTTAGAAAATATTGAACTGTTTACACGACGAAAATCTGTTGCACGAAGGGGAGCAGGAGGAGAAAGAGCGCTACCAAAAGAAAAGTACCACCGCCGATTCCCAGCAGCCACATTCGCTGGGTTTGCGGACGAAAGTCACGGGTCGCAACCCAGTGGGCAGCAGCCAGTGCAATCAGCAGCGGCTCGCAAAGAAAGATTGGATCCGTGAGATAGCCGACGACACCCCCAGCCAGGACCCGGGCCGAGGGTGCGCCTACCATCACAGATGAAAGCGGATAGAAAATGGGCGTGCTGTGGGCTATCACATCCAGCGCCAGGTGGGAAAGACCGCCGAGAGACGCCAATCCAACCAGTGTTTGCAGACGGGGCCAACGGCCAGACAAGCGCAGCAGAAGCCAGCCCATCCCCATCCCCAGATAGGGGAAAAGGCTATGGGTCCACAGCCACGTGTGGTTGAAGAATCCACGAAAAAGCGCGTTGTAGAGGACATCGCTGTCCGGCGCTACTGTGCTGCCCAGCGCCACAGCCCAGATGCCCAAGCGTTGCGAGGGACTCCACGCCGCTTTCTGGCGCGCTGCCGTTTTCGCCCCAGCAAAGTAGCCAGGCACAAGATGGGCGACGAGCATTGAGGGGATCAGTGGCGCACGGGGCCGGGTAGGTAGTTGGCCGCGGTCAGACGGTCGCGCAGATTGGCCCGTGCCCGACTCAACCGGGATTTGACTGTGCCCAGGGGCAGGCCCAACACCGCGGCGGCTTCGGCGTAGTCATAGCCCATCACATCCACCAGCACCACCACTTCTTTGTGCCACGGGGAGAGTTCGGCGATGACACCGCGCAGAAAATCCCGTTGCTCCCCGCGCAGGGCCATGTGTTCCGGGTCGTTGCTGATGCGGGTGTCGGGCATTTCCGTGTACGATTCTTCCAGCAGCGCGTCCAGGCTGAGGGCAGGGCGACGTTTCTGGCGGCGCAGGTGATCGTAGCAGGTGTTGGTGACAATGCGTAGCAACCAGGCGCGAAAGTTGCCATCCTCAAAGTTGGGGATGGCTTTGTAGACTTTGATCAGCGCATCCTGCACCGCATCGGCCGCGGCTTCTTCCGTTCGCAAAATGTGGCGGGCCACCCGCTCGGCCGCGGCGCGATAGGTGTCACACAAATTACAGAAAGCCGATTCATCGCCGGCTCGGGCCGCATGAATAATAGCCGTCATTTCCAGGGCCAGGGGATTTACAGGATATGATTGGGTTGTTGCCAGGCTCATCGCCCACTCCTTTCAATACGCAAGGGGAGCCTGAACAGACTGCCCAGGCTCCCCTTAGCATACAGACTTTCCAAGAATTTTTCAGAACGGATTGCGACGCGACCCGGACTGTTGGCCTACGCTTCAATGCGTTTTTGCTGACAGAGTGGATACGAAGGACCGAATAAACCAGTGAACCAAACAGCCTCCATTCGTTGATTGGTTTACTGGTTCAGTGGCCTATTCCACGATCATTTGATACCCATAGCCGCGCACGGTCGTGATAAAACGCGCGTCCTCGCTCTCCCCCGGCTCGATGCGGCTGCGCACCCGGCTGACCATCCGGTCGATGTTGGCGTCATAAGTGTCCCCATCGCTCTCGGACCAGACGTGGAGCGCAATCTCATCTTTGCTGACGGCACGACCCCGGTTCTCATACAAATACAGCAGCAGATCAAATTGCTTGACACTCAGGGGTGGGTCCAAAACAACCCCGTCCACATAGACCTGGCGGGTAGCCAATTCTACCCGCAAGCCCGGATCGCGTATGGCGACCAGCGAAGGCGCGGTAACAGTCGCCGACGGGTCTTGAAAGCGGAAACGGGTGGAGGCAAACTGGACTTCATCGCCGTCGTTCAGCCAGACCCGGCCATCAGTCGCCAATCGTTCGCCCCGCACAAACACCCCATTCTTGCTGCCCAAATCCCGTATCTGATACGCGTTGTCGACAAAATATATCTCCGCGTGCTGGCGGCTGGCAAAGCTATCGGCCAGGACAATCTGGGCCGTGGCCGCCCGTCCGACGCCTGTTACCTCTTCGCTCAACTCATATTCCCGGCCCATATTGGGTCCAGATAAACAGATCAGTCGTCCGTATTGGCTCAAAACAGTACCTCTTGCCCTCTATTATTTCATCTGTAATTGGTGGCTACTCAAACTTTGGGTTCAGCGCTCCTGAACAGTTACTTTGGACATTGTTACTTTGGACATTAAGGAATTGATCGGGCAATAGCGTAGCCGCGGCTTTTCGCCGCACAGATACGGGATGTCCAGATATGTGCGGCTCAAGCCGCACCTACTCTTCCCCAATGATTTTCTTGATCCACAACGTAACTGTTGCCATCGCCTGGCAAGCCGCAGAACCCCCTCTGCCAGGCTCACTTTGCAGAACCCGTCTTGAAAATGCCCACTTCCCTGTGGACGGGCGCGGGGAAGCACTTTCTTCAGTGGCTATCGCTTTGCCCGGTCTCGCGGCTGTGCTAGAATCATCCATAAATCATACCAAATGCCAGTATACCAGCCAATCTGAAATTCACCTGTGTCCGAATCTATCGAACAGCCTCCATTTGAATCAGACTTTTCTTCCCCACCAGAGGAAGCATTGGACACGGCTAACCTGACCGGGCGACAAATTGGCCGTTATCTGATTGGCCGACGGTTGGGCAGCGGTGGCGCGGCCGCGGTCTATCAGGCCTACGATCAGGTGCAAGGACGCTCGGTGGCACTGAAAGTGCTGCTGCCCGGCGCGGACGAGACCACCCGTTCCCGCTTCCGCCAGGAGGCCCGCACAGCCGGCGCCCTGCGCCACCCGAATATCGTCACGACCCTGCAAGTAGGCGACGCGCCCACCGACGGCGTGGCCTACATTGCCATGGAACTGATCGAAGGGGAAAGTCTGGCACGGCTGCTGGAACGGCGGGGCAAGCTTTTGCCCGAAGAGAGCTGCAATCTGCTCACGCCGATTGCCCTCGCCCTGGCCCACGCCCACCAGTTCGGTATCGTCCATCGGGATGTGAAGCCCAGCAATATTCTGCTCCGTCCGGCCAGCCCAGGCGCGACGGGCAGCGTCCAGTTGGACGCGCTGGACCATCCGGTGGTCCCTCTGCTCTCCGACTTTGGCATTGCGCGGGCGCTGGACACCCCCGAACTGACCAATGTGGGACGCACAATCGGCACACCGGCGTATATGGCCCCGGAGCAGTGCGCGGGCAGTCGGGATGTGACCGCGCAGAGCGACATCTATTCTACGGGCGCGGTTCTCTTTCGCTGTCTGGTGGGCCGTGCGCCCTTCCTCGGCTCTGTCACCCAAATCCTCCACGCCCACGTCTACGAAGCCGTGACGATCCCGGACGATGTGCTTGCCAGTCTGCCGCCCCGGGTGGTGGATGTACTGCGGGCCACCCTGGCCAAGGACCCAGCGAAGCGCTATGCCAACGGCCAGGCATTGGCCGACGCGCTGATCCTGGCCGCGGGGCGCGCCCTGCCCCAGCCGGGGGCCGATGGCGCAGAGGCGACTTCGACCCTCACTCTCTCCAGCCTGCCCACAACGGCTGTGCCTATGCCAGTCCAGCGGACAGAAACGGTAATTGTAGCGCCGTCGTCTCCCCGCAAGACAAGCCCTGAGCCAGTGGCAGGCGTCCGGACAGCGGAAGTGGCTGTGCCCGCACGCCCCGCTACGGCTACCTTTCCAACGCCCACACCCGTTGCCAGACAACGCATCTGGCCCCGCTTCGCCGTGGGCCTGGTGGGGGTATTGGCCCTGATTTTTGTGGGCACTATTCTGATCAGCGCGGGGACATCCTCGCCCTTTCGCCGGTTGCTTGGCGGGGAGACAACACCCCCCGTGACCCGGCAACCCATTGTTTTGGCTGCCACCGCCACGGGGAGCAGCATCGCGCTGTTGCCCACCCAGACAGCCAATCCACCGATCAGCCCGCCCGGGACAATAGAGACTGCCCCCGCAGAAACGGTTCCGGCAGAGGCAGCCCCACCAGAGACAGCCACAGCGGAGATAACACCGCTGCCAACCCATACACTCACTTTCACTGCCACACCCCCAAAGCCCACCCCCACACCCACCCGACCCCGGCCCACGCCCAGGCCCACCAAAGCAGCCGTCCTGCCCCCGACAGCCACGCCCCTGCCACCCACATCCACGCCCACGCCCACACCGGAAGAAGAGGTGGCTGTGGCCTGTCAATACGTGGCAATGGAAGAACTCTACAGCTATCTGCTCCAGCCGGGCACGGCGGATGCCCTTGGCTGTGCGACAGACCAGGGCAGACCGGTACACTTTGAAGTGCAGCCCTTCCAAAATGGGCTGATGCTGCGCCGGGATGACATCCGGGCCATTTACGTGCGCTTTGCCGGCAACGGTCAATGGGAGCAGCACCCGGACCGCTGGGAGCCAGATATGCCCCCCCTGACCCTCGACCCCGACCTGGCCCCGCCCGCGCCCGGTCTATTCCAGCCAACCCAGGGCATCGGCCTGTTATGGGCAGAAAACAATGTGCTGCGCGGCACACTGGGCTGGGCCACTGCACCTTCAACGGCCACCAGCGGCGTCGTACAAACCTTTGACGGCGGTCTGCTCATTCGGGATATGGAAGCAGGCGACAATGTCATCTATGAATTTCTGAAATCGCTTTTCCGGTTCTAACTTCTCCCACCCACCACAGGAAGGAACACCACCCATGACCAGCCCGACAATCGACTTGCGCTCTGATACCGTAACCCGACCGACCCCGGCCATGCTGGATGCGATGGCGAAAGCCCCCGTAGGCGATGACGTCTACGGCGAGGACCCGACGGTCAACCGGCTGGAAGGGCTGGCCGCGGAGATGCTGGGCAAAGAGGCCGCGGTCTTTGTGCCCAGCGGCACAATGGGCAATCTGATCTCTGTGCTGGCCCATTGCGGCCGGGGCGACGAAGTGATTCTGGGGGACCTGGCCCACATCTATCTCTACGAACAGGGCGGTTCCGCGGCCCTGGGCGGCGTCCATCCCCGCTCTGTGCCCACCCAGCCCGACGGCACACTGCGCTTTGATGACATCGAAAATGCCATCCGCGGCGACAACGAACACTTCCCCATCAGCCGTCTGCTGGCCGTGGAAAACACCCACAACCGCTGCGGCGGGCGGGCATTGCCCGTGGAATATATGGACGCGGCGGGCCAGTTGGCCCACAAGCACGGACTGAAGTTTCACGTGGACGGGGCGCGGCTGTGGAACGCGGCGGTCGCGTTGAATGTCTCCCCGGACCGGCTGGCAAAAGAGGCCGATAGCCTCAGCCTCTGCCTGAGCAAAGGGCTGGCCGCGCCCGTCGGTTCGGTGGTGGTGGGCGACAAAGAGTTCATCCGCAAGGCCCGCCGGATGCGCAAGGCTGTGGGTGGCGGCATGCGCCAGGCCGGTGTCATCGCCGCGGCCGGCATTGTGGCGATGACGGAAATGGTGGAGCGGCTGGCCGATGACCACGCCAACGCCCGCCGCCTGGCCGAAGGGCTGAACCGGCTGGACGGCATCTCCATCGACCCGGAGACAGTGCAGACAGATATTGTCATCTTCGATCTGGACCGGGAGGATATCACGCCCGCCAACCTCTCCGCGGGTCTGCGCGGCCACGGCGTGCTGCTCAACCCCATCGGCGGCAAGCGTCTGCGCGCGGTGACCAATTATCACATCAGCGAAGCCGACATCGACCGCACAATCCAAGCCTTTGGCGCGGTGCTGGAGGCGGGCGCGCAGGTGACGGACAAGAAAGTGTTCACATACGGATAAGGCTTTTCCGTGACTATTCAGGCTGAACTGATTGCAAGAAAGATCGTGACTATTCAGCTATAAGCCAGCCGGTTAGCAAACGTCGGTTGAGTAGCCTGGGGCTGTTTCCAGGCATATCGAAACCAGTTTGCGGGTCTACCCGCTTTGGTTTCGATACGGCCACATACTGCCGTGGCCTACTCAACCGGCGCTGGCCTGAACAGTCACGCCTTTCCAACAAATAAATTCTCCAAATTGATTTGGAAAAGCCCAAGCCGTTCAGGGAAATTGTCGCCGGATCGGGGATTTATTTTCTTTGAACGGCCTAAATCTGCACTGGCGGGTTCGCCGGGGGCTTTGTGGCCCCCGGATGGCGGGCTGCTGTGGAGTCGGTTTGCAGAAGCCAAACGCAGGCTACGCAGTCGCCGCCAGGATTTTTGCTGAGCACCTGAATGGTCCTGCTGCGCTGCTCGATCTCCAGGAAAACGCGGACGATCCGAACTGACAAATTGTATGCAAAATAGCCCAAGCCGGGGCGGGACAATCAATGGATAAACTGGCAGAATATAACCGGGAACGCTGGAACGCGCTGGTAGAGGCGGGCATACTCTATTCCCGCCCCAAGCTGGAGATGGACGAAGCAACAGCCCGGCAGATGATCGATGAAGAAGGGCTGCTGGGAGATGTGGCGGGCAAGCGGGTGCTTCTTCTGGCCGGGGGCGGCGGGCAGCAGTCCGCGGCCTTTGGCTTTCTGGGCGCGCAGGTCACAGTCCTCGATCTCTCCGACGGTCAGTTGGAAAAGGACCGGCTCGTCGCCGCCCACTACGGCTACGATTTGGACATCCAGCAGGGGGATATGCGCGACCTGTCCCGTTTCCGCGATGCCAGCTTCGATATTGTCTGGCAGCCCTACGCAATCAATTATGTGCCCGATGTACGCCCGGTCTTTGCCGAAGCCGCCAGGGTACTCCGTGGCCGCGGCTGGTACACTGTCACGTGGCACAATCCCTTCACACAAACTGTGGACGACACCCAGTGGCACCCCGAACACGGCTATCCGCTCAAATGGCCGTATGTGGACGGCGAGATCGACCCGGCAATCTTCGGCACAGCCAACTGGACGGTCGAGACGGAAAGCGGCGAACAGGTGGAGGTCGAAGGCCCGCGGATGTTCCGCCACACAATGCGCACATTCCTCAACAGTCTCGTGGACAACGGCTTCCACATCCGCCGCTTCTCCGAACACCGCACGTGGGATGAAAACCCCGAACCAGGCACGTGGGAACACTACAAATCAGTCTCGCCGCCCTACTTGACAGTGTGGACAGTCAAGGAATAATACTCCAAACAGGGGCAGTGGCCGGGCGGTCATTTTCCCGGTTCAGACGGGTGGACTGTCAATCGCTTTGACCGCCTGGGGCGCGACAGGTGTGGCGGTGCGCTCGCTCTTCTTACGCCGGAAATTCCGAAAGAAATACCAGAAGATGAAGGCCCCGCCCAGGTTGAGCACAGCCGTGAGCAGGAAGAGGCTCTGATAGCCCAGACGGGTAATCATATAGCCGCCGCCCAGGGCCAAACTGGTAAAGGCCACGCCCGCGGCCATCTCCCCCGCGCCGGTCAATGTGCCCCGCTGACGAGGGGCCACAATGCGCATGGAAAAGTTCATTGTGGCCGGGTAGCGCATGGCGGCCAACCCTACAATTGCGATATAACCGACCGCGGCCGCGCCGATTGTGGGCAGCAGGGCCATGGGCAGATAGCCAAGTGTGACAATCACACAGGACCAGACCACCACATTCAGATTGCCAAAACGTCGGGTAAAGATGGGTGTGAGCAGGGCCACGGGCACGGCAATCAGCCGCCCCGCCGCGGAGACCAGCCCGATGGTGGAGGTGGCCGTCTGCAATTGGGTGTCTAGATAGACATTGAAAAAGACGAAAACAGTGGCTACCCCAGCCACTTGCAGCACACGCACGACCAGCAACAACAGAAAAAGGCCAATGGGCAGCGGCTCCTTCCCCGCGGGCGCTGGCGCGCGGGGGTCGGTGTCTGCCACCGCCTCCTCATTGTCATCGGCCTGGACATTCTCGCTGCCGCGCAGAATCAGAATGGCGGGCACAATCAGCAGCCCGGCCAGCAACAAAGGCAAGCGATAGGGCGCGGGAAACTCCAGCGTCGTCCCCAGCAGAGGGGCAAAGAGCGCAGGCAATGCACCCCCGATCAGACTGCCGGCAAAGGCAGCCGTCGCCATCAGCCCCGTCTGCATGGAAAAGAGATGATCCCGCTTGGCCGGGGCGGTACTCGCCATCATAAAGGGCGCGCTGTTGACAAAATAGAGAGAAAGCCCCAGAAAGACAACGATATAAGCCCCGGTCAGCCCGGCCTGTTGCCAGCCGCCACCCCACAATTCGGCCGCGGGCAGCAGGCCAGCCCCCAGCAACATTACGCCTAACCCCACCAGAATCATCCGACGCACGCCCCACCAGTTGCCAAAAAGCGCCGCGGGCAGGCTGAAAATGGCAAATGCAAAGAGTCCGGCAGAGTTGATGGCCCCCACTGCCTCTGGTCCGTAGCCCAGCCGCAGGAGGTAGAGATTGAAGAGCACGGAAAAGATGCCACCGTCGAAGCCAAAACCGACCAAAAAGGCCGAGAACAAAAAGAGGCGCACATTGCGGCTAAAAAGCTGCAATGTGGCGCGCAGAGATGTGAGCATACAGAGTGCCTGTCCTGTGTCTGAAACGTAAAACGTGAAACGTGAGAGTCAACAACGATCTCACGTTTCACGTTTCCGTCGTCTAAACGAAATACCCAATACCGAATATCCTTACGCCACGACGCCGCTCCGTTCGATCACCCGTCCATCGCGCAGGTGAATCTCTGCCCGCCACTCGTCGCCAGAGACCGACGGCACACCGCCCTGTCGCCAGTTGCTCTGATAGTGTACCATAAACGACTCATCCCAGGCGCTATCGTAGAGTGCGCCGTTGCGGTAGAAATCCACATAATCGATGCTTTCTGGATAGAGAGAGGCCACCCGCAGCCAGCGCTGGCCGATATCGGTCATGTGGGGTTCCAGCCCTTGCAGATAGTACTGCTCCTCCGCGGGGATGGGGTCCACGGCGATGCCGATACCCTCGGCCATGCGCCAGGCGAAGAAGCGATCCTCCCCTTCCAGCACAGACCAGTACGCGGGCGGCTCCTGTTTGGTCATATTGTTGTAATAGCCCCAGGAGACCTGCTCTTTGTAGGTCACCGCCATCTGGCCGATGGCCTGGGAATCCTCGTTGCAGACAATAGGCCGGTTCAGCCCCCAACTGCGCACTTCCCGAATCATATTGTGGAGCTTTTGCCGGGTCTGGCCGTTGCCGTGGATCAGAATCACATCGCTAGCCTCGGCGATCTCCCGGAAGACCGAGCCGCCCTTGCCGCTGCACCCCACGGGCATCCCGCCGGATTCGGCGCGGGCCAGGTCGTTGAGCGCGGCCACCCCTTCGGGATAGTAGAGGAGCGGGTGCTTCTGGAAGGGCGGAATGTCGTGTTCGTTGGCAACTTCGATGATCACATTTGTATAGCCCCCCTCTTTGAGAAAGCGCGAAGCGGTGGTCACCGCGGCGCGCACGGCCCGCCCATCCCGCAGGCGTGCGGTCTGGTCGCCATAGAAGTAGCTGACAATTGCGATCATCCCCAATTCGTCCGCGGCCCGGATCAGCCGATCCAGCCGCGCGGCGTAGGCCGGGTCCAGACTGGTTCCGTCCACACCAAAGGGATTGTTGTCGATGGTCAGATTATTGACAGTGAAGCAGGGGCCACCGCCCTGCAAGCCAACAGTGAAGGCGCGCAGACCGTAGCCGTACCATTCGGGCAGGGCCGCGATGAGATCGTCCGTGTGCTGTTCCGGGTCCCAGGTGTCCCGGCCGTAGCGGGCGAAACGGGTCGGGTCGGCTTTGTCATCGAAGATGCCCTGGATAAAACGGGCGTTCATCAGCAGGCCGTGGGCTTCCGGCTTGCTGCCGGGGATGTCGCTGTAGACCAGCTTATCGTTGATCAGAAACTTCTCGCCAGAGATGGAAAGATGGGTTTGGGGCATAAAGATTTCCTCCGTTGGGGATGAATGTTGGAAGGGAGGATAGGATGCTGAGATGATGGGCAGTGAACGCTATCCCCTCAGCATCCTATCCTCCGCTTACCGAGCGTGGGGATAGTGGCCTGCCGGGTGTTTCAATAACTCTTCCTCAATCAAATCAGACCCCAGCCCAGGCCGATCCGGCAGGAGCAGATGGCCGTCTTCTATCACAAAGGGATGGGTCATCAGATCGTCCCGCCAGGGCGCGTCGTCCACGTCCAGCTCGTGGATGTAGAAGTTGGGAATGGTGGCGCAGACATTGGCGGAGACGAGGGTGTTGATGGGACTGTGGCAGTTGTGGGGCGCGACCAGCACGTCGTAGGCATGGGCCAGATCGCAGATTTTCTTTCCGAGCGTAATCCCGTTCCAGGCAAAGTCGGGCATTATCACATCCTGGGCGTGGCGCTCTAAAAAGGGCCGGTAGCCGTGGGTTCCAAAGAGACTCTCCCCGTGGCAGATGGTCGTCTTTGTGGATTCCCGAATCGTGCGCAGCGCGTCGGGGTCCAGCGTCTCCGTCTCCAGCCACATGAGATTGTAGGGTTCCAGGGCCTGAGCCAGTTTGATGGCCCCGCCCAGCTTGAAAGTAAAGGCCACGTCCAGGGCGATGCCCACATCTGGCCCCAGAGCCTCGCGGAAAGTGCCCACAATCGCCTCTGCGCTGCGGATGGTGGCGGGTGGGCAGTCCCCGGCCCGGTTCCAGAAGCGATTGAGCACCGGCTGGCTGTCGGCTCGATCTTTCAGCGGAAAGAGGTTGGTTTTGATGGCGGTGTAGCCCCGCTCCAATACCTCCTCGGCCAGGCGGCGCAGATCGTCGGTGGTTTCCACTGCGGGCACACCCAGCCGTTCGCTATGCGCAGCGCGCACGCTGCCGCAGTGGGACCAGTAGAGGCGCAGACGATCGCGCATTTTGCCGCCCAACAGTTGCCAGACCGGCGCGCCCAGTTCCTTGCCCCGGATGTCCCACAGGGCCGAGTCGATGCCCGACATTGCTTTATAGGCAATGCCGCCCGTATGCCGCACAGAGGCCGCGGCCAAATCCCACCAGATGGCCTCGGCCTGCATGGGGTCCCGGCCAATCACCCACTCGCTGTAGCGTTCGACGGTCGCGGCCACCGGGCCGGGCGATCCCCAATCCGTGCAGTCCCCCCAGCCCACTAGACCGGGCTGGTCGGTCTCCACTTTGACGAATGTCCAGGGCCGGAAGCCGCCGTCCACAAGAAAGGTTTTGATGGCGGTGATTTTCATTTTCTATTTACCTCGTATTGACACATGCGTATCATTTTTGGTACAATCATCCCCATTATGGACGACGAGAATCTGATTCTATACGTTCGGTTCTTCCGCAGCGAATCAGGTCGAGAACCGGTTCGGGATTGGCTCAAAGGTCTGCGTAGTACCGACCGAAAAGTCATCGGCGAAGACATCAAAACGGCTCAATTCGGCTGGCCGATTGGGATGCCATTGATTCGGAAGTTGGAAGCTGGTCTCTGGGAAATCCGTTCGTCGATCCCGGATGGCACTGCACGAATCCTATTTACCGTTGTAGGGCAGTCAATGGTCTTATTGCACGGTTTTGTGAAAAAATCTCAGCGAACCCCTGCGCCAGATTTGAGAACAGCTCGGCAACGATTAAGAGAGGTAATACAATGAAACAAACAAATAATCCCCACATCGGAAGTGACTTTGACGACTTCCTCGCAGAAGAAGGCATTCTCGCTGAAGTTGAAACAGCAGCCCTTAAGCGGGTGATCGCGTTTCAGTTTCAGCAGGAGATGGAACGAAACAATCTGAGCAAGACGGAGATGGCGGCAAAAATGAACACCAGCCGTGCCTCCATCAATCGCCTGCTTGATCCAGAAAATGTTTCGGTTACACTGCAAACACTGGAAAAAGCAGCGCTGGCAATCGGCAAAAAGCTGCGAATTGAGTTCGTCTAGCCCCTCACCGCATCCGGGACGGAACCATCCACGGGTTCGGGTTGCTGTCTAGCGCCTGCTGGACCGGTTCTGTCACACAGTCCAGCTTGGCCACCGCTTCTGCTGGCATTCAAATTCCAGGCGATGAACCAGAAAACTCGACGATGCACAGTGGAAGACCAACAAAGCTGGTACGGAACTGGTTCCTTCGCTGCCCGCGCTCAAAGCGTACTTTTACGCCGGGCCACACTCAGCCGAATCACAACCGCTTCGTCAATTTCCACGCCCAGGCCGGGGCCGTCGGGCACAGACAGAAAGCCGCCGCTCTGGTCAAAAGGCGTGGCGATGCCTTCCCGGATGGGGCTGGGCGTGCGGTCGAACTCCATCACCGGCTCCTGCTGGTAGGGAAGGGGGGTGCGGGCAGGCGGGCAGGGCGGAATCGTCGACGCCACGTGCAGGCTGGCCGCAATCATCACCGGCGAACCCCAGACATGCGGGTTGCAGAGAATGCCGAAGCTGTTCGCCATCTGGGCCACCCGATGCAGTTCGGTGACACCACCCACAATCACCACATCGGGCTGGATGATGTCCACGGCCCGCCGCCCGATATAATCTTTGGCCTCGAAACGGGTGCGCAGATTTTCGCCGCCGGCAATCGCCAGGGGCAGGACATTTTTCACCTGCAAATAGCCTTCGATGTCTTTGGCCCCGACTGGCTCCTCGAACCAGAAGACCTCCAAATTGTCCATCTCCCGGCCAATGCGGATGGCGGTGGTGGCGTTGTAGGCCTGGTTGGCATCCACCATCAGAAAAATATCCGGCCCGATGACTTCCCGGATGGCGGCCACTCGCTCCACATCCTCCCGCACGGACAGGCCGCCCACTTTCGTCTTCATTCCCTGAAAGCCCAGTTCCACATACAGCCGCGCCTCGTCCAGCAGCCGATCGGGGAATTCACCCTCCGTATAGTAGAGACCGGTGGCGTAGACCGCGATTTTGTCCCGCACTTTGCCGCCCAGCAGCGCGGAAACGGGCAGCCCCGCGGCTTTGCCCGCGATGTCCCACAGGGCAATATCCACTGCGCTGATGGCGCTGGCCCCATAGCCACCGGCCAGACCCGCGTTGTACAACTGGTGATACATCCGCTCCCACAGGCCATTGCGCGGCATCGGGTCTGCGCCCAGCAGAAGGGAGACGAAGCCGTCGTGCAGGAGCGTGGCTGTCGGACCGCTCAGCCCCTCACCCCATCCCACAAGCCCGTCGTCGGTGGTGATCTTCACCAGCCCGCAGGCTCGCTTTTCAGTCCAGCCCTGGGACCAGCCAAAGGGGATGTCGATGGGTGCTTCGAGCAGAAAACTTTCGATGGATTGGATGCGCATAGGGAGGACCTTTGGGGTTGACAGAGTATCGATGGGAGGGGTGTCAGGCGTCGGTGCGGCAGACTTTCGTCTTTCCATTTTGCCTTTTGCCTTCTCCAAAAGTATTGTATAGGAGTTAGTCCAGTTGGGCAACCCATTCAACGAAAGGAAAGCAGATGCACGCGTCTCCCTTTTGGCAGAATCTTCGGGCACGCATCCAGACCCAAACAGATGGTTTTCCCGGTGTGGCTGGGATAGCTGTGCGGGATGTGACGAATGGCGATGGATTGGTGTTCAACGGCGGCGAAGTTTTCCCGACTGCTTCTACCATCAAAATCCACGTGCTGCTGCAATTGCTGGCGCGCGCAGAGCGGCGCGAAGTGGACCTGACCGAGCAGATACCCATCGACCTGACAAATACCGTCCAGGGCAGCGGTGTCCTCTGGCACTTGACCGGGCCAGTCACGCTCTCCCTGCGGGACATCGCCACGCTGATGATTATCGCATCCGACAACACAGCCACAAATATCTGCATCGACCGGGCTGGCATCGACGCAACAAATGGGCTTCTCCGATCGTTGGGATTGGAACAGACCGTCCTGCGCCGCAAAATGCTGGACGCGGTCGCCGCGGTCGCGGATCGGGAGAATGTCTCCACGCCCATTGAGTTGGTTCGGAGCTTATTCTTACTACACGAAGGAAAACCAACCGGCTGGGCAGCCGAAGAAGCGCTGACAATTCTGCGCAAACCCAAAGGGGGATTTATCGACCGGGGATTGCCCGCTGGCACAATCTTCGCCAGCAAACCGGGCCACGTGGCGGGCGCGTTTTGCGACGCCGCGCTGATCAGTCTGCCCCGTCGTCCCTATGCCCTGGCTGTGATGACAAAATATGTCCAGTGCAGCGACCGGCAGGTGGAGGCTTTCATCGCCCAGGTGACGGAGACCGTTCACCGGGCGATGGCAGTGTGGGATCGCAGCAACGGTTTCGGGCGGATTGTCTACGAGGAATAACGAATGCTGCTCACGATTTCTCACATCACCAAAAGCTACGGCGACCAGGCCGTATTGAGCGATGTCTCCTTCGTTCTCAACCCCGGACGCCACGTGGGGCTTGTGGGCGCAAACGGTGCGGGCAAGTCCACCCTGCTCAAGATTGTGGCGGGTGAAGTGAAGGCCGACGCCGGCGAAGTGGCGTGGATGGGCGGTATCACCACCGGCTATCTGCCCCAAGCCCTGACCTTTTGGGGCAACCACACTCTGGCCCAACTGCTCGACAGCGCGGCGGGCAATCTGAGCGAACTGGCCGCCACAATGCGCAGGCTGGAAGCGCGCATGGCCGCGGCCGATAGCAACCTCGACCAGGTGGTGGCTGAGTATGGACGTGTGGTCGAACGCTTCGAGCGGCAGGGCGGCTACGATCTGGACTATCGCATCGATATGGTGCTGGACGGGCTGGGGTTGACCGGTGTGGATCGAACGCGGGTGGTTTCCACGCTTTCTGGCGGCGAAAAAGTGCGGGCAAACCTGGCCGCACTGCTTCTCACTGGGCCGGATGTGCTGCTGCTGGACGAGCCGACCAACCATTTGGACCCCAACACACTGGCCTGGCTGGAAGAATATCTGGCTGGCTATGCGGGTGGTCTGCTGATAGTCTCCCACGACCGCCACTTTCTCAACCGCACTGTCCACGAAATTCTGGAGATCGACGAACACAGCCATCAGGCCCGGCTCTACACCGGCGACTACGACGCCTATGCCGCTGCAAAAGTTCAGGAACGGGTGCGTTGGGAAGCCGAGTATGCCGCGCAACAGGAGGAGATCGCGGATCTGCGCGCGGCCATCAAAGGCAAAAGTCGCCAGGTGGCTCACAACCGTCCGGCCCGAGACAGCGACAAGTTTCTCAAACATTTCAAACGGGAACGCATTGACACCGCCGTAGCCCGCAACGTTCAATCCGCCGAGGAACGTTTGCGCCGCATTGAAGCCGACCCTATCCCCAGGCCACCAGAGCGGCTAAAGATCAACCCAGAGTTCGATCCCCTGGAGCTGGCGGGGCGTTTCCCTCTCAGCACACAAGGATTGTGCAAAGTCTACGGCGACCGCTTACTCTTTCGGGATGTGACCTTCTCCCTGGCCCCGCGCAGCCGGGTGGTGATTACGGGTGCCAACGGCACGGGCAAATCCACACTTCTCAAAATTGTGGCCGGGCTGCAAACCGCGGACCAGGGAGAAGTCATTCGGGCAGCCAGTGTACGTCTGGGCTATCTGGACCAGGAGCAGGAGCGGCTGGTCCAGACGGGGACGCTTATCGACGCCTATCGGGAGGATCTGTCTGGCCATTGGGAAGAACACAAGGCTGAACTGATGGGTTATGGACTCTTTGCCTGGCCTGAACTGCTCAAGCCCGTTGTCAGCCTCAGCATCGGCCAAAAGCGCAAATTGCAGATCGCCCAACTCATCGCGCAGCGGGCCAATTTGCTGCTCCTGGACGAACCGACCAATCACATCAGCTTTGACGTTTTGGAAGAATTTGAACAGGCGCTGCTGGAATTCCCAGGCCCAATTCTGGCCATCTCGCACGACCGGCGCTTTATCCAGCGTTTTGCCCAGGAGGTGTGGGAATTGCGCGAGAGCACACTCTTCAGGGCCTGAGTGTATTGGGTTTGTCGCAGCGGCATGCCAACAAATTTCAAACGCAATCGGCTTGCATTTTCCGCGCATTTATGCTATTCTGTATCTGTCTCGTGGGGATGATCGGCTTCGACGGGGCAGGAAGAGCTGAGATTGCAAGCCGTAGAGTGTCGACTACGTTAAAAAGGCGCAAACACTATAAATGCCAAAACAACTGGCAAGGCTTTTAACTTCGGATTCGCCAACGCTGCTCCTGTAGCAATGGCTGCCTAAGTTAGGCCATAACCTCCTTCGAGGGGTTACGGTCGTTTCAGTGGGGCCAGCAGGCTGAAACGGTACCGACATACACTGTGAGCTGCGGCAGCCCGACGCCGATGACGGCTGCCTAAGACTTTCGGCTAGCTGAGGATGAACTCCTGTTGCTCAGAGGTCCCTCCAGCGAACCACCAAAGTGAGCAAATACGCTTGTAGACGTCTCAGGTCAAATGTTTCGGACGCGGGTTCGATTCCCGCCATCTCCACCACACAGAGCGGCCCCGACACCTGTCGGGGCCGCTTTTGTTTTGCCCCCAGAGATGGTATGATTCATTTCTATATCTGGCCCCCCGTTGTGCAGGAGAATAGCAAAGGAAGAGAAAAACCCTATCTGGGGCATTGCCACCCGCGATTTGCGCTGGCCGCTCCACGCCGTTTTGCTGCTGAGCAAATTCCTATCGCAGAGGCTCATCGGGGCAGCATTTCTTTCCACAGCATTCCAGAAGAAGGCACTATATTCAGCATCACAATTCCCTGCAAATTCATTGATCCAAAATAGCCACTGCATACAAAACGCCTATGCCACGCCGCCAACAGATCGAAATCATTTCACCCCACGGCCAGGTTCGCTTCTATGCCCTGGACCCATCCGTGGGCGTTGTCAATATCGGGCAGCACCCGGACAACGACATTGTGCTGGACGGGCCAGATGTACGCCCCTTCCACGGGCTGGTTGATTACCGCCGCCAGCCCTTCCAGTATGCGGCGCTGGGGGAAGAGGGCGGGTTTGGCGAGGAGCGCCCTTTTTCCCAGTGGGAACGGCTGCAAATTGGCGGGCACGAGTTGGTCCTGGTGGAAGGTGAGCAGGCGGGCCTGGCAATGAACAGGCCGGGACAGTTCTCCTCGCTTCCCAATGGCCAGACACCGCCAGATGCAACGCCTTTGCCCAGCGAAAGCCCGATGGAAGCCCACTGGCACGCCCGCCCCGGACAAACTGTGCGCAATAACCTGACAATCCAGAACAGTGGGGACAACCCCGCCACTTTTCACATCAGCCTGACGGGCGTGCCGTTGGAATGGGTCTGGCTCTCTCAGGAAGCCACGACACTGCCCCCCGGCGGGCAGGCCAGCGTACAGCTCTCGGTGACACCCCCGTTGGGTCCAGATACAGTCCCGGATATTTATCCCCTGACGTGGCAGATGACATCGCCGGAATATCCCGATTGGGTCCACCGGGAAGCACTCTATCTGAAGGTAGATGCGGCCCCGGCGGTGCAAATAAGCCGACCGGAGCCGACACATACAATCTCCCCGGCCTTTCGGCGCGCGGGCAAAGCCGGTATTACTGTTGCCAACTGGGGGAATGTGCCAGCCCAGGTGTATCTCAGCGGCCAGGAGCGGCGGGGCGATTGTTTGGTTCAGATCGACCCGGCACCGAATGCCCCAGGCCAGGAAGATGGGATTGAATGGGAACGTCCCGAAGCCGATGGGGCCATTTATCCCAACAACCTGCTCCTCCAACTTCCCCCGGGCGGTATTGCCCATTTGCGTCTGACAATTACACCTGTGTTCGGTCGCCGTTTTGGGATGGGTTCTCTCCACCACCGCTACACAGTAAGCAGCCAATCCGTGGACGGCAGCTTTGCTCCGTTGAGCAGCAGCGGAACCTTTGAGAGCCGCCCAGCCATTCGCATGGGATTCATTTTTCTCCTGGTACTGGTGCTGGCCTTGGGCGCACTCTACCTGTGGCGAGACAGCTTTGTCTCGAATATCACCAGGGCCAGGACCCGACCCCTGGCCGCGCAGGTCGATTCGCCTGCGCCCCGGCTGGCGTGGATGGCCCCCAGTGCCGACCGCGTGCCCGTCGCCCTACTCTCCACTGGCGGCGCGACCCATCGACCCGGAGACCAGACCTATACGGAGATGTTCCAGGACGTTGCCCGGCTCTATGGCGTTGACTGGCGTCAGTTGGCTTCCCAGGCCTATCGGGAGAGCCGCCTGAACCCGAACGCACAGGGGAGTGCAGGCGAATATGGCCTGATGCAGATATTGCCCTCCACGTGGAATGAATGGGCGCCGCTGGTAAAGGTGGATAACCCCTGGGACCCCTACAGCAATATTCTGGTGGGCGCGGCCTACTATTCCTATATCCACAGCTACTTCAGCGATCTGGGCTACAGCGACCCCCAGTGGGCGCTGGCTGCCTACAATTGGGGGCCAGAGAGGACGCTGGGTTTGCTGGACAGAGGCAGCGACTGGTTCTCTTTGCCCCTGACCCAACGAATGTATGTGGCGGATATTCTGATCGGCGTGGAAAATGCCCAAGCACTGACAGACGAGGCAGAGGTACGGTATCCCCAGTAAGTTACGCCAATCACCAAACACAAAGCCCTGCAACACAGTGAAAAAACGGGACAGGTGGCTGATCCTCGTCCTGCTGTGTCTTGGCGATCTGTTTTCAAACCATTCTCAAATCCCAATCGATGACTCTACTGCAAAAAGCCTTTTGAGCCACTGATAGACACTGATAAACGCTGATAAAAAGAAGGATTCTCTCCTGAAATTCTCTGCGACTCCGCGTCTCCCCGGGAGAAATTGACCTTTTTGCAGTGGACTCAATCGATTAAACCCTGAAAAATTAAACGCCACGGAGAAGGACGGCTATGAATCTTTCCACACTTTTTGCCATTGCCCTGGAACGCTCCCCGGACAAAGTGGCCCTTGAATTTTCCGAAGTGGCGCAGCCCGGATCGGTAGAAACCTACAGCTACCGGGAACTCTACGCGGCGGTGGCGCGCTGGGCCGGGGCTTTCCAGCAGATGGGCGTGCAAAAGGGCGACCGGATCGCCTTTTTCTTGGGCAATCGGCCCGAATTTGTCATCGCCTATCTGGCCGTCATCCGCCTTGGGGCGGTGATGGTTCCGGTGAATTTGCGCTACCGCAAGCGGGAAATCAACCACATCCTCCACGACTGCACGGCCAAGCTGCTCCTGACCGAGACGGCACAGCAGCCCGTGCTGGACGAGCTGGAGGCCGACAATCTGGCCGATGTGGAGCGGGTGCTGCTGGTGGATTCGCCCGAAGAGTGGCTGGGCGGGGAGACAGTGCCCGCGCCCGTGGTGGTGCAGGGGGAAGACCTGGCCCTGATTATGTATACCAGCGGCACAACCGGGCGCAGCAAGGGCGCAATGCTTACCCACAACAATGTGCTGGCGACGGTCACCGGCCTGCTCTCGGCCTGGGCCTGGGCAGAGGAGGATGTCATTCTGCTGCCCCTGCCGCTCTTTCATACCCACGGGCTGATGGTGGGGCTGCACTGCGCGCTGGCTGCCGGGGCTACCACCCGTCTGCGCCCCAAATTTGATCTGGCCGAGACGCTGGATGTGTTGGGAAGTGGCGGTGCAACCCTCTATTTCGCTGTACCCACCATCTATTTTCGCCTGGTGGAGCGTATCCGGGAAATGACGCCGAAACCGGATTTCAGCCGGATGCGCCTCTTTTGCTCCGGCAGCGCGCCCCTGCCCGCGGAGACCCACAACGAATTTGAGCAGTTGACCGGTCTGCGCATTCTGGAACGCTATGGGATGACAGAGACGGGGATGAACTTCAGCAACCCCTACGCGGGGCCACGCCTCGCGGGGACAGTGGGCACACCTTTGCCCGGCGTCTTTGGCCGCATTGTAGACGGGCAGGGCAATCCTGTGCAGCCGGGCGAGGAAGGGGAAATGCTGGTGCGGGGCAGCAATGTTTTTGACGGCTATTGGCGAGACCCGGAGAAGACCGCGGCCAGCTTCAGCACAGACGCGAAGGGCATTCGCTGGTTTCACACGGGGGACTTGGCCCGACAAGACCCGGAAACGGGCTATGTCACGCTTCTGGGCCGCCGCCACGAACTGATCATTTGCGGGGGATTCAACATCTATCCGCGGGAGATCGAGGAGATGCTCTGCACCTTTGCCGGGGTGGTCGAGGCTGCGGTGGTGGGCATGGCCCACCCCGAATGGGGGGAAGTGCCCGCGGCCTTTCTGGTCTGTGATGGCGCGGTGGATGAGGAGGCGCTCATCACCTATTGCCGGGGCCAACTTGCCAGCTTCAAACTGCCCAAACGCTTTCGCTATATCGAAGCGCTCCCCCGCAACGCAATGGGGAAAGTGCAGAAACATCTGTTGCCGCGGGACTGAGAACGGCTACCAGGGCAACAGCTTCGCCAGCGTTTCCCCCCGGACCAGTGCTCGTTCTGCTTCGGAAAAGTGGGAGAGGTGTGCGTCCACAATCTCCGGCGAACCACTGCCCCAGACCATCCGCTGTGGGCCAAAGGCATCGGCCACCCAGCGGGTGAAGGGCCGCGCGCTTGTGTACAGGGGCGCGTCCGTGGCAAAGTGGTTGAGACCGGAGAGTTTCATATAGACGTTCGGGTAAGTGGCCAGCGCCAGCACATTGGCAAACTCTACACCCGTGCCCAAATGGGGTTCGGCCAGGTGATCGATGAGCACGCGGGTCTCCGGGAAGCGCTCCACCAGCGGCACAACCTGGGCCGCAAAGTCCGGGCCGATGTGCAGTTCCACCCACAACCCCAACTCGGCAGCCGTCTCCCACAGGGCTGTCACCCCAGCATCCGCAAAGCTGTCCAAATAGTGTGATTTGCCCTGATGCGCGTGGAAGCGGGTGGCAATGATACGCGGCTGCTGGGCCACCAGTACCCGCAGTTTGGCCGGCGCGTTCGGGTCCGCGGGGTAGAAGAGGGATGTGCCCAGAAAGCGCGTCGACTCCCGCTCCAGACTTTCCAACACCAGCCGGTGATCGTCGCCATAGGGTTCCGGGTGGACGAGAATGGCCCGGTCAATACTGTGAGCATCCATATGGGCCAGATAGTCGGCCAGGGGATCCGCGGGGAAACGGCTGGCGTCGGGACGATACGCCGCTTGCGGGTGGAGGGGATAGCGGGTCGTGTCGGCGTGAAAGAGGTGATGGTTCCATTCGATAATCATCGGCATTCTCCCGCGGTTGTCGGGCTGACAGCCCGATCTACAGTTATCTATCCCAGGTGCGTTTCAGGGGATCGGCGCAGCGGACAACCAGTGCGGGTCCCAGCCCTTCCACTTGCAGACGAATGGTGTCCCCATCCTGCACGGGCGAGAGGCCGAAGTGGTGGGTTCCCGTGGAGACCACATCGCCGGGTTCCAGGGGCAACACTTTTGTTACTTCGGCCAGCAGTTCGGGGATGTGGCGGTCCATATCCCGCGTGGAAATATCGTGGCGCTGCTCGTCGTTCACCCACAGACGGATGCCCAAGTCGTTGGCATTGGGCACAGAATCGCGAGTGGTCAACACAGGCCCCATCGGTCCAAAGGTGTGCCAGGACTTGCCCAGAAAGAAGCCACCGGGCAGCCCCCGGGCCGAGACATCCATCAATTGGGTGTAGCCAAAGACACAATCCAGCGCGTCTTCGGCCCGCAGGTGGCTGGCAGGCTTGCCGATAACCAACGCCAGCTCCGGTTCAAAGTGGAAGACAGTGGCGTCCGTGTCGGGCAGTGTGACTGTTCCGCGGTGGCCGACGAGACTGTTGGGGGATTTGAGAAAGGCGTTGAAGAGTCCCCGCTCTGGTTTGGCCGGTTCCAGATAGTTGCCCGCCAGACAGACCAGTTGGCCGGGCCGGGGCACAGGCGGGCGGCAGGTCACAGAAGCCAGAGGCACGCCCGGCGCGTTGGCCGCGGCCTCCGCCACCCGGCTTTCCATCTGTGCCCAGTCGGTGATGAGCATACGCATCATTTCCTGGGGCGAATGGTAGCCCAGACCGGCCACAGCAGCCGAGGCGTCGTGGACCTGGCCATCGATCAGTACACCGAGTTTGTACTCATTGAATAAGAGCAGTTGCATAGGAGTTATCCTTTGAGACCGGTGGTTGCAATGCCCTGTACAAAATATTTCTGGGCCGCGAAGAAGAGCATCAGCACGGGTGCGGCCGTAATCAGCGAGGCCGCCATAAGAATCGCCTCGCGGGGTTCATCACTTTCAAACGGATTGGAGACAAAATAGCGCAGACCGATGGAGATGGTGAATTTGTCGGGCGAGTTGAGATAGATCAGCGGCCCAAAGAATTCGTTCCAGTGGCCGATAAAGGAGAAGATTGCCACAGTTGCCAGGGCCGCTTTGGAAAGGGGGAGCATTATATTCCAGAAGATACGGAAGGAGGAAGCGCCGTCCAGTTTGGCTGCCTCGTCCAGGTCTCTGGGGATGGTGAGAAAGAATTGGCGGAGCATAAAGATGTAGAAAGCACCGCCGCCGAAGAACGAGGGCACGATCAACGGCGCAAAGGTATTGATCCAGCCCAGATAGCGAAAGAGCAGGAACTGGGGCACGACCGTCACCTGCCAGGGAAGCATCAGCGTACTCAGAACCAGCACAAAGAGCGGCTCGCGCCCGGGAAAGCGGAAGCGTGTAAACCCGAAGGCCACGACAGCCGCGGACAGTATCTGACCGACCATTGCCAGGGAAGTCACAATAACCGTATTCCAGATAAAGAGGGCAAAAGGCGCGATGACAAAGACATCGGCATAGTTCTGCCAACGGACATTCTCAGGCCATACAGTGGGGGGGAAGACAAAAAGCTCGGTGATCGGCTTGAGGGAGCTGGAAATCGTCCAGAAGAAGGGTAGACCAAAGGCAAGGCCCGCCACCACAAGCAGGACATAAATCCAGAACTTGGACAACTGTCGCTTCTTGACGTAGCGGGGCGTATTTGTGCCTTTGGATATTGTGCCGTCGTCAGACAGGGATGTGCTGCGATTGGATATAGTCATCTTAGGAAAACTCGTAGTAGACCCAACGGTCTGAGGTCTTGATCTGAATAAAGGAGAGCACAAAAATAATCAAGAAGAAAACCCAGGCCAGGGCCGAAGCGTACCCCATCTGGAAATAGGTAAATGCGCTGTAATAAAGATGCAACACATAGAAATAGGTGGCGTAGCTGGGGCCGCCATCAGTAGCCACATAGGCCAGGGCGAAGACACTGAAGCTGCCGATCACCCCCAGAAGCACATTGAACAAAATCACCGGAGAGATCATCGGCAGGGTGATGTTGAAAAAGCGCTGGAGCGTGCTTGCCCCGTCCAGTTCCGCGGACTCGTATAACTCTACGGGCACGCCTTGCAGACCGGCCAGGAAGATAATCATACGTCCACCGCCGATGCCGGCCCACAGCGAAATCAGGATCAGCGAGGGTAACGCCCATTGACGGCTGGTCATCCAGCCAGGCCCGTTGATACCAAATTGATAGAGAGCGTAGTTGACAAAACCCACCTGGGGCTGGAGCAGCCACTGCCAGAGAATCGCCAGGGCCACCACCGGTGTCAGAGAAGGCAGGTAAAAAAGTGCACGAAAAAAGTTACGGCCGCGGACGTTCTGGTTGAGCAGAATCGCGGCAAGCAAGGAGCCGACAGTACCAAGAACGACAGTCGCAATGGCAAAATAGACAGTACGCCAGAGTGAGTCCCAAAAGAGCTTGTCCTGACCACTGAACGCGCGCACATAATTGTCAAACCCGATCCAGACTGGTGTGCCGCCGATCTTATAAGTGGTCAAGCTGAGATACAGAGAACCGATCATCGGTCCTAAAGTAAACACAAGAAAGCCAATGACCCAAGGGCTGATCCATAGATACCCTTCCAGGGCTTCTCGCCGTTGCGTCGGTGATTGCCACCAACTACGCGCTGTTGTTGCTGCTGCCATCGGGGTGTCGATCCTTTGGATATAAGGTAGGAGTTGAGCAAAAATCGTGTTGCGTACGCAAGGGAAACACCATTCACACTGAAACGTGAAACGTGAGGATGTTCGATGATCTCACGTTTCACGCTTCAGTGGTCTTGCTACTTATTTGTGCGAAGTCTGTTACGGCTTCGGCAAGTCCATAATCGCCTGGACCTGCTCGGTCACGCCGTCGATGAATTCCTGGGTCGGCTTCTCTTCGCCTGCCCACAGGGGTTGCATCACCTGGGCGAAGGTGTTCTGCGCCTCGGTCTGTCGCCAGTTGGCGATAATACGGCTGGCCTGGGCATTGTCCATGACTTCCTTGAAGACCTGGCGGAAGGGGAAGACGAGCAGTTCGGGTGCATTGTAGACATCCGGACGGCCACCCACTGTGCCGCCGATCAGGCCCAGCTGGATACCGCTATCTTTGCTGCACAGATACTGCACCCACTTGAAGGCTTCCGGTGCATGCTGGGTTGCGGTGGTGACACAGTAGGCATCCACCTCGAAGTCAGAACCACCGACACCGGCTGGTCCGACCGCATTGGGGGCGACCATCCATTCAAACTTATCGCCAATCGCGCTGCCGGTCACAGAGGTGGATGTACCGCCCTGGATCATACCCAATACGCCGCTGATCCACATATCATTGCCGCTGCCCAACAATTGATCCGGCGAGGGCGATACATGATAGGTGTGGAACAGATCGTACAGGTGGTTGATAGCCTGCATCCCCAACTCGGAATTAAGTTGGAAGACCGTGCCATCTTCATTGATCAATTCGGTGCCATAGGCCCGGAAGTGGGTGACATGGGACTTCCAGTCCACGCCCGGCAGGTAGCCGAACTGGACAGTGCGGTCGCCATCCTTCTTCGTCGCGGCCTTGGCAATCTCAATCTGCTCTTCGATAGTCGTCGCCGCCGTGGGATACTCGACCCCGGCCTCATCCAGAATGTTCTGGTTGTAGTAAACAATCGCCAGCCCAGGATGGGATTTGAAGGGCAGGCCCAACAGATTGCCTTCCAGGGTAATCGCATCCAGACAGCCCTCATACCACTGGCTCAAATCGACACCTTCCGAGGCCACCAGATCGTTGATAGAGGCAACCTGATTCTGGGCATACGCAAACTGAATGGTCGAGCCACCCAATGCACTCCACATCACATCGCCCAATGTGCCACCCGCCTGCATTGTGGACATTTTGGTGTTGAACTCTGCGCCAGGGAAGGATTCCTTGACAATCTCGATGTTGGGATTCTCTGCCATAAACTTGGGCATCTGCATATCGTACAGCGTATCTTCCTGCTGGCCGATACGGGCATGGAAGCGGACGGTCGTCTTCTCGACAGCAGGTGCCGCGGCCTCGCCAGAGCTAGCCGCGGGGGCAGCAGGCGCCGCGGCAGGCGCGGCACAGGCAGCCAGCGCCAGGCCCACAGCGCTGAACGCGGAGGTGCGCAGAAAATCACGCCGGGACATATTTCGCTTAACAGACATTTTGTTTCTCCTCTGAACTTAAATGTACTTCAATGGTCGATAGCTGCGCCGTCATCCGGATGGAACAGCCCGGGATGACGACGAAAAACACCAAGTTTGTCCTGCAACGCCTCTTCGTCAATCTCAATACCCAAACCGGGCGCGGTAGGCAGATCAATGTGGCCATCTTTCACCACAAAGGGCTGTTTCAGATAGCCCTCGCCCAGATGGACATGTTCCTGACAGAGAAAGTTGGGGATGGATGCGTCCAGTTGAATCCCCGCGGCCAGGGAAATCGGCCCCAGGGGACAGTGGGGCGCGATCAGCGCGTAGTGGCTCTCAGCCATGCCAGCAATCAGACGACCCTCAAAGATGCCCCCCATATGGCTCAGGTCTGGCTGGAGGATCGAGGCCGCGCCCTTCTCCAACAGCTCGCGAAAGCCCCATTTGGTGAAGATGCGTTCGCCCGCGGCAATGGGCAGATGGGTTTTGCGGGCCAAATCCGCCAGCACATCCACATTCTGACACTGCACCGGCTCCTCAATAAACATGGGCTGAAAGGGTTCCAGGGCTTTGATGAGCGTGCCTGCCATCTGTGGGCTGACCGCGCCGTGAAAGTCGATGGCGATGTCAATATCCCGGCCAGCACCTTCCCGCAGCGCGGCAAAACGCTCCACCACCGCGTCCACAAAGGCGGGCGTTTCGATGAAGCGGTGAGCACTCTGGCCCGCGGCTGTGCGCGGGCCTGTCTTGAAGGCGCGGAAACCTTCCGCCTTGCGCGCCCGCACATAGGCGATCTGTTCGTTGAGGGTATCACCCCGGATGTGGGCATAGACTTTGATGCGATCGCGCAGGGGGCCGCCAAACAGCTTGTACACGGGCACGCCCAGTGCTTTGCCTGTGATGTCCCAGAGCGCGTGTTCGATGCCGGAAAGGGCGCTGGTGAGGACCGGGCCGCCCCGGTAGAAGGCGTGTTTGTAGATGGCCTGCCAGTGGTGCATCACCCGCGTGGGGTCTTTGCCCAGCAGATAGGGTTCCACTTCGGCAATGGCCTGGGCCACCGTGTGTACACGATTTTCCAGGGTTGGTTCGCCCCACCCGACAATGCCCTCATCGGTATGGATTTTCAGGAATAGCCAGCGCGGGGCAACCTGAAAGGTTTCGACGCGGGAGATGCGCATAGATAACTCGTCAGATAAGTTTTGCAAAAAAATGAAATTTGATAGAGGTAAAAGCAAACCAGTCAGGGTAACGTTACCACGAGGTGGATTTGCTGTCAAAAGTCGTTCTTAGCAGGGGGTATCAAACGCCAGCGCCCCATACACCACAGAATGCGCGCGGTGCCGGGCCTGACTGCCGCAGACAAATAACCCTCCGGCCCGGTGGTAGCTGGCCTACTTACGGCCCAAATCGTTCCAAAAAAATCCCCGTCATCAACCCGCGCAGGAGGAAAACACTGGCGGTCAAATGGCTGATTTGGGCCGGATTTTTCCCGATCTGCCCGGCCACGGCGGCCATGCGGGGCAGGTCCAGCACGGCCACGGCCAGGGAATGGCGGGTGAGCCGCTGAATAGCCGCGTCTATTTCGGCCTGGTGGCTGTGCAGCCGGCTGACAGTATCCGCGGACTGACGCGCCCGCTGGCGGATGATCCTCACCCGTTCCGGCAGCCGCCCCGCCATTGCCCGGCGGATCAGCCACCGATCCTGCGCGCCGTTGTGATACTGCTCGCTCGGCAAGGCAAAGCAAAAATCCATCAGCCGCCGATCGGCTGTGGGATCGAGCACATCCAGCCCATACGCGCCTCCATCTTCAAAGTGAAACGTGGGGGGAAGCCAGCGACCGGGAAGGTCCAGCCGCCACGCGGCCCAGCCGGAATCCGCAGGGGAAGCAGGCATCTGCACGCCATCCGGCGCGGCCAGAGCGTAGACGATTTCCGGGCGCTGCCGAAAACGGGGGTGCAACGGGTTAAAGCGATCCCAGTCGGTCTGGCGGGGCCGGGAGAGAAAGGGCATTCGTGCCCGGGCTTGGCGTAGCAAGGGCTTGGCAAACGCCGCCCACAGCACGGCGCTGGTGGACAGCCCGGAGCGGGCGCGTATGGCCTGCACCCCATCCACCAGATTGACAGGTCCTCCCGCCCACAGCCGCTGGGAAATATCGGGAGGAACCCCCCGCCAGGAAACTGTGTCGTTGCCGGCGGTACCGGTGAAAATCGTTGTGACGCCCGCGGCCTGGGCAGCGGCGTAGATGGCGGCCAGCCAATAGCTGTTGCCAGCGGGATAGCTGGGTTCATCGTGTACCCAGAGCATTCGTTCAATCCCGGCCAGCGGGGAAATATCCGCTGCACCCACCGGCGTCAGGCGAATGTGGCCGATGGCGTCGGCTATAGCCCCGGCCAACGGGCCTTCATTCAACGGGCCACCCCCGGCCAGATCAGCCGCTGTCTGGCCGACAGGGACGGATGTGAAGGCATGGAGAAGCTCGCCCCGTTTTGCCAAAGCGGGCGCGGCCAGCGCGGCCAGCGAGCCAGAATCCAGCCCGCCACTGAGCATCAGCCCGGTCTTGCCCTTCGCGGCAAGTCGGCTCTCCACCGCAGCCTGGTAGTGATGGAGAAAGGCTTCCACATACGCCTTGTCATCGCGCAGATGAATTTTGGGCAAATTTTCAGGATACCAGTAGCGGTTGACCCGCAGCCCGTCCGCGTCCAGCAGCAGCCAGTGGGCGGGGGGTAAGCGGCTGATGGAGCCGTAGCCGGTCTGGCTGCCGTCACCCATCACGCCGTTTAGCATCTGGGCAATGCGGGCCAGGTTGGGCTGCTGGGGAAGGGAAGGCAGGGCCAGCAGGGGTTTTTGGGTGGAGGCAAAGGCAAAGAGGTCGTTGCCCCGGTGATAGTAGAGGCTGGATGTGCCGTGCTGATCCCTGGCCAGAAAGAGGCGGCGAGCGGCTCCATCCCAGAGGGCAAAGTGCCAGTCGCCGTTCAGGTGATGGACGCAATCGATTCCCCAGCGTTGCCAGGCGGTCAGCAGCAGTTGGCCGTCGGAATATGCAGGCAAATCGGCGGGAGGAATTGAGAGTGCAGCGGCCAGCTCGCCCCGGTGGATCAGCCGAGCGCTGGCCATGAGTGTCAGGTCACTGGCTGGGTGGTGGGCGGGCTGGGCCGCATTCGGCGGGTCTGCAGGGCCAGGCTGACAGCCCAGCGCCAGGGAATTATCACGCCAGAGCGCGGGCGGCTCTGTGCCCCAAAAATTCAGACTGTCAGTCATACGGGAAACGCGGGCGGGATCGACAGGCGCGCCGTCGGTCTGCCAGAGGCCAAAGAGAGCATTCACCGGCTGCTACCCGCTACAATTTGTACCAGATTTTCGGCGGCCAACTGTTCCAAAAAGGCGCAGGTCTGGGCCGCGCACTGGGCCGGGTCCACGGCGTAACGGGCGGTGAGCGCCGCGACGATTTCGCTGACCCTTGCGGGCTGCTCGATCTGCTGCCAGATGGCCTGGGCGGTGGCGTCCAAACCGAAATAGGCGGCCTGCTCCACGCCGAGGAGGACGGTTTCGTTGTCCAGTTCTGCACCGATGAGGCCGGGCGCGCGGGTGACAACAGTTTCGAGTGTGATGGATGGATGGGACACGATTCCTCCTAAGAATTAGAACACAGGTGATGCGGAACGGGCGGATTAGGCGATTCGAGATAATCCACAGATTTCCCAGATGTTCACAAATTTTTCTGAACTATGTAGTAATCAGGCTGATAGTGAAAGAAGCTGGACGCTGATAAACGCAGAGGAACGCGGATTTTTTCTCCAGATCAGCGTCTATCTGCGTGAATCCGCGTCCCTTTTTTGTCCCATCACCAGCCTGCTCAGCACAGGTTTTTCTGAACTATC
>JAHBVF010000011.1 GCA_019637685.1 Caldilineaceae bacterium | reverse complement strand
TCTCTGCCTTCCCCTTTCTATACTTTCATATAATGGCTAAAGTCGAGGTAAACAGTACACATTCTCTTCCGATGAAGATGGATGGCTCATACTATTCATGAAACCGGGGGTGCATGCTGCTACCCGCAAGCGCAGATAGACTGGCAGCAATGAATATCATCACAAAAATGGTGTTGTACTGATCGTTTTTCGCGCCGAGCAGCACAGCCCACACGCTGGAGCCAAGAATGCTGCCACAATAGCGACTGGTGCTAAACAAGCCTGCTGCGATTCCAGCAGTCCGTTTGGAAACCGCTTCAATGGCGGCGGTCTGCATTCCGGCACCAGCAATGCCCAGTCCTGCGCCCATGAGCATCAGTCCACCGATCAACATAAACAGCATGCGCGCCTGCGCTATCCCAAGCAGAACGCAGCCTATGATCAAGACACCCAACCCCAGCACCACAGGTCTGCGCCGCCCCATTCTGTCCGCCCATCGCCCTCCTATGGGCGCGCAGACCAGACTCATCACGGAAAGCGCGGCCAGGATAAAGCCCACCCAACTGGGCGACCAGTTCAACTTACGGGTCAGCAAGACCGGCACGGCCAACAGAGTGACATACATTGCCAGATTGCTGCATGCCACTGCTGCATTGGCAGCAACAAACGTACGCAGATCGAGAATATTGCCACGCAGCCGATTGGTCTTACCCTCTTGGATATGGACTGTATGTGGTTGGGGCGACGGAATGGCTATGTAGCCCAATGCCAACGCGCCCGCGATGAAAGGGACATTGGTCCAAAAGACAGACTGCCAACCGAACGCCTGTACCAGCAGACCACCGATGACAGGGCCTAGCGCAGCAGCGAAGGAGGCTGCCGAACCAACGGTCCCACTCACTCGCCCACGCCGTTCAGTGGGAATCACCTCGCGTAAGAGCGCCACACCATTGGGGAACACCATCGCCCCGGACAACGCCTGCAGCAGACGAAAGAAAATCAGTATGGGCATGTTGAGCGCGAACGCTGCGCCCATCGACGCTACCCCAAAGAGCAGCAGACTCGCCAGAATCAAGCGCCGCCGATCCAGACGATCGCCCAGGCCGCCAGCGAAAGGCTGCAAGACCGCCATAACAAAAAGATAGGTGGGCACCAGCACACTGGCGGCACTGACTTCCACATGAAAGCTGTCGGCAATGCTGGGAAGCGCGACGGCAATCATTGTGCTGTTCAGCGGTGCCAACATTGTAATCAACGCAATCGCTGCGACCAGTTGATGTTCGGATGTGACACGGCGCTGCGCAAACATTTTTGGCATCGTAGGTGACTCTACAGCAAAAGAGTGATTCCCTCTCGCAGAGGCGCAGAGGTACAGAGAATGTCAGGAAGGCATCCCTCATTCATCCGCGTTTATCAGTGACTCAACTGCAAAAGTATTTTCAGCCACTGGTAAACGCGGATATTACCCCTGAATTTCTCGGCGTCTTGGCGGGAGAATCTGGCTTTTTTGCAGTGGACTCACCAGTGGTTCAAAAGGTCTTTTGCCGTAGAGTCATAGGGTCTCAGGCCAGGATGCGCACAAGACCGCTGTCGCCGTCCACCTCGATCTGCATATCGTCCTGGATCAGACGGGTGGCCGTATACGTTCCTACCACAGCGGGGATGGCGTATTCCCGCGCCACCACCGCGCAATGGCTAAGAATGCCGCCGGCGTCGGTGACGATGGCCGCGGCTGTGGCGAAGAGGGGCGTCCAGGGCGGCGCGGTTGTCTCCGTCACCAAAATGTCGCCTTTGGCCAGTTTGCCCGCTTCGTTGAGGGTGCGGATCACTTTGGCGGGGCCGCGTACTTTGCCGGGCGAACCGGCTGCGCCGTTGATTGTATTAGGCTCGTTGCTCGGCTGCGGCGGCGCACCGAAGAAGCGCATCCCTGCGCGCGTGCCCGGATCGTCGGGGGGCGGTCCATCAGGCAATGTGCCCAGCATCATTGGCGGCTGGATATCGGCATAGTGCGCGGCAGTCGCCTTGCGCTCAGCGATCAATTCTTGCAGCTTTTGCGGCCGCTGCGACAGGGCAAGCAGGGCGTTGCGCACTTCCTCAAAGCGCAGATAGATCACATCCAGCGGCGCGGCAAGAGAGCCAGCAGCGGCCAGCCGACGCCCCACTTCCAGGAAGGCGCGGCGCAGTTGATAGATGGCGCGCTGATCCAACCAGTAGTTGTGGTCTTCCTGGATGACGCTTGCTGCCTGGGCGCTGCGCAACAGTCCTTCAAACTGCATACGGACAACTTCGGGATAGCTTGCCAGGGTGGCGCGGGCTTCGTCAATCAGTCGTTCCCGCACGGCCTGCATGGCCTGGCGATGGGCGTCGATGTCCTCATCCCGCTGGATATAGTCCAGCAGGTTGCCGATGGCGGGCGTCGGGTCTTCGATCCAGCTTACGCTGGTCAGCGAGTCATACATATCCCCCCGCTGACCGAATTCCTGTAGCCAATCATTGAGTGCCTGCAGAAAAGGGCGACTTTCTTTGGACGCCAGCAGTGCGGCCATCACCTGCTCGGCTGGATGGGTTTCCAGAATCGTCTGGACTTCCGGCGTGTGCAGGGCTGTACGGCTGAGCGCATACAATTTCCGATTGGCTTCCAGGGATTTGTTGTCAAATCCCTGCAACAGCCGGTAGGCGCCTAAGGCATCCGCGCCGAATATCTCCTGATAGAAGTCATCGAAGAGGCTCATGGCCAGCAGCATCGTGTGGGCAACCTCAAAGTGGATCTGCCAGGAGCGGGTGGCCTGGGCCATAAAGTCGTCAAAGTGGCCCACCAGTTGCGCTGGTGTAGCAGATGCCAGATCGATGGATTCGCAGTGGGCGAGAATCTGCTTGATTTCCGGCAGCAACGCACCCTCCCAAAAGTCGGAAATACTCATCACTGCCCGGACACTGGGATGATCCATCGAGTCGGCATCGGGCGGCGGCATAAACGGGTTGCCGTCCGGTCCCAGCACCGGCGTTGTGGCGGTGTAGTAGTGGGTGTTGAAAATTCGGCAATGGAAGCGGATGGGCATCCCAACTTTGCCTGCGCCGTGATTCAGGCAGGGTTCAAGGACATTTTCCACAAACGACGCGGCGAGTGGGACTATTTGGTAGGGGAAGTGCATGACATCCCGCATCCAAAAGTTGTTCGGGTCGGTTGGCTTGCGCCATTCGATGGGAAAGTCCGGCGGAACGGGAATGGGTTGACCGGGTGTTAGCTGTGCGGGTTCCATGAGTATCTCTCCTCTTCAGATAGGTTTTCTGTACGCTGCGGGGTGCTACGAAAGACAAAAATTTGTATACATGGATGGAAGAGAATACAGATTTTTTGGTCAATCCGTATTCCTTTCGAGCCGTGTATACAGGCCATTTTTTAGAGCGGTGGTGATCGGGCGACACTGCAACAGATAGAGCTTTCCCCCATGCCAGGCACATTCCAGATCGACGGCGTATCCCATTTCGTTTTCCAGTGCAGTTGCCATCTCTGCCATCTCCAGCAATTGGGCATCGGTCAATGTGCGCTGTGTGCGCAAGAGGCGTGGCACAGTTACTTCCGTGGTCCCGGACGGTGTGGGCACGGTCATACGCGCTTTTTCGCTGATCTGTGCGCTGATCTCCGCCGTAGATTTGCGCCCTACCGTATAGGTATCCGGGGTCACAGTGCCGCCGACAATACTCTCGCCCAAACCCCAACTGGCCGTGATTACGATTTCGTCGCGCCGGCCGGTAATGGGATTGGCGCTGAAGATCACTGCGCTGACATCGGCAGGGACAAGCTGTTGCACCAGAACCGCCAGTCGAATATCGGATCTGTTCAATCCATTTTGCAGCCGATAGTCCAGGGCGCGGGGGGCAAAGGCAGAATGCAGGCACATATCCACAGCAGCCAGCACCGCGCCCGCGCCCCGCACATTGAGAAAGGTCTCATATTGCCCGGCAAAGGAAGCAGAAGCGCCGTCCTCATCCACGCCCGAAGAACGCACAGCCACGCTGGGTTCGGGCTGTCCCACGATCTGCTCCAGCGCGACATACGCCTGCAGAATCGTCTCCTGATTAAAATATGTATGATGATCCGACGCATGGGCGCTCAGGCAAAAGCCGACGGGCACAGGATAGTGGGACGCAAGTCTGCTCAGGTTGGCTGCCTTCGTGCCCACAAGAGCCGGATCGCTGCACACGGCTTGCCCAAGCCAATGGACGTGCTGGGGGGTGTTCGTCAACTCATTGACGCTAGCGGATACGCTGTCAGGGGGATGTACGAGCAGGATTTGGTTCTGCATTTTCTGGCGACACTCCCCAATCCATCCGCGCTACAGGCAGCAAAGGATTTCAGGCACAAATACCAGACGCGAAGGCGCTGTCTCTGCAACGCGTATGGATATCCGCGTTCCAAGCTATCCTGGAATCACCAAATCTAAGGTTAGAACTGCACGTGGGCCGTATTTCGATAGCGTACCGATGGTATCAATGGAATGGAAGGGATTTTTTCCACAAAAATTCCACACTTTCCCTCATTCCCACTCATACCCCACAGACTGGAGAAATGCCCGGACCAGCGCCATATGACCCGCCTGATTTGAATGCACCCGATCCCAGGCAAAGGCCGATGAGTGGGTCTGGGTCAGTAGAGCATCGAAGACCGCCTGTGTATCCACGAAGATCGCCTGATGCTTTTCCGCGATCTGGCGCACCGCGGTCCCGTACGTATCCATTATGGCTCGCACCGGCTCCGACCGATTTGGTTCAATGTAGTACGGACTCATCAAGATCAGCCCCCTGAGCATCGGCTTCGTTTCCGTCACCAGCTCATCCAAGATACGCGTATAGACATCCAGACGAATATGCTTTTCCGTCATCTGTGGCCGGGCGAACTGCAACCAGACATCATTGATCCCGATACAGATGGAAAGCCAATCCGGCTTCAGATCCAGAACATCGGTTTGCCAGCGCGCTTTCAGATCCATCACCGTGTTGCCATTGATCCCCATATTGAAGACCCGGAAGTTGTGCGCCGGATAACGAGCATCCAACAGTGCGGCTACGAAACCAACGTAGCCGTCACCCAAGGCACCCTTCGGCCACATGTCTCCCACCGGACGAGCACGACCACAGTCAGTGATCGAATCGCCAATCATAAGCAATTTGCTGTTGGGTTGGATAATCATCAGCTTATCTCCCATTGAAAACTCTGGAGCGCAGTGGGCGATCATCCCGGCAGTTCCACCTGCAGGCGGGTGGCTTCGATGGGTGCAGAAAAGGCGTTCTGGATCACCTGACCGTCCGGCGTGATGATATCGGCTGCGCCAGCACCGGTGAACCGATCCGGGCCATCCATTTGGACTTTGCCGCGGATGACCCGGGTGCCGCTGTACTTCCCTGCCTCGTCATAGGAAAAGACGCGGAAGGTGTAGAGATAGGTGTTGCCCGAACCCATCCAGACGCCGTGGGATGAACTCAAGGCGCTGATGTTGATCGTCTCCAGATAGTTGCCGTCGGCAAAGAAGGTCTGCAATACCTCCAACCCCTCCGGGCTGCTTTCGGACGGCGCAATAGACATTTTCCAGGTCCCCACAATGCTGCTCATAGGTGATTCTCCTGTGTGAATTGGATGAAACTGCCGGTGCCGCCAGTATACGCGCAATTCACTTGCTGTTGGTCACTGGATGCGTTACAATCCGCGTGACAAAGTGGGTGACAGCCCGGCGTAAAACCTATTTGCGTTCAGGAGCAGACTGATGAATCGTCCGACCGATGGGGAAGGAGTTCATTCATTTGGCGATTGGCTGCGCCAGCAGCGCAAGGCACGGGACTGGAGTCAGCCCGCGTTGGCCGAACGGGTCGGCTGCACGTCTGCGATGATCCGCAAAATCGAGGCGGATGAACGCAAGCCCTCAGCACAACTGGCGGCGCTATTGGCCGCTGCGCTGGAAATATCGGATGAAATGCGCGCCAACTTCCTGCAAGTGGCGCGGCAGTTGCAGCCCATCGCCTATTTGACGGCGACCCGTCCCACGCCGACCAGCGCTCGCATTCCCGCCCCGATCCAACTGCCCCGCGATCCTTTACCCGTCCCCATGACCTCTTTGATAGACCGCCGGCGCGATACGGCCATTGTCACCGCTCTGCTCACACGCGCCGATGTGCGCCTGCTCACACTCCTCGGTCCGCCCGGCATCGGCAAAACCCGGCTGGCTATTCACAGCGCCGAGAAACTCGCTCCACACTTCGCCGACGGCATCTGCTTTGTCGATCTTTCCCCACTCACCGATGCCCAGCTGGTCTTGCCCGCCATCGCCCAGGCCCTGTCCATTGCCGAAACGGGTACGACGCCCCTGCTGGACCGCCTGTGTACTCTCCTGCAAGAGAGAGTGTTTCTGCTCGTCCTCGATAACTGCGAGCAGGTGAGCGAGGCAGCCGTGGAGATCGGTGCGTTGCTGCGTGGCGGCAAAGGCTTGAAGATTCTTGCCACGAGCAGAACGCCGCTGCTCCTGGCTGGCGAACACGAATACGCGCTGCCGACCCTTTCCCTGCCACGCCAAGATGCTGTGCAAACCATTGGGCCGGAGCAATTGCTCGTCTTTGAAGCAGTGCAGTTGTTCGCAGCCCGGGTGCGCCAGCATCGGCACGAATTTGCCATCACCGCCGCGAACGCCAGTGAAGTTGCCCGCATCTGCCTGCGTCTTGACGGTCTGCCCCTGGCCCTGGAACTGGCCGCGGCTGCCCTGCGCCGTATGAGTCTGGGCCAACTGTCCGAGATGTTACACACCGATCCCCACTGGCTGAGCGAACTCCACACGCCCGCCCGAGACCTGCCGCCCCGCCAGCGCACGCTCCACCAGGCGATTGGCTGGAGCTATGGCCTGCTGAACGAGGATAGGCAACGGGTCTTTCGGCGTTTGGGCATCTTTGTCGGGGGGTCTACGCTGGCCGCGGCCCACGCCATCTGTGATGCCAGCCAGGACGAACTCGATGCCCTGGCCGACCACAGCCTGCTGGTACGTTTGCCAGGACGTTGGACGATGCTGGAAATGATACGGGAGTTCGCCCTGTCACAGATGACCGACACAGAGCTGGCTTTGGTACAGCAGAGACACATTGCCTGGTTTTCGGCCCGGGCCGATCAGAAGCTGGCGCACTCGCTGGCCGACATCCGCCAGGATCACGACAACTTTCGCAGGGCGTTGGTGACGGCGATTGCCAAAGAGGACGCCCAATCCGCCTACAGACTTTGCATCAAACTGGTCTGGTATTGGGAGCTTCACGGCCATCTGCGCGAAGGTATTTGTCTGGTGCACGCCGCGCTGGCGCTGTCCGTGGATACGCCCTTGCGCTTTGAACTGCTGGAACGGATGTCAACCCTGGCCTTTCAGACGCATGAATTCGACATCGCCACAGAGTTTGCCGGGCAACTGCAAAGCCTGGCCCTGGCGCATAACGATCCGCTGGAACGGGCACGGGTTCTCAACCTGCAGGGGCGCATCCTCATTGAGCAGGGCGATCTCTATCGGGCCGAAGCGGTGTTGCAGGAAAGCGAGCAGATCGCCCGCCGGATTTCTCACATCTTCAATCCTGGCTGTCCACTTGCTCAATTGGGCGAACTTGCCCTGATCCGGGGCGAGCGGGAAACAGCGAGGGGCCATTGGCGCGCAGCGCTGCCCTTATTGACCAGCGCCGAAGGGGATTTGTACGCCGGCATTTTTATTGCTATGGCCCACACCGGTCTGGCCGAACTTGCCCTGACCCAGAACGATCCGGCCCAAGCCCGCCACGAACTCCGGCAGGTATTGCCCTACGCACGGCTCTATCTGCGACGGCTCCATTGTCTGCTGGTCGCCCTGGCCGGTCATCTGCTGACCTCTGCCCCGACCGCGTCGGTCCCGGCAGCCGTCAAGCTGCTCGCTGCCGTAGACGGAATCAGCGAGCGCACCGGCGACACCCTTTCCCCCTTCCACCAGCGGCTGATTGCTGAACGCAGTGCCGCCGCGCAACAGCTCCTGCCCCCCCACGAGTGGCGGACCACCTGGCAAGTGGGCCACGCCTGGACACCAGCACAAGCCATTGCAGAAGTAGAGAGGTGGTTAGTGACCGAACCGGCTCAATAGGGTCGGGTCAGACCGCCACGGCAACAGCCGCGCGCTGAATCTTCTCGAACATCTCGATCCGCTCGTCCATTGGGATGCGGTTGCGTGTCCAGCTACTCTGACGTATAGTATGGACAGGTCCAACCGCTGCGTTCACAAGGAGAATCCCTATGCCCACCGCTACCCGCACAGACACCTTCCAGCGCGTCGCCACCCTGGCCGAAGTCACCAAAATCGGCCTGCACACCGTCTATGTGGACGGTCAGGTCATCGTCCTCGTCCATCACGAAGGCGAAATCTACGCGCTGGACAACCGCTGCCCCCACATGGGCTTCCCCCTGGACAAGGGCAGTGTGGCCGATGGCATTCTCACCTGCCACTGGCATCACGCCCGCTTCGATCTCTGCACCGGCGGCTCCTTTGACCTGTGGGCCGACGATACGCCGAACTTTCCTGTGGAAGTGCGGGATGGCGATGTCTATGTGGACGCGACCGTCCACCACCCCACCCAGGCCCAGTTGCAAGAACGCTTACAGGTGGGACTGGAGCGCAATCTTTCCCTCGTCCTCGCCAAAGGGGTGATCAGTCTGGTGGACGAGCACGACGACACCCGCACCCCCTTTGCCGCGGGGCTGGAATTCGGGACCCGCTATCGGATGCAGGGCTGGGGACAGGGCTTGACAATGCTCACCTGTTTCCAGAATCTCCTGCCCAGCCTGCGGGCCGAAGACCGCTCCAAAGCGCTGACCCACGGCCTGGCCGCGGTGGCCGCGGACACCGCGGGCCGCTCCCCCCGTTTTCTGGTCTCGCCTTTGCCCGGCGGCAGCCCGGAACTGCCCCTGCTCAAGCAGTGGTTCCGCCGTTTTATCACTGTGCGGGACGACGAGGGCGCGGAACGCTGTATTGTCACCGCACTGCGCGCGGGCGCGGGGCCGCAGGAGATGGCGGACATTCTCTTCAGCGCGGCCACCGACTTCCGCTACATCGACATCGGCCACCCGCTGGACTTTACCAACAAAGCCTTCGAGGCCCTGGACATTGTGGGCTGGGCGCAGGCGGAAGTGGTGCTGACCAGTCTGGTTCCCGGCTACGCCGCGGCCCGACGTATGGAGGAATCCAACGCCTGGCGCAACCCCATCGATCTGATTGTGCTGCTGCGAGAAGCCTTTGCCCAGCTTCCCGACGCACTGGCCGGGGGCGTGCCGAAACGGGGAAGCTGGCAGGGGCGATCCGCGCTTGTGCCTGTGCTGCTGGAGGACGATCCCCAGGCGAGTATTGCCGGGCTGTTGGCCGCGCTGGAGGCGGGCGCGACCGAAGTGGAACTGGCGTCCACTGTGGCCTACGCCGCGGCCCTGCGCATCGCCCGCTTCCACACCAGCAACGAATTCGGCGATTGGGACACGGCCCTGCACACCTTCACCTTTGCCAACGCGGTCCACCAGGGGCTACGCCGCCTGCAGGGGTACAGCGCGCCGGACGGCTATCTGCTGCTGTTGCGGGGCGTCTTTGATGCCGCGATGAGCATCTATCTGGACCGCTTCCTCAACATTCCCGCGGCCCGGCTTCCTCAATCGGCAGCCCGCAACGGCGCGTCTCCGTCTCTGCCGGGGCTGGAAGGGCTGTTGAATCAGCAGCAGCAGGTGAATCAGGCGGGCAATGCTGTCGGGGAGTATCTCTTCCGGGGCGGGGACGCGGCGGACCTGCGGGCCGAATTGGCCGGTCTGCTCCTGCGCGAGGACCGGGACTTTCATACGATTCAGTCGGTGGAAGCGGCTTTCCGCCAGCACGACCTGCTGGTGGCTGGGGGCGCGTCCGCGGACGAAGCAGTCTATGTGCTGGTGGCCGCGGCCCGCTATCTGGCCGCGCACGCACCCACTGTCCGGGCGCAAGGCCAGACCTTTGGCATTGCCCGCCGGCTGCACCGGAATGAAAAACTCTTTGAGGGATAGAAGGTATCTTCTCAATAAAACGGGGCTGGTCAACCCAGAAGTTCGACTTTTGGCAAAAGTCGAACTTCTTCGCCCCAAGATATTGAGAAGGTACGATAGTCGCCAATTGCGAAGGAGAAGAGGGGATGGTTGTACGGGAAATGGAGGACGGGGGGCTGCTCTGCATTCCTCAACCGGCCCACGGATTGATGGCGGCCCAGTTCTGTCGCTATTGGGGCAATGAACGGTTCGCGCGGCCAGCGCTCTTCGATCTGCTCTACGCGGCTGTGGTGCTCCACGACAGCGGCTGGACGCAATGGGAGGAGAGACCAGCGCTGCGGGATGACGGCGTGCCCATGGATTTTCTGCATCACACGGATGTGGCGGAGAAGATTGCCATCTGGCAGCAAGGCATTCAAGTGGCGTGGGGGCATCACCCCTATGCCGCGCTGATTGTCACCCGCCACGCGGCACATCTCTACGCAATGTCTCTGAAAAGTCTGCCCTTCAGCCCGGAAGAACGGGCGCAGATCGCGGGCTTTTTTGAGTGGGAACAGGCGTTGCAGGCGAAAGCCCGCGCCCACTTTCGCCAGATGCCTGAACTGTTGGAGGGGATGGAAGCTGAAACGCTGGCCGCGCATACCTGCCTGCTCCAGTTCTCGGACAACGCCTCCCTGCGGCTCAGTGTGCCCTGGCCTTCTGGCAGTCTGTTGGGCTGCTGCCCCACGGGCGGACCAGAGGGCTGTGTGGACATCCGCTTCTGTTACGACGACACCACCGCCACCTGCGATCCCTGGCCCTTTGGCGTGGAGAGCTTTGCGGTGACAATGACCGGCTATCGGCTGGCCGAAAGCCGCTTTGCCGATGAAGCGGCCTATCACGCGGCCCTGGCAGCCGCGCCGCTCTACAGCCAGACCTGGCGGGTGGAGCAGCGGTGAGTTGAACTGGGGCGGATGATATTTTGCCAAAGAAACGTGAAACGTAAAGCGTGAGATCGTCGTTCGATCTCACGCTTTACGTTTCACGTTTCTATCTTGGAAATTCGACTCACCGCTGGCGAATCGCACCCTACCCAACTACAGCGTAATCACCTGATCCGGCATATTGCCCGCCAGCGCGGCGTAGAGGTCGGGGAAGCAGCCCACGTGGACGCCCTCTACGGTGTTGACCGTACGACATTCGCCCGGCTCGGTGCGGCCCACGCCGTCGGTGTCGCACCAGCGGGGTTCGCCCTCGGCCAGGTTGCGCTCCAACGCGCACATATCACACATCATCAGCAGAATGCCCTTCTCCGCGGCCACCTTCGCCAGCCGCTCGCCCACCGGGTCACCGGCACGCAGGACAAAAGTGTTATCGTCGAAGAAGAACATCCCGGCCACGTCCACGCCGTGGGTTCCCGCTTCCAGTTGGGGCAGAATCATTTGGGCCAGTTTGTAGCTGGCAGAACGGGGCAGAGCAAAGACGTACGCAACTTTCACGGATTTCTCCTCGTGTGGGGGGATAGACAGGGATACTGCGTTGCTCAGTATACCGAATCGGACAAGAATCCCAGAATCCCCGGCAGACGGAAGTCACCCCAGCCCGAAGCGCATCCCCTGCTTTTTGAAAACTTCCTTGCGGAAGATGGGGCTGTAGCGCAGATAGACCCCCAGTTTGTAGAGCGTGCGCAGATTCGTCTTGAAGTCAAAGGCGCGGCGAATGAGAAAGCCCAGGCTGTTGTAGGTGGAGCGGGCATTCCAGCAGGCTTCGGTCAGCTCGTCCGGCGTCATATTTTTGGGACGAAAGGCCGCGTAGTTGAAGCGATATTCCGGGTGCAGCCACCAACTGCCGTCATAGAGCAGACGCCCTTCGGACTCCAGCTTTGTGTAAAGCGGCGTGTTGGGATAGGGAACCAAAATATTGAAGGCAGCCAGGGGAAATTTGTTTTCCATGGCCCAGTCCAGCGTCTCCCGAATAGAGTCCACTGTGTCGTGATCGTGGCCCAGGGTGAAGGCCGCCCACAGTTGGATGCCATACTCCCGGATGACTTCGATCTGTTTCTGATAGCCGTCGAAGCCCCCCACAAAGTTGGGCGACTTGCGCATCCAGCGCAGGCTGTCCTTGGAGATGGACTCGAAACCTACCACCATTCCCACACAGCCGCTCTCCACCATCAGCCCCATCAGCTCCCGGTCCTGGGTCATATCGATGCTGCCCTGGCTCACCCAATGGATTTTGAGGGGAATCAATGCCCGGAAAAGCTTCTTGGCCGCGGCGAAATTGGAGAGGATATTGTCATCCACAAAGAAGATAATCTGCTTGCGCTCTCTGGCTTCGATCTCTGCCACCACCTCTTCGGCCAGCCGGGTGTAGTGGCCTTTGTCAAAGTAGCTGCTCACCGCGCAGAAGGTGCAGGCGAAACGGCAGCCCCGGCTGAATTGCATCAGCGAAATGGGCAGGTAGCCCTTGCCTTTAAAGATATCCCGCCGGGTGTGGATGCCGGGATGGGCCACCCCCACCGGCGCATGGTAGACCGGCTGCAACGCGCCCCGTCGCGCGTCGTCGATGACCTGCGCCCATTTCGTCTCCGCGTCGCCCACGAAGATGCTGTCGGCGTGGGGCTTCACCTCCTCCGGGATGAGTGTGGGCTGCATCCCGCCCATCACCACCGGCACGCCCCGCCGCCGATACTCCCCGGCGATTTCGTAGGCGCGGCGGGCCGTATACGTCTCCACTGTGATCGCCACCAAATCCGTGGGCCGTTCATAGGGGATGCTCTCCAGCCGATCGTCCCAGAGAGCGATGTCCACATCCGGCGGGGTGAGCGCGGCCAACACACCCAATTGCAGGGGTTCCATCCGCCCCTCATCCACATAAAGGCTGTGTTCCATCCGTCCAATATTGGGTTTGATGAAGGTGAGATGCATGGGAGTTCCTGTGGTGAATTGTCAACAATCCGGTTTGGTGGACAGATGGACGCGAAAGGGTACTGCCCGCGGCGTGGGATGTGCTGCGTGCGGCGTGAGACTGGCTTCACGTTTCACGCCGCGCGTGTCATAACCTTTTCAGCGCGCTTTCCCCACCAGTCGAGGCAGTTCTGCCGGGCCAAAAGAGACGTTGAACGCGGAATCGACGGCCAGGGTATCACCTTCAAAGCGGCAGGTGTAGCTGACACAGAAGGGGCTTTCGTAGAAATAGACGCGAAACGCGAAGATGTCCGGCTCGACCCACCCGCTGCTGACCGCGGCAGGCTGGCTGCCCCGCGCATCAAAGACCGCTTCGCCTTTGCGCCATTCCCCAATACCACAAACGATCTTCTGTTCTCCCCACGGCCCCTCTATTGTACAGATGTTCTGGTCTTGGGCAAAGTCAAAGGAAAATGCCTCCACGCCCCGAGGGTTTTCATCCATCGCATAGCGCCTGCCCGTCACCTGCCGCGCGATGGGTGATGACGCGGTCCCTGCCTGGGGCGCAATGGCAAGACCGGCCAGTTTCTGCTGCAATCGGGTCTGCCCGGTCGCATCTTCCGGCAGCACATTTGCCCCGAATGCCGGCAGCAGATGCTCCCAGATCAGGTCCAGCGTGGGCTGCATTGGCCCCACACCGGCAGTGATGGCGATCACCGCGTCCTGTTCTGGCATAACCACGCAGAACTGACCGAAAGCGCCGTCGCCCCGATAGGCGTTGTGGCGGCAGCGCCAGAACTGGTAGCCGTAGCCCTGTGCCCAGTCGATATTTTCGTTGGCGCTGTTGTCGCTGTGGCCCCGGGTTGCTTCGGCCACCCAGGCCGCGGGGAGAATCCGCTGCCCTTGCCAGACACCTTTTTGCAGATACATCTGCCCAAAAACGGCGATGTCCTCTGTCGTTATTTTCAGCCCATAGCCGCCGGTGTTGATCCCCCGGGGGCAGGTTTCCCAGGTGGGGTTGGCGATGCCCAGGGGCGCAAAGAGGCGGGGTGTCAAATAGTCGAGCAGCGTCTGGCCGCTCAGCTTCTGCACAATTGCCGAAAGCATATACGTCGCCCCGGTGTTGTAGAGAAAGTGAGTCCCCGGTGGGTGGGTGACGGGCTGGGCCAGGAACGCCCGCGCCCAGTTGCCGTCCACAGCCGCGTGGAGATAGCCGGTGGTGTCCTCGCTGTGTCCGGTGTACATCGCCAGCAGGTGATGGACAGTCATCGCGGCCAGATTGTCGCTGACGGTTGCAGGCAGATCGTCGGGGAAGAAATCCACCACCCGGTCGTCCACTGTGAGCAGCCCCTCTTCCACGGCCAGGCCGATGGCGGAGGAGGTGAAGCTCTTGCTCAGGGAGAAAAGCACGTGAGTGCGCGCTTCTTCAAACGGAGACCACCAGCCCTCGGCCACCACCGCGCCGTGGCGCACAATCATCAGGCTGTGGATGTCGTGGATGGATTGGTGGGCCGCTTCGACAAAGCCAAGAATGGCAGCAGAGGCAATGCCCTGGGCTTCCGGCGTGCTGCGGGGGAGTCGGTGTGTCATCGGAGAGGTCCTTTGGGTGGAGCGTAGTGCGTAGGGCGTGTACCGGCATCGCTACCAGTACACGCCCCACGCACTACGCAATTCTTAGCAGCAGTGGGTCACAGCCAATTTGTCCGGCGCGTGGCCCAATTCAACCAGCTTTTGCTGGCCTTGGCTCAGTTCGATCCAGGGCGCGGTCGGGCCGTCGCAGGTGCGGGGCAGTTCCCGGCCATTGACGATTGTCATTGTGTTGCGCAACAACTGCTTGCCGTTGCGCTGGAGCATTCGTACGTCGTAGAAGGGAAAATCGCCTTCCAGAATCTCGAAGAGGGCCACGTCTGCCAGGCTGCCGACACGGAGCGTTCCCACTTCGTCACCCATCCCCATGGCTGCGGCAGCCCGCACAGTCGATGCTCGGATCACATCCTCCAGGCTCATGCCCAGGGCCAGGAATTTGCTCAGACAGGTGGGCATATCGTAGAGCGGGCCGTGAATGCTCATCTGGTGGATGTCCGTGGAGATCACATCCGGCTGATAGCCCGCGGCCATCATCTTTTCGGCTGTCTCAAATGAGAACGACCCCGCGCCGTGGCCGATGTCCAGAATCACACCGCTGTCCCAGGCCCGTTTGGCCGCTTCCAGCAGCACACCCGAATCGTCGATGATGCGCATATCCCCGCCCGTAAAACAGTGGGTCAGGATATCGCCGGGGCGCATCAATTCCAGCACTTCGAGCAGGCTGGGCGGGCCACCGCCGATGTGGACCATCAGCGGCAGCTGCACCTGATCCGCAGCTGCCCGTGCCCGGCGCAGGGGTTCGATACCTGTGCCTCGGGTGGTGTTGCGGTCGATGCGGGCTTTGATGCCCAGGAGCAGGTCTGCATTCTGCTCGATGAGTTTGACGCACAAATCCACATCGCAATACTCCAGATTGGTGAGTTCAAATGTGGCCGCAGTCAGACCGATGGACGAGATGTTGAGCAGGCCATAGAGACGGGCAGTGGAGGGCTTGGCCACCCATTCCCGAAAGCCCAGCACATTGAACGCGCCCGCGGACCCCACGTCCAGCCAGGTGGTCACACCGCTGCGCGCGGCCACCGGGTCGGCGTGGATGCCCCAGAATGTGACGTTGTGGTAGACGTGGGTGTGCAGGTCGATGAGGCCGGGGGTGACGATCTGACCGCTGGCGTCCACCACCCGGGCCGCGCTCTCCGCGGGGATGCTCGGTTCCATCGCGGCCACCCGGTTGCGCCGGATGCCCACATCCAGCCGTCCGCTCTGGCCGCCGGGGTTGACGACATCGCCGCCCTGAATAAGTAAGTCAAAATGCATGGGATTTCCTCCTGGGGGATTGGATATTGGATATTGAGATTAGGGATCGGGGACTGGGGACTGGGTGGAGCACCCTATCTCCAGCCCCCGATCCCTGCTACACTCTTTTTAGATAGCGGGCAAACTGTTGCTCCACCCGAAAGCCTGCCCGGTCATAGAGCCGGGGCGCGCCGGTGGGGCTTTCGGCGTCCACACTCAAACGCACCCGGCGAACACCTCGCTGCCAGAACTCGCCAAAGGCGTGGTGGAGCAGGGCCAGCCCCAGCCCCTGTCGCCGCCAGGGACGGCGTATCCCCAGGGTATCCACTTCACCCACGCCCGCCAGAATTGAGCAGAGACAAACGCCGCACACTTCATTATTGGTCTGGTCGAAGGGCAGAAACCAGAGGGTGGGGTCGAAGCTTTCGGCCTGGGTGGGCAGCAGCCAGCGCTCTTTTGTGCTGGACGGACGATTCCACATATCCTGAAAAGATTCCTCGCCCCCCAGAAAGAGCGCGTCGTCGTCCTGGCCGGGGCGATAGGCGCGCGCCGAGACACCTGCCGGCCAGATGGGCACAGGCGGTTTCTCTGTCAATTGCGCGGCCATCACATAATGGGTGCGCACATTCTCATAGCCAGCGGCTTCCAGCGCGGTGCAGGCGGCCCCGTCGTTGGCCCGGCGGAAGAAGTGAACCTCCACCTCGTCCACATCTTGGCCCAGATGCCTGTGGGTGGACGCCCACGCCTCGCCCCATTGCATCATCTGGGCAAAGACTGCTGCCCAATGGGGGCCAGGCAAGGGATAGGCATAGACATTCACCTGCTCGTAGCGCCGGTTCATCAAATCAGCAAAACCCACCACCTGTCCCTCTGGCCCCACCACCAGCACCGCCTGGTCGTCCAGGTCCGTCCCCACCCAATCTTTCAGCAACGCGTCCACGCTCATATCCGGGGCATCGCCCAGCGCGGCCTGACAGGCATTCATCACATCCACCACCAGCGCTGCGTCCTCCCGGCGGGGCGGACGCAGCGTATATTCCCCAGCCGGTTTTTGCTCAGTCGTCATCGGTGAAAACGCTCCCATCCATCCAGATTCGTGTCGATTGATTCACTTGATTCACTTTCACCCAGGGCCAGCCCCTGCTTGCGGTCGATCATCCAACGGCTGACAAAATTAGACGCCAGATGCAGCCCCAATCGGTAGGGGTCCCGGCAGTTGGTGCGGGTCTCCAGCCCCCGGCTGGCGATGGAACGCAGGCTGTGAAACGCCTTGCGGATACGGTAGCAGCCCGCTGTCAACTCCGCCGCGCTCATCCCTTTGGGCCGAAAGACCGCATCCCCATAGCGAAAATTGGGGTCAAGCCACCAGCGATCGTAGAGCAGTCGTCCCTCTTGTGCCAGCCGGTCGTAGAGGGCCGCGCCCGGCATGGGCGTCAGAGGATTGAAATTGGCTGTGTAGAATTTACTCGCCTGGGCAAATTCCAAGGTGCGGTCGAAGGAATCGGGCGTGTCGTCGTCGTAGCCAAAGACAAACGAGCCGTAGAGCATTATGCCGTGATCCTGAAAAATTTGCACAGATGTAGCGTAGTCGTTGTGTTTCAGATTCCAGTGTTTCTTCATCTGGCGTAGGCTGTTTTCGTTCAGCGACTCAAAGCCCACAACCGCCGTCGTGCAGCCGCTCTTCTCCAGCAATCCCATCAGTTCCCGGTCCTGGGCCACATCCACGCTGATCTGGCACGACCAGCGAATTTTGAGAGGAATGAGCGCGGTGAAAAGTTCCTTTGCCCGGGGCACATCCACAAAAATATTGTCGTCCACCAAAAAGATATGTTTCTTGCCTGTGGACTCGATCTCTGCCACCACATTTTCCACTGGGCGCTGGCGCAAATCCTTGCCATAAAAAGCGTGGATGGAACAGAATTCGCAGGCAAAACGGCAGCCCCGGCCATACTGCACCAGCGCGGCGGGCGCGTAGTGCTTGCCCCGAAAGATCGAGCGATCCGGGCGCAGATTGTCCAGAGGCGGAAAGCCCGCGTCCCGGTAGAGCCGCTGCAACTGGCCCCGTTGCGCATCCCGCACCACCTGGGGCCAGAGTGCGTCGGCATCTCCCACCACCACCGCGTCGGCAAATTGCCGGGCCTCCTCCGGCAGAAAAGTCGGGTGATAGCCCCCCATCACCACCGGCACGCCCCGCTTGCGATATTCCGTTGCGATCTGATAAGCCCGCCGCGCGGTGTACGTCTCCACAGTCAGGGCGACCAAATCGGTCGGTTCATCGAAGAGGATCGGCTCCAACCGGTCGTCGTGCAGAACCGTCTCCACATCCCGGGGGGTCAGCCCGGCCAGAATGGCGAAGACCAGTGGTTCCATCGCGTCGCGGCCACGCACGGGGAGCATATTGGGGCGGATGAAAGTAATTTTCATAGGATTGGGGAATTAAGAGATTGGGGATTGGAGATTGGGTAGTGGCGCGGCGGCGTCGCCACTACCCAATCTCCAATCCCCAATCTCTTAATCTCTGCTCTCATTGAATGCGCCAGTCACAGTTATAGTACTTGTGCAGATTGTGGGCGTAGAAACGATAGCCCAGATTGCCGGCCAGGGCCAGGGGCAGCAGAATGCGGGAGCCGAACAGCCGTTTGGCAATGGCTCCGTAGCTGTATGTCTTTTTCCAGGCCCATTCTGTGCCGCGCAGGAGCGCGTTCGGCGTCAATTTGTCGGGGCGATAGACGACGTGCTGGCCGTCGTAGAGGCTCCAATCCTCACTCAGAATACGCCCCTGCATTTTCAGTCTGTCAAAGAGCGGCGTGCCGGGGAAAGGGGTCAACACAGCATAGCGGGGCAGGTCGATGCAAGTGTCGATGGCAAACTCTGCGGTCTCGGCGAAAACATCGGCGTCGTGGCTGTCGAAGCCAAAGACAAATGTGCCCTGAATGCCGATGCCCCGTTCGTGCAGACGGCGCACCACCTCCCGGTAGTCTGTGTGCAGATTGAAGCCTTTGCGGGTCTCGCGGAGGGCGTCCCGGTTCAGCGTCTCGAAGCCGATGAGCAGCCCTTTGCAGCCGCTGGCCGCGCACAGGTTCAGCAGTTCCTCGTCCCAGACAATGCCGACTGTTGCCAGCCCGCCCCACTGGACTTTGAGGGGAATCAGTGCGGTGAACAACTCTTTGGCGTACTGCACATCGGCGATCAGATTCAGGTCCAGAAAGAGCAGCCGTTTGGCCCCCATACGGCGGATATCGGCCACCACATCGGCCACGGGATGCTGAAAGGGTTTGCGTCCCCACGCGGCGGGCACAACACAAAATTCGCAGGAATGGACGCAGGCCCGCGTCGCCTCGATTGTGTGGCCGATGGCGAAGTTGCCCCGCACGCCCAGCATCTCCCGCCGGGGAAAGGGACGATCGGCCAGACTCAGCCCCGGCTGCTGGTCGTAGCGGGGCTGCATCTGCCCGGCCAGAAAATCCCGCAGGAGTTGGGGCCAGCTATCCTCCGCATAGCCCACCACAACGGAATCCCCGTGGCGGGCTGCTTCCTCGGGCAGCAGCGTGGGATGCACGCCGCCCAGCACTACCGGAATCCCCCGGCCACGAAAATGCGCGGCCAGTTCATAGGAACGGGGCGCTGTGCCGGTGATGGCACTGATCCCCACCAGATCGGCCTCTGCCTCCAAATCCGTTTCGGCAATGCCCTCATCCACCAGTTCGACGGTCGCGTTCAGTTCCGCGGGGACCAGCGCGGCCAGTGTCGTCAGGGTCAGGGGTGGATAGCGCAGGGCCTTCTTCCACGTGCCGCCCCGGTGACGGTAGAGCGGGCCACGGGGCGAAATCAGCAGAATGCGCGGGCCGGACTTTGCAGGACGAGAGATGAATGAATCCGCGTTGTGTGCTATCATTAGGGATGTGAGTTGGGTGAATGTGGCGCGGTGAAAGTAGTGTGGTGGCACTGATCGTACCAGCAGGGATGGATAGCTGTCAATTGTGCAGAATCGCCCCGCTGTAATGTAAATGGGGCGCGCGAAGTGCTGATTCCGGGAATCGGTTGTCCCCCAATCTGCATTGCACCCGAATCGCCCCGGACATTCCACCCGCAGTATTCCTGCGCCATGGACCATCGAGGCTGTAGCCCGGAAATTGCCACCTGCTCCTTCCACCCGATCCTTCCACCCGTTGACAATCTCCCAGCAATCACACCACTGAGGCAACCACCCAATGACCACAAAAATTCTGTTGCTGCTCGGCGGCGTCCACCACGACTTTGACGGCTTTGCCAACGCATTTGACGAAATCCTGGGCGATGCCAGCCACACAATCACCACAACCTACGACGGGGACGCGTTGCTGCGCCTGCACGAAGAGGAGGTGGATGTGGTGGCGCTTTACACCTGTCTGGGCGGCGCGCAAAAGGACGGCGTTGTGGCCGAAGACCTGACCCCGCCCCAGGCTTCCGCGCTGGTCAAATGGGTGCGGGACGGGGGCGGCCTGCTGGCCCTCCACGCGGCCACCGTCATGCGCGAGGGCAACCAGGCCCTGCGCGGCCTGATGGGTGGCCGTTTTCTTTCTCATCCGCCCCAGTTTGATTTCACAGTCACGCCTATGGCCCGCGCCCATCCGGTGACAAGGGGTGTAGGGCCATTTACAGTACACGACGAATTTTATATGCAGGATGTCAGCACTGACGTCACCGTCCACATGACCGCCGAAGATCGGGGCGCGGTCCACCCGATGGTTTGGACAAAAGAGGACGGGCATGGCCGGGTGGTTTACATTGCGCCGGGCCACACAGCCAGCACCTGGGCCGAAAAAGCATACGGACAATTGATCCGCCAAAGTGTGCGGTGGATTGCCAGTCAATAATATCTGTTCATCCCAGTTACACCCAAAGGAATCCCCCCAATGTCTACGCACAACCCTTTCCTGGCCGTTGATCGCCAGATCATCGGCGACATCCACACCACAACCGAAGTAATGGACAACCTGACATATCTCTGCGACGAGTGCGGTTCCCGTTTTCCCGGCACACCGGGCGAACGCCAGGCCGTCGAATTTATGCAGGAGAAGATGCGGGCATACGGTCTGCAAAACGTCCACGCTGAACCCTTCGCGTTTGGCGGCTGGACGCGGGGCACGGCTACGCTGGAAATCCTCGAACCAGTGCAGAAAAGCCTGCCCTGCATCAGTCTGCCCTATTCACCGGCAGGCAGCGTCGAAGCGCAACTGGTGGATATGGGCGAAGGCCACCCGGACGATTTCGCGGCCCGCGCCGGGGAGATCGCGGGGCAGATTGTCCTGACCACCAGCGAAAACCCGGCAGGGATGAGCCGGGGCGTCCATCGCTCGGAGAAGTACGGACGCAGCCTGCTGGCCGGGGCTGCTGGCTTCCTCTTCGTCAACCACTACCCCGGCACTGGCCCGGTCACCGGCGGCATCGGCCACGAGGACGGACCCGGTGCGGTCCCCGGTCTGGGGCTGGCCTGCGAGGATGGCCGCTATTTGCAACGGCTGCTGGAACGCCACGGCCAGGTGAAAATCCGCATCACCACCACTGATGTCAACGCGCCGTCCACCTCCTGGAACGTCGTCGGCGATCTGCCGGGCACAACCCACCCCGACGAGCTGGTGATGGTGGGCTGCCACTACGACGGCCACGACATCTCCCAGGGCGCGGGCGACCCGGCTTCCGGCGCGGTGGCTGTGCTGGAAGCGGCCCGGGTGCTGGCAAAATATACCAAACCGGCGCGCACGATTCGCTTTGTGCTGTGGGGGGTGGAAGAGATCGGCCTGATCGGCTCGGCGGCCTATACCCAGGCCCACGCCGCTGAACTGGGCGCGATTCGTTTCTATCTCAATCTGGACGCGGCGGGGACGTCTGCGGATATTCAGGATATTGTACTGAATGAGTGGCCGGAGCTAACGCCGGTCTTTGAAGGCTGGAAAAAAGAGATGGCGGATACTTTTGCCATCGGTCAGTCGGTCCACAGCTTTTCGGATCACTTCCCCTTCTTCGTCCAGGGCGTGCCCACCAGCTGTATGGAGCGGGCCACACGACGACCGAGCGGCGGGCGGGGCTACGGCCACACCTACTATGACACCCTGGACAAAGTGGAGATCGGCCCGTTGCGGGTAGCGTCCGAGCGGGCCGCTCGCTGGCTGATCCGCCTGGCGAATGAGGAAAATTGGCCCATCACCCAGCGCACGCCAGAGGCGGCCCAGGCACTGTTGGACACCCCCGCCTATCGGGAGACGGCGGAGTTGCGGGCGCAAGTGGATGCGTTCTACGCGGCGCGTAAATAAGCAGTGAACAGAGTTACCTGGCTACCCGGCAGTTTCAATCTGGAGTAGCGACGCCGATTTCGCCTCCAGTGCCACGAACTGTCGGGCAGCCACTGATTAGGTCACTGTTTACTGCCAGCCCCTATCGGTCCGACTCGAAATCGCTGCCGTCCAGCACCATCGACAGCCCGGCAGAAACCCGATTCAGCACGGCCATCTGTTCGTCGGGGATGACCAGGTCCAGTGCGCCCAGATTGTCCTCCAACTGAGCGGACGTGTCCGCGCCGGAGATGACGCATGTAATTTCCGGCTGGGCCAACACCCAGGCCTGGGCCACCTGAGCGACGGTTGCGCCCAGCGCCGCGGCCACATCCCGCACAGCAGCCAGCACATCCGCGGCCCGGCCGCGCAGCACATTCCGATAGATGCCTTTGCGTCGGCTGCCCCACAGGGAACTCTCTTCGGGCATGGCGTCGGGTGTGTAGCGACCAGAGAGCAGTCCCACGCCCAACGGGCTGTAGGCCATTACCCCCAGACCATTGACGCGGGCCATGGGAAACATTTCCCGCTCCAGGCTGCGATTGAGCAGGCTGTAGGGATTCTGGACGGTCATCAGCGGGCTGGCATTGAGCCGATCCTGCACCCGCAGGGCCTGTACTACCTGCCAGGCCTGATAGTTGCAGACGCCCACATACCGAATTTTGCCCTGCTGCACCAGCGACTCCAGGGCGCGGAACTTTTCTTCGTCCGGCGTTGTGGTGTCGAAGGCGTGGAGCAGGTATACGTCGATGCGGTCGGTCTTGAGCCGTTGCAGCGAACGCTCCACTTCGCGCAGGATGTGGAATCGGGAGGCGCTGTAATCGTTGGGGCCGGAGCCAATGGGGCTGGTCACTTTGGAGGTGATGACCACATCGTCCCGCTGGGAGCCGAGCACCCGGCCCAGCAATTCCTCGGATTTGCCGATGTTGTCGCGGTCGTCCATCATTCCATAGACATTGGCACAATCCAGCAGATTCAGGCCCCGATCCAACGCCAGTTTCACCATGCGCCCGGCTTCTTTTGCATCCGACTGGCCGCGCAGACCCAGCCCCAAAGCCATGCGCGAAACTTTGACACCCGCCTTGCCGAAATTTACGTATTGCATCGCCTCTTCGCTCCTGTGTGGTTTTCCAAAATCGTTTGTGTGTGGCAGACCGGCAGAACCGCGCGCCGGGCCAGAATAGAAAGAGCCACCCGTCAGTGGATGGCTCTGTCATTGTCGAAATTATCTTCAGTCAAACCGGCGATCTGCGTACAGATTGTCGGCCTCCCCTATTGTGAGCGGCCCGCCATCAGATGCACTGGCGATGGGCTTGCTCTCGCTGTCCTGCATCTGGGCGTCGTAGCCCCCCGGCGGAATGACGTGCCGTTCATCCAAGGGGACCATTTCTGAGGAAAAATAGGCTGCTGAAAACGCGGCGGCTTCGGGTGAATCATCCGCGTAGACTGTGATAGGAATCGGGCCAGCCATACGCCAACGCATAGCTGTTTTGTGGTCGATGTCCACCACCCAATTGCGGTCCAGCAGCCCGGGAATATCTTTGCGGGCGGCCACATCCACCACCCAAAAGGGACCTTCCGCCATGCGATCCTCCCGCTGTAGCCAGACCCGCCGGTCGATGTCACCCGCGCGCAGGAGGGCCACATAGCCGATGCACTCTGCACATTCGGTGATATGATCTTCGGCAAAGCGGAAGTCCAACACCTGTTGAAAAACGCCCGGGTTGTAATACATTGCCACGCCCTGCACGGGCAGAAGCGACGCATCCCAATAATTGGGGTTCAGGTTGTTCACCACCGCCCGCCAGGGTTCTGGCACGGGTGTCGCCGCTTCCGGCAAAGGGCTGGCCTGCTGGCCGGGAACTGTCTCTGCTGTTTCACCTTCCGGCACGGGCACTGTGGGACTTTCGCCTTCTGCCCAGACTACACTTGTCGTGCAGACCATCAAAAATAGTGACCCCACCAGGGCCACACGCATCTGTCGCATACTGTAGTACATTCCTTACCCAATAGCACTGGACAAAGCCGACACAGTACACCCACATAAGAATTCCCACAAGAACGCGATGCGATGCAGCAGTGCCGTATTTGGATTTGGCTTCGACCCTGCTATTGAAAATCCATCTTGCGATGGCGCATCACAACACTCTGTGCCAGCCCAATCGCCAGCAACATCGAAATCAGACTACTGCCCCCATAGCTGATAAACGGGAGCGTCATACCAGTGACAGGCAGAACGCTGAGGTTCATACCCACATTGATAAACGTTTGAAAAAAGACCAGCGCGGCCACCCCCATTGTGAGCAGACGACCAAACTGGTCCTGGGCCATATCCGCGATGCGGACCAGCCGCCAGACCACAAAGAAGAGCAGAAGCAAAATCACAGCAGTGCCCACAAAGCCCAGCTCTTCGGCAATGACGCTGAAGATAAAGTCTGTGTGACGCACCCGCAGAAAGTGAAGCTGATTCTGGCTGCCGTGGCCCCAACCCTGACCCAGCCAGCCGCCATTGCCAATGCTGATCGATGCCTGCAACACATTGAAAGAAGCATCTCGGTTGGATGCAGGATCGAGAAATACCTGAACCCGTTCCAACATATATCCCTGCAATGTACTATACAAAAAGGGTGCGGTGGCAGCCGCGGCCATTCCCAGAATACCGATATGCCACAGGCGAATGCCGCTCACCAAAATCAGCACCCCGCCAATAAAGGCGAAGGCGACTGTCATGCCCAAATCCGGTTGCAGATAAACGAGGGCGAGGGGAACGGCAAGGAGAATCAAGGCAACAATCAGATAGCCAAAACGGCGCAGTTGCTCCTGAAAGCGGCTTAGATACCAGGAGAAAAAGATGATAATGAGAAACTTGCCCGCTTCGGTGGGCTGAACGAGTGTGCCGCCAATGCTGATCCAGCGCTGGGAGCCACCCTGCACCGCGCCAAAGAGAGAGACAGCCACAAGAGAAATAATGAAAGCCAGATAGGCGGGCTGGGCCAGCAATTCCAGGTGGCGGTAGTCAAACAGGGCTACGGCCAAAAGAACGATGATTCCAACCAGCATAAAAAACAGTTGGCGTTCCCAATAGTCCTGTAAATCCACAGTTGTGATGGTGGCGCTGTAGACCATTCCCACGCCGATCGCGCAAAGCGCAAGCACAGCCACCATCAATGTCAGATCAAAATTTCGTAGCAACGAGCGGTCAAGCATTCCCTACAACCCTATCATTCGACGAATCTGCTCCCACCAACTAATTTCCTGGAAGCGCAGCAAAGGTACATTATACCCCAGAATGCGCTGGGTGATATTATGATAGGCTCGACTGACATAAACCTCCCGTTCCAGGGCAATGGGTCGGCCTTTGTTCGTTGAAATCACGATATTGTCGTCGTCGGGCACAATCCCCAACAGATCGATGCTAAGGATGTCCAGAATATCTTTGCTGCTCAGCATATCCCCCCGGCGCACCAGACGGGGATTGTAACGATTGATGATCAGCCGGGGTTCGATACCCACGTCGCGTTCCAGCAGATAAATCACTTTGTCCGCGTCCCGCAATGCGCTCACTTCGGGGGTGGTGACGATCATTACTTCGTTGGCCGGCGCAACCGCGTTGCGGAAACCAGCCTCGATCCCCGCGGGGGAGTCGATCAGCACATAGTCGGCCATCTGCTGAAGCTCCTGGCAGATGGTCATCATCTGATCAGGCGTCACAGCGTCTTTGTCCCTGGTCTGGGAGGCAGGCAAGAGGTACAGCTCGTTCACCCGTTTGTCCCGAATCAGCGCCTGGTGCAGGGGGCAGCGTTCTTCGAGCACATCCACAATCGTGTACACGATGCGGCTTTCCAGTCCCATCACAATATCCAGATTGCGCAGGCCCAAGTCGGCATCGATCATCACGACCCGCTGACCGGCCATAGCCAGTGCGGTTCCCAAATTGGCGCTGGTGGTCGTCTTGCCCACGCCGCCTTTGCCCGATGTTATCGTCAGAACCACCCCGGCCATTGCCTGCTCCACGTCATTGCTTGTCGGTGTTTAGTTGGTGTTGCAACAGTGCCAGCGGACAGATCAGATGTGTCATTCTCTGTCCCACACATCCACTACAATCTGTTTGCCAACCACCCGGGCCACTTCTGGTTTCTCGGCAACACTGCGCCGCCAAAACCAGCGGCCCGGTTCATTCGAGATGGCCTTGGGCGACATGGCGATGTACCCGGCAATACGTAGCTGGATCGGCTCGAAATCGATGGCACAGACCACCGAGCGTTCATTGCCCATGGCCCCCGCGTGGACAATGCCCCGCAGACGCCCCCACACAAAAATGTCGCCCCCGCTGATCACCTCGGCCCCTGGATTCACATCGCCAATAATCATGACTGTGCCCGCGTGGCGGAAGACCTGGCCCGAACGCAAAGTGCCCCGATAGATGTAGGGGGGCGCCAGGATCATTTCCGGGAGCGCTTGCTCGTCGTCCGCATCCCACGCCTCTGCCTCCGCAACAGCAGCCTCAGAAGCCCGATCGCCGGCTTTGCCTGTGCTCTCTTCCGCAACGGATGCAGGCTGCTCGATGGCCCGGTCTACAATGGAATCGGTGATGGACTGGGGCGGTTGAAACTCGGATTGGGGTATGACTGGAGGAGGGGCCGGCGCGCGCGCGCCGAGATGAACTTCCCACTGGGCGCGCTCGGTCTTGTCGGGTGCGGGGCGGTTGTCGCGCTTCTCCCCGGCCAACAGTTCGGCAGATAGCCCGATCTCCTGCACCATCTGTTGGGTTTGCGGGTTGCTGGTGCGCACAGCCCAGATCGCCACATTGTAGCCCGCCAGAATGTCGGCGATCTGCTGCAGATCGTCGGCGGAGAGCAGCCGGGAGCCGATCTCGATGGCCACCCGCTCGCCCTGAAAAAAGCCCTCGGATCGGGAGAGATGGCCGGACAGTACCCGCACAATATCGGCCCAGCGGCCGTCCTGATCGCCAATCCGCATGACGATCCCATCACCCGTGCCGACAATGCGCACAATCGACGGCTTGGATGATGTGCCCGATCGGGAGGCACTCCCGGTTTCATTTTTTTTGGTCGTAGTTTGAGTCAATTCAGACACCGGATTTACTCACTTGCTGCTGTCTGCGCAGGTGTTTCGTCGGGTTTGGGGCCATTGAAATAAAAGTCCAGCATCTTCTGCACAACCGGTGCAGCCACGGAGGAACCTTCACCGCCATTATAAATAAAGACAACGATAGCGATTTCGGGATCTTCAAAGGGCGCATAGGCGACATACCAAGCGTGAAATGGCAGATTGTCGTTTTTGTCCCGATAATCACAATCTTCGATGGCCGAGTTCCATTCGCAAAACTCGGCTGTGCCTGTCTTGCCGGCCACTGTCACTCCGTCCACCCGGCTGTTGGGCGCTGTGCCATAGGGCGCGTTGACAACCGCCCACATTCCCTGCTGCACATAAGAGAGCAGGTCTTTGCTCACCGGCAGTTCCCGCACAACCTGGGGCGTATACTCCCATTGCAGGCCACCCTCTGCGTCGATCATCTCCTGCACCAATTGAGGCTTCATCACATAGCCCCCATTGGCAACGGCTGCTGTCGAGACAAGTACCTGAAGGGGTGTGCCCAGAACATAGCCCTGGCCGATGGCCATATTATAACTATCACCCGTTGTCCAGGATTCGGCCAGATTGATACGCTTCCACTGATCGTCCGGCGGCAATGTGGTGACTTCACCGGGCAGATCAATTCCCGTGCGTGCGCCATAGCCGAACAAACCCATCCACTTGGCCAGATTTTCGTTGCCCAGCCCTTTTTGAGAGTCAGGAAAGCCGCCGCCCAGAATATAGAAAAAGATGTCATTGGAAAGCCCCAGCGCTTCCACGACAGTCATCCGCCCGTGGACAATACCCAATTTATGATTCCAACTCACAAACTTTTGGGCCTGGGACATATCATTTGGAAAATAACGATTGCGCAGATAGATCGGCCCATTGTCCACAATGCCATCGGTGGGGCCAATCACACCCTCGGCCAACGCCGCGGTGGCCGAAACCATCTTAAAAGTAGACCCCGGCGGATACAAGCCACCGATGGCATAGTTGATCAGCGGCTTGCCTGGGTCTGCTTCCAGCGCCAGATACTCCGGCCCGATCCCTTCGGAAAAGATATTATTATCGAAAGCGGGCAGACTGACCAATCCCAAAATTGCGCCGGTCTTGGGGTTCATGGCAATCGCCACCGCGTTGGACGATCCGACCTTCTCCACCGCCTCGGAGAGCAATTGATACATCGCTTCCTGCAGACGGATGTCCAGACTCAAACGCAGGTTCAGACCGGGCACAGGCTCGACCACTTTGCCGACGGTGCGCATCTCCCGGCCCAGAATATCCACCTCGATAAACTTCTGGCCCGGTGTGCCCCGCAGTTCGTCTTGATAGGTAAATTCCAGCCCATTCAGCCCCACCTGCTCATTGGGGTCCCGATAGCCCTCAGACTTGTAAATGTCCGCGGCCAGGGCAGGGATTGGCCCCATAAATCCCAGGCTGTGGCTGACGGTCTTCCCATACACATAATCCCGCACAGGAATCTGCTGTACGTGTACCCCAGGCAATTGATAGGTCTCCTCTGCCACATCAAAAGCCCTGTCCCGGTTGACCAGTTCCAGCAGGGGGATGGCCTTGAACGAACTGCCCTGGATTCCCAACTGGACTGCCCGATAGACCAGAGCCACCAGCCCTTCCAGGGGCAACTGTTGAGAGAGATCGGGAATAAGTGTGGGGCGCTCTACCAATTGCTCCGTATCCCCTGTCCGCTCCACAAATTGTAAATTGACCATCCGAAAATCCAGATCGACGCCCGCGTCCTCGACAACAGCAGCAAAGTCAGAACGGCCCAGCCGCAGAAACATTACTTCAGCCAGATTCAGGGCCACTTCCCGATCCGTGTCGGCCTTCAAAACCCGCAACAGTCGCTCAATTGCCTGCCGCTCTTCGTCCACATCCGTGGCAATGTCGTCATCTGGCAGTTCGGCAGGAACCAGTGCAATCACAAAGCTGGGGCGGTTGCGGGCCAGAATCTCGCCATTGCGATCGTAGATCACACCCCGGGGCGGCGGCACTTCGATAAATCGGAATCGATTGTCATTTGCCTGGGTTTGAAAAGACGAGCCTTGCATAATCTGAATCTGGTACAATCGGCCTATCAACCCCAAAAAGGCTATCACCAGCCCCAGACGCACCATTGTCGTTGCCAGGGTAGCAGTACGTTCAGTTCGTTCAAACATTGGCTATCCCACCTCCTGCTGCTCTGGAAGACGGTTGAGCAGCGGCGTCAAGAGCAGCATAATGGCCCCATTGTACACGACCGCAGGCAGAATCAGACGTGTGGTCGTGTGCAAAAGCGGCAACCGGTGGTCGAGCAATGCCAGCAACGCCCAGTAGAAGTAGGAATAGACCAGTGTCCCCAGCACAATACTGGCAACGGGAACCAATAGATTGCTGCGAAAAAAACGGTTGTATCCAATCCCCGCAACCAATGCCACAGCCATCAGCGCCAGTGCGTTCCCCCCCATCGGCCCGCCGCTGAGCAGATCCATCCACAGCCCGGCAACAAAGCCAATCAGCAGCGCGCCCGACCCGCCAAAGAGCAGCGCCCAGATGACCACCACCAGCACCATCACATCCGGCCGCACATGGCCGATTGCCAGGCGGGGAACCACCACCGACTGAAGAATCGCCACAACGCCCAGCAAGGGAACCATAAAAAAGTAGAGCGATGCCCGGTTCATGGCGCCTGCTCGACAGGTATCCCATCCAGGCCGGGCACAAATTCCAGGGGATCAAAATTGGTCACAATCAGAACGACTTCCAGGCGGCCAAAATCTACAATTGGCCGCACTACTGCCTCCTGGAAGACTTCGAAATCCCGCTGGCGCACTTCGATCACCTGGCCGATGGGAATACCTTTGGGAAAATTGCCACCCATTCCAGAGGAGAGGACCACCTCGCCCACACCCACAAGCGTGCCCTGGGGGATGAAGCCCATGACCGGATTATCTCCGACCACGCCGTTGACCACACCGGTCAGGCGGCTGCTCTGGAGGATGGCATTGACTGTACTCAGGGGATCTGTGATAAGAAGAATTTTGGACGACGTATTGGTAACTTCGCTGACACGGCCCACCAGCCCTTCGTTGTTCATCACAGGCATTCCAACTTCAATGCCCTGACGGCTGCCCAGGTCCACCATCACAAAATTGAGAAAATTGTTGCTGTCCCGGCCAATCACACGGGCAATAATCTGGCCGCCCCGCAATTCGATGCCGGGCCGGGTCTCGCTGAAGGAGAGCAGTTCGCGCAGACGCTGATTTTCCCGTTCGATCTCTTGCAAACGCAAATTCTCGGCCAGCAAGCTGCGGTTGATATTTTCCAGTTCTGTGTTGCGCTCCTGCATATTCTGGAAATTACTGAGCGTCCCAACGGCCTGCACCACCCGGTCTGTCAGGCTGGAAAGCCCCTGCTGGCCTGGCGAAAGCACCAGAGAGACAGCGCCTTCCAAAGTGCCCAGCCGTCCCGTCTGCTGCAAAGCCATCAGCAGCAGAGCGACAAGCACCAGTATAATCAATCGGATGCCCAGATCAGTGGGAGAGCCAAACCTTCGCTGGTTGTCACGCATGGGGAGTTAAGGGACCATTTCAACAGCCCTGCGGGATGGGGGTTCTTCCGCAAGGCGAAAATCGCACAGAGTTGCCACACAGGGCGCAGGCATCACTAGCGGATGGTGCTCTTGCGCTGCATTGTGGAAAGCGTTTCCTGATAATACTCAGGCTTCTCCAGAATCATCCCAGTGCCCAGCACAACCGATGTCAGTGGGTTGTCGGCTACATAGACATGCATCCGGGTTTCGTCCTGCAAACGCTGGGCCAGGCCGTGCAACAGCGCCCCGCCCCCAGCCAGTACAATGCCGTGTTCCATCAGGTCGGCCACCAGTTCAGGCGGGGTCTCGTCCAGGGTATCCTTCACCGCGTCCACAATCACATCGACTGAACTGGAAAGCGCCTCGCGGATCTCCACCGAACTGACTTCGATGGCTTCGGGCAAACCGGTAATCAGATTGCGCCCACGCAGGATCATTGTGCGCTCCTGCTCCAGAGGATAGGCCGAGCCGACCTCCATTTTGGCTCGCTCCGACTGGCGTTCTCCGATCAGCAGATTGTACTTCTGCCGGGCATAGTTGATGATATCCTCGTTCATCTCATCGCCTGCTACACGAATGGAGCGGGAGACGACAATGCCGCCCAGAGAGATCACCGCCACTTCGGTAGTGCCACCCCCGATGTCAACAATCATTGAACCAATCGACTCGGTGACAGGCAGCCCGGCACCGATAGCCGCCGCCATCGGCTCCTCAACGAGACCGGCCTCGCGTGCGCCCGCGCTGATGGCCGCATCCCGCACGGCGCGCTTTTCCACTTCTGTCACACCCGAGGGAATGCCAATGACTACACGGGGACGGGCCGTGCCAAACGCCCGGTTGCCGTGAACTTTGCCGATGAAGTGATGAATCATCCGCTCCGTCACCTCAAAATCCGAGATCACCCCATCCTGCAAAGGACGAATGGCCACAATGTGGGCCGGGGTACGCCCTACCATTTCCTTGGCTTCCTTACCAATCGCCTTGACTGCGATACGCCGACGGGAGGATTTATCGATCGCAACAACAGAGGGTTCGTCAATGACGATCCCTCGACCTTTTACATGCACCAGTGTATTGGCTGTACCCAAATCAATGCCAATATCCAGGGAAAAGAGGCCCAAGAGCCAATCTAGCGGGTTTGCCACACCCGGTGTTCTCCTCTCCGTAGAGCCGGCAAGACCACACGGCATCTGCCCAACAGTCTGTTCGGGCAGCGCTCTACTGAAACAATACGAATAATATAGATTATCTGACAGTCAACGAAGACTGGCAACCAACGAACGGTTAATAATCAACAAAGGGCCGACCCATTCGTTTCGGAACAGCAAAACGAATTGTTGCCCGGCCCGCGCCAAATCTCTACCGCAGCCCCCCGCTTTCCTATGCCTCACAGGAGAACGCAGTTGGACAGAGCATCCGCCCATTGCCCAAGTTGATTGTCGACGCATTATACCATAGGCCAGAAGGACGCAACAAAGCAGCAGCGACTGCTCTATGGTATACTTTTGGCAGTGAACGTTCACTATCATTCATCTGTTCCGCCAAACATGCAAGCTGCCGAACCCACCGACGCCATCCTTCGTTCCCTGTGTGCTGCACAGGAACGCCATCAATTATTCCCGATAGCCGCCGACGGAACCTGGCAGCCAGTGGTTGTCGGGGTCAGTGGCGGCGCGGACAGCGTCTGCCTGCTGCATCTGCTGACAGGTGTGGCCGCCCGCTGGCAGTTGGCTCTGCACGTGGCCCACGTGGACCACAGCGTGCGCGCGGGTTCAGCCGCGGACGCCCGTTTTGTGGAGGAATTGGCCCAGGCGTGGGGGCTGCCCTTTCACCTCCGAACCCTCTCCCCGGAAGAAGTTGCGGGAGGGGACAACAACCTGGAGACTGCCCTGCGCGGCCTGCGCTATGACTTCCTGGCACAGGTGGCGGATTCGGTGTCCAGCACCAGCCGCGCAACAGTCGCCGTGGCCCACAACGCCGATGACCAGGCCGAGACAATTCTCATGCACATTCTGCGCGGCAGCGGCCTGGCCGGTCTGACCGGGATGCGCCCGGTGACGCTCTTTGGCCCAGACACTACTTTCGAGGCAGACGCCCCAGGGCAGAACAGCCAACGACCAACCGGCCTGCGTCTGGCCCGCCCCCTTCTCGATGTTTCGCGTACGCAAATCCTACAATACCTCAACGCGCACGGATTGGCCTGGCGGGAGGACGCCACCAATCAGGACGAAAACTACACCCGCAACCGCATCCGTCACCAGATTTTCCCTGCCCTGCGCCAGATATATCCCAACTTGACCGGCGCGCTGGGTCGCCTGGGCGATCTGCTGGCCGCGGAGAACGACCGGGCCGAAGCCATCAATGCCAGCGCTTTGCACACCCTCCGTTGGGACGGGGAGCCAACGGAAGAGACGGGCATTTCCGCTCGGATTGTGCTGGACCGAAAGGCGTTTCGGGCGCTGGACCTGGCCACCCAGCGCGGTGTGCTGCGGCTGGCAGGTATGCGCCTGGGCGTTCCAGGCCAGGCGATGGACTACAACCGCACAGACAGGCTGGTCCAGAGCATCTGCGCCGAGGAAAATACCGACGCCGTGCCCTGGACCCGTAGCATTGCCTGGACAACGGAGACAGAACGCTTCAGCCTGCACAAAGCGGATGCGCTTGCCTTCCCCCTGCAAACGCCTTTTCTGGATGCCCGGTGGCGTCGTCTTTATGGGACCGCGGCCCTGGCCCGCGAGGGAGAGATTCGGGTGGACCGTTGGTGCCTGTCCTGCCGGGAGATCGATCCCGCGGATATGCCCGCCGATTGGCAAACCCAGAGCGATCCCTGGCAGGTCTGGTGTGATGCCCGACACGCACACGACCTGCTTTTGACCACCCCTCGCAAAGGCCAGCGCTTTGCGCCGATGGGAATGGGGGGCAGCCGCAAAACCCTGGGCGATTTCTTCACCGATCGCAAAATACCAGTAGCCCTGCGCGCGGGCTGGCCCCTGCTGATCGATGGCGTCAGCGGTCAGGTAATCTGGCTGTGCGGTCTGCGTCTGGCCCATCACGTCCGTATTCAGCCCAACACAAAATGGGCACTGCATCTGCAATGGAGAGCCGATTGAGCACAAAACCGCTGGTCCTGTGGGCGGCGCGCAAGAAGTGGAACCTGCGTTATACCACGCGCGCCGCCGAGCAAACGAGTGGTATTTTTACCACCCCAGATGGTCCGCTTCCTTTCCGCTTCGAAAGCGGACCCCGGCGTATCCACCTGGCCGAAGAGACTGTCCTCCTCGATGAATATGGCTGGGAGGTTGACGAGAAAGGCCATACGGTCTTCCGTTCCACCGCCCCCCGCAAGACGAAAGAGCAGACAGATGGCTGATATTGTTGTACTGAAACCAGGCCGGGAAAAACCCGTTATCAACCGCCACCCGTGGATATTCAGCGGGGGCATACGCGCACTGCCTGTGGGCGCGGCCAACGGCTCTATTGTGGATGTCCATAGCCACGACGGGCGCTGGCTGGCCGCGGGCTATCTGAACCGGGAGAGCCAGATTCAGGTGCGGCTGCTCACTTGGAAGCCGGGCGAGGCCATCAATGACAGCTTCTGGCAAGGGCGATTGGCCGCGGCCATTGCCCGGCGACAGACGCTCGCCGACAGCCCGGCCACGACTGCCTATCGCCTGGTCAACGGTGAAAACGATTACCTGCCCGGTCTGCTGGTGGATCGCTACGATCGCTGGCTGGTTCTGCAGGCGGGCACACTGGGCATTGATCTGCGCAAGCAAAAGATCGCCCAGATGCTTCTGGACCTGACCGGCTGCGCGGGGGTGGTAGAGCGCAGCGATCACAGCCAGCGCGCCGAGGAGGGGCTGGACCCGGTGAACGATCACCTGTTGGGGGAACCCGCGCCCGATCGGGTGATGATTCGGGAGAACGGGCTATCCTTTCAGGTGGATCTGTCGGGGGGGCAAAAGACCGGCTATTACACCGACCAGCGGGAAAACCGGCAACGGGTGGCGGCCTGGTGCGACGGCAAAGATGTGCTGAATGCCTTCGCCTATACCGACTCCTTCGCGGTCTACGCCCTGTCCGCGGGGGCCGAAACTGTGACGAATCTGGACACCAGTGTGGATGCCCTGGAATTGGGCGAAGAGAATCTGCAACTGAACGGCTTCGATCCCAATCGCTGGACGGAAAGTTTCGCCGGGGATGTCTTTCAGATTCTGCGGGACTGGCAGCGGGAACCAGACCGGCGCTACGATCTGATTATTCTGGACCCGCCCAAATTTGCCCACAACAAACGCAATCTGGACAACGCGCTGCGGGGCTACAAAGACATCAATTTGCAGGCCATGCGCTTGCTGCGGCCCGGTGGCATTCTTGCCACCTTCAGTTGCAGCGGTCTGGTCAGCGCGGATCTTTTCCAGAAGGTCGTCTTTGGCGCGTCCATCGACGCGGGCCGACCCGTGCAAATTCTCGAATGGCTGCAACAGGCCCCGGACCATCCGGTGGCGCTGACCTTTCCCGAAGGGGCCTATCTCAAGGGGCTGATCTGCCGGGTGGACGGGGCCTGATGGAGCAGCCAGTTTTCGTCGAACATCTGCGCGGCTGTATGGCCCGGCCGTTGCCCGGCGTGGCTGCCCAACGGCTGATGTCACCCGTCCCCCGGGCCGGGGCAGAACCGGGCTTCGTGCCGCCCATTTCCCCCCGCCGCGGCGGTGTGCTGATCCTCTTTTATCCCAGCCAGGGCCGTCTGCATCTGCCGCTGATCCTGCGCCCCACCTATAACGGGGCACACAGCGGGCAGATCAGCTTTCCCGGCGGGGCACAGGAAGAGATGGACGCGGACATCACTGCCACAGCCCTGCGCGAAGCCTATGAAGAAGTGGGCATTCCCCCGCAGGAAGTGGAGGTTGTGGGCCAACTTTCCAAGCTCTACATCCAGCCCAGCAACTTCGAGGTCTACCCAACCGTGGGCTGGATGAGCCGCCGTCCGGACTTTTGCATCGATCCCTATGAGGTGGCCCAACTGCTGGAAGTGCCCCTGGCCGATTTCTACAACCCGGCCAATCGTTTTGAAGAGGAGTGGAATCTGCGGGGGCGGGCCGTGCGGGTTCCCTTTTTCCGAATCCAGGAGCAGACTGTGTGGGGAGCCACCGCGATGATTCTCAGCGAACTGTTGGCGGTGCTCAAAGAGGGATTGCAGGCATAGGTCAGTCTGTCTCGCCACAGGCAAGAGCAACACAAATGTTCCTTTTATTTCCACCCCATCAATTTGCCCCTGCGTCGCGGCAATGGTACGATCCATCGCCTATGACCCAAGAACAATCATCCCACACCAATGAATTTCGCGTTGTCAGCCCAACGACAAACGCTGAACAACCCGTTCGTCTGCTCTGGCGCATTCTCTATACATTTTTGCTGCTCCTGCTATTGGCGCTCTTTAGCCTGTGGCGGGGCGGCTATATTGCCAGCGCAGCCACCGACGCCCAGCAGAGCGGCACACCGCTGGTTCTGGCCTTCTACTATACCTGGTTCGACGAAAACACGTGGAACTATGCAACGGTTCCCGACCTGCCCGCGACCCAATATGTGAGCCGGGATCGGGCCGCGATGGGTCGCCATATCGAGCAGGCCCAGCGGGCCGGCATCGACGCCTTTCTGGTGGCCTGGTATGGACCCAACGGCGATTCCAACCAGACGGAAGCCAATCTGGCCGCGTTGCTGGACGAAGCCGCGGCCCGCAACTTCCGGATTGGCATCCTTTTCGAGACGACTTCGCCTTTTCTCAATGGCTCCGGCGACGGTGCAGCAGCCCTGACCCACGCGCTGAATGTCCACGCCAATCATCCGGCCTTTCTGCGCGTGGACGGCAAACCGGTCATCTTTTTCTGGCGGCCCAGCCAGTGGAGTGTGGAGACCTGGCGGGCCATCCGGGATCAGGTGGACCCCGGACGCAATTCGATTTGGATCGCGGAGGGCGTGGATATGGCCTACCAGGCAGTCTTCGACGGCCACCACCTCTACAGCAACACGTGGAATCCGCCTTCGGACCTGAGCTACACGAATCAGAAATTTGCCAAGTGGACAGCCGCGGCCAGCCAGCAATACGGCACACACAAACGCTGGGTGGCAACGGTGATGCCGGGTTATGACGATACCCGCACCGGGCGCGGCAATGCCTTTGCCAGGGATCGGGAGGGCGGCGCCTATTACGAACGCGCCTGGCAGGCGGCCATTGCCAGCAACCCAGACTGGATTGTGATCACCAGTTTCAACGAATGGCCGGAGGGAACGTACATCGAGCCTAGCGTGGCCTATGGAGACCGCTTTCTCGAACTGACGGCCCAGTGGAGTGGGGTGTTCAAAAGCGGTGGTGGTGGCAGTAGCGGTGTTGTGAGCGCAGCGTCGGTGGCCCAGGCAGCACCGGCTCCGGCCATTGCACCTGCCGTTGTCCCGCCAGCAGCCGTTACCCCACCCCCCACCCCTGTGGCCAACCCCACTGCCTTTGTGACAGTCGCGCTGCTCAATCTGCGCGCCGGGCCAAGCACCGACTTCGCCATTCTGGCCCAGATGGCACAGGGCACGGCGCTGCCCATCACCGGGCAAGACCCGGACTGGCCGGCGTGGTGGCAAGTCTCCCAGGCGGGGACAAATGGCTGGGTATATGCGCCACTGGTCGACGCGGCGGGACCGCTGGAACGCGTGGCGCAAGTGGTGGCACCGCCCCCCCAGCTGTCTGCCGCGGCCATCAAACAGATACTGACGCGGCTGGCTGGCCCACCCATTCCGTCGCTTCCCCTGCCTGCCTGGCTACACAGTGCCACGGAAAATTAATCGCCAGGTATGAGTACACTGGAAACAAAGTTACTCGACTACAGAAGCTCGGCTTTTCAGAAAAGTCGAACTTCTACACCCAAAAAACTTTGTTGACGCGGCAATGAGGAATCCCACCGAAAGGGAGAAAAATGCCAGCACAGGAACAACTCGACGCCAGAAATCGTATACTTGACCGGGATGTGGAGCGGGTTTTGATCGATGAAGCCAGTCTGCAAGCGAGACTGGCCGAATTGGGGGCGGCCATCACAGCCCGATACGCGGGCAAGGACCTGTTGCTGGTGGCGGTGCTGAAAGGCAGCGTCCTCTTTCTGGCCGACCTTATGCGCCATCTGCCCATTCCCCACGAAATCGACTTTATGGCCACCAGCAGCTACGGCACAGAAGTGGCAAGCAGCGGCGTTGTGCGTATACTCAAAGATTTGAACAAACCGATTGAGGGCCGCCACGTCCTGCTGGTGGAAGATATTATTGACAGCGGCCACACCCTGGCCTATCTCACCGGTATGCTGGCCGCGCGCAATCCGGCCAGCCTGGAAATCGTCACGCTGCTGGACAAACCAGACCGTCGGGAAGTGGACATCGCCGTGGCCTGGACCGGCTTCTCCATTCCCAATGAATTTGTGATCGGCTATGGATTGGACTACGATGAGCGCTACCGGAACTTACCCTACATCGGTATTTTGAAGCCGGAAATCTACACCGAATCCGATGCAGGCAATCCACTGGAATAGTCTGATGGCTCTTTGGCAGCGACTCTCCAAAAGTATTCTTCTCTCTTTCCTGGCCGCGTTTTTGCTGCTATATCTGTTGAATACAGGCAGCGCCCAGGCCCAGACACCCGACACCTATACCGTCCAGCCGGGCGACACGCTGGGAATCATTGCCACCCGTTTTGGTGTGGCGCTGGATGTCCTGGCAACGGCCAATGGCATTGCAGATGTCAACCTCATCGAGGCGGGGCAGGTGTTGATTATTCCCGGCGCGGATGCCAATCTTCCGGTGATTCAGGCCCGACCCGGCGAATCCCTGGCCGCTGTGGCCGACCGTCTGGACGCGGATGTGGCACAGATTGCGGCACTCAACCAGTTGGATGCGAATGTCCGCCTTTTCCCCGGTCAGCCTATCCACATTCCCCCTGGCCTTGCAGGCGCGGGCGAGCTTCGCTTTGGCGCGGTGCAGGCTGTGCGGCTGCCGGAGCAGATCATTCAGGGGCGCACTGGTAGGCTGACGGTGGAAAGCAGCCGACCCATCAGTGTCAGCGCCACGTGGAACGGGCTTCCGCTCACTTTTCATCCCATCCCATCAGGCCCAGACAGCCTGTGGCAGGGGGCATTTCTGCCCACGCCAGCCCTGCTTGGGCCTGGCTTCTTCCCCGTGGAAATCGGCTATGCCGCCAGTGCCGGCACTGTCTTCAGCCGTACCTTTTCCGTGCTGGTGAGCAATGGCCCCTACGACAGCCAACTGATCGAACTCCCCAACGACAAAGGCGGTCTGCTCGATCCCGCCTTCACCCAACCGGAGATCGAAAAGCTCTACGCGCTGTGGGCAATAGCGGATGCGCCCCTGCGCTGGAGCGCGCCATTTTCCCGACCCATCGGCATAGAATATCCCACAACCAGCCCCTATGGAACCCGCCGCAGCTACAACGGCGGCCCCTATGCCAGCTACCATGCCGGCCAGGATTTTGGGGCACCCGCGGGGATAACCGTCACCGCGCCGGGGGATGGAATTGTGGTGCTGGCTGAGCCGCTCAATGTGCGGGGCAACGCGGTGGTGATCGATCACGGCGCGGGTGTCTTCACGGGCTATTGGCATCTAAGCGAAAATTTTATGACCGCGGGCCAGGCGGTGAGAGTAGGCGACCCGTTGGGACTGGTCGGCACGACAGGGCTGAGCACAGGCAATCACCTGCATTGGGAACTGCGTATCTATGGCATTTCCGTGGACCCGTTGCAGTTCCTGGAAGAAAATATTGGGGACTGGCAAACAGGAACTCATTAATTTCAGGCGAGGGTTTCGCCACAGGTGTACGTTCTGCGAACACAAAAAATGCCGACCCCCTGACAGGAGTCGGCATTTTGATTTTGTGCAAAAGCGGGATGTTTAGTCTTCGTCTTCTTCTTCGTCGGTCTCGCCAATAACTTCTGGCTCCACATCCACATCTTCTTCCAACATGTCCAGCTCGTCCTCTTCGGCTTCGCTTTCGGTGCGGCTGGCGACGAGGCTGAAGATAGACTCTTCCGAATCATCCAGAAAAGTGATTCCAGCCAGTACAGGCAGATCGGCCACAGTGATCCGATCCCTCTCTTCGCCGTCGAGCACGCTGATGTCGACTTCGATGTGGGCAGGAATATCGGAAGGCAAAGCCTCAATTTCCACATCGGACAACGACTGAATCAACACCATACCGGCTGCGGCTGTAGTCAATTCACCCACGGAAATAACAGGAACCCGCACCTGCTGCTTGACCCGCATATTCACGGCATAGAAATCTGCATGAAGCGGGTTGCGCCGCACAGGGTGGCGCTGCACTTCCCGGATCAGCACATTCTGCATTCCGCTGTTCTCCATCGAGACTTCTACAAGCTGCGTGGCACCCCCAGCCTGCACCAGACGGTCCAGTTCAATCGAGTCCACCTGGGCATTAACCGGCTCGCGATCCTGGCCGTAGATGACCACGGGAACGAGTCCATCCCGGCGCAATTGCTTTACTTTGTTCCCTGTGAGGGTTCGCACTTGGGCGCTAATTTTCAATTCCGACATTCAAGCCACTCCTCTGGTATCAATTCGCGGTTACACGCTGTACATTCAATTTCGCAAGCAGTTTTCAGGCAGTGGATGTCCACCGGGCAACTGCGTGATCGACCTACTTGGGTTTGCGCCGAAAGAGAAGGCGCAGAAGGGTGAGCGCGACGGCAAAGGCCGCGCCAAACGCGGCGGCTGCGCCGGGTGTCAGAAGAACCTTTACATTCCCCTCCACTTCGCCGGCCACCAACAGTCCGACCGTTGCATCGCTGGCGTGAAAGCGCTCGGCAACTCCGATGCCTATCACACCGCCGTGGGTGCTGACACTTTTGCCAATCACCCCGCCCGCGGCCGATTCGTGCATCTCCAACGAATCCACCTGGGCCATGGCCACCGCAGATTCGCGCATATCCATGGCCTGGGCACGCAGAGAGCGGGCCGCCGAATTGTTCATCTTAATCTGGCCACCCTGCACTTCTTCCACTGAAGAGTCCCGAACATCCACTGTTTCACCGGTCAAACCGGCGCTCAGATCGTCGGCTACCTCGTCCAGCGGGTTCTTGCCATTGGGATTTTGTGATTCCTCAGCCATTGACTGCCTCCGCCGTTTGCTTTGTTTTCGCCAAATGGCGCAAAGCGCGACGATTAGTATACCTGATGCGATGGGTTGGCGTCAATTTTGCGGCTTTGGAAATGGGATATGATACCATTCGTCTATGACTGGGTCATCCCAAGCGCCATCCCAAACTCCATCCCCAATGTCTTCTCAACCACCGGACCACCGATTAGCGGGCCGTCTGTCACCGCCGCCGCCCAACCGCCCGCACCGCACCCATCTGCTCTGGCTGTGCGCGCTGGTCTGCCTCCTGGCCGCGGGAGCCTGGTTGCTCCGCCGCGGCAACTCCCAGACGCCCCACATCAGCACACCCACAGCCGTTGCCGCGCTTGGCCCAGGCGTGGTGGCCCGAATGGACAGCCCGGTTTTTGAATACGGCGAAGGCTGGCACCTCTCAGCCGGGGGCGCGGACCCGCGGGAGCCAAGCGAGCCGTGGACAGAGCCAGCAGGCACAATGAGCTTCGCCTATAGCGGGCGGGAGCTGGCCCTGCAACTGGCCGTGGGTGACTATTGGGGCTATATTTTTGTAACAATAGACGGCGCGCCCGCCAATCGGTTGCCCAGCATCCCAGGCAATCTCAACAGTGCGGATGTGGCCGCTGGCTACAAACCCTTATTAGCACCGGAGCTTCAGCGGGCGGAAGGCCCGACACCGGTCTGGGTTCTCGTCCACCGGGCGGACGATGACGGGCCACACACCGTCGAAGTCGAAGTTTGGCGGGGCTGGGGCCAGATTCCTCTGCGCGCCGTGGCCGTGGATGCCCTGCCCGCGCCGCGTCTGCCCCTTTGGCCCGCGGCTGGCTTCGGCCTGGGGGCCATCTGGTCGCTCTATTTTGGGCTGAAGAACAGAACGCGCAGGACGCGGCAGTATCCCGCGCTTGCCCAAAAGGTGGCGGGATTGGTATCCGCCGTTAGGCGCGTCTCCCGCGTTCATCAGTGGCTGCCCCGCCTTTGGCCGGGCGCGCTTCTGCTGATTGGCGCGGGCGTCTTCCTGGACAGTTGGCTGCTGAGCGATGCGGGGTTGATGCTGCTGGCGCTGGCTGCACTGGTGCGACCGGAGATCTGGCTGGCAGCTCTGCTCTTTGGCCTGCCCTTCTACCTCTACCCCCTGCCCATTCTGCCCGGGCGCGCCCTGAATCTGATCGAAATCGGGGTCTGGGGCGGGCTGGTCCTGTGGGGCATACGGCATTGGATTGATCCTCTCGCAGAGGCGCAAAGGCGCAGCGCAGGCGTTCCACGCAATACACAGCATCTGCTTCTGGCCCTGCTTGTGTCGCTCTCGCTGGTGGCTGCCCTGGCCGCGCAATATGCAGACCTGGCCCTGCGTGAGTGGCGCACAGTCTTTCTGGCCGGGGGCGGATTCGCGCTGCTATTGGGACTGGTGTTGACCCAATCCGACAATCCGGCCCGCAGCCGCCAACTGCTGATCAACGGCTGGCTGGCCGGGGGCACAGCAGTAGCACTGATTGCGCTCTGGCAGTTCGCCAGCGGGCAAATGCTCATCCAGGCTGAAGGGGTGGCCCGGGTGCGGGGGCTGTACGGATCGCCCAACAATCTGGCCCTCTATCTGGAGCGGACGCTTGCAATAGGAATCGCGTATTTTCTGTTTCGCAATTCACATTCGGTCAATCGTCGAGCACGTTGGCCGCGCGTTGCAAAATATGCCCTATTGCTTCTCCCCCAAGTGGCCGCGCTCGTACTCACATTCAGCAAAGGTGCGCTGTTTCTGGGAATTCCTGCGCTGCTGCTGGTGTTGACCGGGGGGGGAGCTGTGCTGCTGGCCCGGCAAGGAAAGTCCTTGCGCTTCCTCTGGTGGCTGGCGGCAATCGGCGGGGTTGTCGTGCTGGGGCTGCTGCCCTTTCTGGGGGCGGACCGTTTCCGGCTGCTGCTGGATTTCGGTGCGGGGACAACCGGCGGGCTGCGGCTGAATCTGTGGCGCAGCGCCTGGGCAATGGCCCTGGATCACCCCTGGCTGGGGGTAGGGCCGGACAATTTTCTCTATGCCTATCGCAGTGGCTATCTTCTGCCCGCGGCCTGGCAGGACCCGAATCTGAACCACCCCCACAATTTCGTGCTGGACTGGTGGACCCGGCTGGGGCTGCCCGGACTGATCCTGGCGGGCGCGTGGGTGGGGATAGGCGTCCGGCAATTGGGAAGAGCATTGTGCGTCGGTGCGGAACCGGGGCTGGCCCTGGGCTGTCTGGCCGCGGTGGCCGCGGCCCTGGCCCACGGGCTGATCGACGCGTCCTTCGCGCTGCCGGATTTAATGCTGGTGTGGGTGCTGCTGTTCAGCCTGCCTACCGGGCAATATCCACAATCCCCTCAGCCAGAATCGCACTGTTGATCTGCCCGGCGTGGACGCCGCGCACGATGCCCTGGCTGTCGATGAAGAAAGTCGTTGGCAGGCCCAGAATCCGGTATTCACGCCCTACGGACATATCCTCGTCCAGCAATATGGGAAAACTGATGGCGAATTCCTCCAGAAACGGCCCTATCACCTCGCCAGCTTCGCCCTGATCCACGCCCACCACCAGCAGGTCTTCGCCGTAGCGCTCATAGGCAGCTTGCAGCGCGGGCATTTCCGCGCGACAGGGACCGCACCAGGTGGCCCAGAAGTTGAGAATCACCGGTTTGCCCCGCAGATCGCTCAGTCGGGTCTCTTCGCCTGTGTCGAGGCGGATGAGGGTAAAGTCCGGCGCGGGGTGATCCACTGTGGGCTGGGGCGTGTTCGCATCGGGGGACGCGTCCGCGGGCAAGCGGCTGATCCAAAGCCAGCCACTGCCGAAAATTAGAATTGCGAAAAATGTGAGTATCCAGCGGTTCATAGCGATTGGGGATCGGAGATTGAGGATCGGGGACTGGTCAGTTTTCCAGTCTCCCGTCCTCAACCCCCGATCCCAGTCTCCTTATTCCCAGGAACTGTGAAAGACACCGGGCATATCCGTGCGCTCGTAGGTGTGCGCACCGAAGAAATCCCGCTGGGCCTGAATCAGATTGGCTGGCAGATTGGCCGTACGATAGCTGTCGTAGTAGGCCAGGCTGGCGCTAAAGGCCGGGGTGGGAATGCCCCGCTCGATGGCGGTGATGACAACTTTGCGCCAGGCCGGCAACATCTGCGAGACAGACTGGCGGAATTGCTCGTCGATGAGCAGATTGACCAACTCATTGTTGCGCTCGAAGGCTTCGGTAATGCGGTTGAGGAAGCGGGCACGGATAATACAGCCATCCCGCCAGATAGAAGCGATTTCGCCCAGATTCAGATTGTAGTTGTACTCGTGGCTGGCGATACGCAGCAGGGCCATGCCCTGGGCATAGGCGCTGATTTTGCTGGCATAGAGCGCATCCCGCACAGCATCGATCAGTTCCTGGCGGTTGCCGCTGTATGGGGCTGTCTGGGGGCCGGGGAGAAGCGCCGAGGCGGCGACCCGCTCGTCCTTCAGGCTGGAGATAATCCGTCCTGTCACCGCGCTGTTGATGGTGGGGATGGGCGCGCCCACATCCATTGCGTTCTGGCTGGTCCACTTGCCTGTGCCCTTCTGCGCGGCCTTGTCCAACACCCGGTTGACGAGCGCGTCGCCGCTTTCCTCGTCTATGCGGCGGAAGATTTTACTGGTAATCTCAATCAGATAGCTGTCCAGTTCGCCGCTGTTCCATTCAGTGAAGACATCGGCCAGCTCCGCGGCGGTCAGGCCCAGCACCCCGCGCAGAATGTCATAGGCTTCGGCGATGAGCTGCATGTCCCCGTATTCGATGCCGTTGTGGACCATTTTCACGTAATGGCCCGCGCCCCCCGGCCCCAGATAGGTGACACAGGGCTTGCCGTCCTCCGGCGCTTTGGCGGCAATGGCGGTGAGCAATGGACCGACTGCATCCCAGCCCTCTTTTGGCCCACCAGGCATAATCGACGGCCCCCACAGCGCGCCCTCCTCGCCACCAGAGACGCCCACGCCCATATAAATGATGCCGGTATCGGCCATCGCTTTGTTGCGCCGCTCGGTATCGGAAAAGAGGCTGTTGCCCCCGTCCATCAGAATATCGCCCGGTTCCAGCAGGGGAACCAAATCCTCCATCAGGGCGTCCACAGCCCAGCCGGCTTTCACCATCATCATCACCCGGCGCGGGCGGGCCAGACTGTCGATCAGTTGGGGGAGGGTTTCGGTGGGAATCAGCTTTTTGCCAGGATTCTCAGCCACAAAATCGGTCATTTTGGAGGTGGTGCGATTGTAGACCGAAACGGTGTAGCCGTTGCGCTCCATATTCAGCACAAGATTCTGGCCCATCACAGCCAGGCCGATCAGGCCGATATCGCCTTTGGTTGGATTGTCGCTCATCAGAAGTATACTCGCTTTCCTGGAGGTGGTTGACTGGTTGATTGACGAACTGTTTGATTCAGTCGCTGCATAGACTTCGCTTTTTTGTAGTATACCCGAAGATATCCCGGCTTGCCCATTCGCCGCCAACAATCAATACTCCAATTAACCAACTATTGACGTTCCCGCCCACACCCGCTACAATCCAGGCAGACAGTTCACTTACTCCCTCCGGGGCCTTCGTCCAGGAGCCTCCAACCAGGAGCAATCTCTATGCACGTTCTCATCACCGGTGGCGCCGGATTTATCGGCAGCCACCTGGCCGAAGCGCTCTTGGCCCGGGGCGATTCTGTGGCCGCGTTGGACGATCTGAGCACTGGCAATTTTCAGCACATCGCCCATTTGACCAGTCACCCGAAGTTCTCTTTTGCCATCGAGTCGGTCCACAATGGGCAGGTGCTGGATCGATTGGCCAGCCAGGCCGACGCGATTGTACATCTGGCCGCGGCCGTGGGCGTGCAACTGGTGGTGGAAAAGCCCACAGAAACAATCGAAACCAATGTATTGGGCACAGATGCCGTGCTGAAAGCAGCCCGGCGCTACCGCTGCCGCACCCTCATCGCCAGCACCAGTGAAGTCTATGGCAAGAGCACGGAGATTCCCTTCAACGAGGAGAACGACCTGCTGCTTGGCCCTTCCAGCCGCAGCCGCTGGGGCTATGCAGCCAGCAAACTGGTGGACGAGTTTCTGGGGCTGGCAGCTTTTCAGGAATTTGGCCTGCCCGTCACAGTTACCCGCTTTTTCAACACCGTCGGCCCCCGTCAGACCGGGCGCTACGGAATGGTCGTTCCCCGCTTTGTGCGCCAGGGGTTGACGGGCGCACCCATTACTGTGTATGGCGACGGCCAGCAGAGCCGCTGTTTTTGCCACGTGGCCGATGTCACCCAGGCACTGGTCGCTCTGCTGGACAAGCCAGAAATCACCGGAGGCCAAATCTACAACATTGGCAGCAACAGAGAGACAACCATCAACCAATTGGCTCAGCTTGTGATCGATCATATGGATTCCAGTTCACAAATCGAGTACGTTCCCTACAGCGAAGCCTACGCCCCCGGTTTCGAGGATATGCGCCGCCGCGTGCCCGACATCCGCAAAATTCATGACGCCATCGGCTGGACACCCACCCATTCCCTGGAAGAGATTTTAGATAGTGTCATCGAGTACGAACACGAACGTCTTTAGCCAGGAATGCCTTTCCTATTGAGACATATCAAATCCCCAACCCCTTTCCAAAGGAGACCCCTATGCAGCGACGATTCCTCAAGATTCTCCAAACCCTATTGGCCCTGGCAATGGTGGCATCGCTGACAGCAGCGCCCGTCAGTCTGGCCCAGGACGAAGCCCCGCCCCCCGCGGAGATTGTAAACGACGAGGGCGGCCCGGTCAGCATCACCGGGGAAGTATCCTACACCAATCCTTTCTTCACCCTGGGGGTGGCCGCGCCGCTGGTGATTCTGGAAGATCAGGCCGGTTTTGTGGATCGCAACGAGCGCTTCCTCATGCCCCTGGCCTCCCAGACTTTGGGCCAGATCACTTCGGACTTTTTCACTTCTCCTTTTGGCTATTCCATTGCCCTGCCCATCGAACCCCAGGGCACTCTGCGGGATGTGGATCAGGACGACACAGAAGAGCCGGGTGTACAGATCTTCGCGGTGGCCTATTGGACCAACACCTTTGGCGACCCTTTCCTGGAGGAGCGTGACCTCTATGGCGGCGGCTGGTCCACGGCCTATGCCAGCACCCGCGTCAGCGAGGACGCAGATACCGAGCGGGAGATTGTGGGCGGTAAATTCCTGCTCTACAGCCCGGACGACGAGCAGGGCTTCCCCTCTGGCTTTGGCGACGACGGCCTGCTCTTTACGGAGGACGACCCGATTGTCACCCTGCCCCAGGGCTACACAATCGTCGATCTGGACACAGACCCCTTCACCTTCGATCGCTCCCGCCATCCGGTCATCGACCTGATCGAGCCGGAAGGGACCGCGCTGGTCGATCTCTCTGGCGATAGCTACCCGGACGCCTTCAATGAATTGGTGGATATTCTGACCAAAGAGTATGCCTTCACCGAATACAAAGGCATCGACTGGGAGGCCAAGCGGGAAGAATTTCTGCCTCTTTTCCAGGAAGCCCACGACAATCAGGACTCGCATGCCTATCTGATGGCCCTGCGCGACTTTGCCTGGTCTATCCCAGACGGCCACGTGAGCGGCCCCTTTTTGGTGGATGATTTCCGCTTTGCCACAGCCGGCGGCATTGGCATCGCCATCCGGGAGTTGGACGACGGGCGGGTGATTGCCAGTTTTGTGCTGGAAGGCAGCGAAGCCGAAGAAGCGGGTATTGCACCGGGCACAGAAATCCTGGCCATCAATGACATTCCCATCAGCGCCGTCATCGACGAAGCCGTAGCCTGGTCTGGTCCTTTCAGCACCGAGCATTTCGAGCGGCTGCAAAAACTGCGCTACGCCACCCGCTTCCCGGTGGGTGTGGAGAATGTGGCTGTCACTTTCCTGAATGGGGATGACGAAGAAGAGACAGTGGAACTAGCCACCAGCGGTGAGCGGGACAGCTTCAATTTCTCCAGCTTCAATGTGGGGCGCACGGGCTTTGAGCTGCCGGTAGAGTACAAACTGCTGGAAGAAAGCAACTACGGCTATGTGAAGATCAACAGCTTCTCGGACAACGATCTGCTCAGCATCCAACTGTGGGAACGACTCATGCGCACGCTGAACGAAAACGGCGTGGAAGGGCTGATTATCGATATGCGCCAGAATCAGGGCGGGTCCGGCTTCCTGGCCGACCAGATGGCCGCCTATTTCTTCGATGAAGCCTTTGATCTGGGCAATACCGGGCGCTATGACAAGAGCCGGGACGAATTCTACTTTGACCCCCGCAACGAAGACGTATTCTATCTGCCCGCGGACGAACTGCGCTACGGCGGTCAGGTGGCTGTGCTGATTGGCCCCAACTGCAACAGCGCCTGCGAGTTCTTCAGCTATGACATGACAATTGACAACCGGGCCGCGATTGTGGGCCAATACCCCACCGCGGGGCTGGGCGGTAGCGTCAAACAGATTCGCCTGCCAGAGAACGAGCAATTCCAGTACACCGGGGGCCGGGCCGTGGACGCAGAGGGTGAAATCCACATCGAGGGCAAGGGTGTGTCGCCCACAGTGGCCGTCCCCGTCAACGAGGAGACGCTGCTCACCGATGCGGATGTGATTCTGGACACGGCAGTGGCCTGGCTGGACGACCAGCTTGCCATCGAAACCATCAACGGCGGTGATCTGCTGGTGGGGGATGAGGTCGATGGCGAACTGACGCCTGGCGTGCGGGTGCGCTATATCTTGACGGTGAAAGAAGGGGATGTGCTAAACATCACCGCGGCCAGCGAAGAGATGGATATGTTCCTGGCCATCTACGACACAGCCGACAACCAGCTTCTTGTCAACGACGATCTGGACGAGGATACCCTCAACGCCGGTTGGATCGAACTGGCTATTCCCGCGGACCTGACGCTGGTGGTAGAGGTTTCCAGCGCCGGGGACGACGAGACGGGGTTGTATACGCTGACGATTGCGAACGCAAAAGAGTAGGGATTAATATTAAGAGATTGGAGATTGGGAGATGAAGAGATTGGGAAGTGGCGCGAAGTCGGTGTCACTTCCCAATTTCCAATCTCTCCATCTCCAATCTCTTCTTACCGCATGGGAATCACCAGATCATACGGATAGGCGGTCAGCCACACAAGCTCACCCGCTTCATTGAAGGCGACCGCGTCTTCGATACGCACGCCGAAGCCCCGGCTGGGGTAGTAGAGGCCCGGCTCAATCGTGACGACGTGGCCGGGCTGGATGAGAGTGTCGTTCCCCGCGGCGTGGCTGAAGCGGGGTTCCTCGTGGATTTGCAGACCGATGCCGTGGCCCAGGCTATGTACATAGCCCTCTTCCGTGCCCGGATGGCTGCGGGCGGTCCTATGGCCTTTGGACTCGTAGTAGTCGCAGGTCATCAGTTGATAGTCCCGGGTGGGCCACCCCACGGCCATCTCCCCCATCACCCGGTCGAAAATCTCCTTCGTCTGCTCCCACGCCTCCACCACTTCATCGGTCGCATAGCCCAAACTCCACGTGCGGGTCATATCGTGATAGTAGCCGCTCTCCACCGTCGGGTAGAAGTCGAAGACAATCGACTGGCCCAGGCGCAGGGGCATTGACAGGTCGCCGTGATTGTGAGGCACGCCTGCGTCCCGGCCCTGGGCGAAGATGTGGCCGTGATCTTCCGCCATCCCATAGGTGTAGAGCCGGTTGCGGGTAAAGTTTTTCACATCGCCGATTGTCAGCGGTTCGCCGTCGGCCCGGATGACTGTCTCGTTGCGGGTGCGGTGGCTTTGGATAAACTCCTGCACCTCCCCCACCACCCGACAGGCCAGCACTCCGGCCTTCTGTAGCTCGGCCAGTTCCCCGTCGTCTTTTGTCTCCATGGCCTGGCTGAAGACTGTCTCCCCGTATTCCCCCACCAGTTCAATCGATTCGGTCATCTCCCGCACCCGATCCACCAGGGCCAGGGCCGCGCCCGCATCTTCCAGCCCGTACAGACCGATGCGCCCGCGCAGACCGGCCATCTCCATGGCCCGGGCCAGATAGGCCGCGTTGGCCGAGAGCCGGTCCCCTTCAAATTCTCGCAGGAGTTCGTAGCCGTTGAAGTGCTGGTCCCGGCCAATCAGCGCCAATCCCGTAGCCTCCGCGTTGTCCCGTTCCATCAGTCCGTGGACAAGCGTTGTGTCGCCCCCCCGCTTCTTCAACACCAGCGCGCCCTCGAAAAAGCCGCCGCCGGTCAAATAGCGCATGGCCGAGCCGTGGCCGTTGCCCATCACCAAAAAGCCGTCCAGATTGCGTGCGGCCAGCAGCCGGTCGATGTCCTGTTTCATAGAATAATCCCTCGCGTGGAAAGTTTTCGCTGTCTCTTGAGACGGACCGAAAGTGAATAGACCGCGGACCGCTGCCTGCCGTCAGTCCCCCACCACCACACTCAGCCCGTTCACCTTTTGCACCCGCACCAACTTCTCTGTGGCCTGCTCGAAGGTGTCGTCGTGGCTGATGACAAACAGCTGGCGGAAGCCTTCGATGCTCAAAATCTGCCGGGCCAGACTTTCACGCCGGGTCTCGTCCAGATTGCTGGTCGGCTCATCGAAGAAGGCCACCTGAATGTCGCTCATCTCCCGCAGCAGGGCCAGGCGCACGGAGAGGGCCGCGGCCATCTGCTCGCCGCCGGAAAGCTGGGCAAACTGGCGATCCCGCCCGTCCACCTCCAACAGCACCCCGTACTCCTCGTCCCAGCGCAGGTGGCGGCTGTGGTCCTGCATAATCTCACTAAAGAGCTGGCCCGCGCCGTAGCTGATCTGCTGCACCAGCGCTTTGGTCACATACGGCCCGGCCTCGCGCAGAATCCGCCGCAGACTTTCCAGCAGATCGGCCTGCGCCTGCAGACGGGTGCTGGCAGCCTGGGTCGCCTCCAACTCTCCCTGCCGCTGGGCCAATTCGGCCATCTCCCCGGCAATCTGGCTGCTCTGGCGTGCCCGCTCGGCCAGTTGTCCTTCCAGGCTGCCCTGACGGCTGCGCAGGGCCTGCTCCTGCCCTGCTACGTCCCGATAGGCTGTCTCATCGAAGCCGGACTCCTGCTCGGCCAGAGAACGGGTCGCTTCGTCCAGCCTTTCCAGCGAAGCAGCCAGCAGCGTTTCCCCGTCCGCGGCCTCCTTCTGGCGGTCAGCCAGCCCGGCCGCGGCCTGTTCGTTGCGTCGGTAGATGTCGTCTGCCTCCCGATTGCCGGCAATGGCCGAGGCTATCTGGGCCTGGGCCTCGTCCAGCCCGTCGAAATCGGCCAATTGACGTTGTAGTGGAGCAGACGCGGCCTCCCCTTCGGACAAAATCTTTTCCTGCTGGGCCAATGCCCGCTCAGTCTGCGGTCTGCGGTCTGCGGTCTGGCTGGCAAAGTCTCGCTGCTGGCGGGGATTGCCCAGTTCGGCCAGCGTCCTGCTTAGCGCCTCTGCCTCGCCGGGCGCGGCAGCCAGATCGTTCTGCAATTTCTCAGCAGCGGCCAGCGCCGTGCGCGTGGCGGCCAACCGTTCCTGCGCGGCACGCAGTTCATCGGGGCGGGGCAGCTTGCGCAGAGCCGTCTGCTGGTTCTTGACAGCAGCCTGGGCCTGGCGCAAAGCATCTTCCGCCGCGGCGATTTCACTTTTGGCGGCCTTGCGCGCTTGCTCCAATTCGTTCAGACGGGTGCTGTTGCGGGCCAGCAAGGCCGCGCGATGTTCGCCGGTCAGGGGTTCTTCGCAGACCGGGCAGAGCGCGCCGTCGGCCTGTTGCAGGCTGGCAATCTGTTTGCGCAGACCGTCGCTCTCGGCCAGTTGGCGGGCCAGTTGATTCTGCTTCTCTCCAATCTCGGCCTGTCGGGCGGTCACGTCCGCCTCTGCCCCGGCCAACGCCTTTTCCAGCGGCTCGGCCTGGGCTAGTTTCTCCTGCAATTGATTGGCCTGGGCTTCTGCCTGGGCGCAATCTGCCTGGGCCTGGAGAACCCGTCGCTGGGCATCGGTGAGACGCGCGGCCTGCTGCTCGGCCAGGCGCAGGGCCTCTTCCAGCCGGGCCTGCTCGGCCACAGCAGCAGACAATTGGGCCACCCTCGCCTCGGCCTGGGCAATCTCGGCCAACGCGGCCTGCTGGCGCTGTACTTCGGCCTGGGCCAGAGACAACTGTTTATCCAGTGTCATTAACTGATCCCGCAGTTTCTGGCGGCTGCGGCTTTGCGCGTCCAGTCTCTCCTTTTCGGCCAGCGCGTCCTGATAGGCCAAATGACCGGCCCGGCTGGCCTCCACCGCGGCGTGGGCGTGCTCGGCTTCAGCCACCCGGCGACGAACCAGTTCCATCTGACGCCGGTTGAGTTCCACCTGCTGCTGAGCCTGCTGGGCCGCAGAGCGCAGGGCGATCAGCGCGGCCCGTTGTGTCTCCATCCCCGCCCGCTGTTGCTGAACAAGAGCCAACTGTTCGGTGGTTTGAGCCAATTCTTTCTGCCCAGCGGCCATCTCTTTTTCCAGTTGGGCGGCCTGGGCCTGCAAGGGGGCCAGCCGTTCCAGCCGGGCTTCCAGGCCGCTGATTGTGACGTTCAGGTCGTTCTGGCGCTGGCCCAGCAGCCGTCCCGGTTCCCGCAGATTTTCGTAGGCTTTGCGATATTCCTCCACCCGCAAAAGGGGGTCGAAGATATTTTTGCGGGCGGCGGGTGTGCCGAGGAAGGCGGCGGTCAATGTGCCCTGGGGCACGCCCACCGCATTTGTGAAGAGATCGCCCAGATTGGCGGTGGGTTCCGCGCCCAGATGCTCGCGCAGAAAAATCAGCACATCGGCCTTGCCTTCGCAGAGTTTCTGGTCCAGTTGGGGGTCGAAGATGACGTGGCTGCTACTGCTGCCACAGCGGCGGATGGCCTGATATTCCCGCTCGTCCCGGCTGCTGACGAATGTGACGGTGACAATCGCGGTCTTGGCCCCTTCGCGCACAAAGTCGGACTGGCTGTAGGGCAGGTGATCGAAGAGGGCAAAGCCGATGGCCTCCAGGATTGTGCTTTTGCCCGCGCCGTTGTGGCCGACAATCGCGTTGGTTCCCGCTGCGAACTCAATCAGCCCATCGGCGTAGCTTTTGACATTTTCCAATAACAGCGAACGAATGTGCATAATTCTACCTTAAGAATGGAACGCGGATGACGCTGATTGAGCGGATACAAACGGATTGAAAAGAAAGATTTTGGACGCTGATTTACGCAGATGAACGCAGATTTGCCTCTGGATCAGCGTCAATCAGCGTTTATCTGCGTCCCGATTTCCAGCTTTTAATCCGCGCCCATCCGTCCTTTCCGCGTCATCCGCGTTCTATCTCCTCCTGCGGCGCGGCGTTCGTCAATTCGTCCAGAATGGCTGCCGGGTCTGCGCCGGTGAGGGCCATTTGCTTGAGGGAAAGGGCGAGACGGGTCCAGCCTTCCCGCTGGCCAGCAAAGCGTGCATCCCGGCCCAGCAGGTCAGCGATAATCTGCTGCTCCAGGTCCCGCCGGTTGAGCTGGGCATCCGCGGCCACAGCAAATTCGGTGGGTTGGGTGGCGTTCTTGACAAAGGCGAGGAGAGGCGAAAAATTGGCTTCCAGCAGTTCCTCGTAACGGGCCAGGTCCAGCCCCGCGCGATCAAAGGCCAGCACCCCGTGCAGGCGCAACTCCACCACGGGAGCGGCGGGGGTACGTCGTTTGGCCGCGCGGTCTCTGGCTTCCCGCACCGCATACTCCTGGCAGGCGGCGTAGAGCGCGTCGGGGCTGGTGTAGGCGTCCACCTTGAAGGAGAGACGCACAAAGTCCCGGCGGGGATTGGCGTGTAGGGTGGCAGAATGAGCCGGTTCGTTCTCCTCCCGGTGCTTCTGGGTATCCACATCCACCAGATAGTAGCCCCGCTGCGGCCAGGCCGCTTCGGTCATCGAACAGGTTTCCGGGCTGCCGGGGTTGTAGATCCAGCCATCGAAATCGAAGGGTTTGTGGACGTGGCCCAGGGCCAGGTAGTCGATGTGGGGGCGCAGGGGGGCCAGTTCCCGGTGGGTCAGCCCGCCCGCCTCCCCGGCCAGCACCCCTTCGATGCCTGTGTGGGCGATAAAAATCGTATATTCGATGCCGCTGTTGTCGGCTTCGTCCAGGGCCGCGCCGATGTTTGCCACCGCGCTGGCCGTGGCGCTGCCGTAGTAGCGCAGGCCATAGACCCGCAGCCCCGGCTTGACATCGAGGTACGCGCCGTTGCGCCGGGTGTAGGGTTCCAGCAGGGGCTTGCCGCTTTCAAAGGTGGTATCCAACAGCACCAGCAGATCCCGCTCGGCCAGGAAGCGCATCCAGCCGATGGACTCGTTGAAGTAGGCCAGTTCGTGATTGCCTTCCACAGCCAGACAGGGGATGCCCGCCTTTTGTAACTTTTCCAGCCCGCGCATGGCGTGGCTGAGAGTGAGCGCGTCGATAGAGCGCTTCTGGAAAAGATCACCGGCCAGCACGACAAAATCGACCTTCTCCGCCACGGCCACGTCGATCACCGCGTAGAAGGCTTTGCTGAAATCGTTGAAACGTTCGTTACGTCCGTACTGCCGATAGCCCAGATGGCAGTCGGCCAGGTGTAGAAAGCGTGCGCGCACGGGGTGCTCCCAACAGGAAAGGAAAGGGGTTAAAATGGGGTAGTCGGTATTGAGTAGCGGGCTGAGGCGTTCATCACACCCCAATATCCAGCACCCAAAACTGTCTTCAGTCGTCGTCGTCCGACACAAAAACGCTCAGCAGCGTACTCACAATGCTGATGACAATACCGCCGAGAAGGGCATCCCAAAAGCGGTCAACACGCAACACGCCGCTGGATATCCAGGCGGTTAGCTGGAGCATTGCCGCGTTGACGATAAATGTAAATAGGCCGAGGGTGAGGATATAGGCGGGGCAGGTCACCAATTTCACAATCGGTTTGATGAGCGCGTTGATGAGGCCAAAGATAAGAGCCACCAGCAGCAGACTGGTCACAGCTACTTCTGGCCCTTCGCCCAGACGAATGCCGGGAACCACCTGGGCCGCCACCCACAGAGCAGCCGCATTGATAATCAAACGGAGAATTAGTCTGGACATAGACACCTCTTCTGTTTTGCAGCTTATATTTTACGACGCATTGTCAGGAGTGTGGAATGTGCATGGAAGCCGAACTCTTCCAGCGCGGTCTGTGCGATTGTATGTGCGGTGGTGAGCGTGGCGGTTATCGGCCAGATGGGGTACTCTTGGAGGGTGGCCAATGCCCACACAATCAGCTTCTGTTCATACCGTTCCCTGGCCTCGGGGCGTGCCCACAGTTGCAGGGAATGTTCCCCCTGCCAGCGGCGGGCAGTCAGGATCAGCGCGCATTCAAAACGCCCGGTGAAGTCCCGGATCGCCATGCGATAGACCCGATCCCGCCCCACCAGGCGGCTGAACCATTCGCCGATGCTCCGCTCCAGGGGAACTTCCAGGTCTGACCGGCGGATGGCCCGCCACCACTGGGATTCAGCGCTCTGTTCGCTGTTGGCCAGGTCATAGAGAAGGGTGCTATCCGCAGTCGAAAAAGGAGCCAGCCCCGGTATGGGTGAATGCCCAATCCCTTTGGGCACGCGGGGGCTGCGCATCTCCACCGAGCCACCCATCTCTTCAAAAGACATGCGGCTGTAGAGGCCCCGGGCGATCTGATTGTGCGCCCGCACCTGTAACACAGCCCACGTCCCGCCCATATCCCGGATATAGTCCAGCGCGGTCTCCATCAGGCTGCGGCTGATGCCCCGTCCCCGGTAACGGGGGTCTACGGCCACATTGGCAATCTGCCAGCGCCCACTGCCGCTGGTCGCCCGCTGCACTGTCACATTGCCCACCAGTTTGCCATCTTCGATGTACACAAAACCGTTGAAGACGTCCTGAAATTCGCCAGTGCTGCGGGAGAGCAGGCGCACCAGTCCGCTCATATGGCCCATAATCCGCAGTTCGCGCAGGGCTGCCTCGCCCTGCAAGTCCAGTTCATCGGCAAAGGCATCGGCAATCAACTGTGCCACCGCCCGCAGGTCTTGCCCCAAATCAAAGGGACGCACGCCCCGCTCTATTCGCTGGTTGGCCGGATTGGCCAGCACGTGCATGGCTGCCATCGTCATCTCTGCCTTATCAGAACGCTTTGCCAATAGCAGGCGGACGGTTAGTTACATTCCTGCCGTTGGGTATTATTCGGCTACCCGCACCAGACCGGGCCGCAACACTTTTTCCTTCAAAATATAGCCTGTGCGCAGCGTGTCGATGATATGACCGCTCTCCACATCTTCGCTTGGCTCGTTTGTCACGGCTTCGTGCAGGTTGGGATCAAAGGGGCCTTCCAACTCAATCGCCTTCAAACCATCTTCGCTGAGGATGCTGAAGAGCTTGCCTTGGATACGCTGGAAACCGTCTACCCAGGCCTGTTCTTCCTGGGTGAGGGTGTCGGGCAGGTTGCGGAAGGCCAGGTCGAAATCATCCAACACAGGCAGCAGCGCGACCAGCAGACGCTCGGTGGCCCGGCCCAGACTTTCCTGGAGCATCCGTTCCTGGCGCTTGCGGGTGTTTTGAAACTCGGCCGCAGTCCGCTGCATCCGATCCACTGCTTCGGCAGCCTGGGCCTGGGCCGCGGCCAGTTCGCTTTCCAGCCGGGCAATCGTCTCAGCCGGTGTCTCGATCTGTGTTTCCGTCTCCACTTCGCCGTCGACAATTTCCCCGACGGCTTCCCCATTCCCGTCACCGTTGCGGTGGGTTGCTTCGCTTTCAGCCCCGGTTGTCGCTTCTTCCCGGCTGGCGTTCTCTTCGATAACCACTTCTTCGTTCATCGGTTCTTCACTCATCATTGCACGTATTTGCTCGTCTAATATAAAAAGAAAAATCCGTCTTTATCAGTGTCCATAGACCGCGGGCGGCTGACTGCGGACCACTCGCCACAGCAAACATTTTGCTGTCGTCCGTCCGCGGTCTGCCGTCTCTCGCAGCCGCTACTGGCTTCCGTAATACTGGTGCATCAAATCACTCATCAGCGCGGCCACATAGCGCACAGCGCCGATTGTGCGGCCATAGGGCATACGCAGGGGGCCGATGACACCGACCATTCCCGTCACCTGATTCTCGATGCCGTATTGGGTGAGGACAAGGCTGATGTCCTCAAGTTCAACAAAGCGCCCCTCCCCGGCAATCAGCACCTGCACGTCGTTGATCTCCACCAACTCGCTCAGAATCTCTTCCAGCAGGGAGCGCTGCTCCATCACCCGCACTACCCGGCGCACGTTCTCGCCTTCGGCAAACTCCGGTGCTTCCAGAATCTGGGCCAGCCCATCCCGGTAGATGCGTTCTCCCACAGTGCCATCCAGCCGTTTCATCATATCCATCAACAGCGCGGCCACGTCCTGGGCCAGGGGGGAAAGCAAAAGCATCCGGGCGGCAATACGGGTCACATCTGCCCCAGCAAAATGCTCGTTGAGTTCGTTGCTGGTCTGGCTCAGTTCGTCCTGGGTAACAGGCCCGTCCAGAGAGACAATCTGCTGTTTGACCGCGCCCTCTTCCAGCACCAGCACCAGCAACACCACTGCATCCCGAATGCCGATCAGTTCCAGATGTTTGATGCGGCTATGTACTGCCCGGGGTGTGGTGGCCAGGGCCGCGCCGTGGGACGCCTGGGAGAGGACCGCGGTGCTCAGCCGCAGCCACTGGTCGATCTCCCGGCGGGACTGGTGGAACTGGTGGCGGATCATTCGCCGTTCGCTGGAGGGCAGCTCCATATCCGGCACCAGATGGCGCACGAAATACCGGTAACCCGCGTCGGTGGGAACCCGTCCCGCGCTGGTGTGGGGATGGGTCAACAGCCCGTCCCGCTCCAGCGCGGCCAGATCGTTGCGGATGGTGGCCGGGCTGACGCCCAGGTTGTACCTGTCCGCAATGGACTGGCTGGCAACCGGCTGGGCCGACTCCACATATTCCTGGACAACGATTCGCAGCAACTCTTTGCGGCGATCACTCACGGAATCGAAAGACATTCGGACGTTCTCGCTCTTGGCATTCTCACAGTTAGCACTCTCACAACCGGAGTGCTAATCAATCCTTAAAACATCATAGCACCCGGCAAAGATGCTGTCAAAGAAAAGGAAGGTATGGGTAATGCAGATTGGGGCTGTGATTGCGCGCCCAGCATCCCACGCCTAATAGGCATTGTCCCCACTGTTGGCAATTGTCTGTACAATTGTGCGCAGGATAATTTTGATGTCCAGGGTCAGAGACCAGTTTTCAATATACCAAAGATCGTATTTGGTTCGTTCGTCGATGGATGTGTCCCCCCGCAGCCCGTTCACCTGTGCCCAGCCGGTCATCCCGGCCTTCTCCCGGTGGCGGTCCATATAACGGGGAATGCGCTGGCGAAACTGCTCTACGTAAATGGGGCGTTCCGGTCGCGGGCCGACCAGACTCATATCCCCGATCAGCACATTGAAGAGTTGGGGCAGTTCGTCGATGTTGAAACGGCGCAAAAACGAGCCTAGCTTCGTGCGTCGGGGATCGTCCTCCTGGGTCCAGCCCGGCCCCTGCTGCTCCGCGTCCTGGCGCATGGAGCGGAACTTGACAATACGGAAAGGACGGGCGTCCAGGCCCATGCGCTCCTGGGAATAAAAGACCGCGCCAGGGCTGTCCAGTTTAATCAGCAGAGCGACAAAGAGCATAAAGGGGCTGAGGATTACCAGCCCGATGGCGCTGAGCAACACATCCATTCCCCGCTTCAAGGCCAGCCGCCAGCCCTGCAAAGCCACATCCCGGATGGTAAGCAGAGGCAGGCCGCCCAGATCGCCGATAGTCACTTCGCTGGCCATAATCTGGAAAACGTCCGGGAAGACCCGGATGCCCACTTTCTCCCGTTCACACAGGCTGATGATTCCCACAATTTCCTGGTGGCTGCTTTCGGGCAGACCGATGATCACCTCGTCCACCGCATATTCGTCGATGACCCGGGGAATGTCGGCAAAAGTGCCAATCACCGGCACATTTAGCACCGAGCGCCGGTTGCCGTTGTCTATCATCCCCACCACTTGAAAACCCAATTTGGGATTGGTGATGATCTTCTGCAGAATCATCTGGCCCACTTCGCCTGCGCCCACCAGCAACACCCGATCGTCGCCCACGCCCTGGGCCTGCGCCCGCCACTGCACCCGCGCGTGGATCAGCCGTCCAGCAGTCAACAGACCCGTGGACAGCACCCAGGCCAGCCCCACAAAAGCCCGGTGATAGGAGAAGTCCCGCCACAGAAGCGAGATGACAGCGATGGAGAGCAAAAAGCTGAGCGCGGAGAGGGTGGCAATGCGGTAGGATTCGTCCAGATGGGCAATGGGCCGGCGTCGCTGATACATCCGCTGGATAAAAAAGGAGAGCAGCAGCAGTCCGCTGGAAAAGGCAGGCAAAGGCCAGAATTCGGAAAAGGGACCGATGAGCAGAGACGGGTTGCTGCGGATGAACTGATGGGCGAACCAAAAGCCCAGCCAGACACTGCTGACGTCCACTGCCATCAGCGCCAGCACAAAAAGCAACTGGGGGCGCTTGAGCAGACCTGGCCGCTGCGCCCGCCGTGCGTGATACTCGTCGATTGAACTCGTCGTCAGGCCCTGTTGCATGGAGATTCAGTCTCCGCTTGTCTGCCACATACGTCCAGCCATACCCACCCCGCCAAAGAGAGCAATCCCCGCCAGCACTGCTTTGTCCAACAGCCAGGGCGTCGTGGCCCGGTAGTGTTTGCGATAGAAGATCCACATGGCTTCGTAAAAGGCCAGCCGGGCTTTGCGGCTCCGTTTGCTGGCCGCTTCCTTCACGTGGGTCACCGAAACCTGGCCGTTGTACCAGACTTCCCAGCCCCCATCTTTGGCCCGCTTCGCCCAGTCCAAATCCTCGCCATACATAAAATAGGTCTCATCCAGCAGTCCCACCTGCTGGATTACCTCCCGGCGCACCTGCATATACGCGCCGACCACTGCATCCACCGGGTGTACTGCGTCTTCGGGCAGATACTCCAGATTGTAGGCGTTGAAAACTTTGTTGCGGGGAAAAAGACGGCTCAGGCCAGTCATTCGATAGAAGCTGACCAGCGGCGTGGGGAAACTGCGCCGACAGGCCCGATCCAGCGAACCATCCGGGCGGCGCAGACGAGGCCCCCCCATACCGACCTGGGGATGCTCGTCCATAAACGCGATCATCCGGGCCAGGGCGTCAGGAGGCAGCTCTGTGTCTGGGTTGAGAAGAAGCAGGTAACGAGGCAACCGTTCCCCAAGTGTATGCCCATCCCCAAAGCCCAATTGACGCGCGGCCCGGTTGTTGCCCGCGCTGTAGCCCTGATTCTCGCGGTTCACGATCAGCCCGGCCTGGGGGAATTCCCTGGCCACCATCTGGCTGCTCTGGTCGGGACTGGCATTGTCCACCACACAGAGAGTGAAGGAAAAATCACCTTCCGAACCGTAGACCGAGCGCAGACAAGCGCACAAGAGATCGCACGTGTTGTAGTTCAGGATGACAATTGCCACATCCGGGCTGTTTGGGTGGATCGGCGACTCACTCGTCCTGTCTTCGATCCATTCCCGCCAGGGGATTGCCCGCGCTCTGCCCATTGCTTCCACCTTGAACCACACGAGAAACACACCGATACAGGTAGAATTGTAGCACGGGCGGCTGGATACGGTCAAAGTGGTTCGGGATTTCCCGCATCCATTGCCCGGCGGATCGCCATCTCCACCACCTGTTCGCTGCCCAATTCGGGCAGGTGCAGCGCATGGGCCGCCGCTGAGAGCAGAGCGGCCTGGGGCAGCAGACCGATCAATTCGCTGCGGTCGATGGCCACACCCACAGCGCTGGCCTGCGCGGCGATCGCCTCCACCACCCGGTGGGGCGGCGTCACCTGAAAATCGACCAGATTCATACTGACCTGGGCCTGACCGTCCACCAGCAGCCCCAACGCTTTGACCGCGGGCAAGCCGCCACTGCTTTCCCGAACAGCGCGGGCAATCTGTTGGGCAACTGCCACATCGCCCGTTTTGAGGAAGACGTTGAAGGCGATGAGAAAGGGGCGCGCACCCACAATCACCGCGCCGGCTGGGCCAACCTGCGTCGGGCCGCAATCGGGCTGGCGCCGGGGCAAATGAATTTCTTCCACCAGTCTTTCGTACTCTCCGGCCCGCACAGCGGCCAGATTGCGCCGGTCGGGACGGGTGGCCGCGGCTTCATAGAAATAGACGGGCAATCCCAATTCATCGCCGATTCGCTGGCCCAGGCGTCGGGCCAACACAACGCACTCGTCCAGAGAAATCCCCGCAATCGGCACAAGCGGCACCACATCCGTCGCGCCCAGCCGGGGATGAACACCCCGCTGCTGGCGCAGATCGATCTGCTGTGCGGCCACCGCCACCGCCTGCCAGAGTCCAACCAGCACAGCTTCCGGCTCGCCAGCCACCGTCAGCACAGAGCGGTTGTGGTCCCAATCGCTGGTGCGGTGCAGCAGATGCACGCCCGGTGTCTGAATGGCCGCGGCAATCGCATCCACCACCTCCACCCGCCGCCCTTCAGAAAAGTTGGGTACAGCTTCAATGATTTGCATAGACATTGGAGACTGAGCATCGGGGAGCGGGGAGTAGGAAGATCGACTGCGATCCCCAGTCCCCCACCGCCAAATTTCCAGCCCCCTACTCCCTCTCCCCCGCCAACAGCCACTTGACAAGCATCAACACCAAAAACGCGCATGCGATCAGAATCACCGACAGAGCCAGGGCCACGTCCAGGTCCATCTCAAACCCCAGATAAATAGCCAGGGGCATTGTCTGGGTGCGCCCGGGGAAATTACCTGCAAAGAGAATCGTCGCGCCAAAATCCCCCAGCGCCCTGGACCAGGACATGACCAGCCCGCTGAGAAGGGAGGTCCGGGCCAGAGGCAGGACAATAAAACGGAAGACCTGCCAGCCGCTGGCGCCATCCAGACTGGCGGCCTGCTTCAGTTCGCTCTCAATGCTGGCGAAACCAGCCACCGCCGAGCGCACATAAAAAGGACTGGCAATAAAGAGCTGGGCCAGCACCACCGCCACCGCGGTAAACGCAATTTCGATCCCGAAAAATTCCAGGGGAGCAGCCAGCAACCCCCGGCGACCAAAAGCCATCAGCAGCCCCAGACCCGCCACCGCGGGCGGCAGAACTGTGGGCAGATCGATGAGTGTGTCCACCACCCGGCGCAGGGGAAAATTGTGATGGGCCAGCAGATAGGCCACAGGTGTGCCCAGCAGCACAATCAGCAGTGTGCTGACGGAAGTGGTTTGCAGGCTCAATCGAATCGCCTGGGCCGCCACCGGATCGGACAGATGCACCCACAACTGGTCCAGTTTGGCGCGCCAGAGCAGCGCGGCCAGAGGCAGAAACAGAAAGACGAGCAGGGGCAAAGCCATCAAACGCCAGAGTTCCGCGGGCTGACGAGGCCCAACCCCACCGGGCCGGACGTGGGCAGTTGGCGGGCTTTTTGATGGAGCCATCAGGGGGTGGGCTGCCCGCCAGCCCCCGCACAATCCGTCGAAAAACCGGCTTCCGTCAAAAGACGGCCTCCCGTCGGCGAAGTCAAAAAATCGACGAACTGCCCGGCCAGTTCGGGTGATGGCCCATCCCGCACCGCCGCGATCTGGTAGATCGCTCGCTGGTTCAGATGGGCTGGAATCTCCAACACAGCCACCTCCGGCGCAGTCCGGGTGTCCGTGGCATAGACAATCCCGGCGTCGGCTTCTCCCAGGCGCACTTTGCTGAGCACCGCCCGCACATTCTGCTCATAGGAGACCACATTCGCCAGCACCCCATCTCGAAATGCCTCGCCATAAACCGGATCGGCGGCAGCCGCGGCCAGAAAGGCAAGGGCATAGGCCCCAACCGGAACAGCCTCGGCCCCGACGACGATCTTAAATCCCGGCTCGGCCAGTTTGGACAGCGAATCCACACGGCTGTTGTTGGTGACGACGACGAGCCGGTTGCAGGCAAAGACGCGTACATCTGCCCGGTCGATACGTGCTGCGTCCACCACTCCGTCCATCTGGCGCTCATCCGCGCTGGCAAAGACATCCGCCTGCGCGCCCTGCTCCAATTGGCTGGCCAATTGCTGGGAGCCGGCGAAATTGAAGACAGCCCGACCGGGGGAATGATTCTGGGCAAAGGCGTTTCCGAGCGCCGTAAACACTTCGGTGAGCGAAGCCGCAGCAAAGACGACGACCTCATCAGGGGCATCACGGCTGGGGGCCACACCGGCCACGGGCACACAGCCAGCCAGCAGAAGAATGGCTACAATTGGAAGAATGCACTTGAGAAAGCGAATCACAGATCATCCGTTCTTGAAGTACCAGGCGCGTGCCTGTGTTATCGCTGGTCAGCAGGCATCAAATCCGACTATATCAACCCCCGTGTAGCCTGTCAAATTCCTGCTTTTCTCCGTCTCTTTGTGGCTGCGGGTTACCGATTCCCCGGAATCGCGCCCCGGATGGTATGATCCCTGCACACGACTCTCCCGCACCACGAAAGAACCCTGCCTGTGATGCCCGATTCCCATTTTGCCCAGCCTCTTGCCTCCGATTGGGACGCATTTGTTGAAAGCCACCCCCACCCCTCCTTTTTGCAACTGTCGGCCTGGGGAAAACTGAAGAGCGCGTTTGACTGGTCCAGCCAGACAATCGCCGGCACAGACAGCCACGGCCAAATCCAGGCGGGCGCGCTCCTCCTTTTTCGGCGCATCGCTGGTCTCACCTTTGCCTATTGTCCCCGGGGGCCGCTGACGGACTGGCAGGACCGGACATCGACCGAACACCTGCTGGCCCAAATCGACGCCACAGCCCGCCAGCGAGGGGCCGCGTTCGTCAAAATCGAGCCATCCCTGGCCGACACCCCGGAAAACCGGACACTGCTGGCCTCTTACGGCTTTCGCCCCAGCCCCCAGACCGTCCAGCCCCGCAGCACTATCACACTGGACATCGCCGGCGACGAGGACGAAATCCTGGCCCGAATGAAGAGCAAATGGCGCTATAACATCCGTCTGGCCGAGCGCAAAGAGGTGACTGTGCGCGCCGGGGATCGGGCCGATCTGCGCCACTTTCAGGCATTGATGGAGACGACCGGCCAGCGGGATGGCTTTGCCGTCCACAGTTTTGACTACTACCGCACGGCCTTCGATCTGCTGGTTCCCCGCCACGGAGCCTATTTCTATGCCGAATACAACGGACAGGTGCTGGGATCGATTGTTGTCCTGCACTGCGGGCCACTGGCCTGGTATGTGTGGGGGGCGAGCAGCGACGCGGAGCGCAACCGGATGCCCAATCACGCGCTCCAGTGGGCGGCCATGCGCTGGGCCAAAGAACGGGGGGCCACGCGCTACGATTTCTGGGGCATCCCCGACGAAATCGGTCAGGTGGCGATGGGAATGGGCGATGGCACACCCGTCCCCGCCGAGGCCATGCCCGTGGATATGGCCGCTTTTCCCGCAGGTGATCTGTGGGGCGTCTTTCGCTTCAAACAGGGCTTCGGCGGGGTGGTGGAGCGCACAGTCGGTGCCTGGGATCGGCCCCTGAACAGCCCGGTCTATCACCTCTACCGGGGCGGGGTAGCCCTGCGCGCGGCCAGGGCCGCGGGGGCGTCTCCCCGGCAGATGGCGCAGGAATCGGTGGCCGCGCTGCTGCCCGCGGGTATCGGGGAAAATTGCGTCGCCGCCCACTCTGCTGCGTCCGCGTTGCAGGTCATCGATTCCCCGGAGCAATGGCGCGGGATTCTGGCCGAATTGCCCGATCCCCATCTGCTGCAAAGCTGGGAATGGGGAAAGCTGAAAGCCCAGACCGGCTGGCAGGCCCGGCGCTTCGTTCTGCCCGGCGACGGCCAGAAGCCAGAGGCCGCTTTTCAATATTTGTGGCGACAGCCGATGGGTCGCCTGCCTCTGCGGGTGGGCTATGTGCCCAAAGGCCCGGTGGTGGACTGGTCCGACGAGTTGGCCGCGGACCGCGGCCTGGCTGCGGTAGAGGCAATGGCCCGACGCACGGCTTCGCTCTTTGTCAAAATCGACCCGGACGTGGACGAAACGACGCTGGCCGGTCGCCGGGTGGTGGCCCTGCTGCGGGCGCGGGGCTGGCGCTTCAGCCCGGAGCAGATTCAGTTCAAAAATACAGGCATCACCTCTCTGGCCGGGGAGGAAGCGACTTTGCTCGATTCTTTCAAGAGCAAATGGCGCTACAACATTCGCCTGGCCGAGCGGCGGGGATTGGCTGTGCGCCAGGGCGGGGAGGCCGATCTGGCCGCGTTCTATGCGCTCTATGCCGAGACCGGCCAGCGGGACGGCTTTCTCATCCGTCCCGCTGCCTATTATACGGACATCTGGCGCGCCTTTTTGGCTGCCCAGAAAGACGCCGGGAACCCGGCCGGGGGCGCGCTGTTGTTGGCCGAACACCCGGAGGAGGCAGCCCCCGTGGCCGGGATTTTCCTTTTGCGCTACGGCGCGCGGGTCTGGTATTTCTATGGAGCCAGCAGCGAAGCCCGGCGGCGGGATATGCCCAACCACCTGCTCCAGTGGGCGGGGATGGGTTGGGCGCGGGCGCAAGGCTGTACGGTCTACGATTGGTGGGGCGCGCCCACCGCGCCGGACAACCCGGAGGATGGCCTGCAAGGGGTTTGGCGTTTTAAGGAAGGTTTTGCGGCTGAATTGCGCCAGCAGATCGGCGCGTGGGATTGGTCACCCACACCGGTTCTGTGGCGACTCTACCAGCGGGCCATGCCTCTGCTGCTGGATGTGATGAGGCGACGCCACACTTCAGAATAGCTCCACCGAGCATAGCTGAAACTCAGCGTAGCTCGACGTCGCCGGTCAGAACCCGACGGTCTTCGATCCATTGGGTCACACCGCTCCGGTTACAGATGCGGACGTCCCCCTCCACCACCACATCCCGGCCAAAATAGACATCTCCACAGACTTCCAGTGAGCGGCACTGCACCAGCGAAGGCGCGCCGTGGGGAAAGCGCGCCTGCAGATCATCGATCAGTCCGTAGTATCTTTCGTCCAATGTCACCAGGGGATCACCGGCAGGGGCCGCGCCCGAATGCCGCACGGGGTCCAGGCGCACCCGAAAGCCATCGGTCAAAAAGTAGGCGTCCGACCAGAGGGCCAGAAGGTCGTTGCATTTCTTGACGGGCCGGAAGCGGTTGCGGGGCACATCCACAGCCTGCGCGCCAGCAAAGACGGAGATGGCAAGCCCCATTGCCGTCTCCAATTGATAGACTGGGGTGGAGTCGGGCTGGGTGGGGTCCACGGGTTTGCTGTTGCGGATAAGAGGCAGGGGCAGAATGCCGTTGTGTGCGGCCAACACCTCGGCCAGGCTGGGCAAATGCACCCACAGATTGTTGGTGTTGAAGAAGCGGTAGCGCTCAATGTCCTGGAATTCGTCCATCTCTTCGGGTGGACACTGGGCGATCTCCCGCAACAAAAGCTGCCCGTCGGCGTCCTGGGCCAGGTGGCCTCCTTTGCGATCCCCCGCGGTCCGTTCTGTCACCTCCATCAAAAAGGGCAGGTGATTGGCCGCCACATACCCCAGAATCTCTGTATCCACAATTGCGCCCAGATTGTCCGCATTGCTGACAAAGGCATATTCATAGCCCTGGGCAAGCAGCGCCTGGAGTGTGCCACTGGTGTGCAGGGCCAGATAAATGTCGCCGTGGCCGGGAGGACACCACTCTTTTTCCCGGTCCGCGGGCCATTCAACCGGCAGCAGTGTGTCCTGGCGAATCTTTGGCACTTTGTGTTGGGCAAAGTCCAGGGGCAGGGATTGGGGAAGGGAAGGATAGGCTGACAAGGCAGCGAGGGAATCGGTGCGGGTGCTGAAACTGTTCATCAGCAACAGAGGAACCCGGGCCTGAAAGGTCTGGCGCAGGGCCAGAACCTGCCGGGCAATAATATCCAGAAATGTCAGCCCATCTTTCACGGGGAGCAGAGATTTGGGGCCATCCATCCCCATGGATGTGCCCAGCCCGCCGTTGAGTTTGATCACCACCAGCTTGTCGAGCATCTCTATGCCCTGTTTGGCAAAGGAGGCCAGATGGGCCGAACGAGGCAAGCTGGCAACGGGCTGGGCCTGGCCCCGGTGGATATAGCCAGTAGCGCCCTCGCGAAGCTGATTGTAGTAGAAGCGGAAGCTCTCGATCAAACTGAGGGGAAGCCCTTCTGCCTCCATTTTGGCAACAAATGGCAAAAACGGGTCAGGTGAACTGCTGGAATTTTTCAGTGGTGACATTCGGTGTTCTCGCATAATGCTGTGTCGTCGTTGACGAGCTTCTGCTGATCTCTATTCAGTCCCAGGGCGAAGGGGTGGTCTGGTCCCAGAAGAAGACAGGCCCGATAGCCTCACACGGTTGATAAGAATTGCGTATTTTTCTTGACTGACTCTTGCCCGACGATCTGCAAAAATAGATAGGAATGGATTAAGTCTGTTCAGGCCCACAGTTGGTTTGCAATTGATGAATCACATTACCGCATCCGCATCCGATCCACAAATCCCATCCGCGGGTTCTGGCGGATGGGATTGCAAAACAACACAGGCGGACCCGATTTTGTTTCCTTGTGCATAAACGTTTTGTAGGCAGGGTTTGGCGATGCCCTGAAGACTCAATCGCTCAACCGGCCATTTACGTACCTATTGAATTCATCGAGTATCTGTATGAGATTTCAGTTTCCACCCATCGCCATATTCTCCACACTCGCCCTGCTGCTTTGCCTGCTGGTGTTTGGGTCTGTGCGTCGCAAAGAACAGACCAGACTTTCACGCCGCCTGCTCGCGCTGTTGGGAGCATCGGCCTTCTGGCTGCTGTGCAGTACACTGGAATACACGGCAACAGACATTGGCAGTAAAATTCTATGGCGTCAGATTCAGAGTTTTGCCACAGGGACACTTCCGGTTTTCTGGCTGCTCTTTGCCCTGGATTTTGCTGGGCGCGGGCATATTCTTCTCAAGCACTCACGCTGGCTGTGGATCGAGCCTCTGCTGTTGCTGATTGCGGTATGGACCAATCCCTGGCATCACCTCTTTTGGCCTGCCGTCTCCATTTTTGAAGCTTCGGGCGCACAATTTGCCCTTTTTGCAAGCGGCCCTTTTCTGTGGATCAATGCGGCCTACGCCTATACGCTGACGGCGCTGGGAACCTGGCACATCCTGCAATTTGCCATCCGGGACAGCAAGCTTTTCCGCAGGCAGACCCTTCTGTTGGCTGGGGCGGCCATATTGCCCTGGACCAGCAGCCTCATCTATCTGGTCAAAATCGGCCCCGCGCCCTATCTGGACCTGACGCCCTTTGCCTTTCTGTTGAGCTGTCTCTTTCTGGCCCAGGCGTTGGCCCAATACCGGTTCATGGACCTGACGCCCGTCCACCCGCTCTCCATTCTGGATAGTATGCTCGACGGGGTTGTGGTGCTGGACAGCCACGACCGGGTTGTACATCTGAACGCAAGGGCGGCCGAGATGGTCGGTGTATCGCCGATGGAAGGCGTGGGCCAGCCAGCCAGCCATATATTCCCCGACATCCTCAAACGGGCAGCCTACACCCGACACGGCGATCTGGTACGAGGGATTGTCTTTCAGGGAACCCACGTAGAGCGTACCCTCGAAATCCGGGTGCTCCCCCTGCAAACCCATCAGAAAACCACAGGCGGGCGCGTTCTAATCCTGCGCGATGTGACCGAACAGGAACGGGCCACGGAAAATCTGCGGCGCAGCGAAGCCAAGAATCAGGCCCTCCTGGAAGCAATCCCCGATCAGATGTTCCTGCTCGATCCCCAGGGCATCTATCTGGAGTTCAAATCGGCCTGGGCCGATGATCTGCCCGCGCCCCCCGGCGAGCTGATTGGCAAATGTCTCAGCGATATATACCCGTCTGCTTTGGCCGACACAATGCTGGCCGCGCTTGCTGCCGCGCTGGAAACAGGCGAGTTGCAAGCATTCTCCTACACGCTGGAATTGGGCGGAACCACCCGCCATTATGACAGCCGCTTTGTTGCCTATAGCAATGAGTCGGTTGTGGTGACAGTGCGCAATGTGACCGAGCGCAAAGTGGCAGAAAAACGCATTCTGGACCAACACGCTTTTCTGCGCTCGGTGGTGGACACCCTGCCGGAGCCGGTTTTCATCAAAGACGCCGCGGGCCGCTACCAATTCGCCAATCAGGCACTTGTCGACGCCTTCTGCAAACCCATTGAAGAGATTATCGGAAAATGTGACGATCAATTCGCTTTCTTTGACAAGGCCAAAACCGAGTTCTACCACAGAACAGACTTGGAAGTATTGGCTTCGGGCAAAGATGTACTGCTCGACGAAGACTCTGTAATAAATGACCAGGGCGAAGAACGCTGGTATCGTGCAGCCAAACGGCGCATCTTCTCGCCAGTGGACAATGAACATCAGGTGTTGACCATTGCCTCCGACATTACCGAACAGCGCGCGGCAGACGAGAAACTGCGTCTGCAATCTGCTGCCCTCAACTCCGCGGCCAACGCGATTCTGATCACGGATGTCCAGGGCATCATCGAATGGATCAATCCGGCATTTACCGAATTGACCGGGTATCTGTTGGAGGAAGTGAGTGGTCGAAATGTACGCATGCTTAATTCAGGGATGCAAAACAGCACCTTCTATACCGAGCTTTGGGCGAGCATCCGCCAGGGAAACACGTGGCGCGGCGAGCTGATCAATCAGCGCAAAAACGGGGATATGTATATCGAGGAGATGGGCATCACGCCGGTCGTCGATGAGTTGGGCAACGTGACCCATTTTGTAGCCGTCAAACAGGACATCACCCAGCGCAACCGGGACGCAGATCGGCTGGCGAGACAGGCTGGCGACTTCCGTATCCAGGTGGAAATCGGCCGTGTTCTCCACGAGGCCAATTCCGTCGAGCAACTGCTATTCAAAGTGACAAACACGCTCCTCGCCATCAGCGATATCGATCTGCAGAAACAGGCCCTGATCTATCTGCACAGCAAAGATGACAACAGGCTGCATCTGGTCTATTCGCAGGGAGATATCGCGGACACATACCTGACCAGCCATAGCCATCTTCCCACCCAGACTGGCGCGCATGCCCGCTCGTTCAAGACAGGCACAGTCCAGACCGTCGCGGCCTGCACGGCTGCCCAATGTCTGCTGAAATCGGGCACAGAGGCATGCGGTCACGGCCACATATTTGTTCCTATCAAAGCAGGGCGGCAAGTATTGGGTCTTCTTCAGCTTTACACTGGCCAAGACAAGGCCATCACCAGTTGGGACAGCCCGCGGCTGGCGTTGCTGGAAGTGCTGGGCGGACAGATCGGCCTGACATTGGACAGGCTACAGCAGGAAGATGCCCTGCGCGAAGCCAAATCGAGCGCGGAGAGTGCCAACCGGGCCAAGTCCGAATTCCTGGCCAATATGAGCCACGAAATCCGCACCCCCATGAACGCTGTGATCGGCATGACCAGTCTGCTTCTGGACACGCCGCTGAATTCGGAGCAGCGGGATTTCGTCGAGACAATACGCCACAGCGGCGACGCCCTCCTGACACTCATCAACGACATTCTGGATTTTTCCAAAATCGAGTCTGGCTATATGGAGCTGGAAAGCCACCCGTTCAATCTCCAGGAATGTATTGAAGATGTGCTGGACCTGCTCGCCCCGAAAGCCGCCGAAAAACGGTTGGAACTGGCCTATGTCAACGACGGGGATGCTCCCCTTACGATCATCGGCGATGTCACCCGCCTGCGCCAGATTTTGGTCAATCTGGTGGGGAACGGCATTAAGTTCACAAGCGAAGGAGAGATTGTAGTTGGGCTGAAAAGCGAGAGAGGCCCGGACAACCATCACAACCTGACATTTGCCGTGCGGGATACGGGCGTGGGCATCCCCGCGGACCGGATGGACAGACTTTTCCGCTCCTTCTCCCAGGTGGACGCATCCACCACCCGGCGCTTTGGTGGCACAGGGTTGGGGCTTGCCATCAGTCGCCGTCTGGCAGAACTGATGGGCGGCAAAATGTGGGTGGAAAGTATTGAGGGGCAAGGGACTACATTTTTCTTCGCCATCCAGGCCAAGGCAGCCCCCAGCGAAAAGCGCATCTACGGCCCAGGCGATCCGGCTGTTTTGATACAAAAACGGCTGTTGATTGTGGATGACAACCAGACCAATCGCGAAATCCTCATACGCCAGAGCCAGGCGTGGGGGATGCACCCGGTGGCAGTGGATTCAGGCCAGGCAGCCCTGGACCTGCTGACCGACGAGAGTCGTTTTGATCTGGCCATTCTGGACATGCAGATGCCCGGGATGGATGGCCTGGAGCTGGGCCGGGCCTTGCACAATCTGCCCCAGAGCAGCAAGTTACCCCTGTTGATGCTCACCAGCGTGGGCCAGCAGGATTTGCGCCGACAACAGGAAGAAATCAATCTGGCTGGCATTATGACAAAACCTGTCAAGCGCACCCAACTTTTCGAGGCATTGATGAAAATACTGGGCCATATCCATCGCAGCACCCAGAGCCACGAAACCGCGTCTGTCTTTCGCGGCGCGAATGTGGAGCAACTGAACCCCAACCTGCGCATTCTGCTTGCCGAGGACAATGTAATCAATCAGAAAGTCGCGCAACACACCTTGGCACGCCTGGGCTTTCGGGCCGACACAGTGAGCGACGGCAGCGAAGCGCTCGTCTCCTTACACCGCCAGGTCTATGACGTTGTACTGATGGATGTCCAGATGCCCATCCTGGACGGTATCGAAGCAACCATCCGCCTGCGCGACGAAATCCCCGCACACCGCCAGCCGTATGTGATTGCTATGACCGCCAACGCGATGCAGGGAGATCGGGAAAGCTGCCTGGCAGCCGGTATGGATGCCTACCTGAGCAAACCCTTCAAAGTGGAAGAACTGGTGGCCGCGCTGGCAAATAGTCAAGTGTTGGAGACGCCAGAAAGGACAAAGAACGCTGTCCCCGCTGCAGACCCACTGTCAGTCGGCGAGTCTGTCGTGGAAAATGGATACAGCCGGATCGCTCGCCCTGCTCGGAAAGCAGAGCCACTGCTCCAATTGAGCGGCCAGCCTGCCAACCAGTCAATGCCAAGCGCGAGCGGGCCGATCAACTGGAATTCTATCGACCGGCTGCAAAACGATCTGGGCGAAGGCAGCGCGCCTTTTGTACAGGAACTGATCGACAGTTTCCTGGCAGACACCCCCGTCCATCTGCAGAAATTACAGCCCGCCCTGGACGCAGACGACTTCTCCACGCTGCACCGCACCGCCCACACCCTGAAGTCGACCACCAGCATTCTGGGCGCGGATCATCTCTCTGAACTTTGCGGCCAAATGGAAGAACAGTGCGCCGCCCTGGACGGTGAGGAGGAAGTCACGCTTGACGCTCCCCTCACCAACACCCTCCACGAGCAAGTGCAGAAGATCAACGCGGAATACGCACGGGTTGACGCCGCGCTCCAGGCAGCCACGCTCGACGCAATCCCCGGCTGATCCGCTCGTTACCAGCCCACCGCCGCGCCATCCTTGCGGGGATCGCTGCCACCGATGAGCACACCCGTCTCCGGATCGCGCAGGATAATCTGCCCGCCGCCGAACCCGGACCGGCTGGCACCCGTCATCGGTGCCAGTCGATGGCCCCGGCGGGTCAGGTCGGCCATCACCCCAAAATCCCACCCCTCTTCGATCATCAGCAACCCGCCGCTTTCCTGGCTGCCCAGTCCGGAATGGGGACCAGAGAGCGCCCAGCGGGGCACGTCCAACGCTTCCTGGGGGTTCATGCCCAGGACGGCCATATTCACCACCATTTGCAGATGGCCCTGGGGCTGCATATAGCCACCCATCACCCCAAACGAGGCGTGGAGTTCGCCATCCCGTGTGGTCATAGCCGGAATAATCGTCTGATAAGGGCGCTTGCGGGGCGCAAGCCCGTTGGGATGCTCTGCGTCCAGCACAAAGAGTGCGGCCCGGTTTTGCAGGCTGACACCTGTGCCCGGCACCACCAGACCGCTGCCTGTGCCCTGATAGAGACTGTTGATAAAGCTGCACGCGTTGCCCTCTCCATCCGCGGTGGTCAGATATACAGTGTCTGATCCGGCCATAGGATAGCCATAGGGAACTTCCTGCGCGGCCCTACGGGGATCGATGGCCGAACGCCGCTGATCCCCGTAGGCTTTGCTGGCCAATCCGGCCAGAGGAATCTCCACCACCCGGGGATCGCAGACCCACTGTTGGGCATCAGCAAAGCCCAGGCGCATACATTCCACCAGCGTGTGCAGACGATCCGCCTCGCTCATCGCGGCCAAATCGAAGCCAGCAGCCAGATTGGCCGCAATAATCGCGGCCAGCCCCTGGCCGTTCGGGGGACATTCGTAGAGCCGCACGCCGCCAATGTCAGCCACAATTGGCTCGTCCCAGGTGGAAATGTGCGCAGCCATATCGTCCGGGGTGATCCACCCGCCGTAGCGCTGGACGTGGGCGCTGATTTTGCGGGCAAATTCGCCCTGATAGATGGCGGCCTTGCCTTCGGCCGCGATGGCGCGCATGGTCGCGCCCAGGGTGGGAATGCGCATAATCTCCCCGGCCCGCGGGGAACGCCCGTCGATCAGCAGTTCATTGCCACTGGGCTGTTCTGGCCCGTTGTCCCGATCGCCGCTCTGCCAGTCGGCGCTGCGCAGGAGCTTTTTGACTTGTGTGGCCCAGCCATTGGCAATCCATTCTGTCACCGGATAGCCGTCCTCTGCCGTGCGAATGGCTGGCTGCAACACATCAGCCAGGCTCATCCGTCCGTGGCGCTCCAGCAGATCGCTCCAGCCCGCCACTGTGCCGGGGATGCTCACCGCGTGGCCGCTGAAGGTGGGCATGGCTGTGTAGCCCTGGCCGCGCAGATCCGCAATCGAGGCAGTCCCTGGGGAGCGCCCCGAACCGTTCAAAGCCGTGACGGTTTTGGTTTTGGCGTCCCAATAGAGGGCAAAGCAGTCCCCACCGATGCCGGTGGAGGTGGGTTCCACCACATTGAGCATAGCCGCGGTGGCAATGGCCGCGTCCGCGGCATTGCCGCCAGCCTGCAAGATAGACAGGCCAGCCTGTGCAGCCAGAGGCTGGCTGGTGGCGACCATTCCCCGGCGGGCCAACACATTACTGCGCCGGGAGCGAAATGTAAAGTCAAAGTTCATTGGATTGCCTTTCGCGCGTAGGGGTAAAATGAGACTATGGGGTAGAAAGAGACCCTCCGATCATAGACGATTCCCAGAGGAAGCCCAAACCGGGTTTGCGCCAGATGCCCGCATTCTTTTTGGCGGAATGATTGGGCTACGGTAGACTAAAAGACTGTGACGCGACGCTGGCTTCTCAGGAGAAACCGCGGGTTGCCAGCCTTAGGTGTGGACCGACAGTTATGGGTTTTTTGATCCAATATCTCGCCGACGCTGCACCCTGGATATATTTTCTGTGCGGTCTGGCGGCCCTTATCCAACTATACCGAACCTGGCAAGTGCGAGTCGAACGCCGCCAGGCAATCTTTTCGTTGGAGCGCGACAAAGCTGTCAATGATCTCTACAATATTTTTCTGCGCGCGATTCTGATTCTGGCGGTGATGGGAATCACCTATTTTATCAGCACAACTCTTTCCGTGGCGGTGGAGCCGATTGTGGAGCGCACCCTGGACCCGACCCCCCAGGCCATTGTGCTGTTGCCCACGCCCACCAATACCCCCTTGCCAGCCACAGTCACGCCGACGATCACGCCCACGGGCCTGCCCCAGGCAGATATCTCCACGCCTGTCAGCCCAGAAACAATTGTGCAGACGCCGTCCCCCCCCACAGCTACGCCGGTTCCGCCGCCCGCTGTGGCTCCTGCCCTCTGCGCGGATGCGCGAGCCAGCATCCTTTCACCGGGCAACGGGGCAGTGCTTTCGGGAGCCGTAACGCTGGTGGGCACGGCCCAACACGACCGCTTCGACTTTTACAAACTGGAATACGCGGCCGGGGCCGATGCCAGCCAAGGCTTCGCCTATTTTGACGGCGGCCAAAGCGAGGTAGTCGGTGGTTTCTTGGGCACTTTCAACAGCCCCGCCTACCCTAACGGCGTCTATACCCTGCGCCTGGTTGTCGTGGACACGTCCGGCAACTATCCCTTGCCCTGTCGGGTTACAATCACTGTTCAGAATTGACGCTACGATATGCCCGGTGCGAAGAAGAAGAAAACGTCCAGCCCTGTTGCCAAAGGGCAAAAACCAGCAGCGGGTGATGCCCGGCGGGCGGATCCGCAACAGCCGAATGCCCACCGGTCGCGGGACTACGCGCATCTGCTCACATCCACAAATCTGTTGATCGGTGGCGGCGTGCTGCTGATGCTCTTTGTTTTTCTCATCTTTCTCTTCTACAACATCGGTCTTTCTCAGGGCCGACTGACAGGCGACGAGGCGGAAACGGCCACCCCCGTGGCCCTGCTGGTGGAAACGACACCCACCCGGACCCCCTCCTCATCGCCTACTCCGGTTCCGTCCCAACCGACACCAACACCGACGGCAACTGCCGCGTCCACAGCCACAGCCACCCCAGACAGTGGGAACCTGGCCGAGCGCCAGGCGGATGATTTTGCCCAGCGGGCCGCGGCCGCGCTTTCGCTGTTGGCCGTGGACGTGCGCCCCGCCGCGGCAGAGACAATCCTGCGGGTGCTGGCCCAGGGCGAGGAACCCGCGGCCCAAATTGCCGCCTACAGCGCGGCCACAGGTGATCGCTGGGCCGCGCTCGTCAGTGTGGATTTGGGCAGACCCGACCCCTTCCCGTTGCTCTTTTGGGAGGAAAACCCAGGCGCGCCCGATGTACGCGTCCAACGCCTGGACAAACTGTTGCCAACCGATGAAATCGTATCGACCCGTGCACCCATCGCGCTGACAGCAGGTGCTGACGGCCAACTGATTGCCACCCTATTGGGGACACTCCGCTCTGACCGGCCCGACAAGACAACTCCCATTGCCGACCTGCTGGTCTACAACGAGGAGACCGGTTGGGAAATCCGTTGGAGCAGCCGCACAGACGGGGCGTGGCCCGCCGACAGCCGTGAAATCGAGCTGGCAGAAGCAAATGGGGAAGAACCAGAAGAATCGAATGGGCTACCCGATCTGCTGGTGGTGGCCCCCGGCGCGGCGGAATCGGTCTTTGTGGAGCAGCCCCCCTTTGCCCGCCAATTGCTTCAGACCCGCTGGGTTTTCACACCGGCTGGGGCGGACGGCAGCACGCCTCTGGCCTATCGACCGGCTGAGTCCACGCTCCTTTCCACACCGCTGACAACCCTCTCCGCGCTGCTCGCCGGATTGCAAGGCGCGCCCGCCCAACCCGCGGCTGAATTGGTGGTAAACCCGAATTTGCCCGATGCCGCGCTTGCCCTGGGGCTGGAAAATGGGGGCAACTGGCTGGCGTTTTATGTGGACCCAGTCAGCGGCGAACGCAGCGACGGGCAGATCACCGAACAGATACGCTTCTTCGACAACGGCAACCGAACCCGTGTATTTGATGCCACATTTGAGATGGGCGAGGATGGCATCTATCGCCTGCTGGCCCTGAACAGCGCGCCCGCCTATTTGGAGAGCGGACTGGTGACGCCGCTCCCACCCACCCCGACACCCGTGCCCACCGACACCGCCACCGCAGAAGCGACCGCGACAGAAGAAGCGACGGCTACACCGCTTCCCACAGAGACAGCCACCCCAACCGAAACGGCAACAGAAACCCCGACGGAAACGCCGACGCCAACCGAAACGGCGACGGCCACAGATACAACAACCGCCACGGATATGCCGACGGCGACAGCGACCGATACAGCGACCGCCACGGAAACGCCCACGGCCACGGATACAGCAACGGCCACGGAAACACCTACAGCCACAGAGACCGCCACGGAGACGGCGACAGCGACCGACACGCCTTCGGCCACGCCGACCCAAACCGCGACACCCACGGGGACGCCTACAGCCACTGCCACTGCCAAATCTACGGCTACCCCTACAGTAAGCCCGACGCCAAGCCCCACACTACCTTCTACATCTACAGCGGCATCTACAGCGACGCCCACAGCCACACCTCAGCCCACGGCTACCAGCACAAAAGCCGCGGCTACGCCGGAACCAGAAATTCCCCCGGTCAGTGGCACAATTATTCTCTTCCCGGCCCGAGTGCGCGCTGGCCCTTCCACCAATTTTGAAATTGTCACGCGCTTGGATGGGGGTGTGGTGGTGACGTTGCTGGGGCTGCTGGACGACGGCACGTGGGCGCTGATCCGCGTGGACGATCCGGCATCGAGCGAGGCGGGGCTATCGGGTTGGATGGCGCTGGAATTGATGCAGGTGACGGGAGATATAGCGGGACTGCCCCGCTATGACAGCAGCGGCACTCTTCTGGAAACCGCAACGCCAGCAGCCGCCACACAAGAAGTCGCGACCCCAACGGTCGCAGCCCAGGCCGAGATTGTGACACCCACGGCCACATTGGGCATTGGCCCTTCGCGTCCGGTCTTCGGCACGCCTCCCCCTGCCCAGGTGGTGCTTCCCACGCCCACAGCCACACCGGCCGTCACGCCTGTCATTACACTGGCCCCCACACCAGCCCCCACACTTGTCGAGACCAGGCCAGCGCCGGATCGGGGCAGGGGCATTCCCGTAGCCGCAGACCCGGCCCCAGGGCCACAGCCGGGGGCACTGGTAGCCACTGTGTTGGGCACAAATGTGCCCTCCAATCCCCTGCTGCCGATTCCCGTGCGGGCCAGCGATGGCCGCACTTTTCAACTGGCGCTGGATGTGACCCGAACAGGCCAGGTGGCTGTGTGGAGTGGTCTGCTGGGCGAGGGGAGCGGTCGATGGATACCAGCCGGGGGCGAACTACTCTGGCCGGGCAGCCGGGTGTATATCGAAGGGCCGCTGACACCGGGCACAACTGAAATCCGGGCACAAAGCGTACAGATCGCCGCTCTGCCCCAACAGCCCCGCACAGTGGCGGGCGCGGTGGAGGCAATCGGCCAGGCCAGACAGAAAAACAGCGCGCTGGCACTGGTGGGCAGCCGGGATGACCGCAGCATCTTTTTGCTGGAAACCACAGGCAGTTTGGCCGCTATCGGAGCCAATGGGCAGCGGGCTATTTCTGTGCCGGGCGAAGCGGGCGGTCTGATTGTGCCTGCCCCCAACGCGCCCAGCGGCATCAACAGCTTTACGCTGCTGGGGGACAACGGCAATCTGTTGGAGATTTTTGCGCAGCCTTTTTACAACATTCGGGGCATTGCGGGTGACGGATTTGGCAGTATTCTGTGGATCGAAACACCCCAGGCCGAGCTGGACCAGTGGCAACTCTGGGAATATCAGATAGCAGAAGACCAGGTGCGCTTGCTGGCCCAGGCCAGTCTGGATGTATTTGGCAGCCAGGACGATCCGATTTTGCCTTCTCTGGTCGCGCCGGTTGTCGGGGCAGCGGGCGATTGGTGGTATCTGATCGAAACAGCCAGGCCACAGAACCAGCAGACGAACACGGGCTTTTTCCAGATCACAATTGACCGGACCGGCAAGACTGGCGAAGTGCGGCGGTTGATGACAGAAGGCACCTACCGAGCGCCCCTGCAAGTCAGCCCGGACGGCTCCCGCCTGGCCTATCTGGCCTATGACCCGGCCCAGCCCAGCCTGACCGCGGGGTTTGTACAGCCCAGCAATCGGCTCTGGATTCGCCCGGTGGGGGACAATGCCTTTGGCAACGACACCCCTGTGGCCGGCTACGCAACGGAGAACCGCTTTGAGTTCCTGACCCCCAGTCTGGCCTGGCAGGACAATCAGAAGATTGTGCTAACCCGCAGTCGTTTTGCGCCCGCCGGGATATTTGCCTTGGACACATTTGGCATTACAGAAGTCGATCTGGCTGGCGACGAACCGGTGGCTGTCTCCTATCTTCTGCGCATCGGCAGCGCCATCAAGGACACGGCCGTCTGCCAGGACGACCGCCGCATTCTGATGAGTGTGGTGGACGAAGCCGGGGTCTATCGGCTGGACGAATGGACGGGCAGCGGCAAGCCGACCAATCTGGCCGAACTCCCCCTGCGGGTGGATCGGATATTTGCGTGCTGGCATCTGCCGGATACCCCCTTTACAGTTAGCCAGCCATGACGCCAGTGTCTGTTCTGCTTGTCCAGAGTCCGCTGGTGTGGCCGGATGATTGGCTGTATTTTGCCGGATGGCAGGATATACTCTTTGCTGCGCTAGGGCTGGCAATGGGTGTGCTGCTGGTCATCTGGTGGCGACAGCAGAGCAGGCGCTGGTATTCGATCTTCGCCGGGACACTGCTCCTGGGGATGCTGCTCAATGTGCTCAGCTACTATCTCTTTGTTGTGCCGCCCCACACCGCGGGCTGTCCGGGGGGCTGTCCAGGCCGGGTGGGCTATCCGCTCCCCTTTGCCACCATCGACATCACAGGGAGGCCCAGGCTCTATCTGGTGGATTTCCTGCTCAATCTGGTGTTGCTCTGGCTGCTCTGGCTAGGGGGCACAGTGCTGTGGCGGGTGTTGAGCGATGGGGTAGAAATGTCCTATCGCTCCCTGCGTTTTCGTATTGCCTTTTTCCTGGTGGTTGCGGTTTTGCCCTGGGCACTGCTCCCCCGCTATTTTGGCCCGCCGGAACCAGAACTGCGGGGGGAGGACCTGCGCATTTCTATCAACGCGCGCCGGGCCGCAGAGTTGACCTACGACGTCACAGGGCTGTGGATTCAGCGTTTGGCGGTGGAGGACATTCTCTATTCGCCACTACAGGTTCCCGCGATTTTTGGCGGGGCCGAACAGCCCCGCGCCCAGGTTTGTCTGCGGGGATATACCTGGTTTTACATCCCCTGGCAGCGCTATCTGATTACGCTGGATCGCACGGGGGTGACCGCGCTGAATATGGAGCGGCTGGGGCTGAAGGGAACCTGCTGGGAATGATTCGGTGGCCGGGCGCAAGGGAGTTAGCCTACTCTCATCTCGTGCCTTCATAAAGCTCTGTGTTTGGAAAGAAAGCTGCCCAGGCAAACCAGAAGTGATCGAAGTGGACAAGTTCGGTCAAACGTTTGCCCGCCGGCGGCCCGGCCCAAAGGAAAAGGCCAGCACCCAGGATTTTCGGAATCAGCCCCCCCATTTTTGACATCTCTCCCACCCTCGCATAAGATAGGCACAATCAATCCAATGACGTTGACGGAGAACGTGGACGGTCGCCGCCCGCCAGAGAGAACGCCCCTTGGCTGCAAGAGCGTTTCGGTGTTGGCCCGTCGAATTCCCTCCTGAGTCGAAGCGCTGAAGGCCCGCGGGCTGGCAGGCGTTTCCGGTCCTCGCCGTTATCGAGTTTGAGCGTCCGGACTGTCGGTCGGCAGTCTGGGAAGTCAGGTGGCACCGCGAGCACACACCTCGTCCTGATCCGGGACGGGGTTTTTTGTTGGTTGAATTAAGGCGGGGCGTTCTACTTTTGGCAAGGGTCGAACGCCTTTTGAACACAGGGAGAAAACGATGAGCGATCTATTGAAAGAGCTGGAAGCGATGGCCGCGCGGGCCGAAGCCGAACTGGCAGGAACCACCACTTCGGAGAGCAGCGAGGAGTGGTATCGCCAATATTTGGGCCGCACCGGGGAGATGACCAGCGCGCTGCGGGGGCTGGGGCAGCTTTCGCGAGAGGAGCGCCCGGCCGCGGGCAAAGCCGCTAATCAGATCAAACAGCGGCTGGAAGCAGCCCTGCAAGAACGCCAGGACGCTATTCGTCAGGCGGAAATGGAGGCAGCCCTGAGCGCGGAGGGCGTGGATGTGACTCTGCCCGGTCGCAGCCAGAATGTAGGGCGCATCCATCCCAGCAACGCCACCCTGCGGGAGATCAGCCAGATTTTCGGGCAGATGGGTTTTCAGGTCTACGACGCGCCGGAAGTGGAGACGGACGAGACGAACTTCACGCTGCTCAATATGCCCGACGGCCACCCGGCCCGGGATATGTGGGACACTTTCTACACGACGACCCCCGGTGTCATTCTGCGCACCCACACCAGCCCCGGCCAGATTCACGCCATGCGCGATTATGCCCCCCAGCCTATCCGGGTGATTTTGCCGGGCAAATGCTACCGCCACGAGGATGTGACGGCCCGCTCGGAAATGATGTTTCATCAGGTGGAAGGGCTGGTGGTGGGGCGCAATATCACCTTCAGCGACCTCAAAGGTACACTGGTCAATTTTGTCAACCAGATGTTTGGCGAAGGGCGCAGCCTGCGCTTTCGCAAGAGCTATTTCCCTTTCACCGAGCCGAGTGTGGAGGTGGATGTGGACTGTGTGCTGTGTGGGGGCGAGGGTTGCCGGGTCTGCAAATATACGGGCTGGCTGGAGATTTTGGGCGCGGGGATGGTGAACCCGATTGTCCTGCAGAACGGCGGCTACGATCCAGCCGTGTTCAGCGGTTTCGCGTTTGGAATGGGGCCGGAACGCATTGCGATGCTCAAACACGGGGTGGACGATATTCGGTACTTCTTCACGAATGATGTGCGTTTTTTGGAGAGGGTTGGGTGATTGGTTTATTGGGTGACTGGTTGATTAGGCAGCGGTACCGAACCACCTAATCAACCAGTCACCCAATCCCCTACCCCACCGCCTTGCGCAGCGCGCCGCCTTCGTTCTTCCAATAGTCATAGAGAATGTGGACATCGGTGCCAATGCAGAAGTGGCGCACGCCCATATCCAAATAGCGTTGCGCGGCGTCGGCGCGGCCCAGTTCGATGCGGGGATGAACTCCCATTTTCAGGCAGGTGTCGATGACTTTCTGCTCAGCAGCCTTCACCTCCGGGTCGCCCCATTGGCCGGCTTTGCCAATGCTCATGGCAAAATCGGCAGGCCCCCATTGGATCATATCCACGCCGGGCACGGCCAGAATCTCCTCTAAATTGTCCAGGGCAGGCTTCTTCTCCAGCATCAACACAATGACGATCTCTTGCAGGGCCTTGACATAGGCCGCGCTGCCGCCGTAGCCCATATACGTGAAACGCCGGGTCGCAACGCCGTAGGTTCCGCCATCTTCCGGCGTATCGGCGCGTACGTAGCGCACACAGTTGCGCGCGTCCTCTGGCGTGCGGATGTCGGCGAAGAGAATACTCTGGAAGCCAGAGCCGATGGCCCGCTGGGTGACAAATTCGCTGTTTGCCATATCGACCTTTATCATTGTGCCCAGGTTGTAAATTTCCGCGGCTCGGCAGAGGTTGTCCAGATCGTGCAGATCGTAGGGGCCGTATTCGGCCACAAACTCCACATAATCGTACTGGTCTGTGTGGCCGATGAGTTCCACAATGCTGGGCCAGGTGGCGTGGATGTGGGTGCCGATGGTGGGCAGACCGGCGTTGAGACGTTCGCGGATGACATTGGCGCGCATGGGATTCTCCGGTGGGAATGAATGGTATCGCAGGAAAGCAGATTTGGCGTTCGACGGGAGTATAGCACAAAATCGATGACTGCACGAGCGCGTGTAGAAGTTCGGCTTTTTCTGAAAAGTCGAACTTCTGGAATGTCGAAAACAGAGTAGTGAGTGGAATGAATCTTTCACAAAAAAGTTTTCTCAGCAATATCCGCGTCAGACTGGGCGCATCTACAGCGCGTCTATCTTCACTGGCTGCCCGGCTCAACCCCTATGGGGTGCTGGCTGTTGTGCTGGCGATCTTTGCCCTGTGGCCCTTGCTGGCCCCTGGCTACTTTTTTGATGCCCACGACGGACGCCACAGCGTCTTTTATGTCTCGATGTTCGACGAGGCCATCCGGGATGGCGCGCTCTGGCCGCGCTGGGCCATGCACCACAACGCGGGCTACGGTTATCCTACATTTATTGTGCAGGCACCCCTGGCCTTCTATGCCGCGGAATTTTTCGTCCTCCTGGGCTTTGGCATCACAACCGCAGTCAAACTCACCTGGGCTGCCGGCTTTCTGGCGGGCGGGTGGGGGATGTACCAGTTGATTAGGGACTGGGGACTGGGGACTGGAGAAGCGAAATCTGCCCAATCCCCAATCCCCAATCCCCAATCCCCAATCCCCGCCCTTCTCGCCGCGTTGCTCTACATTTTCATCCCCTATCATCTGCTGGATATGTATGTGCGGGCAGCCCTGGCCGAGACGACGCTGATGGCCTGGTTTCCCTGGGTTTTTCTGGCTTTCGACCGCCTGATTGTGGCCGGCGGCAAACCGGGCTGGCAAAAGCGTCTGCTTGTGGCCGCGCTGGCCTATGCCGGCGTCATTCTCACCCACGTCGTTGCGCTCATTGCCTTCACCCCTCTGCTGGTGGCCTTCATCCTCTTCCGCCTGTGGACAGTGCGCAAGCACGCAAAGTCGACGCCCGCGCGCGCGCCATTCCCCATTCCCCATTTTGCTGTCCGCATTTTGTTGGCCGCGTTCGCGGGTCTCGCCGCCCTCCTTCTGTCCGCCATCTTCCTCCTGCCGCTGCTGACGGAAGGCCCTCTGCTGGACCAAAGCGTCTACACAAGCAACACCTACGACTATGCCCGCCATTGGGTGCAGTTCAGCCAATTCTTCGATCCCTTCTGGGGGTATGGCTTCTCCGACGATCCCGCGGGGGCCAACGACGGGATGGGTTTTCAGGTGGGGCTGCTGGCGCTGCTGCTGGCACTGGCAAGCGGCTATGGCCTGTGGAAAGAGCGGGCGCAACGCAACAACCGCTGGCCGATCGAAGCCTTTTTGCTCGTCATTTCGGCTGCGATTCTCTTTTTCGTCACCCCGGCCGCGGCACCCATCTGGCAGCGGCTGCCAATGGTCGAAGTGATCCAATTCCCCTGGCGGCTGCTGGCATTGAGCAGCTTTACACTCAGTGCGCTGGGGGGATTGGCTGCGGCACGCCTGCTGAAGAATGTGGGGGGGAAAGCCCCGGCGCGGGGCGTCCTGGCCGGCGGGGGAATATTGGCGCTGCTGGTCATCTTTGCCAGCCTGAATTTCGCTGCGCCAGAAAAGCTGGAGCCGATAGCGGATTGGCGGGAGGATGGCCGGGCTGTCTACCAATTCGAGCAGCAGCACCCGGATATGCTGGGCTATACCCGCTGGGTGGAGGAACCCTTTACCCAATCCGCGATGACAGCCCAATACGCCGCGTCGGATTTCTCCAACGCCCGATTGGAACGGCTGGGGATTCTGAGCGGAAGCGGAGAAGTGATCTCACACTATAGCCGGGGCCACTCCTTTGGCGGCGAAGTGGCGATGACAACGCCAGGGGTGGTGCAGATACGGGTCTATTTCTTCCCCGGCTGGCAGGTGCGGATGGACGGCACGCGGGTCGCCCACCGCCTTTCCCCACCGTACGGGCTGATGGAAATCGACGTGCCCGCGGGGCAGCACCGGATCGATATGCGTATGGGCAGCACGCCTGCACGCAGCGCGGGGATCGCGGTTTCGGGTGTGACGCTGCTGCTGTTGGTTGGGCTGTGGGTGGGCGCGGGGCGAAAGAAAACGTCGGCTAGGGGTTGACGGTTGTCCCGGCCGGACTCGGCTCACGCCAGTGCAGATGGACGGTTGTGCCCTGGCCCAGGGCCGACTCGATCTCCAGATCGGCGTGGATAATCTCCGATCTTTCGTACATTCCAGCCAGACCGAAATGTTTGCGCTCCACAAAGTCGGACAAATCCACCGAAGTGGTTTCAAAGCCGACCCCATTGTCACGCACGAAAACGTGCAGCGCCTCCGCGGACAGGGAGCCAGAGACCTCAATCAGAGATGCATCCGCATGGCGCACGGCGTTTTCGCACGCCTGTTGCACAATGCGGAAACAATGCTCTTCCACCTGTTCAGGATACCGGTTTGTATCCTCTGGGAGCGTCAATATCACTTCCGGTTTGTCTCTGTAGCGCTCGTCCAGATCGTCGACCATTTCCTCAAAGGCAGCCCACAGCCCCCAGCGCAGGGTCGCTGGCCGTAGTTGGCTGATCATTCGCCGCACCTGCTGTTTGAGTGCCTCGTATTCAGCTTCAAATCGTTCGGGCACAGAACTCCGCCCCAGGCTATTGTAGAGCACGGCTGCCTGATTGAGAACCTCATCGTGCAGGGAGTGGGCAAGTCCTTTGCGCTCGGCTTCGTGGCGTTCGATATCCGACTGATAGAGCAATTGCAGCCGTTCTGATTGCTCGATGTTGACCAGCGCGATGGCCGTCTGTTGGCCGATCTGCCGCAGAACGTCCATGTCCTTTTCGCTGTAGAAGTCATCCGGGTCACGTTTCCCCAGAAGCCACGTGCCCATCCGGCGATTGTCGAAGAGGAGCGGGATGGCGAGGCGTACCCACGAAGCCTGGGAAATTGCTTCGCCCGCTGTCCGGGACTCCGTCTGCCCAGCAGCAGGGATGCCCTGGCCTGCCCCCGCAACTTCGTCCACATTCTGGCAATACAACACTTCCTCACCTTTGCCCGTCGATATCACCAGCGCGGATTGACGGATCAGCAGAGATGGAATCACTTCATCCCGCAGCGGGCGGACGAGGGACGAACGGGAGTGGCTGGTGGTAATCCGCTCCAGAAATGTGCCTGCCAGGTCTGCCGGTGGCAAAGGCATCCCCAACAGGCGCTGTTCGACGACTCGTTCGAATGGCGCGTAGGCACGCAGGGCAACCACAAGCGAAAGCAGCCCGCCGAAGAGAATGGAGAGGGGAAATTTCCCTGGAACTTCAGGAAGCAGAGCCACCGCAACGCTGTACAGAACAAGCCCGGTCCCCGCGGCAATCAAAAAGAGAAAGAGTGTGATCCGCCGGTTGGTGCGAACTTCAATGCCCCCCAGTTTATGTCTGTACAGGGCGGTGGAATAGCCAATGGGAATCATCGGCAAAGCCAGCAGAGCTACACCACCCAGCCGGGGCACCACATATACCGAGGCAGCGATGCTTAGGACAATCACAGGCACAATTGCGAAGGCAAACGAAGAGAGGATAATCCGGATGGGAATCCGCGCGCTTGGCCGGGCAAAGTAGTGAATCAGCAGGAAAGCAAAGCTGCCCAGCAACGCCACAACAAAGGCCAGGCCATAGGCGCTTTTTGGCACCATTTCAAACCACTGCAACACGGCAATGGCAATAGCGGCCAGATAGACACCCCAGAGCAGACGCGGTGGAAGAGGGCGCAAGGGCGCGGGAAAGTTCCAGTGCAAATGGAGATAGACGGGTATGGCAAGCCAAATCGCCATCCGGAAGACAACGGATGCGTCCCAGAGATTCCAGCGGGACACATTGCCTGCCACAAGCCAAATGGCTGTGAGAAAGCAGAAGTAAGCAAAGAGCCGTTGCGTGCTGCTCCTGGGGCGCAAGGAGATGAGCGCGATCAATCCAGCAAACCAGAAGATATACCCAATGCCCCAGGCATCGATAAGCCGGGAGGCAATCTCGGCCGGTGTGGGGCCTGGGCTTTGCCACTCAAGGGAAAACGCTGTCCCCCCGCGGGAGAGCTGCATAAGAAAGGCGCGGCTCGTCATATTTTCATCAAACAAAGGCAGACGAAACGTTGCCTGCCACTCGTCAAAGATGATCTGCTCTACCTGTTGGATACGATCCCCTGCGCGCAGTTGATCCGATGGCGCAAATACTTCCTGAATCTCCCCTGTGGATGGGTTGAAATCAAATCCCAGATAGGGGGCATGTACCAGAGAAACGGCTGTATAGACCAGCAGAATAGCCAGCACAAGCCAGGAAGCGATCGAATCCAGCGTATGAACCGAAAAATTTCGATACCAGTTGAACATTTTTGTATGGGCGGATGAGTGGAAAAGGAAAAGGCAGCTTCAACGGCAGGTGCAGTGGCGTAAGTGTAACCAGAATTACACTGAGCGCAAATCCACTTATCGTACGTTCTATGTGTGCGGTGAGCGAACCGGGAGAATTGTGCGGGGCAAGTCAAATCAAATACGCAAACGCCATTGCCGGGCGGCATAGGCTCAAAGCCGGGAGCAAACGCAGCAATCAGGACTGGGGAGGTGGCTTAGGGTAGACATCCACAGAGGCGAGAATGCCCAACTCCTTTGCCCGTGCGATGGCCGCGGTTCGTCCACGCACGCCGAGTTTGAGATAAGCCGCGGACAAAAGGTTGCGTACTGTCGCGTCTGCCAGGCCCATCATTTTTCCAATCTCAGCGCTTGTGCTGTCCGGATAGGCGGCATAGAGAGAAATAACCTCCAATTGTCGTGGCGACAAAAGTGTTCCGTCCACTTCCTTGTCGGCTATCTGTTCGTGGGCTTCTTTGCTAAAATAGACACCCCCACCCGCCACAGTCCGGATCACAGACCCCAATTCTGCCAGGGATTGTCTGTCGTCTTTCAAAATGTATCCACTCGCCCCGGATTGCATCACCGCTTTGATCACAGAGCGCTGTTTGTACATCGATATGACCAAAATCTGTAGCCCAGGATAGAGGCTGCGTAGCTTTGGCACCATCTGATGGATCGGATAGGGATTGCGATTGGTAGCAGAGGTGGGCACGTTTACATCCAGCAGCAGGACATCGATCGGTTTGGCCTGGGCAAAAAACGGCGCAAGTTCCTCGCCGTAGGTCAGGACCTCCACAATTTCTATGTCGGTGGCCGGCTCCAGCCGATAGCGATAGCCATCCACAACACTTGGGTGATCTTCTAAAATGGCGACGCGAATCTTTTTCCCCATTTGGCACACCTTGCACAGTTTGAAGGGAGCAAAACTATAGAACAAAATAACAGAATTGGGCGTATGTCACAAGGGGTAAAACGATTCCCGTGACATTTGTCTATACAAAACCGTGAGAAGTCTATAGCTGATGGGCCACATTCAGGACATAATGGAAATGGTTTTTGATGGCATCTTATTCACTTCCAGGAGACTCCACTATGTCTACAACGCTTCGGTCTCTATTGCGCGTGACCCGCAATGCAAACGTTCCCAAATTGGCGGGGGCGATTGCCCATTCCATTCGTGCCCAGGGCGAAGTTGATGTGCAGGCCATCGGTGCAGCCGCTGTCAACCAGAGCATCAAGGCGATTGCTTTGGCCCAATCCTTTCTCAACAGCGAAGGGACCGATCTGCTCTCCATTCCCCAGATGGTCAGCCTGCACGAAGAAGGCCAGGAGCGGACAGCCGTACGCATTTCGGTTACCAGCCACACAAACGGAAAATCTGAGTGATTTCCATAAACGGTGGACAGAATACAGCGGCCAGCATTCTGTCCACCGATATACCCGCGCCCGCTTCAATGCCCGTGACAGCCGGCAGGCGACATGGGGAGAACAGTTGGCAACCAGTGTGGCCGCGCTCCTGGAATCCCGGCAGGGGGTGAAGCGAGAGACGGGCGCGGCCACCAAAGCCGCCAGAAAGAACATCGCCGGTAAATCATCACGCATCCCCGGCCAAAAGCTTTTCCTCATTGGCGCTGTGAACCAGCAGCACCGTTCCCACAGAACCGATCATTTCGTCCAGGCGCTGGGCATAGGCGGGCCGAGCCTCGGCAGCCGGACGGTTCATCCCCAGCAGCGTAAGATCCGTCTCTCTGCTCCACTCGCTCACTGTGCGATGAAACGGCTCGTCCTCGGGCACAACCACAACCACCGCAGTAGCTTGTAAACGCACGCTATCCAACAATTCTCCCAAATGACGTTCGGTCTGTTCGCGCCCCCCCTCGTTGTGGATCACCCGCAACAGGCGAATCTGGGCGCCTTCCCAACTGGTGTGACGGGACACAATGTGGGCCAACAACAGCATCAGCTCGGCGTTGCGGCTGCGCCCTCGCCACCAGACATCGATCACCCGCCGCTGCCCAAAGCCCCGGACCTCGTCGTAGTGGAGGAAGAGAACCGATTTGTGGAGATTGACCAGCGTATTGAGCAGACGCAGAAGCAGGACGCGGCCCGCTTCGCCCTCGCTCCACCCCATCAGCACTGTGTTTGGCTCCAATCCCCCCACGCCGTGGGATTGGGCCACAGTCACAGCGCCATCATAAAAATTCCCCACAATATCTGCTTCCGCAAAAGCAGTCATTTGGCGTTCTTGAATATAGCTGCGAATCTGGCGGCGGGCGACCCCGCGCAGGTCCCGCTCGGCCAGGCGCTCCACATCCCCCACCAGCAACTGAAAAAAGGAGACAATCCCCTGGCCCCGGCTCAACCATTCGGCCACCTGCACCAGCCGCTCCCGGTTGTGGGGCTGGCCGGTGAAAACCAGCATATTGGGCCGCCAATTCTTCACGTCGTATTGGGTCTGTTCCAAATGGAGCAGCGCCCAGCGGGAGAGAGCAAACCAGACGCCACTGCGCACATCGCCCCAGGTGCGGGAGAGGGAACGGCGCTGCAAATAGAAATAGATGCCATAGCTGATGACAATTGCCAGCACCGTTGCCAGCGGGTTGATCAAGAACATTGTGCCGTAGCAACCCAGCGCGCCCAGAATCGAAAGGCTCCAATGCAGATTGAAACGGGGGCGAAAGCTGGGATTGCCCACCAACTTTTCGATCCCGGCCACCAGATTCATCATTCCATAGGTATTCAGGAAAAACATGGTAATAATGGGGGCCACAAAATTCAGATCGCCGGCCCAAATGATTACCACTGCAATCGCTGTACTGACCAGCACAGCCATGCGCGGCTCGGTGGAGCTGCCCATACGCGATCCCAAAAATCGGGGGACAACCCTGTCCAGGGCAATGGCCTGCAATGTGCGGGGCGCGGCCACAATACTGCCCAGCGCCGAAGAAAGGGTGGCAGCCCATACGCCCACCAAAATCAGCGGGGGGACCGCGGCAATCTTCTGCATAATCAGGTTGTCGGCTATCAGTTGCTCTGGCCCCGCGTGCAAGCTCAGCCAGATAACCGCAGCAAAATAGATCATCGATGTAAAGACAATGGAAATAATAGTGCCCTGGGGGATGCTTTTGCTCGGTTCTTTCAGGTCCCCCGACATACTTACGCCCACGGCAATACCGGTGACCGCCGGAAAGAAGACGGCAAAGACCACCCAAAAAGAGACGCCTTCCTCATAATTGGGCGTCCACACCGCTGGCTGAAAGCTGTCCCATCCCCCGGCAAAAAACGAGACCAGCGCGGCCATCAGCGCGGCCAGAATAAAATACTGGATTTTGATGGCAAAATCTGCACCGATGAAGGAGATAAGGCCGAAAACCAAAGCAATGACAGTGGCGATCAGCCGGGGGTCCATCTGGCGCACCGCGGGGATCACCTGGGCCGCCTCGGTAAAGCCGATGATGTAAAAGGCCACGGAAATGGCCTGGGAGAGATAGAGGGGAATCCCAATCGCGCCGCCGATCTCCAGCCCCAGCGTGCGGGAGATCATATAATATTTGCCACCGGCCCGCACCTGCATTGCCGTGGCCACGGACGAAAGAGAGAGGCCCGTGAGAAAGCTGATGGCATTGGCCAGGGCCACAATGACCAGCGCGCCCAACAGGCCGGCCTGTCCCACCACCCAGCCCGTGCGCAAGAAGAGGATAATGCCCAGAATCGTCAATACATTAGGGGTGAAGACACCGCCAAATGTGCCAAACCGGGCCGCCTTTGTAGGAGCAGAGAGAGGTGTACTGACACCTGCGGTCATAGAAGATTCTCGCGATGGGGCAGGCTGCTCACCTGCCGATGGGAGCTAAGCGACACTGTTCGCCAAAGCCGAGCGCCAAAGGGGCGGGATATTCTCCCCCAGCACAACCGACTTTGCACCGATCCACCGGGCCAGATCGCCCACGTTCTCTGCAATGGCCTGGGCGGTTTCCGGTGTCACATCCGCCTCATTTTCCGGGTAGAGCGCGTTGATTGCATAGACCCCCTTCTTGCGATCCAGTTTGGAATCCATACGCCCGATGAAACGCTCGCCGTGCAGGATGGGCAGGACGTAATAGCCGTACTGCCGTTTGGCCACGGGCACATAAATTTCGATGCGATAGGTGAAACCCCACAACTGCTCCGTGCGTTCCCGGTCACAGATCAGATTGTCGAAGGGCGAAAGCAGGACTGTACGCGGCTGCCACGCCCCGCCGCGCATGGATTCCAGCGCGGACAGACTCTCCCGGTGGAGGAGCCACTCGCCAGGCCACGGTTCCCCATCCGCGCCCACAATCCGCGCGGGCAGGGCCGTGCCATTTTCCACCAGCTCCGCCAGCCGCTCGTTCAGGCCGGGATAGCGGCTGCGGATGAAGTGGTTTTTGATCTGCTTGGCCGTGGCAATGCCCAGGGCACGCAGGGATTTGGCCGCGGTCCGGCGTACGGCATCCGCCTCCGCCCACTCGCTTTTGTCCACCCACACCGGCAGCCAGCGTTCGGCCAGATGCCAATATTTGTTGTTGCCCTTGCGCCCGACGGAGAGAATTGTGCCGCCGTCGTAGAGAAAGTCCAGCATCCGGGTCACATTGCGCCCCGCATTCCAGCCGGTAGATTCCCAGGGAACCGCCGCGATGTCCTCAAATTCGGAGGTTGCCAGCGGGCCATCCGCGTCCAGCCGCTCCAGAATGTGCTGGCGCAGGGACGCGTTGGCCTCCATCCACGTGCGGACACGTTCGCCCCAGACCCCGCCGCCGGTGCGTTCGTCGGTCATGTGATGGGCAAAGAGGGGGTAATCTTCGGTCAGCACATACGAAGCACAGTGCGCCCACGCCTCAAAAATCGTGCGATCTTCCTGCTGCAAGCGATCCAGCAGGGCCGGATCGAAGGCCCCCAACCGGCTCCACAGCACCAGCAATTGGGTACGTTCCACCGCGCGGATAGGGTCGATCTGAATGCAGTTGAGGGCGCGGAAAATGTCCATCACCCCCTCTGCCGTGGCCGGGGGCAGGGGGCCAGCCAGCCGTTGGGCCTGCACAGCCAGCCGCCGCGCTTCTTCCAGTGTGACAACAATTGGTTCCATCAGTAGCTCTTTCTGAGGTATTTCTGAGGTATTTCTGAAGCATTTCTGGGATATGGCCCGGCAATCCATTGCCGCCTGAAAGCGCAGTCCGGCCCAAGCCGGCTGAGCCAATTCGACCACCGATCGGCTGAAGCCGATTTCAATTTTCAGAGCGGATTTCAATCCGTGGCTCTACGAGAATACCAGCGGAGAAAGCGAAGGGCAAAACTGACGAGACGCACGCAAAGACCTGCCCGGTTTTCCGAAACGGGGCAGGTCTGTCCACGCGTTGACAGTCTGCCCGCCTCCGGCTATCATCCGTATTACACTTCGCGTTCCATTTCTATCGAAAGCCAATCCAATGACACCCACCCGCAGCCCCATCCATCTGGAATTTGATCCGAGCCAAAACGACGCGGCCGCGGGTTTTGTCGTGCAGGAGGACTTCGAGCGCTTCCCCCAGAAGGACGATCTCTTCCGTCGCTCCTGGTGGGACGAGCGCATCCGCTCGGAAAAGGCGCAGCTTTTCTACGCCACCTACCGGGAACCGCTGAAAAGTTTTCGCAATGCCGACGGCTTTACGCAGAAGGACTTTGCCCTGCGCAACGCGTCTTGGCACGTCAGCGACATTTTCACCGAACTGAAGGAGGGCGAGGACCGGCGGGAGGGCTTCTCCGACGAGTTTTCCCTCTACCGGGATGTGGCGGCTGTGCGCCAGGAAATGGGCACGCCGGAGGAAGCCGCGGCCGAGATCAAACGGGTGGGCGCGGAGTTCGGCGCGGACCTGCTGGGCATCACCGGCTACGACGAGCGCTGGATGTATTCCATGAAATTCAGCGATATGAGCCGCACAGAACGGCCCCAGGCCATCGACGGCAAACTGCAAAATGTGATTGTCATCGCCCAGGCAATGGACTACGACCTGATCCGCACGGTTCCCTCCGCGCTCAGCGGCGCGGCCACGGGCCTGGGCTATTCCCACGACGCGCTGGTCGTCCTTTCCATCGCCCAATACATCCGCAATCTGGGCTACAACGCCATCGCCAGTATGAACGATTCCTCCCTGGCGATTCCCCTGGCCGTCAAAGCCGGGCTGGGCGAATACGGGCGGCTGGGGCTGCTCATCACAAAAAAGTTCGGGCCGCGGGTGCGGCTGGGCAAAATTTACACGGATATGCCCCTGGCCCACGACCAGCCCATCCGCTTCGGCGTGCGTGAATTCTGCGAAAGCTGTCGCCGCTGCACCACAAATTGCCCGGCCAAAGCCATACCCGACGGTCCCCCCGCGGCCCTGCGCCACAACCGTTCCAATGTTAAAGGCGTCGTCAAATGGACGGTAGACGGGGAGAGGTGCTTTCAATATTGGGTGGCCCAAAACAGCGACTGCTCCATCTGCATCCGGGTCTGCCCCTACAACAAAGACTACTCCAAATGGTGGCACCGGCTGGGGCAACGCCTGGCAGGCACGCGTCTGCGCGGGTGGATGCTGGCGCTGGACGTCCGCCTGGGCTACGGTGAACGGCTGAAGCCGAAGCGTTGGTGGGCGGGAGAGAAAGAGTCGTTGCCGGGGCGGCTGCGGCGTTTGATTCAGGGCATAGTAACCTAACCCCAGTCAACCAATGAACCAATCAACTGCTTTGTTGATGGGTTCATTGGTTCATTGGTTCATTGGTTGACTGGTTGACTGGTCGGTTTGTCCATCTCCTCACATCCTTCAAAATCCATCTTCACATTTTCTAAACAACTTTATTCTATGCTTCCTCTGCCGGTACAGATCGCAACCGCACGAGCTACAGAGGAGCAGAGAAATGAAGATGCACAATAGAGTTTTCCTTGTCCTGATTGGTCTGGGCCTGTTATTGGCTGGCATTGGACTGGGCCAGGCCCTGGCCGACGAGATTTATGTGCCGCTGGTAAACAGTGGGAGTGGCAGCGGTGCTGCGCAAGTTGCTACCGTTCCGCCGACCGCCATTCCCGTCAACACCGCTACCCCGACACCAGCCGCCCAGAGCGTTGGGGACGACGCCGAATGCCCCACCGCGGACTTCCTTCCTGTCAGCGCCAATCCGGCCAATTCGGCCTGGCCCGATCCTTACCTCAACGTCCACTGCACAGAAAACACAGTCGTAATCGAATCCAACGGCATTCCCAGCTTTGAGTTTGTGCAACTGACGCCCAATCAATTGCAGGCCCAGGACTATAGCTGGGAAATCCCCCTGAACCCAACCGTCGATGAAACGCCGGATCAGATTCCCCTGCTGGGTGTCGTCGCCATCGCTGTCAATGGGATGCCCATCTACGGTCCCAACGAAGGGGGCAATCTGGGCTACGGCGACCCCTATCTGGACCAGATTCTCGACTTCTGCAACGGGCACACCGGGCCGAGTGGGGACTATCATTTCCACGCCCGCCCCGAATGTCTCTTCACCGATTTCGAGGGCAATACCTCCCTCGTCGTGGCCTACGCCCTGGACGGCTACCCGATTCTGGCCCCGTATGTCTGTGAGGACAACGCCTGCACCGCAGTCAAAGAGGTCCAGAGCAGTTGGCAGCGCATCAGTAATGTCACAGCCGCCTGGGACGCCCACGAGTATGTGGCCGGTTCGGGCGATCTGGACCGCTGCAACGGCACAACCCTGGCCGACGGCAGCTACGCCTACTTCGCCACAGACAGTTTCCCCTACTTCCTGGCCTGCTATCACGGCAATGCCACCCAAGCCGCGGGCGGTGAACCCGGCGGCGGCCCCGGTGGCCCTCCCGGACCGAACACTGGGACGGACGCAGGGACGGGTGCAGGGGTGAACGCAGGGGTGAACGCAGGGGTGAACGCGGCCACACAGACAAACGGCGCACCCGTCGCCGACCGGCGCGCTGGCAGCCCACCGGTCGGCGCGCCGACTGGTGGGCCACGTCTGCCCCGCCCGGGCGGTGGACGACCGTAGAGTATTGCGTAGTGTGTGGTGGGTGAACTGATTGCGGTACTGGTACACGCACCACGCACTGCGTGAAATCGTATCCGTGTCCTCTTTCATCCGTGTATACAATCCCCAGGAGAATGCAATGCCACCCCTTTCCTATCGCCGCCTGCTGCTGTTCCTCGCTGGCCTGCCAGTTATCGGCCTACTGCTGATCGGCATCCCCGCCCAGGCACAATCGGGCAGCATCCGCTACACCGCAGCCTGGGATTGGGGCAACGCCATCGACACCCCCGGCCCCGGCTGGGAAGTCACGAACAATCTGGGCTATCGGGTGCAGGTGGAGAGCGGCGCGGTGGTCTTCTACAGCGCGGAACTGCTGGCCTGTGCCCACGAACACAGCGAAACGCTCTGGCAACGGCTGGGCAATCTACTGGGGGAAAGCCTTGCCATTCCCGCTGCCTTTGCCGGCCACGGCGACACAGACAGCCCCGCGGAGGTGATGCCGATTTTCGTCGAGTCTGTGGCCGAACCGGTAACGACGGAACTGGGGTCGGTGCAGGTGAACGAACCCGCCTACTGTCAGGGGGCATTATCTGGTGGCACGCGGGACAGAAGGGGAAATGGCCGGACGCAGTTTGACCGTCAGTGGCACTGTCACCAGCCCGGATGGGGAGAGCAGTCCCTTCACCATTGACACAAGTCTGGCCTGGGGGACAATCGCTGAGCTGCGCCTGCCCTACGAGAGCAGCCATAGCGCCGCAATACGCCACGGGGAGATCAGCGACAAGACGCTGGAAATTGTCGTCCTGCGCGGGTTGGGCACGCTTTTTGACGGGGTGGACTTCGGGGCGATGGAGGAAGCTGAGCAGGCGAAAGCACTCCTGCGCAATCTGACCGGCAATGTGTCCATACAAATCGTCGGTGGTATCGCCCATTAGCCAGAAGTTCGACTTTTTAGGAAAAGTCGAACTTCTGCACTATACAACTCTCTCAAAGACCCATTCCACCCCATCCACTTCATCCATCCATTCACTGATACGCACAAAGCCCAGTTTGGTGGCCAGCTTCAAAGACGGCTCGTTCTCCGGGCTGATGGAGAGGACGAAGCGCTCCACGCCCGGCTGGCCCGCGGCCCAGTCCATCAGCGCCCGGCACGCCTCCTCGGCGTAGCCCCGACGACGGAAATCCGTGTAGATCGTATAACCAAACTCCAGTGCGTTCGGCGCGAGTTCGGCCAGATAGTCCGGGTTTGGCTCGGTGTGAAAGCCGATGTGGCCCACCATTTCCCCGGTTTCCCGCAGCACAATCCCGCGCAGTGTCCAGGCTGCGTAGGCTGGCTCTTCGTGGCATTGGGCCAACCGCCGGGACAGCAAATCCTCCCGCAGGAAAAGTTCGGGGTGGGGGGCAACGCCGAGAATCCGCGCGGCTTCGGCGCTGTCGTGGCGCAGACAGGCCGCAAAGAAGTTCGGCGTCATCAAAATCAGGTCCAGACGCTCGCTGTGAATGATAGGGGTCATGGCCGGTTGTGCTTTCTGCGCGCTGCCTGCAGCCGGCAACGGGATGAGGTGAGATTGAGCAGCGCTCACGGATTTCAGGTTTTCCCGCTTCGGGTCTAGCGGCGTCTCTGGCTCGTCCAGCCCCCGCTTCGTATTTCCCGCTCCGGCGCGGTGACAATCACAGTCAGTTCGCCGTGATCCAGCCAGATGAGCGCACACGTACCGCAGGAATCAATGACCGCGTTGCCCGGCCCGTAGTAGGGGTGAACGTCCATTTGGCCGTGGCAGTTGGAGCAACGGAGACGCCGGGCCAGCTCGGTTTTTTCCAGCGGGCGCAGGACGTGGGGTGTCTTCTGAGAAGTGTGGCGGCGCAGGTCTACAATGCGCCGGAAATTTTCCGGTGTCGCCAGCAATCCTTTGCATTTGGGGCAATAGAGAACGGGCAATTGGCTGATGGCAGCCGACACCAGCCGCGTCTGACAGGCCGGGCAGTCCAAATGGCTGGACTCGCCCAATACCCGCACCCCTTCCTGGTTCTCCTGGGGGAAATGAAAGGTGGTGCAATAGTCACACACCCAATAGTCTCGGTCCCGTACAAGACGCATGGGCGCGCCACAGTTTTCACAGTTCATCGCAAAGTTGCCTTCCGCTCGGTTGCCACAGTTCCTCCATTATCCTAAAATCGGATGCGAGAGGCAAACCGTCCATCCGACTATCGTCCCACTGGCAGTCGGATGGAGACGATGCCAGCCTTTCTGGATACAACTGTAGGGATCCGTGCGATGATGAAACTAACCTAAAAATAGCCACTGATGAACGCTGATAAACACGGATAAAATCTATGCAGATCAGTTGTTTCCGCGTGAATCTGCGTCCGCTTTTCATTGCTGGTTGTGCCTAATCGGGCATCTACACTGACTTCATAACGCAAGGGGAGAAGGACACAGAACGACGAAACCTGATAGTGGGAAGCGGCCCGGTAACGGAGATTTGCTGCGTAAAAAGTGCTGCGTACTGCGTGCTGCGTGAGGTGTGGTCGTCTGCTCTCATGCAGCACGCAGCACCTATCACTTCACACATTACTGCCGCATTCCTCCTTGTGGGGCGAGCGATCCTGGGGTTGGGTTCGCCCGCTCTGTTGTTTTTGGGGGCGAGTGGGTATAATGGACACACAGATTACATGGACGGTTGCGGAGGGACGCGGAGGGGGTGTCGGAAATGAGAAAGGATGGAGGAAACTCAAGCCGACAATCGGCAAATACAGTCCAACCCGTCTCTGAGCAGGCCGTGGCTGAACAGCGGGCTGCCTACACCGTCCTGCTCAGCTCCCTGGGCACAGCCACCTTTGCGGAAATCGAAGCCACCTGGCTGAGCGGGAAGAAGTGGAGCCAGAGCCAGGGCTGACACCGGATGTCGTCGCCCGGCTCCGGCAACGGATCGCGGCCAAAAAACAGGCGGCGTAATGGATTGCTCCAAATGAATGCAGTAACACTTGCGAATGTACTGGCGACAGCCAACAAACGCGCCAGTGAGATGGGCCTGACTCTGCAAAATCGCCAAAAACTTATTTTACGGTATGTTCACAAAAAGATCACCGACTTCGTAGCGACAGCCCACACAGATACAGAAGTTCGACTTTTTCTGAAAAGTCGAACTTCTCCCACCCCCCCAAGCAGGAGACCTATGGCCCAGCCACAGACAACCGCCAATAACGACAAAGGCTTTACGGACAAAGGCTTCGAGGAATCCCTGTGGGAGTCGGCCAACCGGCTGCGAGGCAGTGTGGAGTCGTCGGAATACAAGCACGTCGTCCTCAGTCTGATCTTCCTGAAGTTTGTCTCGGACAAGTTTGAGGGGCGCCGGGCCGAGCTGCTGGCCGAGGGACGGGAGAAGTACGCGGAGATGGTGGAGTTCTACACAATGCGCAACGTCTTCTATCTGCCCGAAACCTCCCGCTGGTCCTACATCCAGCAGCAGGCCAAGCAGGCGGACATCGCCATCAAAATCGACACGGCCCTGGCCGATGTGGAAAAGAGCAACGCCTCTTTGCGGGGCGCGCTGCCCGACAACTACTTTTCCCGGCTGGGGCTGGAGAGCAGCAAACTGGCCGCGCTGATCGACGCCATCAACAACATCGACACGATTGGAGATCAGGGGGCGGACGCGCAAGAGGATGTGGTGGGCCGGGTCTACGAGTATTTTCTGGGCAAGTTTGCCGCCTCGGAAGGCAAGCTGGGGGGCGAATTCTACACCCCCAAATGTGTGGTCAATCTGCTTGCGGAGATGATCGAACCCTACCGGGGCACAATCTATGACCCCTGCTGCGGCTCCGGGGGGATGTTTGTGCAGTCGCTCAAATTTGTGCGCAGCCACCACGGCAACACCAAAGACATCTCCGTCTACGGCCAGGAGTATACGGCCACCACCTACAAACTGGCCAAGATGAATCTGGCTGTGCGCGGGCTGTCGGCCAACCTGGGCGACCTGCCCGCGGACACCTTTTTCCGGGATCAGCACCCGGACCTGAAGGCCGACTACATTCTGGCCAACCCGCCCTTCAATATGAAAGGCTGGCGGGCCGCGGACGAGCTGACCGACGACCCCCGCTGGGACGGCTACGAGACCCCGCCCACGGGCAACGCCAACTACGCCTGGATTCTGCATATGGTTTCCAAGCTCTCGGCCCAGGGGGTGGCAGGCTTTGTGCTGGCCAACGGCTCTATGTCCACCAACACCAGCGGCGAGGGGGCCATCCGCCGCAAGCTGGTGGAGAACGATCTGGTGGACTGTATGATTGCCCTGCCCGGCCAACTTTTCTACACCACCCAGATTCCGGTCTGTCTCTGGTTTTTGACCAAAAGCAAGCGGGCGGACGAAGCGAGAGGCTACAGGAACCGGGCCGGGGAGACCCTTTTTATCGACGCCCGCAAGCTGGGGTCGATGATCAGCCGCACCCAGAAGGAGCTGACCGACGACGACATTAGATTGATTGCGGGGGTATATCACGCCTGGCGAGGCCCTCACCCCCAGCCCCTCTCCCAAGGGGAGAGGGGAGTTAGTGGCCCTCACCCCCAGCCCCTCTCCCAAGGGGAGAGGGGAGTTAATGGCTCCTCTCCCTCTGGGAGAGGCGGGGGTGAGGGTTATAAAGACGAACCGGGCTTCTGCAAAGCCGCCACGCTAGAGGAGATCGCCAGCCACGACTTTGTGCTGACCCCGGGGCGCTATGTGGGCGCGGCGGATGTGGAGGACGACGGCATCCCCTTTGAGACCAAAATGGAGGAGATGAGCCAGACCCTCTACGCCCAGATGGCCGAGGCGGCCCGGCTGGATGGGGTGATTCGGCAGAATTTGGAGGTTTTGGGCTATGGAGAGTGAATGGCCGGAAACGCTACTTGAGGAATTAGCCGATGAAGTCACTGTTGGCTTCGTAGGATCAATGGCTTCAGAATATGTGGAGGACGGTATTCCATTCTTTCGCTCCAAGAATGTTGCCCCGTATCGAATCCTCTGGGATGACATGAAATATATTTCACGTCAGTTTCACGAGAAAATTGCGAAGTCATCTTTGCATCCAGGCGATGTCGTAATCGTTCGGACCGGCAAGCCTGGAACTGCGAGTATAATCCCTGATACTATTGAAGAAGCCAACTGTTCTGATCTCGTAATCGTACGGCCAGGACCGAAATTGGATAAACGCTTTTTGGCGTATTATCTGAACTCGGCAGCGATACACCACATAAACGCTCATCTCGTAGGGGCTGTTCAGCAACACTTCAATGTTGGCGCGGCGAAGAAACTGAGCATTCCCCTCCCACCCTTCCCCGAACAAAAAGCCATCGCCCACATCCTCGGCTGCCTGGACGACAAAATCGAACTGAACCGGCGTATGAACGCCACTCTGGAAGGCATGGCCCAGGCCCTCTTCCAAAGCTGGTTTGTGGACTTCGACCCAGTGATCGACAACGCCCTGGCCGCGGGCAATCCCCTCCCCGACGAATTGGCGGAGCGGGCCGACCTGCGCAGCCAGGCCCTGGCCGATGGCACAGCCAACCGGGAAGCGGCCCAGGCGTTCCCGGCGGCTTTTCAACGCAGCGAGGCATTGGGGTGGATTCCGGCGGGGTGGGAAGTGAGTACAATTGGCGATGAAGTGACTGCCGTAGGCGGAGGAACTCCCAGCACAAAAAATGGACTGTTCTGGGATGGAATCCACCCATTTTGCACGCCGAAAGATATGTCCAAATTGGATTCGCTTGTTCTATTGGATACGGAGCGCTATCTGACTGATTTGGGGGCACAAAAAGTCAGTTCTGGCATCCTGCCCAAAGGCACACTGTTGATGTCTTCCCGTGCGCCAATCGGCTATCTCGCCATTGCCGAAACACCCGTAACTGTCAATCAGGGAATTATTGCGCTGCTAAAAAACGAGACCTATCAGCCAATGTTTCTGTTGAGTTGGCTGCGTTCAAATATGGAAAAAATCGTAGAGAGAGCGAATGGGAGCACTTTTCTTGAAATCAGCAAAAGAAACTTCAAACCGATCCCATTTCTAAAACCAAACGAAAATGCACCGTCCCTTTTCAACGCACAGGTCGAAGCAATCCATCGAAAAATTGTAAGCTGCGTAGAAAACACAAATCAGATCGCCACACTGCGCGACACCCTCCTGCCCAAACTCATCTCCGGCGATCTGCGCATCCCCGACGCCGCAGCCCTGGCCGAGGAGGCCCTGGCGTGAAAGTAGCGAGTTGCGAGTTGCGAGTTGCGAGTTGCGGTCTGCGGTCTGCCGTCCATTTTCATCATTGGTTGTGCCCAAGCGGGCGTGGATAACTGCCCTGAAAAAAGGCTTGTATACACGGATAAAAGAGAACACGGATTAATAAAAATCTGTGTGACTATTCAGGCCAGCGCCGGTTGAGTAGGCCACGGCAGTATGTGGCCGTATCGAAACCAAAGCGGGTAGACCCGCAAACTGGTTTCGATACGCCTGGAAACAGCCCCAGGCTACTCAACCGACGTTTGCTAACCGGCTGGCTTATGGCTGAATAGTTACAAATCTGTGTTCCTTCCGATCCGTGTATACAAAATTTCATCCCCCGTGGCGCAACCCGTCGCATGGAGAACTGGCATGAAATTTAGCGAAGCCCAACTGGAAGCCGCCATCCTCGACCTCCTGGCCGCCCAGGGCTACCCCCACGTGCCCGGCGAAAGTATCCCCCGTCAGCCCGATGAGGTGCTGATCCCGGCGGATCTGCGCGCCTTTCTGGCTCGGCGCTACGCGACCGACAGCATCACCCCCGGTGAAATCGAGGCGGTGATCCGCCAGTTGACGGCCTATTCCAGCGCTGATCTCTACGCCAGCAACCGGGCCATTCTGAAGCTGGTGGCCGATGGCCTGCTGCTCAAACGGGAGGACCGGGCGCAGAAAGACCTCTACGTCCAGTTGATCGACTACTCGGCGCTGGTGGCCTTTCGCCAGCCCCAGCCGGACCAGGTCCCCCAGATTGTGGCCCCCGCCCTGGCCGAGCAGAAAGGCGACTACCGCACCGGCGGCAACATCTGCAAAGTCGTCAGCCAACTGGAGATCGTCGGCACAGAGAAGCGCATCCCCGACGCCATTCTCTACATCAACGGCCTGCCCCTGGTCGTCTTTGAATTCAAGAGCGCCATCCGCGAGGACGCCACCATCCACAACGCCTACGAGCAATTGACCGTCCGCTACCGCCGGGACATCCCCGAACTCTTCAAATACAACGCCCTCTGCGTCATCAGCGACGGGGTGAACAATAAAGCGGGGTCGTTCTTTGCTCCGTATGAGTTTTTCTATGCCTGGCGGAAGGTGGATAGCCACCCGCACCCTCACCCCCGCCTCTCCCTAGACCCTCACCCCCAACCCCTCTCCCAGCGGGAGAGGGGAGTTTTTGGCTCCTCTCCCCTTGGGAGAGGCGGGGGTGAGGGTATAAACTATCGTGGAAATTTCAATTTCTCTGGACTAAAAGATAGAGCGCGTGAATTGCGGCAGAAGCAAACGCCTGCTGAAGAAATGATGTGGGGTTTGCTGCGGAATCGCCAGTTGGCTGGTCTAAAGTTCAGACGGCAGCACCAGATCGGTCTTTATATCGTCGATTTTTTCTGCAACGAGTTGAAACTGGTAATTGAACTCGACGGAGGGATTCATTTCGAAGAAGCCCAGGCAAAGAAAGACAAAAAACGTGATGCCTACTTGCGTTCCTTAGGATTCCATATCCTCCGTTTCGAGAACAAGCAGTTCATGGACGATCCTATAGCGGTCTTGGAGCAGATTAACGCCTATAAGGGTGACCCTGACCCTCACCCCCGCCTCTCCCAAGGGGAGAGGAGCTTAGACGCTCACTCCCGCATCTCCGAGGAGGAGAGGAGCTTAGACGCTCACTCCCGCATCTCCGAGGAGGAGAGGAGTTTAGACCCTCACCCCGATTTTTCTGAAGAGGAGAGGAGCTTCTTGCCCCCCTCTCCCGCTGGGAGAGGGGCCGGGGGTGAGGGTGACGCCGACGGCATAAACTCCCTCTACACGCTGATCGCCGGGCTATTCAACCCCCGAACGCTCATAGACGTAATCCGCAACTTTGTCTATTTCCCCGACTCCTCCCGCCAGGAGGAGAAGATTCTCTGCCGCTATCCCCAATACTACGCGGCCACCAAACTCTACGCCCACATTCTGGCCCACCGCCAGCCCGGGGGCGACGGCAAAGGGGGCACCTATTTTGGCGCGACCGGCTGTGGCAAGAGCTACACAATGCTCTTTCTGACCCGGCTGTTGATGAAGAGCGTGGCCCTGGCCAGCCCCACAATCGTCCTCATCACCGACCGCACAGACCTGGACGACCAGCTTTCCCGCCTCTTTGTCAACGGCAAAAACTTCATCGGCGACGACGCGGTGGTCAGCGTGGAGAGCCGGGCACACCTGCGGGAACTGCTGAAGGAGCGGGCCAGCGGCGGCGTCTTTCTGACCACCATCCACAAATTCACAGAAGATACGGAACTGCTCAGCCAACGCACGAATGTCATCTGCATCTCCGACGAGGCCCACCGCAGCCAGGTCAATCTGGACCAGAAGGTGCGGGTCACAGCGGAAGGGGTGGTGCGCACCTTCGGCTTTGCCAAATATCTGCATGACGGCCTGCCCAACGCCACCTACGTGGGCTTCACCGGCACGCCTATCGACGCCACCCTGGATGTCTTCGGCCCGGTGGTGGACGCCTATACAATGACCGAATCGGTGGCCGACGAGATTACTGTGCGGATTGTCTACGAAGGCCGGGCGGCCAAAGTGCTGCTGGACAACGACAAATTGGCGGAGATCGAAGGCTACTACGCCCAGGCCGCGGAGCAGGGGGCCAACGATTACGCCATCGAGGCCAGCAAACAGGCCAACCTGAAGATGACCACAATCCTCGGCGATCCCCAGCGGCTGCGGGCATTGGCCGCGGATTTTGTGGCCCACTACGAGGCTCGCGTCGCCGAAGGGGCGACAGTGGCGGGCAAGGCGATGTTTGTCGCCAGCAGCCGTCCCATCGCCTATGCATTCTACAAAGAGGTGATCGCCCTGCGCCCGGCCTGGGCCGAGTTGCGGCTCTGCGCCGAGGGGGAGGAACTCAGCGCCCAGGAGCAGAAGGAGATTCTGCCCATAGAGCGCATCAAACTGGTGATGACCCGCAGCCAGGACGACGAACCCGCGCTCTACACAATGCTGGGCAGCCAAGAGCAGCGCAAGGAGCTGGACCGCCAGTTCAAAAACGCCAAATCCAACTTCAAAATCGCGATTGTGGTGGATATGTGGCTTACGGGCTTCGACGTGCCCTTTCTGGACACAATGTACATCGACAAACCGGTCCAGCGCCACAATCTGATCCAGACGATTTCCCGGGTCAACCGCAAATTTCAACAGAAGGAGAAGGGGCTGATCGTCGATTACATCGGCATCAAAAAGCAGATGAACCTGGCCCTGGCCCACTACGCCCAGGCCGACACGGCCAACTTCGAGGAGATCAGCCGTTCGGTGGTAGTGGTGCGGGATCATTTGGACCTGATGCGGGCCATCTTCCACCGCTTCGACAGCCGCGCCTATTTCCACGGCGCTCCCCTGCAACAACTGGAGTGCCTCAACCGGGCCGCGGAATATGTGCAGATCACCGACGAACTGGAGAAGCGTTTTATGTTCTTGGCCAAACGGATGAAGGCGGCCTACGACATCTGCGTGGGCAGCGACGCCTTCACCCAGGCCGAGCGGGATCACCTCCACTTCTATCTGGCCGTGCGTTCGATTGTCTTCAAGCTGACCAAAGGCGACGCCCCGGACCTGGTGCAGATGAACGCGGCGGTGCGGCGGATGATCAGCGCGGCCCTGCAGAGCGACGGGGTGGAGGAGATTTTCAAGCTGGGCCAGGGCGACACGGCCCAGGTGGACATCTTCGATCCGGACTATCTGGCCAAGATCGCCAAAATCAAGCTGCCCCACACCCGCATCAAACTGCTGCAACAGTTGCTGACCAAAGCGATTGATGAGTTCCGCAAGGTCAACCGGCTCAAGGGCATCGACTTTTCCGCCCAGTTCAAGGCCCTGGTGGAGCGCTACAACGAGCGCCGGGAGCAGGACGTCCTGCGCAGCGAAGTGCTGGACGACTTCACCGAGGAGATCATCGACCTCTACCACGCCATCCAAAAGGAGCGGGCCTCCTTCGCCGAGCTGGGGATCGACTTCGAGGAGAAGGCGTTCTACGACATCCTCAAAGCGCTGACGGTCAAGTACGATTTTGTCTACCCGGAGGAGAAGCTCCTGGCCCTGGCCCGCAAAGTCAAAGTCATCGTGGATGACAAAGCCCAGTACACCGATTGGAGTCGGCGGGAGGACATCAAAGCCGAACTGAAGGTGGACCTGATACTCCTCCTGGCCGAGAACGGCTACCCGCCCGTGGACCGGGACGAGGTGTACAAGGAGATTTTCGAGCAGGCGGAGAATTTCAAGAAGTATCAGGCGTCTGGGGTGCGGGGTTTTTGAGCCAGGGGTGGGAAGTTTGTATACACGGATAGAAGCCTTTTTTCAGGGCAGGCGACACGACCGGTCGACAGCGATAGCAATGAAGTTCGGAACGCAGATTGCGCAGATGACGCAGATTTTTGCAGATTGAATCCCTTCGATAGGCTCAGGACGCCGCCGTGTTCCCTCTTATCCGTGTATACAATCTGGCTATTTTCAGAACAACAACAGGAGAACAACGATGGATGACTACGAAAAGGAAGTAGAAGAAATCCGGGCGGTCAACCAGCCGATCCTGGAGGCGTTTCAGGCGTGGCTGGAAAAGAGCAGACTTTCGGAGAAGACGGTCAAAAGCCATTGCCAGAATATGGAGTTCTTCGCAGAATATCTGGTCTACTACGAGCCACTCCAAAACCTGGACGAGGCGGAGAACAGCGATGTCCACGGTTTCCTTTTGGAGTGGTTTCCCCGCAAAGCCCTGTGGGCTTCTCCCACATCGACCCGCAGCCATATGGCGTCCTTTCGCAAATTCTTCAAATTTATGGCAGAAAGCGGTCGCATCGAGCAGACAATCGAGGACGAAGTGCGGGAAACCCTGAAAGAGGGTAAAGAGGGGTTCCTCGATGCGGTTGCGTTTGATGATATGGATGACGATTGGTAGGCTATTGTCCGCGGGTCAAAGACTCCAGCTATCCGGGCAACGCTGGATAAATCCAGTTTGAAAAGGGACTGATCTCAGTCCCATCGATCTCATCCCGGACCCCATTCCCATCCTCGGCTATCTGGACGCCCTGCTCCTCGTCCCCGCGGGCATTTTCCTGGCCCGGTGGCTGAGGGGTGGCTGAACGATTGTTGAAAAGGCTTCGGTATTCACGTATAATGCAGCTACGCTCTCAAATCTGGAGAATGCCGAAATGCCTTCGCTGCAAACGACCTATCCCCTGCCAATCAGTCCAACCCAAATTGCCTCCTTCTGCCAGAAGTGGAAAGTCAGTGAGCTTTTCTTTTTTGGTTCAGTCCTGCGGCCAGATTTTGGCGAAGGGAGCGATGTGGATATGCTCATCACTTTCAGTGAGGAAGCGGACTGGGGTCTTCTGGATCACATACAGATGGAGCAGGAGCTATCCACACTCCTGGGCAGAGATGTTGATCTGATCAGCAAGCGGGCCGTGGAGCAGAGCCAGAATTGGATACGTCGCAGAGAGATTCTCGACACGGCGCAGCGCCTCTTCCCCGCAGCGGAGATGCTTCATGCCGCGGGATGACGCTACACTCTTGGATGTGATGAAAGCCGCAACCCAAATTGACCTGTTCTTGGGTGGTATGCCCAAGCAGGCATTTCTTGCTGATGCCAAGACCCAATCCTCTGTTCTCTATCAACTTCTTGTGATCGGCGAAGCCGTCAAGCGCTTGTCATCCGCTTTTCGTTCACAGCACCAACACATTCCCTGGACGTTGATAGCGGGAATGCGAGATCACCTCATCCACGCCTACGACACAGTGGATTGGGAAGAAGTCTGGACAACGGTTACTGTCGATGTGCCGACTCTCAACAGCCAAATCCAGCCACTTTTGCCCAGAAAGCCGGACTGAATCGACTCCGCGCCAATGTTCACCCACTGGAAAGCCCGCGCCCGCCCTGGTACGCCCGGCTGCTGGCCGCGGCTGTGGTGGCCTACGCCTTCAGCCCCATCGATCTTATCCCAGACCCCATCCCCATTCTTGGCTATTGGGACGACCTGCTCCTCGTCCCCGCGGGCATTCTCCTTGCCCGGCGGCTGATTCCCCCCGTTGTCCTGGGCGAAAGCCGAGCGCAGGCCGTGGCAATCTGGCTGGCGCGCCTGCTGCTGAATACGGGAATATTGGGCACAGGCTGATTGTGAAGTAGAATTCAGCCTATCACCCAATCACCCAGGCACCCAGCGCCATGTCCCTCGAACCCACAACTGTTGAAAAACTGCGCGGCCTGCCCTGGAGCTATGCCACCAACGCCGCCAATACTGTCTTCTCCCAGTTCACTTTCTTTGGCTCGGTCTTTGTCCTGTTTCTGAACCATCTGGGCCTGACCAAAACCGAAATTGGCTTTGTGCTGGCCCTGACTCCCTTTGCCGCGCTTATCGCACCCTTCGTGGCCCCCTACACCGCGCGCATCGGCTATAAGCGCGCCTTCGTTCTCTATTTTGGGGCACGCAAAGCAGTGACCGTTCTGCTTCTGCTCACACCGGTCATTCTCAGCGCCTATGGCGGGCGGGCCGCCTTCTGGTTTGTGGCCGGGGTGGCCGCGCTCTTTTCCCTCAGCCGATCCGTGGAAGAGACCGCCTATTACCCCTGGATGCAGGAATTTGTGCCCAACTCTGTGCGGGGCAAATACTCGGCCACCAGCAACATTTACACCGCCTTCACGGGCTTCGTCGCCGTCTGGATCGCGGGGATGGTGATCGGCAACACCAGCGGACTGAACGGCTTTATGCTCCTCTTTGCCGCGGGGATTGTGGCCGGTTTCGTCTCCGTCTGGGCCTGCACATTTATCCCCGGCGGCGCGCCCAGCCCGGCCGAGGCCGCGGGCGCGCGCAATATCTGGGCTGCCATCCGCGACACAGACTTCCGCCGCTATCTCGTCGGCCTGGCCCTCATCACACTGGGCACTGTGCCCCTGGCCTCGTTTCTCCCCCTCTATTTGCAGGATTTGGTGGGGCTGGACGCAGGCGCGGTCGTCTTTATCCAAATGGGCACGCTGCTGGGAACTCTGGCCTCCAGCTATCTGTGGGGCTGGGCCGCGGACCGCTACGGCAGCAAGCCGGTGATGTTGACCGGCGCGGCGCTGCTGGTTCTCACGCCTGTCCTGTGGTGGCTGCTGCCCCGGCAGATGGCGTGGAGTCTCTACCCCGCGTTGGGAATCGCCTTTTTACAGGGCGTGGGCAATCTGGGCTGGGGTATCGGCGCGGCCCGGCTGCTTTTTGTGACGATTGTGCCCACCGAAAAGAAGATGGACTATCTGGCCCTCTACTTCTTTTGGGCCGGCATCACCAGCGGCGGCAGCCAACTGTTGGGCGGGCGTGTGCTCGATCTGACCCAGCGCATGGCCGGGCAGATCGGCCCGCTGATTGTGGACCCCTACACCCCGATTTTTCTCGTTTCGCTGTTTATGCCCCTGGCCAGTATCCTCCTCCTGCGCACCATCCGGGGAGACAGCCCCTTCTCCACCGCCCAATTCGCCGGGCTTTTTCTGCGCGGCAATCCTTTTCTGGCTATGGGTTCGCTGGTGCGCTTTCACTGGGCCAGAGACGAGGAAGGCACAGTCGCCGTCACCGAACGGATGGGCACAATCCGCAGCCGCCTGGCTGTAGACGAATTGCTGGAATCCCTGGCCGATCCCCGCTTCAACGTGCGTTTCGAGGCCATTCTGGCGATTGCCCGGATGCCCGCGGACCAACGGCTCATCGCTGGGCTGGTCAAAACCCTGGAAGGCAGAAACCCGGCGCTGAGCGTATTGGCGGCCTGGGCGCTGGGGCGGATCCGCGACGAGGACGCGCACACAGCGCTTCGCTCCGCGCTGGATGACTCCACCTATCGTTCGGTGCAGGCCCACAGCGCCCGTTCCCTGGGAACACTGGGCGACCATTCGGCAGTGCCTGTGCTGCTGGCCCGGCTGGAAAGCGATGAGGATGAGGGCTTGCAGGTTGCCTATGCCTCGGCCCTGGGCAAGCTGGGCGCGATAGAGGCAACCGGGCCACTCTTGCGCCTGTTGGAGCGATGCGAAGATGAGATGACCCGTCTGGAGGTGGCCCTGGCCCTGGCCCGGCTGGTGGGCGACGAGCGCCACTTTATCCGCCTGTTGCGCCAGTTGCGCGCCGAGCCGGGGACCAGCGCGGCCCAGGCCGTCACAGGGCTGGCCCGCCATTTGGCCGGTGCAAAAAGCACCAATACCGATACGACTGCCCAGGTCCAGGCCAGTCTGCTGCAGAGCAGCGAAGCCTTTGCCCAGAACAAAATGGAGATGGGGACAGCTCTGCTGTTGGCGGGTATCGAATCACTGCCCCCCCTGGCCGAACCGGGCGCGGACGACATTCGGCAGGCCTGCGCGGCCTATCTGGCCGACAGACCGGAAGTGTCGGTGGAGTATCTGTTGTTGCTGTTGTTTGTACTGCGTGCGGGGTAGATCAGCGCCAGACAAATCAGCAAACGGCCAGAATCTGTCCATCCGTACACCCGGCCCTACCCTTCCTCAATCGCAATCGCCCGCACGGGCGACCCGTCGCCGCCGTCGATCTTCAGGGGCAGGGCGATAAACTCGACTGTCTCCTGGCGTAGCTCTCGCAGATTGGTCAGGCTTTCCACAATCACAATTTTGCCACCCAAAATCGTGCGGTGTACTTCGGTCAACTCCCCTTTGTTCTCCGGGCGCAGGGAGGCCACAGAGGGCGTCTCCACCCCCACCAGGGCCACTTGCCTTTCCACCAGCCAGCGCGCCAGTTCCACAGAAATGCGGGGCATATCCGGGCGATAGTCGGGCAAATCCGCGTGGAGCGACCAGTCCGAGCGCAGGAGCAGACGGCAGCCCGGCGTCACTTTGGCCGCGTGGGGCAGCAGATCGTCCACAGTGTGCAGGCCGTGGGGTTCGACAGCAGAGAGATCGATGACCTGCGCCGGACCGACCAGTTGGGCCAGGGGCCACTGGTCAATCGTTGCGCCCCCCTCCAAAAAGTGCAGAGGCGCGTCCATATGCGTCCCCGCGTGGCTGTAGAGGTGCAGATTCGTCGTGTTGTAGCCGTCCGGGTCGATGCGGGTGTGGGGTTCGATAGCCACCCCCCGCATCCCGTGGCGTACAGTCAGGGTCAGGTCGATGAAGCGTTTGGTCACGGGTTTTCTCCTGCTTGCTGGACGGCGGACGGCAGACCGCAGACGGCGAGCGTGGGTCCGATCTGTGCGGTCGGCGGTCCGCCGTCTACTTAAAATTAGAGTTCTGCCAATTCAGCGCACGCCGCCGCCAGTGCCGCTTCCAGCTGGTCTATACGCTCTTCCAGCGCGGCGCGGCGTTGGGCGACATCCACGGCCGGCTCGCCCTCGTCCCCGGCCAGCCGGTTGTCCGTGCGGATGGCAAGCAGATGCAGCGCCCAGAAGACCGCGCCTATGCCGCTGCGCGCGATGGAATCCCAAATGGGCGCGCCGCCGCCCCATTCCCCCAACAGGCCAAGAATCAGCCGGTATAGCACCGACCCCAAATCGAAGAGAATCAACAGCGCGCCGGCCAGGGCAACCCCGTAGAGATAGGCCCGCCGGGGACCAGAACGCCGTTCGGCCCGGGCTGTGGCAGCCTCCCCTTCCGCGGCCCGCTGCACTGTGCGCCAGTGGATCACCCAGACCGGTGCGCCCACAGCCAGCAGACTCAGTCCATTGGTCGCCTGCCCGGCGCGAAATTCGTCCAGTGCCCAGCCGCCCACAAAGAGCGTATCCAGCAGCAGACGCAGCAGGTCCACCAGACCAATCCAGAGCAGCACCAGCCCGATGGCCGCCACCAGGTAGTAGTAGAGGCGGCGCACATTGGCGCTCTCCGGGCTGTCGCCATAGCGGGCGGCCTCGGCCTGCACCTGTCCCCAGTGCCAACGCCAGGCAATCACGCCCAGCACAATCAGCGAGACGGGTGTGGCCAGCGCGTCCAGAGGGGAGCCGGACGGGTAGCCCAGCAGACGGCGTAGAATGTCATTGAGGAGCAATGCGGCCGGTGTCACGGCTGTGGCCGCGGCGATTAGAGTAGCCGCGTAGAGATAGAAGCGGCGCAGGGCGGTGGCGGCTTCTTCGCTGCGGGCAGCAATCAGTCTGTCCCACGCCCGCCAATTGATGCGCCAGATCAGCAGCCCCACCAGCAGGGAAGCGATGCCGGCCGCGGCCATCTGTGCCCAGGCGAAATCGCCCACAGTCAGTTGGCTGCTGTCCCCCCGCTCCAGAGCCAGACGCAGGGGCACTTGCAGCAGATTTGCGCCGCCGACGAGCGCCACGCCAAAGCCGCTGAGACCCACAATTGTTTGGAAGAGACGGCGCATTGTGCCCGCGCGTCCGCTTTCGTGGCCCGCGTCGCCGTCGGCATGCAATTGGGCCAGCAGAAACCAGCCCAGCCCACCGCTGACAAGCAGCATCACCGCCCGGTAGAGCCAATGGCCGGGCAGGGATGCAATGCCAAACCCGCTCAGGCTCTCCCCCAGCAGGAGCGCGCTGGCCTGATAGAGCCACTGGTACAGGTGCATCCCGGCCATCACCAACGCAAAAAGCGTCAAAAAGTAGAGTGCCAGTTTGCGCAGAGCGGAGAGTCGTTCTGCATCCAGTTCCAGTGCCCGCCGTACAAAATACCAGTGGACGAGAAAAAGGGGTGTGGCCACCAGCAGTGCGCCCACACTGCGGGCAATAGTGTCGCGCAGATAGCTGGCATCACCCACGCGCAGCCCGGTTCCGGCCCATACGGCATCCGTCAGCACCCGGGTCAGGTCGTCGAAAGTGGCCAGCATCACCCACAGGCTGGCCACCACCACAGCGTAGAGATAGAAGCGGCGGATCAGAGCCAACCGATTGGACTGCGTTGTTTCAACCGCTGGATTGACGCTCATTGAGCGACTCCTTTAGTAGAAGTAAAAATTCTCCGAGTCGATCTTCCAGCCCGTCGCTTCCTTCACCACCAGAAGCGTCTGCCGATTGGTCCACACATTGCTCTGGGAGAAGAGGCCACCAGAATTGTAATTGTCGATGGCAATCGTGACAGTGGCCCGCTCTTCACTCTGCATCTCGACACTCTCGATCCGCATCCGTTTGTTGCCCGTATCCGGGTAGTAGTCAATATTGGGCCAGCGCTGATCTTTGTCAAAATTCTCCCGCACCCGTTGCGAAAAATAGCTCTTCATCCGCTCGGTGTCCCGGCGCAGAAACGCGACAAAAGCGTCGTGGACTACGCCATCGGGCGTGTCCTGCTCCAAATAGACTTCCTGGGCTGCCGCGCTGTCGTTCGGTCGCAGGGTGGCCACACCCACCGCGGCCAGCAGCAGCAAACCCACCGCACTGATCACAATCCAGGAAAAGCGATCCATAGACAAGACTCCTCGAAAGAATTCCGTATTGCGTACAGCGTATTGGCCAAGATGAGGGTAAGATGGCGGCTTTTACTGCAAAGGGGCAGAGAAGCAGAGGGAACTCCCTTTTCTTTGCTTCTTCACACATTTGCCTCTTTGCAGTAAATTTTCCACCACCAGTACGTCATTCCCCCGCCACAAACTCCGTCAATTCAAACAGCCCCTTCGAGCGGGCGTCAATAAACTTCACCACCGGATGGGGTGCGTCCACGCTGATCCAGGCTTGGGTGGTGCGGTCCGGCGTGCTGAACTCCACCAGCCAGGTGTCGTAGGTTCCGGCGGGCACTGTCACCCGTTCCCGCTTGCCCACCGCCACTGTCATTGTTTCCACTGTGCCGACGATAGGCATAAAACTGTTGATACGGGTGGCGTAGCCCTCGGCCAGGGGCAGGGTGCGGGCCAGCGTCAGCAGTGTGCGTTCATCCCGGATGTCGCTGGGCACGCTCACCCGTTCATAGGTGGTGGCCCCGGCCTTATTGGTCAGTGTGATGTCCACCTGGGATCGTATGACGGCCGCCTCAACCTGCTGGGCCCCGCTGGTGTCTATGCGGGAAAGATAGCTCCTGACCGGTCCATAGCCTTTGCCTGCCAGGGAAATCGTCGCTACCTCGGACTGACCAGCGCTGATCTCCCGACGCAGGGTCCAGCCGTCGGGGCTTTCTTCGTTGCCGACGATCAGCGATACCGTCGCTGTGCCCACCAGCTTGCCCGTGCGGTCTGTCACCTGATAGTGGCTGTTTTCCCCGCTCCGCCACACCGGATCACCAAAAATCAGGGGCACAGGTTCGGCTCCGCCGCAGGCCGCCAGCAGCAGCACTGCCACCAGGACGAAAATCCCAACCCCACTGTTCCATACTTTTCTCACTCAACACCTGCCTTTGCCTGAACCGACCCAAAGAAGCCCTACTGTCAAAAGCCTTTCGAGCCACGGATGAACGCTGATAAACAGGGATAGTATCTGCGCAATCTGTGTCTTCTGTGTAATCGGCGTACCTATTTTCATTGCTGGCTATGCCCCACCGGGCATGTACACGGATAAAAAGAAGGATTCTCTCCTGAAATTCTCTGCGCCTCGGCGTCTCAGCGGGAGAAGTCACCTTTTTGCAGTGGACTCAAAAGTACAACTCCTTCTTTTGCTTTTCTTCGTGTCTTGTGACTATTCAGCCATCAGCCAGCCGGTTAGCAAACGTCGGTTGAGTAGCCTGGGGCTGTTTCCAGGCGTATCGAAACCAGTTTGCGGGTCTACCCGCTTTGGTTTCGATACGGCCACATACTGCCGTGGCCTACTCAACCGGCGCTGGCCTGAATAGTCACCGTGTCTTTATATTTTTGTGATTGTCCTGTTTCTCTAACGCTTCTCCTGCATCCACTTGACCGCGGACGCGGCCAGGGCGGCCGCGCCAATCGCCAGACTGCTCTCGTCCATACGAAAGGTGGAGGTATGTACAAAATAGCGCTTGGGCCAGGCCGGGTTGTGGGTTCCCAGGCGCAGAAAGCTGCCCGGCGCGGCCTGGGCCATATAACTGAAATCTTCCGCACCCATCACCGGTGTGGCAGTCTGGGCCTTCTCTTCGCCCAAAAATTCACCAACCGCCCGCAAGGAGACATCCACCGCGTCCGGGTCCAACACAGTGGGCGGATAGCCCCATTTGATGGTGAGATCGAAACTGCCGCCCAGGGCTTCGGCCACACCACAGGCCCGGCGCAGTTCGTCGTGGAGCAGTTGGCGGCTCTCCGGCGTAAAGGAGCGGATCGTCCCGTTGAGATAGACTGTATCGGGGATGACATTATTGACAGTGCCGCCGTGAATCTGGCCGATTGTGATCACACCCGGCTCGATGGGGTCCAGACGGCGGCTAACGATCTGGTGGATGGCCTGAATCACATTCGACGCCAGCACAATCGGATCGTTGGCAACTTGGGGTCGGGCCGCGTGGCCGCCGTAGCCCCGAATCGTCAACTCAAACTCATCGGCAGCCGCCATCAACGGGCCGGGCCGGGTAGCGACAACGCCCACATCTTTGGTGGGGTCCACGTGGATGCCGAAGACCGCGTCCAGCCCTTCCAACGCGCCCTCCTCCACCATCCGCAGCCCGCCGGATTTGCCCTCGTCGTCGGATGCCTCTTCGCTGGGCTGAAAGAGCAGGCGCACCCGGCCGGGCAACCGTCCCTCATCAGCCAGCCCTTTGAGCAGTGTGGCCGCGCCCAGCAGCATCGCGGTATGCGCGTCGTGGCCGCAGGCGTGCATAATGCCGGGCCGACCGCTGTCAAATTCGGAACCGTTCTCTTCGGTGATGGGCAGCGCGTCCATATCCGCGCGCAGGCCGACCGTCGGCCCGTCGCCGCCCCGGATGTGTCCGACGACGCCGGTCTTGGCCACTTCGGTTTCGGTCTCAATGCCCAGGCTGATCATCTCGGCATTGACCAGACCGGAGGTGCGGTGTTCGGTGAAGGACAATTCCGGGTGGCGGTGAATCTCCCGCCGCCAGGCCTGAATTTTGGGTTGGATGGCTTTGGCCCGTTCGTAGAGTTCGGCGCTGCTGATGGGTGCGGAATTTGACACAAGGCGCTCCTTTGGGGTGGGATTGGGAGAACGACAACGGATCACCGACCGCGGACCGCTGCTGGGACTTCAACTCGCGGTCCGGGGTCTGCCGTTTGCGGTCTTTTTCCCATTATACCCCAAAAGGAACTCCGATGACTGATCGAACAATTGCCGCCTATCTGCACGAAAACCGCCAGCGCCATCTGGAAGAGGTGTGCGACTGGCTGCGTATCCCCAGTGTGAGCACCCAGCCCCAGCACCGCGGGGATGTGGAACAGGCCGCTGTTTGGCTGGCCGAAAAGCTGGCCGCGGCTGGCTTGGAAAATGTCGAAGTGATCCCTACCGACGGCCATCCGCTGGTCTACGCGGATTGGCTGCACGCGGGGAGCGACGCGGCCACAGTGCTGGTCTACGGCCATTACGACGTGCAGCCGGTGGACCCGCTCAGCCTGTGGGAGACGCCCCCCTTCGAGCCGACGGTACGGGGCGACAGCCTTTTCGCGCGCGGCGCGTCCGACGACAAAGGGCAGACGTACATTCACATCGCCGCGGTGGAGGCTATGCTGGCGACAACGGGCAGGCTGCCTGTGAATGTGAAGTTCATTGTGGAGGGCGAAGAAGAGGATGGCAGCGAAGCGATTATGCGCTATGTGGCGGCGAACCCGGCTCAATTGGCCGCGGACCTCTGCCTGATCTCCGACGGGCCGATTCTGGCCCCGGACAAACCGAAGATCGTCTACGGTCTGCGGGGCATCTGGGCCGGCGAGGTGACTGTGACCGGCCCCCGACGGGACCTGCACAGCGGAATGTACGGCGGCGCGGTACACAACCCCAACCAGGCCCTGGCCGAACTGCTGGCCGCGCTCCACAACCCGGACGGCAGTGTTGCTGTGCCAGGCTTTTACGACGACGTGCGCGGTCTGGACCCAGCCGAGCGGGAAGCCTTGGCAAAGGTTCCCTACGGCGAAGCAGAACTGTTGGCCGAGAGCGGTGTGCCCGCGGCCTGGGGCGAAGCCGACTATACAATCACAGAACGCATCGGCGCGCGGCCCACACTGGAAATCAATGGGATGTGGGGCGGCTTCATCGACGCCGGTTTCAAGACGGTCATCCCCGCCGCGGCCCACGCCAAAATTAGCTATCGTCTGGTTCCCCATCAGAAATCAGAGGAGATCGGCGGGCTGCTCGAAGCCTATCTGAAGGAAATCGCGCCGCCCACAATCCGGGTGAGTGTCACCACCCGCCAGCACGCACCCGCGGTCCTTGTGCCGCTGGAGACGCCCCAACTGGCCGCGGCCGTCACCGCCTATGAGCGGGCCTTTGGCGCGACGCCCGTCTTTGCGCGGGAGGGTGGCTCCATCGGCGTGGCCATCAGCTTCCAGACCCACCTGCACACGCCCCTCATCTTCCTGGGCTTCGGCCTGCCCGACGACAATCTCCACGCGCCTAACGAGAAGATTCACCTGCCGAATTTTTACCGGGGCATCGAGGCCAGTGTGATTTTCATGCAGGAGGTAGCAAAGTTGTAGCGCAAGCCGGCAGTCTGTGGTACGCCAGCCCGTAAAGGCGGGGCTATCACATCGGGAGCGTTAGTGCCACCAGTCCGCCACACGCTTGTGCAGAAAGGCGCGGGTGAGGCTGTGGATGGCGAAGCGTCGGTCGTTAATTGTGCCCCACACATGCACCAGATTGAGGGCGACCAGCCGCTCCAGCGCGGCGTGAAGTTGGCCCTCGGCCATCCCCGCGGTGGCGGCCAAATGCGCGGCCCGTCCGCCCTGTTCCACAGCCAGGGGCATGGCCAGTAAGACTTGGCGGCTCTCCTCGTCCAGAACATCCCAGGCAGAACGGTAGATGAATGCGTAGAGATTCTCGATGTCTGAGGAGCCAGCCTGCTGCCAATCTTTGATCAGCTGCGCCACCGAACGCACGTGCAATTGCCCCACAGCCAGACGCAGGGCCAGGGGGTTGCCGCCGATAACCGCGTAGAGCGGGCGCAATTCGTCGTCGCTGGCTCCAGCCACATGGGGCAGGTTGCCCACGGTGGCCTCGTGGCGCATCAATGCCAGGGCATCGGCTTCGCCCAGCGCGGGCATGGGCAGGTGATAGAGTGTGCCACCACCTGGGGTGCGCTGGCGGGAAGTGAGCAGAAATTTGGTGGGGTTTGCCAACTGCTGAAGCAGAGGGAGCAGGTCAGCCACATTGGCCAGACTTTCCAGATTGTCGATGACAACCAGAGTGGGCGCGTCGGCCAGCCGCGCCACAAGCATCTGTCGGCGCTGGGCCGGGGGCAAGGATTCTGTCGCTGCTGCGCTGCCCAGGAGCTGCACAGCAATGGCGCGCTCCGCGGCCTCGACGGAAAGCACGACCTGATCCAGCGGGCGGGTGCGTCCGTTGAATTCAAAGACGTTGGGCTTGGCGCTGACCCAGGCCAAGTCGGCAAAGTGGTCTGCGCTCATCAGGCGGCGGGCGGTGGTGTCGGCCAGAGCCGTTTTGCCGATGCCGCCCAGCCCTTCCACAGCCACAATCCAGGGCGGACCGGGCGCGATCAGTTGTCCAGCGATCTGCTCCCAGAGACGTTCGATACCAAAGAGTTGGTCGTAGGTAGGGGACGGCAGACGCATTTCCCAGGCCGGGTGGGAGGAATGTGCTTGGCGATCCGGCTCTCTATTGCTGATTGCCTGAAAACGGGGCAAATCCGGGCGTTCACGACCGGCGGTCCCACTGCCTGGATGCCACTGCGGGCCAGATGCAGAATTCGGAGGACTTGCCCCGGCCAGACGTATGAAGTCGGCCAACTCCTCCTTCTCCAGGGCCGGCCACTCCCACTCCTCTACCAGTATCCCAAAAACGGCATCGAAACGCGTCAAATCCTGGCCCAGCCCCAAATCGCGCAGGAGATAGACAGCAAAGGGCAGACGGAAACGCTGGCGGGGCGTTGACTGGCCCATCTCCCAGGCCGCCAACGTCTTGCGACTCTGACGGCCGCGCAGACCGCAACGCCCCGCGGCCTCGGCCTGGGTCAGCCCCGCTGCTTCGCGCAATTCGATGAGAACAGCCAGTTTAATGGGGTTTGGCATGGCAAGTGACGGGTTTGACGGGTAACCCTGACGCTATTGGGCGGTGACAGCCAGCTGTCCGTATGCAAAACTATAGCCATTAGAGCCGGCGCAGAATCGGACCCAACCGATTCATTGAGGGACACGCGTGGACCGCCACACCGACGGTCGGGATCCCTTTCTCGATGAGTCTCCATCCAGTGGAGGTACATTGAGATGTTCGGCAATCAGAGCAAACGCTTCAAAGTGTGGACAGCCGTTGTCTGTTTCGTGTTGATGGCTGTGGGTGCTGGCGCACCCCTGCTCTCCAGCGCGGAGAGCCACGACAATCCGACGGCAACCGCCTTCTGGCATACACCCTTGCCCCAAGAAGGGGGCGGCGACGGCTTTACGGGGTAAAATGGAGCAGCCCGGCCAGGTGCGTCCGCACTTCTGCGGCCAAGGGCTGTAGAGGTGCGGGATCAGCGGCCTCTTCCGCCCGGGCCAGTGCCCGCTGATAGGTTTCGACAGCCAGTTCCATGCGCCCGCAATCCCGATATGTGTTGCCCAGCCCGTCCAACGCGTTGATGTGATGGACGGGCTGATCCATCTCTTCGAAACCGGCGATGGCGAGGAGAAAGGCCCGCTCGGCCTCTTCCAGACGGCCCAACCTGCGGCAGGCCACGCCCATATTGTTAAAATTGATAGCCGCGTGCAGATCGTCGCCCACCTGACGAAAGAGCTGCTCTGCCGGCTGAAACCGGGCCAGCGCTTCCGCCCAGCGTTCCTGGGAAAGATAGATATTGCCCAGATTCAGACAGACGAGACCCTCCCGGCGGGGATTGCGACGCCGGGCAAAGTGCTGGCCTGCCTCTTTCAAGGCGGCGATGGCCTCATCGAAGCGACCCAAGCGGCGCAGAGCCGGGGCCAAATTGACCAGCCCGTCGGCCCGGTGTTCGTCGCTGCCGTTCAGCTCCCAGCCAGCCAGGGCCGTGGAAAGGCAATCGGCCGCGGCCTGGGCGTCGCCCTGGTCAAAGGCGATGACACCCAGCACAAAGTGGCTGTAGGCCCATTCCGGGTCCCCGCTATCCAGCAGGGCCAGGGCATCGGCGGCCAGACGCCGGGCTTCTGGCTGGCGCTGCTGCAAACGCAGGGCATAGGCCAGCCGGTTCAGCGAACGCGCCTGCTGCCGAATACGGCCCGCCTGGGCGAACTCGGCAACGCTGGCCGCAAAGTGGTCTTCGGCCTGGGCCGCGTGGCCCTGATATTGGGCCAGCTCGCCCAGATGATAGGCGATCTCGGCCCTGTGGTCTGGCTCCACCGCAATCGACAGTCCCCGTTCGAGAAAATGGGACCACTCTTCACCCCACCCGGCGCGCAGTTGGTGGGGGGCCAGAGCCAGCAGAAGTGCGACAGTCTGACGCCGGGTAGAAGCCTCTTCCAGGCCATAGGCCAGGCTGCGCAGGGCTTCCTTGCGCTCGGCGTCGGAAAGAAGGGCGCGGTTCTGGACTTCGGCCAGTGCAAAGTCCAGGCTGTTGGCGATAAAGCGTCGAAAGAGGGCCGGATACCCCGCGGCTGGAGCCGCCTGCGGCAGATTCAGACCCACCATTGGGCCACCTGCTTATGCAAAAAGGAGCGGGTCAGGCTGTGGATGGAAAAACGCCGGGCATCCAGCGAGCCGTGGGCGTTGACCAGATTGAGGGTAATAAGTTGATCCAGCGCGGCTATCATCTCCCGTTCGCTCAGACCGCTGGTGGCGACCAGATGGGCCAGGCGGCCACCCTGCTCGACAGCCAGGGGCATGGACAGAAACGCGTAGCGGCACTTCTCGTCCAGCCGGTCCCAGGCGCTGCGATAGATGAACGTGTAGAAGGCTTCAATTTCGCTGGATGTGGCCTGCTGCCATTCGTCGATGAGCGGCGTGAGTTCGCGCAGGTGTAGCTGGCCCACAGCCAGGCGCAAGGCCAGGGGGTTACCGCCAACAACCTGAAAGAGGCGTCGCAACTGGGCGTCGTTGGCAGCAGCCACGTGGGGCAGATTGCCGGTAGCGGCCTCGTAGCGGATCAGCGCCAGCGCGTCGGCCTCTTCCAGCCCCGGCAGAGAAAAGTGATAGATCGCGCTGGCCCCCGGCAACCGTTGGCGGGAGGTGAGCAGAAATTTGGCTGGGTTGGCAAAACGCTGGACCAGAGGCAGCAATTGTTCCAGATCGGCCAGGCTTTCCAGGTTGTCGATGACCAGCAGGTGCGGCGCGGTCCGGAGCCGTTCCAGCAGCATCTGCTGCCGGGCCTGGGACGAAACCAGTTGGCTGGCGGTCTCGCGCCCCAGCAGTTGAGCAGCCAACTCCCGCTCGGCTTCGTCCACCGAAAGCACCGGATGGGGCGCGGGCTGCACCGCTCCATCCAAAGAAAAGGAGGCAGGCCGGGCGCTCACCCAGGCCAAATCGGCAAAGTGGCCCGCGTGCATCAATTGGCGGGCCAGGTAATCGGTCAGCGCGGTTTTGCCCAGCCCCCCCAAACCTTCCAGAGCAAGAATCCAGGGGGCATGGGGGGCGATCAGCAGATCGGTCAATTGGGCCACGGCGTGCGCCACGCCGAAGAGCCGGGTATAGGTGGGGGCTTCCAGCCGGGCGACCCAGCGGGCATAGATATCGGCCGATTGGTTCGCGCCCTGGGGGAAGATTTGTTGAATTTCCTGGGCAGAGAGGGGTGCATAGCCGCCGCTGTCCAGCCAGACGTTTGCGGCATCCCCACCGGGCAACCCGCCACAGTCGAACAGCACCTGAAGAATGGCAACCAGCACATTGCGATCCGCGTAAGCATCCAAACGCTTGCGCGCTCGCTCCCAGTCGCTCACTGTCTGGAAACGGGGCCAGCCGTCTGTGCCCAGACGCTCACCGATCAGATCAGCCAGACGGGATTGGGTCAGAGCACCGCCACGCTGCGGGTCTGTACTATTTTGACGAAGCACCTTCAGTTGTTGACCGAATGGGGACATTACACCGGCATTCACAGAAATGGGAAGTGGATTCACAGTAATTGGGATGTACTGCGTCAGGGTGTATGGCCTAGAGTATAACAGGCCCCTGCCCAGCGGACAACTCCGCACGGGGTATGTATGCCCACCTGCCGCGCTGCTTGTTTTGGCCCTGGAAAAAGGAAGATGTCTTCAATGCAAAATGTGTATCACCGGAAACTGTCGGACGTCAAAGCGTCCCACGTTTTGCCCGACGGCACGCCTCTGCTGCGGGTGGGTGGCGCGTCGCCTGTACGGGGGCTGGCCGGGTCCATTGCCCACGCCCTGCGCCAGCACGAACAGATTGTGCTGCGGGCCATCGGCGCATCCGCTGTCAACCAGGCTGTGAAAGCCGTGGCCCTGGCCCGGACATATCTGGCCGCGGAGGGAATAGAGATTGGGGTCATCCCGTCTATGCAGGATGTGGATATGGAGGGCTATGGACGTTCGGCGGTGGAGATGGTTGCGCGCCGGGTGTAGTGCCTGCCACACGGCCATCTCTACTGTATAGAAAGAGACCCGAACCGGACGGTTCGGGTCTCTTTTTGTGCGTTATTCACTGTCAAAATTCACTGGTTAGCGCGTCACCACTGGCAGGAAGATCGCCCCCGCGGAGGCATCCTCGCCCGCGACCTGGGGCAGGGCGTTCAGCCCCAGCCTGTCCTGGGCGTAGAAGACGACGCGGTAGTCGCCGCTATCAGAGAAGCCGTTGGGATAGTCCACGCTGAATTTGCCCTCCTGGCCCGCCACCGGCTCCAGACGGATCAGCGGCACTTTCAGGTTCAGAGTGACTTCTGAAGGCGGCTGGAAGCCGGGAGGATAGACCGCGGCCCAGACCAGATCCACCTGTTCCGCGCCGCTGGCAACCGTGGCCGAGAGGGTTCCGTCCGCCCCGTTCTGTTGCACTGTTTTGGACTGGATGACCGGGCGCACGGAACTGAAAAAGCGAGTGACAAAGCGCTGGGCAGCAATTGTCCCGTCGCTGGCGTTGGAGACGCCGTCGCCGTTGTCGTCCAGATAGGGTGTCTGGTCCACGCCCGTAGCCTGCACGGCCTGGCGGGCCTCGTCGAAGCAGGCCTTCAGGTGTTGGCTGTCGGCGATGCAGGAGAAGAAGGCGTCGGAGAAGTAGGCGCCCTGGGCCGAGGCGTAGGCGTTGTTGGCGTGGCCGGTGGAAGTAATAATCACCCGGCCCGCTTTGGCGATGCTGCTGGCTACATCTTTGGAGCGCTCAATAAAACTGCCGGAGACACAGGCTTCGATGACGACTGTGACTTCGCTTACGCCGGTCTCGGTTTCCAGGGTACGCAGCCAGCCGTCCAACTGGTTGGGGGTAATGCTGTTGGCCCCCGCGCAGCCGCTGACACAGAATTTGTCCTCAAAGCCGTGATCCATCATATAGAGGAAGAGAGGCCTGTTGGCGTCCACTTTGGTATTGGCCCAGACAGTAATCGCCTGTTGGATGGCCGCGGGGGTGCTGACAGCATCGGTGTCCGGGTTGCCGTCCCCGTCCGCGTCCTGGGCCACGGGCGCAATATAGTAGATGTCATCCGGCGTGAAGCCCGCGCTGAGGAAGATGCGATAGGCCCGATTGGTGCTGTTGTAGATATTGGTTTGCAGGCCAAAAGTTTCGTTGTGACCGGCCAGAATAATGACCGCGCCGGGGCTGTCCCCCAGGCGGTTGATGGTGATTGTGCGTGTGCCCACATTGCCCGCCTCGTCGTAGACCCGCACGGTCAGGCTGTTTGCGCCTTTGCTCAGGGCCACATCCTCCACGCGGAAGCTGTCGCTGCTGCCACTCAGGGAGTAGTCCCAACCGGACGCGGCGGCGGTGGTGTTCTCCACCTGTGCCCGGCTCAGATTGCCGCCGGTGTCGTTGGCCTGGCCAGTAAAAGTGATTTTGCTGGCCGTTGTGGTGTAGACACTGGTGGCGCTGGGCTGCTGCACAGTGAAGGTCGGAATGGAGGTATCCGCGGGCTGCTGGGCCGTACACGAGACACTGCCAGAGAGGGGGCTTTCGTTGTTGGAAAAGTCCAGGGCCTGGACACGCATTGTATAGGTGTTGCCCGGTGTCAACCCACCCAGAGTATAGAAGGTGATCTCGCCCCCCTGCACGTCGTCGCTGCCCGCGCCGGTTCCATTCTGGTTGGCATAATTGACACGATATTTGCGCACATCCCGTTCTGGGCTGCGTTTCCACTGCATAGCAATGGTTGTGCTGTCCACCGAGAGGCAGCGGGGATTGGTGGGAGCCGAGGGCGGTACGCCATCGACTGTCACTTTGACCCGGTAATTGGCTTCTGTGCCGAAAAGGCTGGGGTCAAACTGGGCGATTTCCAGGAAGTAGTCGCCGTTTTTGGTGGAATCCCATTCCAGACGCACGGTGGAACCAAAGGCATTGTTGTTGGACTGGTTGGGCGCGGTGTCGCAGCCATCGCGCAGGAAGAGCAGGGCGTCGGCTTTGTTGCCCAGATTCTCCGCTTCGATGATATACGTGCGGTTGGCCTGGGCGGTGAAACGAATCCAGTCCCGATCGCCTTCGTCGTGGAAGGTGTGGGTCTGGGATGTGCCATCGGCCCCGATCACTTTGGCCTGGGCGCAGAGGTCGTCCTCTTCAAAAGTGTCTGCGGCCGGGTCCCGGGTTGGGGTGGCCAAAGGAGTTGGCGTCGTAGTCGGTGTGATGGTTGGTGTAGTGGTCGGCGTATGCGTCGGTGTGCTGGTCGGTGTATGGGTTGGCGTGCTGGTCGACGTATGGGTCGGCGTGCTGGTCGGTGGCACTGGGGTCGACGTATGCGTGAATGTGGCTGTCGGTGGCGATGTGGGCGTGTCCGTCGCCCCAGGAATCGGCGTGAAGGTGGGTGTCGGGGTGGCGTTGCCCGGCACATTGCCGCTCTGCACCCCAAAGTTGGTGCTGCCCACCGCGCCGTCGCCAAAGAGCGCCATAGAATCCTGGATAGCGAAGTTGGCCGACTGGCGCCCCCCGCCCCCGTCGCTGATGGTCCACCAGCCCAAGTTGTAGTTTGTGCTTACCTGCGCCACGGCCACCCCCACCGCCAGCAAGCCGGCGATCACAGCGACAGCAGCCACAAGTTTACGTGGCGATTTCATATCCCACTGCTCCTTGCTGGCTGCGGACTAAGGCTTGTAGGTGACAAACTGGAAGTCGCACGTAGCAGCGGCATTGCTGGCATTACGTATATAAATAAACAATTTACCGCTACCACTACTTGTCCTGATTGTATAGCCATCACAAATGGTGGTGGCGGTTGTCACGTACGTATTGTAGAAGTAGCTGTAGCCGCTTATCGTGATCTCGTAGCGACTAGAGCCGCTATTATAAGTACTGCTGATGTTGCCTGATCCCACGTTGACAGTGCCACCTGAGTTGATAAACCCGACAGCAATAGGAACCAATGGGTTGCTGATCTTGCCGGACACACTCAAATCGCCGGTGACGAGGCCGTTCCCCTGGGCCACCAGTGCGGTGCCAGTGGAACTGAAAGCATGCACGCCTGTGCCGCTGCCACTTTGCCCATAAACGCCGACATTGGCATTGCTGTAGCCCAAAACCCCCACTGCATTTTCGCTGGTTCCGGTCACGCCTCGCTGGTTCTTGGAAGTTCCATAGACGCCTGAACTGCCAACGTAATTGGGTCCAGCCGCTTCGGTCTCGCCGTAGACACCGGCTTTGCCGCTGGCAGTCGAGGCGGTGATACCCTGCACAGCGCTCCCCCCACCGGCCTGATTCACAGAGAGGATGGCGCTGGCGCTGCTGCCACCCATACTGTCCGGTCCGGCAGCGTTTATAAAGCCACTGGTGGTTTCCCCTTCGGTAAAATAGCGATCGTCGTGCAGGTGGCCCGCTACGGCAAAGGCGGTGCTGTCGTTGCCATCCAATTTGTCTGCATTGCCTGCATTGTCCGCGCTGTCGGCCTGCGCGCTCCGCACAGAAAAGAGGGCGTAGGCGCTGTAGGCCAGCCGTTGCCGGGGGGTGGCCTCGGGATCGGCACCGACGGTCACGCCCAGATAGAGGTCATCCCCATTGAAGTGGTTTGTGTCCAGGGCCGTGGTGTCCCCCAGCAGGGTGCTGAACAGCCCGTCTGTCACGGCAATCGATTTGTTCTCTGTCCACAGAGCCGCTCCCGCGGTTGCCACATTGTACAGTCGGAAGCTCATCGTATAGCTGCCGTCCGGCTTGGGCACTTTGGTTGCGGGGTCCATCAGCCGTCCCTGATAGTGCAGAACCCGGGTGACGGCAGTGGTATCCGCCTGTAAGGAAATCGTTTCCACTTGCGTGTCCGCGGCAGAGGCCATGCGCAGGCTGCCGGGCAGTTGGAAGAAGCTGATGGCGAGCACGATCACCAGAATCAAATAGACAAGAAGCGGTTGACGTTTGACGAGTTGAAACAGGTCCATCATCGTTTTCTCCGTAGGCTGAGCAATCCCGTTAACAAATGAGCAAGTGACAAATGAAGGGCAGGAAACCCCGTTCATCAGGTGTCATTCAAGACAGAATATCAAGAATAAAATCCATGTAACTGTTCAGGCTTTCGGTGCGACACACTGGCCAGGAGAATACTCCTGTGCAAAAATTGTGTGACGAGTGCGTTGTACCCAACGCCTGAGTCGTTACCCAAAAGGCAAGAAAATGTATTGGTCAGGACGATGGTGGAATGTCCATTGACTGTCACGCTGCTTGGACATTAAAGAATTGATCGGACAATAGCGCAGGCGCGGCTTGCAGCCGCACGGCTCTGGACATCCCTTATCTGTGCGGCAAAAAGCCGTACCTACCCTTCCCCAATTATTTCTTGATCCACAAACACACCTGAACAGGTAATCAGAAAGAAAATATAGACGTTTTTCTTCACAGAGGAGAAGGAAAATTGAATGATCGCACAGCCTCAGAGGATATACACTACCACATAAACGGCTAACTCTTAAACTGCCAATAAATTTGGCTGGATGGGGAGAGGCACCTCTGCCCATCCAGCCAAATTTTCTAGTTACCGCCGACCACAGGCAGATAGACGGGGGCAGCCACACCCAATTCATAGACCGCGGTACTCACCTGACGATCACTCTGGGGGCTGATGTCGCGTACTTCCAGAATGATGGACACAGGCCGAACAACACCGCCCATCAGGTCTTCACCCACGGGAATCGCGGCGGTGTAATCCACCACACGGCCCGTGCCGATCAGATTCTCGGCAGAGATTTCGCCCTGATACCAGTTGTAGATGTAATCACCGCTGCCCGGCGAGAAGTTCAGCGCCGCATCGTAGCCGATGTCGGCCAGCGTTGAGGTGGCATCCACCGCGGAGAGGGTGAGCACTGCACCCGGTGCCACAGGATTGGGCGAAGTGGTGGTTCCCTTTGCCACAACGCTGTCCACCTTGGCAATAGGCGGATAGTAGAGCGCATTGACCGGGAACTCGGCCTCGGTGATGTTAATGCCGCCGCCTTCCACCACATTGCGCACAGTAAAGGCATAGACCGGAATCAACTGGGCCTGGTTGAAGGCCATCGAGCCTTCCCAGTAGGCCAGGGTATAGGTCTGGATCGTCCGGCTTTCGATATCCGGGATGCCCTGATAGGCCAGCGCGTAGCGGGCTTCCAGCTCGGCATGCCCCTGCTGGTTCAGGTCCAACAGCTTGGCCACAGTTTCATAGGGGAGCACCTGTACAGTCAGGGGGGCGCCTGTCTCGCGGTTGACCGGCGTCTGCACGGCCCGATAGCCGCCGTTGGCCCCCAGGACGGCTTCCTGCACGGCAGCCGCCGCGCTCAGGCCCGCGGGCACAGCATCGGCCACAGTCACCAGCAGTTTGGCCCCCGGCCCCAGCACCGAAAATTCCACAGTTTCGGCTGGGGTGCGTTCGGTGGCTTGGGTGGTGTGGGTCAGCACACGGGAATAGACCACGTGATTGGCTGTTGTCTGTTCGCTGAGAACCTGCCCGATGCCAGAATTGGAGCGCTGACCGGTCGGCGCGGCGGCCTCGGCCAACACATCCGGCTGCACACCGGCCAGGTGCGCGTCTCCGGGCAACAGCCCAGCGCCTTTCAGGAACTGAGCAGCCATTGTAATGGCGTCGGTAGCAGAGAGAGAAACCATTGCCTGTCCGGTGCGGCTCAGGGGTTCGCCCGCCACAATGTAAAGCTGGTCCGTATTGGCATAGCCAAAGAGACCGCTGCCTTCGTCCAATTGCAGTTTGTTGTCTGCGCTGAAACGGAGACCGGCACTGACCTCGCCGTCCAGCCCGGCGCGGGCCGACAGATGGGTAGCCACAGAGAAATTGGTGGTGGTCACACCCGTGGCCGAGCCAAGCGCGCCCCAGCGGTTGTTCGCTTCGTCCAGCGAGAGGGGCTGCACCTGATAGATAGGCATTTCCGTGGTGGTTTTGGCGTTCACAAAGCGCCGACCGTCATCCACATCCGAGCGGCCCAGGGCACGGGTGGCCCGTTTGGTCCAATACCAATAGGTGTTGTCCCGATAGTCCTGGCTGGCGTGGTTATAGTAACGGTCGTTGTACATCCAACTTTCCTGGGCCACCACCCGGGCAATTTTCGATCTGTTCTGGGTCACGTCCACCGCCTTGAACCAGGCCTGGGGCAGTGTGTAGCCCCGGCGGATATATTCGCCAAACCACTTGCCAAAGGCCACATCGCTCATTACAGTCTTGAAACCCATAATCAGGCGCAGGCCGTCCATCGAATTGGCCCAGTTGCCCAGGTTGGGATCATCCAGCACCTGGCAGGCGGCCAGCCCTACCCAGTCCAAATCCTCGTTGCCCCAGGAACGGTAGACGTCGTTATAGTGGACTGTTTTGTCCCGGACAAGATTGTCAAACCAGTTGTAGCCATCCCCAAAGTAGAAGCGGGTGGAAGAGCCGTGCCCGGCAAAGTAGGCCAGATCGACCTCATCGATGTAGTTGTACTCCGAGCCAAATGCCTGCCAGCGCTCCCAGTGATCCGCATAGGCCGCGGCATTGCCCCGGTTGAATCTGCTGTACCAGGTGGGCGTGGAATAGCCCGAACTGCGCAGTTCGGTGCGCAGGCCCAGCGCATCGGCCTGGGTAAGGGGCAGGTCCGAGAGACCCGTATAGTTCTGCACATACCAGACCCCAAAATCCAGACGGCTGTCGTCATAGGTGGTCACCCGCCCGTCAACACTCTCAGGCGCATCGGCCTCGTCTGCGGGCTGGCTTTCGGGGGCAGCAGGCTCCGCGGACGCGGGGGTCTCTTCCTCGGCCAGGGCAATGTGGCTTCCGGTGGGCAAGCCCATCAGAATCACAGCAATGCTCAGGCTCAGCGCAAACACGATGCGCATGGCCCGTCCGGGTTCTTCCTTTCGCTTCCAGTGCATGGGTTGTAGCTCCTCTGTGGATGAATGGATAGAATCCCCGCCCAACAGCGCACAGATGCGGGTCCCATTGAACGGACCCAACACAAAATTCTGTACACTGTATCAGCAGCAGGGAGACTGTTCGGCACAGTCCACCGGTAACCATACCAGCCAATCGTAGCGAAAACGTAGCGAACCCCCGTTGTGGTTACACCCAAAAGCCAGAAGTATGGCAAGAAAACAAGAATTCCCTGCTGCGCTTAATCCCCGACCAGAGGCAGCCAAAGCCCCCATTGCCCCAGGTCCGTGTCCGTTTCATCAACCGGCGCCGCGGCTGGTTCCGCCTTCGCCCCCGCGGACACCCGCCCGTTCTCCAGGCCAATCAGCGGCAGATAGTAGCGCCGGGACAGATCAGCAGCCGTCACGCCGTGATAGCTGACATAGGGCAGGAATATCTGCCCGCCGCCTTTCTGCACCAGAATCGTCGTACGCCCCGCGGGCCGCACAGACCCGTCCGTGTAGGAAACCGCCGTAATCGTCAGCGGTTGGCGACTGCCGATGGCCGCGGAAAACGGAATCGTCACTGTCAGTGGAATCAGCATACTCTTGCTGCCCAACACAGGCGCAATCGACGGCAGCGCGGCCAGCCTCCACGCGCCGCCAGAAACACCGCCCGCGGCCTGCACCCCAAAGGACCCTTCCAGCCGGTAGCTGTCGGCCACTGGCCCCAGATTCACCAGCAAGCCGGGGAAGCTGATCTGACGGCCCGGCGCGCCCACCACCTGGGCGGGCAGCAGGAAGAGACCACCGTAGTAGACGAAACTGCCCAGCACTGTCACCGGCCCGCTGAACAGATCGGCCAGGCTCACGCCGGGGGGCAGGGTAATCTGTTCGGCATAGACCACAAATTGCCCTGCCACGAAAATCAGGCCATTGTTCTCGCTCAGATCGACTTCCCCCCCCGGCCCCAGCGCGATGAGGAACTGGCCGAGGAGAGAGATGGCCGACGGGTCCAGATTGCTCAGATCGAGCAGTGTCACCGCGCCGCCGCTGATGGTCAGGTTGCGGGCGATAATCAGTGTGCCTGGCCCGGCCAGAGAGATCAGCGGCTGTATCCCGTCGCCGTCACCGGTTCCGATGAGCACATCCCCGCCGTTGCCATCCGGGCCACCGCTGCCTGTGCCCGGGTCGCCACCCAACAGCGCGCTGCCGTCCAGCAGAATATCGGGCGAGGCCAGCACTGTCACATCTCCTCCGTTGCCGCCGCCCTGGGGCGACGTGGCCGAAGGGTTGCCGTCGCCCCCGTCGCCGCCAGCCAGGACGCCTGTGCTGTCCACCACACCCGGCCCGGTCTGCCCGCCGATGGCAGTGGCATCGCCACCGTCGCCGCCGTTGGCTGGGCCAGTGCCCCCCGCGTTGCCCCCGTTGCCGCCCTGGATCGATCCGTCGTTGGCCAGATCGTCCACAACTGCCTCGGCATTGCCGCCGTCGCCGCCGTTACCGCCATTGCCCCCGTTGCCATTGGGGCCGCCATTGCCGCCATCGCCGCCGCCCAAATCGCCCGTGTTTTCCAGATAGACACCGGCTCCTGTGCCGTCGCCGTCCGGGTCGCCGGTGACAGTCGCCGCGCCGCCGTCGCCACCGTCGCCGCCATCACCGCCCTGGGGACCATTGCCACCGCTGCCGCCATTGCCGCCATTGCCTGCCAGCACAACGCCGGGGTTGATCACATCGCCAGTCTGATCGTCGCCGCCGCCAGGGGGACCGATGATATCCACCGACCCTCCGTTGCCGCCGTCGCCGCCATCGCCTGCCGGGTTACCGTCGCCGCCGTTGCCGCCGTTGCCCGCGTCCCCGGCGATAATGCGCCCCACATTGACCATTTCGCCATCCGGAGAAGTCAGTTCTACATTGACCGAGCCGCCGGGGCCGCCGGGGCCGCCCGCGCCGCCCACAGGACCGTTGCTGCCGTTGCCCCCGTCACCGCCGTTGCCGCCCCGAATCACACCCCCATTTTCCAAAAAGTCCACCTGCACGTCCACCTGTCCACCGGGGCCGCCCGCGCCGCCGTCGGGGTTGCCATCCGCGCCGTTGCCCCCATCCCCCGCCTGAATCTGGCCAGGGTTGACCAATGTGGGCGCGGTCAGCCGAATGGAGTTGCCCGCCCCGCCATCGCCGCCGGGCGCGGTGGCGTGGGCGCTGGGTGAGCAGCGCATCTCGCCGTCGTTCTGCACTTCCAAAGAGGCGTTGATCACCAGCGGCCCGGTGGGTGGACAGATGAGGACGCCTTTGTTCCACAGAGCAGTCACATCGATAGCGCCCACCGCATTGACTGTGTGGTCCGCCTGTATCAGCACCACATCCGACGCATTGGGAACCCGGGCCGGACGCCAAGTACTGGCCTCGTTCCACGGGCCGCTGAGCGTAGAACTGATGGTCGGTTTCAGAGGTCGCACAATAGACTCAGTCAGAAGAATATCGGTGAGACTGATGCCCTTGGCTGTCACCAATTGCACTGTTGTGCTGAGGAACCCGATATGGCTGGTGGGCGAATAGGGCACGACCAGAGAAATGGTTGCGCCCGGCTGCAACAGGGGCGCGTGTATAGCCACCTCCCCCAAAAATTCGGGGCGGATGGTCGTTGTGAGCGTGGCCTGCTGGGCCACATCACCCGTGCTGGCTACCACTACCGTCAGGGTGAAGGGTTCGCCCATAATCACAGGGGTCGGCTGTAACTGCTGTTGCAGAGTAATCCCCACTTGACCGATGGTGGCTGTGGCCTCGTCCGCAGTGGAAAAGCCCAGATCATCCTGCATTTCAACGCGGTTGACCAGCACCGGGTCTGCCGCGCTGGTGGGTGTGATCGTCAAGGACTGTATCCACGCGCCCCCAGAAGGAATCTGGACATTGGTCCACGTGATCACACCGGTCGGCTCGGTCTGGGTGGGGAGGGTGTCGGTGATGGTCAAAGTCAGCAGCCGGTTTCCCACATTGCGGACTTCGATCCGCACTTCCACAGGTTTGTCCAACAGCACCTGCTCCGGTTCAAAGCTCTGTTCAACCACAACCCCGGCCTCGGGCAGAACCGCATTTGCCATCTGGGTGAGCACTTTCCCCACGCCCTCCTGGGTGTCCACCCGCAGGCTGTATTCCAGTGGACCGGCGAACCGCTCAGGCACAGTGCCGGTCACAACTTGGTTCCAGACATCGCCCACCGCAATGGCCGCGTTCCAACTGGGGCGGGGCAGGGAGAGTTCCGCGGGCAGGGTGGCGGTGATGAACGCGTTCAAAGGCACATTGCCCAGATTGATAGCCTGGAAACTGAAGGCGATTTCGTCACCGGCCAGCGCGGGCATAGGGGCAGAGGAACCAACGATGGAAAAGTCGGGGGCATAGTATTCGTCTGCGCCGATGTCGGAGGCCGTGTCTGTGGGCCGGGGCTGCCCCTCAAAATCTTTATCGACATCAGACGCCACGGCCACGTTGATGGCCGGGCTGTTGAAGAGCAAGTGGAAATCACCCTCACCGGCATTGAGGAAGACAGGATCGGTGGTGAGCCGGATGGGTCCCTCCGTTACTGTGCCCAGCGCGCTCACATCCACCTGATTGGCATACCAAAGATTGGCATCGGCTGTCACGCTGTTGCTGGGATAGACCACCAGCCCCACCGCGTGATGGGCGATGATATTGTTGTTGAGGATCGCCGCGCTGGTCTCTGTGCCCACATTGCCCACAAAGAGGGCGCTGCCGTCGCCGCCGGTGTTGAAGGCGAAGGTATTGTGCAAAAGCTGGGGCGCGGAGCCGAGCACATAGAGGCCGCTGCCTGTGCTGTCCGCGGTATTGCTGTAGACCATATTGTTGCTGACTTCAATATCGCTGAATTCTACATAGAGGCCAGCCCCGTTGAGCGCTTTGTTGGCGGTGAAGGTATTGCGGGTCACTTTGGCCCCATCGCTGCGGGCCACTTGCAGCCCACCCGCGTTTTCGGCCTCATTTTCTGCAAAACGATTCCCCTCCACCTGGGCGTCGCTAAAGTCCAGATAGACCCCGGCCGCGGAGTTGGCCTTGTTCTTCTGGAAAGAATTGTCCAGGATCGTGGCCGGGCTGTTGTCCAGAAACGCGCCGCCCCCCGCGGTGGCTGCTGAATTGGAACTGAAGGTATTGCGCTCCACCAGAGCGGGGCTGAAGGTAAGAAAGAGGCCACCGCCGTCGCCTGTGGCACCGTTGGCAGCGAACACATTGTCGATCAGTTCGGGCACCCCTTCTTTGGCAAAGAGTCCACCGCCCGCAGTGGCTTTGTTCAGTGTAAAAGTGTTGGTGATAAAGCGGGCCGTGCTGTTGAGCAGGAAAGCACCGCCGCCATAATAGGCACTGCCGTCTGTGAAAATGGTATTGCTGAAGGTGGCCGTAGCGCCATCCACATAGAGATTTCCACCCCCGTCCTGGCCGTCTGGCCCGCCGCCCTGGCCCACCGCGTTGCCCGCCTGCAAGGTCACGCTCTCAATCGTCGGCTGGGCGCTGCCCGTGACATAGACCACCCGGCCTTTGCCCTCCGCGTTGAGCGCAGTGGGCTGGGTCATAGGATAGGAGACATCCCAGTTCTCCGGGTCATAGCCCCCTTGCAGGTGGACCTCTTTGTTCAGATAGAGAAGTTGGGTTTTGCCCTCGCGGGTGGTGACACCCTTGCAGGTTCCGGCCAGTTTGATCAGTTCACCGCTCTGGGCCACGTCCACGGCTGTCTGCACATCCCCATAGGTGATGGCCGGGTTGCTCGACAGTTTGGCCGCGCACTCCACAGGAAACTCGTCCGCGCCGATGTCGGGGAAGGCGTTTTGGGGGATGCTTTCGTTGTCGATATCCGCCGCGGCTTTGGTGTCCACCCCGTTGTTCACGGCCGGCGATGTCTTGGCGATGTGATAGCCGTCGGTCAGGAAACGGGGATCGTCGTAGATATTGATAGTACCGGTATAGAGTTTCGTCGGGCCGAGCCACTCGCTGTCCACCAGATGCCAGACGGTCCCATCCAGCGTGGCCGAATTGGCTTCGGTCACCCGGATGGCCACAGGCTGCTCGGAGAAAATGGTGTTGATGAAAGCCGGCGCGCTGTTGTTCAGGCCAAAGGAGTCGAGAAGCACCCCTTCGGCGCCGCGGTTGCGGGCAATGGTAGTCTGGAAAAACTGGGGAGACGAGCCATTGGCCACCAGCGCGCCGCCCTGGCCTGTCGCCACATTGTCCATCAGAACAGTGGTGCGAAAAGTTCCATCGGCCCGGTTGGTCAGATACATTCCCGCGCCATCCTGCGCCCGGTTATTCTGTGCCATCTGCCGATCGGCCTGCACAATACTTTTGTTGATATAAACAGCACCTCCGGACAGGCCAGCGGTGTTGGCCGCCAACCGGTTGTTGTTCAGAGTCAGGTTGCTGTCGTTGATCACCATTCCACCGCCGTTGCTGGTGGCTGTGTTGGTGAGAAATGTGGTGTCTTTCACTGTGGCACCGCTGGAACGCAGAATATACATTCCGCCGCCGTCGCCCCCGGCTGTATTGGAGTAGATTCGGCTCTCCTGCACGGTTGTGCCGCTTTCGTCCAGATAGACACCCCCGCCCAACCCCAGCGCAGCATTGCCCTCTACGTGGCTGTTCTTAAAGAGCATCGCGCTCAGCTTGGCATAGACAGCCCCCCCGGCCTGGGCAGTGTTGGTCATAAAGACAGAATCGGTCCAGGCCGCGTTGCTCAACTTGAGATAAGCGCCGCCCCCTTCCATTTGCGCGGTGTTGCTGAAGAGACTGTTGCCCTTCAGTTTGGCCGCGCTGAAGTTGATCAGATACATCCCGCCGCCGGTGATGGCTGTGTTGGCGCTGATCAGGCTGGTTTCGATCACCGACGAGCTGGCATCCAGCGCCAGGCCACCCCCAAAAGTGGCTGTGTTGGAGAATATGCGGTTCTCCTGCATCACCAGTTCGCTGGCCGCGAAGAGGTGGAGGCCGCCGCCAGAGATGGCCGTATTGCTCAGCATTGTGTTTTTCTTAATGTTGGCCTTGGCCGCGGTGGCAAAGAGGCCGCCGCCGGAGATAGCCACATTGGCTGTAATCTGATTGGACTCGACAATCCCTTCGCTGCGGGTGACATAAAGACCGCCGCCCTGATCCCCGCTGTTGAACTGGATGCTGTTGCTCATCACCGACTGGGTTCCCACATCCAGAAAGAGACCGCCGCCCTGTGGCGCGCGGTTATACTCGATGCGGTTGTCCTGGAGCTTTGGCTCCCCATCGATCAGAAAGAAGCCGCCACCGCTGCTGATGGCTACGTTGGCGGATATGGTATTGCTGTAAATTTTGGACGGGCTGGCGTTGACCAGAAGTCCGCCGCCCTGGGTGGCACTGTTGCCCTGAATGGTCGAACTGAAGATCGTCGTCTCGCTCTCCTGGAAGAGATAGACACCGCCGCCCTGCTCCGCGGTGTTGTTCAGCACCTGGCTGTTGGAGAGCACAGACTTGGCTCCAACAAAATAGGCCCCACCGCCCAGCGTGGCCGTGTTTTCATAGATTTGCAGACCGCTGAGAAAGGCTGTGGCCGTGATCACATACATTCCACCGCCCTGAACCGCGGTATTGCCGGTGATCTGAACATCCAGCACTTCCGGCTTCACATCGCCAATGATTGTCAACCCGCGGCCGGTGCTTGGCCCCAGAATCGAGGGGTAAAGGTCCGGGTAGGGTCGTTCCCAGTCGCACTCCATTGGGCCACTGAGAGCCACAGTAGTAGAGCAATAGCCGCCCTGAATGGTGATGGTCTTGCTCACAACCGCTATCGTCGTGTGTCCATCCCGGACAGTCGGTGTGCTGTAGTTGCCGTGATCCAGCTTGATGAGGTCGCCTTCCTGCGCGGAATCGATGGCAGCCTGAATGGTGCAGGGCACTTTCCAGTCGGTGCAGGGCGCGGCCACCGCGCCCGTGGGCGAGGCATAGCGGGTCTGGCGGAAGAGATATTCGTCCGCGCCAATATCCGCCTGCTTGCCCTGATTGCGTGGGGTCGCGTCCAAATCCTCGGTCACATCCGTATTCTTGCCCGTCTGAAATGCCTGGGAGATGCGTTTGATGTGATAATCGCCGGCCAGCGGGTTCTGGAAGGCTGGGTTCTCGCCGGAAATGTCAGTGTCCTGCTCGAAGGTGGCAAAAGGACTGGCCGCGGGCATCACATCTGGTCCCCCCTCGCCCCAATAGGTGTAGGAGACATTGGCCGTGGGTGGGAAGAAAACAGGCACAGGAATGGGAATGGGAATGGGAACCGGCACAAAGGGAATGCTGTAGAAGATGATAATGAGATGGAAGAAGGCTTCCTCTTCGGTCACAACACCCCCGCCGCCGTTGAGATAGATAATATTGTTGACCAGTTCGATATTTGTCTGTCCAAAAGCGTGGATGCCCGGCCCGGTGTTTTCGGCAAAGGTGTTGTGGCGCATACGCACGGGCGCGGGGGTGGGCAGGGGCAAAATCAACTCCGGCCCAAAGGGGGGCGGCTGCACAGGCGGGACCAGAATATAGAGTTTGAAAATGCCCGGTGTCTGGCGCAGATAGACACCCGTGCCTTGATTCTGGGCGATCACATTGCCGATAATCTCCGGCTGCCGGAAGTCCCACATGTGAATGCCTGCGCCATCCCCGGCATTAGCGACGTTGTACTCAATCACATTGTTCAGGATTTTAATGTCGCTGCGCTCGGCGTAGATGCCGCCGCCGCCGCCCGGCTCCAGAGGCGCGATCAGAATAAACTGGGGCGACGCGGTGGCTGTATTGGTAAGGATGTGGTTGAACTTGAGCGACGCGGGGGCTTGAATCGCGTAGACTCCCCCCCCCACCGCCGCGCTGTTGTTGACGATTGTGTTGTTGCGCAGTTGAGGACCTGTCCCATCCAGAAAGATGCCCCCGCCATAGCCTGTCACCGTGTGGCCGGCAATCGTGCTGTTGGCAAATTCCGGCGCGCCCTTCAGGACATAGACGCCGCCGCCATCCAGCGCGCCTGTGTTGTTCTGGATCACCACATTGTCGAATTTGGCCCCACTCTCCACCATATAGACACCGCTGCCGCCGGTGGTGGCCGAATTATTCTCGATAACGCTGTCGAAGAACTTGGGCACGCTGAAAAAGTCGATGTAGACGCCGCCGCCGCTGCTGGCCGATGTGTTGCCCATCACCACCACATTGCTGAAAACGACGCTGGCCTCGCTCACATAAATGCCGCCGCCTTTGCCACCGTTCCCGCCAGTCAGGGTCAGATTCTCCACCCGCGGCTCGATGCCCTGGCCCATCACACTGATCACAGTGCCCGCGCCCGTTGCGTTCAGTGTGGAAGTGTAGAGATCGGCGTTCATCTCCCGCATATTTGTGCTCCAGCCGCCCTGAATGGTCAGGTCTTTGCTCAGCCGGACAGCGCCCGCACAATAGCCGCTTACCTTCACCACATCCTCATTGGAAGAACTGGCGTCCACCGCTTCCTGCACATTTTGAAAGAGCGTCCCATTCAGGTTGACCACACAGCCGCCCGTATAGGTGGGCACAGTCGTCACATCCAACACCAGGTCCTGGAGATACGTTTCATGCCCGATCGCGGTGTCGCTGTCCGCGGGGTCGATGCCGGGAAAATTGAGATTTACGACATTTGTCATTGTCACCAGTCTGCCGGGAACCGGCGCGCCTGTCACCTGGGCCTCGATATTCACGACAGCCACGTCGCCCACGGCCAGCGTCCCCAGATCGCAGCTCAGACCAGAGAGATTACAAAAGCCCCGATCGCTGGTGACAGCCAGCCCCGTCTGTTCCGGGGGAAGGACATCGCTGAATTGCACACCCGCTATGGAAGAGAAGCTGTTGTTTGTGACGGTAATGGCATAGCGCAGGGTCATATCCTTATTCAGCGCCAGGGGATCCGCGCTCTGCGCGATATTCAGCCCCCGGTTGTAGCGATGCTCGAACGCGCCGGCATCTGGTGGCGCAGAACGGGGCTGCCCATCCGCGTCGGTGAGCACCTCATAGCCCAGGGCGTCCATTGTGCTCACACCCGCGGAATAGGCCGCGGAGTCACGCTGGATGTGGTAGTCGCCGCTGGCCGCATTTACAAATTTCGGGTCTTTGAGGATATGCACCGTCTCCACCGGAAAGAGATCGGTGGTCCACGGACGCACTTTGTTGCCAAACCAGACGTTGCCCCCACCGGTGATCTGCGCGCCTTCATCGCCTTTGGCCCCGATGTCGTGGTTGGCAATGATATTGTTCAGCATTGTCACCTGATTGCCCTGCCCCAGGAGAAAAATCGCGACATTCCTCCCAAAAGGCCCCTGCGCGTGGGTGTGCAGATTGTCGGCAATGGTGTTGTGGACAAGACTGACCGTTGTTCCGCTGAAATAGAGCGCGCTGCCCAAACTGGTGGAGACCGCCACACTGTTCTGGGCCACCACATTGTTGACCAGACTGATGGTAGAATCCTCGAAAAAGAGACCGCCCCCGTGCAGAGAAGCGCTGTTGGACAGGAATGTATTGTTGAGAAATACGCCATCCCCCCGCTTCATAAAGAGTCCGCCGCCGTTGTCCGCGGTAACCCGATCCTCATAGATCGGCCCAGGCGCAATAATCGTCGGCGGATTGGTTTCATTGAAGATGACAGTATCTGTGATGTAGCCAACCTGCACTTTTTCAATCCGGTAGGGCATTGTGTTTTTTGCCACCAGGTTGTAAGTAAACGAGACTTCTTTGGTCCCCGAAATAAAGACGCCCACCCCAATACCCGTGGCCTGGTTCAGGAGGATGGCCCGGCGGAAAGAGGTGTTGTTTTCCTCAATTGTGTTGCGGGTGATAGTGGCTGTGCCCCCGCGCAGGAAAATACCGCCCCCCCGATCCGACAGATTCTGCTTAATCATATTGTCGGCCATACTGATGGCGCTGTCGCCGAAATAGAACGCGCCGCCATCCACAATGGATGTATTGCCTGTGAGGGAACTCATATTGGCGGTCAGGGTGCTGCTGATGGCATAGACAGCACCCCCATTTTGGGCTTTGTTCGTGCTAAATGTCGTATTCGTAATCGCAACGAGCGTGCCGGTGATGACCAAAGCACCGCCCGCGCTGAATTGGGCCTCATTTTGGCTGTAGCTGCCCCCGCCATCAACAGTCAGACTGCCTCCCTCCACAAAGAGACCGCCCCCCGCGCGCCCGGCTTTGTTCTGCTCAACCGTAGCGCCGTCCATGACGACTGCCGCGTCGACCACATAAATTGCGCCACCGCTGGAGGCCGTGACGGATATAGTGTGGAAGGTGGTCACAGGCAGGGTGGCGCTGGTGCTGCGCGCGCCCATCCGAGAGGGCTGAATCGGCGGCACAGAAGGGGTGAGATGGCCCGCGGTTGGCTCTGGCACAGGGACCGCTCCCACAGCAATTTCCATCACCCGGTTGATGTCACCACTGGTGAAGCCTTCGGTCGAAGCCAGCCCGCTGCCGGGCGAACTCATCCAGCCCGGCGTGTCCGGGGAAATGGCCGTCGCCCTGGCCCGCAGATAGGCCACCGGATCGTCCACAATCGCCCGGCTGCCCTGGCGGGAACGGGCCGAGACAGGCTGCTCGTCGGCTTTGTTGCCCCGCAAAATCAGCCCGCCGGAAGCGGACAGACTCTCCCCATCCCAGAAGATAGCCCCGCCGCTGCCGTCCTCCGATTCGTTGTTCTCCAGTATGCCGCCGTCAATCGTCAGCGGGCTGCGCACGCCGTAGATTGCGCCGCCGCTGTAAAGGGCTTTGTTGCTGCTGAAGGTTGCGCCTGTCAGGGAAAGTGTGCCCGTCAACACCACCAGACCACCCCCCACGCCTTTGATCGCCTGATTGCTGCTCATCCCACCGCCGTTGATAGACAGCCCGGTGTTGTCGGCAAAGAGCGCGCCGCCGTTATACTGGGCCGTGTTCTGGCTGAGGGTGGCCTCATTGGCCACGACAGTGCCGGACAGAATATAGACCGCGCCGCCGTTGATCTCGGCTGTGTTCTGGGTCAGGCTGCTGTTGGCAATGGTCAGGGTAGAGGTGACCAGAAAGATCACACCGCCGTTGCCCGTGACCGCGCTGTTGCCGCTGGCGGTCACGCCGTCCATTTCCACTCCGCCGCCGCTGGCATAGATTGCGCCCCCATCGCCCACCAGCAGGCTGTTGTTGAGCAGTTTGGAACCCGTGGCCAGACGCAGAACACTGTCCTGGGCATAGATAGCGTGGGTGTTTCCCGTGTGGTTCTGCACAGTCGTGCCGGTCAAAATCGCCGTCGTTCCCAGCAAAAAAAGGCCCTGGCCCTCGCCATTGCTGGCACGGTTGCCCTGTAGCACTGTGCCAGCGGAAAGATGCAGCGCGCCGCCCACCGCGTAGCCCCCACCACCGCCGTTGGGCGCGCTGTTGTTGCTCATCTCGCCGCCGCCCACAATCACAGTGCCCCCAGCCACAAAGAGCGCGCCCCCCCGGTCGGTGGCGTTGTTGTTGCGCACAACAGAACCGGTGAGTCCAAACTGGCCGGCCTGGGCATAGACAGCCCCGCCAATGGGCGCGCTGTTATTTTCGATAGACCCGCCGTTGATCACCCCTGCGCCCCCGGCCACATAGGCTGCGCCGCCCTTTTCCGTGGCGCTGTTGTTTTGCAAAGTCAGGCCATTGCCGCTCAGCGTACCGCCCTGCACATAGAGTCCACCGCCCTGTGCCCCGGTACAATTTTCGATGGTGACCTGTTGCAGCGTCGCGACGACAGTGCCGCCCACCAGCAGACAGCCCCCGTTGCCGTCCAGCCCGCCTGCGCTGGCGTCGCCGTTGTTCAATGTGAAAGCCTGCAAAGTGACCGCTTCCGTCCCGGTGATGACCACTGCCCGCCCGCGGCTGGCCGGGTCGATCAACGAGGGAGTGGCCGGATTCGAGGAGGTGAAAGACGTATTGTAGCCGCCTTCGATGCTCACCCCTTTGTCCACATAGACCACCTGCGACAGGCCGCCTTCCGCGTTGAGGGTGTTGTAGGTTCCCTGGGTCACCCGGATGGTATCACCCGCGGCGGCCACATCAATCGCCCGCTGGATTGTCGCGCAGGGGCGCGTGATGTCCAGACACGTCTGCGCGTCGTCGCCGCCAGCCCCATCCACATAAAGGATATTGGCTGCTGTCGCCTGGGCCGGGGACGCGGGTGTGCTGGCCTGGGCCGGACGGGTCACCGCGGCCAGCAGCCAGACCAGCACAAAGGCCAGGCCGAGAGCAGAGGCGATGGGCAACAGGCGGCGCGGAGAAAAGCGGGATGTGGAGTGTGGCATTGAATAACCTCGGCCAGAAATAGGGGATTCGATCCGAAGACAACGCGAAAAATCTTAACTTTGCTTATGCTTGTGTGGGATGAGTGTACATCACCGGGCGGGGCAATTCCAAGCGGAGGTTTGGGGGATACCGAATGAAAAACACAGGAAATGAGATGGGCAAAGCTAGACTCACTGACCGCCAGCTTTTGCCGACACTGGCGGTCAGCGAGTCTACGCGTCCTATCCTTCCGGACTCTCTCCCGCCGCGTCCAGCCGCCGCTTGGCCTCGGCGTAGACATCCGCGGGCAGGGGGCCTTTGGCAGCCACGGCGATATTCTCTTGCAGGTGTTTGGGATTCTGTGTGCCCACAATCGTCGTGTGGCAGTGGGGATGGCTGAGGGTGAAACGCAGCAGAAAGGCTGTGCGGCTCTCGCCGACTTCCCGCAGTTCATCCAGCCCCGCCTTTTCGTAGATGTCCCAGCGGTTGGCATTGCCCAGCCCCGCGCCGGGTTCGCCTTTGGCCACGCCGCCCCGGATAATAATCCCCGCGCCCTGCTCCGCGGCCTTTGTGATGAGATTCTCGTGGCGGCGTTCCAGGGCCGAATAGGGAATCTGAAAGACATCGAAGACGCCCCAGTCGATGAATGTGCCCAGATGGGGCGAAACGCTGGACGCGCCCAGAAAGCGGATGGCCCCCGCGGCTTTGAGTTCCTGCAACACTGCTACCAGCTTGCCCTTTTCGCAGCTTTCCACGTCGATGTTGTGAAACTGGAGCAGGTCCACGTAGTCTGTGCCCATCTTCTGCAGGGAATCGCCGATGTTGCGCAGAATGTTTTCCCGCGTCCAGACGTGGGGTGTCTCGTCGTGATCCCCCGCCCATTGGACGTGGCAGCCACATTTGGTCGCCAGGAAATACTCGTCCCGGCGTGCGGCCAGATGGCGTCCGATGTAGAGTTCGCTCAGCCCGTAATCGTTGGAGGTGTCGATAAAGTTGATGCCCGCATCGACCACCGCGTTGAGAATCGTGGACGCCTGCTCGTCGGAGCAGGGACGCCCGCCCCAGATGCGGGTTCCCCGCACTTCCATCGCGCCGTAGCCCAGTTGGGTGACATTCAGTCCGGTGCGGCCCAGGGTTTTGGTGGGTAGTGTCGTCATGAAATTTTCCTTTGGTGTGTGAATCGAGTATCAGAAACAGGGATTACTCGTCTTCCCGTCGCAACAGCCCCTCCACCTCTTGAATCAGAAAGGGCAGATTCGGCCTGTCAAAGCTCAGTTACGGCGCGACAATGCGATTGTGTTTGAGGTCGGGCGGCACGTGTTTGTGGTGGGGATGGTTGAGGGCAAGAGATGGGTCAGTGGGATGTGGCTGTGGATCATACCAGTATTCCTGATTCTGACCCCGCCAAACTTCATAACTGTAGCGCACCAGCACAACCGGGCCTTCGTCAAAGACAAGACGCTCACGGACAGCCAGCCGATACCCATTATGAAAAATGACATCGCCATTCACAGTGGCAATCGTGGCTCCCCGTCGCGCGACCACCAGCGTGGAAGCGGCCACGACTGGATAGCGTTGCACAAGTGTATACAGAAATTCCTCATACTCACGCAGGGATTGAAATGGATTCACGATGGGCTACCCGTTGAATCAGATCGATCAGTTTTGTCTGCTTCTGTAACAGAGCGATGACCGTTTGATATTTTTGTCGGCGGTCAAGCCAAATTTCATGCACACCGGCCCAATCGTTCCAATCGGCCACCCACGCAGCTTCTGGTGCTTCCTCTCCCTGCATATACGCGTCGTAAAAGGTTTCTGATAGTACGCCGTACTTACGCTCATACATATTCAAGTCTTCTTCCAGCGCGTGAATATCCTGCAAAATCTGGTCAAGAGTCATATCGGTTTTCCTTTGCAAACAGCCACACGGCTTCATTCCCAATTATAGCGGCCCCAGATCGTGGGACCAAACTCCCTCCGGTTTCCTTCTTCGCGTCTCGCCGCCACAGAACCCTACGGAAAGCGCCGCCGCGCCTGCTCCAACTCAATCGCTTTGGCCGTGAAGCGGTAGAGCTTGGCCGGGCGGTGATCGCCTTCCCGATAGTCGCCGCTCTCTTCCAGAATATCCGCGGCCAGAATCTTGCGCCGAAAGTTGCGCTTGTCCAGCGCTTCCCGCAGCACAGTCTCGTAGACCGACTGCAATTCAGAGAGGGTGAATTGGGCAGGCAGCAGCAGAAAGCCCAGAGCCGTATATTCCAGCTTCCAGCGCAGGCGTTGCAGCGCGTAGTCCAGAATCGGCGCGTGGTCGAAGGCCAGCTCGGGCAGATCGTAGACGTTCCACCAGCGGGCGTCCCGGGCGTCGTCGCCCCCGCGCACGGCCATGCGCGCGGCCTGATCCGCGCTGAGCAGGGCAAAGTAGACAACAGTAATCACCCGACCTCGCGGGTCCCGCTCTGGTTCGCCAAAGGTGTAGAGCTGCTCCAGATAGACATCGCGCACGCCGGTCTCTTCCAGCAGTTCCCGCTCAGCCGCGGCTTCCAGACTCTCGTCCATCCGCACAAAACCACCGGGCAGCGCCCACTGGTTCAAAAAAGGTGTGCCCGCGCGCTGGATGAGCAGTGTGCGCAGTTCTCCAGCGCTGAAAGTAAAAAGCACCACATCCACTGTCACCGATGGACGGGGGTAGGCGTATGTATACTGTTGCATGCCGGCCGCGCTCTGGGATTGTGCTTGACCCATCATTGACTGCTATCCTCGTTTCAGTACCTCTTGACGTATAATGAGATTCTACACGCCCAGAGTAGCCAGTGCAAACGGACGACCGCTGACAGCGGTCAACGGACGGTCAGTCTTCTGCAGATCCGGTCTCTGGCCGGACAGTGTGGCCGACGGGAAAGTCGCTGTTTGTCACGTCTCCGGCGTGACCTACAAAACATCCAACACCCAATAGCTGATACCCCTATGACAAACGAACAACTCATCCGCGCCATTGCCACCGCCACCCAAACCCAGCCCCGGCAGGTGGCCGGCGCGGTGGAACTGCTGGACGAAGGCAACACAATCCCCTTCATTGCCCGCTATCGCAAAGAGCGCACGGGCGGGCTGGACGAAGAGCAACTGCGCGCCATCGCCGAGCGACTGGCCTATCTGCGCGGCCTAGACGAACGCAAGCAGGCGGTGCTGGCTTCCCTGGCCGAGATGGAGAAACTGACGACAGAACTGGAAGCCGCCATTGCCGCCGCCGACACATTGCAGGCCGTGGAAGACATCTATCTGCCCTATCGCCCCAAACGGCGCACCCGGGCCACCGTAGCCAGAGAATTGGGTCTGGAACCCCTGGCCCAAACGATTTTGGCCCAGCCCAGCAGCGGCAGACCGGAAAGCGCGGCCCGGCCATTTCTCTCCGCGGATGTGCCCGATGTGGAAGCGGCTTTGGCCGGTGCCCGGGATATTGTGGCCGAGCAGATGGCCGAAACCGCGGCTATCCGCCAGTTTGCCAGAGAGCGTTTTTACGAAAAGGGCGATGTGGCCGCGCGTCTGGTCGCAGAGGGCGCGGACGAACAGGCCAAGTATGAACTCTACCACAACTTCGCCTCGACTGTGCGTCGGGTGCAGCCCCATCAGGTGCTGGCCCTGAACCGGGGCGAAAACGAGAAGATTCTGCGGGTCTCTATCGCCGGGCCAGAAGCCGAAATCCGCCAGCACGCCGAGCGTCTGCTCCAGCGCAACCCCCGCTCGCCCTTTGCCGGACAGTTGGAAGCTGCCATCGAAGACGGCTACAGCCGCCTGCTCGCCCCGGCCATGGAGCGGGAGAGCCGCAAGGCTCTGACCGAAGCCGCGGACACCCACGCCATCGGCGCTTTCCAGAAGAACCTGCGCGCCCTGCTCCTCCAGCCGCCCCTGCGTGGCCGGGTGGTGATGGGCATCGATCCGGCCTACCGCACGGGCTGCAAAGTCGCGGTCTGCGACGCCACAGGCAAACTGCTGCACACGACGACCGTCTATCCCCATCCGCCCCAGAACCGCCGTTCCGAGGCCCTGGCCGAGCTGGCCGAGCTGGTGCAGCAGTTCGACGTGCAGGCCATCGCCATCGGCAACGGCACAGCCAGCCGAGAGACCGAACAACTCGTCGCCGATCTGGTGAAATCGCAACTCGCCACTCGCAATTCGCAACTCGCCACTCGCAATTCGCAACTCGCCACTCGCAATTCGCAACTCGCCCCTCCCTCCTCGCCCCTCGCCTACGCCCTCGTCAACGAAGCCGGGGCCAGCGTCTATTCCGCCTCGCCCCTGGCCCGCCAGGAATTCCCCGATCTGGATGTCTCCATCCGGGGCGCGGTTTCCATTGCCCGCCGTCTGCAAGACCCTCTGGCCGAACTGGTGAAGATCGATCCCCAGAGTATCGGCGTGGGTCTCTATCAGCACGACGTGGACCAGAAGCGTCTGGCCGGTGCGTTGGACGGAGTGGTGGAGTCGGTGGTCAACAGTGTGGGGGTGAATGTGAACACCGCCTCCCCCGCGCTTCTGGCCCAGGTGGCCGGGCTGACGGGCCGCACCGCGGAAAATGTGGTGGCCCACCGGGACGAGAATGGCCCCTTCCGCAGCCGGGCGCAGATTTTGAAGGTGAAGGGCGTGGGTCCCAAAGCCTACGAGCAGGCCGCGGGCTTTCTGCGCATCCCCGACGGCGACAACCCCCTGGACAACACCGCCATCCACCCGGAGAGTTACCCGGTGGTGGAACGGCTGGCCGCACCCTTCGACTCCCTGGCCGCTCTGCCCCTGGACAGAATGCGCCAGGAGAGCCGCCATCTGTCCCAAATGCTGGGCGTAGGCGAGCCGACGCTGGCCGACATTCTGGACGCGCTGGCCAAACCGGGCCGGGACCCCCGGGATGATCTGCCGCCGGTGCAGTTGCGGGCAGATGTGCTTTCCATGGACGATCTGCGGGAAGGCATGACCCTGACCGGGACTGTGCGCAATGTCGTCGCCTTTGGCGCGTTTGTGGACATCGGCGTCAAACAGGACGGGCTGGTGCACATCTCCGAGATGGCCGACCGCTACGTCTCCGATCCCCACGCGGTGGTGCGGGTGGGGGATGTGGTGAGCGTGCGGGTGTTGACAATCGACGCGGCCCGGGGACGGATTGGCCTGAGTATGAAAGACGCGGCGGAATGATGAGATAATGGGGTACGCATCTCACCATCCCATCATCTGTTTTCATCCGTGTTTATCAGCGTTCATCAGTGGCTACCTTAAGAACAAACCCTACACGAAAGCACCCCCATGCGCCCCTGGTACAAATGGTACATTCTCACCCTCTCCGCCCTGACCCATATGCTGGTGGTGGCGATCCCGGCTATGTCTCTGCCTGTGCTCTTTAGTGAAATCGCCGGTGATCTGCACTTGGATATTGTGCAGATCGGCGTGATTTGGGGCCTGGGTTCCCTGACCGGCATTGTGATGAGTCTGCTCGGCGGCATCATCGGCGACCGCATCGGGGCCAAGCACGCGCTCATCTATTTCTGCGCGCTCACGGGTATTGTGGGCGCGCTGCGGGGGTTCGCCACCTCTTACGAGATGCTGGCGGGGACAGTCGTGCTGGCCGGTCTCTTCCCGCTGATGGTTCCCACGAATGTCCACAAGACCTGCGGCGTCTGGTTCACGGGCAAGCGGCTGGGGCTGGCCAATGCGATCGTCTCGGCGGGAATGGCCCTGGGCTTTATGCTCGGCTCCCTGCTGGGCGCAACGGTCTTTTCGCCGTTGCTGGGCGGCTGGCGCAATGTCCTCTTTGTCTATGGCGGGCTGGCCGTGCTGGTGGCGCTGGTCTGGGCCACCACCGCGGACGGGCCGGAAGGACAGCGACCGGCCAAAGGCAGCGTTCCCCACCGCCCCCTCTCCGAGAGCCTGCGCCACGTGGCCGGTGTGCCCACTATCTGGCTGCTGGGACTGGCGATGCTGGGCATAGGCAGTTGTATTCAGGGCGGCCTGGGCTATCTGCCCCTCTATCTGCGGGGGCTGGGCTGGGAGCCTGCCACCGCGGACCGCGCCCTGGCGACCTTCCACGCGGCCAGCCTGCTCTGCACCATTCCCATCGCCCTGCTCTCCGGTCGGCTCGGCTCGCGACGGAAGGTGCTGATGGTGGCGTCGCTGATGATTGCCAGTGGTTTTGGCCTGCTGAGCATCGCCGACGGTGTGCTGGTCTGGGGTGCGGTCATCCTGGCCGGTGTTGTGCGCGACGGCTTTATGGCCCTGCTCATGACATTTATCATCGAAATCAAAGAAGTGGGCGCTACCTACGCGGGGACAGCCGTGGGGCTGATTATGTCCATCTCCCAGATCGGCTCGGTCCTGTCGCCGCCCGCTGGCAACAGCCTGTCGGTCTACGGTCCAGGTGTGCCCTATCTCTTTTGGGCCGGAATGGCGTTGGTTGGATTGATAGGATTTGTGCTGGTGAAAGAAGGGGATTCTGCTGGGGGGAAACTGGGTGTACTGGCAGAGAGAGGAGAGGGATGAGGGGGTGAGGACGCCCTCCACGCATTGCCCTTCCCAGGATTACCGCTTACAGTACGCCTCAAAGCGATAGCCCTGGCTGCCCAACTCGGTCAGCACTGTTTCCAGCGCGGCAAGGGTGGCGGGCCGCTCATCCCCGCCATCGTGCATCAGGACAATCGCGCCGTCATAGGCACGCTCCAGCACCGGCGCGGCAATGGCCTGGGCATCGGTCTGTTTCCAGTCCAGGCTGTCGATATCCCAAATGACCACCTCATAGCCTTGCGCGGCCACCACATTCCAGGCGGCCGGGGGCAAAATGCCATAGGGCGGGCGAAAACAGGGGGCCTGGTTGTCCACGCCGATGGCTGTCTGGGTGGAGATCAGATCCCAGGCCACCCGATCCAGCGTCAGTTTGTCGAAGTGGGAATGATAATAGGAGTGGTTGGCAACGCCGTGCCCCTCCGCGATCTCCCGCTGGATCAGTTTGGGATAGATGTTGGCGTAAACGCCGTTGACGAAAAAGGTGGCGTGGGCATCAAAGCGGGCCAGCAGATCGAGAAATTTCGGTGTCCATTCCTCGTGGGGGCCGTCGTCAAAGGTGAGATAAAGCACCTTTTTCCGGGGGATGCCGGGGATAAAGATGACCTGACCGGGAACGGGCGCAGCGCTCAGACGCAGGCCGTTGTAGTCGATGAGCGCGGGCAGGGCCACCCGATGGCGGGCCGCGATCTGTTCCCAGCGTTCGCCGGGCTGAACGATGTGCTGGGCCGGGCGCAAAGGCAGGGGTGTGTCACCGGGCAACATCTCTTCGCCCGGCAGCCCAAAAAAGACAAAAGGCACACCCGCAACGCTCTCCTGCACCGGCTGGGTGGACTGGATGAACAGGGGCTGGCCAATGAACACCTGATTGGCATCCGCGATCCCATTGCGAGCCATCAGGTCGGCCACTGTCACGCCGTAATGGGACGCAATTTTGGAGAGCGTCTCCTCCCGGCGTACCAAATGGGTCAGACTGGTCATTTCCCCATCAGCCCGGTACAGCCCGTCGTCTTCCAGCACAAAGGCCGTGGCAAAATGCTCGTCCCCCGCGGCCAGGGATGTTTGCACCTGGCCGTCGGCGATGGACAGATCGGTGACACGCAGAGAGAGGCTGAAAGTAACACCGGCCGCGGCGTACTCGCTCCCGTCGGCGCTGCCCAACAGAACGAGCAACTCCCAACGGGTTCCGCCCGCATAGGGTCCCCGACGGCTGGCCCGGCTTTCCAACAGAATCGCCCGGTCATCGATGGCATCGCCATTCAGATCGCCCACGGCCTGCAAAGGGGAGGTGCGCACCTCTACGCCGCTTTGCAATGCAGCAGACCAGCCGTCGCTCTGCCGGTTCTGTGCCAGCGTGACCATTCCGTCTTCCACCCAGCGATAGGGCAGACGCAGCGCCCCCGCGGGCAGCGCCCCCACAGGCAAGGGCGCACAGTTGGGGCAGGCCGGGTCGGCCGCGTCCACAGGGAGCAGACTTGCCAGAAAGAACAGAATAGCGAGAATAAAGGCTGGGAAACGCATGGGCAGATCTTCGGTGGTGGACAGAATAGAGGCAGAATACCACCAGGCGGCAGTGAACGCAAAACCGATAGAAGGAAGACAGGCCGAAGGAAGCGCGTCACCCCCATTCTCCTGCAATTCCACAACCCTCGACATGAACGACTTACTCGGCACGAGCGGCTTACACGACACGAAAGGCTTACACGAAAGGCAGAAAAAATGGCAACAATCCGCTGGGGCATTATCGGCTGTGGGGATGTGTGCGAAGTGAAGAGCGGGCCGGGCTTTCAAAAGGCGCGCAACTCGGCGCTGGTGGCGGTGATGCGGCGCAACGGCGAGCTGGCCGCAGACTTTGCCCAGCGCCACAATGTCCCCCGCTGGTACGACGACGCGCAGGCCCTCATCGGCGACCCGGAAGTGGACGCTGTCTACGTGGCAACGCCGCCCAGCAGCCACAAAGAATATACACTGCTGGCCGCGGCCGCGGGCAAACCGGTCTATGTGGAGAAGCCAATGGCCCCCACCTACGCCGACTGTGTGGAAATGGTGGAGGCGTGCCAAGCCGCGGGCGTGCCCCTGTGGGTGGGCTACTACCGGCGGCGGTTGCCCAAATTTGTAAAAATGCAGGAACTGCTGGCCAGCGGTGTCATCGGGGATGTGCGTTCGGTCAACATTCGCCTGCGCCAGCCCGTCTCCGCCCAATTGCATCGCCCAGGCAGCCCGATGGACCTGGCGGACTTGCCCTGGCGGGTCAACCCGGCCATCGCCGGCGGCGGCCTCTTTCTGGACCTGGCCGCGCATATGCTGGACATTGTGGATATGCTGGTCAGCCCCATTCGGGATGTCTCCGGCTTCGCCAGCAATCAGGGCGGCCACTACCCGGCGGAGGATATTGTGACCGGCAGCTTTGCGTTTGAGAGCGGCGCGCTGGGCACGGGTTCCTGGTTTTTCACCGCGGCGGATGCCCTGGACTGGACTGAAATCGAAGGGCCGCAGGGGCGCATAGGCTTTGTCTGCTTCGACACCAGCCCCATCCAACTGACCACCGCGGATGGCGTGCAGGAGATTCCCGTCACCCAACCGGAGCACGTGCATCAGCCACTAATCCAAACGATTGTGGATGAATTGAATGGCGTCGGGCGCTGTCCCAGCACAGGCGAAAGCGCGGCCCGCACCACGCGGGTGATGGACCAGATGCTGGCGGGCTGGCGGATGCACACCTCGTAGGTTGGGTTCTCGCCGCCAGAGATTGTCATCCGTCCCCTTACGTATGCGGCATTCACCCAACCGACACACTACGGAATATCCAATACCCAATGAACCTTCTCACCCTCGAAGCGGTCTCCAAACAGTATTCCGAACGGCTGCTGCTGGACAAAGTGAATCTTTCCATCAACAGCGGCGATCGTATTGGGCTGATCGGCGTCAACGGCAGCGGCAAGACCACACTCCTGCGCCTGATCGCGGGCGAAGAAGCGCCGGACAGCGGCAGTGTCACCCTTTGGGGCCACGTGCGCGTGGAGTTTCTGCGCCAGGAGCCACTGCTGGACGACAACGCCACGGTTCTTGCCCAGCTCTTCCGCAGTGATTCGCCCCAGATGCAACTGCTGGCGGCCTACGAATCCACCAGCCAGCGGCTGGAACGCACTCCCCAGGACGCGGAGCTGCAACGCCATTTTCTCGAACTTTCCGGGCAGATGGACCAGACCGGCGGCTGGGCCGCGGAAGCCAATGCCAAAGCCATCCTCACCCAATTGGGCATTGACAATTTCGAGGCGCGGGTGGGAACCCTGAGCGGAGGCCAGCGCAAGCGGGTGGCCCTGGCCCGCGCTCTCATCGATCGGGCGGACCTGCTGATTCTGGACGAGCCAACCAACCACATCGACGCCGAGACAGTGGACTGGCTGGAAGAATATCTGGTCAGTACACCGGGCAGCCTGCTGATGGTGACCCACGACCGCTACTTTCTGGACCGGGTGGTCAATCGCATTGTGGAGTTAGACCGGCGGGAACTGATCGTCTATCCCGGCAACTACAGCCGCTATCTGGAACTGCGGGAGCAACGCCACGAAAAGTTGGCCGCGGCCGAGCAGAAACGCCGCCAATTTCTCAAACGGGAACTGGAGTGGGTGCGCCGGATGCCCATGGCCCGGGGCACAAAACAGAAAGCGCGCAAAGAGCGCTTCGCCGAGATCGAACGCATCGAATACGACTCCGGCGAGGAGCGGGTGGCCATGGCCCTGGCTTCCCGGCGGCTGGGCACAAAAGTGCTGACAGCCACCGGGCTGGTCAAATCCTACGGCGACAAGCGGGTGGTGGATGGAGTAGATTTTCGTCTGGAGCCGGGAGATCGCCTGGGCATTCTGGGACCCAACGGCGCAGGCAAAAGCACCTTTCTGGAGATTCTGGCGGGCAAAATCGCAGCGGAAGGGGGCACGCTGGAATGGGGCGAGACAGTCCAGGTGGGCTACTACGATCAGAACGCGGCGGATTTGGAGGGACGCACCCGGCTGCTGGAATTCATCGAAGCCGAAGCGCCGCTCATCCGCACCAAAGAGGGCGAACGGGTGGAAGCGGCCCAAATGCTGGAATGGTTTCTCTTTTCCCGCGCGATGCAGTGGGGGCGCATCTCCAGTCTGAGCGGCGGCGAACGGCGGCGGCTCTATCTGCTGCGCACTCTTATCCACCAGCCGAATGTGCTGCTGCTGGATGAACCGACCAACGATTTGGACGTGCAAACCCTGGCGGTGTTGGAAGAATTCCTCGATCATTTCAACGGCTGTCTGATCGTCGTCAGCCACGACCGCTACTTTCTCGACCGCACGGTGGATTTCATCATCCCCTATGAAAACGGCAAGTTGGGCAAACGCTACCCCGCGCCCTACGAGAGCTATCGGCGGCTGCGGGATGAGGAGTTGCAGGAGGGGAAGGAAAAAGAAGAAGTCCGACTTCTTCCGAAAAGTCGAACTTCTGAAAGCCGCACATCTGGCAAAAAACTCACGTGGAATGAGCAGCGGGAGTTGGAAGCGTTGGAGGCACGCATTGCCGGGCTGGAAGAGGAACAGACAGCCTTGCAGGCTGACATCAACCAGGGCGGAGAGGACTACACCCACATCCAGACGCTGGCGGATCAGTTGCAAAGGGTGGAAAAATCCCTGGAAGATGCGTTTGACCGTTGGGCAGCATTGGCAGAAAGAGCCGAATAGCCGCCACAATCACAGTCGGCAAATGGGCATGCCTGGCACAGATCAATCAGCGCCGGCCGCGCCTGTCGATGGCTGCACGGCTGTGGGCGCAACTCCGACAATCCCAAAAGGGCCGTTGGGCAGGGTAAAAGAAGGCGTGCTTGCCAGCAGCGTGCCCCCCGCCTGGTCATAGAGCAGCCAGCGGAAAGGGCCAGTCTGCCAATCTTTGGGCGCTACCCGCCAGCGGATCCAGCCATTGCGCACGTGGCCCTGCCAGCCTTCCACATCGTGCCACTTTCCCGGCTTGTCCTGCCACTGGACAACAGTCCACGCGCCTTCGTAGGCTGGTCCGGCCACAAGCAAAATCCGGGCAAGATTTTCAACTGTCGGCGTCAATGTGGGGCGAGGCGGCAGATTGGGCGCGGCTCGAACTTCGGAAGGCCCAACGGAAAAGAACGCAACAGCGCAGAGAGTTATAATCGAGGTTAGGGCAAAAGATAGAAAACGACCCACTAGTGGCGTTCCTTTCATTAAAAGCGTGACAATAGTAAAAGCGTGACAACAGTTGGGGAATGAGCCACTTTCAGTCAATTGTGTGCGTGACGCACCCAGTATACCCCGCCCCAATCCCGATATGCAAAGTCAAAAAAAAGTTGCAGACCTGTGGGTTCAGGTCTGCAACGCGTGGCCCCCGCAGTCTATTCTGGTCCTGCCGTTACATATCAGTTCTCATATCTCTGTGGGCTATAGCCAGCAATGAAAAGCATCCACAGATTGCCCGGATACAGACAGAATTGCTCCTGCGCATTTGTCCCATCCGTGTCTGTCAGCGGCTATTCTCAGATCAATCATCTTTTGTCGGCGCAGGCGCGGGCACTTCCGTCCAGTCCATACGGTTGTCCATTTCTGTTGGACGCGCGCGGATGAAGAGGTGGATGGCAGAGCGGGGAAATCCCCCGATCCGTACAGTGACAAAATCCGGCGTAATCGAGAGAGCCAGCCGGTCTGCCACCAGATAGCTTTTGGCAATGGCCGCCGCCTTTAGCATCTGATTGCCCGCGGCGGCCCCCACCGATTGGGCTTCGGCAAAGCCATAATCCCGGATAATGCCGGCCATCGCGCCGGCTACGCTGGCCGGGTTGGATTCATTCGCCACACGGATTAGCGGCGGCATTCCACGGCGGGGATAGAGGTGATTCAGCCCGTCACCCGCCAGCAGGCCCTGCCCCAGCCAGCGGGCAAAGACCAGCAGTTTATCCGCAACCGGCAGAAAGATCATCCGTTCGGGCGCAGGCAATTGTTTGGCAATTTCCGGATCAGCAGGGCCATCGGGCTGACACATTACCACCCGTCCGCCCTGGGCATCCACAGAGTGAATCAACTGCCAGAAAAGTGGGTCTTGCTCGAAATGGCCCAAAACAGTAACCGACGAAGGAATAATCAGACAGGCGATTTGCTTGACAGTGGCTACTGTCTCGTCCAAAGTTTTGTGGGAATGGGTAAGCACGTCGCTGCGCTGTTTTTCTTCCCGCTGATGGATGGCAACCAATTCGGTGGGAATACCCAACTGACGGAAGGTATGGACGATTGAAATGGCAGCCAGCTCATCAAAATAGCTGGCCCAAAGTATCACAGATTTTTTTGCTGTCATTGCATGCCTCGTATGGCTGTTGAATGATGTTCTTACAAGTATATGCAACGAGCGTTGCAAAAACGTTGCAAACAAGGCACAATTAGCTGAGAACACCCACCAGTTTCCCAGGAAATATCTCAGATGCCGCTCTCGATTTATCTACTTGGCTCCCTCTCTGTTTGGCACAGCGGCCAGCCTGTGAACCTGCCCACGTGCAAAGCCGGTCTGCTGCTGGCCTATCTGGCTTTGCACGCGGATCAGCCTGTCTCCCGCGTGCGGCTGGCAGATTATCTTTGGCCGGAGAGCAGCAGCCCCCGCACCAATCTCCGGGCCGAGTTTGTCCGGCTGCGCAATGCACTGGGAGACACAGGCAGCCCCTCCCGCCATTTCGTCGTCGACAGGCATTCCATCCAACTGCGTTCCGATCAGGCGACAATTGACTTCCTCGTGATTCAACGACTGCTGGACGAATGTGACACCCACCAGCACCCTGCCACGCAGTGTTGCCCCACCTGCTGCGAGAAAACGGCATTGGCGATCGATCTCTACGCAGCGCCCTTACTCGGCAATTTTTTCGACAGCCCCGCGTTGGAAATGGAGGCCGAAGTGGCGGCACTGCGGGTTGGGCTGGAGGAACGGATTCTGGCCAGCTTGGACAAACTGCAAATCCACCTGGCCCGGATTGGCGATCACGAACGGGTGATCCGCTATGCCAATCGCCATCTGGCTCTACGCCCCCTATTGGAAGAACCGACCGAACGTCTGATAATGGCCCTGACTCTTTCCAACAACCGGCCTGCGGCCCTGGCGGTCTATCAACAGTACCGCGAAGGCCTGGCTTCCGAGTTTGGCCTGCAACCCTCCCCCAGACTGGTTGAACTCCACGAGCAGATTCGCGCCCATCAAATCAGCCAGCCAGCCAACCAGCGAGCCGGTCAGTCAGATCCCTCGCCCTATCCCGGACTTTCTGCGTTTGGCCCAGAGCAATCGGCAAACTTCTATGGACGGGAGACGACTATCGATCGCTTGCGTGCGGTGGTCTGTCAACAGCCACTGGTCCTTTTGACTGGGCCATCTGGCAGCGGGAAGTCATCTGTTGTCAATGCGGGTCTGCTCCCGGCCCTGCAAGACCAGCCGACCGGGAGCCACACCACCTGGAGGATTGCCTCCTTCCGGCCAGGGAGCGAACCGCTGCAGAATCTGGCCCAGGCCATCTACCCGGCACTGAACGGGGAAGAGGCCAGCCACCGATTGAAAACTGCTCTCCAGAATCCAGACACAGACTTGCGTTCGATCATTACAGATGCGTTGACACCCCCGCCCGCCGAGGGGGAAACCGCACCTTCCCGGATTCTGTTGATCGCTGATCAGTTTGAAGAAATTTTCACGCTTTCGACCGACGAGAAAGCACAACGCCTGCTCCTGAACGGACTGTTTGGCCGCTCGGACGACACAACCAAAGATCTCTCCATTCTCATTGTGCTGCGCGCCGATTTCCTGGGGCAGGCATTGGCCCATCACTCCCTTTCTTCGCTGGCGCCCGATCATTTAATTCTGCTGGGACGAATGGACAACGACCAGCTACGCCGTGCGATTGAGGAGCCAGCCCGACAGTACGGCATTGCGTATGAGCCGGGCCTTATCGAGCGCATCCTGGCCGATCTGGACAATGCGCCGGGGCAGATTCCACTCCTGCAATTCGCTCTGGCTCTCCTGTGGGAAAAACGCACCGAGCGCTGGATAACCAACGAAGCCTACAGTAACATCGAACAGGTGAGCGGTGCGCTCACCCACTATGCGAACGGCGTCGTGGCCCGGCTCTCGTTGGACGAACAGCAAAGGGTGCGGCGCATCTTCCTGCAGCTCGTTCATCCCAATGAGACAATAGAAGATACCAGACGTCTGGCTGCCCGCTCAGAGATCGGAGAAGTCGACTGGCCGCTGGTACACCGCCTGGCCGATTCCCGGCTGGTCGTGACCAATCAGGACATAGACGGACACGAAACCGTCGAGGTGATCCACGAAGCGCTGATTCAGGAATGGGGGATGCTGCGCGAATGGCTCTCGGAAGATCGGGCCTTTCACCTGTGGCAGACACGCACCCGCCCCGCGCTGCAACTGTGGCTGCGCCAGGGGAAGGACCCAGACGCACTTTTGCGCGGGCTGATTTTGGCAGAAGCCGAGCGCTGGTGGCAGGAACGGGGGGACGACTTGGACGACCCCCTGGCTGAGCTTATCGGCGACAGCATTCAGGCCCGGATCGAACAGGAGAAGCTGGCGTATCAGAGCCGCCGCGAATTGGAGATGGCACTGGAAGAATCCCGCCGCATGGAACGCCGGGCTATGGCCCGTCAGTTGGGCGCGCAGGCCAACCAATTGATGCAACGCAATTGCGATCTGGCCCTGCTGTTGGCCGCGGAAGCGCTGGAACGCAGCGACCAGCCCCAAGACCGCACGGATCTCCTGACTACACTGAATGTTAATCCCTTTTTAGAACGAATTTTGCACGGACATCAGTCCCCTGTCTTCTATCTCAGTTTTTCAGCCGATGGCACTTCCCTCATCTCTTCGGACGAGAGAAATCAAGTGCAGATTTGGCAGACAGCCAATTACTCCTCCAAACCCCTGCTGACCAGCGAAAATGAACAGACCGACGACGTGGCCCTGGACCCTACAGGTCACTGGTTTGCCACTGTCCACGGCCAGCAGATTGCGCTGTGGGAGACCGCAACACTCACCTCTCGGCTGCTGATACCGAACCACACAGAAGCCATCTTTCGTCTCCGCTTTTCTGTGGACGGGCGCTATCTGCTTTCGATTGCCACCGACGGGCAACTGGCACTCTGGGAAACAGAGAGCGGTCGTTCGCTGCCTGCTTCGCCCCCCCTGCCCGAAGCTGCCTCGACGCAGGTGGGGCCGAATGCAGATTTGCTGGCCACCCTGGAAAATGTGGGACAAAAGCTTGGCGTGCGCCTGCAACAACGGCAAACCGGCGCAGCCCTCACTCCGCTCCTGTTGGGCCACCGGGAAACTATCCACGGCCTGGCGCTGAACCCAGACGGGTCCAGGCTGGCGACCGCCAGTTTTGACGGCACGGCCCGCCTGTGGGATACGCAAACCGGCCGCGAGACGACAGACCCTCTTTCCGCCCATACAGGCCGGGTCCTATTCGTGGGCTTCAGCCCGGATGGCTCCATTCTGGCCACGGGCGGCACAGACAATCAGCTCTTTTTGTGGGATGTGGAGAGTGGCCGACAGTTGGAAATGGGTCCATTTCCACACAGCAATTGGGTGCGCTGCGCAGCCTTTTCTGCGGATGGTTCTCTGCTGGCCAGCGGGGATAGCAACGGCAAAATCCATCTGTGGAATCTGGCACGCCATCGCTATCTGACAGGCCATTCCAAGCGGGTGCGCACGGTTGCCGTCAGCCGCGACGGACAAACGCTGGCAACGGCCTCGCTGGATGGGTCGGTTTGCCTGTGGGACACATCCACCTTCGAGACAAAACGGCGGCTGGCTGCCCCCAGTGGAGAGGAATGCATGGCAGGGCGTTTCAGTCCGGATGGCTGTATCTTTGTGGCGCTGACCAATCGGGGATCGCTCTTGCTGTGGGACACAGAAACGTGGCAACCCATCGCCACATCCCCCAATCCCCACAACGAGCCATCCATTGCCCTGGCTTTCAGCAGGGACAGTCGGCTATTGGCCCAGGGCGATCTGAACGGTCTTGTAAGTCTGTGGGACGTGAGAACCGGGCAGATTGTTCAGCCGCCCCGGCAGCTACACACAGGATCGGTTGCCTGGGTGTTGGCGCTGGCCTTCTCGCCAGATGGCACGCGGGTGGCCACAGGTGGCAAAGATTGCACCATCGCCCTCTGGTCTGTGCCCGACTTGACGCCTGTTCGGGCGGCTATCCCGGCCCACGCCAATTGGGTCACCGATCTGCTCTATACAGCCGACGGAGAGACGCTTATTTCGACTGGTGCGGACGGGACAGTTCGTTTCGGGAATCCGCACACGGGGGAGGAGCAGGGCGAACCCCTGACTGGTCACCAGGGACAGGTGTGGCAGGCCGAGTTCAGCCCTCTGCACGGAGAGTCTGTTCTGTTAACACTGGGTGGAGACGGCAGTGTGCTGTGGTGGGATATGCAAAGCCAGACACCCCTGGCCCCAGCCCTGCGTATGGGCATTGAAACCGAGTCCATGGCTCTCAGCCCAGACGGGCGTTGGCTCTATCTGGCCTCTTTTGACAACAACGGCCACGCGTGGAAGCTGCCTCAGTCAGCGTGGGCCGAGAGGTGCCGCCGGATTGCCAATCGTTCGCTAACGGATGACGAGTGGAGAACCTACTTGGGGTATACGCGACCGCAGGCTTGAACAGGCTGGCTATGGCTTTGCAACAAAGGCCAATATTGTGCGGGGGTGGGTATCGGTGACCAGCAGAAAGCCTCGTTCGTCCAGGCGCACAATGCCCTCCCAGTTGCGGGCGTCGGTTTCCAGCAGTTGCAGATAGACAGGCGGCGCGCCGGAGAAGCGGATTCCTTTGTCGGTCACCTGAAATTCTACCAGTCGCTCCACGTGGGGCAGGTTATTCAATACCAGCCGCGGCAAGGCATCGCTGCTCGGTTTCAGTTTTACATCGCCGGGATAGAAATAATTGATGGCCCAGAAATTGCCTTTTTCATCCGCAGGCGTGGCGTCGGTGATGCGATACTCCACGTGGGGGAGGGGCAAAGATGCCAGCGGCGACAGGTCTGTGGCAAAGCGGTGGGTCACTGGTTGGGGATTGACCAGCAGGCCATTGGCCTCGTAGATTGTCAGAAGCGACGTGCCTTTTTCGTCGTCCCACAGGACGATCGCCTCATCGGTCATATTGCCCAGATCGGCCTGGGGCGCAATGGCAACCGCCGAAGTGACGTCAATGTGCAAGAGGTTCAGATCCGGCTCCACCCGCCCGGCCACAATCCAGCCTAGCATACCCCTGGCAGTCCAACTTTCCACAGTCAGATAGACCCGTTCTCCATCGAAGACAATCGACTCGAAACCTTCGTAGCCGGGAAACTGGGCGCGCAAACCCGGCGCGTCCACCGGCAGTGGCCGGGGCGTCAGTGGGCCGGGCAGCGCGCCCTCCACAAATGCCTCGATCTCCGCCCGATCCAACACAAAAAGTGCGCCATCGCCGGTGGCGAAACGGCCAGGGTATTGGGGCAAGAGCACCAGATAGTCCCCATACCAGGCCAGACCGGAGAACTCCGGGCGACCAAAGGTCGCTGGGCCAGCCAGAGGAATCTCCAGAATCGGTTGGGGTGTGATGGGTGTGGCGGTAGAGGTGGATTCAGGCGGAGCAGTGGGTTTGGGTGTAGCTGTCGGCGTGAATGTGGAAACGGCGGTCGCGGTTGGCGTCACAGTTGCCATCACAGTTGCCGTGTGGGTGGGCGACGGCGTCACTGTGGCCGGCAGCACGAATGGCGCCACCTGACCGACAGGCGCGGGCCATGTGCAGCCTGCGGTCACACTGGCGAAAAAAAGTGCACAGCACAGCACCCAGGCAATTCGCCTGTTCTTTTGTCTATTCATTGGGCAGGGCATAGGCGGGCACAGCCGCGCGGCGGTTGGCAATGCCGTCGTGATAGGTGACCAGCCAGGAAGGCATCCAGCCCACAGCCACAAATTCGACGTCCACATCCGCGCGCCGGGGTTTCACCTCGTCGGTGCTCAGATCGTCCAGCAGTTCGGCCCATTTGCGGGTAATTTCGTCGGCAGCCGCTTCCAATTCCTTCTCCAAGGATTCGATCTCTTTTTGCAGGTCCGCAATCTCTTCCTGAGTACGCTCGATCTCGCTTTTGGCTTTGGATGTCATACTCCGTTTGCTGGCCGCGGTGCTAAGGACGCGGCTGCTGCGTCGCCCCAGAAAGACATTCAGCACTGTCTCGCCCAGGCTCACCCATTCCTGCTGCTTGCGCGCGCCATAGGCGGCCTCGTCCTGGGCCAAGTCCTTTTTATACTTATCCAAACGATCTTCCAGCCGGTCCAATTGGGTGCGATATTTGCTTTTCAGCTTGTCCACTTCGGCATCCCGCTGCTGCCGGGCCGCGTCCTGCAGGCGGATGCGAAAGGCCCGATCGCTCTCGCCCGGCGCCTGATGAATTTTCAGGGTGGCGTGGGTAGTAATCGTCAACCGCTTGTTGTAATAGAGCCAATCGGAAAGATCGCTGGCAATGGCCCGCAGTTCCCGTTCCGTATTGATCTCTTCGGGCACAGGCGCAAAGAAGGGGCCTTCGCTGGCTTCGGTGTGGGCAACGCTCCGCTCCAGCGCGGAAAGTGCCAGAGGCAGGGCATCCGCCCGCTCCCAGTCGATATTTGTCAGTGTATTGTTGGCAATCGGCGAAAGCAGCATAAAATCCTGCTTTTCGTCGATGCGTTTGGCCCGATCCAAAAAGCGCACAGTGGCCGCGCCCAACACAGCCGGTTCGTAGATCATCTGCACGGCTTTCACATCGATGGCCCGGCCCGCGTCGTCGGCCACCACTTTGACCGCGCGGGAGCGGCTCATATCCACAGGCAGATACGCCTGGGCCACGGATGGGTCCAGAGTGGCCTGAATAGGCGAAAAACCTTTAGGCGCGTTGGGTTCGGCGGGTTGCGCCGGGGCAGAAGTGGATGCAGTGACAGCGGGCACGGCTTCCTGGGCCGTCTGGCGCACCGGGGGCGTCGGGGCTGATTCCACGTGGCTGGCGGCCTGGGCAGCCAACGCCGCCTTCTTCGGAGCCATCAATTCCCGCACCTGAGGACGGGTCAACGGGCCGCGCAGATAGCTCATCACCCAGCGCGTGTGAAAAAGCACCGGTCCATCTTCGTGGACATTGTTCATCAAAAAGACCCGACTGCTCAGGGCAGTGATGAGAGCGTCGTAGTCCACCGCATCGACGGAGCGACCCGCCTCGGCAATCGCACCCTTCAACCCCTGCAACACCCGGTCTTTGTCCCGTTCAGCCTGGAGTTTGCCGATAAACCAGGTCCCCGCATTCGTCAGCCCTTTGTAGTCGATGTCCACCGGATTCTGCGTCACCAGCACAGCGCCCAGCCCGAAGGCTCTGGCCTGTTTGAGCAGTGTCAACATCGGCTTTTTGGAGGGCGGCTCCTGCACCGGCGGGAAGAAGCCAAAGATTTCGTCAAAGTAGAGCAAGGCGCGCAGACTGGTGGTGCCCGTCTGCCCGCGCATCCACGTCACCAGCGCCTCCAGCAGCAGGGTGACGAAGAACATTCGCTCGCTGTCGCTGAGATGGGCGATGTAAAAGATACTGTGGCGGGGCTTGCCCTCCGCGGTAAAAAAGAGGCGGTCGATATCCAGGGGATCGCCTTCCAGCCAGGCTTGGAAGGTGGGCGCGGCCATGAGATTGTTGAAGGCCATTGCCAGGCCAAAACGATCCTTTTGCGGAAAGAAAGTGTCCACATCAAAGACCCCCACCTGGCGCACAGGCGGCGTTTGGATAGAAAGGATCAGTTTGGCCAGGTCCAGGTCTTCGCCTTTCCGCCAGAAATGCTCAAAAATGTTGGAGAGCAGAATCGCTTCCCGGCTCAGAATCGGATCCGCGTCGATGCCCACCAGCCCCAGCAGCGCAGAGGTGGTGCCAGAGATGCGGTCGCGCAGGGTTTCGGCGTGGGTGTCGAAGCTGAGCGTGGGCGCGGCCAGGCTGCCCAGAATGCTGACGGGGATTCCTGCGTCTGAGCCGGGGGTATAGACGGTATAATCCACTGAATCCTTGAGCATCTGAATGCGCGAGCCGTCCTGCCCCCAGTCGGCCAGACCCTTGCGCCACAGGTCTGCGGTGGCTTCGGCATATTCCTCGACGGTCTGGCCCTTGCGCCGGGCGTCGTCCGCGTTGATCCAGGGACGGAAATCATCGGGCAGCAGGTCGGGGAACTGGAGGAGCAGATTGGTCAGATCGCCTTTGGGGTCGACAATCAGTGCGGGCACTTTGTCGATGGCCGCCTCTTCCAGCAGACCGATGCAGAGACCCGTCTTGCCGCTGCCCGTCATTCCCACACAGACAGCGTGGGTGGTCAGGTCCCGGGCGTCGTAGTTGATGGGCGTGTTCGTCTGCTCGCCGGTGGTGGGGTCGATTTCTGCACCGAGATAGAAGGCGCCCAGGCGTTCGGGTGGGGCTTGCATAGGAGACTCCTATTGCGCGGGTTCTTGTACTCTTAAGATTGCAACACCCAATCGATCTGCTGCTGCCTTGTGTTTGGCACTCATTAATTGGGGTGTAACCAAAACCACCTCAACTTTTGACAGTTCGCTTTTTACGTCGTGCATAGCTCGTAACACGGCTCGATATTTTACACACTGGAAGATGCCGCGGGTCAACTCGCCCAGTGTAGCAGTAGCGGTCTTCACTTCTACTGCCAGCGTTTGGTCCTGGGCCTGAAAGAGTATATCTATCTTGTCACCAGAATCCAGAACAGATTCTGTGGATCCTTGTTCAAACTTACCAAAACGGAGGAGCAAATCGGGATTCTGAGCAACGTAGTTTTTTAATTTTTTATGGGCCTCACTTTCCCCGCCTCCCATTCTCGGTGGAGAAGGCAGGTCGATGGCTGCGCTCTCCAGGAAATGTTCAGCGATATCAAAGCCCAATTGTTCGGCAACCTCGCTCCATCCAGTGTAATTGAAAACTGCCTCGGTTGCCCGCTGGAGCATTGCATTCTGATTGTTTGTCGTCAATTTCTCATGTAATTGCTCATTCACAAAGCGGCGCAAAAAGGGATCAAACCCACTTCCAGGCAGTCGTGTCTGGGCATTCACAACCAAAATATTGGCCGGAGGGATGGATGCATCCAAGTCAATTGCCAATTGATATAGAATGTGGCCCACCTTTTCAAGCACACCACCGTAACCATCCACCCGCGGCATTACTTCAATACTATGGTTCGACGCAATCTCTCGATCCAGTTCTCCATAGGTGAGTATGCGACCAGCATTGGCCCGCTGAAGTAAAATAGGTAGTGCTTGACGCGCCCGCTCGTCAGTCCATCGATCGCCTTCATCGAACAAATCCTTCGCTAATGCCATCTGAAAATCGCTCCAAAACTAATGAGAAGTTTTACATTTTAGGGAGAAGAAATTGCGATCCTATTACGCCAACCGCCGCTCCAACTCGGCATCTTCCAGCATCCGCTGACGCTGAATTGTACGCCGTTTACGCAACTGTGCGGGCAAACCCGCCAGTCCGGCCAATTGTCCCCGCAAGCGAGCGCGGGCTGCGCTTCCCTGCCCGTGGCGCAGGGCATCAATGGCGATTTCTGCCTGTGCTTTCACAATGGCGGGCAGGTGGCGCAAGAGCAGGCTGGTGGGCATATTCTTGGCAATCGTCCAGAGGGTGTTACGTCCCACGTAGAAGCTGCTCAAGTCGTCGCCGCCGCTGCTGCTCAGCTTGTGATAGACGCGGGCAGTCGGGGCAAAGACTGCCTTCCAGCCGGCCAATTGGGCGCGGAAGGCAAAGTCCACATCCTCCAGATACATCCAGAAGTCGTCGTCAAAGCCGCCCAGTGCCTGCCACACATCCTTGCGTACAGCCATCGCGCCGCCGCAGCCGCCGAAGATTTCGGTCTGGCTATCGAACTGCCCCCGGTCCTCCTCCCACACGCCCCGGTTGCGGGGAATGCCGTCCCGCCCCAGCAGATCGCCGGTGGTGTGGATTTTGGTGCGCTGGTCGTAGAGCAGCAGTTTGCTGGCGACGATCGCGGCGTCCGGGTGCTGGCAGATGACTTGCGCCAGTTCGGCCAGCCAGTCACTCTCCGGTTCGGTGTCGTTGTTGAGCAGGACGATCACCCGGCCCAGGGCCGCGTCGCAGGCCGCGTTGATATTGGCGACAAAGCCCAGATTGTGGCGATTGGTCAGGACACGGGTGGTGGGAAAGTTCGCTTCCACAAAGTCCACAGAGCCATCGCTGCTGGCGTCATCGGCAAAGAGCACTTCGAAATCAGTGAAAGTCTGTTTGTCCAGGGCGGCGAACAGTCCGGCCAGATGGCGCTGCCCATTGAAATTTGGGATTACCACCGAAAAGAAAGGGGACGTGGCCGGACGCAACGCGGGATAGTCCCGCACAGGCCGGGGGGCAAAGGCTTCTGTGGCCGGAATAAATGAGTCCAGATTGAGCGCGATGCTGTGACGCATGACCACCCGGTTGTCGTCCCGCAGCGCGCCGTAGGTTTCGTCGGTTGTCACCGCGTTGGACCGGCTGGTGTTGGGAGGAATTTCCACAGGTTTGCCCGGTTTGCGAGGGGTTCTGCCGTTTGTATTTTTGTCTGCCATTTCTGCCTCGGATATTTGATTATTGGGTATTGGGCATTCTGCCGGGCCAGCCTTTTCGGCAAAACCCCTACCCAATACCAAAAATTCAGCCATTGCAAATGTATTCTTCCAACGCCTCTTGCCAGGGACGCAGACGAATGCCCAACGCGGCCGCGGCCTGATTCACCAGCACCGCGTGGGCGGGCGGTTCAGCCGGTCGCGGCCACTCGCTGGCGGGGATGGGTGTCAGGGGAACGTCTCCCCGCCCGCGCAGGCGCAGAAGTTGGGCGGCCCACTCGTAGCGGCTGGTACACCCTTCGTTGATCAGATGGTAGATGCCGTAACGTCCGCTTGCGATCAACTGTTCCAGCCCAGCAGCCACATCCGGCGCGTAGGTGGGATTGCCGTATTCGTCCGCCACCACCCGCAGGCTGCCGTATTTGTCCGCGGCGGCCACAATTTTGCTGGGGAAATTGCTGCTGCCCGGCCCGTAGAGCCAGGCCACCCGCACAATGTAGAGCCGGTCCAACACCTGGCGTGCGGCCCGCTCCCCCGCGGCTTTGCTGCGGGCATAGACCGTCACCGGGCCGAGTTCGTCGTATTCCCGATAGAAGTGGCCTGGCACACCGGCAAAGACTTCGTTGGAGCTGATCTGCACCAGCGCCGCGCCACAACGGGCACAGCCCTCGGCCAGATATTTCGGACCCAGCGCGTTGGCGGCAAAGGCCGCGTCGGGCGCTGATTCTGCCTTGTCCACATCTGTCCAGGCCGCGGCATTGATCACCACATCCGGGGCCAGCGCGGCCAGTGCGTCGGCAGAAGCCGGGTCCGCAATGTCGTGTTCCGGGCGGCTCCACAGAGTCACCCGATGGGCTGGGCTGAAATGGGTATGCAGCGTCTGGCCCAACTGGCCGCGGCTACCGGTAATTAATAGATGCATAGGGTTCAGTCTATCACAGGGGAAAAGGATTCAGGAAAAGCGGCCCGAAATATCCAGCACATACCTAAAATCAGCCACTGATGAACGCTGATAACCGCGGATGGGATGGATGCACAAAGAACGATCTGTGCTCATCGGGGCAATCTGTGGACGCATCTCCTTGCCGATTGGGGCCGCAACAGGCATAGACGCCGGCGGGGAATGGGGAAGAACTGCATCCCTGCCCCAGCCTACGCGTTCCGGCTCTGAAACTCTTGCAGAATATCCAACGCGATGGGCGCGAGGAAGTGACGCAGGGGGAAGAGGTCTGTGTAGCCCACATGCCCACCCGTGGGCAGGACGTGGGCGGTCAGCAGGGGGTGGGAGGGCAGGTTGGCAAAATCGTCGGCGGGAATGATGGGATCGTCGGCCGCGGTGACAATTGTGAGTGGAACGGTCAGATCGTTGAGCCGGGCCGGGGGAACCGCGTAGTCGGCGAAGTAGCTCTCCACATCCGCATAGGGGCTGTAGTGTGCCAGCATCCATTCGGTGATCCCGCGGATGGTGGGAATCTTCTCCACTGGAGAAAAGTCGTAGTTTTCGGGGAACATCCGCTGTTTGGTGCGCAGAGAAGCCAGCCAACGACGACGAAAATAGTAGCGAATCCAGGCGTGGCTGTCCAGCAGATCGCTGGAACGGCTGGGGTCCACCACAGGATTGACAGCGAGAAGACCGGCCAATCCAGGGATAGGGTCGGTGGCGTGGCGCAGGGCCAGGCGCAGGACAAAGTTGCCGCCCAGAGACGCGCCCAGCAGGAAGAAGGGAACGTCGCCGGCCAGAGCCGCCACCTGACGGGTCGCCGCGGCCACTTCATCCAGTAGCGTTACATAAAAGAGGCCCCTGTTCAGCCCGTGGCTGGGGCCGTGATCCCGGAGATTCAGCCGCAGCACATCGTAGCCAGCCCGCACCAGTGCGCTGCCCACCACCAGATTATAGCTGGAATGGCTGCACCCTTCCCAGCCGTGGATAGTCATCACCAGCCCGCGTCGGGGGCCGTTGCTTTTCTGCGCGGTATAGTAGCCCAGCAGCCGAACAGAACCTTTTGGCTCCATTCCCGTGGCATCCGGGCCGGCGTCCAACAGAAGCGGCTGCTCGTCCTGATTGATCAGCAGATCGTCGGCGGACTGCACGCGGGAAAGAAGGGTTTGGAGGGTTCCATTACACAAAAATTGCCTGGGCAAAAGGTTACTAAAGCGATTCAATTGGGTGCGATTATTCGATATATGCCTAGTCATATCTTATTATTATTGTCAAAGTTCGTAATTGCGCAAGCGGCAGGGCTTTGCGAACCCAATCGCTTTAGGCTACAATTCGGTAAATTTCAACCGCGCGGGAACCCGTTCCCCTTATTATTTCCGCACAGTTCGCGCCGGGTCGTCGGATTATTTATTTATATTTCTACAATAGACCCGGCTTTGCTTTTCATTGTTGTGCAGGTTCCATCGTTAAACCAGTACAACCCGCTGTTCGCATAACTGCGAAAAGGAATCATCTCATGGTCAAAAACGTAGCCGGGCTTCAGGCCCAGAATGCGCCAGCACCGCCCGAAGCGTTGGCAGAATCAGCGCTGAATGGAGCCGGTGCCAGCCACGACCCCTTCTCCTGGAAAATCGACGCCTGGTGGGATCGGGTAACCAAAATTCAGGACGAGGACACCTACTATTATTTTCAGCCGGTGGAGGAGTTGGACGGCCCGTGGGTGATCACCGAGGGCAAACGGAAGCTGATGTTTGCCACCTATACCTACTTGGGGCTGATCAATCACCCGCGCATTGTGGCCGCGGCCAAAGCTGCCGCCGATAAATACGGCGCAGGAACCCACGGCGTGCGCATCCTGGGCGGCACATTGGACCTCCACGCCGAAATGGAACAAACTATCGCCAATTTTGTGGGGCGGGACGATTCGATTGTCTTCAGTTCTGGCTATGTGACCAATCTGGCCACTATCAGTACATTGGTGGGCCGAGGCGATTGGGTGCTGTCGGACAAGTGGAACCACGCCAGCATTGTGGATGGCTGTGTGCTGGCTCGGGGCGAATTCAAACGGTATCGCCACAACGATATGGACGATCTGGAACGGCAATTGCGCCGCGCGCCCGAAGGGGCAGGCAAGCTGGTGGTGGCCGATGCGGTCTTTTCGATGGATGGGGATATCTTCAATTTGCCCGACGCTGTTGAGATTTGCCACCGCTATAACGCCCGGTTGATGGTGGACGAAGCCCACAGTTTGGGTGTGCTGGGGGCTAATGGACGGGGTATCGAAGAACATTTCGATATGCTTGGCTCGATTGACGTAAAGATGGGAACCCTGAGCAAAACGATTCCCGGCATCGGCGGTTATATTGCCGGAGATAAAAAGCTGATCACATTTCTGCGCCACACAGCCCGGGGTTTTGTCTTCAGTGCGGCCCTGCCCCCCGCTGTGGCGGGCGCGATTATCGAAGCTTTCCACGTGCTGGAAGATGAAGGCATCGAGCGCAACGAAATGCTCACCCGCAATGTGCGCCACTTTATCGGTGGGCTGCAAGCAGCAGGCTTTGACACAGGCGTCACAGTCACACCAATTGTACCAATAATGGTGGGCAAAGAAGAGATCGCAATGCAGATGACAAAATATTGCCAGGATCACGGCGTCTTTGTGTTGCCGGTGTTGCCACCCGCTGTCCAAGAAGGCGCGGCCCGGCTGCGCGCCAATGTGACAGCGGCCCATTCTCCCGAAGATATTGACTTTGCGCTGGATGTTTTCATCGCCGCGGGGCGAGACGCGGGGGTAATTGAATGACAGTTTGAAGGGGCGGAAAGATGGCACACTTTGTCATTTTGTCCCCCCTTCAATTTGCCACACCACAGGAGGTTCTCATGAAACGCGCCGTATCTATCAGCCTGGGCAGCAGCAAACGCGATAAGCGGGTCGAGACAATCCTCCTCGGCCAGCCAATCGTCTTGGAACGGATTGGGACTGACGGCGATCAAAAGAAGATGCGTCAGTTCTTTCAGGAGATGGACGGCCAGGTGGACGCTTTTGGCTTTGGTGGCGCGGATCTGGGACTGGAGGTGGACGGGCGCTATCATCCCCTCTATTCGGTGGCAAAGCTGGTGGATGGGGTGCAGACGCCGGTGGTGGATGGCGGCGGCGTGCGCGCAGTGGTAGAACGCCAGACAGCCCGCCACTTGGACAAACTGCTGCCAGGCATCTCACCCAAGCGGGCACTTTTCTGTGTGGGGGTGGGCCGCTATCACATGGCCCGGGGCTTTCTTGATGAAGGCTACGAAGTCCGCTTTGGCGATCTGGCTTTTGGGCTGGATGTGCCGATTTTCCTGCACAGCCTTTCCGCGCTACATCGGGTAGCCCGCATTCTGCTGCCGATTATGGGTCGGGTCCCCTTCGAGTGGTTATACCCCACCGGGGATAAACAGAACGAAATCAAACCCAAGTATCACGACCAATTTGCCTGGGCATCTGTTGTCGCCGATGACTTTCTCTACGTCAAGAAAAACCTGCCCGAAGATATGGCGGGCAAAATTATTGTGACCAATACCACCACAGATGAAGACGTGGAACTTCTGCGGGCGCGGGGTGTCAGCCATCTGGTGACAAGCACCCCCCGGTTGGACGGACGCAGCTTTGGCACAAATATGATGGAAGCAGCGCTGGTAGCCTTATCGGGCAAGAAACGCCCCCTCTCCACCTACGAAATCGCCGAAATGTTGGGCGAGGCGGATATGCTGCCGACGGTTCTTTCCCTTCAATAGTTTCAGTGTATCAACAATTCCAGAGCGTGCGAGATGATTACAATCCGTCCATTCAAACCGGAAGACTGGGATGCCCTATGCCGCATCCACGACGCGGCCAGGCCCGATGAATTGAAAGGCTCGTGCGATCCCCGGGCCTTCGTTCCCCTGAGCCAGGAGCCGGAAGCCGAAGAGCTTCGGAAATCCACAATCCTTGTGGCCGAAGAGGGCGACGAAGTGGTGGGATTTTCCGCGGTCGATGGGGATTATCTCGGCTGGCTCTATGTACATCCCAACCACTACCACAATGGGATTGGCCGCAAACTGCTACAAAACTCCCTGCTGCTGGTTCCGGGCCAAGCCTGGACGATTGTTCTGTCGGAAAACAAACCTGCCATCGCGCTGTATCAAAGCGAAGGCTTTTGCGAGACATCGCGATTTGAAGGCGATAACGAAGGATACCCCTGCACATGTCTGCGAATGAAACGTCAACCCGCATAAACGGATTTTCACGGATCTTGCCTGTCCTGCTTTGCCGCTGCCCCCACTGTTTGCGCGGTCCTGTGTTTGCCGGGCTGATTGGAATGCACGAAACTTGCCCGGTCTGCCAGGCCCGCTATGAACGGGAGACGGGCTACTTTATGAACTCCATCTTTTTTGGCTATGTCATCAGCTTTGTGTTGGTGATTCCCGTAATTGTTCTGCTGGCCCTTTTTCGTCCTTCCCCGGTCCAGTTTACCCTGGGCATCGCTATCGCCTACGCGTTCATCGCCCCTATCACCTTTCGCTACGCCCGCGTGGTCTGGATGCATATGGACGAAATGATGGACCCGCGATGAAGAGAGTGACCAGTCATCAGTTATCAGTGGCTGTCGTCGGCACAGCCCAACCGTTCACTGCTCACTGATAACTGCTTACTTCCCCCAAAGGAACCCCGGCCCATGCCACTCACCCTTCTGCACAATGCCACAACCCTCGTCACAATGGATGCCCAACGCCGGGAGATCGCGGATGGCGCGCTGCTCATCGACGGCAAAGAGATTCTCTGGGTCGGGCGCAGCGCCGATCTGCCCATCCACTTCTCTGACGAAGTTACGCAGCGCATCGATGCCAGAGGCAAACTGGTGCTACCAGGCTTTGTCAACACCCACCACCATTTCTACCAGACGCTGACACGGGTCATCCCCGACGCGCAGGACGCGGTGCTTTTCGACTGGCTCAAGACCCTCTACCCCATCTGGGCCGAACTGACGCCGGCGGATGTGCAGATCAGCACCCAACTGGCCCTGACCGAACTGCTCCTAAGCGGCTGCACCACCAGCAGCGACCACCACTACCTCTGGCCCAACGGCACTCGGCTGGACGACCAGTTCGAGGCAGCCGAGCGGGTGGGCGTGCGTTTTCACGGCGCACGGGGGTCAATGAGTCTGGGCGAGAGCGCGGGCGGTCTGCCCCCGGACCGGGTGACAGAGCCGGAAGAGGCGATTCTGGCCGATTGCCGCCGGGTGGTGGAGAGCTTTCACAATCCCCGGCGCTTTTCCATGCGCCGGGTCGTCCTCGCGCCGTGCAGCCCCTTCAGCGTCACCCCGGACCTGATGCGGGAAAGCGCTGCCCTGGCCCGCGCCTTTGGCCCGCGCATGAACGTCCATCTGCACACCCATCTGGCCGAAACCCAGGACGAGGAAGCCTTCTGTCTGGAAAAGTTCGGCCATCGCCCCGGCGACTACGCGCAAGAACTGGGCTGGACAGGCAACGATGTCTGGCATGCCCACTGCGTTCACATCAATCAGGCAGAGATCGATAGTTTTGCCCAGACCCACACCGGCGTAGCCCATTGCCCCACCAGCAATATGCGCCTGGGCAGCGGTATCGCGCCTGTGCGGGCCATGCGGGATGCGGGCGTGCCCGTTGGCCTGGGGGTGGACGGCAGCGCCTCCAACGACGGCAGCCACCTCCTGGCGGAGGTGCGCCAGACCCTTCTGCTGCAACGGGTGCTGGGCAATCCCAAAGCGATGACCGCGCGGGAAGCGTTGGAGATCGCCACCCTGGGCGGCGCGGCTGTCCTGGGCCGGGACGACATCGGCTCCCTCGCGCCGGGAATGGCAGCGGACATCATTGCCTTCGACCTCAACGCCATCACCTACGCGGGCGGCGCGGTCCACGACCCGGTGGCTGCGCTGGTCTTCTGCCATCCCCAGCCGGTGGACCTGGCAATTGTCAACGGGCGGGTGCTGGTGGAAAATGGCGTGCCCCACTCCGTCGATCTGCCCACACTGGCCGACAACCACAACCGGGCCGCGCGGGCGCTGCTGGTGCGGGCGGGGAAGATGTAAGAGTGTTGCGTGGACTAGCGCCGGTTGAGCGGTGTCCTGAGTTCATCGAAGGGTAGGCGGATGCAGTTTCCCGCCGTATCGAAACCAAGCGGGTCGCCACGACATTACTCGTAGACCCGTTTGCTTGATTTCGATACGCCTCGAAGATGCAGAATCCTTCAGATTCTGGTGGCACTCAATCAGCGCTCACTGATCTCCTATTATCCCCCCTCCCCATCCCATTCCGAGTCCAAATGTACTTTCGCCTCAGCCGCTTTCTCTTGCCCCTCGTCCTCACAATTGTCATCCAGGAATTCGGCGGACAGTTCCTCAACGGAGGGATGGCCCGCCTGCCCAACGCCACACAAACCCTGGCCGCCTATGGGCTGGCCTGGGGGCTGGTGCTACTGATTATGGCCCCCATAGCCCAGTCCGCGCCGATGAGTCTGGTGTTGGCTGCCAACCGGCGGGACTTTGGCAAAGCAGTACGCTATGTGTTGGGCGTGGCGCTGTTGCTCATTGTGCTTCAGGTGGCCCTGGCCCTGACCCCCGTCGGGCATTGGATTATCGACGACCTGCACCGCATCGGACCGGCTCTGGGCGATCTGGTGCGCACAGTTCTGCTCTGGAGCCTGCCAGTGATCCCGATACGCGGTCTGGCCCTGCTATTGACAGGACAGTTGATTCGGGTCAAACGTACGGCTGTGATCAGCTATGCCACCACAGCCAGTGTGGCCGTGGGTATCGGGCTGGTCTTTGCCCTGCTGCCCATGGCGTGGATTCAATCCCGGCCGATTCTGTTGCCGGTCATTGCCGCGGTGGGGATGGCTGTCACCGAATGGGGGATACTGGCGCTGGGTTTTCGCCGCTATGTCCAGTTGGCGGATGTGGACGGAGAGGGCGCGCTGCGCTATCGGGAGATCGTCTCTTTTGTCTGGCCCCTGGCGCTGATGACACTGGTGCAGGAGTTCAGCCGCCCGCTGATCAATCTTTTTATCGCCCGCCAGAGCGATGGCGCGCTCGCGCTGGCGGTGCTGGCGGTTGTCTATGCCCTGGGCCAATGGCCGTTTCGCTGGCAAAACGAGATGCGCACCCTGCCCGCCACCTTCCACGAAGACGATCCGGGGCTGCTCTACACCCGCGGTTTTATGCTGCTGTGCGGACTGCTTTCCGTCAGCATCAGTCTGGTGCTTTTCTGGACACCCGTACGGGATTTTCTGCTGTTGGAGGCAATCGGTGTGGACCCGGCCTTTGCCGCCCAAGCCTACACCCCCCTGCGCCTGTTCGTGGCTTTTTCGCCGGTGGTGGCTTTCCGGGCCTGGCTGCACGGGCTGGCCTATTGGAAACGGCGCACCCGGGTGATGGCCCCCAGCGGCCCACTGCGGCTGCTGGCGATTCTGACCGCGCTGGTGCTGCTGCCATTGGCCGGGCTGCACGGCGTAACGCTGGGCGTGGCCGCGCTCCTGGCAGGTTTTACCGCGGAAACGGCGACTGTCTGGTGGGGATTGCGGAGGTGAGGGGGTGACAAGGACGCAACAACCGCTGTTGCCTCCTTCTTTTCCACTACTCTTTATGTCCCTCTGGCAGCCAGACACAGAAAATGCTTCCCCCCGCCTGGCCAGGCGGGGGGCTTTCGGCCCAGATGCGCCCGGCGTGGGCTTCCACCAATTGGCGGGCAATAGTCAGCCCCAGACCGCTGCCGCCTGTCGCCCGGCTGCGGGAACGATCGCCCCGGTAGAAACGGTCGAAGATGTGGGGCAGATCTGCCGCGGCGATGCCGGGACCGCTGTCCTGCACAGAAAAGAGAATCCCCTTCTCCTGAGAGATGGAAGACCTGCCAGATTCCGGAAAACCTGGCAGGTCTTTTTCTGTCATTGCGACAGATACTGCAATCTCACCCCCGGCAGGTGTGTGGCGCAGCGCGTTGGAAAGCAGATTGGTCATCACCTGCCCCACGCGCTGGGGATCGCCCTGCAGGAGGGGTAGAGGGGCAGCGATATGCCAGGTCAATTCGATGTCCGCCTGCTGGGCGCTGGGCAGCAGACCCGCCACAATGCGCTCCGTCAATTCTGCCACATTCACTGAGGCCAAATTCAGGGAGAGATGGCCGGCTTCGGCCTGGGCCAGCGTGCGCAGGTCCTCCACCAGACGGCCCAGCAGCAGCGTCTCCTCGTGGATGGGGTCCAGGCTCTCTGGGACAAGAGGGAAGACACCGTCCTGCAACGCTTCGATTGTGCCCTGAATGGCGCTCAACGGCGTGCGCAGTTCGTGGGCCACATCGGCCATCAGATTGCGGCGCAGTGTTTCCTGGGTTTCCAGGGCCGCGGCCATGCGGTTGAACGCGCCGCCCAGCTGCCCCAATTCGTCCGTGCCTTCGCCCGGCACGCGGGCTGTCAGATCGCCCTGGGCAATGCGCTGGGTCGCGTTGTTCAATTCTGTCAGTGGGTGGGTAATCTGGCGCACCAGCACAAGCGCCAGGGCAAAGGCGACCAGCCCGGCCAGCAGCCCCGCAATCAGCGCGGCCCGGGTGACGCCGGAGAGCAGATCGCTGCCATCGCCTGTCGTGTCGCTCATCAGTTCGCCATCGATGAACAGCGTTCCCACCTGCCGCCCGTCCACCCGAATGGGCCAGGGCTGTCCGGTGGGATTGGTGCGATTTCCCTCCCGGCTGCCCATCCGTGCCACCGCCTGCCCGCTCTCATCCAACAGCACAATTGCGCTGTCGTACATCCCCATGGCGTGGCCCATCATCCCGCCCATCATCCCGCCGCTGGAGGCGTGGCCCACCACCTGTGATAATGCCGCATTGATTCCCTGCCAGCTTCCCTGCTGCTGGTAATAGGCAACCAGATCCGCCTGCAAGTGTTCGGGCTGGAACATCTGATCGCCGGCCATAAAGTGGGAGAAGCGGGTGGCCGCGCCCTGGCGGGTGAGCAGAACAGTTGTCGCCACGCCCAGGACAATAATCAGTGTAAACGCGCCTAACAATTTGGCCCACAGCCGCTGGCTCATTGGGCAGGTCCCGTCTCTGGTTGGGGCACAAAACGGTAGCCCATGCCGTGGACCGTCTCGATGAAGCGGCTGTTGCGCCCGCCATCGCCCAGTTTGCGGCGGATGTTTTTGATGTGGACGTCAATTGTGCGCTCGTAGGCAGAGACATCGCCCAGCGCGTCGCCCAGGGAAACGTCCAGCAGTTCGCCGCGGGTGAAGGGGCGTCCGGGGTGGCGCATAAAGTGATGTAGCAGGTCGAACTCTGTGGTGGTCAGTTCCACTGCCACGCCGTCGAGGGTGAGGGTGTAATAAACCGGGTCCAGACGCAAGGGACCGGCGCGTAAAATCTGACCGCTCTCGCTCTGGGGTGCGCCTTCCAGACGGCGCAAGGCCGCGCGCACCCGGGCCACCAGTTCCCGCGGGCTGAAGGGTTTGGTCACGTAGTCGTCGGCACCGATCTCCAGCCCCACCACCCGTTCCGTCTCTTCCACCCGCGCGGTGAGCATCACAATGTACAGACCGGCCAGCGCGGGATCGTCCCCGGAACGCAGGCGGCGGGTGATCTCCCAGCCGTCCAGCCCCGGCAGCATCAGGTCCAACACGAGCAGGCTGGGCCGTTCCCGGCGCACCAGGGCCAGACCGGTTGTCCCATCCGCCGCGCTGAAGACCCGGTAGCCCGCCTGTTGCAGATAGCCTTCCACCACCCGGCGAATCTGGGCGTCATCTTCGATCACAACAATTGTTTGGCTCATAGGGGTATTATAGGGTGGATGGATGTGATAGTAAATCACTGGACCAATCAATCCCCGTTGATTGGTCCAGTGGTTGATGGGAATTTGCCCTGTCAGTGCGGGTGACGGTTTAGTGCCAACTGCCCATCATTCTGCCCATACCCCGCTGGAAACCGTTCATCATTCCACCAGCGTGGCCAGTCGTTCCGTCCGAATGGCCCATCATTCCGCCGTGACCTGTGCCACTGCAATCCTCATTGGTAGCCATACGTCGGAGCATTTGGCCAGTGGCCTCGGCTCCGTGGCGTTCGGTCATGCGTTGGACCATCTGCCCCCAGGCATCCGGTCCCAGGCGTTCCTGCATCTGTTGCAGGCGGTTCGGCGGATCAGCGGCTGGATTGGCCGGGTCTGGTGTCTGGGCCTGGGCTGCGCCGACAATACCCACCAGCAGAAGGGACATCACCAGCAGAGAAACCACGAACTTCTTTGTTCGGTTTGACATTGCACTTCTCCCTTTAAGGATAGTTTGGCAAGAATAGGTTGATGAATGCTGCCGGAAGTTCTGTTCAGCATTCTTTGCCTGTGAACTCAGTATACAGCCCAGTTGTGAACGAATTGTGAAGGAAATAGAGGCGAATGATAGGTGATTTGAGGGTCAGCCAGGGGGTAGGGTATAAATTGTGTTTGCGTGCCAAGAAACAAATTTACAGAAAGAGAGATGCCCTCTGTGAGAAAACCGACGAGTCGTTTTGTGCATAGCCTATTCTTGCCGCTGCTACTGCTTGTGCTTTTGGGCGGCTGTTCCACGGGCGCGCCAGACAGCAACAGTCAGACAGACCCGGACCAATTGGCAACGGGCAAACAGGTCTATGAAGCCAACTGTGCGGCCTGCCACGGCATCAACGGAGAAGGACAGCCGAACTGGAGAACACCAGTCAACGGCGTCTTTCCCGCGCCTCCCCACGACAGCAGCGGGCACACCTGGCATCACCCGGATTCGGCGCTGCTGGAAATAATTGCCCAAGGCGGCAGCTTGCCAAACAGTGCCATGCCCGCCTATGGGGATATTCTTACAGTAGGGGAGAGGGAAGCAGTCCTTGCGTATATCAAGACTTTCTGGGGCAAGCAGGAACGGGAGTCCCAAGCCCGAGGATCGCGTTAAAAATAACGCTATATTGAGAA
>JAHBVF010000010.1 GCA_019637685.1 Caldilineaceae bacterium | reverse complement strand
TTAATACAAACCTAAAAGGGGCGGACCTTTTTAATGCAAATCTCGAAGGGGCGGTACTTGTGTGGGCCGATCTCACAGAATCGATACTTGTGTGGGCTAAGCACGAAGAAGCGAATTTTACGGAAGCCACCCTCACTGGGGTGAAATGGAGTGAGAAAGAATTGGGCGAGTGGGAAATGGCATTGAGAATGCAGGCTACGCGAGGATGACGGATTTCCATTAATGACATAATACTGGAAGCGCACTCCTGTTATCCAAACGCCCACTTCCCCGGCCCGTGAACCCGCAGATACGCCTCCACCGCGCCCGCAATATCTTCCCGCGCCGCGGCGGGCTGGCCTTTCAGCCAATAGCCGAAATCACTGGCCCACGGCTCTCCGTTGAGAACCGTGCGCAGGTAGAGTTGGGCCAGGGGACCGGCTTCGGTCAGCAGACCGGATGTGCGGAAGGCTTCGGCCACGACGCCGGTGTCGTATTCGATGCGGTGGAAAGTGGGCTGCCAGACCGGGCCATTCGGCCCACTGCGCAGGTCGAGGGTCATATACTGGGCGCGGGGATCGCGGTTGTAGGGCAGACCGATGCTGCCGGGATTGAGGAAACGCTTGCCGTCGATACGCCGGTCCAGGGGGCGGTGGGTGTGGCCGCCGATAATGACCGGCTCCGTGTAGGTGGTAAACTGTTGGGCGATCTCCTCTGCCTCGCTCTCTGGATAGACGCCGACAAAGGGGTTGCCCGGCAGCCCGTGGAGCAGACGGATGGGGGGCGCGGCGTCGGGGGTCACGGCCATCTCAGCGGGCAATTCGTGTAGCGACGCGATGTGTTCGCGCCGCAGGTGATCCCACGTCCAGTAGATTACCGGGAAATTCTGGCGCTGATCAAAGGGTGGGCGGATATCGGGGGTGTGCAGATGGCTGACGATCAGGTCGTGATTGCCGGCGACGGAAGGCCAGCCCCGGTCGGCCAACAGGTCCATCACTTCGTTGTTCCAGGGGCAGCGGTTGATCAGATCGCCCAGCAGATAGACCCCATCGGGGGATTGGGTGCGGTCCAGATGGGCGATGGCTGCTTCCAGCGCGGGCAGGTTGCCGTGGATGTCGCCCAGAAAGGCGAGCCGCAGACGGCTAAGGCGCAGCAGGGGGGTCATCGGGTCAATCTGCGATTGTGCAGGGGGTCACGCTGGCGCACATACGCGTCCCGCCCGGTCGCGGCCACATACGCCTCAAAAGCACCCTGCATATCCCCGTCCGCGTCGTAGCCATTGCTCTGACACCAGTGGTAATAGTCCACAATCTCCGGCTCGGCAGTCACCAGTTCCCAGTAGAAAATTGTGGCAATCGGTCCGCCCGCATCCAGCAATCCGCTGGTCTGAAAGGCTTCCAACGCGGGCCGCCGGTCGTATTCCACCCGGTGGTGGGTGACCTGCCAGCCGCCGGGCGCGACGCTCTCTGGCACGCTTTCCAGCACGGCAAACGCGGCGCGGCTGTCCTGGCTCAGGGGCAGGCCCACGCTGCCGGGATTGATCAGATGCCAGTAGCCGCTGTCCTGCCGGGGGCGGGCCGACAGGTAGTGGCCGTCCTCGCCGTGGGGCGCGGCCTGGGGATCGTCGCCGCCGTTCAGGGATAGCTGTCTGTCCACCTGCACGTGGGTGTGGGCGGAAATAATCGTATGTTCGGGAATGTCCCGGATTTCCAGCAGAATCTTGTCCGCGGGCTGCTGCTGATAGAAGCCCACCCGGTTGCGTCCCGGCACGCCGTGGGCCATGCGGATGGGCTGGGTTCCGGGAAAGTAGAGGGTGCGTTCGTCGGGCAGCGCGGCCAGGAATTGGGCCTGTGCGGTGGTCACATTGCGCACCAGCCAGTGCAGACTGCCCCAGCGCACCGGGTCTTCCGAGCCGGGGATGGCCCGCTCGGTGCCGAAATCCAGCAGATAAAATTCGTGGTTGCCCCGCACCACCCCCCAATCGGTGTTGCGGATATAATCGACGATCTCCCCGTTGAAGGGGATGGGATTGATGAGATCGCCGTTCACTACTACAAAATCAGGCTGGATGCGTTCCAGCGCGGCCAGAACGGCCTGGAACGCGGGCAGGTTTCCGTGGATGTCGGCAAGAACGGCGAGGCGCATACGATTTCCGGGTGGGTGCTCAAAAACGGGACAGTTATTCTCTCACATAAATTGGGTTGCTGAATATCCAGCCCCGGGGTCGGCCCCAGCGCTGTTTCCAGACTTCCACCCGATAGACGCCTGGCTCGGCGTCTGTGTGTTCCAGGCCGCGGCCCTGGCTTTCGGCCACAGTTTTGCCGCCCCGCAGCAGACGAATGGTTCCGTCGGCGGGGGCGGTCACGGAAAAATGGGTGGGCTGGCCGGGGGACGGCTGGCCGATGGTATCGCCCATCACACCGGCTCCTCTGTCGTGTTCGGCCTGAAAGCGGAAGCCAGTGGTCCACTCCACCAGATCGTAGCCCAGCCAGCAGCGGCCCGCGGCCAGCGCGCCGAGCACCTGCGCCCGGTCGTGGGCAACGCCGGGATCGCTCTGGCCCGGATTAGCCGCGCCATTTGGCCCGGCAAAGGGTTCGGCGGCCAGAATGTGGGTGTTCAGGGCACGGGCGCAGTGGGCATAGGGCAGAAAGCAGCGGCGGATGGGGCCGATATTGTAGGTTTCGGCGTGGACATCCACACCGCCCAGAGCCACGACCGGGCGCTGCGCGGTCAGTTCGTCCCACTTGGCCAACATTTCGGGCAGGGGGCCGCGGGTGAAAAAATGGGGAAAGAAACCCATCAGCAGGGCCTGGGCTTTGCTGTTCACCATCCCCCGGAAATTGGACATATAATTCCAGAGTTCGATGCCGTGGAAATCGGTCACTTCCCAGTTGTGCCAGGGGTAGTGGGTGGGGATGAGTTCGGTGAAGCGTTCGATGGGGTGGGCCAGGAAGGGCAGGCCGCCCTGCTCGTTCACCGCGTCGATAAGCTGCTGGGGGTTCTTGCCCAGATGGGTCAGGTCCTCTTCCACGCCCAGGCAGAGCAGGTGATTGCCCGGCGGTTGCAGGTCCGGGTCGTGAATTTCTTCCCCCACCAGTGTCAGCACCCCGTGACGATAGCCTTCTTCGCTCTCGCGCACCAGCACATTGTGGTCAGTGACAAAGACAAAGTTCAACCCCACCGCGGCCGCGGCCTGCACCAGTTCCTCAAAATCGCCCACCCCGTCGCTGTGGGTGGTGTGCATGTGGATGTTGCCAAAATATTCGTGATAACCTTTGCTCATTGCAAATTCCTATGGAACAGGGGCCAGCTCAGGGCAGGGGCATGCGGTAAGGCCCGTCCTGCTCGCCTTTTTCAGCCAGACGACGTGCCTCCTCGGCCTCGATTTTCGCTTCAAATTCTTTGCGGGCCGTATAGCGTTTGCGATCTTCCGAGAGCCAGCGGCCAGGGTCGGTGGGATCGATGACCGGGCGCGCGGAGACGAGAAAGCCTGTGTGACCGACCATTGCATCATCCGGGCGCAGGCGATCCGGCACCACTTTGTATTTGCGCAGGAGCAGTTCTTCGATGGCGATGTCAGCAAAGCTGCCGCGTTCCAGCGCGGCCAGCAGATCGATCACCTGATTGACTGTGGGGACGAGCGCGGCAAAGAAGCCGCCGGGACGCAGGGCCTCCCGCACCTGTTGCAGATAGCGACCCGGCGTGCGCACATCCAGAAAGACCGCGTCCGCGCCCTGCTGGCGGAAACCCTCTGCCACGGATTGCTGGTGCATGGATACATTGCCCAGCAGGCCCACGCGCTCCAGATTGGTGCGTGCGAGCTGATAGTTGTCGGATCGTACTTCATAGGTGTAGACCCGCCCCGCGGGGGCCACGGCCCAGGCCAGGGCGATGGTCAATCCGCCGCTGCCCGTGCCCGCCTCAATCACCTGATCACCGCTGCGCAGACTCAGGCGGTGGACGAGATAGGCCGCGTCTTTGGGATAGATGATCTGTGTGTTGCGTTTGACCCGGGTGATCAGATCGGACAGGGACGGCTCCAGCAGCAATAGTGGGTGGCCCAGTTGGCTGTGTACCGTTGTGCCCAGGGGTTGGCCAATAAGATCGTCGTGGCGGAAGTGGCCCAGATTGGTATGAAAAGTCTGGCCGCGGTGCAAAGAGATCAGATAGCGCTTGCCACCGGTTGTGGTCAGAATGACCAGCGCGCCGTCCTGGGCTGTGTTGTGATGCGCGGAAACCCAGGGCTTGCCACGTTCTATGGCAAGCTGTGGGCCAGCCTGCTCGGTGGGTTGATCTTCGCTTGTGGGCATTGTCAACATAGGAATTAAGGTGTTGTGAACGGTCAAGTGCTGTGAAAGTCCAGGGCGAAAGAGGCTTGCCCATTATACCCCAGACCGCGGAGAGGGTAGAAAACAACGCCCGATTCGATTTTTGTGGCTTCGCTGGAATGGCGTAGCCAATACGCATAGAAAGCGTCAGGTGGGATATGTGGGTTCTTTCCCATTGGCATTAATTTGCTGGTTGACACGATTTTCAAGGGTGTGTACAATAGAGTTCAACACGGATCCCCAACCGTGACCTTCGACCCATCCACACTTTCTTCTTCAATGTCCGTCTGGCAGTACTGAGGTTTGTTAACAGCAGCATGGCACGATATGTGTTGTTGCTAAAAAGTTATACTTGCAGTTTCCGCTTATTATCCACTCTTTTCAGGAGGTTCCGAATGCAGAAGCGTATTACACTCTGGGTAGCTATGTTCATGATTGCTGCCCTCGCCTTGTCTGGGTGTGCCCCGCGCGCCGGAGCCGGTTCGTCGGCCGCAATGGCAATGGACGACGAACTGGTCATCGATTTGCCAGCTATCGTGATTGACTTTGCCAGTGATGGCACCGCTTCCATCGGCGGGATTCCTGCCGCGGAGATGGGGGCCATAGCCGGCGTAGACCTGTCCACTCTTGGGATTGCCCCCGAATGGGTCGACTACTTCAGTATGACGAACATCCAGCACCTGCAGATTGACAACACCGCGGGTGGCCTGCTGATTCTGGTCAATGGCCAGCCGATTCCTTCGCTGGAGTGGGATACAAATTCTCTGATCGCCACGGCTGGCGCGGTTGAATCTTTGGGCATTGCCGTTCCGGTTCTGGACAAAGTTCTGCCTCTTGTACAGCAATTGGGCATCGGCGCTATCCTGCGCTTCCCTGTGCAGGCCGGTGCCGAGGTTATCCCCTTCTCTGTGATGGGTGATGGCTCTGCGGCGGAAATGGCCAAGGCTGCCCAGGATGAGTTCCTGGCTGCCGTAGGTTCGCCCCCCAAGATCAACCTGCCCATCGTCTACCAGACTGATGGCAGCTACTCTGTGGGTGATCTGAGCGATGCCGACTGGACTGCCCTGACTGGCGTGCCCTGGAACGCCCTGCGCCTGGACCCCAGTGTCATTTCCGGTCTGACTGGCTCTGGTATCACCAGCATGGCGCTTGAGACGGATCAGGCAGGTATTCACGTCAGCATCAATGGCAATGAACTGCCCTATATCGGTTGGGGCAATGGCGAAGTCCAGCACGTGCTGAATCTGGCCGACCAGATGGGTGTGTGGGATGCCTACCTGCCCGGCATGAATATGGACGATATGATGTCGACGATTGATGCTCTGCTCCCCGTTGTGCAGACTACCAATGCCAATATTTCTGTCTATCTGCCCGGCTCTGGTATGGGTAACTAATTTATCGGATTTAGGCTCTTAGATCGAAAACGGCAGGCGTGGAACTCCACGCCTGCCGTTTTTATTGTCCCCTATTGTAAAAGGTACACGAGATGGATTTTACAAATAATGTGACGCGTATGTTGGAGGGGAAACGGATTGTCTATACCGTGCATACATACCCCTACAGCGAGGAACTGCACTCGGCCACAGATGTGGCCGATGCCATCGGTTTCCCCCAATCCCAGGTCTTCAAAACGCTCGTCGCACTGGATGTGGCTCCCGGCCAGAAACCCGCGCTGGTTGTCATTCCCGGCGACCAGAGCCTGGACCTGAAAGCACTGGCAAAAGCAACAGGTTCCAAAAAGATGCAGATGGCTGCCCGGGCCGAAGCGGAACGGCTGACCGGTCTGTTGGCTGGGGGAATCAGCCCCCTGGCCCTGATCAACCGGGGATTCGTTGTCTATTTGGACGACCGCGCCAAGGCGTTTTCCACCATTTATATCAGCGCGGGCGAGCGAGGCGCTCAAGTGGGTATCGGTGTGGACGATCTGGTAAAGCTGACCCGCGCCCGGTATGTGACGATAGCCTAAACGATCCCTGCCGGGTCTCTGTCATCGGGTCTCTGTTACCTTGAGCAATCCCCGCGGATGGTCCGGATCATAGTTTTTCGCATAGGCAAGGTGCATGGCGAAGAGCTGGCCGGGTATCACCGCAACAATCGGTGAGAGCCACTCTGCCACAGCCGGCAGCGGCAGTTGGCGATGTCCCAAGCCGAGCGCGGCGGCGTCATTGCTGATGCAGACAATCTCAGCTTCCCGCTGCTGTAGCTGCACAAGGAAGCGGCCCATTTCCTGGCTGAGCGCGCCGGCCGGGGCCACCACCAGTGTGGGAAAGCCGTGTTGGATCAGGGCCAGGGGGCCGTGTAGAAAATCTGCACTGCTGTAGGGTTCAGCAATTGTGTAGGTCAGCTCTTTCAGCTTCAGCGCGATCTCAAAAGCAGTGGCGTAATTGAAGCCCCGGCCAATCACAACACAATCGTTCATATAGCGATAACGCTCTGCAATTTGTGCGATCGCCCCGTTCAGCGCCAGTGTCTCTTGCACCAGCGCGGGGGTTTCGCGTAGCGAAGAGAGTCTTTCGGTGTCATCGCTGAGCAGTACCGAAAGCAGGGCGATGGCCAATAGCTCACCCGTATAGGTCTTTGTCGCGGCAATCGAACGCTCCTCCCCCGCGCACAGATCGATTACATAGTCGCTGGTTTGGGCCAGGTCAGAATCGGGCACATTGGTCAGCGCCGCGGTTAGCTGCCCCTGCTTGCGCGCTTCGGCCAACACACTCACAATATCCGGGCTTTTCCCGCTTTGGCTAATGCCCAGCACCAGCGTGTTTGGGGCAAAGCGGGGCGGGCATTGATAGATGGAAAAAAGGCTGGGTGTGGTCAGGCTGACAGGCAGGCGGTTGATGGCCCCCAACAGATATTGGGCGTAGCGGCCTGCATTGTCGCTGCTGCCCCGCGCGGCCACCACCACATTTGTAATGCCCTGGCTGCTGATGGCCCCGGCCAATCTACGGATTGCTTCAGTCTGCTGCTGGATAAGCCTTTGCAGACTTTCTGGCTGCTGGTGAATTTCCCGATAAAGGGTAGTCTGTTCGAGCATAGGACCTCCCTGGCTGGCCCGACTTTTTTAGGTCAGGCGGGTGGATAGGATCGCTCTATTATAGCACGAAATTCTTGCATTCACCGCTAACCCATCGACAACACAGCCGCAATCGTCTCCGGGTAGGATCGTCAACACTGTTCCCCTCTGCCACCCTATACCCCATTGGAGGATACTCCCTATGTACGAGTTGAGCGACGATTTGAAAATGCTGCGTGAACTGGCGCGGGATTTTACTGCCCAGGAAATTCTGCCCAAAGCCGAACATTTTGATGTGAGCGGCGAATGGCCCTGGGAGATATTCCACAAAGCCCGGGAGGTCGGTCTCGTCAATCTCAACATCCCGGAAGCCTATGGCGGATTGGGCGCGTCAGTCTTTGAGGAATGTCTGATCGGTGAGGAGATGGCCTATGGCTGTTCGGGGATTCAGACCGCACTGATGCTCAATCAATTGGCAATGCTCCCGATTTTGATTGCAGGCAATGACGACCAGAAGAAGAAGTATTTCCCGTGGCTGATGGAAGAGGGCAAGATCGCCGCCTATTGCATGACAGAACCGGACGCGGGATCAGATGTGGCCGGAATCAAGACAACGGCCACCCGCCAGGGCGACAGCTATATTCTCAACGGCTCCAAGACGTGGATCACCGATGGGCCGGTTGCCAGCTTCTTCACTGTCTTTGCCAAAACAGATCCAAGCGCGGGCCACAAAGGGATGAGTTGTTTTATTGTGGAGCGGGACTGGTCCGGCGTGAGCACCAGCAAACCCCTGGAAAAGATGGGCCAACACGCGGCCCAAGCCTGCCAGGTCTTTTTTGAAAATGTGGAAGTGCCCGCGGAAAACCGCTTGGGGGCAGAGGGACAGGGTTTTATGATCGGCATGGGTGTCTTTGACAAGAGCCGGCCGCCTGTGGCCGCGGCCGCGCTGGGCGTGGCCCGCCGCGCGCTGGACGAAGCCGTGCGCTATGGCGGCGAGCGGACTGCCTTCGGCCAACCCATTTCCCGCTTTCAAGGCGTGGGTTTTATGCTTTCGGATATGGCAATTCGGGTGGAAGCTGGCCGCCATCTGGCCTACAAATCAGCCTGGGATGTGGACAACGGCCAGCGCAACACAATGTCCGCGGCCATTGCCAAGGCGTTCTGCGCGGATGCGGCCATGCAGAATGCCACCGACGCGGTGCAGGTTTTTGGGGGGAATGGCTATAGTCGGGAATATCCTGTGGAGAAGTTGATGCGGGACGCAAAAATTTATCAGATTTACGAGGGGACCACACAGATTCAGAAGCAGATTATTCTGCGCGAGCTGTATCGCTGAGTCGCAGCTTCTTGCCTTTTCTGAACCCTTTTTCTGCTTTGGAAGAGGAAGAGGGGGGGCATTTTCTTATCTGTTATGTGGCCGCCTTGCGTGCCAGAAAAGCGATTATACTGGCATCGAACCGCAGTTCAGTGTCCTGACGCCGCACGTGCAGCCCTGCGGCGTCAGTTTCAATGCTGGCTTCCAGCATCTCCGTCACAGCCATTCGGATACTGTCGTCCACGGCTACCGAATCCAGCCAGGCGGCTGCATTGCGCTCGGATGTCCAGGTCTGTTCATTTTCTACACGGAACCCGGACTGCTCCAGCAGATCAACCCATTGATCTCTGGTGCGGATGGTGGCGTGGGTTGGGTTCCGTTTGCTCTCGATGGCATTTTGCGTGGCCCGCTTGACAGCATCGGTTGATCCGTCGATGTCGATAACGATTAGCCTGCCGTGGGCGGGCAGAATGCGATAGAATTCCTGTAGGGCCGCCAGCGGTTTTGCCAAATGATGGAGCAGATGTACACACAGCACCGCATCAAAGCGCCCATCGGCAAAAGGGAGGGAGCGGGCGGGCGCAAGTCGGAAATTGACCTCCTGGGAGAATGGCTCCTGGGTCGCCAACCGCAGGAACTCCGCTCTCTCCAGCATACCGGGGCTAATATCCACGCCGATCACCTCTTGGATGCCTGCCTGGGCAAGGCCGAGGGCTAACTTGCCCGAACCCACCCCCACCATCAACAGATGAGAATCGTTCTCCAGCCCGCCAAAGCGCTGGATCATTTCCGCGTCCACTTCGGGGGGGCGGGTGTGGTCATCCTCCTGATCCGTATTGGGGTCTCTGCCCAATTTCTGGGCCACTTGATTGTAGAACTGGGCAGCCCTGCTGGCCTCTGCTGTCAACTCGTGGTATGGGGATGGATCGGCTGTGCTGGCCTCTGGCAGGGCCACGGGAATGCTACGGGCGCCCTGGGGCAGATGTTCGGTCCGATTGGCATAGGCCAATGCCCAGTATCCTTCGTGGAACTGGAATTCGGTGAGGGATGTCAAGCTGACGCGGACTCCCAGGCTCTGGCTGCCGGTAAATGAGCGCACCAGTGTGGCGATGGTGACCGCGTCTGTCACAAGCAGTGTCGTTTTCCCCCACTGCTCAGCCAACAGTCTTTCCAGGGCGGGCATCAGCGCGTCATAATAGGCTGTATACCGGGATAATGCCTCCAGATCGGAACTGTTGGGCGCGGCCTGGGGCGGATGAAGTGCCCAGTCTGCCTCGGCTCCTTTGGGTAAGTACGGTGCGGTTTTCATAGACAATCCCAGGGCTTGCCCCAGGCGCTGGCCTGTAAAGCGCGAACGCAGCGCGCTGTCGGTGACGAGGAAATCGATCTCTTCGTGGCTCTGCAACCAGTCGGCCAGGGCAATTGTCTGTTCCCATCCTTTGGCCGAAAGCCCCACTTCGTCCGACGACAGCCGCGATGTGCTGCTCTGTACGCTTTCTGCATGACAGGCCAGGAGCAGCCGCGTGATCTGGGCAGTCGCGTCGTTTGGGCGCACCAGATGGGCGAAGTCTGGTCTGTTCGCCTTTGCGGGACTGGTCTGCGGGTTGGATGGAGTAGTAAGGATTGTGTTCATAAGCTCTATTGTTCGATTCGGCAGCGACCCTCACATGCAATTGTATGCGGAGGATCATACCAGAGGCAGGATGTGGTGCAAAGAAGCGAACGTCCACAATTTTTTGTTATGTCCAGATAGTGCTGTCAATTTGGCAGCCAAGGTTCCTTCTCCAAAACATAATAATCCCCGCGTGAGCGTTGACATTCCGTTCAATCTTCTGTACAATCCTGTGGCTGACTGGGCTGAAGTCAACCCCCATATTTTGCCGCTCGTCAAGCACACCGCTCCATCTCCGGCGCCTGGCTCCAGATCGCTGTTCTCTCCGCAAAAGGTCTGGCCAGGGCGATAGACCGATTTCCGCTGTTATCAGCCGGTGCGATCGGTGGCTCCAGTCCCTTTTGTGCCACAGGATTTTGTGTACTCTTATGGGCGATAGCTGGGAAAAATGCAACGATCTTTCCACCCAACTGTTGTCTTCTCTGATCGATAAATTTCCGCGAACGAGGAGGATCTATGAGTAAGTTCACCACAGCGCAACTGCGTAATGTGGCTGTCGTTGGACACGGCAGTTCCGGCAAAACTTCACTGGTCGAAGCTCTGCTCTTCAACTCCGGCGCTCTGTCTCGCATGGGGCGGGTGGAAGACGGATCAACTGTCTCGGATTGGGATGCAGAGGAGCAGCGTCGGGGGATATCCATCAACCTTTCAGTAGTGCCGGTCACTTTCAAGGACATCAAACTCAACCTGATCGATACGCCTGGCTATCTCGACTTTATGGGCGAGGTGATCAGCGCGCTGACAGTGACCGAAGCGGGCCTGGTGTTGGTCGATTCGGTCTCCGGTGTGGAAGTGGGCACAGAGCTGGCCTGGGATCGGCTGAACAACGCCAACAAACCCCGGCTTGTTTTTGTCAATAAAATGGATCGGGAGAATGCCAACTATCAGCGGGTGCTGGCAGACCTGCGCGAGACTTTCAGCGACAGTACAATTGTGTCCTTCCAGTTGCCAATCGGTTCTGCGGAATCCTTTCAGGGCATTGTTAATCTGGTCGATATGAAAGCCTATATGGGGCAGGAAGGCACTCCCGCGGCCATCCCCGCGGATATGATGGCGCAGGTGCAGGAAGCCCGCCAGCTTCTGGTGGACAGCGCCGCGGAAGCTGATGATGAACTAATTATTAAGTATCTGGAAGGTGAAGATTTAACCGAAGAAGAGGTGCGCCACGGCCTGCATGACGGGGTGAAAAGCGGGAAGATTGTGCCGGTCTTTTGCGGCACAGCCACGGCAAACATTGGCCTGTACAGCCTGATTCGGGCCATGACCAGCTACGTGCCTGCCCCGGATGAGACAAATGTGTCCGGGCAGCAAAACGGAGAGCCGATTCGGGTGGGCAACAACACGTCTGAACCCACAACCGGGTTCGTTTTCAAGACGATTGTAGACCGCTATGTGGGCCGCATGAATTATGTGCGCCTCTTTGCGGGAACCCTGAAAAAGGACGACCATCTGCGCAATCAGCGTTCGGGGAGCGAGGACCGGATGCAGAATCTCTTTACTGTGTCCGGCAAGGAGTTAGAAGCCGTGTCCGAATTGATTGCAGGCGATATCGGTGTTGTGACCAAAGTGGACGATGTCCTCACTAACGATACGCTTTCTGATCCCGCTGCCAATATCACAATCATTCCGCCCGACTTTCCCAGGCCATTGTACACAGTGGCTGTTGCGCCGGCCACAAAAGCGGACAGCGCAAAAATGGGCCAAAGTCTGCAAGCGCTCACAGAAGAAGACCCCACGCTGGTGGTGGAATATGTGCAGGCCACCAAACAGAACGTTTTGCAGGGCATGGGTGAATCCCACATCGACGCGGCTGTGCGCAGCCTGGAGACGAAATTCGGTGTGAAGGTGGAAACATCTCTGCCCAAAGTTTCTTATCAAGAGACTGTAACCCACCAGGCCAGTGCTCATTACCGTCACAAGAAGCAGACCGGCGGCGCAGGCCAATTTGCCGATGTCCAACTGCGGGTAGAGCCACTGGAGCGGGGCGCTGGCTTTGAATATGCCAGCGAAGTATTCGGTGGCGCAATTCCCACGGTTTTTATTCCCTCTATCGAAAAGGGAATTCGACAGATTCTGGATCAGGGCGTCATTGCCGGCTATCCAATTGTGGACGTCAAAGCGGTCGTCTTCGACGGCAAATACCATCCGGTTGACTCAAAAGACATCGCCTTCCAGACTGCCGGACGCGAAGGCTTCAAGCAGGCCATGCGCGACGCCGGCCCCGTGCTGCTGGAGCCGATCTACAACATTCAGGTCACAGTGCCCGATGAATATATGGGTGATGTGATGGGTGATCTGAACACCCGGCGGGGGCGGGTGCAGGGGATGGAACAACGGGGAAATCGCACAATCGTGCGTGCCCAGGTTCCTCTGGCCGAGATTCTGCGTTATGGAACCGACCTGCGTTCTATGACCCAGGGGCGGGGTATTTACGCCATCGACTTCGACCACTACGAGCCGGTTCCCAGCCACCTGACCGATGATATTGTCGAGAAGCACAGACAGGAACACGACGAGATTCAGGACTGATGCAGCACTGATCTATACACTCTATAGACTGAGAAGCATAGCTAAAAGCAGAGAGGCAGGGGCCAATTCCGTGGTCCCTGCCTCTCTCTGTTTGGCTGTCCATGTCCACTCGCCGAAGCACATTTCTACGCTACGATTTCCGCGCAGAATTGGGGCAGACACGCTTTGAGCCATTCCACTTCGCGCTCGATAGCTGGCAAGAGGGACAAGAACGCTTCAGCCTTGCCTGTCTCTGCCACTGCTTCTGCCACTGTTTCTGCCTTAGCACACAGGATGGACAAGGCTTCTGCACTGAACATGCGGCTGCTCGATTTAAGCGAGTGCGCGGCCCGCCGTGCAGAGTCGAAATCATTGCCCTCTACGCCTGTTTTCATCTGGGCGATCAAGTCGTCTGTACTGCCGAGAAAAAAAATCACCATTTGCGAAACGATCTCTCCATCACCGCCGCACGCATCCACAACATACGCCCGGATTGTGTCCGCGTCCAGGGGGGGGTGATCTTTCTGTTGGCTGCTCATTCGCTGGCTGCCTCTGCCCATTTGGCTCGCTCGTCAGCCAGGGCTTGGTTGACCGATGTGAGTTCTTGCCTCATCGCCGCCACCACCTCAGGAAAACGATCGGCCTGCCGGGAATGCGCGCACTGTTCCAGGCGAAAACAGAGTTCGGAAAAGGCCATCGCTCCGAAGGTGGCGGCGCTGGATTTGAGCGAATGCGCGCTGATTTCAATATGGCGATAATCACCCCTGTCCATAGCCAGGCGAATGCCTTCCAGGTGTTCTTCGCTGTCGTGCATAAAAATGTCGATCAGCTCCAGCATTATGTCCGGGTCGTTGTCTGCAACGTCCTCTGCCAACGTGGCCAGAACAGACTGGTCCAGGGGAAAAGGCAATATGTCTAAATCAGAATTCATCAAAATCCTCGAATCGTGCCCTCTGAATGCCGAGGGGATCTCATAATACATAGTAACAGATATTGTCTGGACGCAGGCGGCGAACATTTGTCCACGCGTCCGGGCAAGCCGCCGCCCCCATAGTACACAGTTTATAACAGCGCTACAACTGCCGTTTTGCTGAAAAGCAGAGATACTGAATCATCAGACGTGAATCCGCCGGGATTTGGTCCGCATTTCTCTTTCAGCTATACTGGGGCAGTTGTTATCCAGCCGTGCCGACGGGAAGAGTTGCCGTCGGCATCTTTTTGCGCATCACTACCCCTGTGGCGACTGTCTCCGCCGCGCCTGCGCCTGGATTATACAACCGCTATGTCTTAACTTTCCATCGAAAGGTGTTCTATGGCAGCGGGGTGGCTTCCCTTTTTCTTTCAGATACTCTATGCGTTGTGTGCAATCGGCCTGGGCTTCTACGGATTGCATGCGCTCTGGCTCACCTATCGTCTGCCCAGCGCTGCCCACTTTTTCCAGCCAGAAACAGCCCTGCCAAAACTGCCCCTGCCGGACAATCCGCCCCAGGTGACAATCCAGTTGCCAGTCTACAACGAACGGCATGTGGTTGTGCGCCTGTTGGAGGCATGCGCCCGCTTTGAGTATCCTTCGGATAGATTACAGATTCAATTACTCGACGACTCCACGGACCAGACCACTGGCATTCTGGAACGACAGGTGGAGAAGTGGCAAGCGCGGGGTGTGAATGTGGTACTCGTCCACCGCGGCCAGCGCACAGGATACAAAGCCGGCGCGCTGAAGGATGCACTGGCCGGGGCCACCGGCGAATTTATCGCTATTTTCGACGCGGATTTTGTGCCCCCCAGCGACTTCCTGGCTCGTTCGATCCCCCACTTCCTGGGCGCGGGTCAAGAACAGATTGGCTTTGTCCAGGCCCGGTGGGACCATCTCAATCGGGATTATTCCATGCTGACCCGCTGCCAAGCCCTGGCGTTGGACGGCCATTTTGTGGTCGAACAGACGGCACGCCAGGCCGCGGGCTATCCCTTCGGCTTCAATGGCTCCGGCGGCGTCTGGCGGCGCGCCTGTATCGAAGACCCGGCTGTGGGCGGCTGGCAGGCAGACACGCTCTGCGAAGATTTGGACCTGAGCTACCGGGCACAATTGGCCGGTTGGCAACCCCTCTTCCTGCCCGGCCTGGCTGCACCCGCCGAGATTCCGCCCCAACTGCTCGCCTTCAAACGCCAGCAGTTCCGCTGGGCCAAAGGCAGTGTGCAGACGCTTATGAAACTGGGCGGTCCCGTCTGGCGCAGCGGGTGGACGCTCCCTGCCCGTCTTGCCGGTCTCTTTCATCTGGGCAACTATCTGATCCATCCGTTGCTGCTGCTGTTGCTGCTGATCTCGCCTCTTCTGCTTCTGTTGGGTGTTGATCCCTTTGGCCCTCTGGCCTGGCTCAGTCTGGCTTCGATTGGCCCGCCTCTGCTCTATGCCGTGGCCCAGTCGCGGCTCTCCCCACGGCTTTGGCTGCGCCGCTTTGCCTATCTGCCGGTGCTCACACTGCTGGGGATGGGCCTCTGCCTGAACAATACCCTGGCCGTGTGGCAGGCGCTGACCAACCGGGCTGGCCCCTTTTTGCGCACGCCCAAATTCCACGTGCAGGCGCGGGCCGATTCCTGGCAGCAGAGCAGCTACGCCTTGCCTCTGGATCCGGTGGTTCTGGGCGAAGCAGTTCTGGCGCTCTATGGGCTGGGCGGTGTTCTGCTCGCGCTGACCCACGGCAAATGGTGGTCGGCTGTCTTCCTTTTCCTCTACGCCGCGGGTTTTGGGCTGATGGTGGGGATGGGCGTCAGCCAGTCCGCGCATTCTGGTGGCAAACACCCACGGCATTCGGCCCGGTTTCGCGCCATCGATCTTGTCAAAAATCAGGGGCGTTAGTACAATAGCGGCAGTGGATATTGGATAATCTGTGAGTGGCGTTGTTGAGCATCTCTTATGCGTGTGCGGCAATTAGCAGGTAGTTGACGCTCCTGGTAGCCAATAACCCATAACTGCTCACTTCAATTTAAGCGGGGAGAGTGTCATGGCAACGAAGAACGTCGACCAATTGACGTGGGTTCACGACCCCAAAGATGTAATTGTGCTGGTCAATCGTTCCCAGAACAATTATGTGCTGGACCTGCCCACCGGCCTGTGCCGGCTGGATATGGGGCGCAAACTGCGCACCCTGCGCTCCATTCTGAAGATCGCCCAAGTGAAGGAACTGGTGGATACGGGTTCACTGGCGATTGAATAAGTGAACTGGAAACAAAGTTATTCGACTACAGAAGTTCGACTTTTCTGAAAAGTCGAACTTCCAAAAACTTTGTTGACGCTGCAACAAATACACTGTAAACAAAGTTTTTATCTTAGCGTAGGCGCTGCTTATAGCTGCGCAAGGGACGAATACCCCTTCGGCTGCCTGTGCAGTTCAAAACTGCACCTACAGAAACGTCAAATCACTTAATTTACAGTGTACTAAAGAAGCGATCGGGTATTTGTTGTTTTGTCGGGAAGAAGCCACGACGGAATAGGAAATACCCAACCCTACTCCGTGAGAATCGGTTTTTCTATGTCCAAATTACTGCTCATCGACGGCCACTCCCAAGCCTATCGGGCCTATTTCGGCGTCAAAACCCCGCTGATGACCCAGCGGGGCGAATTGACGACGGCTGTCTTTGGCTTTACCCGCAAGCTGCTGAGTATTCTGAAAGAATACGCGCCCGATTATGTGGCGGTGGCTTTTGATGTGGGCGATACTTGGCGGCACGAAGAGTTCCCGGACTACAAAGCCACCCGGGAGCGGATGCCCGACGATCTGCACACGCAGATCGACCGCATCCAGGAAATGCTGCGCCTCCTCAATATCCCCATTGTGACCAAAGCCGGTTTCGAAGCGGATGATGTGCTGGGAACCCTGGCCCGCCAGGCCGGGGAGCAGGGCGTGGATGTCTTCGTCCTCACCGGCGACCGGGATATGTTCCAGTTGGTCAGCGAACGGGTACGAATCCTCTACACCCGGGGCGGTCCCTCGCCCACCACCGACGCCTATGGCCCCGCGGAAATTGAGGAGCGCTATGGGCTGACCACCGACCAGTTTATCGAAATGAAGGCACTGGTGGGTGACACGTCGGACAACATTCCCGGCATCAGCGGCGTGGGCGAAAAGAGCGCCATCAAATTTCTGAAAGAGTATGGGGATATCGACGGCCTCTATGCCCACATCGACGACGTGCGCGGGCCAAAAACCCAGCAGAGCGTGCGCGAGTCGGAAGAACAGGTGCGGCGCAATGTGCGGCTGGTCACAATCGGCACAGAGTTGGAAGACATTGCCTTCGACCCGGAAAGCTTCCGACTGAAGGATTGGGACCGGGCCGGGCTGCGCCGTCTCTTTGAGGAACTGGAGTTCCGCAGCTTTATCCGGGAACTCAATCTGGACGAGGAGGCAGTGCCAGTTGCTGATGCAGAGGACGACAGCGGGCAGCTCTCCCTTTTTGCCGAGGACGCGCCCAAAGCCAGCGCCACACCAGCCGCTGTCGTCGAAAATCCGTATCTGACAATCACCGATGTGGCCGGACTGCGGGAACTGGTGGCAAAACTCTCCGCCGCGCCGCTGATCAGCTTTGACGTGGAGACGACCGGCACAGACCCGATGCAGGCGGATTTGGTGGGTCTGGGCGTGGCCTGGGCCAAAGGCGAAGCAGCCTATATTCCCGTCGCCCACCAGGAGGGCACGCAACTGGCCTGGGAAAGTGTGCGTTCTGCCCTTTCGCCTCTTTTTGCCGATGCCAACCGCCCCAAAGTGGCCCACAACACCAAATACGACGCGGTGGTCTGCATCCGCCACGGGCTGGACGTGGCCGGCGCGTGGCACGACACAATGACGCTGGCCTGGCTGGTCGATCCGGCCAGCCATTCTCTGGGGTTGAAAAGTACAGCCGAACGGGAACTGGGCTGGCGTATGATCGAAATCAGCGAGATTATCGGCAGCGGGCGCAAACAGATTACCATCGACCACGCGCCGATTGAGCAGGTGGGGGCCTATTGCGGCGCGGACTGCGACGCTACTTTGCAACTCTATCACCTGTTGGCCCCACGGGTGCAGGACGCCGGTCTGTGGGAGCTGTACGAGTCCATCGAGCTGCCGCTGTTGCCAGTGCTGGCCGAAATGGAGATGGCGGGTATCCAGCTGGACACGGACTTTTTGGGCGAGATGTCTACGAACCTGGCCGAGCGTCTGCTCTATTGCGAAAAGCGTTTGTATGAAATTGCCGGTCACGAGTTCAACATCCGCAGCACCCAGCAGTTGAGCCAGGTTCTCTTTGAGGAGATGGGTTTTCCCACCCAGGGGCTGAAGAAGACAAAATCGGGCTTTTTCAGCACAGCCGCGGGGGAACTGGACAAACTGGCAAACGCGACCGACGACCTGAACGCGGAGCAGCAAGAAGCGCTGACACTGATTCTGGACCAGCGCCAGTTGGAGAAGCTGCGGGGCACGTACGTGGACGCTCTGCCTGTGCTGGTCAATCCGGCCACGGGCCGCCTGCACACCAGCTACAACCAGACCGGCTCCTCCACGGGTCGGCTGAGCAGCAACAGCCCCAACTTGCAGAATATCCCCATCCGCACGGAGATGGGACGGGAGATTCGCAAGGCATTTGTGGCGCCGGAGGGTTGGCTGCTCCTGGCCGCGGACTACAGCCAGGTGGAGCTGCGGGTGCTGGCCCACGTGGCCCAGGAGCCGGGTCTGCTGGATGCCTTTCGCCAGGATTTGGACATCCACTCGGCCACAGCTTCCAAACTTTTTGATGTGGCGCTGGAGGATGTGGATCGTTCCCAGCGGGGGCTGGCCAAGACGATCAATTTTGCCACGATCTACGGCGTCAGCGCCTATGGCCTGAGCAGCCGCTCGGAGATGGGACCCGCCGAGGCCCAGCGTTTTTTGGACCAATATTTCGCCACTTATCCGCGGGTGCGCACGTTCATCGACGAGACCATTCGCAAAGCCACCGAAGATGGCTATGTGGAGACGCTGCTGGGGCGCAAGCGCTTCTTTCCGGAGTTGCAGGCGAAACTGCCCTTCAACCAGCGCCAGGCGTTGGAACGGGCTGCCATCAACGCCCCCATCCAGGGCACGGCCGCGGATATTATCAAAATTGCGATGATCCACCTGCACCGGCGCTTGCAGGCGGAGGGCTTCCAGGCCCGAATGCTGCTGCAGGTCCACGACGAACTGGTGGTGGAGATGCCCGCAGCCGAGAAAGAAGCAGTGACTGCGCTGGTTGTCGAAGTGATGGAATCGGCCTACAAACTGGATATTCCTTTGAAAGTGGATGCAGATGTCGGGCCGAACTGGTATGATATGGAAAAGGCATAAGAGAAGTTCGACTTTTTCTAAAAAGTCGAACTTCTGCTTCTGAACTTCTGAGATAAGGCTTTGCCAATGCTACGGGATCAGATACAAGAAATCATCAGCGCCGCGGTGGACGCAACCAAAAGCGCCGGGCAATTGCCCGATGTGCCCATTGCTGCGCCCGCGATTGAACGACCCAAACAGGCGGATCACGGGGATTTCAGCACAAATATCGCGCTGATCACCGCCGCGGCTGTCAAGCAGGCCACGGGCGAGAAAGCCAATCCCCGGCAGATTGCCCAGGCGATTGTGGGCCACATCCCCGTGGATGGACTGATCGGCGCGGTGGAACTGGCCGGGCCAGGTTTCATCAACATCCGATTGGCCGAGGACTGGCTGCAAACGCAGGTGCGGGCCATCATCGACGCGGGGAAGAGCCTGGGCAACATCAACCGGGGCGCGGGGCAGCGCTGGCAGGTGGAATTTGTCAGTGCCAACCCCACTGGTCCCCTCCACTACGGCGGCGCACGCAACGCGGTGTTGGGTGATGCGCTGGCGTCTGTGCTGACCGCGGCGGGCTACGACGTGCAGCGGGAGTTCTATGTCAACGACGTGGGCAACCAACTCGATCTCTTTGCCCGCACCCTCCACGCCCGCTATCTGCAACTCCACGGGCAGGATGCCGAAGTGCCGCAGGACGGCTATCAGGGCGACTATATGATTGGCTACGCCCAGCAGATTCAGGCCGAAGTGGGCGACCGTTATCTGTCCATGCCTTTGGCGGACGTATTGAAGGACCTGCGCACCCGGGGGCTGGCCATTGTTTTGGCCGATTTGCGGGACGAATTGGGGCTGATCGGCGTCCAATACGACCGCTGGTTCAGCGAGCAGAGCCTGCACGACGAAGGACTGGTGGATCAGATACTCGCCGACCTGACCGAAAAGGGCGATATCGGCGAATGGGACGGCGCGCGCTGGTTCCTGGCCAGCAAATATCCCAAAAATGAGAAAGACGAAGTGGTGGTGAAAACCAACGGATTGCCCACCTATTTCGCCAGCGACATCGCCTATCACTACGACAAATTTGTGCGCCGGGGCTTCGACCGGGTGGTCAATGTCTGGGCCGTGGATCACCAGGGCCACGTGCCCCGCATGGGCGCGATTATGGCCGCGCTGGGGCTGGACCCGGAGCGGCTGATTATTGTGCTCTACAATCTGGTCAAACTGGTGCGGGACGGCCAGGAAGTCAAGATGAGCAAACGTTCCGGCGATTTCCTCACCCTGCACGAGGTGGTGGAAGAGGTGGGCGCGGATGCCGTGCGCTTTATGCTCCTGACCCGTGCCCCGGAGAGCGGTGTGGATTTCGATCTGAATCTGGCCACAGAACAGAAGAACGACAATCCGGTCTACTACGTCCAGTACGGCCATGCCCGCATCTGCTCGATTTTGGAAAAAGCAGCCAACGAAGGCTTGCCTACAGGCGCGCAACCCCAACCCGGTGACGACGAAGCAGTGGCTCTGCTTAGCCATCCCGCGGAGCTGGACTTGATCCGCAAGATTTTGGAATTGGAGGAGCAGATCGACTTTGCTGTGGAAAAGCTTTCCCCCCACAACCTGACCCATTATGCCCTGGACCTGGCCCACACTTTCAGCGCTTTCTACGAAAAGTGTCGGGTGGTGGATGTAAGCCAACCGGCATTGACCCGTGGCCGACTCTTGCTCAGCCTGGCCGCGCGCACGGCTCTTGCCCGTGTGCTGGGGCTGATGGGGATGACTGCGCCGGAGAGTATGTAATGTGTATGGGCTGATATGTAGCGCAAGGGCACGGTATGCTGTGCCTAGAATAGTGTGCTTAATTATGGAGGTAGAATTCGCATGACCGCACGTTTTCGCATTCTGGTGAGCGACAAACTCGCTGAAAGCGGCCTGGTTCCCCTCAACGAAGCGTCCAATGTCGATGTAGACGTGCGCACGGAGCTGACACCCGACCAACTGATTGAGATTATTCCCAACTACGACGCGCTGCTGGTGCGGAGTAGCACCCAAGTGACCCCCAGCCTGTTGCGGGCTGGCACAAAGCTGCAAGTCGTCGCACGCGCCGGGATCGGCGTGGACAATATCGACCTGGACGCGGCCACCCAATGCGGTGTGATTGTGGTCAACGCGCCCACGGGCAATGTGGTGGCCGCGGCTGAACACACCATCGCAATGCTGATGGCCATGGCCCGCAGCATTCCCCTGGCCAACCAGCACGTACAGACAGGCAAATGGAAGCGCGCCGAATTTGTGGGCGTAGAGGTGCGGGGCAAGACCCTGGGCGTTGTGGGTTTTGGCCGTATTGCTCGCGAGGTGGCGGAACGGGGCGCGGGGCTGGGCATGAAAGTTATTGCCTACGATCCGTATGTCACCACGGACTTCGCGGCCCAGCGGGGCGTAGAACTGGTAAGCCTGGACGATCTGGTGGCCCAGTGTGATTTCTTGACCGTTCACGTGCCCATGACAGAGACGACCTATCATATGATCGACCGCACGCAGTTGGCGCGCATGAAAAAGGGCGCGCGGCTGCTTAATGTAGCCAGGGGTGGGATTATTGACGAGGAGGCATTGATCGAGGCCATCAGCACTGGGCACATTGCCGGTGCGGCTATCGATGTTTTTGAAACCGAGCCGCTGCCCGCGGACAGCCCCCTGCGTGGCAATCCCCGAATCATCCTCACTCCCCATCTGGGCGGCAGCACTGTGGAAGCCCAGGAGAAGGTGGCCGTGGATGTGGCCGTACAGGTGCTGGATGTTCTCAACGGACGCCCGGCCCGCTATGCGGTCAACGCGCCCATTCTGCCGCCCAAATCCCTTGTCGCTCTGGTTCCATATATTGACCTGGCGGAACGAATGGGGCGCTTTTTGCGTCAACTGGACGGGCAGGGCATCGAACGCCTGGAAGTGACCGCGCACGGACCCATCGCTGAACACGACTTGGCCTATGTCAAGGCCGGCGCGATCAAAGGAGTGCTGACGGGTATTGTGGCGGATCGGGTGAATCTGGTCAATGCTGAATTGCTGGCCCGTCAACAGGGAATGGCTGTTGTTGAGCGCAAATTGATCAACCATCACGAGCGCTACGAATCGATGCTGACCCTGCGCATGACCAGCGCCGGGGAGACCCGTACGGTGCGCGGCGCGTTCGTCCGCGAGGAGCCGCTGATCGTCGCTATTGATGATCTGTGGGTGGATTTCCGAGCCGAAGGGAATCTGCTGCTCGCTTCCCACAACGATCGGCCTGGAATGATTGGCCGCGTGGGCACAATGCTTGGCCAGTCCGATATTAACATTAGTTTTATGCACGTGGGCCGTCGCGCCCCCCGTGGCCAGGCGATTATGGTGCTTGGCACAGACGAACCTGTGCCCGCCCCAATTATTGAGGAACTTTCCCAATCGCCCAACATTCGCTGGACGAAGGCTGTCTGTCTATGAATCAATCTGACTCCTCTATAACCAAACCTAACCGTCGGGCCGGTCTGATGCCATTGCTGGCCTTTTCGTTGCTCTGGATCGGGCCGATTGTGGCCTGTGGCAGTTTTCAGCCGCGGCCCACGCCAGTGCCCACACTGCCGCCGGCCGCGGCCACCGCCAATGCGGAAGCAGAACGTGCCCTGGCGCTGCCGACCAATACGCCTGTGCTGATTATCGAGCCGACAGCTACCTTTACGCCGGACGCGTTGCAGGCTACGGCCACACCCGTACCGGTAGTTGGTGGTCTTCTGACCGTGGGCCAACCGGCCCGGGTGGCTGTGCCCGGCGGATTGAACATCCGTCAGGCCCCCAGCACCGCGGGCGTTTTGGTCACCCGGCTGGGCTTCGGCCAGCGGCTTTCTGTGTTGGAAGGACCGACCAGCGCGGATGGCTATATCTGGTGGAAGGTGGACGACGGCCAGGGCAATGTGGGCTGGGGCGCGCAGGGCGACGGCACGGATCAGTGGCTGAGCGCCCAGGTGGGAGAAGCCCAGCCCGTCAATCGTTCGCCCCGGGTGGGTGACCGGGTGCGGGTGACCATGGAAGCGAGTCAACTTTTGACAATCCGCACTGTGCCCGGGACCAATGCGGCTGTGGTGAAGGAGGTGAACAACGGCTCCGAATTTACGGTGCTGGCCGGCCCTCAGTCTGCCAATGGATACTTCTGGTTCCAGATCCGCTCGGATGACGGCGTGACAGAGGGCTGGGCCGCGGATGGCACAGACGGCACTCGCTGGTTGAGTCCGCTGGAATAGGATGGGTGATGGGATATTTCTCAGGACTGTAGCAAAGGGGCTTTTGCCCACGGATTTTTGGGAGATGCAGGTTTGACTCTACTGTAAAAAGCCCCTAAACGCACCGCGAAGTCGCGGGGAACGCGGAGGTTCACGGAGTTTTCCTCCTGAATCTCGCCGCGTTGCCTCTGCGGCTCTGCGGTGAAATTGATCTTTTTGCAGTAGGCTCAGGTTTCTATCTGTGAAACCTCTTATCTGCGGGCCAAGACTGTCTGAAAATCATTGGTCTGCTGAAAAAGCCAAAAGGGGGAAGCGATCGTCAATCGAGCGCTTCCCCCCTTTTTTTTAAGCAGGTTCAGTTCTTACGGATGGGCGATTTCAAGTCGCGGTTCGTCCGCTGCTCAATCCCTCTCAGTCCCCTGGAATCACTAGCACCTGACCCACGTAAATGATATTGATGTTCCAGATGCTATTGGCCTGGGCCAGATCGTATACATTCACCCCAAAATGGGCGGCGATGGCACTGAGACTGTCACCCGGTTTGACGGTGTACGTCATGGGCGTCATCCCCGGTGTCGGCGTTGGAGTGGCCGTGGCTGCGGGCGCGGGTGTCGGGGTGGGTGCAGGGGCCACCGCACAGCCGGGAATTGTCAACACCTGGCCCACGTAGATGATATTCACGTTGTAGATGCTGTTGGCAGCGGCCAGTCCCTGCACGGATACGCCGTACTGCTGCGCGATCCAGGCCAGGCTGTTGCCGGGTTTCACCACATACATGCAGCTTGTGCTGGGCGGTGTGGTGGTAGTTGTGGTGCAACCGGTCAGGCTGATGCTGTCCAGATTCAGGTCCATCTCGGTTTCGGTTGTGCCCCACTTCTTCCAGCCCTGGAGGAAGACAACAATGTCGCTGGCAGGAGCGGTAAACTTCACTGTGGCGGTTCCCATAGGACCCGGCGCGGTCCGGTCGTAGGTGGGGCCGAGGTCGAGAATTTGCCAGTTGTTCACCTTTGCCCAGTCGGCTTCGCTGCCACTGGCAAAGCCCCATTGGGCTGCAAATGCGTTGGCGTCGGGGCCACCGTTCACGCCCCGCAGCTGGCCTTTGACCGTCAACTGATAGGTTGCGCCTGGTTTCAGGCCGCTGATCTTCTGATAGATACCCGCGTAGCGGTCTGCATCAGCCGGGTAGACGCCCTTCGAGTTGATCTCGATCAGCTGTCCGTGGCTGCCGTCGCTGACCACCGGGGGCCACTGCTCGTCGTAGAAGCCGTAGTTGGCCGCGCCGCCGTTGGTAAACCAGCCCCAACTCTTGCCCACGTGGCCGATTGTTGTTGTATTGAAGCCGCCCTCAAAATCGCCATTGGCCACAAAGTTCTGCCCGCCACAGGAGGCAACTGTCGCCGTTGTAGCTGTGGCGGTTGGGGCGGGGGGCTGGCCGGGTTTGGCTGTGGCCGTGGCTGTTGCCGCGGGTTTGCTGCCTTTGGAAGGGCCTGTCAAACTGATGGCGTCGAAGTTGACATTCAGTTCCACCTCGGCCGTGCCCCACTTCTTCCACACCCGAATATAGACGGTCAGATAGTCATCCTCTGCCATCAGCTTGCGGTTGTAGCTGCTGAAAGTGCCGGGCGAAGATTGGGCGTAATAGGTGTCCCAGCCCACATCCTGCCAGTTCGTCACTTTTGACCAGTCCGCGTTCTTGCCCTGCGTCCAGCCCACCTGCACCCGATAACGCCAGGGGTCGCCGTCCATTTCTGTGGTGCGGATAATCCCTTTCATGTCCAGCGTATATTCGGCCCAATCCACCACGGGCACGGTCTGGTAAATCCCCGCATAGCGGTCGTGATCCGGATGCATGCTGCCCCGTGTGTTGATTTCGATGAGCTGGCTGCTGGCTCCATTGGCGACGACCGGTCCCCACTGCTCCTGATAGAAGCCGTAGTTGGCCCCGCCTCCATTGGTAAAACAGTTCCAGCCGATGCCTACCATTCCACAGCCGGGCTGGGCAACAAAACCATCTTCAAAGTTGCCGTTGGCCAGCACATTCACATCGCTGGCGCTGGTGCGGGCCGCGCTGCTCAGCGAAAAGAGAGCCACGCCAATCAAAAGAGCAGAGGCTACAATGCTCCAGCGTCGGTAGCGCGGGTTCTGGGTCCACGTGCGCAGGATTGACCAATTCATAGAATTCTCCTTAGGGAGGGTTGCTGATCAATTGAGGATGTAAGATAAAATAGATAATTTCGGATAGCCAGCTTTTGCATAATCATATCATCACTTTGTGCGCTGATCAAGAGGGGAAAATTGTGTAATCAGCGTGGTTTTATCATTCGTCCTGCGGAAGGTATATTATAGGCCCGGTTTACAAGTACACAAATTATCCTTCAGTGGCATTCTGATTGGTGTTTTGATGAGGACGTCTGCCCGGCAGAGGGGATACTCCTGGCTGGGCTGGCTGCTCCCGGCTCATCCAGTGCTGGATGAGCCGGGAGCATTGGGCGCTGGGGCGCATTTTGACAGGACTGGTGCTTGTGATGACCGCCGTTGCCCTGAGTCGGCAGCATTTGGCCGGGGAGAAAGTGAAGTATGCGGGCAGCGTTATCAGTCAGTCGGCGGCTGTAGCGCTTCTGGGGCTGACATTGCTTGGGCTACGGACTGGACGGGGGGACATTCAGGGTGTTTTCACGTTGGCTGATCCAATGGCCGGCAAACATCCCCACCACAATCAGAATGCTGCTGATGCCCGCCCAGGCCAGCATCTCTGCTGCTCTGGATGTCTCGGCGCGGGTGTCCGGCCGTATGAAAATAGGCGGAGCCGCCGGATAAGTCTGCATATCCCTGTCACGATCGGAAAAAGCCATGCCTAGCCCCATCTGCCCGGCTGGCTGGGCGGCTGGTTGTTCGCCGCGCGCCCGCGGGATGGGGCCGCCAGTTTCCGTCATCCAGGCGGGCATTGGTTCTGGGTCCGGGGGAGGCACCATCACCGACTTGGCAAAGCCAATGCGTGAGCCATAGCGGTTGGCGTAGACTTGGGTCAACTCTGCGCCAAAGAAGAAAATTTGGGCCGAATAGTAGATCCACACCAGAATTATGGCGAAGGAAGCCGCGGCCCCATAGGTGGAGCCAATGCTGCTGTTGCCCAGATAGAGGCCGATAGCAAATTTGCCGATAGAAAAGAGGACAGCCGTCATTGCCGCGCCCACCCACACATCCGGCCAGTCCACATCGGCATCGGGCAGCCATTTGTAGAGCAGGGCAAACAGAACGGTGATCAGCGCGGTTGAGACCACAAAATTGATCACTGTGAACAGTATTTGGACGGTGGGGAAAAGTCCCCGGGTGAATTCGTCCATGGCCGAAATGCCGGCGCTGATTACCAGCGAGACAAGCAGCAGGAAGCCGACGGTAAGTAGCAGCCCAAAAGAGAGGGCGCGGCTGCGGGCCAGGGCGCCGATACCTGTGGGAATACTCTTCTTGGGCACATCCCAAATGATATTGAGCGCGCTGTGCAGATGGTTGAACGCGCCCGTTGCCCCCAGCAAGAGCGTGGCACTTCCAATCAGCATAGCGATGATGTCGGTGTTGCCGCTGCCTGCGCTGGCTACCATTTCCCGAATCAGTTCCGCCCCCTCTCTGCCGATGAGTTTTTCTGTTTCTCCCAGAAAATAGCCGTGTACGGCCTCGGTTCCCCAGAAAGCACCGGCGATGGCTAACACAATCACCAGCAACGGGGCCAGGGAGAAGGCTGTGTGATAGGCAAGGGCCGCGGCCAAGCGGGCGGCGTCATCTTCTTTCCATTCGATGGCAGCCTGTTTGATCAGCAGCACAATATGACGCAAAGGGCGAGGAATTTTATTCCACATGAGTCTTCTCCTTTTCCAAGCGGGATTTACCAATAGAAGCAGCTATGCCTGCGCGATCAGCACTTCATCGGTAAACGGTGATTCGTCCTTGCAGATGGAATCCAATTCGGGATGGATAGCCACTGCCAGCTTTTCTTCATCCACGCCATTCGCCGCAACTTCGTCCACTGTGCCCAGCCACATGTGTTGGGCAACGACCTGAATGGCCCCGGCAATGGGGATGGCGAACAGCGCCCCCACAATGCCGTTCAGTGTGCTGCCTGCGATGATGGCAATGATGACCACCAGCGGATTTAGCCCCACATTGGCCGACATAATTTTGGGGACCAGAATGTTGTTCTCCAGTATCTGAATGATTGTGTAGAGCAGGGCAACCAGCAGCGCGGTAGCCGGTGAAATCAGAAGCCCGATTAGGATGGCGGGGATTGCGCCGAGCAGCGGCCCCACCAACGGTATGGCTTCCGTCAGCCCGGCGATGACAGCCAGCGCCAGCGCGTTGGGGACTTGAAGGACGAGCAGGCCAACAAATGACAAGCTTCCGACGATTAGCATTAGGATGATCTGGCCGCGCAGATAAGCCCCCAGGCGGGTTTCAATGTCATTCCACAGCACCCGCAACTGTAGCCGGTGTTCCGAAGGAGTCAGCTTCAGGAAAAGCTCCAGAGATTCGGTGCGGGCAATCAGCCAGTAGAAGGCCAGGACGAGGAGAAGGCCAATTTTGCCCAGAAAAGCGACCAACTGCTGGGTGACGGGCCACGCCTGTTTGCCCACTTCGTCGCTGGTGGTGGTAATGGTTTCGACCATTTCGGGCGTCACACGGACCATTGGCAACAGATTGCGGAACTGGCCCCATTCAATAATTTTGAGGCGCAGATCAAAAATGATGGAGGAAAGCTGAGATGTCAGGAAGTCCTTCTCCATCACCTGAGAAAGCAGACTCACCATCGGGGGTACAGAGACGATCAACAGTCCAATAACACTGGAGATGATGACAATATAGGTGAGTAGAATGGCCGCGGAACAGTTGATCCCCCGCTTCGTCATTTGATTGACGATAGGGTGGATGGCCGAGGAAAAAATGATAGCGCCGAAAAGAATGAACAATATCTCGCCGAGGAGGTACGCTATGTACAGAGTGATGAGCGCAATAACTACTACAAATGTTGTCACGAAAGCGCTCTTGGGTGAGATTGTAAGCTCGCGCATCTGTCCAATCCTTGTACGATAGATAGAAAAAATAAGAGAATGATAGAGGAAGAGGAAGGGCAGCGTTATTGCTACCCTTCCTCTCTATGTGTGTGTTAGCAACCTGAGGTTGTAACCGAATCTTAGGCGGTGCGGCGGAAAAGGCCAGCCACGAAGAGAAGAACCACTGCACCGATCACCGATGTAATCACAGAACCGATGAACCCATAATTGGGGTCCAGACCGATAAGGCCGAAGAGCCAGCCGCCTATCATTGCCCCCAAAATACCGACGATCACATTGCCGAAGAAGCCGAAACCGTCGCCTCGCATCAGTTCACCAGCAATCCAGCCAGCCAAGGCTCCGATGATAAGCCATACCAGAATACTCCATAACATAGCAGTCCTCCTTGAGATGTGTGATTGATAGAAATCGAAAATGTTGTGAATAGAGCCTGTAATTTGTGCTCCGTTGTCCTGCTGATGCAAGTATACGAGAGGACAAAGCCTGGGACAACGACGGCCACGCCAGTCGAGGGCGGCCCGCATCGACAGTTCCTCCCTGTCGGCAACGACAGGCGGACAACCTCACCATCCGTTGCCTGCCTGCTGGCCTGGCAACAAAAAGTCCCGACGGCGAGGGGGAATCTCGATGTCGGGACTTTTGCAGAGAGGAGCAGCCTGGCTGCTCCTCTCTGGATTTTACAAAGGGTTCATTGCAGTAGCGGCTGTGCCATCACTACTAGGCCATCATCGGCGCATACCAGTAGGGACCATAGCCATAGTGGCGGTAGACGTCGGCCAACCAACTGTCGTCATCTTCGGTGGTCTCCGGCCAGTGATCTTTGTCAAAGCCGGGCGCGTTTTCCAACGTCTCTTTGTCCACATTCAGAACCAGCGCGTGCTGGTCGGTATCCACACTGAATGCCTGCCACGGGATGGCGAAGAGCTTGTCGCCCAGGCCCAGGAAACCGCCAAAGGAAAGGACTGCATAGCTGATTTTGCCGCTGTTGACGTCAAGCATCAGTTCCTTCAGCTCGCCCAGATTTTCGCCGGCTGTGTTGTGGACCGCGTCGCCGATCAAGGTGGTTGCTGAGATAATTCGTGGATTCTTGTTCATGAGAGTTACTCCTTTGGGAATTGCAAGACGTGAAGCATCCGGTTGGCTGTGAAGTCTGCGACTCCGATGCTTCACGTCTGCGTTCTATGGATCACGCCAGAAGCGCGATTTGGTTGGAATCGATTGGCCGGGCGCTACTTGACTTTGTCGCCCATTGTGTGGACGAAGTCGTTGTATTCGGCCTCGGCCTTGTCACGGGCATAGCCATACTTTTCTTGCAGCTTGCCGATCATCTGCTCGCGTTCGCCGTTGATCTGGTCCAGTTCGTCGTCGGTGAGTTCTCCCCACCGCTCCTGGATGCTGCCCTTGAACTGTCGCCATTTGCCCTTCAATACGTCGTCGTTCATCATTGCTCCGTTCTGGCCATTGCCATTGGTTGTGTTGTCGGTTGTGTGGGATACCGAGTCCAGGTAGCTGTTCAGCTCCCGCTCGGCTTTGTCGCGTCCGTAGCCATATTTCTCCTGCAACTTGCCCAGGAGTTGCTCGCGTTCGCCGTTGATCTGGTCCAGTTCGTCCTCGGTAATATCACCCCATTTTTCCTGGATGCTACCCTTGAACTGACGCCATTTGCCTTTCAGAATATCTTCGTTCATACTCTCTCCTTTGGAATTGATAGGTAAAGCTTGACAGGTAAAGCCGCATTGGGAAAAGCGGACCTCGCGTGCTCAGTTCCGTACTGCTGATGCACTAGTCGACGATTTCCAACTGTTGGGCGTCGACTTGGGAAAAAATCGCTTCTGCCCGCTCGGCATCTTCGTCATCCACTTCCACGGCGACAAAAGTGCCTCCTTCACGGACCTGGCGAGCGTAGAAATCCTGCTCCTCTTCACTCAGGTCAAACTCGTCCAACTCGTCCTTCACGTTGGTGTGCAGCGTACCTTCGTTGGTCTGATAGGGATCAACGGCTGCGTCTGGCTCAATCACCATCCCTGCCATCAGCGGGCCGCTGTCGGCTGCATTGGGCACAGGGGCGGCAAAGATGCGCTCGTCACTGGTGTTTTCCCGTTGGATCAGGCTGTAATTCTCACCCCAGCCCTCGGCAATGAGTTGTTTGGTCAGTTCATCCACCCGGTTTTCTGGCACGATGCCAGCTACGGTTTTCATGTTCGGTTTCCTTTCTGCAAAGGTCTTGCGTTCTGTGCTCTAGCCCAGAAGGGCCGAAACAAGACTCTGTAGAGATGCGTACAGCTATGTGGGTAGGACTGGCTCAGCAAAATGTGTCCTTCCTTAGGAGCACTCTTGCCAAGTTTGTCCTCCACTCTGAATATCTTCCCTGTCTGGATATCTTCTATGGATACCAACTACAGCCGCTTTCCTTGCAATCCTTGTTGTTAGCTTTCGTTGCTGCTGTTGTTGAGAAACCAACGAGCCACGGCAATGACACCCATCGCAACCGTCAACGCGGTCATCAGCTTTTTGTTGCGATTCTGCTTCTTGCGCTTGATGGGCAACGGCGTCTTCTCGGCGATGAGGTTGAGTACGTCATCCCCATAGGTGTCGAAAAGGGTTTTTACGGATTTCACGGCGTCCTCCTTGCTATAACCGAATTGGGTTTCCATACGGCTGACCAACTGGTCGATGCTGTCCGTAACGCTATTGACCTTCAGGGCCGCAAGCTGTTTGTGCATCAAATCGCGCATTTCTTCCATAGTGGCTGTCGCGCTATCTGCCAGCGCCTGTTGCTTGTTCATCAGTTTGCTCCTTGCAGTAGACTTGCTACCGAATAGATTGCTGTCGAATAGATTGTTGTCGAATAGAGATGCTCGTGCTATGTTGACCGACCAGCGGTCTCCCGCGTATAGCTTTGGTCGTTTATGACTTGGGTAAAAACGACCGAAGCATCCACGCCATATCCTGGTGTTTCTGCATCTGTGCTGTCAGCAGGTCAGCCGCGCCCTGGTCGCCATACTCTTCGTCACAGCTATCGATGTCCTTGCGCAGTTGGCGGATAACCGCCTCGTGATCTGCGACCAATTCACCCAGGGCTTCGATACCGACAGTCTGCCCGCCGATCTTTTCCTTCAGGCGGCTATTTTCCAGAAACTCGCCCATACTGCCGATCACTGGTACGCCATACCCTCGGATTCGTTCGGCCACTTTGTCGCCGTCCTGTTTGAGGGCGTTGTACTGGTCATCCAGCAGAATGTGAATGCCGTAGAAACTGGGGTCCACAATGTTCCAGTGGACGTTCAATGTCTTTACATAGAGAACCTGAATATCGGACAAAGCCTGGGTCAAAAGGGAAACCACATTTTCCACGGCCTCACCGGACAGGCCGATATCGGTCCGCTGTGTTTCTTGTGCCTTTTCCTTTGTCTTTGTATTGCCATTGCTGCTATTTGCTTTGCTCATTCGATTCTCCTCACTGTTCGTTTGCTTCATCACTTGTGAGCAATTCTCCTGTCTCTGCTCGGTTACAGTCTATCGGGAATCTGCCCCGGCGACAACGGTCTGGACGACAGTTTCCTACTGGCGGCAGAGCAGGCGGGAACCTGTCGCCGACGACAGGTGGACAGGTGTGAGGGGTGAACCGGTGGGGCAGATACTGGGAGATACAACGAGCAGGCATTGAGACAGCCAAGGGGATTGGGTTCCTCAGCTTGCGCCTGCGCTGAGTGTAGCGTCAACAAAGTTTTTTGGGCGTAGAAGTTCGACTTTTCTGAAAAGTCGAACTTCTGTATAACTTTGTTTCGCCTGCGTTCTGTTTTTTATGTTGAATTAAGGTGACTATTCAGGCCAGCGCCGGTTGAGTAGGCCACGGCAGTATGTGGCCGTATCGAAACCAAAGCGGGTAGACCCGCAAACTGGTTTCGATACGCCTGAAACAGCCCCAGGCTACTCAACCGACGTTTGCTAACCGGCTGGCTTATGGCTGAATAGTCACGAATTAAGATATCTGTGCGAAGGAATGCCGGGAGAGATGGCTGCGAGGGAACCGATCGCAAACAGGTAAAACCGGGGTCAGGGCGTGGGGCGACCTAGGTGCTCTCCTCGGTCAACCCGCCCCACTGCTTGTGCGCCCAGGCAATCGTCTCCGAGCGGCTGGAGAGGTTGAGCTTCTGGTAGATATTTGTCAGATGATAGCGTACCGTGCGCTCGGTGATCACCAGATGATCGGCGATCTGGTCATTGGACCAGCCCTGTGCCAGAGCCTGCAGCACCTCTTCTTCCCGCTCTGTCAGGCTGATGGGGTCGGACGCGGGTTGGCGGGTGAGCGCGGTCAGGCGGGCCGCGGCCCGCCGACTGAGCCAGCCTTCCTGTCCTTCTGCCACGCCCCGCACAGCCTCCACAATCGAATCCAGCGCTTCGTCTTTGGTCAAATAGCCATAGGCCCCTGCGGCCAGCAGGCTGCGGATATATTCCGGGTCGTCGTACGCGCTCAGCCCCAGAACACGCACGGTGCTGCCCTGGCTCTGCAATGTGCGCATGACATCGACACCCGTCATATCGGGCATTTCCATATCCAACAGCACCACATCCGGCTGCAAGCGCTCGATCATCTGAATCCCTTTGCTGCCCCGGTCCGCTTCGCCGATGATCTTGATTTCGGGTGCCTGCTCCAGCAGCATGCGGATGCCCGAGCGCACAACCGGGTGATCGTCAACCAGAATGACGCGGATTGACTCAGCCATTTGTTTCTCCTTCTCTTTCCAGTAAAATCGGCACGATTGTCGGGTTTGTCGGATGCCGGGGTGCCACCACAATCACAGTTGTTCCCTGGCCCGGCTCGGAATGGACAGACAGCCGTCCACCAATGGATTCGGCCCGTTCGCTTGCGCCCAACAGTCCGTAATGGCCTTGGCGGGCCATAGTCATCAAACTGTGTGGCACGCGGAATCCTTTGCCGTCGTCGGCAATTTGCATAACGATTTGATGGCTGTCCACGTGTACTTCAATGCGTATGCGTGTGGCCTGGGCGTGGTTGGCGATATTTGCCATCGCGTTCTGAAAAATGCGATAGAGGGCCAGCCGGGTGTTGGGATCAAGCGTTTCCCCGCCTTTGTCCAGGTCCATATCGATCTCAATCTCGCTGTGCAGGTTGCGAAACTTCTGTACGTAGGAACCGATAACCTTGTCCAGACCAAAATGGGGGAGAGACGGAGGGCGCAGTTCGCCGCACAGATTGCGCAGGGTGTCCACAATGTGCTGTACCTGCTCCTGCATCTGTGCCACGCGGGGGGCTGCTTCGGGCAAGGCATTGGTCAGCGCACCCATGTGCAGGCGTATGCCCAACAATTCCTGCAAGGGGCCGTCGTGCAATTCCCGGGCCAGATGCAGTCGCTCCTCTTCCTGGCTGTCGGCCAGGCGGCGCTGCATCTCGGCCAACTCCATTTCGGACCGCTTGCGGTAGATGGCATAGCGAATGGCCCGTTCCAGCGTCTCCCCGTCCATATTCTCTTTGATCAGATAATCGACCGCGCCGCTTTCCATCACCGCCAGATCGATGGTCCGATCTCCCTTGCCGGTCAAGACGATTACCGGACCCCGACAGCCCAATTCCAACGCTGCCTGCAAGAGTTCAAGACCCGTCTGTCCCCCCAGCCGGTAATCCAGCAAATAGACGTCGTGGCGGTTTTCCAACAGCAATGCCAGCCCGTCCGTATAATTATCCACCCATTCCAGGGTAGCCTCGGCCCAGCGAAAGTCGTTGAGATAATCTTCGAGCAGAATGTAGTCGTCCTCGTCGTCTTCGACCAGGGCAATCGTCACCTTTTGAAAAGTGTTTTCCTGTGCCATTGTTCTACATAGCCTCCGATGAGCAATCCGGGGGCAGGACGACGATCTCGAACCAATAGAGGCCAATTGTACGCATCACCTCGACCAATCCCTCAAAGGTGACCGGCTTCACAATAAAGGAATTGACCCCCAGATCGTAGCTGCGCAGGATATCCTCTTCGGCTTCGGATGTGGTCAGGATGACAATGGGAATTTTGCGCAGATGGGGATCCGACTTGATCTCGTTCAATGCTTCTCGGCCATCTTTGCGGGGCATATTGAGATCGAGCAGAATCAGCCCAGGCCGGGGTGCGGTCTCGCTGTTATAGGCGTTGCGCTGATACAAAAAATCGAGCAGTTGTTCTCCATCTTCGACAAAATAGAAATGATTGGCCAACCGGCTTTCGATCAGTGCTTCTTCTGCCAGCAGACGGTCATCCGGGTCATCGTCTGCAATCAATAGGGTAATCGCTCTTGAATTGGGCATTTCCACCTCTAATTTCCTTTCGTGCTTGTCGGCAGCTCAACTTTTCCTAAAAAATCGAACTCCTGGAAATCTCCATTTTCCATATTCGGTCCTGGAGAATCTTTGGGCAAAGTCAGTACAAAGCGTGTGCCTACGCCTACTTCGCTCTGGGCTGTGATAGAACCGCTGTGGCGTTCAAGTATCTTGCGGGTGATGGCCAGACCGATACCTGTGCCTTCGTAGCTGTTGCGGCCATGCAGTCGCTGAAAAGGCTGAAAAATTTTGTCAGTGTACCGGCTGTCGAAGCCAATGCCGTTGTCTTCCACCACAATCGTAACCATTGCCAAGTGCGTGGGCATATCGATGGCTTTGGCCTCGGTTTCACCGTTCTGATGAGAAGCCCCTGCGCCATTGGACTCGGATACTCCGTTCGGATCGGCGGTTCCGCTGGCCGCTTCAACAAAGACACGCACCACCGGTGGTGTATCCTCCCGATGAAACTTTAGCCCATTGCTGATGAGATTCTGGAAAAGTTGCTGCATCTGTGCCCGGTCCGCCGTAATCGTGGGCAGAGGGCCAATCTCCACCTGTCCACCCGAACTCTCAATCTGTCTCTCCAGGTCCCGCAGCACACCCTCAGCCACTCTGTTCAGGTCCACAGAAGTAAAGGACCGGCCCCGGGTGGTAACGCGTGAGAGGGTGAGCAGGTCATTGATCAGCGTCTGCATCCGGTGGGCCGCGTCCTGCATCCGGTTGAGATAGTCCAGGGATCGTTCGTCCAGCTTGTCCTGATTGACCTGCACTAATCGATCCCCAAAGGCGGAGATTTTGCGCAGCGGCTCCTGAAGATCGTGGGAGGCAATATAGGCAAAGTCCTGCAATTCCCGATTGCTGGCTTCCAACTGAACTGCATTGTGCCTCAATTGGGATTCAAGGCGTAGATGCTCGGTGACGTCCTGACCGGTCCCCCACATGCTGGCTGGTTTTCCACTCTCGTCCAGCACAAGCGTGCCGATACCTTCGATGCCCCGTTCTGAACCGTCGCTGAGCAGAATGCGGAAGGTTATGCGCAGCAGCGAATGTTTCTCAATCGCCTCGTTCAGGGCCGCCTGCATAGACCCCCGATCGTCAGGATGGATAAGGTCAATGAACTCTGAGAATTGCAGTTGTGTCGCCTGACTGCCCAGGCCAAAGATCGGCGCCAATTCAGCCGAAATGTCCACCTGATTGGAAGTCAGGTCCAAATCCCAATGGCCCATCTTGGACAGGCTGAGTGCCTGGGCTAATTTGATTCCGTTGCGTCTGCTGGCTTCTTCAATCAAACGCTGTTCGGTTACATCCTGTGCAGTCCCCCACATTTGGACGGGCCTGCGCTCGCCGTTCTTGTCCTCCTGCGTCTCCAATTGACCCCGGGCATGGACGATGCGCACATCTGCTGTGGCAGTGACTATTCGATGGTAGTAGTTGAAACTTTTTCCAGTTTTCAGTGTGTGGGCGATCGTCTGCTGCACTACTTCCCGATCACTGGGGTGGATGTGTTCCATATAGAAGTCGAAGCTGAGTTCGGCCTCCTCCGGTTCGTAGCCATATATCCGATACAGTTCGTCGGACCAGGCGAGACGATTCGTGCTGATATTCCAGACCCAACTGCCCAGGTGGGCCAGGGCCTGGGCTTCGCTCAGGTCATGCTTGCTGGCGATCAGGTCCCGCTCGATCTGCTTGCGTTCGGTGGTGTTTTCAAAGATGGCTGCCAGGTGGTTCTGGGCCAGAGGAACAAACCAGACCTCGAAAAATGTCTCCTCCCGTTCTTCGTCCCCCGGATCGAAGATGTCACCCATAAACACGCGTTCCTGGCTATCCAGGACGCGCTTGTACACAGCGGGGAATTCGGTTTCCATCAAAACCGGAATGGCCTCATCAATGCGCTGGTTGAGCAACGGTCCGATGGGCTGTCCCGTGGCCCGGTCGGCCCCCCGGTTGCCCAGGATAAATCGAAAAGAGCCAAGATCGTCGGGATCGTCTCGGCGGATTACATACACACCACTGGGCATATTGTCCACAATGTCCCGGTAGATACGGATTGTATCTTCTGCTCTCTTGCGTTCAGTCACTTCTGTGGAAAGCAGGGCGTTCTGCCGCCTGATCTCATCCCGATTGCTGCGCAGCTCATCAATAATATTGGTGATGCTGCCGGCAAGACCCAACAACATGACAAAATAGCTGGCAATTTTGGCGATGTGCGCCCAGTTAAAGGCGGCGTCGTAGAGTTGTTTGGACCAGGGAATATAGAATAGCTGGATTGCCAGATTGATCACAATGCTGGTCAGCACCCAGCGGAACAGGGGGTCCTGCACCTGGGCGCGCTTGCGGTAGTAAAGAGCAAAGGCAAGGCCGTAGGGGATGGCCACTGCAAGCTCCTGGGGGCGTGAGATCAGCAGCCCAAAATACATGGCTTTGGGGAGAGGCACAAGAAGAAGAATAATCAATACAGAAGCTACCAATATGGCGATAAACCACAGATATTGGGTTGTCCTTGCCCGGCGGGTTTTATCGCGGGAACGATCCGATGAAAGCGTGGCCGCGTTGAGGAGAAAGAAGCCAGCCAGAGCCACCCGCGCGGCCAGCCAACTCCACGGCGTCGCTTCATAGAGCGGCGACGGTACGGGAATGCGTAGGGTCGTGGATGTCACAATCACATGCACTATATCTAACAGGGCCGCGGCTAAAAAGCCAAAGGCGACAAAGAAAAACTGGGCGTCCCGGCGGCTGTGGCGATGGTAGATAAAGGTGAGATGTGCAATGACGATAGCCAACACAATGGCAGTTAACTCAAAAATCGTGTGCAATTCTGAATTGGCCTGCCAGGTGATGCGCATGAGGATGGGTGCAGCAATTCCCATTACGCCGAGCAATATGAGGAAATAGGCTCCCTGGCCGCGGGCGAATTGCCCATCCGCAGTTGTAGCCTTCAAAGATGATTGAATAGGTGGCATAAAGGTTCAACGCTCTCTGCGAGATTCGTATGAATGTACTGGTCAATGCACTGGTAATATCACTGATAACTGTGGGAGGGTTCTCTATTGTATCCTACAAGGCTGTTTCCATAAGAATCTGTAGTGAATCCCCACACGGCATTTGGCTGAGCACAAAAACTTTTTGAGCCACCAATGAGTACACTGTAAATAAAGTAATTATCTTACCGTAGGCGCTGCTTGTAGCTGCGCAAGGGACGAATACCCCTTCGGCTGCCTGTGCAGTTCAAAACTGCACCTACAGAAACGTCAAATCACTTAATTTACAGTGTAATGAGTACACTGGAAACAAAGTGATTCGACTACAGAAGTTCGACTTTTCTGAAAAGTCGAACTTCTACGCTCAAAAAACTTTGTTGACACTGCAATCAGTGGCTCAAAAGGCTTTTTGCCGTGGACTCATTGTACGATCATCAATCCGGCAGTTCGGGCAAACGCGCCAGCGCGGCCGCAGAGCCAGCCCTATCCCAAACCCGACCCTCGCCGATCATCGCGTGGATTTCACGAATGACCAGATTGCCGATCAACAGTCGGGCTGTTTGCTCCGAATAGCCTTCGGTAAGCAGCCGGTTGTAGGCTTGCTCGGTTTCGGGCGGATCGTTGTCGAGCAGTTGCTTGCTCACAACCTTCAGGATATTTGCCTGCACGGCTTTGCTTTCCCGCGACAGACTTTCCTGCGCCGGCATCCGTGGCGAACGCTTAATCCGCTTGCTTGCCATTTGTCTCTCCCTTCTATACTCACCGCTCGGACCGATAGAGAACGGTCTCCATTCGGTTCAGAGCCGTAACAATTTTCTCCGTTTTGGACTGCAATTTTTCGATGTCGTCAGGTTCGGTCACAGCCTGCTCTGCCAAATCCAGGGCCACACGCAGCATACGAAAGGCAGGCGACCAAACCGGCGGTCCGTTGCGGGGGGCGCGCAGTTTGCCAACCAAAACATTCAATTCCGCCAGTTCGGACGAATAGTCGGGGCGTACCTCGACCTCCATTACCGCTCCGGATTCTACGCCCGCTTCCAGGCTTGTGATGATGCGCCCATTCTGCTTGGCCGCCAGATATATCTCCTTGAGATCGCTTTTGATACCCCCGCCAAAGTAGATATTGGGGCCACCCAATAACAGGCCGTCGTAGACAACCTGGCCTTTGTAGGCCAGCAGAACAGCCTCCACATAAACGGGCAATTGGCCGGGATAAAACATTTCGTCAAAAGAATCGAACAGCCCCAACACCCCATACACATCGTCATCCTTAATTAAAACTGTATACTTTTTGAGTATCCGTTCGATAAAGAATTTTCCCCGCACCGGCTTCTTCCAGCCCGCCACAATCGCCCGATCGTCAGCGGAGAGCCGATTGGGATTGGCCTTCAGATAAGCATCGATGACTTCGGGGTGCTCGTAGATGGCGTTGCGGGTGGGCAGTTTTTCTTTGCTGCCCAGCGCGCGGTACGCCTTCAGCGATTTGGCAGATGGAGTGAGACCCAACTGCTGGTTGGCATAGAATTGCAGACCGAACATCAGATCGAAAAAGTGCCTGGCTTCTTCCTCAGAAAGTTTCATCGTTGACTCCTGACAAAATTGACTGGTCGGGATTGCCGCAAAGAGCTGCCAGGTTTTCTGAAACCTGGCAGCTCTGGTCTACCCCCCGGCCCGCTCCAAATTCAGGGCCAGCAGCCGCTCCAGGATTTCTTCGTCCGCCGTATCCGCGGGCCAGCCGTAGGCCGCGGATACGGCCGCGTCCAGCCGTTTGTGGAGCAGGTCCAGCCAGGTGGGGCGCTGGTTGTAGAGATTGGTGAGGGTGCGCTTCTTCAGTTGCGCCTCGTCGAGACCGGGCGGGTTGAGCCAGGCATCCCGCCTGGCCACCAGTTCCGCGGCCGCGGCCGCGATGGCCTGCACCCGGGGATCGTCCACCGGCTCCGCGCCCGGCGGCCAGGGGAAGGGGAAAGTCTCGAAGGTCATTGTTTGGGAGTACCGAAAACCACTTTCAGCATCTCGCAATTGCGTACCAGTTGCCCGTGCCCAAAATTCATGAATCGAAGAATGCAGCACGCCCATAAAGTAGTCATCTGCACGTGCAAATACCACAACTGCGCTATCGGCTAAAACTGCACTTTCAACCCACACAAACATTCGATGTTTGGCAACTCTTGGGGTTCCTATGAATCTGGGCAATCCTTCGAGTGCAGTTCGCATTTCCGGCCTCGAGCGTTGATGTAGCCACCAAATGGTGGCCGTACGCCCTTCAGAATTTACTTCTTCACGAGTGGTTTTAATGTTTTGGCGTAAATACTCAAATGGCGCTTCATATAACGCAGCAACTTCCTTATCCGTATCAGTGCCAAAATCAATGATATACATTCTCCGAGGACGTTGGACAATATCTCTCCCATTAATCCAAGGGCGGATCACATCTGAATTTGATGCTCCATTTGGATTAGGAGGCTGTGCCAGCATTTCTTCGGCCAAATCGGGAGAAATATCAAACTTGCCGCCCTTTTGCGTTCCGATAAATGCAATACCTGAGTTTTCCTCAAGCCTCTGCGCCGATGTTACGTCTGCCAATGCCGTTAAGTCTGCGTTTATACTATCGACGCTTTCACCGTTCAATACTTTGTTGCTTTCAGAGCCACCATCAAAACTAATCATTGAGACATGAACTGTTGCACCATCCAGAATCCAATTCCGGTCCGACTCAGCCCAGAAGATATCGCCTGTCTCTTTTATCCGTTCCAAAACCGTACGATTTGCGCCGCCCCGGATTCCCTGTGTGGCAAGCAACCCGGCTCGCGACAGGCTCCCATCAGCGAGCAATTGCCTGGCTTTTTCAAACCAGTAGCAGACCAAATCGCTCTGCCCCGGAATGCGTTCCCCGTACAATTTTCGCAACGTATCGGTATACACACCGCCCAAATCAGCCCGCATTTTCTTGTCACCCAAAAACGGCGGATTCCCTATCACAATCTCTGCGTCCGGCCACACCGGCTCCACCGGATTGCCCGCGGCGTCGTAGGCCAGAATCGCGTCCCGGTTGGCGATGTTGTCCAGGGGTTTCAGAATCGGCTCGCCGGGCAGGCCAAAGCCATTTTCGTGCAGCCACTGAATATAGCCAATCCAAATCGTGGCCTGGGCCAGTTCATAGGCAAAGGGGTTGAGTTCAATGCCGTAGAGCTGCTCTGGCGAGGGCGACAACCCCGGCACAGGCGAAAGCAGAGGCAGGCGCAGCGCCCCGGCAAAGACAGAGACTTCCTTCCACAGGTCCAGCAGCAGACGCAGGGCCACATACAAAAAATTGCCGCTGCCACAGGCCGGGTCCAGCACACGGGTGGCGGCCAGATCCGCGGCAAAGTCCTGCAGCAGCTTGGCCAGCGCGTTGTTGTGGCGGGTGGCCGTGCCCCGGTCGCTGGTGGCATCCCGCCGCGCGGCCAGGGCCTGGGCTTCGGTCTGCACCTCGGCCCAGCGGCGGCGCAGGGGGGCCATCAGCACCGGCTCCACAATCAGCAGAATGTCCTCCCGGCTGGTGTAGTGTGCGCCCAGCTGCGCGCGTTTGGCCGGGTCCAGACTGCGCTCGAAAAGCGTGCCCAGAATCGACGGCTCAATGCTCGACCAGTCCAGGCTGGCAATGCCCGCCAGCACATCCAGCCCCGTGCGGTCCAGAGGCAGCACAGCCGCGCTGTCAAAAAGACCGCCGTTGAAATGTTTGATCTCCTCCGCGCCAAACCAGCCGCCGGTGGCCATTGCCTGGAAAAGCTGGCCCAATTGGCCGGTGAAGGCGTGGGGCCGGCCCCGGGTGTGGTCCACCAGATTGCCAAAAAGATTGCGGGGCAGCAGGTCGATGTCCTCGGCAAAGAGGCAAAAGAGCAGGCGGATGAGGAAGTGGGCGATGGCGTGGGCGTCGTCGGTCTGCTCCCGCAGGAGCGCGGCCAAGCGGGCAAATTCCCGCGCGGCCTGCTCTGTCACCTGCTCCACAGTCTGGCTGGATTGAAAGCGCTCCGGCTGGCTGAAAATGGCCCGCAACTGGGCCATCCCCCCGGGGGTGAGCAGATCGTCCAGACCGATCTCCACGGTCTGCTTGACCGTATTGGTAAAATTGGTGTGGACGACAATCCGCTCGATGTCGCTCACCACCAGCAGGGGCGGGTTGAGCAGGGATTCCCGGTATTGGAGAAGCTGCTGATAGGCTTTGCCCAAATCCGCGTGCTTGCCCTTATATTCCCAGGCAAAGAAGCCCCGCTTCCACACATCCGCCCAGCCGCTGCCGCCGCTCTGCTTGTCCGCGCCGGCCTCAAAGGTGAAGCGCTGGCCCGTGGGGTCGTCCTCAGCGGGGGTGGGGTGGCCGATCAGATGGCAAATATCGAGAAAGTGTTCCTGGGCCGCGCTGCGTTCCTTCAGAGAAACACCGCGCCATTTGTGGACAAATTGTTGGGGGCTGATGGGCATGAAACTTCGCTCGTCGGGGGTGGTGGTTGGTTTTGGGCGGCAGACCGCGGACAGCGGACCGCGGGTAGTGCCGGGATCGCCGCCTGTGTGCGGTCGGTCGTCCGCGGTCTGCCGTCTCTCCAAATTGTAGCGGGTGGGCCGAGGGCTGTCAATCTGCCTCCCGGCCCCGCTCAATCCAGCCCACTTCCACAAAGGGGTGTTCCTGGCTGGCCGCGGGCGCGTGGTTTTGGGTGGGCACAGCCCAGTCCCCGGCAAAGGCCCGCACCCCCACCTCCACCCGATAGCGCCCCGGCCCGGCCCAATCCGGCCAGTGGCTGGCATAGGCAAGCGCGTAGTCGTCGGCCACCACCACACCCGCGGGCCAGCGGTCTGTGGCATAGCGGCCCTGGCCGGGCGAGCGCTGCCACTCCCACACAAGCGTGCCGTCCTCGCCCGTCACCCGCAGCACCGCGCGCCAGTCCTGGCCGGGCGGCTCCGGCGCGGTCCAATAGAACACAGGCCGGGAATCAAACGCAGCCCCGACGAGCCGAATCTCCCCGAAATCCACATCGGCTATGCGGGCGGCACTCGCCGGGACCTGGGCCACAAGCACAGGCGTCGGCGCATAGGCCGGGCGAATGACACCCACCAGCAGGCCCACACTCCACAGGGCGGTTGCCGCCACCAGCCAGCGGCCGCGCACCCACGCGGTCAGCCCCAGCACCCACAGGCCAATCAGCGGCCCCAGCGCGGGATAGAGCAGCCGTCCCTGGTCCGTGCCCAGCGCGGTTTGGGAATATTGCCACATCACCCCGGCCACGGCGGCCACAGACACCAGCAGCACCGACAGAGAAAAGCGCTGCCGATTCTCGCCTATCCCCTGCCAGCGGCGGGCCAGCCCCAGCCCGGCCAGCACAGTCAGCCCCAGCAGCAGCCAATCCAGCCACAGCGGTTGGGCAATCTGGCCGATGGCCCCGAAGCGTCCCCAAAAGGAGAGGAACCAGCCCTTCACCAGCCACCAGCTGTCCGCCCACGTCCACGGCGTCAGGCGCTGGTCGATGGTTTGCCGGGCCAGGGCCAGCCCGGTGGCATCGCCATACAACTGCCAATTGCGCACAAACCAGGGCAGGGCGATCAGCCCGGCGGGGAGAAAAATAGCCAGCAGCCTGCGTAGAGACGCGCGTAGAGACGCAAAATTTTGCGTCTCTACCACCCCCATCACCAGCAACGCCACCGGCAGCCAGACCGCCGCCACACTCACTTTTGTCAGCACGCCCAGCCCCAGGGCAAACGGTGTCCACCAGCCCGCGGCCAGCCGTCCCTGCCCGCGATAGATAGCAAAGCCGCCCCACAGGGCAGCCGTGGCGAAAAAAGCCGCGGCCCCGTCGTTGCTCACCGCGCTGCCGATGAAAGCAAAAGTGGGCAAAAAGGCCAGCACCCCGGCCACAGCCAGGGCCAACGCCGGGTCCGCGGGGAAAGCCCCGCGCATCAGCCCCCAGGCCGCGGCGATTGTGCCCAGGCTGAGCAGAATCGACCAGAGCCGGGCCAGATGAAAGGCCCGCGGCCCGCCCTGCCAGGGCCAGTCCTCCTGCGCGGTGTGGATGAAAAAATTGAATGGCCCGTCCACAGGCACGGGAACCTGCAAGTCCGGGTTGGCGCGCAGAAAGTCAAAGGAGGGGTCAGCGAAGAGACCGGCCACCAGCGCGGCCGTGGCGTGATAGAGCGGCGGGTGTTTGCTCTGGGTAATCTCTGGGCCAACGGGCAGGCCGCGTTCCTGGGCCAGATAGACCACATAGGCCCAGTGATCGGCCTCGTCCGGTGCTTCGCCCAGAGGGTTGGCCGCGGACCAGGCCAGGGCCAGGAACAGATGGCAGAGCAGCAGCCCGGCCAGCATCCCTTTGTGTGTCTTCAGACGGTTCACCTGTCAGATTCCCTTTTGCGCCCCGGTGATGATAAGCTATCCAAAGACGACTCTACTGCAAAAAGCCTTTTGAGCCACTGATAGACACTGATAAACGCTGATAAAAAGTGACTATTCAGCCATCAGCCAGCCGGTTAGCAAACGTCGGTTGAGTAGCCTGGGGCTGTTTCCAGGCGTATCGAAACCAGTTTGCGGGTCTACCCGCTTTGGTTTCGATACGGCCACAAACTGCCGTGGCCTACTCAACCGGCGCTGGCCTGAATAGTCACGATAAAAAGAAGGATTCTCGCCTGAAATTCTCTGCGACTCCGCGTCTCCGCGGGAGAAGTTGTCCTTTTTGCAGTGGACTCACAAACAAATCCCGTCATCGTAGGCGCGGCATTTTGCCGCACAATGGAGGGGCGTACCAGATTGTGCGGCAAAATACCGCACCTGCCCTTCCCCGATTATTTTCTGAATCCACAGCATCCGGTTTCCCATCACAGACACCGGTTTGAACCTGTGGACAGACCCAACTATAAATCACCCGATACCTTTCAGCCAATCCCTATGACTTTCCAGAAATCCACCGCCCCGGAGCGTTCAACCCAGTCCACAGCCACCCGGCCCAAAGCCGGTACGCGCTGGCTGCTGCTCACACTGCTGCTGCTGCCCGCCACCTGGCCCCTCTGGCTGCCCCATCTCCAGGCCACCCACGACGGCGTGCATCACCTGGCCCGCTTCTACGAACTGCACACAGCCCTCGCCGGCGGCACGCTCTATCCCCGCTGGTTTCCCCACATGGCCTTTCTCTACGGCTTTCCCGTCCTCCACTACTACGCGCCCCTCACCTACTATCTGGGCGAAATCGTCATTTTGTTGGGCGGCGGTGTGCTGGCCGCCTTTGAATGGACGCTGGGGATCGGCCTGCTGGCCGCGGGCTGGTCGATGTACTACTTTGCCCGGCGCTACGGCGAGCGGGTGGGCTGGCTGGCCGCGCTCCTCTACGTCTACTGGCCCTATCACCTTTCCAACGGGCTGGTGCGGGGCGCGCAGGCCGAACTGTGGGCAATGGCCTGGGTTCCCCTGCTCCTGGCCGCGGTCCACAGCCTGGCCCACGCCCCCACACGCGGGGCGAGGATGCGCGCCGGGCTGCTCGTCGCCCTGTCCACCGCGCTGCTGATGCTCACCCACAATATCTCGGCCTTCTTCTACACACCGTTTGTGCTGGCCTACGGCGTTTGGGAGAGTGTGCGAGTTGCGGGTTGCGAGTTGCGATCCGGACGCGCAATTCGCAACCCGCAACTCGCAATTCGCAATCTATTCCTCTTCTGGCTTCTGGGCCTGGGCCTCAGCGCCTTCTTCTGGCTGCCCGCGCTGGCGGATGTGGCGTGGGTGCGGGCCGCGGCCCTGGGCGAAGGCGTGCGCCAGGAAAATGCGGGCCTGCTCTACCGGCTGGGCGAACTGTTCTCGCCTTTTTGGCTGCACCGCTATCTGCCCGATCAGGGCACAGCCACCTTCGATCCCATCCCCCGCCTGGCCGCGCTGCTCTGGCTGGGAGGAATGGGCGCGGCCTGGCTCTCCCGGCGCAGAACACCGACTGCCGCCCGGACTGCCCTCTTTTTTGCCCTCTGTGCGCTGGCCGGCGTGGCAATGATGGCAAGCATCAGCCGCCCGCTCTGGCTGCACGCGCCCTTCGTCTCCTATCTGGGGCCGCCCTATCGCTTTCAGGCTGTGGTCGCGCTGGGCGGTTCCCTGAGCATTGCCTTGGGGCTGGCGCACTGGCTGGAAGCGCGCGGACGCGGGGGCTGGCTGCTGGCCGCGGGGGTGGCGCTGGCCCTGGCCATCAGCGGCGCGGCCCGTCTGCCCAGCGTGGCAATGACCCTCCCCGGCAGCCCCGATCCCCTGACCGAAGAGGCGATGGACCTGGCCGCGGTGGTGGCCTTCGACTTTCAGATCGGTCTGGCCGCGCGGGACTGGGGCGGCGGCTGGTTCTACGAATATCTGCCCGCGTGGGTGGAAGCCAAACCCACCGAATTCTTCCTGCCCCCCGCACAAATTCCTCCGGCAGCCGCGCCGCTGGATGTGGCGATCCGATCAGGTGCGCAGCGTCCGTTGGCCCGCAGTTTTCAGGTGAAAAGTCCCGACGCCTGGACACTCAGCCTGCACCAGTTTTACTTCCCCGCCTGGCAGGTGCGGGTGGACGGCGAACGGGTGGAGACTGCGCCCGCTGGCCCGTTGGGGTTGCTCTCCGCGCCCATCCCCGCGGGGGCGCACACCGTCGCGGTGGACTACGCGGCGACGCCCAGCCAGCAGGTGGGCGAAGGGCTGGCTCTGCTCGCGCTTCTGTTCTGGTGTGGGCTGGCCTGGCGCTGGCGGCGCAGACTGTTGCCGGTTGTGCTGACGCCCCTGGCCGGGCTGCTGCTGTTGACTCTCCTCGCCACACCGGCGCGGCTGGCTGGACCAGTCCAGGAAGTCCGCTGGGACGAGCCTGTGCATCTGGGCGATACAGTTGCCATTGCCGGGGCCGGGCTGGCAACGCCGGTCGTCCACCCCGGCGGTCGGGTCTGGCTGGCCGTGGACTGGCTGACCCTTTCCCCACCCCAGGCCCGCTACAAACTCATCGCTGCATCTGGAGGATGGAGCGGGCGCAAATGGGCCGGGGGCGACACCGAGCCAGGCCTCTTTTTCACCCCCACCACCCGCTGGCAGCCGGGGGAAGTGATGGAGGATTGGCTGACGCTGACAGTGCCCGCGGACGCGCCGCCGGGCCGCTACCGGCTGCTCACCGGGATGTACCACCCGGAAACTGTGGAAAATTTGCCCATCACCGGCGGCGAGCAACTGGGCGGTCGGCTGCTGCTGGCCGAGGTGGACGTGCGATGAGCGCAATTCTCCCACGGCTCAAAACCGCGGCCACCCGCTACGCCTGGCTGCTGCTCCTGCTGCCTCTGCTGGCCCCCCTCCTCCGCCCCGGCTTCTACCTCTCCGACGACGGGCGCTTTCACATCTATCGCATGGCCGCCCTGGCCGATGCCTGGCGGGAAGGCGTGCTGCACCCCCGCCTCTTCCCCGACTTCGGCTTTGGCTACGGCCAGGCCGTCCTCAACTACTACTCGCCCCTGAGCTATTGGCCCGGCGCGGCCCTCTCTCTGCTGGGGATGAGTCCGGCTGTGGCCTTCCAGTGGACGGTCGGCTTGGGCTTTGTGCTGGCTGCCCTGGCTGCCTATGGCTACGCGCAATCGCTCTGGGGGCACAGGGCAGGGGTGCTGGCCGCGCTGGTCTACAGCTACCTGCCCTATCACCTGGCCGATGCCTACACACGGGGCGCGCTGCCCGAACACTTCGCCTTCATCTTTCCGCCGTTGATTCTGTGGGCCTACACCGCCGTCTTCCGGGCCGAAGACAAAAAAGCCCAGCAAGGAAACCCGGAAAGCGCGGAAAAAGTGCGTGAAAAATCAGCGTTCATCAGTGTTCATCAGTGGCTCCTCTTCGGCGCGCTGGCCTGGGCCGGGCTGGTGTTGACCCACAACCTGACGACGCTGCTGATGGTGCTGGCTGCCATTCCCCATCTGCTGCTGCTGGCCGTGTGGAGCCGCCGCTGGGATCGTCTGCTCTGGGCCGGGCTGTCGCTGCTGTTGGCAATGGGGCTGGCCGCGGGCTATTGGCTGCCGGTGTTGGCCGAGAGCAGCGCGGTGGGCATCGGCAGCGGTGCTTCCCAGGGATTTGTCAACCACCTGCTCGCGCCGGCTGGCCTGCTGGCCCGCACATTCGTCTATCCCTATCGGGACGCGGCCGGGCTGGCGCTGGTCTATCCGCTGAGCTGGCTGGCCCCGTTACTGCTGGCGGTGGGCGTGGGTGGCTATCTTCGACGACGCGTGGACGACAGACGGCAGACCCCCGACCGCCAAGCGAACGACAACCGGCCGCGCGCTGAAAATCCGCACCGATCCGCCGAATCCGCGTCATCCGCGTTCCATTCTTACATACCAGCGCAAATGGGTGGCTATCACCTGCTCCTGGCCCTGGCCGCCATCGGAATGACAACGACGCTGGCCCTGCCCCTTTGGCTGCCCCTGACGCCGTTGCTGGGACATCTGCAATATCCCTGGCGCTTTCTGCTGCTGGCCGGGCTGGGGTTGGCGGGCTGTGCGGCCAGTCTCCCCCAACTGCTGCCCCGGCTGCCTGCCTGGGCGTGGGCAGTGGGGCTGACCGGTCTGCTGGCGGCTGTCTCCCTGCCCGCGCTGCCGCTGGAGCCGCTGGAACTGCCCGCGGCCCAGGTTTGGTCCCCCCAGCGCATGTGGCAGGAGGACGCGGAGACAGGGCAGGTGGGCGCGACCTGGACGGGCGAGTTCCTGCCGGTGACGGTGACAGAACAGCGCTGGGCCTTGGGCCGCCCGCGGGAGGGCGCGACGGATGGCGCACCGCTCTCCCCCGCGCCGGGCGTGCGGATTCTGGCGGTGGGCCACAACCGGATGGATGTGGCGCTGGAGAGCGAACTCTCCTTCGACCTGCGCCTGCACGCCTTTGCCCAGCCCGGCTGGAACGCAAGGGCAGATGGCGCGCCCGTCCCGATAGCGGCCAGCGGGGAGATGGGGCTGGTGACGGTTCCCGTGGAGGCAGGCAGCCAGCGCGTCGAATTCCGCTACGGATGGACAACCGCCCGGCGGCTGGGCGCGGGGCTGGCCCTACTGGCCGTGGGCATCTGGGCTTTCCTGTCCTGGCGGGTGGGGAGGCGATGGATGGCCGGGCTGCTGGTGGGGGTTACGCTACTGCTGGCGCTGAATGGGTTGGGCGTCGGTGCGCGGGAACGCACGCCTGCGCCAGTGCAGGCCCGCCTGGGCGATACAGCGCAGCTAATCGGCTACGAAACTGCACCGGCCCGGGGCGAACGGGCGCTGGATGTGACGCTCTATTGGTTCGCTCTGCGGGAAACGTCAGCCAATCTGAATGTCTTTGTCCATCTTCTCGGCGCGGACGGCGCTGTCATCGCCCAGCACGACGGCGCGCCCGTCGGGGGGTTCACCCCCACCAGCCGCTGGCGGGCCGGGGAGATCGTCGCCGACACCCACCGCATCCCCCTGCCGCCGGAGATCGGGCCGGGGGTCTACGGGCTGAAGGCGGGGATGTACGATCCCGTCACAGTGACGAATCTGCCAGTGGAGCCACCCACGCCGGACAACCGGGTGGAGCTGGGAAACGCACAGATCGACCCCTGAATTCTGGCCTGTGTTCCTTGTTTGGCGTGCGCAGTACATAAAACCCGTAGGTCACGCTTGTAGCGTGACGGACATCCATTACCCCTTCGCGACCGGAGTACACAACTGAATCGCACACGGACGACATCTCGTATCCCCACGCGGAGGGGTGCGTGCCACTCGTCCGGCTGCAAGCCGGACCTACAGAATGGGGTCTATCTACCCAGTGTATGCAAAACCCGTAGGTCACGCTTGTTGTAACTTACAGAATAAACCGAGTATATGCCGGGTGGGGCACAATCAGCAATGAAAACAGGGACGCAGATTTACGCAGAAGACACAGATTACGCAGATTAAATCCGTGTTTATCAGTGTTCATCCGTGGCTATTTTTAGGCCAGGGCTTATGGCTCTGCAACCGTATGTTCTCAGAAGATACCTGTCAGTCGCCCGCGGCAAGGGCCTGCGCGGGGGTTGTCCCCGATGTAATCAATTCAGGCTTGCGCACGAACAGACCCATCAGCCCCGCGCCGCCCGCGGAGAGCAGCAGGCCCAGGCCGAACAGGGCAGCGTAGCCCCAGCCTGCCACCAGCAGCCCGCCCGCATAGCTGACCAGCGCGAAGCTCAGACTCATCCCCATAGAGACCGCGCCGTAGGCCAAAGAACGCCAGCGCTGGGCAATCATCTCCATCTGATAGACCTGTAGGGTCGGCATCCACATGGCGGCCAGGGCCAGCGTGCCAAAACGGCCCAGGCTGGCGCCCAGCCAATGGGGGAAAAGAAGGAGGGGCAAAAGGCTGGCAGCGCTGCCCAATGTGACAACCAGAAGTGTCCAGCCATTGCCTCGAGTCCGGGCCATTTTGGGCAGCAGCATCGGCGCGAAGATCGATAAAAACTGCCCCCCGCCGGTAACCAGACCGATCATCGCCGGTGAGAGCGCCAGTTCCGAGTCCATATAGGCGTTGCAAAAGGATTGGCAGGTGGCGCTGGCGGCCTGTCCCAGACCGACAAAAACAATCAGCAGGCCCACGGGCAAAAGCGGGAACGAATCGGTGGGCACTGTGTTCGCGCCGGTCCGCACAGCTTTTGGCTCGCGAATGCGCAGCAGCGGAACCATCGCCAATGCAGTGATGAACGGTCCTATCCACAGACCCAGCCGATAGGGTGCGGGGGTGTCCAACCCCTGCCCCGTCATCAGCACCAGCAGACCCGGCAATATCCCCCCGGCAACCGTCCCGACAAATGTGCCCAGGCTGCGCAATGTGCTGCTCAGGGCATAGGCACTGTTGCGGTTTTCCGGTGAGGTGGCCCCCATCAGCGCAGGCACCAAATTGATGCTAAAGAGTGCGTATCCCCCAGTCTGCACTATCTGGCTGGCAATCGGCCACCCATCCCGCGCCCAGAGGGGAACGACCTCCGACAGGGGCAGCATCACCATCCCGACGGTCGTTGCCAGCGCGCCCAACGCCATCGCGCGGCTGATGCCCCAGCGTTCGCCCAGCCAGCCGCTGGGCATACTCATAGCCATATAGCCCAGCGCGCCCGACGCGCCAAACAGCCCCACATATTCCGGCCCGTAGCCCAGACGCAGCACATACAGAATTTTGAGCAGCGCGGTGACACCAAAGAAGCTGATAGCAAGAATGGCCGTGGCGAGCAAAAGGAGCTTCACATCCCGGTTGTAGCGGGAGATGGCCGAAATTCGAGAGAGGGGATTGCGCATAGTTGGCTAACTCGTTGTAAAGCGGTTTAGCTTGCAGAAACAATCGCACTATCGTACACTATCCGAGCGAAGATGCCAAGGGAGGAAAATTGAGTGAAACGTTCACACAGGAGGCTGGCTTGTGGCTGAAATATTGAAAGCGGGCAAGAGCGACGAAGAACTCTTTGCCGCAGACCGCCAGGTGCGGGAGACTGTGGCTGGCATTCTGGATGACATTCGCGTCCGGGGCGAGGCCGCGGCGCGGGAACTCTCCCAGCGCTTTGACAACTGGGACCCGCCCAGCTTCCGCCTGTCGGACGCGCAGATTGCCGACGTGCTGGCCCAGGTTCCCCCACAGACGCTGGATGACCTCACCTTTGCCCAGGCCCAGATACGCGGCTTTGCCCAGGCGCAGCGGGCCGCGCTGCAGGATGTGGAAGTGGAAACTCTGCCCGGTGTCATCCTCGGCCACAAGAACATTCCCGTCAACCGTGTGGGCTGCTACGTGCCCGGTGGCCGCTACCCGATGGTGGCCTCGGCCCATATGAGTGTGCTCACCGCCAAAGTCGCGGGCGTGTCCCGGGTGATCGCCTCCACGCCGCCCATCGACGGCGAACTGCCCAGAGAGACAATCGCGGCCATGCACCTGGCCGGCGCGGATGAAATTCACGTCATCGGTGGGGTGCAGGCCATTGCCCGTATGGCCCTGGGTACGGAGGAGGTGGCCCCGGTGGATATGCTGGTGGGGCCGGGCAATGCCTATGTGGCCGAAGCCAAGCGCCAGCTCTTCGGCAAAGTGGGTATCGATCTGCTGGCCGGGCCGACCGAAGTGCTGGTCATTGCCGACGACTCGGCGGACGCGGAGATGGTGGCGACGGATCTGCTGGGCCAGGCCGAACACGGGCCGACCAGCCCGGCAGTGCTCATCACAACCAGCCGCGGCCTGGCCGCAGGCGTGCAGGTGGAGATTGGCCGCCAGTTGGAGACACTGCCCACCGCGGATATTGCGGGCGTGGCCTGGCGGGAATACGGCCAGATCATTCTGGTGGCCGACCACGCGGAGGCCGCGGCAGAGGCCGACCGCATCGCCTGCGAACACGTGGAAGTGCTGACCACAGACAACGACTTTTTTCAGCGCACGCTGACCAACTACGGCGCGCTCTTTCTGGGGCCGCGCACCAATGTGGCCTACGGCGACAAAGTCATCGGGACCAATCACACCCTGCCCACCAAACAGGCGGCCCGCTATACCGGCGGGCTGTGGGTGGGGAAGTTTCTCAAAACCGTGACCTATCAAAAGGTGCTGACCGACGAAGCCAGCGCGCTGGTGGGCGAATACTGCGCCCGGCTCTGCGCGATTGAGCGCTTCTGGGGGCACAAAGCCCAGGCCGATCTGCGGGTTGCCCGCTATGGGAAAGGGTGAGAAAGACAAATGTCCAACGATACATCACTTCGGGGCCAGGTTGCGCTTGTCACCGGCGGGGGCGGCGGCATCGGCTCCGCCATCTGTCGGCGGCTGGCGGGGGCCGGGGCCAGTGTCGTCATCACCTATCACAGGGACGAGGCCAAAGCCCAGGCCGTGGCCGACAGCCTGAACGGGGAGAATCATCTGGTGGTCCAGGCTTCGGTCACAGAAAGCGACGCACTGGCCGCGCTGGCCCGACAGATAGCCGAACGCTATGGCCGCCTGGACCTACTGGTCAACAACGCGGGCATCACCACCCCCGTCCCCCACGACGATCTGGACGCGCTCAGCGACGACTGGATCGATCGCATCTTCCAGACCAACTGGCGGGGGGCCTTTGCCACCATCCGCGCCTGCAAAGAACTGCTGCTAGCCGGTGACCGCGGCACAGTTGTCAATCTCTCGTCGGTGGCGGGCGTGACGGGCCTGGGCAGCAATGTGGCCTACTGTGCGTCCAAAGCCGCGCTGGATTCCATGACCCGCTCCCTGGCCCGTGCCCTGGCCCCCAAAGTGCGGGTGGTTTCAGTTTCGCCGGGCTGGGTGCTGGGCGAGTATGCCGCACGCATGGACCCAGCTTATATCCAGCAGCAGGCCGATCTGACGCCCCTTCAGCGGCTGGCCTCTCCGGAAGACGTGGCGGAAACAGTGTGGGCGGTCGCGGCCAAACTGACGTTTATGACGGGCAATGTTGTGCCTGTGGACGGCGGGCGGCCCTTGCGTGGATAGTTCGATCTTCTAATCCTTCTGTGGCACAATAGAGGGGAGCATCTCTCTGCTCCCATCGAATTCCATCGCCAGCAGGAGCCAACCCGCCATGCCCATTGCCCCCCGTTTCCTTGGCGTGACAACCCTCAGCCCCTTCTTTCAGGTCGAAGGCGTCGAACCTGTGCTGGACCGTTTGCAGGTGGTAGGTGTCAACGCCGTGGCCGTCAACACATCCGTCACCGCGCCGGGCGCGGAAGGGGAAGGCAGCTACCAGCCGCCGGATGACGGCGGAACCAGCCCCCGCCTCTTTGACCGCCCGCTCTGGGGTCAGCGGGGACTCTGGCTGCGCAGCGCGCCGGGCCATGCCTTCCGTGCCGAACTCTTCGCGGACAGCCCCTATCAGCCCCGCCCGGCCAACGACCTGACTGCCAGCGCGGGGCCGATTATTGGGGAATTCATTCGGGCGGCCAAAGCGCGGGGCATGCGCGTCTACATTCAGACCAGTGCGGCCGCGCCCGCGGGTCTGCGGGACGAGGACCGGCCCCGGCTGCCCGACGGCACACTGCCCCCCTATCGCATGGCCGACACTGCCAGCCTGGCTTCCCCGGCCGTGCGCGCCTGGAACCGGGCCTGGTGTCGGGATATCTTTGCCCAATACCCGGAGATCGACGGCATCCGCCCGGACTGGCCGGAATATCCCTGCTACACCCTCAACGAAGTCTTCAGCGACTTGGGGCCGCATGTGGAAGGCTGGGCCAACAGCCACGGCTTCGATTTTGCCGCTATCCGGCAGGAAACCCTCGCCTTCTGGCGCTATCTCCACGGCAGTCTGGGCAACGACGACATCGCCGACTTTGCCGAGACCGACGGCGGACGCTTTGCCCAGGCCAGTCTGCTCACCCGCTTCCCCGGCGTGGCCGACTTCTTCCGGCTGAAGGCCGCGCTTTCCGCTGATCTGCTGGCGGACTGGCGCGCGGCCATCACCGCCGCCGCGGGGCCGGAGAAGGAACTCTCCGCCAACGCCTTTATGCCCCCCTACAGTTTCTTCACCGGGCTGGACTTTGCCCGCGTCGGCGACACCTGCGGCTCGGTCTCGGCCAAACTCTACACAATGCACTGGTGTCAGATGGTGGAATATTGGGGGCGGGAACTGCTGGACGCCAATCCGGGACTGGACGAGGGGCTGTTGGTGCGGGCGCTGGTCGCGCTGATGGACATTGCCGAGCCAGGCGGCGGCGGGCGTACGCTGGCCGATTATCACTACCCGGAGCCGGACGAGGCCCACCCCATTCCATCCGAGACACAGGCGCGCAAGCTGCGTCAGGTGGTGCGGGCCGTGGGTGGCCGGGCGCAGGCCCACGCGCTGGTCCACGGCTACGGGCCGCTGGACGACTTCCGCCGCCGCTTTGCCCTGGCCGCAGAGAGTCCCGTTGACGGCATTTGGGTCAACCGCTACGGCTATCTGAGCGATGAGAAGTTGGCCGCGATGGGAAAGGTGATACGTGATGCGTGAAACATGAGAGTACCGGTCGATCTCACGTTTCACGCATCACGTCTTCTGGCGAAAATTAGTCCATTGTACATTCAAAGCACCTGACGAGAAACCCTCCTATGCCAACCACCAGCGAACATTACCAGCTTGCCCAACAGTACCTGCCCGGCGGCGTCTCGGCCACAGCCAGGGCCAACGCGGCCATCGGCCATCCGTTTTATGTCAGCCGGGGCGATGGACCATTCGTCTACGATTTGGAGGGGCAGGAATATGTGGATATGTGCCTCTCCCACGGCGCGTCTCTGCTGGGGCACAACCACCCGGCAGTGGTAGCCGGCGTGCAGAAAGCCCTGGAGATGGGTGTCATCTGCTCCTACGAGACGATCTATCACACCCAACTGGCCCGGCGGGTGACGGAGCTGATCCCCTGCGCGGAGATGGTACGCTATGCGGGTTCGGGCACGGAGACAGTCATGCACGGGCTGCGTCTGGCCCGGGCCGCCACGGGACGGGAGAAGATCATCAAATTCGAGGGCCATTTCCACGGCTACGCGGATGCGCTGAATCTGAGTGTCGCGCCGCCGCTGGACGTGGCCGGGCCAGAGAGTCGCCCCACCGCTTATCCGGAATCCGCGGGGATTCCTTATAACGTGCGGGAGAATATCGTCATCGTTCCTTTCAACGATCCCGCCGCGTTGGAAGCCGCTTTCTCCGCCCACGGCCAAGAGGCCGCGGTGCTGCTGATGGAACCCATCAACTACGACCAGGGCTGCATTCTGCCCAAACCGGGCTTTGTCCAGCTCTGCCGGGACCTGTGCGACCGCTACGGGGTGATTCTCTTTTTCGATGAGGTGCTGACCGCGTTCCGGGTCGCGCCCGGCGGCGCGCAGGCGTATTTCGGTGTGACGCCGGATTTGTGCGTGCTGGGCAAAGCCTTTGGCGGTGGCACGCCCATCAGCGCGCTGACCGGACGGCGCCAGGTGATGGCGCATCTGCGACCTCTGGGCAATGCGGAGATGAGCGGCACATTCCTGGCCCACCCGACGACTGTGCTGGGCGCGCTGGCCGCACTGGGCGAATACAGCAGTCCGGGCTTCTACGAACGGCTGGACGCAGTGGGCGAGCATTTCTACAGTGGCTTCCAGTCCCTCATCGACCAACACGGCGTGCCCCTGCGCCTGCAATACGCGGGTCCCCGCTTCGGGATGTACTTTGGCGTGACCAGCGAAGTGACCAACTATCGCCAGGCCGCGGCCAAACGCAAGGATATGGAATTCGCCTTCATCGACGGCTGCTACCGGCGGGGGGTCTATTTTGCGGTCTCGCCCCATCACGGCTTCTCCGCCGCGCACACAGAAGCCGAGATGAACCGGGTGCTGGAAGCGATTGATGGGGCGTTGGGGGAAGTAAAAGAGAAATTTGGGTGACTCCGTTTGTCGATTTGTCGGCCAGAAACGTGAAACGTGAGCCGTGAGATCGCCGACCTTTCTCACGTTTCACGTTTCACTCCTCACGGAGCAATAAATGACTACACCTCTTACGCTTTGGTACACTTCCCCCGCCGCGGCCTGGGAAGAAGCCCTGCCCATTGGCAATGGACGCATGGGCGGGATGATTTTCGGCGGCGTGGAGGAGGAGCACATCGCCCTGAACGAGGATACGCTCTGGTCGGGCGCGCCGAAGGACACGACGAATCCCGGCGCAAAGGAGGTGTTGCCGGAGGTGCGGCGGCAGCTCTTTGCCGGGGCATACGCGGCCGCAAATGAGTTGTGTAGGCAGATGCAGGGGCCGTATAGTCAGGCGTATTTGCCTCTGGGGGAACTGCGGTTGCGGTTTGGGGAGACGGCAGACCGCGGACGGCAGACCGCGTATGGGCGGGCGTTGGATTTGGATACGGCGCTGGCTTCGGTTGACTACGCGCAGGACGGCGTGGCGTTCCGGCGGGAGGCGTTTGTGAGTTTCCCGGATCAGGTGCTGGTGGTGCGGCTGAGCGCGGACCGGCCCGGCGCGCTGAATTTTGTGGTAGGGTTGGATAGTCCCCTCCGTCACACCTGCCAGGTTTCGGAAAACCTGGCAGGTCTTGTCCTCAAGTGCAATGTGCCCGTCCACGTGGACCCGCCCTATCACAGCGGGGACGAGCCGATTCGCTACGGCGAGGGGATGCGGGCCGAGGCGCATGTGCGTGTCATTGCGCCGGATGGCCGCGTGGAGGCGACGCCAGACGGGGAGCTTCGGGTGAGCGGCGCGCAGAGCGTCACCCTTTTTCTGGCCGCGGCCACCAGTTTCAACGGCTTCGACAAGCATCCGGGGCACGAGGGCATTGACCCGGCTAGCCGCATTTTGCCTGTGCTGGAAGCAGCCATCGCCCGCCCCTACACGGAACTGCGCGCCCGCCACATCGCCGATCATCAGTCCCTCTTCCGCCGGGTGACGCTGGATTTGGGCGTAAGCGAAGCAGCTAGCCAATCAACCGCTGAACGAATCAACCTCTTTTCTTCCCAGCACGACCCCCAACTCATCGCCCTCCTCTTCCAATACGGCCGCTATCTGCTCATCGCCAGTTCCCGGCCCGGCACGCAACCGGCCAATTTACAGGGCATCTGGAATCCCCATTTGCAGCCGCCGTGGAGCAGCAACTATACGCTGAATATCAATGTGGAGATGAACTACTGGCCGGCGGAGGTGACGAATCTGGCCGAATGCCACGAGCCGCTGCTGGAGTATGTGGCCGAGAGCAGTGTGACCGGGGCGGCGATCGCGGCGGCGAACTACGGCTGCCGGGGCTGGACGACCCATCACAACGGCGACCTGTGGCGGCACGCTGCGCCCGTGGGCAACTACGGCGGGGGCAATCCCCAGTGGGCCATGTGGCCGCTGGGCGGGGCCTGGCTGAGCCAGCATCTGTGGGAGCATTTCGCCTTCGGCGGCGACTTACGTTGGCTACACGAATTCGCCTTTCCGGTGATGCGGGAGGCGGCGCGTTTCTGTCTGGACTGGCTGGTAGAGGGTCCGGATGGTTTTCTGGTCACCGCGCCGGGCACGTCGCCGGAGAATACGTTCACGACGGCGGACGGGCAGAGCGCGGCGGTGAGTATCGGCCCCACCGGGGATATGGCGATGATCCGGGACCTCTTCGCCAACTGCCTGGAAGCCGGGGAGGCGCTGGGGGTGGACGACGAATTGCAGGCGGAGATTGCCGACGCGCAGGCTCGTCTGCTGCCCTATTCCATCGGTCGCCTGGGCCAGTTGCAGGAGTGGAGCGAGGATTGGGACGACCCGGAGGACCACCACCGCCACGTCTCGCATCTGTTTGGCCTGCATCCGGGCCGGCAGATCACCCGGCGGGGGACGCCGGAGTTATGGCGTGCGGCCAAGCGCTCGTTGGAACTGCGGGGAGACGAGGCCACGGGCTGGTCGATTGGCTGGAAGACGCTCTTCTGGGCGCGCTTTGAGGACGGGGATCACGCGTTGCGGATGATCCGGCTGCTGCTGCGTCTGGTGGAGCCGGGGGCACGAATGAGCGCGACCGGCGGCGGCGTCTACCCGAATCTCTTCGACGCGCACCCGCCCTTTCAGATCGACGGCAACTTCGGCGTGACCGCGGGGATTGCGGAGATGCTGCTGCAAAGCCACACTTGCACTGAGCCTGTCGAATGTGACGGGGAACTGCACCTGCTCCCCGCGCTGCCGACGGACTGGCTGGATGGTGCGGTGACGGGTCTGCGGGCGCGGGGCGGGTTTACGGTGGACATCGAATGGCGGGACGGGAAACTACACGAAGCGGTTATCCGGGCTGAACGGAGTGGGGCCTGTCGGGTGCGGGTCGGGGAAGATCGGGTCGTTCAGTTGAATTGCGAAGCTGGCGGCGTCTACACGCTGTCCGGCTGAGAGGAGGAAAGCTGCGTCTGGTATTCGGCGATAGTTTCGTGCAGGGCCTGACTGCCGCCGAAGGTTTCGATGAGGGCTTTGAGGCCATCCACAAATTTCTCAGTTGCGGCCGGAGGCGTAATATCGCGTTTCTCCAGTTCCACCATCAGGTGATATACGCTGACACCGGCATAGCGAGCAGCAGCCGACATATCGACTTCGCCGCGTTGATAGGCTAGAATTGCCCGGTCCATACGGTAGGTAGTGATACCTTCACGCACGAACTGCCGAAGAATCGCAGCCTCGGAAAGGCCTTCGGTCTGGCTAATCTGCGCGAGCATCTCGCTTTCGTCCGAGTCAAGTCGAACAGATTTGGTTATTAGTGCTGAGATTGCCATCATTCCTCCTTGCGGCGAGAAAGCGATTCTAACAACGAGAGGGCCTGTCGTCGCAGTTTCCTGCTCACACGCATAGCATTTAGCGCTTTTTGTGCTTCATCTTTGGTGATAAAGCTCTGATCGTACAAGAGAATTACGAAGTCTGGTGTTCCAACAACGCGTATCCCAAAGTGTTTGGCCCGATGATACGCATTTGCATCATCGATCAGAAGCCAGTAATCTGCTTCCACTGCCAACGCGATGGCAGCATTTTCGCCGGGTTGAAGCCAATCAACAGGAGAACGCGGCTGACGCACCATAATTCTGCCATCGGCTACCCATTCATCGAACGTAACAACGCTGTACGGACTCATGCTCAAATGAGTCATTGGATAACGAATTTCATCAAGCACTGGAGATGTGACGAAGATAGAGAAATAGAGGGGTACGAATTCGACGATACCCCCAGCGCAACAATTGATCCAAAACGAAGCATCCACTGATGCATTTTGCTTCACCATGTCTCTGAGTGTACCACAAAGATTACCCTATTTCAATCCCCAAACAGGAGAAATTTCAATGTTACGCAAACAATTTGGCAAACTGGGCTGGCCCGTTTCGGTGGTCGGTCTGGGCACGTGGAATATCGGCAACCAGTGGGGCGAAATCGACGATGTGACCGCCTGGTCCACCATCCGCGCCGCGTATGAGGCGGGGATGACGCTTTTTGACACGGCAGAATCCTACGGCATCCCCAACGGCCTGTCGGAGATGCGTCTGGGCCGGGGGTTGGCGGGCATCCGCCACAACGTCGTCGTCGTCAGCAAAATCGGCAACTGGGGCAAGCGCACGGGCGGGGAAGTGCCCAAGACCGGCGTGGACTCCATCCGGGTCAGCGGCCACGCCATTCTGGGCCGTCTGCGCACGGACTGGGTGGATGTGATCCTCTGCCACGAGGGGGATGTGCAGGACCCGACGGTCTATCTGGAGGGCTTCGAGGCGCTGAAGAAAGAGGGTAGCCTGCGGGCCTACGGCATCTCCACCAACAGCCTGGACGTGCTGAAAAAGTTCAATGTCAACGGCACGTGCAGTGTGGTGCAGGTGGACTACTCGCTCCTCAACCGCGCGCCGGAAGCTGCCTTTCTGCCCTACTGCCAGGAGCACGGCATTGGCGTGATGGTGCGGGGTCCCCTGGCGAAAGGCGTGCTTTCCGGTCGCTACACGAAAGAATCTGTATTTGAGGATACGGTGCGGGCGGGCTGGAACGACGAAGGCGCGGCCCGCACGAAATTCCTGGAGCAGGTGGGGCAGGTGGAGAAACTCTCCGCAATCGTCCCGCCCGGCCCGGAGATGGTGGCCGCGGCCATCCGCTACACGGCCAGCCATCCCGCGGTTTCGGTGACGATCCCCGGTGCCAAGTCCGCGACCCAGGCCAGTGCCAACGCGGCCGCGGGCGAACGGCTCTACACCGACGCCGAGATGCGCAAGCTGGCCGCGGCGGTGGGATAATTATAGAACGCGGATGACGCGGAAAGAGCGGATCAACGCGGATTTTTTATCCACGCGAATCAGCTTAATCCGCGTCGTCCGCGTTCTATTCCTTCTTTTTTCATTTTCAGGAGACCCCCAATGAAAATCACAGACATCAAATCCTACCCGGTCTGGGTGGGCCACCGCAATCAGATGGTGGTGAAGGTGGAGACCGACGAGGGCATCTACGGCCTGGGCGAGGCGGGCCTGTCCGGGCGGGAGATGGCCGTTGTCGGCGCGGTCAACCACTACCGGGAGTGGCTGATTGGCCGGGACCCCATGCGTATGGGCGCGCTCTGGCAGGAGATGTACCGCAGCCAATATTTCGAGGGTGGGCGGGTGCTCACCGCGGCCATCGCGGCCATCGACATCGCGCTCTATGACATCGCGGGCAAGGCCCTGGGCGTGCCGGTCTATCAACTGCTGGGCGGCAAACAGCGGGAGTGGATTCCCTGCTTCCCATCAATGGGCGGTTCGTCCATCGAGGAGGTGATCGACAACGCCCGGCTGCTGCTGGCCAACGGCTGGAATGTGATGCGGGTTAGCCCCACCTACGACGGCGACCAGGGCGAAGACGGCCAGATTTTCGAGCCGTGGGAGTCCATCGGCATCACCGCCCAGTGGCTGACAGCCCTGCGCGAGGCCATCGGGCCGGGGCCAAGCATCGGTCTGGACTACCACCACCGGTTGAGTGTGGCCGAGGCCGCCTCCTTCTGCCAGCGTATGCCCAGCGGCACACTGGATTGGCTGGAGGAACCCATCCGGGACGAGACGCCCGAAGCCTATGAGGCCCTGCGCCGCATGACCGGCGTGCCCTTTGCCATCGGCGAAGAGTTTGCCAGCAAATGGCAATTTCTGCCCTACATCGAGCGGGGCATCACCCAATACGCCCGGGTCGATGTCTCGAATGTGGGCGGGCTGACCGAAGCGATAAAAGTGGCGGGAATGGCCGAGGCCCACTACATCGATCTGATGCCCCACAACCCGCTGGGACCCATCTGCACCGCGGCGACTGTCCATCTGGCCGCGGCTGTACCCAACTTTGCCTGGCTGGAAGTGCGTTCGTCGCCCACAGAAAAGGGCCGATTCTACGACCCCGACTGGTTCCCCGTGCAGGCCCAGCAGGACGGCCCCCGCTATCTCATCCCCGAAACGCCGGGGCTGGGCGTGGAGTTCAACGAAGAGCGGGCCAAAGCCGCCGAGTTCAAATACTGGGAAGCGCCCCACCTGCGGCGGCGGGATGGCTCGTATACGAATTGGTAAATTGGAGATTGGGGATCGGGGACTGGGGATCAGGAAGAAACATCTCGGCTTGCCAGTTGCCGATCCCCAGTCCCTATTCCCCAACCCCCAACACCTATGAAAATCACCGACATCAAACCCTATCCGGTCTGGGTGGGGGGACGCAACCAACTGATTGTGAAAGTGGAGACTGACGAGGGCCTCTACGGCTGGGGCGAGTCGGGCCTGGCCGGGCGGGAGATGGCCGTCGTCGGCGCGATTCGCCACTATCGGGAATGGCTCATCGGGCGGGACCCGTTGCGCATGGGCGCGCTCTGGCAAGAGATGTACCGCAGCCAATACTTCGAGGGCGGGCGGGTGCTGGCCGCGGCCATCTCTGCCATGGACATCGCCCTCTACGACATCGCGGGCAAAGCCCTGGGCGTGCCGGTCTATCAACTGCTGGGGGGCAAACAGCGGGCGTGGATCCCCTGCTTTGCTTCCACCAAAGCACCGATGGGACCGGCGCTGGTCGAGCACGCCCAACTGCTGGTGGAACGGGGCTGGCCGGCCATCCGCACCTTTTTCCACGGCGCGCCGGGCTATGACGAAGCCGGTGTCTTTGAGCCGTGGGAGTCCATTGGCAAGACCGCGCACTGGCTGGCAAAGGTGCGCGAGGCCATCGGGCCGGGGCCGGTGCTGGGCGTGGACTATCACCACCGGCTGAGTGTAGCTGAGGCCGCTGCCTTCTGCCAGCGCATGCCGCCGGGCACGCTGGATTTCATCGAAGAACCCATCCGGGACGAGACGCCGGAAGCCTACGCGGCCCTGCGCCGACTGACGGCCATCCCCTTTGCCACCGGTGAGGAGTTCGCCAGCAGTTGGCAGTTTGCGCCCTATCTGGAACGGGGCATCACCCAATACGCGCGTATTGATGTCTGCAATGTGGGCGGGCTGACCGAAGCGCGCAAAGTCGCTGCCCTGGCCGAGAGCCATTACATCGATGTAATGCCCCACAACCCGCTGGGCGCGATCTGCACCGCGGCGACAGTCCATCTGGCCGCGGCTATCCCCAACTTCGCCTGGCTGGAGATGCGCCGCTCCCCCACCGAGCAGGGCGGCTACTACGACCCGGACTGGTTTCCTGTGCAGCCAGAGTTGGACGAATACCGGCTGCGCGTCCCCGACATGCCGGGGCTGGGCGTGGAGTTCAACGAAGAGCGGGCCAAACGCACGGAATTCCGCTATTGGGAAGCACCCCACCTGCGGCGAGCAGACGGCTCGGTCACAAATTGGTGATTTGGAGATGGGAGATTGGGCCGCAGCGATGACGACACTTTGGGGCTGAGGAATGATTTGTAGAATGAGAAGTGTGGAATCGAGGGAATCGAGAAACCCAGGCTGAGTCCACTGCAAAAAGTCAATTTCTCCCGCGGAGACGCGGAGTCGCAGAGAATTTCAGGAGAGAACCCTTCTTTTTATGTGACTATTCAGCCATCAGCCAGCCGGTTAGCAAACGTCGGTTGAGTAGCCTGGGGCTGTTTCCAGGCGTATGGAAACCAGTTTGCGGGTCTACCCGCTTTGGTTTCGATACGGCCACATACTGCCGTGGCCTACTCAACCGGCGCTGGCCTGAATAGTCACCTTTTTATCAGCGTTTATCAGTGGCTCAAAAGGCTTTTTGCAGTAGAGTCCAGGCATAGACTTGAAAAAAAGAGAGACGTGAGATCGTCGTCTGATCTCACGCCTCCCAGATGCGTTCGCTGCGGAAGCAATGGGAAAGTCCCGTAACTCCCGGCTAATTGCCAATCATCGGCAGAAAGAGCATTGGCAGTTCGTCGTCTTCCAGCGGGACCGGGCTTAGCTCACCTGTGCTCGTATTGAAGTAGCCGAAATAGGTGCTGTTCCAGTTCACACTGCTCCAAGTGAAACCGCTGTTCCAGTTGACTGAATTCCAGTTCACAGAATTCCAGTTCACGCTGCTCCACGTGAAGCCGCTCTGCCAAACGGCCGGCTGGCTTCCCGTCCACAATAGCTGACTGGCGGTCAATCCTGTATTCGCCGATTTGGTCGTTGATGTGATCAGTGCCTTGTACACATCCAGCCCCGGATAGGCACCCACCCACCGGGAAGCGTTGATCAACCGATATTTCACCTGATCCGGGGTAAGAGTCGGCTCCTTTTGCAGAAGCAGGGCCACAGCGCCAGCCACCATCGGTGCGGCCATCGATGTGCCACTGGCCCGGAAATACTTGCCTGTGCTGTCTACCCGATCCGGGTGGTCCTTTCCCCAGCTGGAATTGGGGGCGAGAACACTCCAGATATTAGCACCCGGTGCCAGAATCTCCGGTTTGTAAATTGCCGCATCGGTCCAGCCCTGCGCGGTGAAGGGGGCTATCGCGTCGCCTCGCAATTTGGAGTCGCCCATCTCATCAAAAGCGCCGACAGTAATCAGGAAGGGATCGTTGGCTGGCGCCGCATTCGATGTATTGGGGCCATTGGTATTGCCTTTGTTGCCAGAGGAAGCCACCACAACAATGCCGTTGAACCAGAGAATCTCTGCGGCCGCGTTCATCGGGCTGCTGTGATAGGAACTTTCCACCGTTGAATTGATGGAGAGATTGACGACCCGAATATTGTAGGTGGCTTTGTTGTCCAAGACCCACTGCATAGCCGCTACTGTATCCGATTCGTAGGCCATACCACTGCCATCGCTGATGTTTAGGGAGAGCAGATTGGCCATGGGCGCAATACCGCTGAATTCACCAGCACTTCGACTGCCATTGCCGGCAGCAATCCCGGCCACGTGCGTGCCGTGACCGTTGTTATCATTGGCGCTAAGCCCCTGTCCAAAAACCCGTGACTCAAGAATGCGGCTACTACCGCCATTCAAAGTAGCCTGAAAATCAGGCCCACTAGCAATTCCGCTGTCAATCACTGCTATGCCGATGCCCTGGCCCTGGTAGCCCATCTCCCAGACATTGCGCACGCCCAGGGTATCTAAATAGGTGTTGGCTGCAGGCGCATTTGTACCGCCGCTGTCCCCCGGCCCCCCTTTCCTTTCCAGCAGTCCAGACCCTTGCACCGGGCCATCCGGGCTGATCCAGCCCACCGACGGCAGCGCGGCCAATGCGGGCAAGGAGCGGGCGGGGATTCGTCCCACACTGGCATGGATGATGGAGAGGTCCTGCACGAATTCGCCTCCCATCCCGGCCATAGCGGACGCCATATCCGTGCTGCCGGCCGCCTGAACGATCACCCGCACCATCTGCTCTGGCTGGGCTGTGACCAATGGGGCCAGCGACGGATGCAGTTTGCCCAGACTGCCCGACAAACTGGCTTCCGGCATGGAGGTGAAGAGTAGGAAGGCAACAAGCAAAAGAAATGGGATATGCTTTCTGCTCCGCCGAAAATATTGTAGACCTTGCATTGCATTACCCATGGCTTTCCCTTTGCGTTTTCTATAAAAATATTCCGATGAGAACAAATTGAGGGCAGCTTCAACAAAGTTTTTTGGGCGTAGGAGTTCGACTTTTCAGAAAAGTCGAACTCCTGTAGTCGAATAACTTTGTTTCCAGTGTATTGAGAGCGAACCGACAGTTTCTATGCATCGGCCATCCTACCTACCACTCATTCTTAGCTTACGGCATATCCCGCAAGGTGTACTTAGTTCGCAAGTACTATTTCGTAATCTTTTTTGCGTATTGGTTGTCCCACACACCGCGGCCCAACATTTGCCCCGCTTGATTCACTTGAATTACAACGATTTTACACGACGATTTTTTCCTTTACCCTACGGAGGTACACATGCCAATCCAAATGTCGCCAAGTGAGTCCACCCACACTGACTGGTTCTCCCAGGCCCGCTATGGGATGTTCATCCATTGGGGACCCTACGCCGAGCACGCCCGGGGCGAGCAGGTGCTTTTCCGGGAACACCTGGACCAGACGGCATACGAGCAGCAAGCGTGCGGCTGGAATCCCCAGCGCTTTGACGCCGCGGCCTGGGCCAAAACCGCTGTGGCCGGCGGGATGAAATACGCGGTCCTCACCAGCCGCCATCACGACGGCTACTGTCTGTGGGATTCGGCGCTGACCGATTATACGAGCAGCCAGCAAGCGCCCCAGCGGGATTTTGTGGCCGAATATGTGGAGGCTTTCCGGGCCGCGGGGCTGCGGGTGGGTCTCTACTATTCCCTGGCCGACTGGCGTATCCCTGCCTACTGGGACGGCCCCAGCCGGGACCCGGAGGGCTGGGCCGCGTTCCGGGCCTACGTCCACGGCCAGGTGCGGGAACTGCTGACCAATTACGGCAAAATCGACGTTATCTGGTTCGACGGGGCCTGGCCCCAGGCCGCGGCTGACTGGCGCAGCAACCGGCTGGTGGAGATGATGCGCGGTTTGCAGCCGGAGATTCTCATCAACAACCGGCTGGGCGCGGACGATCCCGCGGACGATGTCCCCGGCTCGGTTGTGCCCAGCACAGGCCGCTCCCGCCATCTGGGCGATTTCGGCACGCCGGAGCATGAAATCCGCGCCCAGGACGGGCTGTGGGAGTCCTGTCAGGTGAGTACCTGGCGGCTGTGGGGCTACACCGCGGGCGAGCAGTGGCGGCCGGTGGAACTGCTGCTGGATATGCTGGTGGAGAGCACGGGCAAAGGGGGCAATCTGCTGATGAATGTGGGGCCGACCGGCGATGGCGAACTGCCCGCGCCCTTTGTGGAGCGGGCCGAGGCCATCGGGCGCTGGCTGGCGGTCAACGGCGAGGCCATCTACGGGGCAGAGGCCGGGGATGTCTGCGAGTTCATCACCTACGGACGGCAGACCCGCAAGGGGAACAATCTCTACCTGATTGTGCGCTTCTGGGATGGCACGGGAACGGTGCATCTGGGCGGGCTGGCCACGCCGGTCAAGCGGGCGGTGCTGCTGGCGACCGGCCAGGAAGTCGCCTTTAGCCAGGACGACGACCACCTCTGGCTGACCGGCCTGCCCTTTGAAAAACCGGGCGAACTCTTCCTGGTCATCCGTCTGGAGTGTGACGGACCGCCCCGCCCGACAGCCTGGGCCGTGGACCGGCTCTGGCAGGGCGATCCCAGCCGGATGACCGCGTGGGCGCGGCAGCGGGGCGCGAGTGTGTGGGTGGGGCGTTGAATGCGATTTCTTTCAACGCAAAGATGCCAAGAGGCAGAGTCGCAAAGCAGAAATTTTTGTATTGGTCAAGATGAGGGTGGAAAAAGCCGGACGCAGATAAACGCAGAGGAACGCTGATTTTTGCCTCTGAATCAGCGCCTATCCGCGTAAATCAGCGTCCCATTTCCTTTCCAGCATCCTCCTGACCAGTACACAAAGAAGAAATTTTTGGCATTTTTGCGTTGAAAATCGTTCCCCCGGCAAGGCGTGGAAGCAGATGCCGAATTCGACAATCTGTGATAGGCTGAATGCGTTTGTTTGCAGTCGCTCTACCTCTTTTCAGTTCACCAACTCTATCTATCCCGAAAGGAACAAATTGTGTACCCCAATCCCCTGAAAGAAAAGCTGCGCAACGGCCAGACGGTTCTGGGCACGGCCCTGTCTGCCCCCACATCTGGCGTGGCCGCGTCCGCCTGCAAGGCCGATATCGATTTTCTGTGGATCGACACCGAGCACGCCCCCTATGCCACCGAGAGCCTGGATATGATTCCGGTCATTGCGCGCCAGAATGGCGTGGCCCCGATGATCCGGGTGGCGTGGAACGATCCCGCGCTGATCAAAAAAGCCTATGACGTGGGCGCGGTGGCAGTAATGGTTCCCCAGGTGAGCAACGCGGAGGAAGCGGCCCGCGCCGTGGAGTACGCCTTCTATCCCCCCAAAGGCGCGCGGGGTGTTTCGCCCAGTTGGCCCAATCTGGCCGGGGTAGACTGGAATCACGCCATCCGCACGGCCAATGACGAGACGGTTCTGATTGTGCAGATCGAAAGCCGGGAAGCCTACGACAATATCGAGGAGATCGCGGCCGTGCCCGGCATTGATGTACTCTTTGTGGGGCCGATGGATATGTCCGCCTCGCTGGGCGTCATCACCCAAATGCAGGACCCTGGCCTGCAGGAAATTATGCGGGAGTTTCCCAAAATTCTGGCCGAAAAAGGCATCCCCGCGGGGACGACACTGATGGATGTGAATGAAATCAAACAGAAGCTGGCCTGGGGCTATCGTTTTATGAATGTGGGCAATCCCCTGGCCTACGGTGTGCAGGCGCTGAACGGATATTTGGCTGATCTGCGGAAGTAGACCGGAAACAAAGACAGAAGTTCGACTTTTTAGAAAAGTCGAACTTCTACGCCCGCGAAACTTTGTTGACATTGTGCTAAGTTATCTGTAAATAGCGGACGACCGACGATCGCCGTCGGTCGCCCGCTGTCTACAGACTGTCATTTCTGTCTAACCCCACAGGAGACTTCCCTCAATGAGCCAGTCCGACTTCCTGCGCTACCGCCAAATCCACCTGGATTTCCACACCTCCGAGCAGATCGTCGGCATCGGCTCGGAATTCGACGCCGATGCCTGGGCGCAGATGTTGGCCGACGCCCATGTGAACTCCATCACCTGTTTTGCTCGCTGCCATCACGGGATGATCTACTACGACACCGCGGCCAACCCGGAACGCCGCCACCCCCACCTGACCCGCAATCTGCTGGCCGAGCAGATCGAAGCCGCCCACGCCCGCGACATCCGCGTGCCCATCTACACGACAATCCAGTGGGACTACTTCACCGCGCAGGAACACCCGGAATGGGTGCAGGTCACGCCGGACGGCGCAATCGTCGGACAGAAGCCCTACGAGGCCGGTTTCTACGCCCGGCTCTGTGTCAACACTCCCTACGTGGACTTTCTCAGAGCACATATAACCGAAATGTTCGAGACGCTGCCCGCGGTGGACGGTTTCTTCTTCGATATTGTGGGGGACCAGGACTGTTCCTGCGCCTATTGCCGCCGAGAGATGTTGGAACGGGGCTTCGACCCGTCGGATGGGGAATCCCGCCGCGCCTTTGGCCGCCAGGTGATCAACCGTTTCCAGCGGGAACTGAGCAGCCACGTTCGCGGCTACAGCGCGGAGGCCACAATCTTCTACAACGCCGGCCACATCGGCCCCCGTCACTGGGAGGCCCAGGAGGAATTCAGCCACTGGGAGCTGGAATCCCTGCCCAGCGGCGGCTGGGGCTATCTCCACTTTCCCCTGGCCCAGCGCTACGCCCGCACCCTGGGCAACGACTGCCTGGGCATGACCGGCAAATTCCACACATCCTGGGGCGACTTTCACTCCTACAAAAACGAGGCCGCGCTCCAGTTCGAGTGCTTCCAGATGCTCGCCCTCAACGCCAAATGTTCTATCGGCGATCAGTTGCATCCCACCGGGCGCAAGGATCAGGCCACCTACGATCTGGTGGGTGCGGTCTACGCGGAGGTGGAGAAGAAAGAGCCGTGGTGCGCGGGCGCGCGGCCGGTCACAGACATCGGCCTCTTCACACCGGAGGAATTCACCGGCCAGCGCTTGACCCCGGAGACACTGGGCGCGATTCGGATGTTGACGGAGGGCGGCCACCAGTTCGATATCCTGGACAGCCGGGGGGATTTTGAAGCCTATCGGGTGCTGATTCTGCCCGACATTGCGCCCTTCGGCCCGCGCTTGGCTGCCAAAGTGGCGCAGTATATCGCCAACGGAGGACGGGTCATCGCATCCTTCCAGGCCGGGCTACAGCCCGACGGCAGCGACTTTGCCCTCCCGGCCTGGGGTGTGGAAAAGACCGGAGACGGACCCACAGATGAGAGCGGTCAGCCCGTGGCCGGGCGCAACTTTGCCAAAGGCGACTACGTGGACTATCTGCTGGCCGAAGGTGCGCTGGCCAAAGGATTGCGGGAGACGGAATATGTGATGTATATGCGAAGTCTGCCCATCCGTGCCGGGGAAGATGCAGAGGTGCTTGCCAGCGTCGTCCCCGCCTACTTCGACCGCACCTGGCGTCACTTCTGCTCCCACCGGCAGACACCCTCCACCGGCGATGTGGCTGGCCCGGCGGTGACCAGAACGGGCAATGTCATCCACTTTGCCCACCCCATTTTCCGCCAGTACAACCAGAACGCGCCCCGCTGGTGCAAGCTGCTGTTGCTCAACGCGCTGGACCTGCTCCTGCCCGATCCGCTCCTGCGCCATCAGGGGCCGAGCAGTCTGGTCACAGCCATCAACGCCCAGGACGAGCAGAACCGCTGGATCGTCCACCTGCTCCACTACATCCCGGAGCGGCGGGGACTGGATTTTGATGTGATTGAGGATGTGATTCCCCTGCACGATCTGGCCGTTTCGCTGAACGTGCCTGGCCCAGTCAAGAGCATTCGCACCGCGCCGGAGGGGGAGGAGCTAAAGTTTGTGGCCGTGGGTGGCCGGATGAATTTTCTGCTGCCGCGGCTGAATGGGCATCAGATGGTGGAGATGAGCTTCGCGTGAGGAGCGCTGCGTGCTACGTGCTACGCGCTACGTGAGATCGTTCGGCGATCTCACGTAGCACGTAGCACGCAGCAAAGTCAGCGATGGGCCGCCAGAAAGCCCACTGTAGCGGCAATCAGTTGGGCCTGCTGATCCTCCCGGCTGATTGTCGCCGGGTTGTCCCCCGGCTGGGAGCCGTACCAGCCGCACTGGGCATGATTGCCGCCAGCGATCTCCACCCAATCGACGCTGGAAGGCAGGAGCGTTCGGCTGGCTTCGATACCTTCCAGCCCCATATCCAGCGAGCCAAAGACGGAGAGAATCGGAAAATCCGGACGCGTACTAAAGTCGCTGTTGCCCGCGGGATAGCTGGCCCACAGGACAAGGCCGTCCACCAGTTCCGGGTTTTTATAGGCGAAGTCAGCCGCCATGGCTCCGCCCAAAGAGTGGCCACCCACAAACCAGCGTTTGATGGCCGGATTGGCCGCTATCACATCCGCGGCGATGTCCGGCGCAAAGAGAGCCAGATTGAGCGGAACCGGCGGAATCACCACCAGATAGCCCTGGGCCGCGATGGCACGGGCCGCGGGTGCATAGCTGCGGGGGTCCACTCGACCGCCAGGATAGAATATCAGACCAATGGCTGGCATCTGTTCCCCAGGGGCAAAGAGCAGCCAGGGTTCGGTCTGTACCGTCACTTCGGCGTTACTTTCCAGGGCGGCGACGGCTTCGGGCATAGGCCCCAGAGGCGTCTCGGCCCAGGCAACAAACGCACCGCCAGCAACCAGCAGCAGTACCAGAAATCCAATCAGAAAGATGCGCAGACGTTTCATTGGGATTTACCTTCTACGGCGCGGCGGGTGGCCCAGGCGCGCCAGGCGAAAAGGAATGTCAAGCCCGGCTTGCCAAAGAGCAGACGGCTAAGCAGCCCTTTCAGCCCCGGTGCATATTTGTATTCGATGTGTTCGCTGACACGTGTGGTATGGGCGTCCACCGCGGCGAAGGCGTGGGTGTGTTTCCAGTAGGCCAGTGGCCCAGCCTCTTGCGTGTCGGTGAAGCCGCGGGGGCCAACTTCGCTGTGAACCGCCCGCCAGCGGATAGGCAGCGGCCCCATCCAGAGGGTAAACTCGGAGATCGACCCGATGCAACTGGACAACAATGGGCGGCGGGTTGAGCTTTTTCAGGGCGCGCGTGTCCTCGTGAAAGGCAGCGACGGCTTCCAGGGGTGCGGCTACATTAAAGGATGTGGCAAAGGTAGGCATACCTCTACTCCGGAAAGAGACGACGTAAGAAAACAAACGCCAGTTGATTATGCGAAGATAGTACACCGAAGTTTTATTTTTGTCAATAATTTGCACATATATTTCCGAAGATAAACAGACAGGAGCCAATCATGCCCGACCCCAGACCGAACATTCTTTATATAATGTCCGACGACCACGCGTCCCACGCCATGAGCTGCTATGGCAGCCGCATCAACCGCACGCCCAATCTGGACCGGATTGCCGATGGCGGGATGCGTTTCGACAACTGCTTTTGCACCAATTCCATCTGCACCCCCAGCCGCGCCGTGATTCTGACCGGCACGTACAATCACATCAACGGCGTGACGACCCTGGATTCCCGCCTGGACGGACGCCAGGTGACAATGCCCAAACTGCTCCAGGCCGCGGGCTACCAGACCGCGATTGTGGGCAAGTGGCATCTGGGCCACGGGGGTGACGCGGACCCGACCGGCTTCGACTACTGGAATGTGCTGCCGGGCCAGGGGTTGTATCACAACCCGGAGATGATCGAAATGGGCGAGCGCAAGACTTTTCCCGGCTACGCCACGGACCTGATCACTGACTTTTCTCTGGACTGGTTGCAGCAGCGGGACCCGAATCGCCCCTTCTTTCTGATGTGCCACCACAAAGCCCCCCACCGCCCCTGGGAGCCGGATGAGAAGCACGCGGCGCTATACGAAGATGAAGAGATTCCCTACCCGGAAACCTTCAACGACGACTACAGCAACCGGGCCGCGGCCGCGGCTGCCGCCAAAATGCGCATCGACCGGGATATGACCCTGACCGATCTCAAGCAGCCCACGCCGGAAGGGCTGACACCGGAGGAGGAGAAGAAGTGGAAGTACCAGCGCTACATCAAAGACTATCTGCGCTGCGTGGCCTCGATTGACGACAATGTGGGGCGACTGCTGGACTGGCTGGAAGCCGAAGGATTGGCCGACAACACAATTGTCGTCTACACCTCGGATCAGGGCTTTTTCCTGGGGGATCACGGCTGGTATGACAAACGCTTTATGTACGAGGAATCCCTACGGATGCCCTTTATCATCCGCCACCCCCGCTCCATCGCGGCAGGGTCTGCCAACGAGCAGATGATTCTGAATGTGGACTTCGCGCCCACATTTCTGGACTACGCGGGGGTTGCCATCCCTGACGATTTCCAGGGCAGTAGCTTCCGCTCCCTGCTGGGAGGCACAACACCGGACGGCTGGCAGACTTCCATGTACTATCGCTATTGGATGCACCTGGCCCACCATCACGTCTACGCCCACTACGGCGTGCGCACCCTGCACCACAAACTCATTTACTACTACGCGGACGCGCTTGGAACGCCCGGTTCGCTGGACGATCCCAAAGAGCCGGAATGGGAGATGTTCGATCTGGACGCGGACCCGTATGAGTTGAAGAGCGTCTACCACGACCCGGCCTATGCCAGCGTCAAAGCCGCACTGACCGAGGAACTGCATCGCTTGCAGGCCCAAGTGGGTGACGTGCCCTACGACCACCCATCCGCGCGCGGCGCATAAAGGAGGCCCGATCCCTTACCTTTCCCTGCCCGCAGCTCCCAGGGAACGAAGCGGGGCATCCCGCTGCAACCTGCCCAATACGACGAACCCACCGCCGCGGCCCCGCGCCTGGGCGTGGAGCAATATCGCTGATTTCCCATCCCCCATAAGAAAACAGGAACAGACCCAATGAACAACCCGCCGGAAAATTTCGTCCTCGTCTCGGAAGAGAGCCTGCTCGCCTATGCCACAGCCTGCTTTGAAAAGGTGGGAATGGACACGGCTGACGCCGCTGCCATCAGCCGTCTGCTTGTCAATTCGGACCTGCGCGGGGTGCGCAGCCACGGAACCCGCGCGGTCAACGGCTATTGTCAATCGCTGGCCAATGGCAAACTCAACCCCCGACCGCACATCCGCCAGGTCCACGAAACGCCCACGGCAGTTGTCTACGACGGGGACGGCGGCCTGGGCTACGTGCCGATGCTACGCGCAACCGAAGGCGCGATTGCTAAAGCCAAAGAAGTGGGCATCGGCATGGGGCTGGTGCGCTATTGCGGCCACTACGGCTCTGGCGGCCACTACGCGCGGCTGTGTATGGAGCAGGGCTGCATCGGCTTTTCGGTCCAGGGCTACCGGAACCAGGGACGCTACGGCAACGACGGGGGCGGTCCCAACCCCGACGCCCATCTGGGCTATTTCGGCAATCCACCCATCTGCTTCGCGGTGCCTGGGCAGGACGGCCCGCCGGTGGTGCTGGACGCGGCCACCTGCATTCTGGCCGACGACCAGCGGGGGCCAGAATACGAAGCGCTCTTTTCCATGATCCCCGCGGCCTTTTTCAAGAGCATCGGCTACGGCGCGATCGCCAGTCTGATGGGGGGCGGGCTGACCGGCTTCACCCTCTCGGACGAAACTGTGGCCCAGTGGCCCACCGCGCGCAACGGGGGAATGGTGCTGGCGATTCACATCGACGCGGTGGTTCCAGAGGCGATCTTTCGGGCCGAGACCGACCGGATGGTGCGGGACATTGGGGAGACGTACACGCCCATGCCGGGCACAGACCGTTCTCTGCTGCCCGGCGCGATTGAGGAAGAGCGGCTGGCCCTGCACCGCCGCCAGGGGATCCGCTATGGGGAGATGGAGCAGGCCGCGGCCAAGGCCGCCTGTGGCCGGCTGGGGGTAGCCCTGCCCTGGGAATAGAAAGAGTACGAGCCGATCTGCATTGTCACTGGCTGGTTTTTTGTGAGTAGTGCGTGGTGCGTGTACTGGTACACGCACCACGCACTACTCATTTTCATTCCAGTCCATAAAAAGCGACTGCATTGTCGTGGAAGAGGGCTGCCTGCTCCTTCGGGCTGCGGTCGGCCACAATCGAGCGCAGGGCTGTCACCCATCCAGCGTAGGAACTGCCCGTGCCCAGATTGCAGACCGGCCAATCCCCGCCAAAGACCACCCGGTCAAAGCCGAAAACGTCCAGGCAGTGGTTGACCGTCGGGGCCAGATCGTCGGCTGTCCAGCCGGGGCGGGTGCTGGCAATGATACCGGAAATCTTAGCGATGGTATTGGGCAAACTGGCCAGGGCCGCCATATCGTCCATCCACTGCTCCCGGCTGTGGGCAAAGGGATCGTCGGCGGGCAGGGGTTCGCTCCCGGCAATCACATAGGGATTGCCATTGCCGCAGTGATCGACGACAAAACGGGTATTGGGACAACGCCGGGCCAGTTCCACCCCGTCGCCCAGATCGCCGGGGCGCATGCAGATGTCAAAGCTCAGGCCCAATGCCCCCAACAGTTGAATGTTTTCCACAAATTGGGGCGTCAGGCAATAGCCCTGGGGCGTCGCTGGCACGTGCAGCACCTGGCGTACACCCACAATCGCCGGGTGTTGCGCATAGCGCCGTATGTACGCGCCGAAGTCCGGCGAGCCGGGCCGCCCTGAGATGACCGCGGCCACTGTGGGCGTGTCGGCCTGGGCACAGAGTTCGATCAGCGCGTCGGCCTCGTCTGCCTGCTGCTCCGGCGCCACATCCACTTCCATATAAATAGCCTTCACCACACCCAGCCCCGCGGTGGCGGCCAGATAGTCGCGGGTCAGGTGATTGCGGGCCAGGGCCGGCGCGCCAGCCAGCCAAGGCAGACGAAACTTCTGTATATCCCACAGGTGCTGATGGGTGTCAATAATCGGTTGCATGGCATACCTTTCTCTGGGATTGATGGGTACGGATTCTACAATCCTTCTATCTTTCTATTCCCCAAGCGCTTGCTTCAGAAAATCCACCGACTGGCGGGCGACCACATCCCCGTCGGATGGGTTCGGCGGCAGCTCGACCAGCAGATAGCCGTCGTAGCCGATATCGGCCAGGGCAGCCAGCGCGGGGGGGAAATCGACCCCGCCCGCGCCCAGCCGGCGATCCATCGGATCGTTGGGATTCCAGTCCTTCACGTGGCAGAGCACCGAACGCTGGCCCGCGGCCCGAATCTCCGCGGCCGGGTCCATTCCACCCCGGGCCGAGTTGCCCACATCCAGATAGATGCCCAGACTGTCCGAACCGCCGCAGTCGTCGATCATGCGCAGGAGGCTGGCCGTGTCAAAGAGAAAGGGTTTGCCCACGGCTTCCAGGGCCAGGGACACGCCGCTCTTTTCGGCCCGGCCCACGGCCTGCATCACCCCGTCCCGAAAGAGGTCCCACCGGTTCTCCGGCGACTGGTCCATATCGCAGCCGGGGACCAGCACCGCGGACGCGCCCAACTCTTCGGCCATTACAATCGCGTCCAGCAGCAGACTGACGCCCAGGTCACGGATGCGCACATCCGGGCTGGCCAGGTTGAAGACCCAATGGGCATTCATACACAGGGACGTAATTTTTACGCCCGCGTCCTGGGCCTGGCCGCGCAGGCTGAGTCGCTCCGCGCCCTGCACCCGTTGCGTCCAGAGTTGGGTGGCGTCGATGTTGAGTTCCAGCCCGGTTGCGCCCACACGGGCTGTGGCTTCCACCTTTTCGGCTGGATTCCAGGTGGCGGGAAAAGTTCCAGAGTTGAGTCCGATTTGCATAGCAGAGTCTCCTGTGAAGGTTCAGTTGATCTGACGCACAACCGCGTAGACCGGGGATGGATCGACAGTCAGCCCGCCTGGTAGCCGCGTTCGGGCCATAGGTGTAGCTGACAAAACCGGGAAGCCGGCGCAGGGGGGGAATCAGATGCTCGTCGTTCAGTTGCCGAGGTTCCGGCCGGATTATATGTGTAGGTGGTGGTGCGGATAAACACGTGGAGTTCCCTGTGTAGTGGGGCGGCAAGCCCGAAGGCCCCGCGCTGCCGGGAAGCGCGATAGGCAACAGTATACGTCGGCTTGCGCCCGTTGTCAGATCAGCCAGAAGCTAAAATTGTCGGTTTGTGCAGAATCCCGGTTTCCTCTATTATGCATCAGTGGCCTGGCTGTCAAAAGGCCAAATTTTGCCGCAAAGTCATGGGTAGTCCCGGTGGCTCTTCAACTGGGAATATCCCAGCCATCCCCATCCCACTTCCAGACAAGAAAGGCTGTTGCACATGGCACGGATCAACAAATGCATTGAACTGTTGGAGCAGGGCCAGCCCATCTACGCAACCCACCCCGCCAAACTCACCTACGAAGCAGGTCGGGAGGACGCCAAAACCTGGGCCGATATGCTTCTTCTCGACTTCGAGCATCACCCTTTTGATACCGTCGGGCTGACCGCGTATATGCGGGGGCTGAAAGATGGCGGACCCACGGCCAGCGGCCACCTGACGCCTACTGTCGTCTGCACTCTGCCCGCCAACGCCATCACACCGGAGGAAGTGCGCTACAACGCCTGGCAGGCCCGCCACGTCTTGACAACCGGTGTCCACGGCATTCTGCACACCCACACTCGCACCGCGGAATCGGTCAAAGCCTTTGTGCAGATCACCCGCTATCCCTTCCAGGCCCTGGGCCGGGATGTGATCGGCGAGGGTCTGCGCGGCGCGGGTGGGCAGCGGCCCGCCAACGACATTTGGGGGCTGTCCACCGCGGAGTATGCGGCGGTGGCGGATCCCTGGCCGCTGAATCCCCAGGGTGAACTGCTCCTGGGGCTGAAGATTGAGGATCGCCACTGTCTGCCCAATGTGGATGCCATCGCCGCGGTGCCTGGCATTGGCTTTGCCGAATGGGGGCCGGGGGATATGGGGATGTCCTTTGGCGAGCCGGACGCCCACGACCCGCCCTATCCCCAGGTGATGAACGAAGCGCGGGATCGCATCAAAGTCGCGCTGGATAGCCGGGGCATCGCCTTCTACTCCAGTTGGGCCGATCCGGCCCTGACAATGGAGCAGCGGGTCGATTTCTCCATCGATGTGCTGGGCGTGCGCATGATGGGCGCGCCCAACAAAGCGTGGGCCGACTACGGGCGGCGCAAGACGGGCCGCACAATGGCTGTCTAGTGTCAACCCAATTGCTCGCTGGTTTCTGATGTGGTGCGCAGTGCGTGGACCAGTCACTTTCCGTTCACGCACTGCGCACCTGTAAATTACAAAACAGATCGGGTAACAACCGTGTGTGCGGTATTGTACTGCACAGTCAAGGGATACTCACAAGTGTGCGGCTACAAGCCGCGCCTGGTATCGTAGATAGGTCACTACCCATCCCCAATGATTTTCTTGCTCCACAAGATGTGTGAACTGCACGCTACTAAAGCAGTTTCGCGATTGTAGCAAGCTGTTTGCGTGTCATTGAATACCTGGTCTCCGTCGTCTCCGCCACCAGAGGATCAGCACAAGCGCGGCCCCAATAGCCATAGCCCAGAGGGGCTTGCGGCCTTTAGTCGCCCGTCTGCCTCCTATCGGCTCTGTTAGTTTCTGTGTCGCTGGGTTTCCGTTCACCTCATCCATCAGCGTCACTGTCCCCGCGTCTCCATCCACGGCCAGCCGCATACCCGAACGGATGCGCTCGGTGGCCACGCCCGTGCCCATCACCGCGGGGATGCCGTACTCCCGGGCCACAATCGAGCCGTGGGCCAGCGCGCCGCCCACATCAGTCACCAGCCCCACCGCCTGGGAAAAGAGGGGCGTCCAGGCCGGGGTGGTCGTCGTGCAGACGAGAATTGTGCCGGGCTGCATTTTGTCGAAATCCGCGAGGGAGCGGATGACACTGGCCGGCGCGCTGACCCGCCCGGTGCTGACCGCGTAGCCGGTCAATACCGGGCCTGTATTGACCGCGCCGCTGGGGGTCGGGTCAAACATCGCCAGTTTGATGGGGCCAAGGCGGATGACACCCCGTTCCGGCACTTTGGCGGGCGGGGTAAGTTGCTGGCGGGCCTCGCGCAAGTCGCGCCGTTTCTGGACGATTTGGACAAAAGAGGGCGCGGGCGCGGCGTTGGCCCGGGCCTGGATGGCGGCAGTAATCTCCCCGCTTTTCAAATAATAGATGTCATCCGCGTGGGCGATGGAACCCGCTGTGACCAAACGCTGGCCCAGTTCAGCGGCCAGTTTGCGCAGGGTCGGCCAGGCCGCGCCCATATAGAACATCACACTCTCCCGATAGGGCGCGTAGTGCTTCGTCCATTTCCACACCCAGCGGAAGAACCGTCGGGAAAGGGGGTTGAGTGCCTGCGCTGTCTGTTCGACGAGCGCATCCCGCGCGGCCGCCATTTTGCGCTGACGGGTGCGGGCATCCTCAGCGGGCGCATTCCTGACCAGCGCTTTGAGGCTTAAAAACATGGGCAGCGGGTCTTCGCTTTGCGTCGGCGCGGCAAAGTCCAGGTTGTAGATTTGATGGCCGTAGTGGGCGAGATAGTGCTCAACCCTGTCCAACGCAGGTTGCCCGTCAGGGTGCGCGGCCAGGGCGGACAGAAGCTGATTTGCTGGTCGGCTGAGAACGAGTTCACGCAGAGCAGTAGCGGAGCGAATCGTGTCAGCAATCTGCTCCATATCGGCCTGGGCATCCAATGCCTTGGAATCGAAACCGCGCAAGAATGCCGAACTGCCCAGGTCCGGTCTGGGCAGTGCCGAGCGGAACAGGAACGAGCGGAGCAGCCGGTCAAATACAGGGTCCAGAAGCCGGGAAAAGCCCAGATTCAGGGCGGATCCCCACCAATAGGCGCTGTCCGCTGTGGCCATCTCGCCCATGCCTTGCAGCAATGTCTCATCTCCGGCAGCCGCCAGGTCAAGCGCGTCCCAGCGGGCAATGAGCGCTTGATAATTGGGCAAAACGACGTTATCCCAGTCGAATCCTGGTATGTCGAGCATTTTGAAAATGCGTGAATAAATTTTCAGTATCGCCCACAGGCCTTGCCCATCTATTTTAAAGCTGCCCGTTGTATAGGCATAGCCGTTGATTGTGTTGGCAAAGCCTTGCGGTATCATCGTGTCCAGGTCGAGATGGACATCGATTATTCCGCCCATCTGATCGATCAACTGCCTGATCGACTGGTCCAGGCCACGCTGCACATAGAGGTCTTCAAACAGCGGCGAGAGGGGTTCGGGCATATGCTCAACAATCTGGCGGCGCATCCAAATGGTGTTGGGCATCGGCGGCTCCCACGACACATCCTTCAGTGGCGCAGGTGGCAGGGAAGTGATGGGCCGCGCTTGCAGGATGGCAATTTTGCCCTCGGCTATGGCCCACTCAATGTCCATAGGCATCCCGTAATGGCTCTCGATCCGCGCGGCACAGCGGGCCAATGCCAAAGCAGTGGCATCATCCAACACCGGCTGATTCTGCTGGGCTTCCGGTACAGGTTGCTCTGCTGTGCCCGTCTCTGTGCGCACGGTCATTGTCGTTTTGGTCGCGATCTCGCGGGAGAGGATTTGCCAGTTGGTTTTGTCAACGACAACGGTATCGGGCGTGACCAGCCCGCCTACAATTGCCTCGCCCAAGCCCCAGGTGGCATTGATGAGAATGTGGCCGCGCTCACCTGTGGTGGGGTCGGCGGTGAAGAGAATACCAGACGAATGGGCCGCCACCAATCCCTGCACCACCACCGCCAGACTGACTGTATGCGGATCGATTCCCTGCCGTTGTCGATAGGCGATGGCGCGGGCTGTCCACAGGCTGGCCCAGCACTTTTTCACCGCATCCAACAGCGCGTCGGTGTTTTGAATGTTGAGGAAGGTGTCCTGCTGGCCCGCAAAGCTGGCGGTGGGCAGGTCCTCGGCGGTGGCAGAGGAACGCACGGCCACGGACCCCGCGCCCAATGCAGCATTGGCGGAGATGACGGCCTTCTCAATCTCGGCTGGCATCTCCCCATCCCAAAATAGCTGTCTGATCTGCTCAGATGCAATTTCACTGGAACGGGGATCGTTGGCAGAAACGGCCTGAGCCAACTCGACGATCTGCCGCTGTAAACCGTGTGCCTGTACAAAGGCGTCATAGGCTTTTGTCGTCAACACAAAACCTGGAGGGACGGGAAACCCGGCTGCCGTCATTTCGCCCAGGTTCGCACCTTTGCCGCCAGCAGTGGAGATGTCGGTTTTGTTCAATTGTGAAAACGGAACTGTGTAGGTCATCATATATCTCCATCTCGAATTTTCAGTAAAGGCTTGCATACACGTGGCGAGACATTCCATCCATCTGTCAGCGGTGGTCAAGCGAACGGGCTACACTTTCAACTCTGCCACCACCATCCACGGCCCTTTTTCCGTTTTGTAGCCCATAAAGTAGGTTTCGCCCAAAGCCAGCCCTTCGCTGGTGACAAACGATTCCAGCGCGTACTGGTAGTCCCCTGCCATCTCAATGCCAAAGCCCAACTGCTCAGCAGTCATATCAAGGACGGGGAGTGTGGCTTTCATGCCGCGGGCATACTCTCCGGCGACAAAGCTTTTGGCATAGATATCGGCCACAAGCACGCTGCCCTCTGCGGCATTCGCTTGCACCGTGCGCAAGGTATTGCGCACCGATTTTTCGCCGAGATAGAGCGTCACCCCTTCCCAGAGGAAAATCGTGGGTTTGCTTGGGTCATAGCCCGCCGCGGTCAATGCGTCAAGCCAATCGTCCTGCGAAAAGTTCGTTTCCACAAAGGTGACGTGTGCCGCATCGATCCCCGCCTTTTGCAGATATTGCCGTTTAAGCTGTTGCACGACAGGCTGATCTAACTCAAAGATTTTCAGTCTGCTATTTTTCAGACTGTTGTAGGCACGGGTGTCAAGCCCTGCACCCATCAAAACGAACTGCTCGGCATTCTCTTTGGCGCTGTCGATGATGCTGTCAAAATAGCCCGTGCGGTTTGTGACAAGATTGGCGACGCCCTCTTCCCCCAATTTGGCAATGACGGGATACCACTTGGGCGACCCGCAGATGCCGGTATGGACATAGAGCGGGAAGAGCGCCAGCCACAGGCCGAATGTGGATGTGTTGGGGAGGGCCGGGGCTAGTTTTGCCGCGGCAGGGTCATCCCGTAGCCCAAAGATGTGCATCGTCCAGCGCCCGTTGATGATCTCAATCGCGGTTTGCGACACACCCAGCCGCTTGCTGACGATGAGTTGTTTGTAGCCCACCGATATTGCGCCAACAATGGCGAGCGGGATGAACAGAATTTGTAATGGAATGAAGACGAGTAGGGCGAGAAGGTTTCGCATGGATATTTTCCTATAATTTTTCAGCCCAAACCATCTGTTCTATCTTCATAGAGGGGAGGTTTCGGCCGATTGATTTTGCGTACCGATTGTTGAGTTCTTCATAGCTGAGGTCTTCAACCAAACGCCAGCCATACTCGCCCAGAAAATCGCCAACTTCGGCGGGGTCAAAGCCAAAATGCCATATTTTGTCTTTGACCACCATTCGCTCATGAAACTTTTCTTGGCCGTAGCGATTTTTGCCTTCAATAAAATCTTTGAGGACGTAGGTGAAGGTGAGTTGACTGCCTGTGGGGGCTTGGGCGAGGAAGTTGAAGGTTTGACGAACTGCCGTTTCCGTCAAATATTGCGACACCGCCTCCCAGATAAAAAACGTCTTTTGGTCACCCGCATACCCATGTTGTTGAAGCACCTCGCCCAAATCCTGCGTGATGAAGTTGATAGGAACCAGCGTCACATGAGACGGAATCGTGCCTAATGCGTTCATAATTCCCTTTTGTTTGGCCTCAATGTTCCCCGGTTGATCCAATTCCCAGGCGGGAACGTTTGCCAATGCAGGAAGGCGATAAACGCGCGTGTCAAACGCCGCCCCTAAATTGACAATAGCAGCAACCGTCCCATCTTCAACAGCCTTGACAATCGTCTCATCAATGTACCGCTTGCGGCACAAAAAGGCACTTGTCCCCCCTTCAATCTCCTTTTCGGTATAGTTAAGCATCCAATTGCGTAACGGCGAGAACCGCAGCAATTTCAGGAAGAATCGTTCTCCCCCCGGCAGGACTTTGGCCGCCAAATCATCATGAATGATGCGTTGCGCTGGTGGCTCATACTGTTCCATTGCCACGAGAAATGTGGGACCACTGCCTGTACGTGCGGCACCAGTTGTGTCAATTGATTCTCTTATTTGATTACTCATAATAAATTTCGCTCCTTCGGGGGTTTGTGTCCCTGTTGAATAGTTTGAATGAATATATAAATCGGTTGCCACTGGGGAGTCTCCTGAATAGACATCCCAAACTGAGATGTCTATTGACGATGCTAAATTGCGACGGCTAATTCGGCCGATTCTACCGATTCCACCAACCGCACAATCCCATTGCTGCCATCCACCTCGATCAATGCGCCATCGGGGATGTTCATGACAGCATTCTCGACACCCGAAACACAGGGCAAGCCATACTCACGGGCGATGACCGCGCCGTGCTGCAATGCGCCGCCAATTTCTAGCACGACCCCACTCGCATTCATAAAGAGCGGTGTCCAGCCGGGATCAGTGGCCCGTGTGACCAGAATTTCACCCTTATTGAGTGGTTTTTCGTAGGGTGCTTTGAGCACATTCGCAATGCCACGGATAACGCCCGGCGCAATCGCCTGACCCACCAATTCACCTTCTTTGGCGGGCTTCTGTGGTGCACGTAAAATCCGTCCACGCGAATTCATGATACGGGGCCAATTGTTTACCTGCGCCTGTTTCTGGCGTGGAGCCAGATTCTTGGCGATGATGGCACGAATATCCAGTGTGCTATTTTGTTGGGCTTGTGTCAATTGGCTGACGTTCAAGTCAAATACCTGCGTCGCCTCATCAAGCCGACCCTGTGCCACAAACTGCTCGCCGAGTTGCAGGGCACGTTGACGCATCAGGTCAAGCGTCACGATAAAGAAATATTTGGGCATTTCACGGTAACCCAGATTGTAGTGTAATGCCGCTTGCTTTTTGAAATGTTTGGCTTTGCCCTTTTGGGTGGCGAGCGCCAGCAATTTATCGTACGCATCCTGGCGACGTTGGACACTTTTCGTCAGCACATTATTGTGGATGTCCATCGCTTTGAGTTGCTTGAAGAATGCTGGCACATTTTCATGGGCGCGTTCCGTCGCAATGTCGATCTCACGAATACCGCGACAACCGAATCTGTCCATGTAATGGTCAAATGCCTGCTGGAATTCAGGTGAAACTTGTTTATTGGCTAGCTTCTCAGCAAATTCTTCACCCGTTGCCGTCTCCTGCACTTCGGGGAATTTTGCCAAATCAAACATCAGATGCCCCATCTCTGAGGTAGGGTTGCCATTGAGATCAATGTTCAAGGCGACCAACAAATCGTCAACAACGTCCCCCTTAAACAGACGCTCCATCCGTGTCCTTCCCACTATCGCGGGCAGCATCACACCCGCAATGTGATTCATCTGACCGGCAAAGAACGCATTAAGTTGTGCCACTAAACTGCTGAATGGTATATCTTGCGTTGCCAACTGTTTAGAGACGGCAACCTCTCTCTCAAATTGCGCCACATACTTTTTCTCAGCCTTGCTCTGGTTAAATATCCCAGAAATCAGAGGCACAATCATAGGTCCCATCATTTTCGCGGCTCTCAGCTTCATCCCCCGCATTGCCTTTGGTGTTTCGGCTGGAACATACGAATCCAAGTCGAGGGTGGCAATCGCGTCACGGGTCGGGTCGTCATAAGAACTAATCAACCGAGATGTTATCCCTGTGCCAAGTCCTGCCATCAAATTCGATAGGTTCAGATATTGACGACCTTCACTATTGATGACACCCCCTTCCATACCCGCATCAAACATGCCGGCATCTCCTTTAATCGCTTCCAGCATCTTGCCCCAAGTTTCGTTCCCCAAGACCGACAGTGACTCCTGAAATCCCTGTGTTAAGACGATCATATCCAAGTAGAGATACTTTTCGGCTCCGGGTTTGGTAATCATCATTTCGGGTAGCGGCACGTAGGTCGTGATGGGACGCGCTTGCAGGAGGTAGAGTTCGCCGTCCGCATAGGCCCATTCGATGTCCATTGGTAGTTTGTAATGGGCTTCCACGTTGGTGACGAGTTTGGTCAAGGCAATCACCTGGGCATCGGTCAAGGAAGCCGCTTTGGGGTCAGCCAGGGTTGTTTCCTCCATGCCGCCGCCCGCTTTGCTGACCAGCACATACTCTTTGCTCGCCAACTGCTTTTCGATAATCTGGCCGGTGACTTTGTTGACCACAAAACTATCGGGCGTGACCAACCCAGAGACAATCGACTCGCCCAGCCCAAAATTGCTGTTGATGACCGCTTCATCGTAATCGTTGTTGTTGGGATTCAGCGAAAAGGCCACCCCGCTCACGTCCGACGCGATCTGTTTCTGCACGACCACCGCCAGGCTGACTTCATCTGGCGCAATCGCCTGCTTGATACGATAGGTGATGGCCCGCGCCGTCCACAGGCTGGCCCAGCATTCTTTGACAGCCGCCAGCAGCGCCTCTTTGCCCTGCACATTCAGGTAGGTTTCCTGCTGCCCGGCAAAGCTGGCGTCGATCAAATCTTCGGCAGTGGCGGAGGAGCGCACGGCGACAGCCGTTTCGCCCAGCCCAGCGTTGGCCGTCAACAGGGCATCGACAATCTCATTGGGGATATCCGCCGCCAAAAAGAGCTGCTTGATCCTGGCCGACGCCGCTTCACTCGTTTGGGGATTCTCTGCCGAAACCGTGCGCGCCAGTTCGACAATCTCTTCTTGCAGACCGTTGGCCTGGACAAAGGCGTCGTAGGCAGCGGTCGTCAACACAAAGCCACCCGGCACGGGAAAACCCGCCGCCGTCATTTCGCCCAGATTGGCTCCTTTGCCACCCGCGCTGGGGATGTCCTTTTTGCCAAGCTCTTGAAAAGAATGTATGAAAGTCATGTCATACTCCTCCGGTTCATGAAAGATTTGTGTTCATTGACGCATATACCCGCCCAGACACCTTTGCTGAACGGCTACGATTGTTCAAACAACTCGCCTTCTGGCAGCCACATGGCTAGTTTGCCCTGGCTGATCAAATGCAGAGAACCCTTCGGCGCGCCCAATACCCGCTCTACACTGCGGTTGTAGGCGTCGATTTTGGGTACAATTCCTTCGACCCCAACCTCGCTGCGCCCCAACATTATCTGCACCATCGCATCCGACAGAGATTGCCCCATTTGTATGACAATCTCCGCGGCCTCGTCCGGGTAATCCACATCAAAGACCCCCTCCGCTACCCCCTGGCGGATGATGGCGGCCAGCAGGGGAACCATCATCGCCACCGACTTGGCCAACAGTTTCGTGCGCAGCAGCACATTTTGGTCGTCATAAAAGGCATGCATGGCCGCCAACAGAAAATCTTTGTGGCCCACTTTCTCCTGATTGCCGGAATCAAATATCTGTTCAAACTTCTCCACCGCGCCCAGAGATTCGTCAGCCACAATCGGCGCTACAGCGGCAAGAACTTGGGTCTTGACCCGCTCAACCAACGCATCCAGCATCTCCGATTTGGAGGCGAAGTAGTGGTAAAAAGTCCCCTTCGCCACCCCTACCGCCCGGATAATATCCTGTACAGAAGTCTGCTCATAGCCCTTGCGATAGAAAAGCTCCTGGGCCACATCCAAAAATTCCGTGTTACGTTCATCATACTCTTTGACAATGCGAGCCATCGTTTATTTTTCCATTTGTCTATCGACTGACCGTCGGTCGGTTGATGACCCCATCATACAACGAGCCACCGCGCTTGTCAAGATAGTGAGTTTTTTTCCAAATTTGTGCTGGTCAGGCTGATGATGGAACAAAAAATGGGACGCGGATAAACGCCGATAGACGCTAATCCAGAGAAAAATCTGCGTTCCTCTGCGTTTATCTGCGTCCGGCTTCTTTCACCATCAGCCCGATCGCTACAGTTTTTTCCAAATCGCTGGATGCTGCCGGACGAGGAGTATGCGGCGCGGCGATAGAGAGGATACGCCCCTTTGGGCCTAAATGGGTGGGGGAGGAACATACGCCCGCTAATAGTCTGGGAACCGGTGTGGGGCATCACCGCCGCGGTCAAAATCTGCCACAGCGTCGAAGCCGCGGGCATTTCTGACAGCATCCGCGCGAGGATAAATTATTCCCTACGGCCGGCAGGGGAAGCGGCGAAATAGAGACTCGGTCACGGCACAGGCCAGCGCACAGATCAGCCAGCCGGGGGAATAGAGAGCGAAGGCCGCGCTAGAATTCCTCTTTCACCCGCACGGCTTTGATCCGGTTGTTGTAGTGGTCGCTGATGAGGAGTATATCTGACTTCCACCAGGCCAAGCCGTGCGGCTCGTTGAGCCTAGCCTGCCTTGCCAACCGGCCGTCTGCGCTCTCTCCTGGCGCGGAGCCACCCGCAACGGTTTCCAATCTGCCGTCAGGACTCACCCGGCGCACCCGGTTGTTGCGCGAGTCAGAAAAATAGAGCGTGCCAGAAGGGGCAAGCGTCAGTCCGTGGGGAGTGTCCATGCGCGCGGAGATGGCCGGTGTGCCATCGGGCGAAAAGCCTGCTTCGCCACAGCCAGCCACCGTCGTAATCATTCCGCCGCAGTCGACGCGACGAATTACGTGCCTGGCCCGATCCGCAAAGTAGAGATTGCCCGTCGGATCAAAGCCGAGAGCGGTCGGCGCACCGATGCGGGCGCGGGTGGCCGGTCCGCCGTCGCCGCTGTAGCCGGGAATCCCCACACCGGCGATTGTTGTAATGATGCCACTCGCAGCGTCGATCTTGCGGATGCGCCCAAAGGTGCAATCGCCCACGTATATGTGACCCTCGCCATCCACGGCCACCGCTTCGATGCCGCCAAAACTGGCGCTGTTGGCAGGGCCGTTGTCGCCTTTGTCCCATCGCCCTTCACCCGCGTCCCAGGGGAGAGTTGTGCCGGCCAGCGTGCGCAATGTGCCATCCGTTTCCACACGGCGGATGCGCCCGTTGCGTGTGTCCGCGATCAAAATGCGCCCCTGCCCGTCCACAGCCACGTCGTGGGGATTGCCCAGATAGGCCGCGGTGGCCGGGCCATTCTCGCCGCCAAAGGCCCGCGCACCGTTGCCCGCCACAGTGCGAATAATGCCTGTGCGCGGGTCAACGGCGCGGACGCGCTGGTTCCAGACATCGGCGATAAAGAGTGTGCCATCTGGCCCCACCGCCAGCCCGCCGGGTCCGTTGAGAAAGCCATCCAGCGCGGCTTCGCCATCGTGGACACTTGTCCCGCCCAGCACAGTTGTGACAATGCCCGTCGCTCCGTCGTAGCGCCGCAAGCGCCCGGAACAGTCCGACCAAAAGAGTGTGCCGTCGGGGTCGGCCCATAGGCCACACTCCACAGAATTGGTGTGGGTCTGCGCGCCGGGCAGCCCCTCCTCGCCAAAACCGGGCACGCCATTGCCCACCAGTGTGGAGGCGATGCCCGTGGCCGCGGTTACTTTGCGGATACGGTAGCCATACTTCTCGCCCACATACAGATTGCCGTGGACATCGAGACAGAGGGCATCGGGCATGAGGGTGCTCGCCTCTACGGCCAGTCCGCCGTCGCCGTTGGAGGCCCGCTGTCCTGTCCCAAAAACGGTTGTGATGATGCCGCTCTGCCGGTCAATCTTGCGGATGCGGTCGTTGGAATTGTCGCAGACGTACAGGTTGCCAGCCCTGTCAAAGGCCAAATGTTCCGGGTGACGAAAAGCCGCGTCGGCCGCGGGTCCGCCGTCGCCGTGATAGCCCGCCAGGCTCAGTCCGGGTCCGCTGGCAGGCAGATTTGTCCCTGGTCCGTGGGCCGCGTTCTGTCCGGCAAAGAGTGTGATAATGCCCGATTGGGCATCCACCCGGCGGATGTTGTTGGCCCATTCGCTGGACAGAAAGATATTGCCCGCGTCGTCGACAGCCACGCCACAGGTCGTGTCCAGTTCGGTCTCCAGCGCGGGGCCGCCATCGCCACCCCGCCCCACCCTGCCCGATCCGGCCACACGGGTGACAATGGCTGTTTCGCCGTCAATGCGGCGAATCACCTGATTGCCCAGATCAGAGAGGTAGAGGTTGCCCCATTTGTCCTGGGTCAGGTCGTGGGGCCAGTAGAAACGGGCGGCCAGCGCGGGGCCGCCGTCGCCCGAATGGCCGGGGACGCCATCGCCCGCCAGGGAATGGAGAATGCCAGCGCTGTCAATACGCCAAAGCCGGTGCGCGTGATAATCAACGACGATCAGATCGCCTTGCCAGCGCGCGGCCACGCTGCGCACCACGCCCATAGGCCAGCCAGCGTCAGAATCCCGCGCCAGCCCCCCCACCCGATAGCCTGCACCAGCCAACGTGTGGACGGTGTTGGGAGACATCTGTTGGAATCGATCTGCAAGTGACATACCCGCTCCCGCCAAGAAGATGAATTTTGCAGCCGCTGTCAGATTCTACGCGAAAAGGAGCGCTGTGCTCTCTGTGACCCAGTGATTTGGCTTTCGCTTCCCGCCTGTCCCAGACAGAAAAAATAACCACCGGTGCACACAGATAGAATGGAGTTGAAGCGAGAGCGATCTGTATTCATCCGCGCTGTCTGCGGCTATTTCCAGTTAGTGTGCATGCCCGGTAGGACACAACCAGCACTGAAAATAGGGACGCAGATTTGCGCAGAAGACACAGATTACACAGATTCTATCCGTGTTTATCCGCGTTCATCAGTGGCTATTTTCAAGTCAGGCGGCACGACCGGCTGACATCAATAACAGCGGAAATCATCCATAGATGGCACAGATTTTCACAGATTGTGTATTGGTCAGGATGATGGTGGAGCGTCCATTGACTGTCACGCTTGCCGCGTCATCCTGACCAATGCACTTTATCCGCCTTTTCTATCCGTGCATAGCCCTCCTGTCCGTGAAAATCCGTCTTCCTTTGTTTATGCCAGCAAGTGCATGGGCCGGTCGCCCTCCACCTCGAAGTGGCGGAAGGTGGGCAGGTAGTCTCGGTTGGCCGCCAACATTTCGTTGACCATTTCCCGAATCTCAGACATTGTCAACACAGCCGACGAAAGCGGGTCGTGGAGAATGGCCTGGAAAATTTTGCGGGGATCGCCTTCCAGAATGCCCTGCACGGCCATCTCCTCGATCTGGGAAGTCAGGCCAGTCAGCATGGCCACGGACGGGGGCAGACTGCCCACCCGCACAGATTGCAGCCCGTCCCGGCTGGCCCACACGGGTATCTCCACACACGCGCCCTGGGGCAGATTGTCGATCAACCCGTCGTTGGGCATATTGCCGTTGAACTGGAAAGGCGTGCCCCCTTCCAGACCGTTGATGATATAGGCCGCGTACTCGTGGCCCCGCTCCAAATCCAGGGGCGCGGGATCGTTGAGCCACTCGTTGATCTGCGTCTCCCAGGTGGCTTCCCGCTCCGCGTGGCGCTTGACCACATAGGCATACTCGCCCGGATTCCAGCCAGTGCCGTGGGTGCAATACTTTTCGATCAGATCAGGCCGCTTGCGGAACCAGGGGTTGTACTCGGAGTGGTGGCCGCTGGATTCGGTGGGGTAGTAGTCCAGGTGCAGGTAGAGTTCGTTGCGCACCTGCTCCTCGTTGTAGATCTCGGCCCGCTCGGTGATGGCCTGGCGGATCAGCGGGTAGGCATCCTGCCCTTTCCATTTGTATTCCAGATACCAGGCCATGTGATTGATGCCGGCGCAGGTGAAGGTAATCTCCTCCATGGGCGCGCCGATCCAGCGGGCCAGCATCTCGGCTGTCCCCTGCACACTGTGGCAGAGACCGGTGGCGACAATTTTTGTCTGGCTCTGGATGGCCCGACAGTTGAGAACCATAGGATTGGTATAGTTGAGCATCACCGCGTTGGGGCAGAGGCGCTCCATATCCCGGGCAATGTCCACCATCACCGGCACTGTGCGCATGGCCCGAAAGATGCCAGACGGGCCGCGGGTGTCGCCAATATTCGTGTCGATCCCGTATTTCATAGGAATCTCAATGTCATTGCGCCAGATGTCCATGTGCCCCACAAGGACTGTGACGATTACATAATCTGCGCCCTCCAGGGCTTCTTCCCGGCTGGTCGTCGTGACCACCGGGGCAGGATATTTCCCTTCGGTCACAATGCGGTTGATGGCCTTTTCGATAAAGCCAAGTTTCACGGGGTCGATGTCCATCAGACAGATGGTGGCATCGGCCAGAGATGGGAAGGTGAGAATGTCTCGCACCAACTTGCGGGTGAAGCCAAAGCTGCCTGCGCCGATAAATGTGATTTTTGTCATGGGGAACCTTTACAAAAATGGTGGGGAAAGTGAATGAACGTGGGGAACAAACCACCCAATCACCAATTGTATCCGGTGGCTGAGCGATTGGGAAATCAGAAGAAAGTCATACTGCTTCCCCTGCTTTTCTGGTGCTACAGGGGCAAATAGCGAACCAATTCGCCGAACATAGGCACACGCCTTTGTTCGGCACGGGCCGCGCTGACAAGCCCGGCAATCCAGGCATACAGGATAGCCAGGAACAGGCTGATGACCAGGGCAAAAAGGGCGAAAGCGACCACCGCGCCCACAGTAGGAATCCAGAGCAGAACCCAGCCGACAACAGCCCAGACCAGCGGCCCCAGCAGCGCGGTGAAAAAGAGCACCAATGCCTGGCGGGCGTGGAAGGCTGCAAATTCGTCCTCGCGGTTGAAAAGCAGAACAAAGAGCGCACCGACAAAGACGAGCAGATAGGAGAGGATGGCGAGAATACGGCTGCTATTTTGCACAGTTACGCTCCAATACCTACGAGTTCAATCTCTTCGGCCAAATGACAACTGACAAAGTGCTCCGGTTTTAGCTCACGCAGTTCTGGCTCTTCCTGCTTGCACACATCTTTGGCATAAAGACAGCGGGGATGGAAGACGCAGCCGGACGGCGGATTGACGGGGCTGGGCACGTCCCCTTCCAGAATAATCCGGTTAACGTGAATGTCTGGATCCGCCGGGGGCACAGCCGAGACCAGCGCTTCGGTATAGGGATGGAGGGGGCGGCGCAGAAGCTCGTCCGAGTCGGCCATCTCCACAATTTTTCCCAGATACATCACCGCAATACGGTCGCAGATGTGCTCCACCACGGATAGATCGTGGGCGATAAAAATGATCGTCAGCCCCATCCGTTCTTTGATGTCCTGCAAGAGATTGAGTACCTGGGCCTGAACCGATACATCCAGCGCAGAGACCGGCTCGTCCGCGATAATAAGGCGCGGGTTTAGCGCCAGTGTGCGGGCCAGACCAATGCGCTGCCGCTGGCCGCCAGAAAATTCGTGGGGATAGCGGCCCATATAGGCCGGGTCCAACCCCACGCTGTTCATCAACTCTTCGACCCGTTTTGCCATTTCATTGCCGCGGGCCACTTTGTGGATGATCAGCGGCTCGCCAATAATATCCCTCACTGTCAGCCGGGGGTTGAGGGAGCTGAAGGGATCCTGGAAAATCATGCGCATTTCCCGGCGCAGATGCATCATCTCAGCCTTACCGATTTTCGTGACATCCACCTGGCTGCCGTCGGCTCGACGATAGAGGACTTCGCCGCTGGTGGGTTCATACAGGCGCAAAATCGAGCGGCCAGTAGTCGTCTTGCCGCAGCCGCTTTCCCCCACAATGCCCAGCACCTCCTGCTCGCGCAGATAGAAGCTGACGCCATCCACGGCCTTCACGTGGCCGACAACCCGTTGAAAAAGCCCCCGCTGGATCGGGAAATGCTGTTTCAGGTCTTTAACTTCAAGAATATAGTTGCTGGCAGACCCGCCCGTCTCCTTCCAGGCCATCTGTGGTTCGGCCCCGCGTTTGGCTGTGCGTTTCTCACGGCTTTCGCTCATTTTTTGTCCACTCGATAGTAATAGAAAAAGTAGGGTGCTCTTCTGCCGGCCCCACGAAGTTTATGGATACGTCAGGGTTGTCTCTTCCATCAAAATATCGGGATCATTCCAGCCTTTCCATTCGCTCAGGTCCGGCCAAGCCCGCCGATAGATCAGCCGCACCCGAATGTTGCTTATACCGGCATCCGGGGGTGCGAATGAGAAGCTGCTGCGCCGGGTGGACAAGGCAGGAATGCGGGTATCCGAGGCGATTGTCACTGGTCGCCAAATCGCGCCGGTGGGCATTTCGCCGGTCCAGTCATCGCGCAGGGTTTTGGCAAAAATACGTCCCGGCTCCCCTTCGTATTCTCCGGCCCAAGCGGGGAGACGCCCACCGCTGCGCCAGACCAGCTTTTGGTCAGCAGCATCCGTCGCTTCCACCAGCAGAATCACGTGGCGCAACGGCGAATCAGTGGGCACGTCGTGTCCGGCCTGATCGTTGGTTACATCTACAGTCACCCACAGCCGCCCCCCCACCATCCGCGCATTGGCCGAGAGCGAGAGCGCATTCTGCAGCAGTTCTTCGTCATAGCCGCCCGGCATTGCGTGGCTGTGGACCTGGCCTTCCGGGCGAACAGGGCCACCTTTGGCCGGAAAAGCCGCGTACTTGTAATCCGCCGCAGGCATGTGGCAATCCTGGCAGCTTTTGCCCGTCTCCGGATCGCTGTAGGGGCTGTCGAGCCATTCGCTGTACGAACTATACACCAGCACACCGCCCGTCACCTGCATATTGCCCACGACCCCACCCATCACTCCATAATGACAACCGGCGCAAAAGCTGCTCTCTCGCATGGCCGGCAAATACGCGTCTCTGGCCGCGGCCAACTCCGGGCGCACCACATCGTCCAATGTGCCAAAAAACAGGTCGTGGCCTGCCTCCGGTCGCAACAGACGCATTGACAGGATGCCGGGGGAATCTTCAAATGGCAGACCCGTCTTGGAGTTGATGTAGACTTTTTCTGTTTTGTGGCAAAACTCGCATGAAATGCCTTCGGCCGCGTCACCCGTCAATTGAATGGGCGAGACGCCGGGGTCAAGAATATTGGGGCCTGCATAGCCGCTTGTGGTGGAGGCGTGACAGCCAGACCAGCCGCAGTTCTGCGCGTTCGAAATTTTGCCCGCAACGGGTGTGTGACAGGTGGCACAGTTGCCTGTGCGGTTTGGGTTGTCCAACAAAAAACCCGGTCCATAATAGGGTTTCGTCAAATCCGGGGGTTGGGTGATGCCCAAATTGTTTCGGATGGGGTCGGGGCTTCGATTGCCGTCCATATCCGTTCCCATATACATACCCAAAAAGCGGGGATTGCTGGCTGCTGTGCCGTGTGCGCTCTGTTTCCATTCGCCGTAGGACGGATGGCAGGAGCCACAACTGGCCGATCCCTCGATTCCGTCCTCAGAAAACCATTCATACGCGTGGTTGTCGGAAACGTAATAAGCTTCCAATGTCAGGCTGATGGGTTCCCCGTCTGCTACGCCTGTGGTCCAGGCAATATAATGGCCCGGCGCCCAGGCCGTCACCGTAAAGGTTTCCCCGCTGACAAGCCCGGCCAGCACAAAAGATCCGTCTTCGTCGCTGGTATCGGTGATGCTGGTCAGTTGGACTTTCACGGTTGCGCCGGCCACGGGGCCTTTGGTATCCATCACCTGCCCAATAAGCCTGCCCTGTGCGGCAGGCGCGCCGGGTCCGGTTTGGGCATCAACCGGTCTGCTATTATGGAGGGCCAGCATGACAATCAGCGTCAAAAACCCCAGAAAGATAGTGGAGAGAAGGAGCTTGCGCAAAAAGAATTTCATCCAGTCGATTGATGCGATAGTTTATGAAATGGCATAGGGATCAGCCGCGTCACGCAGGCCATCACCCAGCAGGTTGAAGCCCAGTACGGCTGCGATAATATAAAGGGCTGGAGTCATAATCCAGGGCGTCTCGCCCAGGGTTCGCAGATTTTGTGCGTCTTGCATGAGCAGTCCCCAACTGATCAGCGGGCGCTGGATGCCAATGCCCAGGAAGCTGAGGAAGGCTTCGGCCAGGATAATCCCCGGAATGGTCAGGGTCAACACAACGATAATGTGGCTGAATGTGTTGGGCAGGAGATGTAGAAACATAATCCGTGCATCCGACGCGCCCATCTCTTTGGCCGCCAGCACAAAATCTGTCTCGCGCAGGGAAAGAATTTTGCCCCGCACTTCCCGTGCCAGGGTTGTCCACGAAAGCAGCGCGAAAATAAAGGCCATAATCAGAAAGATGCGGAACGAGTCCCACGTGCGGGGGACGATGGCAGCCAGAGAAAGCCAGAGCGCCAACTGGGGGAAAGCGGAGAGGAACTCCACAAAACGCTGGGTGATATTATCGAACCAGCCGCCGTAATAGCCAGAAACAACACCGACTGCCGCGCCGATAATAACACTGACCAGTGTTCCGAAGATACTCATGGAAAGAGAGATGCGTCCGGCTTCGCCAGCCTTGCTCCACAGATCAGCACCCAGTTTGTCTGTCCCCAACAGATAGAGATTGCCGCCTTCTTCTACGCCGAACAGGTGCAAATCCATGGGGATCAGGCCCAGCAGTTTGTATTCCCACCCCCTTACAAAAAAGCGGATGGGATAGATTTTGTCGTAGTCTTCGGTCCAGTCGGGCACAAATGTTTTGGGGTCAACTGTCACGACCAGAGGGTAGACAAACGGGCGCAAATGGAGATTGCCCTGGTAGTCGATCAGACGAATCCGGGAAGGAGGGATGAAAGCGTCCCGCGCGTTGGTGTAGTTGAGAGGATAGGGTGCAAAAAATTCAGCGAAGATAGCCAGCACACCCAGCAGCAAGACGATCAGACCGCCGATAATCGCGGGCTTGCTGCGTCGAAAGCGACGCCACACTAATTGAAAGTAGCTTTCGCTCAATTGGATTGTTGTGCCCGTTTCCACCTTTTCCACTTCCATTATAACTTCAGCCATAGAAGCCAATCTCCCAAAAACGGATTATAAAATGCGCAGGCAAGGGTGCTGTCTCTCCACAAATCAGCTATAGCGAATACGCGGATCCAGAACGGCCAGGTAGAGATCAGCCAGCAGGTTGCCCAACACAATCAGCGCGGCAATAATCAACAGCGCGCCGCCCGACAGATAGACGTCCTGTGTCGCCAGGGCCTGATAGAGAATTGGCCCGAGGGTGGGAATTCCCATTACGATTGTGGCTTCCAGTTCGCCTTGCAGCATATAGGGCAACACTGTGCCCTGATAGGCGACCATCGGGTGCAGGGCATTGGGAACGGCGTGGTGATACATCACAGTACTCTCGCGCAGCCCCTTGGAGCGGGCGGTGGTTACGTACTGCGCGTTGAGCACATCCAGCAGATTGCCACGCATCACACGCATATTGCGGGCCACACCGCCCAACCCCGCAATCAATACCACAGGCCAGATGTGCTGGACCAGATCGACAAATTTGCCCCAGGACCAGGGCGCGACCACATATTCAGGCGAGAAAAAGGATGTCAGATGATGCTGGCGGAAGACAAAGACGAGGACGTATAGGATCACGAGTGCTATAAAAAAGCGGGGAATGGAAGTCAGAATAAATGCGATGACACTCAATATATTGTCGGCCGCGCCGTACTGGCGCGGGGCTACATAAATCCCCGCGAATACACCCACAAAAGTGGAGATGGCGTGGGCTAGCAGGGCCAACATCAGCGTCTTGGGAAACCGATCCAGAATAATTTCGCCGGCATCCCGCCGGTAGGCAAAGGAATAGCCAAACTTGCCCTCAGTGACAATACCTTTCACCCAAGAAAAGAATTGAAGATAAACGGGTTGATCCAGGCCGTATTGCTCACGCACCAGTTGGGTCATCTCTTCGGCCCGATCCTCAGTCAACCCGCCAGTTTGGATCAGGAACGTTTTGTAGGTGGATGCAAAGTCACCGGGCGGTAGCTGAATGATGAAAAAGGAAGTTGTCGCAATAGCGATGAGGACAATCACCGAAATGAGAAGCCGACGCAGAATGTAATTGAACATGGGAAAACCCTCTCGCAGGCGGACGATACGACAACATACGGTTGTGGAGAGAGGGGAACGATCGATTCCCCTCTCTCCACCCGAACAGGACAATCAGCTCTGCCAGGTTTCGGAAAACCTGGCAGGTCTTTACAACGACAGATTAGTTTCCGTAGACAGGAATCGTCTCCGGGCGCACTTGCTGGTTCTGCTCTTCTACAGGTGTCCAGATGGTCTCGGACATAATCGCATCCTCGACCCATTGGTACATATACGGTGGGGTGCCACCGGGCACGTTCTTGAAGCGCTTGGCCAGAGCCAGGCCCTTGCGCCCAATAATCGTCCCCAGCGAGTAGTTGTGCAGGGTAAAGAGGAAGTTATAGTGGTTGATCAACTGTTTGCGCTCGGCAACGTCATGAGAACTGCAATAGGTTGTGATCGTATCAACCATATCCTGTTCCCAATCCCGTAACGGGCGCTCGACACCTTCGGCCTGTCGGTTCCAGTTCGGCGTTTGGGCAGTGAGCGGCGCCAGGTTTGCACAGTTCTTGAAGGGCAGATCAAAGTCGCTGGTGCGGTTCATCGCCATATCCCACTCACCGCTGCTAAAAACGTCGGTGCGTGTCTGGCTAGTCATGGGCCGGGCATTAACTTTGATGCCTACAGTAGCGAACATGGCAGCCAACTGGTCGCCAATAGTCACCGTCTCTGCCGCATCCTGAGACGTGGAAAGGGCTACGATCACGTCCTGACCCGCTTCGGTTCCCTCTGTGAAGTTGAGAATACCGTTGCCGTCCGTGTCTTCCAGACCGATCTCGGCCAGCAAGGATTTGGCCTTTTCTACGTCAAAAGGATAGTAGACCACCGACGCCTTGTCATACTCCGGCGAAGCAGGGAAGAGACCGCCGGGGAAAGCACGCAAGAAGGGACCGCGCATAATAGACTGGGCGATACCATCCCGGTCGATAGCGTGACTTAATGCCTGGCGGAATTTGTCCTCGCGGAAAAGTTGGCGGATGGCCTTATCCCGGTCGCTGGTGATGCCCAAAGTTTCGGACTGGTTTAGTTCCAGATTGAAGACCAGGTCTTCGGGTCCCCAGTTCATAATGAACTGCGCATCCGGTTCTTGCTGACGCTTGAGGGCTTCCACAAACTCGCTGGAGGGGTTCTCCAGATTGGTGTGGTCGCAGCCACCGGCCAGGGTGCAGAGGGTGCGCCCCACGCCGCTGGGGCCTTTCTGGTAAACCGCTTCGTCGATGTACGGGAGTTGGTTGCCGGCTTCGTCCACTTCCCAGAAATAGGGATTGCGGCGCATAATCAGCAGCTCGTCGGTCTTATACTCCACAGGAACCCACGGCCCCATAGTGGCAATCGGCAGCTTTTCCGGTTCCAGGGCATTGGCAAAGGACTTGTAGTCCATGCTGCTGTTGTACTTGGGGTGCAATGGCTTGATTTCGTGCGCGGGCGAAACATTGAAGTCGCCCTCGTCCATAATATAGAAGAGTTGCAAAGGTTTGGCCACGGCAAAGGTCCAGCGGATGGTGTAGTCGTCCACCTTTTCCAAAATCGAGGGTGTACCATCCAAGTCGAAAGCATCGCCCTTGACACCGTTGCGCACAACCTGGGGATCATTGATCAGGTCTTCCCAGGTGAAGATCACATCATCCGCGGTAAATGGCTCACCATCCGACCATTTGGCGCCCTCCAGCAGGTGCATGGTCAACTGCATGCCGTCCTCGCTCCACTCCCAACTTTTTGCCAGATTGGGGAAGGGTTCAATGTCCTGATCCGCGCGGAAAAGCGGGCCTGTTTTGACCAATGCCTGGTAGTTGAAGGACATGGACTCAATGCCAAACCAGCCTGCGGTAACGCCAGCGCCATTGTTCCAACCGGCGGTGGGACAGGCCGAGAAATCCCGCCAGACATCGCCATAGACACCGATGCCGTCGGACATGCCACCAGCCAGGATGACTTTCGGTTCCTTGGGCAGGCGGTCGGCCACAGGCGGCAGTTCACCGGCTTCCACCAGCTTTGTCACCCACTCCGGCTCGTGGTATTCGGGCAGAGCCTTGTAGGTGACAATTTCACTGATAGGCATACGGTTGACCGCAGCGCCGCCCAGGTCCAGTTCCGGTGGATCCGGGTACTCAATCGTGTCGGCTGGGCGCTGGCCATAGGGCGTGTCGATCATCGCAGCCTCGGCAGGCGCGGCCTCGGCGGGTGCAGCTTCAGCAGGCTTGGCCGGCTCGGCGGCCGCGGGTGCAGCCGGTTCGGCCGCGGCAGGGGTTGCCGCCGGTGCTTCAGCCGCGGGTGCTTCGGTCGGCCCACAGGCCGCCAGCACCATCAGCAAAAGCCCGAACAACAGCGAAAGCACTACTCTTCGTCTTGTCATACTGTTCCTCCTGGGTTGATACAAAAAGAAACGGTGAGCTAAAAACCGGATGATTCCGGTGGAGATAATATCGGTGTTTTGCCAGGCATGGATTTCGGCCAAGGAACCACGCCGGTTACAGCCAGCAGCCCCGCCATTCAGCGAGAATCCGCCACCCGCCTTTGGCTTATTCGTGCAGCCAACAGGCCACCAAATGGCCGTTGCTCCCAATGGATCTCAATTCTGGAGATTGCTCATCACAGATCTGCATACGGTGGGGGCAGCGTTCGGCAAAGGCACAGCCGCGGATGTCTATGGTGGCGCTGGGGACCATCCCCTCAATGGGAATGAGCATTTTCGTCTTTTTGCCCAGCACAGGCACAGACTTGAGCAGTCCTTCGGTGTAGGGATGTTTGGGATTGTGAAAGAGGGTATGAACATCGGCAAACTCGACAACTTTGCCCAGATACATGACAGCAATCTCATCCGCCACCTGGGAAACCACCCCCAGATTGTGGGTAATCAGCATAATTGATGAATCGAAGTCAGTCTGCAACTCCTGCATAAGTTCCAAAATTTGCGCCTGAACCGTCACATCTAACGCAGTGGTCGGTTCGTCGGCCACCAGAATCTTCGGATTGCAGGAAAGGGCCAGAGCGATCATCACCCGCTGGCGCATTCCACCGCTCAATTGATGGGGAAATTCGTGGAGGCGCTGGGCCGGAGCGGCAATACGCACCCGCTGAAGCATCTCCTCGGCGCGCTCCAATGCCTGTTTCTTATTAACGTCCTGATGCAGCATCACAACTTCGGCAATCTGATCCCCAATGGTGTGGAGCGGATTCAGAGAAGTCATCGGCTCCTGGAAGATCATAGCGATCTCCCCACCCCGAATCTCCCGAATCTGCCTGCCCCTGGGGTTCAGTTTGACCAGATCGACAACAGTGCCGTCGTCCTGGTGAAGAAGCATTTCCCCTTCCACAATTTTGCCCGGCGGCTCTTTGATCAGTCGCATAATGGAATGGGCTGTCACACTTTTGCCGCACCCGCTTTCCCCCACCACACCCAGCGTGGATTGGCGACCCAATGTCAAATTGACGCCATTTACTGCTTTTACAGTGGCGCGTTCCAAAAAGAAATACGTTTTAAGATTCTTGATTTCCAGAAGGGGTTCGGGGGTAGACTTGATCGTTGGTTCCACCGGACATTCCTCAGGTGACGAGAAACAAAAGAGCGACGATACCCAAAATCAACGCGTGAATACGCGTCGATTTTATGTATCCATCTTTGGATTCCCAAGCAATATACAATTAGGTAGAATGCGTCTTGAAATTCGCTGTATCAGCAGACACATTCGGCTATTAGCAGTACAATTGACCCGATGTGGGTGGATCGGGAAGGTGAGGATGGCATTCCCAGCAAAAATTTCAAAAACTGTACTGATTGCAGCGTCGACAAAGTTTTGTAGAAGTTCGACTTTTCAGAAAAGTCGAACTTCTGTAGTCGAATAACTTTGTTTTCAGTGTACTGATCAACGGGATGATGAAAAGGCCATTATTTAACGCAAAGGCACAAAGATGCAAAGGCGCAGAGGAGAATCTACAAATCTTTGCATCTTTACGTTGATAATTTCACCATCATTCTGATACCTACAAAAAATTTCAAAAATTCTTCCAAAAACGTTTTAATACGGGGACGAATGCAATTGTAATAAGTCCAGCGCGCTTTGTCAAATCCGATTTTTTTTGTCGGGTGCAATTCAGATTAGGGCAACCGATTCCGGAAATCGACCAAACCTGGTGCGAATGCCCTGGACCGTCCGGTCGATTCCCAATCAGCGCCTCGCGGCCCCGCACTTTTTTTGTCCGTTGACACACCTCCACGGTTCCACTATACTCCTTCCCATCAGGCCATTCCCACCCAACCAGCCCTAAAACGCGTCTACAGAATACGCGGGTGAGCGCAAATTTATCCCTGTGCGTTCATCTTTTCTGCTCTTATCCACTGTGCTTATCCGCGTTCACCACTGTCTATCAATAGCAACTTTCCTCATTTTACAAATCCAGTCACTGTCACAGACAAAACTGCCGAGGTTCTCCGCCCTGTATGATCACAGTCAAGCACGTCGCCCAGGCTGCCGGTGTTTCGCCCGGCACAGTCTCCAACACTCTCACGGGAAAACGCCCGGTTTCTGCCAAGACACGCGCCCGCATCTTTCAAGCCATCGAAGAATTGGGATACAAACCCAATCTCCTGGCTCGCAGTCTTGTCAACCGCCGCAGCCATTTCATAGCGGTCATCACATCGGAGATCGACCAGTTTGGCCCCTCGCGTATTCTCAGCGGTATCGAAGCGCAGGCCGAAGAATTGGGCTATTCCCTCCTGCTGAGCCTGATGCGGGATCCTTCCCAGGCGGACGTGGAGTCTACCATCACCAATCTGGTGGCCAGGGGGGTGGACGGCATTATCTGGGCCGTGCATCAGGTTGGCAACAACCGTCGCTGGTTCACGCGGGAAAGGCGCAAAAAATTGCCCCCCATCGTCTTTGTCACGATGGAACCCAAGCCAGGCTTCACAATCATCAACTCCAATAATCGCGCTGGCGCGGCCTTGGCTGTCAACCATCTGATCGACACGGGCTGTCGGGTGATCGGCCACATCAGCGGGCCGCTGGATTGGTGGGAAGCCAGAGAGAGATTGACCGGCTGGCGGCAAAGTCTGGCCCAGGCGGGGCTGGAAAACACGGATGATCTGGTGGCCCGCGGCAGCTGGAGCGCAGAAAGCGGAGAAGCTGCGCTGCACCAACTGTTGTCCCAACGCAGCGACATCGACAGCATCTTCCTGGGCAACGACCAGATGGCGATCGGCGCGCTGCAAGCCGCGCACCGACGCGGCTACACCATACCCCATGACCTGGCACTGGTCGGCTTTGACAATATCCCCGAATCCCGCTATTTATGGCCGCCGCTGACAACAATCCATCAGGGGCTGTTCGAGATTGGGAAAGTTGCCCTGCAGACAGCCCACGACGCCATTGAATATCCCGACGAATTTATTGCCAAGCAGATCACCCACCAACCGGAACTGATCGTGCGCGAAAGCACGGGTGTCGTCCACAGCAGCGGGCAAGCATAGGCGCTTATCGGTGACATTCTTGTTTTTCTGTGCAGGAAACAAAAAATTTTTGTAGGCTCAATAGTTTTTCATGTGATTGACAAAGATTTATCCCCTCCCAACCTCCCCCGGTTTGGGGGAGGAGTGTCAATCAGCGCTGATTCCGGGAATCGACCAGACGATCCAAGGCTTTTCCAACAAATAAATTCCCCAAATTGATTTGGAAAAGCCCAAGCCGTTCAGGGAAATTGTCGCCGGATCGGGGATTTATTTTCTTTGAACGGCCCAAGACATTCGCACCAGGTCTGGCCAATTCCCGGAATCGGTTGTCCCCAATCTGCATTGCTACTAGATGTACTTATCTGGACAAAATATATACAAGTGTGATATAACTATTATGAAATGCTTCGATGGGTGACAATCTCGCATCTTCAATATATCAACGACGGAGCTAGTGCATGGATCCAACGACGCCTACATTCAATCTCAAAGCTGTTGTCCAGGAGACAGGCGTCAAGCCGGACACTTTGCGCGCGTGGGAGCGGCGCTATGGCTTGCCCGAACCCGATCGAAGCAGCGGCGGCCATCGCCTTTATTCCCAGCGGGATATCGACACGCTCCACTGGCTGCTGGCCCGCCAGGGTGAGGGCATGTCCATTAGCCGGGCCGTGGAACTGTGGCGGCAATTGGAAGGGGAAAATCAGGACCCGCTTCAATCCGCGGAATATGGCGTAGCAGATCAGGCGAATGGTATGCCGTTGGTGGACGGAGAAGAAGTGACCGCGTTCCGGCAAAAATGGATCGAAGCGTGTCTCGGCTTTAACGAGCGGGCCGCTGAACAGGTTCTGGCTCAGGGTTTTGCCATCTTTCCCACCGAAGTTGTCTGCCTGGAAGTGCTTCAGCGGGGCATCCGGGAGATCGGCGAGGGCTGGTACGCGGGGACAGTTTCGGTCCAGCAGGAGCATTTCGCATCCGCGCTGGTCATCCGCAAACTGGAATCCCTGCTCAGTGCCACGCCCCCGCCCGTGCGTCCCGGGCGTATTCTGGTGGCCGGTTCTGCCGAAGAGGAGCACGTCATCGGCCAGCTTCTCTTTCAGCTATTGGTCCGCCGCAAAGGCTGGGAAACCGTATATCTGGGCGCAAGCGTCCCCATGCAAAGGCTGGAAGAGAGCCTGGATGTGGTGCAACCAAATCTGGTGGTGTTGACTGCCCAGCAGTTATACACCGCGGCCACATTGCAGTTCATGGCCGCGAATCTGGCCCATCGCGATGTGCCAGTTGCCTATGCGGGCCGCATATTTTCCCTGCTGCCGGATGTGCGCTCGCGGATTTCGGGCCACTATCTGGGCGACACATTGCAGCAGGCTGTGGAACGGGTGGAAAAGCTGATGCACGCCCCCCGTGCGCTGCCCGAAGTAGCCCCCATCCCCCCCGCTTCTCAAGCAGCACTTGCCCATTTCCAGCACAAGGCCAGCGCGATTCAAGCGCAGGTGATGACGCTTATGGACCGGGGCGATATCCAGTCCAGCCACCTGGAAGTGGCCGGGCTGAACCTGACCCGAGCCATCCAGGCCGCGCTGCAACTGGGCGATCTGGGCTTATTGGGGAGCGAGATCCTCTGGATTCAGGGGCTTTTGCATAATTTTGAGATTCCCCCCGCATTTCTGGGCCAGTATATCAGTGGATATTCCGAGGCTGCCCACGATGTGCTGGGTGAGTTGGGGCAGCCGATACTCGACTGGTTGCAGCAGGTAGTGGCGGAAATAGCCACAGCGGATGTTTGATCCAGCCGGTTGTCATGCAGTGACTTGTCCCGTCTATCAGATGCTCTACCCAAACAATATAAGACTGGTGCGCATACAGACGCACGCCCAACAGCAGCCCGCGAACAATGCCGTACTGAGTCTGCCCGACGCGCTGGCAGATCATTCGTGATCCGCCGGTGCAGCTCCCTTCCCGCAAAGGCAAAACCATGCCAGTAGCCACCACTTCCATGCTCGGCGATCTCCAGGAACCCTACACCAATTACACGTTGGACGAACGGTTTATGGATGAAATGTTCGACAATAGCGGCACGCCCCGCGCGCCCTACCTCCCCCTCTTTCGCCGTCTGTCCGAATTGCCGCAGGAAGAGTTGGGCCGCCGCCAGACAGCAGCCGATCAGGCCTTTCTCAATCAGGGAATCACCTTCACTGTCTATGGCAATGACGCGGGCACGGAGCGCATTTTCCCCTATGACCTGCTGCCCCGCATTATCACCGCGGCCGAATGGGCAACCATCGAAAGCGGGCTGAAGCAGCGCATCTATGCCCTGAATCTCTTTCTGAAGGACATTTATCACGAGGGGAAAATTCTGAATGAAGGGGTTGTCCCCCACGAATTGATCTATTCCTGCCAACATTTCCGCCGGGAAATGCGGGGACTGCGCACACCCAAAGACATTTACACCTGCGTGGTGGGGTCCGATCTGGTGCGTCTGCCCGACGGCAGTTTCGCTGTGCTGGAAGACAACCTGCGCGTGCCCAGCGGGGTATCGTATATGCTGGCCAACCGCCAGGTGATGAAACGGGTCTTCCCCGGCCTCTTCAGCGGCTATGGGGTTCAGCCCATCGATCACTACGGCCAGGCACTGCTGGCAACCCTGCGCAGATTGGCCCCCCACGGTAACCCGGAACCGACAGTTGTGCTGCTGACCCCCGGCGTCTACAATTCAGCCTATTTCGAGCACACCTTCCTGGCCCGGCAGATGGGCATCGAACTGGTGGAAGGACGGGACCTGGCCGTACACGACGGGGTGGTCTATATGCGCACGACCGGCGGTCTGCGCCGGGTGGATGTCATCTACCGGCGGATTGACGACGATTTTATCGACCCGCTCACCTTCCGCCCGGATTCCAACCTGGGCGTGCCGGGCATTTTCAACGCCTATCGTCAGGGCAATGTGGCCCTGGCCAATGCGCTGGGCACGGGTGTGGCCGATGACAAAGCCGTCTATGCCTATGTCCCCGCCATCATCCGCTACTATCTGGGCGAAGAGCCGATTCTGGACAACGTGGAAACGTATCTATGCGAAGACAGGCAGCAACTTAAATATGTGCTCGACCACCTGGAAGAGTTGGTTGTAAAGGCCGTGGGCGAATCAGGCGGCTATGGGATGCTGGTGGGTCCCCACAGCACCGCGGAGCAGCGGGAAGAGTTCCGCGCCCAGATTATTGCCAAGCCCCGCAACTACATTGCCCAGCCCACCCTCGGCCTCTCGCGAGCGCCCTGTTTTATCGAAGGCCAGGTGGAACCCCGGCATGTGGACCTGCGGCCCTATGTGCTCTATGGGGGATCGCCGGATGAGACAACAATTGTGTCCGGTGGGCTGTCGCGGGTGGCCTTGCGCCGGGGTTCCCTGGTGGTCAATTCGTCCCAGGGCGGCGGCAGCAAAGACACCTGGGTTTTGGAGGAATAGGCAATGCTATCACGGGCTGCAGACAGTCTCTATTGGATGAGCCGCTATCTGGAACGGGCCGAGCATTCCGCCCGGCTGATCAATGTCCATCTGAATACAATGGTGGGCCAATCCCCCCGTGCGGCGGAGCGCCACTGGCAGCGCTTGTTCGATGCCCTGCGCATTCCCCGCCCGACCGATGAAAATGGGCACTTCCATGTGATAGACCCCTACCAGGCCATTCAGGGCTTGACCTTTGATCGGGAAAATGGCGACTCGCTGATCTCGTATATCTCGGCGGCCCGAGAAAATGCCCGCCAGATTCGGGAGCAACTCAGCTCGGAGATGTGGGAGCAGATCAACCGCATCTACCTGAGTTTGAACCAGCGCAGTTTTGATCAGGTGTGGAACGATCAGCCCCACGCCTTCTTCCGGGAGATCGAGAACAGCACCAATCTCTTCCAGGGATTGACAGCCTCTACAATGATGCACGACGAAGGCTGGCGGTTTATCCAGATCGGCGGTTACTTGGAAAAGGCCATTTCCACAGCTTCTCTGGTGGACGCCCACTACGCCATCTATCAGAATGCCGGGCTGGACCCACTGCCCACCGACGAATATTTGCAGTGGGTGGGCCTGCTCAAGACCTGCTCCGCGTTCGAAGCCTATTGTCGGACATACACCCCCACTTTGCACACCTTCCACATCGGGGAATTTCTGCTCCTCAACCCGGTGTTGCCCCGTTCTCTGCACTTCTGTGCCGACCGGATGCACCAGGCAGCCCAGCAGATCGCGGCGGCCACGGGCAACCAGCGCTCCCAGCGGGTGGTACGGCTCACAGGCCGTATTCAGGCCAAAGTGCGCTACGGGCAGATCGACGAAATTCTGGCCGACGGGCTGCACGAGTTTCTGTCCGGGATGATCGACGAGTGCCAGCAGGTTCACAGCGCGCTCTACAAAGCCCACGTGGACTATACCATTGCAGAGGAGATGCAAGGGTGAGAGGAGCGACGGAATGACGGAAAGAGCCGCCGCGGGAGGAACGGTCCGCGCCGCATTCCCCATTCAGTGATCCTCCTGCCAATGCCTATGCCAACCTACTCGGTCCGTCACCACACAAGATACCGGTACAGCACTTCTATCAGCGAAAGCGTGATGGAAGCGCGGATGCAGCCGCGCAAGGATGAAGGGCAGATTTGCCACAGCTTTCATCTGTCCATCAGCCCCCAGGCACGGGTGCAGACCTACGCCGATCATTTTGGCAACAGCGTTCACTGGTTCACTGTGCCCAATCGCCACGGCTATCTGGTCCTGCGGGCCGATTCGCTGGTGGAGGTGTCTGCCTGGGATGTGGGTAGCCTCTCCACCGCGGCTGCCAGTTGGCAAGAGTTGGACAGTTTCAGCCGAAGCTCCGATCTGTGGGACTGGATGGCCCCCAGCCACTTTGCCCGGACAACGGAAAGTCTGACAGATTTTGCCCAGGCCGAGAACATCCGGCGGGAAGCCGACCCCCTTTCCACGCTTCTGATGATCAATCAACGTATCTACGACGCCTTCGACTACGTGCCCAACAGCACAGCCGTGGACTCGCCCATTGATGTGGCGCTGGCCCACCGCCGGGGCGTCTGCCAGGACTATACCCACATTTTTATCGCGCTGGCCCGCGGCCTGGGCATCCCCTGCCGCTATGTCAGCGGCTATCTGTATCACCAGGCCGAGGCCAATGATCGCTCCGACGAAGACGCGTCCCACGCCTGGGCCGAGGCACTGATACCGGGTCTGGGCTGGATCGGCTTTGATCCCACCAACCACCTCATCGCGTGCGGACGTCACATTCGGGTGGCCATTGGCCGGGATTATGCGGACGTGCCGCCGGCCAAAGGGGTCTTTCGGGGCGACGCCGACAGCGAACTGGACGTGGGCGTGCAGGTCTCTCTGGCCGAGCGCCCGGAACCGGAGGAGGAGCTGATTCCCACCACTGGCTGGGTTCCGCCGGAGGATGTGGATGCCGAGCAGCAGCAGCAGATGCAGCAGCAACAATGAAAAAGAGCCGTCACCGGTGAACTTCTGGTGACGGCTCTTTTTATTGTGACAGATAGAGTCCTATGCCCGCTGGTTGAACTGGGCCTCCACCACCGCCATCGTCGCCACATTCACAATATCGATGACCTCCGCGCCGGTTTCCAGCACCTGAATCGGACGCCCCATCCCCACCAGAATCGGGCCGATTGCCTCCGCGCCGCCCAGCCGGTTGAGCAATTTGTAGGCGGTATTGGCCGAGGCCAGGTCTGGGAAGACGAGGACATTGGCGTCGCTCACCGCGCTGAAAGGGAAGTTCTGGGCCATGCGTTCGGGAAAAACGGCCACATCGGCCTGCATCTCGCCATCCACCACCAGGTCCGGGCGGCGGGATTTCACAATCTCCGTGGCCTGACGCACTTTGTCGGAAAAGGGGTGGCGGGTGCTGCCAAAGTTGGAGAAGCTGAGCATGGCGATGCGCGGCTCCACATCAAACTGCACAGCCACATCCGCCGCGTTGATGGCAATGGTGGCCAATTTCTCCGCGTCCGGGTCGATGTTTACTGTGGCGTCGGAGAAGAAATAAGGCCGCCCCTGCACCAGCATCAGATAGACACCGCTGACCACCCCCCGGTCCGTATGGGAGCCGACCACCTGCAAGGCCGGGCGCAGCACTTCGGGATAGTTGTAGGTGAGGCCAGAGACAAAGGCGTCGGCGTCGCCCTGCTCCACCATCATCGGTCCAAAATAGTTGGGTTGGCGCAGCAGGTCTCGGGCCAGGCTGGGCGTGACACCCCGGCGCTGGCGGTTTTCGTGGAACTTCTCGGCGTAGCCCGCCCGTTTGTCACTTCCATTGGGATCGACAATTGCCGGCACAAAACCCACGGCCAATTCGGCGCACAATTTTTCCACCACACTGGGCCGCCCCAGCAGAATGGGTGTGGCGATGCCCTGGCTGGCCAGCGCGTGCGCGGCCCGGATCACCTTCGGCTGTTCGCCCTCGGCAAAGACCACCCGCTTGGGGTCGGCCTTGGCCTTGGCCTGCATGGAACGCATAATCTGATAACCAGCACCGATGCGCGCGGCCAGTTCGTCCTCATACGCGTTCAGATCGATCTGTTTGCGGGCCACACCGCTCTCCATAGCCGCCTTCGCCACCGCGGGAGCCACCCACATCAGAACCCGGCTGTCCACCGGCTTGGGAATAATATAGTCCGGGCCAAAGCGCAACTGGTCCAGATCGTAGGCTTTCATCACACTGTCGGGCACATCTTCCTGGGCCAGCGCGGCCAGGGCTTTGGCCGCGGCCAGCTTCATCTCCATATTGATGTCTGTGGCCCGCACATCCAGCGCGCCCCGAAAGATAAAGGGGAAGCCCAGCACATTGTTCACCTGATTGGGGTAATCGCTGCGGCCTGTGCCCATAATCACTGTGTCGCTGCGGGCCGACATGGCCAGATCATAGGATATTTCCGGGTCCGGGTTGGCCATGGCAAAGACGATAGGATTGGCCGCCATAGAACGGATCATTTCCTGGGTGAAGCTATTGGCCACGGAAAGGCCGATGAGTACATCCGCGCCTTTGACCGCGTCGTCCAGTGTGCGGGCATCGGTCTCCACGGCCCGCGGCTCTTTCCACTCGTTCATCCCCGCGGTGCGTCCTTTGTAGATGACGCCTTTGCTGTCGCACATAATTATATTGGCAGGATTGGCACCCAAGGCCACATAAAAATCGGCACAGGCAAGAGCCGACGCGCCCGCGCCGTTGATAACGATACGCGCATCCGCGAAGGACTTCCCAACCACTTCCAGCGCGTTGAGCAGCCCCGCGCCGGAGATAATCGCCGTGCCGTGCTGGTCGTCGTGAAAGACCGGGATATTCACTTTTTTCTGGAGTTCCTGCTCAATTTTGAAGCATTCGGGCGCTTTGATATCCTCCAGATTGATACCGCCGAAGGTAGGCGCAATCATCTCGCAGAAGCGGATGATCTCGTCCGGGTCTGTGGAGTTGACCTCAATATCAAAGACGTCCACATCGGCAAAGCGCTTGAAGAGAACGGCCTTGCCCTCCATCACCGGTTTGGAAGCCAGCGCGCCCAGATTGCCCAGGCCGAGAATGGCCGTGCCGTTGCTGATCACCGCCACCAGATTGCCCTTGGCCGTATACTCAAAGGCGTCTTCCGGCTGGTCGGCAATGCTGAGAACGGGATGAGCCACCCCCGGCGAATAGGCCAGGGAGAGATCACGCTGGGTGTCCATGGGTTTGGTGGGCACAATTTTGAGCTTGCCCGGACGGCCTACGGAATGGTAGTCCAGGGCGTCCTGTCTGGTGAGTTCTGACATCGTTGTCGCTCCTGTAGCGTGGGAATCGTGCAGAACTGCCGGAGAATTGCACGCGACCGGCAGCGATAGATGAGGGGAACCGCGGGCAAGATTGCCCGCTTTTATTGTACTCCTCGAACCAGAGCCGGGCAAACGGGTGGAGTCTACAAATTCTGGCACACGCCCATGCCCGCTCAGAGCGCGCCGCGCTTCACATCGCCATAGCTCACCAGACGGATACCCCGCTGGGCGATAATTTCCAGCACCCGGGCATCGGTCCAGGCATCCACCACGCCCTGCCTGTCCACAGCCACGCCCTCATAGCCCACGTGCCAGACGGCCCGGCTCTCGTGGGTGTCCAGGCACGGATGATCCACGTGAATCCAGCGGCCTGGCTGGAGTGCTTCCAGGTTCTGGCGCAGGGCTGCCACCTTCTGTTCGGAAGAAAGGGCCTGACTATTCTCACCAAAGGCCCGAAAGCGCTCGAAGCCAGCGCCGCTCACATCCACACCCAGGCCGTATTCTGCAACCAGCCCATCGACGACGCCTTGAAAGTCCGGATTATCGCGCAGGCCGCCCATATGAAAAGTGGCGTGGCTGGCCCAGGGGATGTGTTTCTGCACCAGCTCAATCTGCGCCCGCAGTTCCTTCTCCACATCCGCGGGTGTCCAGTCGCCCTGCTCGAAGGTAATTTCGTCCGGGTAGTTGTCGTTCTTGCGGAAAGTGCGGTAGAAGAAGCCATCCGCATCGGAAACTGTGCTGGGGCCAGTCAGAGGCCGCCAGCGGAAGTTCTCCCACTCGCTGGTCAGGGTGAAATGGACGCCCACATCGAAGCCGGGATGTGCTTTCAGCAATTTAACCGCTTCAGGAAACCAGGGCGTGGGAGCCATCAATTCCACCGAGCGGCAGATGCCATGGGTGAAGACGCGGATGCAGGCTTCGTTGGCCGCGTGGGAAAAGCCGATGTCATCGGCACGGACGAGGAGGAGGATTGGTTCGGTAGACACGGGATACCTTTCTGTACTTTGACATTAATCGCATACCAGTGAAGTTCTTGTACTTTTGTGCAAGAAATGAGAAATTTTTGTATACACGGATGGAAAGGAACACAGATTTTTTTGATCTGTGTTCCTTTCCATCCGTGTATACAACCCGCTTTGGCTCTGGCTTTGCCAGGTCAGGAAAGCAAATGGGAATTATGCCTAAACGTGCGGCTGGGAGACCCTACCCGCCGATACAACCTTTGGCAAATATATCCTCCCTACTATAACTTACCCAATCGGCGAAGAAGGTCACTTCCACTTTATATCCGATCTCGGCGCAGGCCTGGCATTTGGCGCTGTAGAGGGAGACGCCCCGGGTGAGGGAGTAGCCGATACAGACCGAGCAACTGCCATTCAATTCGCCATAGACATAGGCCTTCAGTTTGACCCGCTTGAAGGGCCACTCCAACAGCCCCGCCTTGACGCCGCCGGCCACGCTGCCCGTCCCACACAGTTTGATGCTTTTCTGCCCGGAACAGTAGTTCAGTTCACCGCCGCCGGCGATTGTCACGCCCAGCTTGCCATAGGCCTCCACCCCAAATTTGAAGCTATAGCTGCGAATCTGATAACCGATACTGGCCAGGGGCCAGGTGATGGCGATGCCCGCGCTGGCGCTGACACTGGCCGATCCCACGTAATCCTTGCGCGGGCAGTCGGGACAATCCCCGCCCGCGGGATTCTTGCAACATTTATTGCAGACTTTGGCCTGGGCTTTGAGGGTTCCTTTGGCCTTGATAGAGGGCGCGCTGGGCAAGCCTTTGAGCAAGGACGAGATGCGTTGCGTGTACTTCTCCAGCCCCAGCAGATCATCAGATTCCTTCTGGATGGAGAGGCAATCGGTGGAAGACCAGCCCAGCGGATCGACGCGGGTGACCGGATTGTTCTGGGCGTAGCGGTAGAGGTTTGGTCCCTCCACCTGGCCCAGGGGGTCCGCCTGGACAAAGCGGCCCAGGCCAGGGCTGTAGCGCCGGGCGCGGTTGTCGTAGAGGTCAGCGGTCGGGTCCCAGCGGCGACCGGCGAACTGGTAGGGGTTGCCCAGGCTCTCCTGGCGGGCTGTGCTTTGGCCAAAGGCGTCGTACTCGTAGCGGTTGACCAGCCCGCCGCTGTTGTCCGCCAGATAGCGGGTGGAGCCGGTTCCGTCGGTGAGATAGTAGCCCGCGCCATCGGAGCCAGACCGGGCCAGACGACCGTCGGTGAAGGGGGCCAATGTGTAGCCGGTCTTCAGTACGCCAGCGGGCGTATACTCGGCCAGCACAGTCGTGCCCACCCCCACGCCGTCGTGGAGGAAGTTTGTGGTGACGCCGCCGACGGTTTCGCTCACCCGGCGGCGCAGGGCGTCGTATCCATAGGCGGCGTTGCCGTCCGGGCCGGTGGCGGCGGTCATTTCGTCCCGGAAGTTGTAGGCGTAGGTGCGGTTGACATCGCCGCTCATGCCCACCAACCGGCCGCGGGCGTCGTAGGTGTAGGTCTGGTTCTGGCCGCCGCTGCTTTGGGTCAGTTGGTTGGCGGCGTTGTACTGATAGGTTGTGGTCGTGCCGTCCCGCACAAGCCGGGTGCGGTTGTCCGCGGCGTCGTAGGCGAATGTCTGGCTGTAGCTCACCCCGCCCGTGCGCTGCTCGCCGGTGAGCCGGTTGGCGTCGTCGTAGGTGTAGGCAAGCACATCGCCGTTGGCATAGGCGATCCGGGTACGGTTGCCCGCCGCGTCATAGGTGTAGGTGAGCTGGTCCAGCACAGCCCCGCCGGCCCCTCGGTAACCCATGCCAACCGAACGCCCGGCCGCGTCGTAGTCGATCTGCATCCGCACGCCGTCGCCCATCTGCTGCCCGACCAGACGGCTGTTGGCGTCGTAGGTCAATCCGATCTGCTGGCTGCCCTGGACCACTTGGGTCAAGCGGTCGAGGGCGTCGTAGGTATAGCGGGTGGTCAGCCCATCCGGCCCGATGAGTTGGGTGCGGTTGCCCGTGCCGTCATAGGCGTAGCGGATAGTCTTCTGCATGCGCCGGTCGTCCACTGTGGTCAGCCGCCCCACCGCGTCGTAGCCCAGGCGGATGTCGGTTGCCGGATCCGTGGCCTGGGTCAGCCGCCCGGCCGCGTCGAAGCTGCGCGCGATAGCGGTGCTGTCCGGGTACGTAACCCCGGCCTCCCGGCCAGCCGCGTCGTAGGTGAAGGTGAGCAGGTCGCCGTTGGCGTAGGTGGTCGATACGATCTGCCCTTTGGCGTCATAGGCATGGGTGGTCGTTTGATTCAGGGCATCCGTCACCGTGACCAGCCGGTTGGCCGGGTCATAGGCAAAAGCGGTGCGGCGGCCCAGGGGATCGACCGTGGCCGTGCGGTTGCCGACCGCGTCGTATTCGTAGGCGGTGGCGTTGCCCAGGGGATCGATCTGCCGGGTCAGACGGCTCACTCCGTCGTACTCGAACTGGGTGGGTTGGCCGTCCTTTTCTGCCCCGCCCGCGGGGATGGCGGCCACTGTGCGGGTGCGGTTGTCTGCGTCGTCGTAGGCGTGGCGCATACGCTCGCCCGAGGGATTCGTCTCTTCGATCAGCCGTCCCAGGGGGTCATAGGCGTAGGTGTGGGTTGTGCCCAGGGGTTCGGTCTCACTGAGCAGACGCCCCATGCCGTCGTAGACAAAGGTGGTCGTATTGCTCAGGGCGTCGGTCTGGCGGATGCGCCGCTGCCCGCCGTCGTATGTGTATGCAGTGGCATTGCCGTTGGGGTCGATCTCCCCCACCAGATTGCCCCGCCCGTCGTATTCGTATTGGGCCTGTTCCCCCAGCGCGTTGACCAGCCCCACCCGCCGGTAGAGAGCGTCGTAGCGGTGGCGCAGGGTCATGCCCGTGGGGTCCGCTGCGGTGAGCAGATTGCCCGCCCTATCGTAGGTGTAGCTCGTCACATGGCCCAGGGGATCGGTCTCGCTGATCGTCTCGCCAAAGGCATTGACCGCAAAGTTCGTCGTCTCCCCGTTGGCGTCCACTCCGGCTACCAGACGGCCCAGCGCGTCGTAACGCTGCTCGCTCACCAGCGCCAGCCCGCCGGGGTCCACTGTCTGGGTGCGCAGGCGGCTGAGGGGATCGTAGGTGAAGACCGTCTGCGTGCCCCGGCCATCGGTGAGGCTGAGGAGATCACCGTTGGCCGCGTAGGTGGAGTGGCTCTCGATCTTCAGCCCGTCGTCGTCGTAGCGGCGCAGGGTCTGCCGGTCCACGTCGTCATAGGCGAAGACGCTGACCACACCCCTGGCATCCGTCTGCTGCACCAGCCGTCCGGCCAGATCGTAGACAAACGTGGTCGTCAAATCGAGACCGCCGCAATCCCGCCGGGTGCGCACCAGACGGTCCCAGGCGTCGTAGGTGTGACAGGTGGCTGTGCCGCTGGCGTCGGTGGTCTGGGTGATATTGCTGTTGGCGTCATAGGCGTAGGTGGTGGTCAGGTCCAGACCGCCGGCGTCAATCGTCTCCGTCACCAGCCGCCCAAAGCCATCGTAGGCAAACCTGTCCACCGCGCCGCCGGGGTGAGTAGTGGAGGCGAGCAGCCCCCGCTCGTCGTAGGTGTAGCGGGTCACATTGCCCAGGGCGTCTGTGCTGGAAATCTGTTGATCGGCGTCGTCATACGTGTACGTTGTGCTGTTGCCCAGCACATCGGTTGTGCGGGCCAGGTTGCGGTTGATGTCATAGAAATAGTCAATGCCCCGCACGTCTTCGGCCTGGGCATTGCCAAAACCGACCCGTTCCCGCCCGATCTGGCCGTAGAGATTGGTCTCGAAGGCGCTGACCACATTCAGCCCTGCGGCGGGCGTGGGGGTGAAGTCGTCCACCACCCGGGCCAGCGCGCCCCGGGCGTTGTACTCGCGTTTGGTCACCACACCCAGGGGGTCCGTCTCCAGGACAGGCCGGTTCATCGAGTCGTAGACGGTCGTGTAGGCGACCCCGTGGGGTTCGATCACAATCGTCGGATTGCCGGCGGCGTCAAAGCCTTTGAAAGTCGTCGTGATATTCAAATCGCCCGCACCCCCCGCGTCTTCGACGATCTGGGTGAGCAGACCGGGTGTGGGCGTCACACCGGCCAGGAAGAGGGGTGTCGCGCCGCCGTCGGCCTCGTCCGCCGTGCCCGCGGAGTAGATGTAGCGGGTGACCACACCCCGGGGGTCGGTCTCGCTGAGTACCTGGCCGTGGGCGTTGTAGGTGTACGCCACAGTGGGGGTGGCGGGCGTGCCGGTCTCGTCGGCCACAGGGGGATACTCCATGCGGATCAGATTGCCCACATCCCCCGCGTTCTCTTCGTAGTCGTACACATACTTTGTGATATTGCCACTGGGATCGACCTCCTGCTTGACCTGATCGAAGCGGGCCTCGTAGGTGACGGTCCACGTGCGGGCCGCGTCCGGGCTGCGCTGGGAGCGGGTCTGGACGCACTCCGCGCCGGGGAATTCGGCCACGGATGTGCGGTTGCCGTTGGCGTCGTAGGTGTAGGCCACGCAGTCGCCGTTGGGCAGGGTCTCTTCCAGCAGATTGTTGTTGGCATCCCAACTATAGCGGCTGGTGCGGCCCACGCCGTCCGTGCGGTCGTCCCACAGCCCCCATTTGTTGGTGTGGCCGCTGACAGTGCCCTTGCCGTAGTCGACGCGATCGATCAGCACGGTGGAGGCAGGCGGGGCCGGGGCCGGGCTGCTCGATGTGCCCACCGGGCTTTGGTTGAGCAGGGGATAGGCCGTGTCGGACGGGGTGAAGGTGCGCACTTCCGACTGCACTGTGACGGTGTTTGTGGCCGGGTCGAAAACCGGGCGGGGCGGCTCGCTCACTGTGCGGATGCGCCCGAAGCTGTCGTAGGCATAGCTGGTGGTATCCCCGGCCTGATCGGTCTGCTGGGTCATCAGCCCTTGCTGGTCGTAGAAAAAGGCCCGCTCGCTGGCGTCCGGGAAGGTCACCCGACGCATCTGGTTCTTGCCGTCCACACTGAAGCCGGTGGTGCGCGCCGCGGGGTCGGCAATGCCGGTCAATTGGCCGCCGCTGTAGTTGAATGTCCACACCCAATCCGGCCCGGCTTCCCCCGGCGCGGTGATGGCCATTGTGGCCGTTGAGCCGTCGCCGTTGTAGGTGTATCCGATCCGGGTTCCCACACGGGTCTGGGTAAAGTCGTGCCGCCCCTGGGCGGTGAAGTGAACGACTGTGCCGTCGGGATAGTGGCGGCTGTAGCGTCCGCTGTTCTCGTCCAGGCGCAGTTCGCTGAAATCATGCGCGGTGCGGTCCTGGATCGTCCCCTGCTGGTCCGGCGGGACAGGCAGCCACGGGTTGAAGAGTACGCCGTCGCTCACTGCATTGCCCGCGCCAGACGGGTTGAGGGTGGGGTGAAGGGGACCGGATTGCGCGCCCCAATAGTTGTTGGTGGCATCGATCGGCTGGCTGGGCGTGGCGTTGAAAAGGCCGTAGGAGCCGTTGCCCTCCAGGATGCTGTTGTGCAGAACCAGCCCACCGCCGTTCTCCACATAGATGCCGTGGGTGATGTTCTGGCTGACTGTGATCCGATCCAACTGGGGCGTGTTGCCGTAGATATTGAGCGCGCCGGGCTGCCCGCTCATCCCCTGAATGGTCACATTCGACAGTTGGGAGCCGTTGCCCCGCAGGTCAATGCGGCCAAAGCGGTCATTGCCCTGGCCCAGGGCCGAAAAGGTCACTGGCTGCTCCGCCGTGCCCATGGCCTGGAGCGCGCCCTGCACGTCCAGCATCAAGCCGTTTTGCCCGATAAAGGTAACGGGTGTGCCCGCGGGCACAGTAAGGGTATTGCCCGGCTGCACGGTCACCGTCCCCGCAATCTGATAGCCGTCGATACCCGGCACATTCCAGACCAGGTCGCGGTCGATGACGCCGCCGATCCAGACAATCACATTCGTGCCGTTGTTGGCGAAGGTGTTGTTCTGCAGAATAGTCTGCGCCGGCAGAATCGCCGCGAATAGATTGCCTTGAATGGTACTGTCCCCCAGGGTCACCAGCGAAGCGGCGTCGTTGACAGAAATGCTGGTGCCGCCGTTGTCCTGCACAGTCAGGCTGTCCAGCACATAATTGCCGCCGGTCAGACTCACCCCGCCCCCCGCGCTGTTGCGGATGGTTGTGCGCTGGATCGTCAATGTCCCGGTGCGCTGGGTCTGCACCACAGACAGGCCCAGCCCGGTCTTGACAGGCTGGCTACTACCGGCATTTTCCACGATGAGATCGGCCAGGGCGGGGAAGCTGTCAAGGATGGAGAGACTTGTGCCGCCGCCCCGGATGGTCAGATGCTGAAGTTGGGACGCATCGCTGTCGGTCTGCACCGCGCCGCCGCCGATGCTGACCCCTGCCCAGCTTCCGTCGGCGTTGCCGGGGAGGGGGCCAAAGGTGATGGGACTGCCCGCACTGCCCACCGCGTTCAGAATGCCCAGCACAAAGAGACTGTGTGTGGCGTTGACCTGCACCGCCACCCCCGGTTCGATGGTCAGGGTGGTGTTGTCGTTGACAACGACTGTGCTGGTGATGACATACGGACTGCCGGCCAGGGTCCAGGTGGTGTCGGCGGCGATGAAGCCCTGGACAACCGTACTGTCCGCGGCGCGCACAGACTGATAGGCCGGGACATCCCCGGCCAGGACCCGGGGCGACGGGGAAACGGTCGATTCGACCTGAGCCACGAGACCGCCCCCGGCCAAGGCGACGCCCTGGGATTGGGCCAGCACATTCTGCGCCGGCGCGTAGAACTCCACCGCGCGGTCGCCGTCGATGATCAGAATACGCCCGGCCTCGTCCGCGTAGAGCCGCTGCTGGCCGCTCAACACCCAACCCGCGCCGTAGGGGCTGTCCAGTTGGGTGTTCAACTCTACAGTTCCCTCCACAGCCAGGCGCTTTTCACCGGTGACGAAGACACCCGTGCCGCCGTTGGTGCAGTCCGGCGGGTTGCCAAAGATGCCGTCTAGGGCATAACAGTATTCGCCCTCATAGGGGACACGGAAACGGGCTGTGTAGGGGTAGAGGCCCGGGGGCAGCAGATGGCCCTGGGCATTGCGCCCGTCCCACAGATAGCGGAAACGGCCCACTTCGCCGGACTTCAGATCCGCGCTGAAGGTGAAGTCATCGGTCTTTTCGCCTTCGATAAAGAGTTCAAACCCAATCGATTCGCCCAACGTGACGCTGCCCTGAATATCCAGGGAGAAACGCATGTCCAGGACTTGGGCAGGTACGGTGCGCTCCGTGTTGTAGACCAGAGAGGGGGCCACGCTCTCGCCCAGCACCTGCACCCCAGGCAATTCTACCGCTTCGCCCAACGTGCCTTTTTGCAAAGAGACAAAGCAGCCGTTCTCCCCGGCCGGGCACTCCTGGATGTCGTCGTCGTCGGTCTGGTCGGCCACGTCCGTATCGATCTCCGGGACGGAGATGGGGTCGTTGCAGTCGTAGTTGGAGAAGTGGGTGACGGTCATCTCCACCCACTGGCCCGTGGCATCCACCGTGCCCGTGCCGGCGTGTTCCCAGGCCAGGGTATTGGGGTTCCAATAGCCCAGGGGGATAGGGGTGCCCGGGGCAAAGCCTTTGCTGTTGGCAATGCGCACGGTCACCGGGGTTCCCGGCTGGAAAACATAGTCCGAGTCGCCGCCCAGGTTGAAGGCGTAGGTCTCCCACGTGCCCTCAGGCAGCCCCCCGCTGGGCAAGAATTCCACCTGATCAAAGACCGTGGCGGTGACGGGCAGATTATCGCCAGCCGCAATGGCCCCGGCTGGCACAACCACCTGCATGGATCCGTCGCTGTTGGTGTGGGCACAGCCGCCCGCGTCACAGGCCGTGACCGCCGGGTCCAGGGGGGTGAGGTAGAGGGCGCTGGTGGCGGTGTGATGTTCGGCCACGATCTCCACCTCCCGCTGGGCATAGGTGAAGCCGTCGGCCTCCACGCGCAGCCAATAGTGGCCGCTCGCCACCACCGGGAAGGCGAAGAAACCGTCCGGCCCGGTGACGACTGTGCCCGTGACCGGGACAGCCACCGCCGCCCCTGTGGAGACCGCCGACAGGGGCACAAAGTTGGCCCGGCTGCGCTGCCAGCGGCTTGCAATGGCCCGCGCCCGGCTCTCCCTCATCTGCTGCACAGCCGTGGGGTTGATCTTCTCCAGCGTCACCTGCGCGCCGGGCAGACCGGCGCAGGTGGTCAGGTCCTCGTCACAGGTGGTGGAGTTGTAGACAGAGCCGCTGACCCAGCCCCCCTTCGCGGCCTGGACCGGGGGCGTAATACTGTCGGGGTCCGCGGGGACGTAGAAGGAAGAGGTGGCCGTGCTGCTGTTGCCGGCAACATCGGCCAGGGTAACGGTCAGGGTATAGCTGCGCCCGGCCGTCAACGGCGAGGAGAGTATACCGCTGGCTCCGCTGCCGGTCACGGACAGATCGCCCACAACAGAGACATCCGGGCTGCCCTGGGTGCTGATCCGCGCGGTCAGGCTGGCCGTGGCCACGCTGCTGTCGAAGTCGCTGTATTGGATGGAAACAAAGGGCTGACGGGTGGTCACACTCCGGCGGGACGCCGGCGCGGCGATGGTCAGAAGGGGTCCCTGGCGGTCCACACGCACGACGCGGCTGGTGGCGGCCATCGCGCCGTCGGTGTCTCTGGCCGCGGCGCTGATCGTCTGGTTGCCTCCGGCCAGGGAAATATTCGCGCTAAATTCGCTGCCAGACAGAGCCGCGGCCACGCCGTTGACGCTCACACTCGCCACGCCTTTGTCGTCGCTCACCCGGCCTGTGACCAGCACAGAGTTGCCCACCACCGCGTCTGCCGCAGGGCTGTCGATGGCGATGGTCGGCGGCTGGTTGGGTTGGGGCCGGGCTTCCACGACAATCTGGCCGGCCAGTGTCGGGTTTGTGGGATCGTAATAGACAAATGTGCCCGCTTCGCTGAAGGTGTGGCGGAAGCTCTCGCCAAGAGCTAGAGAACCGCTTTCCCAGGTGGGGTGATCGTTGGCAGGGGCAGGCAGGTGGGTCGCAAGCCGGGGCGTGGGGAGCGGAGGATTGGCCGGCGATTGGAGCGCAGGCGCACTCTGTGTCGCACCGCTGCCGCTGCTGTACATTGTGGGCAAAAAGAGGGAATGGACCTGAGCAGACTGTACATCGGCCAATTGCACCATTGGCAGAAAGAGAAACTGTGTCTCAGCGACAAGGGCCGGCGGCGAACCTTCCCGCACCTGATGGGTTGCTGTGTCATCGTTGCGCCAAACGACCTCCGTGCCAGGGGCCACAATCAGAATGCCGGGGGCAAAGCCTGTGCGCTGAATCGAAATTGTGTTCGCCTGAACCGCGATGGATTCTTGTGCGCGCGCCGGCTCCTGGGCGCGGGGAATAAGCGGATTGGTCCTAGCTGGCCGGGACTGCTGTGTCGATTCCGCGGTGATGGGGCGGGCATAGGTCTGAGGGGAGGGCAACACGCTTAGCAGCAGCGCGCTTATCAAAAGTGCATGCACAAACAAAACCCCAAACCGGGCCTTGTGCAGGAGAGAACGCGGGCGCGGCCGATCAACGGATAACAGAGCGGAAGGGTGGCTCATGGCTTTTCCTTGTGGAATTGGCACAATGGCAGGATGGGGCGTAGCCAGGCAGAATCGCTCAAGCAGTGGAGCAGTTAGGGCCGCGGACCGTTGAAATTGTGTGAAATGGTCATAAAGATCGCAGCGCTAAAATCAGATTGCAGAGTAAAAGAAGAGTCAGATCGGAAAGTTTGCAGTCCCCAATCTGTGTATCTGCCAATCCGGGAGGTATCAGCAGTGTTGCCTATTATACCCGGACTTCCCAATCAGTTCAAACAGCTTTTTTACACTGGGGCATCTGGTAAACGAAGGCAAAAAGTGCCCGCTATATCCAGAAACGATATATTCTGCCGGGACACACGGTTTCCTTTCCAGGCGAAGATGGCAAAAAAACCGCCACGAGTCCCCTCTGCTGTGCGCAAACACGAACTTCTACGCCCCCTCACAAATTGACTTTCCGAAACCTCTGCCGTATACTGGAAACACGATTTGATTGATCGGATCAATCAAATCAATCGGTTCGGATGTTATACCAGATGCGTTTTTTGGGTTCCAGCAACGGCGCAAATCCCATGTCCCAGTTCCGGATTGAGTCCGACTTTCTTCGCTATCTCCTCGCCCAGGGCTGCACGCCCGGAAATCGCCTACCCTCTCTTAATCAAATCAGCAACGAAATTGGCATCAGTGTCGGCAAACTGCGCGAACAGTTGGAAGTTGCGCGGGTCTTGGGATTGATCGAAGCCAGCCCCCGGCGGGGCATCCACTACACAGGCTATAATTTCCTGCCCGCGGTGCGCCAGAGTCTGATGTTCGGGCTGGGTCTGGACAGACATCTGTTTGACGCATTCAGCGCGCTGCGCGGCCATCTGGAAATCGCTTTCTGGGAAGAGGCAGTCAACCGCTTGACCGACGAGGATCGGGGCCGCCTGCGCTGTCTCGTGGCCCTGGCCTGGGAAAAGTTGCAACAGGAAAGGATTCAGATTCCTCACGCCGAGCACCGGGCCTTTCACATGACAATCTTTCAGCGGCTGGACAATCTGTTTGTCACCGGTCTGCTGGAAGCCTATTGGGATGCCTATGAAGCCATCGAGTTGAACACCTACGCGGATTATCGCTACCTGACCGCGGTCTGGCGCTATCACGAACAGATAGCCGAAGCCATCGGTCAGGGAGCCTTGGCAGAGGCACGCCAACTGCACGTCGCCCACATGCAATTGCTGGGCAGCCGCGGCGCGCCTTTCGATAATGCCATTGCCACGCCCCTGCCTGACGGCACGATTTTGGCGGCAGGAGAATAGCACAATGCCAGCAAAGGTTTGGCTTCCCGGATAAGCCAAACCTCTACAACACAGTTGAGAGTTTACGCAGTACCATTCACCAATCGGTTTGTTTTCTCTTACCGAACGCAAGGAGACCCCCTATGACGATTGCAGTGCGAGAGGCGTCGGCCATCCCGGTAGACGTCAGCCAGAATATCAACGACTTCGCCATCAATGTGGCGACGGCCAACGGCTCTGGCAGCCAGACCAGCAACGGCGTTCTGGTGCGTGCCCTTTTCAAAATGGGCATTCCTGTCACAGCCAAGAATCTTTTCCCCAGCAATATCCAGGGGCTGCCCACCTGGTATATCATCCGGCTGAGCAAAGACGGATATACGGGGCGGCGGGAGACAATGGAGGTTCAGGTCTGCATGAACGGGCGCACAGTGGCCGAAGATATGGCCCAAGTTGCCCCCGGCGGCATTGTTGTCTACGACGATTCCCTGCCCATCGCGGCCCATCGCAAGGATGTCACCTATTACCCCATGCCTGTCAAGGAACTAGTGAAGGCAGCCGATCTGCCCTTCAGTTTGCGGGATTACGTGGCAAATATGGTCTACGTGGGCGTGCTGGCCCACCTGCTGGGCATCGATCTGGGCGAAATCGAGGCGGCCCTGCTCTGGAACTTTGAAGGCAAGCCCAAGCCTGCCCAGCTCAATATGGATATGGTCAACCGGGCCGCGGTCTGGGCGCAGGAGAATTTGACCAAACCCGAAGGCTTTGCCGTGGCACCAATGACTGGCTTCAACGAGGGCAAAATTATGGCCGATGGCAACACCGCGGCTGCCCTGGGCGCTATCTTCGGCGGGATGGCGGTCACGTCCTGGTATCCCATTACCCCAGCCTCCAGCCTGGCCGAGAACATCGCAAAATATGCGCCCAAACTGCGCACGGACCCGGACACGGGGCAAGCCACCTACGCCATTATCCAGGCCGAGGACGAACTGGCCGCGATTGGAATGGTGGTGGGCGCGGGCTGGGCCGGCGCACGGGCTATGACCAGCACCAGTGGTCCTGGCATGAGCCTGATGGCCGAATTTGCCGGGCTGGCCTATTTTGCCGAAATCCCATCGGTGGTGTGGAATGTGCAGCGGATGGGACCCAGCACGGGTCTGCCCACGCGCACGGCCCAGCCGGATATTCTATCGGCCTACTATCTCAGCCACGGCGATTGCCGCCATGTGCTTCTCTTCCCCGCCACCCCCGCAGAGTGCTTTGAGTTTGCAGGCACGGCCTTTGATCTGGCCGAACGGCTGCAAACCCTTGTGCTGGTGTTGAGCGACCTGGACCTGGGAATGAACGTCCACATCACCGAGCCTTTTGTCTATCCCGAAAAACCAATGGATCGGGGCAAAGTGTTGGATGCGAGCGGGTTAAAAGCGCTGAACGGCAGTTGGGGACGCTATCAAGATGTGGACGGGGACGGTATTGGCTATCGCACCCTGCCCGGCACACCCGACCCCAGAGCAGCCTACTTTACCCGGGGCACAGGCCACAATGAATATGCAGTTTACAGCGAGCGTTCGGAAGATTGGGAAGCCAATCTGGAACGGCTGCGGCGCAAATTCGACACGGCCCGTGCCATTGTGCCCAGCCCAGTGGTGGAGACAGAAAACGACGCGGAGATCGGCATTATCAGCCTGGGCAGCAACGACGGCGCGGTACAAGAAGCCCGTTCCCGGCTGGCGGCCCAGGGGATTGCCACCAGCTATCTGCGCCTGCGCGCCCTGCCCATCGGGGCCAGCGTGCGGGACTTTATCCACAGCTACGACAAGATTTTCGTGGTGGAGGCTAACTTCGACGGCCAGTTGCACAATATTCTGACCACAGAGGAGCCGGCCCAGGCCACCAAACTAATCTCCCTGGCCAAGTGCGATGGGCTTTCACTCAGCGCCCGCTTCATCACCGAGGGTGTGACGGCAGGGATCTAATGTTCGCCGGGCAGTCTGATGACCTGCCCGCACCGGTCAAATTTTTCTGCATCAGCGCGGATTGATAGCCTGCACAATTCTATCCGCACTTCAGTAAAGGACATATCCGATGAGTACCACTGCACAAGAAGTTGCCATTAAACGGACCGCGGCCGCCCGCGCCGTCAAAGTCAACCCGTTGGGGCTGGAAAAGAACGACTACAGAGGCCGCCCGTCTACCCTGTGCAAGGGCTGCGGCCACGACAGCGTCAGCCAGCGCATTATGAATGTGGCCTGGGAACTGGGGCTGGACCAGAGCCAGGTGATCAAAATGAGCGGCATTGGCTGCTCCAGCAAGACACCCGCCTACTATCTGGGCTGGAGCCACGGCTTCAACAGTGTACACGGGCGTATGCCTTCTGTGTCCACAGGCGCGATTACCGCCAACCAGAACTTGACCTGTATCGGCGTGAGCGGCGACGGGGACACAGCTTCGATTGGCATCGGCCAGTTCAAGCACGCCATGCGCCGCAATTTGCCGATGGTCTATATTGTGGAGAACAACGGCGTGTATGGGCTGACCAAAGGTCAGTTCAGCGCCACCGCGGATGTCGGCCAACAGTTGAAATATCAGGGCGTCAACCATTTGCCCCCCCTGGACATCTGCCTGGAAGCCCTGGCCGCCAACGCCACTTTCGTGGCCCGCAGCTTTGCCGGTGATCCCAAACAGGTGGAGGCGTTGCTCAAAGCCGCGCTCAGCCACCGGGGGATTGCGGTCATCGACATTATCAGCCCCTGTGTCACCTTCAACAATCACGACTCGTCCACCAAAAGCTATGGCTATGGCAAAGAGCACGAACTGCCTCTGCACGAGCTAAGCTACGTGCCCGCCATCCACGAAGAGATTGAGATCGATGAGTACGAGGGAGAGCTGGAGGTAGCACTCCACGACGGTTCGATGATTATGCTGAAGAAGCTGGACGCGGAGCACGACCCGACCAACCGGGCCGCGGCCTTTGATGTATTGGACCGCTCCCGGCAAGAAGGCAAGCTGATCACCGGACTCTTTTATGTGTCCGAAGAGCAGCCGGATATGCTGGAACTGCTCAACCTGACCAGCACGCCTTTGGCCCAATTGCCCCCATCCAAACTGCGCCCCAGCCGGGAAGCATTGGCAAAACTGCTAGACACTTTCTAAACCAAAAACGCACAAAGTTGCGACGGCAGCAAGAACAAAAAAGGGCCGGGTTGCGAGATGCAACCCGGCCCTTTTTTGTTCCTCACCCCTCCCCGTATATCCCCCGCAGTTCCGGGGGCAGGAGACGGGCAATGGCGTGCATCAGTTGCAGGCTTGTGTGCTGGATGGCAGCGCTGTCATCCGGATCGCCGACAAAGCGGATGGGGGGACCAAAGCGTACCTGGACGCGTGTCCGACGCAGAGGGTTCTTCCATTCTTTGTGCAGGTCGGGGATGCCGATGACGGCAGAGGGAACCAGCGGCGCACCAGTAAGCGCGGCAATACGCACGGCCCCGCTCTTGGGTCGTCCCAGGGGACGACCCCGGTTGCGGGTCCCTTCGGGGAACATACCGAGCACATTCCCTTCTCGCACAAGACGCAGGCTGTGTTCGATGGCCGCGGTGTCATTGGTTCCCCGGCGAATGGGGAACGCCCCCACAGAGGTGATCAGCGCCGAAAACCAGGGCCGAAACTCAAACAGTTCCTGCTTGGCCATATAATAAATCTGGCGGGGCGAGGCGTAGCCCAAAGCCACCACATCCACACCGCCTGGATGGTTGCAGCCCAAAACCACACCGCCAGCCACGGGAACATTTTCCCGACCTTCAATGGTAATCGATCCCAGAAGGGGCATCAACAGGCTGACGATTATGTGGCAGGTTTTCCACGCAGTGGTGGCGTCGCGCGGGGGAAGGGGCATACGGTCCTCCTTATGGTTGCCAACGGGTTTCACCGGCTAATTCGACCAGCTAGTTCGACCGGCTGACAGTAGAGCGAATGTGGCTGAGCGCGGCCATTACTTCCCGCTCTTCGCCGGTGGGCGAGCGGTCGCCTTCCCAGCCGATCCCTGGCAGGCCGGGGATGGCGTTATCGTCCTCAGCTACAAAGAGATGCAGTCGATCTCGCCGGGCAAAGTATTTGCGCAGATCCTCTTCGGCTGCCAGCATTTGACCGTCCTGCATGTGCAGCAGCCCCCGATCCCGCCAAAGGTCCGGCTCGGCTGGTTCGACCACCACCATATAATCCAGCACATTGAGCGCACGGGGGAAAATATTGTTGGAGAGATAGACATTGCGCAGGTTGTTCAGCAAGCGCAGGAGCAGCATCCGCGCGGACACAGTGTAGTCCGTCACGGCCGAATGGAGCTGGACCGGCTGGCGGAAGACACCGGCCAGATAGGAAGAGACGTCGTTTTCCTGCACCAGCGAGCGGTGAAAAGGATCGATCAGCCAGCTTCCGTTGTCATCCGCAAAGCGAAGCATAAAGTGAGCAGGAAAGCCGATGCCGTCCAGGTGGATGCCCATGCGCCGGGCCACGGCCATATAGAGCAGGCTGAGAGTGATGGGCAACCCCTTGCGCCTTTCCATTACCAGATGCAAAAAGCTGTTGCCCGGATCGTAATAGTTGCCCTGATTGCCCTGGAAACCCATCTGTGTGCCCAGCACATTGAGCAAGGCGTGGGCCAGATCGCCACCGGAAAGGTCCGGCAGCAGCCGATCCTCCGCTTCGTCGGCCAGCGCGTCCAAGCCCGCCAGGTAATAGGCAACATCCAAATCGGGATCGATCAGCCCGCCGATGTGCAGGGCCAGCCGTTCGGGGTGGGCGGTTTCGGTTTCCAGTTCTCTGGCAAAGTGGTGCAGGTGATCTGTCATAAGTAGTCTCCAGAAAAATCGGACGGACTGATCGATGGAGAGGATTGGGAGAGCCGCGCCTGCCGGGCAATCTCCTGGCGCAGAATGCGCTGGGCCACGGGCACAGTTGTGGCATAGGTGGCATCCACGCCCAGATAGCTCAGGCTTTTGCTCAGCAGCGTCTGGCGGCGGCTGATGGGTGTGTCGCTGGCGTAGTGAAGAACGCCGATGTCATAGGGAGCGTTGATAAAGATATTGACGATCTCGTTGAGCGGGTGGCGTTTGGGATAGATATCCTCGTAAATTGCGCTCAGATAGGGGCCGGCCTCCATCTCAATATCCGTATAGCTCTCCTCATAAAAGACGTGCATAAAGTCCCGGTTCTGCAGAAAAGTGCCCCGCACTGTCACGGATTTCTGGTTGTCAAAGACAGTGCCGTAGCGCAGATAGGGGGCCACATCCACCGCGGAGAAGCAGTTGCGAAAGAGGAATGTGTTCTGGGAATGTTCATCGTAGACGACGTTGGGGATCATCACATCCCCGATCCGGCCATTGAGCGTGGCGGCTTTGCCGATGATATAGACACCCAGCAGATCGCTGACAGCCGTGCTGACCTGGCTCAGAATGTGATAGGCGGCCATGCCCAGGGGATAGTCGATATTGAGAATAATGGCGTCGCTGGCCCGGAGCAGGGCCAGCTCCTCGTCGCTGAAATGGCCCAGACGGGGGTCCAGCGCGTCGGGTTTTAATTTTGCCATTTCAATCACCTGGGCTTCCACATCCAGACAGTGGGGATCACGCATCCGCTGCATACCCGCGTCTGTCTCGTACTGGGCAAAGCGCGTTCTGGCTTCCTGGCCCAGGTGGCCGTGGCCCAGATAGAAACGGGACGCGTAGTAGAGCAAATTGCTGACCTGGTCGGGGTCTTCCTCCAGCAGGCGGCGGTACTCGTCGTCCAGCCCCTCTGGACGATCGGCCAAAATCAGGTCGATGATCGCTTTGCTTTCCTGGCGGATGAAGCCGGAAAAAAGGTTTGCCAGGCTGTGGGTGTTGCTGCTGACAAAATAGATCGGGCGAGAACCCAAGTCGAACTCGTGGGTTGCGTCCAGCCGCTGCCACCACATCTGCACAGAACGCCGATAATCGCTCAGCCCACTGCCCAGCACATTGACGCGGGTATCCATACGCCGGGTGGCAGCCTTGTGCAAATTGTCCACCAGTTCCCAGCCAGGCCACAGACGGCACAAAGTCTCGAAGTCCCCTTCGGAAAGGTCCAGGCGGGCGCGGATGCGTTCCTTGCGTTCCGGCGTCAGGAAGTGCCCGATGGCGAGAGGACGCTTGTCGCTGGGCCGCGCGTCTGGCCCGTCGGTCTGGACCACCTCTTGCAATTCCTGCAGAAACTGGTGGTCGGGGTTGAGTTTCTGGTGCAGTTTGTTCCACTCGATCTGAAAGGCGACCATTGTGGGAACCATATCGTCGATGTCGCTGACGCTGGCAATGAAAGCGGCCAAAATACGCCGGGTCTCGTGGAAATAGAGTTTGCGCCGCCGGGCACGGGCCGCCACGCTGCGCCACTGCTCCACATCCGGATAGCCTCTGCGCTGGAAGACCTCCTCCATTTGCCCCATCACCACCAGCGACACATCCGGGAAGCAGGCGGGCAGGCGCAGGGCCGCGTAGGTCAGCGCGGTTACATCAATCTCCAGACCGTCGGCCCGGTGATGCAGGCTGGAATTGATACCCACGTGGCTCTCTTCCAGACTGCGCAGACGAATGGGGCCACTGCTGCGCAGCAGGGAATAGATGGTGCGAATGTAAAGCTCGATCTCTTCGTTGCCCGCGGCGGGCGTAGTGCGATCCATTGCTGGGGTGTCCTCTGGCAAGGTGGCAATTGTCTGCTGATAAAGTACCACTGGCGGGGGTTTCTGGCAAGTGGGAGGCAGGAGGTTAAGGCAGGAAGTTGACGAATGAGAATGGGGCGAAGACCGTTCCATCCCAAAGCTCAAAAGAGTGCGAGCTGCCCCGCGGATGTTGGGTCGTCGCTGCCAGTCGCAACCATCTCCGGCGACCAGTCGGCCAGGGGGAAGCGGGCGTGGATGCGCGCTCGCAGGCGGCGCACAGAGGCAGGGGAGTGGCCTTCCAGGGTGTTGTGGGTGTAGCTATAGACGGGCACACCCTTTTTCAGCAGATCAGCGATGCGCGCCGCCCACAGGTCCAGAATTTCCTCCTGGGGGCGTTGGAGGTCCCGGTCGTTGTTCGGGGGTTCGCTGTCGTTGCCGATCAATCGCACAAAGAGATACGGCGCGGCCGATGCTTCCCAGGCCGGGTAAAAATCGTCGGTTCCCGTGCGTTCCACAACAGCCAACGTCATCCCCCGCTCGACGAGAAAGCTTGCAAAGGCGGGGGTCATCAGATCAGAAGAGCGCACCTCCACTGTCAGGGGCAACCCGTCCAGTTCCCCAGCCAGCCAGTCCAGATAATTGGCAAGAATCCGCCCCTCACGCGCCCGGGTGAAACTGGGCGGGAACTGAAGCAGGCCGGGCGCGAGCGCGTCGCCCAGCGAGCGCAGCACATCCAAAAAAGCCAGACTCTCCTGCCTGCAATCCACCAGGCGCCGTTCGTGGGTAATAAGTTTGGGTGCTTTCAGGCTGAAGGTAAAGCCGGGCGGCACGCTCTCGACCCATTGGACAAGGGTGGAGGGCGCGGGCAACCCGTAGAAGCTGGTGTTGACTTCCACGCTATTGCACTGGGTGGCATACCAGGCAAGACGATCTTTGTCTGCCAGGCCGTCGGGATAGAAGACGCTTCGCCAATCAGGGAAAGTCCACGAAGCTGTGCCGAGAAAAAAGGGTGTGGGCATAAAAACAGGCAGCAGATACAGGCGTTAGAATATTGGGGTTGAACGGACAGATCGCTGAGAAATGTTGCGCAAGCTGGGTGGCCCCAGCACGTCGAGATGGCTGTATTTCATTACCGGCTGGCGAGACAGTTTGTGATGCATTGTATATGATCGAGGGAGAGAAGCCAAGGCCAGCCAGAACGCAGATTTTTCTCTGGTTCAATCGAATAGTCTACTGCAAAAAGGTCAATTTCACCGCGGAGTCGCAGAGGGCGCGGAGGCAACGCGGCGAGATTCAGGGAAAAACACCGCGAACCTCAGCGTTCCCCGCGACTCCGCGGTGAGTTTAGGGGCTTTTTGCAGTAGAGTCATCGACTCTTGTGTGGTTGGCAAAGATTTACCCCCTTCCAACCTCCCCCGGTTTGGGGGAGGAGCTGCTGCCTCGTCAACGAATTAACAGTCCCTTCCCTAAGCTGGGGAGGGGCAGGGAGGAGAGATGAACTTTCCTGGCAAAATCTCCGGTACCAGCCGTTTTTTTGCGGTTGCCCTCTCCCCCAATTCCCGCTATACTTCCCCCGTTGTATCGATCCCACCCCCACACAAAGGATAGCCACCCATGCCAAACATTCAACACAGCGCCATGCGTGCCTATGGCTACGCGCTCTTCGAAGCAGCGGGCCTGCCCGCGGATCAGTCCCGCATTGTCACGGATCACCTGGTGGATGCCAATCTCACCGGCCACGATTCCCACGGCATCATCCGCATTCCTGGCTACATTCGCAGCATCGCCGCGGGGAATATTGTGCCTGTAGGCGAGCTCAAAGTTGTGCGCGAGACGCCCGCGTCGGTAGTCATCGACGGCGAGGGCGGCCAGGGCATTGTCATCTGCACCCGGGCAATGGAAATGGCAATCGAACGGGCCAAAAAGACAACCTTCGGCGCGGTGGCAGTTCACCAGTGCAGCCACATCGGCCGCCTGGGCGCCTATCCGCCTATGGCCGCGGAGCAAGACTGCATCGGCATTCTGCTGCTGAACGGTGGCAGCCGCTTTACAGTCCCCTTCGGCGGCACTTCGCGCCGCCTGCCTCCCAACCCAATCTCTATGGCCGTGCCTTCGGAGAACGGCCCGGTAATGATGCTGGATATCACCACCAGTATGGCCGCGGGGGGCAAAGTAGAGGTCTATTCCGCCAGAGGACAACAGGTTCCTCCCGGCTGGCTGATCGACAACGAGGGCAACGAAGTGCGAGAGCCAAACCTCTTCCGGGTCGGCGAAACCGCGATGCTGCCGTTGGGCGGGGCCTCTGGGCACAAAGGCTATGGGCTGGGAATGATGATCGACGCCATCGCCGGTGGCCTCTCCTGGGCCGGGTGCAGCAGCGAGCATCCCACCCGGGGCGGCAGCGGCTTTCTGGCCCTGGCCATCAACATCAGCAGTTTTATCGACGTGGATGAGTATAAGAAAGAAGTACAAATTCTCATCGATTGGGCCAAATCGTCCAACAAAGCGCCCGGCGTCAAGAAAATCTACTATCCAGGCGAAATCGAAGAAGATACGCGGGCCACCCGCAGCGCAGACGGAATTCCTGTGGAAGAGACCACCTGGGAGCGCATTGCCGAAGCCGCGGCGGAAGTGGGCGTGGCAGTGCCTGCGGTGTAGAGATATTGGGTATTTCGCGGGTGGCGTTGAAACCCAACTGCCACCCAACATCCGCCATTTGCCACTTTCAACTTGCAACCTTCGATCTGCCATAAACCAAAAGGAACACCCAATGAAAGTCACCTATACAAAACTCTTCCGTTCGCCCTACGGTGTACCCAATGCCATACAAGCCACCGACGAAGGACTCTGGATTGTCGATCAGATCACAGACCGGGCCGCACTGGTGCGTATAGACGAACCCGTTGCCTATTACAACGTGCCCTGGCAGCTTCGGGAAATCCCCACAGAATCGTCCAACACCAGTGGGATGACCTGGGGCGACGGCTCTCTGTGGCTGGCCGCCAATGGAGACGCGAGCCTCTGGCGGCCTGCCCGGTTCAGCGACGCCGGCCCCCATTCAGGCGAAATTTTGCGTGTGGACCCAGCCACAGGCGCGACACTGGCCCGCTATCCCATCCCCGGCGGCGGGGGAACCCACGGAACGGAGTACGATCAGTTTGAGCCGGGTTACATTTGGGTGGAAGCGCTGAAGGATTCCAAGCTGCTGCGTATGCGCATCAGCGATTGGTCGGTCCAGCACACAATTGAGCTGCCCTATCCCCGCGCCCACGGGCTGGTGCAGAAAGAGGACGGGATGTGGGTAGTCCATACGGGGCATCGCCTGATCCTGAAACTGGCGATGGATGGCCGGGAGCTGGCCCGCATTGCTGTGCCCGAGGACCAGCCGGAACCCCACTGTATGACAGCCCTGGGGGATGATATGCTCTACTGCGACGCGGCATCCGGCTGGGTTGTGAAGATGGAATTGGGGTAGACAGGCGACAGTCACCGCACTCCAGAACCCTGGCATCCGCAGAAGTGCAAAAAAGATGTTGGGGTTCAGGGATGCGGTGCGCCTTAAGCATCCCCTATGGGTAGCCAGAGGGTAAAGGCGCTGCCTCTGCCGTAGTGGCTTTCAACGGTTATGCGCCCGCCGTGACGATCCGCGATTTCCTGGGAAATGGCAAGCCCCAGACCAGTGCCGGGAGCGCCGCTCTGCCGGGCGGCCTGCCCGCGATAGAAGCGCTCGAAAATGTGGGGCTGATCTTCGGGATCAATGCCTGGCCCGGTATCGCGGATGGTGACGGTTTGCCATTCCCGCTCCTCTGCTCCAGTCAGACCGCTTGCAATCTCGATACTGCCCTGTTGCGTATAATTGAGCGAATTGTCCAGCAGATTGGTGATCACCCGTGTGAGCAGCGCTTCATCTCCCGCGATGGCCGACAAATTCTGTTCGGCACGGAAGACAATCTGCAAAGGCGAGCGCTCCAAAAGAGCAGCCCGATCGTCCAGCAATCCCTGTATCAGATGATTGAGGTAAATAGGCTGGAAATACATTTCGATTTTGCCCAGGTCCAGGCGGGAAAGGTCCAGCACCTCTTCGATCAGTTGGCGCAGACGCAGGGTTTCCCGGCGCATAATCGAAATGGCCTGGTCCCGTTTTTCCGGCTTCCCCTGGGTCAACAGATCGAGATAGAGCATAATGTTTGTCAACGGCGTGCGCAGTTCGTGGTTGATGTCGCTGACAAACTGGGATTTGATCCGATCCGCGGCCTGGGCTTCGTAGAGCGCAACCTCCAGATCGGCTGTCCGCTCCTTCACCAAATCCTCCAGTTGGCTGGCCTGCTGCCGGCTCTCGTCCCACAATTGGCCGTTGAGCATTGCCTGCGTCACAATATCCGCCACGCCCCGCAACAGAGCAAAATCGTTGGCGTCAAAGCCCCGCTCCGCGTCTGTGATGTGCAGATTGAGGGAGCCAAGCAATTGATTGTCCCGCACAAGCAACACATTGACAGCCATTTCCAGCCCTTGGGCAAGATACATTGCATAATTGGGCGAATCGATCAGACGATCGATGGGGTTCAAACGAATCAGATCCACTTTGCTCAGATCGCCCTTCAAATGGTCGGGAACAGGCACTGGCTGGGTCAATTGATTGTAGTTCGGAGCCAGCCCAATATCCGCGCCGTGGACAAAACAGTTCCGTTGCCGGTCAACCAGACTCAGCGTAACCCCCGGCACACCCAGGACAACGGACACCTCCTCGCAGACAGCCCGCATCACACCCGCCAGGTCCAACTGTCGATTCAGGCGGGAAGCAATGTGCAGCAGTGTCTGCATCCGTTCAGCTTCCCGGGCCTGCTGTCTTTCCGCGGCTTTGCGCTGGGTAAGGTCGGTATACATCGCCAGCGCGCCGATCACATTGCCCTGGGCATCGTACTCTGGCACAGCGCGGAGCAAGGTATCGATCCGTTTGCCATCACGCGCGATCAATCTTTGCTCCCCCTCCAGCACTTTCCCCTTCACCAATTGAGCGTACGCTTCCTGGGCTGGTTGACGGAAGCCAGGCGCGAGGAATTCGATATTACTATGACCGATCACTTCCTCCCGGGTATACCCGGTTGCCTGCAAATAGGCCCGGTTGACATTCAGCACAATGGGAATAGCATCTTTGGCACTCAATGTCAGGTACATCACCGGAGCCTCATCGAACAGGTGACGATAGCGCTGCTCGGCCGCGCGGATTGCAATTTCATTTTGGCGCAGAGAAGAGATATCCCGGTTGACACCAACCATTCCGATCATAGCGCCCTGTTCGTTATGAATCAGTGAAACCGACGCGTGAATAGGCACAAACGTTCCGTCCTTGCGTCTTTGGGTAACTTCGCCCTCCCAATGCCCGTGGGCCGTGAGTAAAGTCATTGCCTCTTCCCGATCAGAGGATTCATACTGGGTGGCCAAAAAGCTGGCGAGTCTTTGGCCAATCGCTTCCGAAGCTGTCCAGCCATAGATACGTTCCGCAGTCCGATTCCAAATGCGGATCAAAGAGTTCTCGTCAAGCACAATCACAGCTTCGTTGATCTGCTCCAGCACAACGGCCTGGTGGCGCAGCGCAGCCGCCTGTTCCTTGCGGCCAGTCACATCCACCAGCGCCACCAACACCCGCCTATAGCTCTCTTCCGAGCCAGGCATAACAGACCAGTGCAATTCCAGTTCCAACCGTTTGCCAGTCATCGTAAAATTGACCACATCGTAGGTAAAACGAAGGCGACCCTCGGCAATGTAATCAAAGGCAAGCAGAGACTCTCGCTGGCTATTCTGTTCGATCAGACTGGTGAAGTGCGCGATCAACCCATCCAGATTGTCGATGTGATAGAGTTCAAACGCCGCGGGGTTTGCCGCGACAACACGAATTTGAGCGAAACTCTCTCGGAGAAAATCCGGGTGCGCGGCCAAATAGCCGGGGATATCAGTCACACCCGCCTTCTTTAACCCCAATAATTTTTCGCGAAAGCCAGACATATCCTCTTCCACCATAGGAATAGGTGATTTATCAAAGAGGAGGCGATAGCGCTCTTCGCTGGCCTGCAGGGCCATATCAGCCAGATGGCGTCTCGTCACATTGCGAAAAAAAGCTGTGATCCGCCCGTCTCCCTGTGGGTAGATATGGGCCTCGAACCAATAGTTCTTGGGTCCGTGCTGCGCTTCCACATGGATGGGTATCCGTTCAGCGCTGACCTTACAACAGGCATCATAGAACATCGTGCCAACCAATGTGGGGCTATTTTGCCAAAGGTTGCCGCCAATTAGTTCGTTTGCCTGGCGACCCCACAGCCGGCCAGCAGCCTCATTCGCATAGAGGCAGGTCCAGTCGGGGTCGAGAACCATCACGCCGTCGGTGCTTTGCTGCACAACTGATTCCGCCGGGTTTTCAAAAACAGAAGACATTGGCTATCCTTAACTCGTCTTATCAAGAAGGCAGGCTCACCTCTGGATATTCGGGCCGTAATCCTTATGTGGACGGACATTGTACCATTTCAACGACAAAATCTAACCAGCAACACACGCGAAACCCCATTCCAGACCACAGGAGTATTGGTATGCCGAAGGTTCTGATAGCAGAATGCAAGCAAGAAATCTCATCGTTCAATCCAGTGCCCAGCCTCCTCACAGACTTTGAAACGCTGTGGGGATCGGCCTTTCTGGACTATCACCGAGGGCTGAACTCCGAAGTGGCCGGCGCGCTGGCTATCTTTGAAAAGCGCAGTGACATTGAACTGATCCCCGCCTACAGCGCCCGTTCCATCACGTCCGGCGGAACCCTCGCCGGAGAAGATTTCACCCATCTGGCCGATGAATTCCTGGCTCTGATCAAAGCCGCGGGACCGGTGGACGCCATCTATTTTTCCATGCACGGCGCGATGGCCGCGGAAAACGAGAGCGACCCGGAAGGCTATCTGCTGGCAGAGACGCGCAAAATCGTCGGCGAGCAGATTCCGATTGTCGTCTCTCTGGACCTGCACGGCATTCTCACCCACCGTATGCTGACCCACACCAATGGGGTGGTGGTCTATCACACCTACCCACACATCGATTTTTCCAGCACAGGTGAACGGGCCGCCCGCCTGCTTCTGCGCATTCTGGACGGCGAAGCCCAGCCCGTGACAGCCGTTGTGCCCATCCCCGCGCTGGTGCGGGGCAGCGAACTGATCACCGAAACCGGACTCTTTGGGCAGATGATCCGCCACGCCCAGTCTCTGGAAAATGGGCCGGGCGGACTCTCGGCAGGGATGTTTATTGGCAACCCCTTTACAGATGTGCCGGAACTGCGCTCCAACAGTCTGGTGATGCTGGACAGCGACGCGGCCAGGGCCGAACAGGAGGCGCTGAAACTGGCCGAGGATTTCTGGGCCGTGCGGCAACATCTGCATCAGCCGCTCATCAGCCTGGACGAAGCAGTAGAACGCACAATCGCCAACACCAGCGGCACAGTCATCCTGACCGACGCCGCGGATGCCACCAGTTCCGGGGCAAGTGGCGACAGCAACGCCATTCTGGCAGCGCTCATCCAGCGGGGCTACACAGGCCGGGTGCTGACGCCAATCGTCGATCCCGATGCGGTGGTGGATGCCATGGCCGCCGGCGTGGGAGCCACCATTCACACCACTTTGGGCGGGCGACTGGATCGAAAGCGCTTCGAAAAACTGCCCGTAACGGCCCAAGTGCGGATGCTGTCGGACGGGGATTTTGTCAGCGAGAGCAACGGCGCCATCTGGCGGGGCGGGCCAACGGCTGTCCTGCAGATCGGGCAACACATCGCTGTTGTCACCAGCCGCCCGGTCAGCCTCTACGACCGCTCGCTCTTCTACGGCCACGGCCAGGACCCCACCCGCTTCGACGCGGTGGTGGTGAAGTCGCCCCATTGCCAGCCCCACTTCTTCAACACCTGGGCCAGCCAGACACTGCATGTGGACGCGCCCGGCTCTACCAGCGCCAACCTGCCCTATTTGGGCCACACGGTCTGCGCCCGGCCCATCTTCCCCCTGGATGAAGACGTTTCCTTTACCCCCCAGGCAAAAATTTATCGCCGATAGACGCTTTGGGTACAAAAAAGCGCAGCCGAAAACGGCTGCGCTTTTCAATATCCCGCGCCTTAGGCAAAGACCAGATCGCAGGCCTCTGCGGGCATCCAGTGGGCGTCCTGGCCGTTCCACTTGACGTTGCAGCCAAGGGGATTGGTCAAAGGCACGCTCACCGGTTGCCCCGACAGGTGTTCTTCCAAAGCCTGGGCCAGATTGTTGACGGTCATCTTCGAGGTGTCCTTCGGGCTGTCCACTCCCCGGCCCGTATAGATCAGATTGCGGTCCCCGTCAAACACATAGAAATGGGGCGTCCGCAGCGCGCCGTAGGCCAGCGCAACCTCCTGGGAATCGTCGTGCAGATAGAGCCAGGGGAAGTTGTGCTCCTCCATCCGCTCCACCATCTGGGGGAAATCGTCGTCGGGATGGGTGACTTTGCTGTTGGCATTGATGCCCACAAATTTCACGCCTTTGGGTGCAAACCGCTCAACTGTCTGGCGGGTCACTTCATCCGATCCCACCACATACGGGCAGTGGTTGCAGGTGAAGAAGACCACCAGCACCCCCGCATCGTCAAAGTCGGAGAGTTCGTAGGTGTTGCCATCGGTGGCGGGCAGCCGGAAGTCCGGGGCTTTTTCGCCGATTTGCAATGTAAATGCCATGGGTATCCTCCTGTGGATAGTGTCGGGTGTCGGGTGTCGGGTGTCGAGTGCCGGGTGTCGGTGGCAGGCGATGTCACTTGCCACTGATACCTTCGACTCAACGAACTTGAAAAAATTCGATGGACTCACCGTTGGGGCCAAGGAAGAAAGAGATTGTCACTTGCAGACTGCCCAAATCCACATCCTTGGGTTCAACAGTGATTTCATAGCCAGCCGCGCGCACGTGCTCGGTGGCGGCTCGGGTGTCGGTGGCGGTCAGGGCAAAGTGGGTGACTGGATCGTTGGGCGCGGGGCTGCCTGGCGCGGGCGTGTCCGCCTTGGGCTGAAAGAGTTCGATATGGCTGCCATCGCCCATATCCAGCAGCCAGACTTTGCGCTCCGGCGAGCCGAACTGAGCCACCACGGGCATCCCCAACACGTCCCGATAGAGACGGAGAGAAGCTTCCCAGTCACGGGTCTGCACGGCGATGTGATGGCAGCCACCACCAGCGATAATGCGATTTGTGGTTCCAACAGGCATTTGCACAATCCTTTGCATGGAGATTTCGAGGGGTAAATTGGAAGTGACAGGTTTATTGCAGCGTCAACAAAGTTTTTTGGGCGTAGAAGTTCGACTCTTCTGAAAAGTCGAACTTCTGTAGTCGAATAACTTTGTTTCCAGTGTATTCATTGTACCCCGAAACAGAAGATGGATCAAGCCAATTTGAAATTTCAGGCACTGGGGAAGAAATCGGCGATGTGGCCGGCCACATACTCGGCGTCCTCGCGCACGCCGTAGAATTGCGCTGAGTTTGCGCCATACATCCATTGCAGCCCCATAAAATAGAGACCCGGCCAGCGGGTGACCCCGCGGGTCTGCACGGGATATCCCCGGTCGTCGCCCACAGGCAGTTGAATCCAGTCGTAGTTGTAGCCAAAACCCGTGGCCCACACCACTGCGGTAATCCCTTCCCGCTCCAGGTCAAGACGGGTGGGGCTTTCCGCGGTCGGCCACGCTTCCAGGCCGGGGGGATCGGGCTGGTCGTCGGCGGGCGCGTCCATACCCGTCTGCGCAATGTGCTCGTCGATGGCCCGCTTGAAGTCGAGCGCAGCTTCGTCGGCCCGCCGCAGATTTTCCAGGAGATTCCGTCGCAGGACGAGCGAATGCCCATCAGCATCCGCAATCGAACCCAGCAGCGTCATCCCGTCCCGGCAGAAGGCGCGCAGATAGATGTCGTGCCCGCCTTTGCCACCGCCCACATGCCCGGACCCTCTCCCGCCGCTCCCACCGCTGGCCACGCGTTGGCGGGTTTCCGCGTCGATATTGTCCAGGGTACGGTCAAAGTGGCCCAGCTCCCGCATCCACCAGGACGAGTCCCGACCCCGATAGCGGCGGGGGCGGCGACCCGCGCTGCTCACGGACAAATAGACACGCCGGCCCGCGTCCTGCAAGTCCTCTGCAATCTGCGCGCCCGACTGACCGGACCCGACGACCAGCACCCCACCTGGCGGCAGCTGATCCGCGTTTTTATACTGGGCAGAATGCAGTTGAAAAATCTCCCCGGAGAGTTGGGCAGAAAATTCAGGAATTCTGGGGGGACCGAAGGCTCCGGTGGCAACCACAACCACCCGGCTCTCGACTACACTGTTTTCAACCCCACTGTTTTCAACCCCACTGTTTTCACCCCCCCATTTATCGTTGAGCAGAAGCCGATAGCAGGCGTCCTGCTTTGAGAGGGAAGTGACCTCGACGCCGGTGTATACGGGCGCGGCAATGTGATCCGCGTAGCGATGCAGATAGTCAACCGTCTGATCCCGGGAGAGGAATCCGTCGGGATCGCTGCCGTTGTAGTAAAAGGAGGGCAGCCGCACTGCCCAGTTGGGATTGACCAGATGAAAGCTGTCCCAACGCTCGGTAGCCCAGGTGTTGCCCACCTGTCCCCGCTCCAAAATAATGTGCTCGACACCCAATTGGGTCAGATAATAGCTGGTTGACAGACCCGCGCCTCCCGCGCCGATGATAACGACTGACTGTTGCTTCCTGATTTTCTGGTTCACGAATTTTCCTTCTGTGATGATATGTCGGATCGATAGGCTCTCTCTACCACATCGCCGGGATCGAACAGCGCGCGGAACTGGTGCAGACCGTCCAGCCGGGTAGCTTCTCCGCTCCCATCCGGCCAGAGCACCTGTTTGCCAAATTCAGCGATCTCCTGCACCACCCATTCGTAGCGATAGAAAGCCAGAAGTACGGGATCGAGCGGCGCGCAACCGTAGCCCTGGCGGAAAGCAGCTTCCGTGGGATCAGGTTCTGCCCCATCGGCCTGTGCTCCCGCCAGCAGAAACATCAGGTCCCGCTCTTTCGGTGCAAGAATTGTTTCGTCCCAGTCGATGATGTATAGCTGCTCGTCGGGCGTCACCAGCACATTGAAAATGTGAATGTCCGCGTGGCAGAGGACGAACTCGGGTTGGCGGGTCTGGGCCATGCGCCCCAATGCTTCGGCCCGACGTAAGATTTTCTCGATTTGCGCGCCCCGCGCCCGCCAGCAGTCGGCCAGTGCCCGCTGAATGGGGTCCGTGTAGCTGGCTATAGCAATCTCCTGATGCAGTGCCCAGGCCAGCTCACGCTTGAGGGGCACAAAAGGCTCGGTGCGCATCTGACTGGCCAGGTTCGGCGGCACGGGAGCCGTGTGAACCCGGCGCACAATCTGGCCGAATTCCATCCACTGCGCCGGGGAAAGCCCCCCATCCGCGCCCATCCGGCCCGGGACGAAAGGGTAGAGAATGGCGTTAAATCCGTCGCCCAGTGGCGCAGACAAATGGCCCGTTCGGGTGGAGAGGGGCGCGACGATCTGGCCGAGGCCAATCTCCCGCAAGAAATGGGGTACGAGCAGCGCGGGCGGGGATACTGGCACGCTCTTCGTTTTCAAGAAAAAGGAGCGTCCATCCGTCCCATCCACGCGGAAGACCGACGCGGTGGAATCGTAGCCGATGGGCAGAAATGTGATCTGCTGCGCGGATATTCCATAGGCATCGCGCAGGCCCCTTGCTATCGCTTCATTCGACAAATCAGGACGTTCGAGCATTGCCTGCTTCCTCCGCAACTGAGAATACAGGTGAAAGTACAAGCCAGAGCCAGCCATTGACACCCCTATTGTACCCGCGCCCACTCGCATCAGCCATCTACGGCTTGCGCCATTTGGGGTGCGTCCCCGATTGGGGGCGCGGTGGCTGATTCCCGGAATCGGTTCCCCCCATTTCTGAGATGCACCCCGCCATTTGACATTTATTGCACAAACCGCTAGGGTTGATATACTACTGTGCTGGACACTGTTGCGCCGGACCCCAACCTGAAAATAGCCACGGATGAACGTTGTTTTGTGGTGAGGTTTGCGGCTTGATTCCGCGCCAGGAAGCGGCCCCCGGTCCCTGCAAAACCACCCGTTCCACCCCTCTGGCGGCCAAAGTTAGATAGGCTGAAATAGCTGAGAAGCCTTCGGCAATCACGTGGTTGACAGATACGAATGGCAATGTTACCATAGCCACGTATTTCCACGCAGTTTATGGCGACATCCCTCTTGCCAGACAGACTGTATACATTTCGTAATCAACACAATACGACCTAACAAACTCCACACCGTGCGAGACAGAATCTGTCTCGACCTGTGCCCCGAAATAGGAGGAATGAATGGCCGCAATTACAAGCCCAGGCAGAATGTATCCACAAAAGCAGGTCGGTATCTTGGCGCGCATGGCGGGCGCGCGCTCAGAAATGCAGTCCAATGAAGCCAAATGGGGGTACATTTTTCTGCTCCCGTGGCTGGTGGGTCTTATCGTCTTTTGGATCGGGCCAATTATTGCCTCGGCCTATTTCAGCCTGATGGAATACGATGTACTCTCGCCGCCCGAATGGGTTGGGCTGTCCAATTATGCCCGGGCCTTTACAGGCGACAAGCAGTTCTGGCCGTCGTTGATGCGTACCTTCAATTATTCGATCCTCGTCGTACCTCTGACAATCTTTGGCTCTCTTTTTCTCGCTATTTTGCTCAACCAGAAGTTGAAGGGCACGAATATCTTTCGCACAATCTTCTTCCTGCCCCATCTCACCCCTTCTGTTGCTCTGGCTGTTCTCTGGATATGGCTCTTTCACCCGGCAATTGGCCCTGTCAATATGCTGCTGGAAGCGGTCGGCATCCCTGGGCCGGGCTGGCTTACGTCCAAATTCTGGGCAATGGACGCGCTGATTATCATCAGTCTGTGGGCCGGGGTGGGCGGCAACACAATGCTGATCTTCCTGGCGGGCTTGCAGGGCGTGCCCCAAGAATTGCTGGAAGCCGCCGAGATCGACGGCGCGGGCCGCTGGGCCAAATTCCGCAACGTCACCCTGCCGATGATCTCCCCCACGCTGCTCTTCAACCTGATTCTGGGTGTCATCGGTGCGTTGAAGGTCTTTACCCTGGCCTTTGTAGCTACCCAGGGCGGCCCTTCCTTCTCCACTTGGTTCTTCGCCCTGCATATTTACCAGCAGGCATTCGCCTACTTCCGTATGGGGTACGGTTCGGCCTTGGCCTGGATTTTCGTACTGATTCTGTTGACCTTTACGTACATACAACTGTATTCTTCCAAACGTTGGGTCTACTACGCAGGAGAATAGCTTCGCATGACAACTTCCAATCCCACCTTTTCGCCAGGAACCCAGAGCAGTGGCGCGGTTGACTCACGACAGCGCGGTTTCTCCATAGAAAAGGGTGTCCTATACCTGATTGCAGTAATTTTGGGCGTGGTATTTATGTTTCCTTTCTTCTGGACTGTGATGAGTTCGCTCAAGTCCATTCAGGAAATCTCCAAGTTTCCGCCCGTTTGGATTCCAGAGGTGCTACATTGGGAGAATTACGCCAGAACGTTGACGATTGTGCCCTTCGCACGGTGGACCTACAATAGCTTTTTCGTTGTGGTCCTCAGCACCCTGGGCACAGTCCTGTCGGCCTCCCTCGTCGCCTATAGTTTTGCCCGTTTTCGCTATCGGGGCCGCGACCTGATCTTTATGATCACATTGGGCACAATGATGTTGCCCGCCCAGGTGACGCTAATCCCCCAGTTCATTCTCTTTCACAAATTAGGCTGGATCAACACCCTCTATCCGCTTTGGCTGCCGGCCTGGTTTGGCGGCGGTGCTTTTGCCATTTTCCTGCTGCGCCAGTTCATTCTCTCCCTGCCCAAGGATTTGGACGAGGCAGCGCTGATCGATGGGGCCAGCTATTTCCGCATCTTCTGGCAGATTCTTCTGCCCCTGTGCAAGGCGGTGGTGGCGACAATTGCGGTCATCTCGTTTATTGGAAGCTGGAACGACTTTGTAAACCCGCTGATCTATCTGCAACTGCCGGAAAAGTTCACCCTGGCCGTTGGACTCAACTACTTCAAAAACCAACCGGAGATGGGCGGCGAGCCTACGCAACATCTGCTTATGGCGGCTTCGGTGATGGTTATTATGCCAGTCGTCCTGCTCTTCTTTGCCACCCAGCGTTACTTTGTCCAGGGCATTGTTCTGTCTGGTATCAAAGGTTAATTCTGTTTCCCCGCGCCAAAGCATATCTTTTCTGTGTCTTTGCGCCTTTGTATTTTTCTTGCAGTATCTTTAGTAGTATCCCAGTTCTACCTTTTCATCCAAGGAGGAAGTCAATGCAAAGTAAGAAACTAAGCCGACGCGATCTGCTCAAGTGGATGGGTGCCGGCTCGGCTACGCTGGCCTTAGCAGCCTGTGCCGCGCCCGCGGCCCCGGCAACGGGCAGCGCACCTGCAGAAAGCGGTTCCAGCGAAGCCGCGCCCAGCGAAGCACAGATAGAAATGCACGTGGCGACCTTTGCCGCGGTTCTGCACGATTGGCAACGCGAGTTCTCCAAACGCTGGGCCGAACAGAACCCGGATGTAAATCTGGTGATCGAGGAAGTCATCTACAACGAGATGGCCAAACTTCAGTTGGCCCGCTCCGCGTCGGGCACACTGTGGGACATCACCTTCAGTGGCATCAAATGGTATCCCTTCTCGGCCTCCAAGGGTATGTTCATGGCCCTGGACGACCACTTCGCGGCCCGCGCCGACGACGTACAGTTGGACGACTTCTTCGCCACCGCGCTGGAAGGCGGCAAACTGGACGGCGTCCTCTATGGCCTGCCCTACGAAATCCACCCTGGCAACCCGGCGCTGGTCGTCTTCAACCAGGACTATCTGGACGAAAAAGGCTTGCCCTACCCCACCGACGATTGGGATGTAAACCAGTATGCCGATCTGGCCGAGCAGGCCACAGACGCAGAAGCCAATATCTATGGGACCAACTACTATCCCGGCAGCTACTACGACTTCGAATCCCTGGCCCGGGCCTATGGCACGGATATGCTGGACGCCGAACGCAAGAATATGATGTTTGCCACCGACGCGGCCAACCGGGAAGCCGCCCAATGGATTGTTGATCTGCGCATGAAGCGCGGCGCGGCAGCCATGCGCGAAGAAGCCGACGGCTTGACCTTCGTTTCGGGAACCCTGGCCACACAGGTTACTGGCTCCTACAGCGTCAACAACTTCACTTCGCAAATCGACGGCGCATTCAGACACGACTGGGCACTCTTCCCCAAAGGCCCCAACGGCGACCGGGGCTACACAGCCTTCACGTCCAACTACTCGGTTTCGTCCGCGACCGTCGCGCCCGACAAAGCCGTGGACCTGCTGATCTACCTCACCTCCACCGAAGCCGGCACCTGGTCGGCCCTGGAGCAGGGCACAGGCCAGCCCAATGCCCGCCGTTCTGTATGGGGCAACGAGGAACTGCTCAACAAATCCCACCCGATCTTCCGCCGCGTGTTGGATATGTACAACGATGCCTCCATTCCCGGCCCCTTCCCCATGCCCGACAACCTGCGCTTCTCCGAGCTGCAGGACAACTACTCGCAGACCGTTGCCGATCTCTTCTACGGCGACGTTTCCTTCGACGAGGGCATCCAGGCCACCCACGACGCTATGCAAGAAATCTTGGATCTGCCCCGCGCCTAGGCGCATCAGTCCACCGCATACCGGAGACCGGCGTCGCTCGACGCCGGTCTCTTTTTTGTATTTTGTGCCCACCGATTTACGATTGAACCAGAGAAGATCAGTTAGAAGTCCGCGCATTCACCCAGCCACCCCCGGAGTCCCCCAATGCACCCCCTATCTCACATAACTGTCGTCGCCCTGGAGCAGGCCATCGCGGCCCCCTTCGCCACCCGCCAGTTGGCCGATCTGGGCGCGCGGGTGATCAAAATCGAACGGCCTGAAGTGGGTGATTTCTCCCGCCACTACGACACGGCCAGCCACGGATTGTGCAGCCATTTTGTCTGGGTCAATCGCTCGAAGGAATCCCTGGCCCTGGATGTAAAGAGCGCCGAAGGCAAAGAGATTCTGGAGAAGCTCATCAGCCGGGCCGATGTCTTCATCCAGAATCTGACACCGGGCGCGGTGGAACGTCTGGGCTTTGCCAGCGAACGGCTACGCGCCGACTATCCGAAGCTGATCGTCTGCAACATCAGCGGCTATGGCCAGGACGGCCCCTATCGGGAGAAGAAAGCCTATGACCTGCTCATCCAGGCCGAAACGGGGGTGCTGTCGGTGACGGGGACAGAGGAGACGCCCAGCAAAGCAGGCATCCCAGTGGCGGACTTGGCGGGCGGGATGTATGCGTTTGCGGGCATCCAGACCGCGCTGCTCATGCGGGCGCAGACCGGCCAGGGCACTGTTGTCAATGTGTCGCTCTTCGATTCTCTATGCGAATGGATAGGCTTTCCCGCCTATTACAGCCTGGGAGACGCCCGCCTGCCCCGCGCCGGAGCCAGCCACGCGGCCATCGCCCCCTATGGCCCCTTTGCCACAGGCGACGGACGGGTGATTCTCTTCAGCATCCAAAACCAACCCGAATGGGAGCGTTTCTGCGCGCAGGTGTTGGAACAGCCGGAAATGGCCTTCCAGTCCGCCTTTGCCAGCAACGCCGACCGCATCGCCAATCGTCCGTCGCTACACGAAAATATCGAGCGGGTGTTCGCTGGCCTGACTCTGGCCCAGGCAGTGGATCGGCTGGACGCGGCCCAGATTGCCAACGGCGAAGTGCGGGATGTGGCCGAATTTTGGCAGCACCCCCAGCTCGTCCAGCGGGGACGGGTGACGACCGTTGCCAGCCAGGCCCACGCGCCTCTGCCCGCCCTCTACCCGGCGGCAGAAATCGCAGGTGTCACCCCGCGCTTCGATCCCATTCCCGCGGTGGGCAGCCACACGCAAACGATTCTGGCCGAACTGGGAATCGATTCCGCCGCAGATCCTATGGAGGCCGACTGATCCCATGCCCATCCGTTTCTATCTCTCCAAAGACCCCTACTACGAATTGACCAATCACTCGGCCCACGGCTTCACCCTGGACGGCCATTTCTGGCCGACCGTCGAACATTACTATCAGGCCCAAAAGTTTGCGGGCAGCGCATACGCGGACGCGATTCGCGACGCGCCCAACCCGATGATAGCCAGACGCATGGGCCGGGACAGGGAGCACCCCATCCGCCCGGATTGGGACGCGGTGAAAGAGGCGGTGATGTACCGGGCAACGCTGGCGAAATTTGAGAGCCACCCGGATGCCCTGGCTTCGCTACTCTCCACGGGGGAGGAGGAATTGGTGGAAGCCTCGCCCAGAGACTTCTACTGGGGCAGCGGCGCGGATGGTTCCGGTCTCAACCGCTACGGCCAGATTCTTATGCAGGTGCGTGCGTTGCTGCGGTCGGGGCGCGGAGAGACCCCAAAGGAATAGACAACCAGAGATGAACACAGCCCTCTTTCTGCGCGGAATTGTTGTCGGTCTGGCCATCGCCATTCCCATCGGGCCGATCGGTGTGCTCTGTATCCAGCGCACTTTGGCCGATGGGGTGGTGCGGGGAATTGTGACCGGCCTCGGCTCCACCACCGCCCACGGCATCTACGCGGCCATCGCCGGTTTTGGCTTTGTTGCCCTGGGCGACAGTTTCCACAGCGGCCAGACAGTCCTGCGGCTGATCGGCAGCGGCTATCTGGCCTGGCTGGCCCTGCGCATCGCCCGCTCGGAACCCACAGTCAAACGGGCCAGCGGGCGGGGACGGGGATTGCTGGCGACTTATCTTTCCAGCTTTCTGGTGGATATCACCAGCCCAGGCACAATCCTTCTCTTTGCCGCCATCTTTGCCGGGCTGGGCACAACCAGCGCCGCGGGCCGGTATGACGCCACGGCTTTTCTGGTGTTGGGGGTTCTGGTCGGTTCTGGGCTGTGGTGGGTGGTGCTGAGCAACGGCGTCAATCTGCTGCGCGCACGGTTGACCCAAGGCTGGCTGCGCTGGGTCAACCGTTTCTCGGCACTGGTTCTGTTGGGATTTGCCCTCTTTGTGCTGGCGGGTCTGCGTTGAGGACTGCGAACCACAGACGGCTGGTCGCGGTTGACTCATTCGCCGTTCGCGGTCAGCGCAGCCGCGCCAAGGCCCGCCGCCCCTCCGCGGCAAAGCCGAAGTAGGCGTTCTCCTGCCCCCAGACAACCGCGGCCAGGGAATAGAGCACGTGGCAGACCAGCCGCTGGCTTTCTTCGGCAGGGGTGAAGGCGCGGCCGTAGCCCGTGTGGAAAGCCTCGATCAGATCGGGCCGGTCGATCCACTCCCAGTTGGGATAGCGGGTAAAGTCGGCCATGCGCACATCCCACTGGGCAAACTCGAAGTCGATGACCCCCGACCAGACCCCCTCTTTTGTCACCAGCCAGTTGGCTGGGCCGTAGTCTCGATGGCACGGGATGGGCTTCTCACCGGCAAAGGCGGGGAGCAGGGAGCTGGCCCCGGCCACAATCGCCATTTCATCCGGGGTTAGGCAGCCGATAGCCTCGCCCCGACGCTGCCAACTTTCCAGTTCAGCCCCAATGTAGACCTGCGCGTCGGTAACGACCGCACCGGCCGGCCTTCCGTCCTCCCGGCAGGGGCCGAAAAATGCGCCGGTCGCGCTCTTGTGCAAAACAGCCAGCGCTTTGCCAGCCTCCTGCCAGACCTTCTGCTCTTGGATGGCAGGGAGACGTACTTCATCCAGAATCTGCCCTGGCAGGGCGGTGACTACCAGCGCCAAAGGTGCTTTGTCCCGCACAGCCAGCAGGCGGGGTGCATTCGGCCCAAACGCGCCAGCCCAAGCCCGATAGCCGTGGACTTCGTTGTGCCAGTGGGCCGGGTCGTTATGGACTTTCAGATAACAGATACCGGAATCAGTGCGCAGCCGGTATGTACTCGTGCGGTCGCCCGGATGTTCTCGGCTGTGGTCGGCGAGCATCTCCACTGGCCCCAGCACAGCCTTACACCATTCCAGCAGATCGGATTCGTTGTAAGTGTCCATTGATTTTAGCTGGGAGCGCTGCCATCCCTGGCAGCAACTGTCAACACTGGCCGCCAGGGATGGCAGCGCTCCCAATATAATTAGGCAGACGGGGACCAGTCGCGCACAGGCCCCTTTTGCAGGCGGGCGTAAAGATCGGCCCAATCCGCGGAGCCGTCGTCGTTGCGTATCTCCAGACGCACCCCAGGCTCCTGGGCCGGATCGTTGCCCTTCATAAAGTGGGGCCAGCACTGGTCCCGCATATTAGCAAAGTGAACCGTGCGTCCACCCGGCCAGACCACCGACAGGATGTGGCGCTCGTCGGGCATCCGATAGGGCGGCTCCATCTTGTAGCGAGCCAGCGCATCTTCGTTGACCTCCACTCCCAGCCCCGGCCCTTCGGGCACTTTCAGATAGCCGCCTTCAATCGTCAACGGCTGGGTGAGCAGACTGTCCGAATAGTTGTTCAGACAGGTGATGGTGGGCCATTGGGCAAAGGGCAGTACCGCGCCCAGATGGGCAGAGAGCGCGGTGATCAGCCCTACGCCGACCAGTTGCAGCCAGAAGGGTTTCTCGAACTCCCCGGCCAGCGCGCCCTGGCGCAGAACATTGGCCACGCCGCCGCCAATCACAAAGCCGTCGCAGATGGACTCGCGCACGGCTGTGGGGAAACGGGGCAGTCCAAAATGCAGGGCAATGGGGTGGGCCACTTTGCGCCGCAATTCCCGCAGCCCTTCCACGTCGTGCTGGAGAATGGGGCCTTCGTAGATGGATATCCGCTCGTAGGTATCCAGCTTTTGCAGGACAGGCACGGCATTGCCCACATTGAGCAGCATACTATTCCAGTCCAGGTCCAGCCGATAGTGGGGCGGCGTGACCGCGCTGATGGCCTCTACCTGGGCATAGACATCAATCCAGGGCCGGGTCTTGAATTTGTGGAAGATATAGCCCTGAGCCAGTGCGTCCTGGGCTTCACCGGCCAGGTCTTCCGGTCCCATTTTTGTGTTCCACCAGGCAATCGGTGTCCATTCCCGGACCTGGGGCAGATTGAAAAGGCGGTGGACGGGGACACCCAGCGCCTTGCCCACCACATCGTACAGAGCCATCTGTAAACCCGCGCCCAGGCTGTCGTCGCCCAGGAAGTCAACCGGATTGCGCCCTTTCACCCGTTCCGGGCCATCTTCGGGCACTTTGCCCCAGGTGTAATGGGGCAGCGTCTCGCCATAGCCGACAGTGCCGTCGTCGGTGGTGACGCGAATGATCTCCACAATCTGCCACTGCCAGACGAGCAGGGCATTCCAGCGCTGGACCCGGGGCGTAAAGGGCACGCGCAGGGTGATACGTTCTACATCTGCGATACGAAGCGGGGGTTTCACAATTCGTCTCCTCTGTTTGGGACAGGACGTTTGGGTAGGACCGAATAGGTAAAGAGTTGTGGGCTACAGTTTGTGCGCGAGCGCCAGTTCGTGCAGGATCTCCAACTGTCCCGCGTGATAGGACTCGTGGAACAGCAGGTAAAAAGTGAGGCGGTCTGCAAGGGTTGTGCCCTGTTCTGCGTCATAGATTTCTGCCAATTTCTCGGCAGGCATAGACGCCAGTGCCGCGATGACCTGTGCCGAGGCATCGTCGATCCGCGCCAGCAGAACCTCCAGCGGAATGGCTTTGCTGCTGTCGGTCAAGGGTTGCGATCCGCCCCCATAGATGGCAAATTCAGCGGGATCGGGCTGGCTGATGCCATCAATGACGCCCAGGTATTGCATTCGATAGACCAAAATATGGCCGATATTCCAGTTCATACAATTGCCGGGGAAAGGCAACTGGCGCATACTGTCGGCGTGGGTCAGGCCCTCGCTTTTGCGTTTGATGATTGTATCAATGCGCTTCACACTGTTGATGTACTGTTGAATGGTTGACAAACAATTCTCCTCATCTGGTTCTGTGGTGGATAATGGAGTGGGCGGACTGATTTGACAAGCAGTTAGAGCGGGTGGGCAAGGCCAAACAGATGGAGCAGGCCAAGTAGTGCAATAGTATAGCAGGAATGGCGGCAAAACGACAGACCGCCAAAAAAGGTGGCGCTATCATCGGAACCACCCGCGTGCGCAGGGGAAGGTTTGTGGTAAAATGGCAGCAGAGCCATTGCTCTCAACCCCAACCGGAAACCCGTCGTCAAACGCCGGGGTATCAAGCGACGACGGGCCTTGCACTTCAATGAGCCTGGCGGTGAGGGAACGCCCGGTCTCCTCGCATCGTTATCTGGTGTGCGCAGCGAGCGCCCAGGGAAAACACTTGTCGTTCTGTGTGTTTATCAGTTCATCTGGGGCTATATGCAGGATGAACCAGAAATGAGTCTACTGCAAAAAGGTCAATTTCACAGCGAACCTCCGCGTTCCCCGCGACGCCGCGGTGAGTTTAGAGGCTTTTTGCAGTAAACTCAGAAATTATTTGTGCAAACAGGAGATCGAATCGTGCAGAAGAACCGCTTTGGAATCACCAGTATCCATCTATTTGGGGTCGTATTGGCTGCATTGCTGCTCAGTGGATGCCGGAACCACTACCAGTCGCCCCACATGGGCCACAACCCACCCCTGCGTCTGACATTGGCCCCGACACTCACCCCTACACTGGACGCAACAGCAGTTGTGACCAGCACAGACACATTGGCCGATCTCCCCCAGAAGACGCCAACGGCCAGCCCCAGCGCGTTGCCAGCAGCGATGCAGGAGGAAACAGCCACCAAAACGCCAATGCCGTCTCCGACTGCCACAGCCACACCGGCTACAGTTTCATCCGCTACAGTCACGCCCACACCGGCCCGCGCCAAAGCCACCCACACACCCACCCCGCGGCCCACGCCTGTGGTGGTGATTCCCAACGGTTTCACCAAACAGGTGGACGAAACCCGCGGATACTCTCTGGCATTTCCCTCTGGCTACACGAAGCTAGACCTGCGCAGTGCCCAGTTCCGCAATCTGGCCAACGCCGCGGGTATGGGTGGTCAGATGGCAACGCTGAACGAATTTCTCGATTCACCCGCGGGCCAGTCGGTGGGTATTCTGGCTGCGTCGGACCTGGCCGGAATGATCTTTGGCGGGCTGCCCACCATTGCCCAGGTGATGGTGGTGGATGCCAAAGGGGCCAGCCAGGATACCGCCCAGGTATCTGTGGAAGCGCTTCTTTCGGGACAGGGCGGCTTTCTCAGCGACCCGGTGATCCAGTCAATGGAGAATGTGACCATCAACAATCTGCCCGGCGTACGCGCCACGGTTACGGGCAATCTGGCCGGCGCCAATCGGCCTATGGCAGGCAAAGTGGTGGGCCTGCTCGCCAACGACAAATTCTTTGTGTTGATACAATTGACCCAGGCATCCAAACTGGCTGCCAAAGATCCGATTTTTGACCAGATTATCGGCACCTTTCGGCCGGAATAATCCCAGCGAGAGAAAGCCCAAACAAAAGGGGAACACCTGTCTATGGACACGACAGACGCGACATCCCAAGCCCTGGTCATCGGCGGAAGCCTGAGCGGTCTGCTGGCCGCACGGGTGCTGGCCGACCACTGGCCGCAGGTCACAATTGTCGAACGGGATGAACTGCCCGACGGGCCTCTGCCCCGCAAAGGCCTGCCCCAGGCCCGCCACGCCCATGTCCTGCTCAGCCGGGGCGCACGCATTCTGGAACGGCTCTTTCCAGGGCTAGAGGCCGAAGCTCTGGCCCTGGGCGCGCCGCCCATCTGCTGGTCACTGGACAGCGCAACGCTCCTGGCCGGTGGCTGGATGCCCCGTTTTGACTCGGACCTGCGCAGCTTCAGCGCCAGCCGGGACCTGCTGGAGTGGCTGGTGCGCAAGCGGATACAGGCCATCCCCGGTGTCTCTTTTGTGACTGACCGCGCGGTGACGGGGCTGACGACGAATGGCGACAGAACGCAGGTGACAGGTGTGAGTGTGCGGCGCGGCACAGAGGCAGCAGAGGAAATTGCCGCGGATCTGGTGGTGGATGCCAGCGGGCGCACCAGTCGCTTGCCCACGTGGCTGGCTGATCTGGGCTACGGCCAGGCAGAGGTAACGACGGTCAACGCGGGGCTTGGCTATGCCACCCGCTGGTATGCCATCCCCGATGGCTGGGAGGCCGACTGGAAGCTGGTGCTGATCGCGGCCCGCTATCCAGACAATCCCCGGGGCGCGGTGGTGTTGCCCGTGGAAGGTGGGCGCTGGGTAGTCACTCTGGCCGGGACAGGCGGAATGCTCCCGCCCACGGACGAGGCAGAATTCCTGGCTTTTGCCCAAAGCCTGGCCGGGCCGCAAATCTACGACGCCATCGGCCAGGCCGAGGCCATCGGTCCTATCAGCGGCTATGCGCGCACAGAAAACCAGTGGCGACACTACGAAAAGATGGCCCGCTGGCCCGGGGGGCTGATTGCCCTGGGCGATGCGGTCTGTGCCTTCAACCCCGTGTACGGCCAGGGAATGAGTGTGGGCGCGCTGGCCGCGGAGCTGCTGGACAGCACTATCCGGCAGAGTGGATTGGATGCGTTGGGGCGGGTCTTTCAGAAAAAACTGGCCAAAGCGCTGCTGACCCCCTGGCAGTTGGCTACTGGCGACGATTTTCGCTGGGCCGGACGCGCCGCGGGCGAGGCAAGCCTGGCCGATCGCCTGATGCACCGCTATTTGGCGCGGGTCTTTGCCAACTTCGACCAGACGGATGTGATCCACACTTTTTTTAGTGTCACCCATCTGCTGGCCCCACCAACTGCTCTCTTTCGCCCGTCTATCCTCTGGCGGGCGCTCAAAGCCAAGCCGGTCGACACAAAATGAAGCGGGCAATAAAAAAGAGGTTCGGCGGCTGCCGAACCTCTCTCGGTTTCAATCAACTGGGCAAAGGCTCAGACTGATTGCTTCAGGTCCTAGACCCTTGACACGCCAGCCGCCGAAGGACCCTTCGGCCCCTGCTCGACACTGAATTCTACACGGTCACCCTCGGAGAGGCTGCGGAAGCCCTCAGCGACGATGGCGGAATGGTGGACAAAGACATCCTTGGCACCCGAGTCGGGAGCAATGAAGCCAAAGCCCTTCTGATCGTTGAACCACTTGACGGTTCCCATTTCGCGGTCACTCATTGTTGGAAAACTCCTTTTCCCATGTACTGAACTACGACGAACGGTTGATGGTACAAAATGGTGGTTCCCAACAAGAACAGCAAAGCCGCCTGGATGGTAAGTCCGAGCGGCGTAAATGCATACTCGTGTAAGAACTTACAACATCTTGCGAAAACAGTGTAGTATAAATTACAAAGGATGTCAAGTGCAAAAAAAGGGGAATTTTTAACGCCAAAAGTCGCCGGTTGGGGTGGTCATTTCTACGTGGATTTCGCCCTGGGCGATGCCACAAAGACCTCCTGGGACGCTCGGTTCTGGCCGCGGACCAGACCGGTGCATACGCGGCCAGTGGGGCGGAGGTGGATTACCCCCTCCCGGCCTCCCCCAAAATTGGGGGAGGAGCCGATTGGTGGACAAGTTTCTGGGTGTGCAACCGACGCCATCCGCATTGTGGATCAAGAAAATAATTGGGGAAGGGTAGGTGCGGCTTTTAGCCGCGCAGATAAAGGATGTCCAGAGACGTGCGGCTACAAGCCGCGCCTACGCTATTGCCCGATCAATTCTTTAATGTCCAAAGCGGGGAGGTTAGGTGGGGGTTATCGGCGGGCATATCTGCTTCGTTCTCTGCTTTTCCCGTGGCAGGGGTCGTGCTACAATGCTCCTGCATCTCTGCTCCTTCGCATCTTTGCGTTGCCATTCCCCTTCCCGGAGGTATCCCATGCCCGCAGCCGTTCGTCTTGTCCTCCTCCACCCGGAACGGGGCGAAGACAGCGCCTTTGACCTCCACACCGGCCAGGTGACGCTGGGCCGAGCCACCGCCAACGACATCGATCTCCTTGACCCGAAGGTCTCCCGCTTCCACGCTCGGCTGGAAAGTGACGACGCGGGCGGCTGGTCGCTGGTCGATTTGGAATCGGGCAATGGGAGCAGTGTCAACGGCCAGCGGGTGGAGCGGGCCGCTCTCCACCCCGGCGATGAGTTGCAGTTGGGCGACAGCCGTCTGCGCTTCGAGGCCGCGCCCGCGCCCCTGCCTGAAGCACAGACAATCATCGATACCCCCGCCCAGTTGGACGCCACACTGATACAGACGCCATCGCCCGTGCAGATCAACGGGACCGACGCGCCCCGGCTGGCTGTCTTCCACCAGGGCCAGGCGTGGGAAATCCCGCTTGGCGACGGGCTGTCCATTGGCCGCCAGTCGGACAACGGCGTTGTCCTGGCCCAGGCGAATGTCTCCCGGCTGCACGCTTCCATCGAACGGCGGAGCGAAGGCGGGCGGGATGTCTATATTCTGCGCGATCGGGAGAGCGGCAACGGCACGTGGATTGGCCCAGAACGGATCGACGAGCGGGTGCTCGCGCCGGGCGACACCATCTGCATCGGCGACGCCCGGCTGGTCTTCAAAACGCCCGTGCAGGACGAGCAACAGACGCTCATCGAAGCGCGGGTCAGCCGCGCCCGACGGCCCGTCGTCTTTGTGCCGGGCATAATGGGTTCCCAATTGTGGCTGGGCAGCGAACGGGTCTGGCCGAATGTGCGCACCCTCTTCACCAATCCGGAAATCTACCGCCTGCCCGACGACACACCCCTGCGTCCGGAGGGCATTGTGGATGAAGTAGTTGTGGTCCCCAATCTCATTCGCCAGGAACAGTACAGCCGCCTGAGCGACTTTCTGGTGGAGAGCCTGGGCTACACCCGGGGCGTGGATCTGCTGGAGTTTGCCTATGACTGGCGGCAGGATGTGCGCCAATCGGCCCGCAAACTGGGCGAGGCCATCGAAGCCTGGGGGGTGACGCCGCCGGTGACGATTGTCGGCCACAGTCTGGGCACGCTTGTCACCCGCTATTTTGTGGAGCGGCTGGGGGGCAACCGGCTGGTGGACAAACTGTTGCTGATGGGCGGTCCCCATCAGGGCGCGCCGGAAGCCGTGACGACGCTCGTGGCCGGCCCTAATCTGCTCCCCTTTGGGCTGTTGGGCGAGCGGCTGCGGGATGTGCTGGCAACCTTTCCCACCGCCTATCAGATTCTGCCCCGCTACGCGTGTGTGCAGGACGAATCGGGCCAGCCCGTGGACATCTACGCCAACCCGCTCTGGCTGCCCGAAGAGCGGCGTCCCCTGCTGGCCCTGGCCCAGGAGTTCCAGAACGAACTGGCCTATGCCCGACCCAGTGTGCCCACCGTATGCATCTTTGGCTATGCGCAAAAGACCCTCACCGATCTGCGCATCCGCCGCGGGCCAGCGGGCGGCTGGCAGGATCTCAATTTGCAGCGGGTGGAAGAGGGGGACAATTCTGTACCCCAGACCAGCGCTGTGCTGCCTGGCGCGGATGTGCATCCTGTGCAGCAGCATCACGGCTCGCTCTATGTGGACAACGACGTGCGTATGCGGCTGACGGTAGAGTTGACGTGGCGATGAGTGGGGGAAAGTCCGGCAAGGCGGTTGTTTGACGCCCCGGATTGAAATCCGGTCTCAAAACGCAAGTCGGCTGAAGCCGACTCCACCCGTTTCCGATGCAGTCCACACCAGTGGACTTCCGCCCTCACACGGCAATTGATTGCCGGGTCATCCACGAACCAACACCCATGAACAAATCCTACGGCGAATACACAGCAGTGCGTCTCCTCGGCCAGGGCGGTATGGCCGAAGTCTACGAAGGGCTGGACCCGGACCTGGACCGGCCCGTCGCCATCAAACTCATCCTCCCTCGGCTGGCGGTGGACGCCCAGTTTGAGGAGCGCTTCCGCCGGGAGGCCCGGCTGGTCGCGAGTCTGCGCCATCCCCATATCGTGCAGGTATACGACTATCTGGTCGACGAAGACGGCCCGGTGATGGTAATGGAATATCTGCCCGGCGGTTCGCTGAAAGAGCGGCTGGACGAACTGCGTGGCCGGGGTGAACGGATGCCCCTGTCCAAGGCGGCCCGCATTACCGACGCTCTGGCCTCGGCACTGGACTACGCGCACCGCCAGGCCGCGGTACACCGGGACGTGAAACCGGCCAATGTGCTCTTCGACAAAGAAGGCGCGCCGGTCCTGGCTGATTTCGGCATCGCCCGCATTCTGGACGACGACAGTGGCCTGACCCAGCCGGGCACAATTATCGGCACGCCTGCCTATCTTTCGCCGGAGCAGGCCGCGGGCGAAGTGGTCGGCCCGGCCAGCGATCTCTACAGCCTGGGCGTTGTGCTATACGAAATGGTCACGGGTGCGCCCCCCTTCCAGGGCACGACGACGGCCATCCTCACCAGCCACGCCAGCGCGCTGCCGCCGCCCGCGGCCAGCCGGGTGGCTGATCTGCCCGCGGGGGTGGATCGAACGCTACAGCGCGCGCTGGCGAAATCGCCCGCTGACCGTTTCCCCAGCGGCGCGGCCCTGGCTCAGGCATTCCGGGCCGCCATCGGCGAACAGCCATCTGCCACGCTGCTGACCGAACAGCCGACGCTCATCGAAGGCCAGCCCGCGACACCCGGCCAGACCCCGCTCCCGGCTGAAACGCCAGTTGAAGCGCGGTCCGTATCGTCAGCCGCCAGCACCCATCCCAACGACGACCGCATGGCCCAACTGGCCGCCAAGCTGGATGTCCTCTCCCCCCTCATCGGCCACTCCATCCCCGACGCCTATCGGGACGGGCGCAGCCGCCTGGCAACGACACTGGGGCTGATCGGACTGCTCTTTGCCGCTCTCAAATTTCTCACCGACTTCTTGGACCTGGCGCAGAAAGCCTGGCGACCCGTCGGTCTGGCTCTGCAAAGCCTGCCGGTATTGGCAGGGGTGCTGCTACTGGCCGGCGCGGGGGCCGCGCTGATTTCCCTGCGCCGGCCAAACCGGATGCTCAACCGCCAGCGCGCGTTGGGCCTCTTTGCCGGCCTGGGCCTGGCCGCGATGCTGTGGAGCGGCTGGACTGTGGCCCAGTGGCTGCGCCCGCCGGATAAGTTAATCGTTGCCGTCGGCGAATTTGAACGCTTCAGCAGCCGGGTGGGCAACCCGGCGGGCGATCTTTTTGTGGCAATGGAGCGGGCCTTTGCGCCCTTGCAGGAACAGGTGAGCGTCCAACGCACCTGGCGCACGTACACCAGCGCGGCCGAAGCCAAAGCCGACGGCGTGGCCCGGGGCGCGGTGGCCCTGCTCTGGGGCAGCTACAGCGACGACGGCGTGACCGTCTATTTGGAGGCAATGGATCCGCCCGCGCCGGCCAAAATCGGTGGGGTCTCCCTCTCTCTGCAGAAATTTTCCGGCCTGGCCGAGCGCCTGGGCATTGGGCGGGCCACACCCTCCACCCAAATGAGCCGCTACCCACGGGAACCCCTCTACATTCCCGATCGGGTCTCCTTCACCGCCGCGGAGACGGAGCAGATGACAGCCGCCGCGGCCTTTGTGCTGGGCGTCAGTTTCCAACTGGACGGGGAGAAAGAGCGTGCATTGGCCCTGCTCGATCAGGCGGTGGCCGGACTGGGAAATGGGCAGGATGGGCTGGTTGGTGCAGAAATGCTCTATTTCCAGCGGGGCGTGCTGCGCTGGGAGGAAGGCCACCAGCACGAGGCCATCGCCGATATGGAGCAGGCCGTGGCCCTGGCCCCGGACTATTACCCGGCCCACTACAATCTGGCGGTTTTCTATGCGGGCGGTTGCGCCACCCCGGAACGCATGGAGCAGGCGATTGCCCAGGCAGAGATGGCGGCCCGGCTGCGGCCCGACGACGAGAGCCAGCGCAATCTGCTGGTCTCCCTCTATTTTCAGGCTGGACGCGGCCAGGCCGCCCTGGCTCTGCTCAACCCCAGCGGCGATGCGGTCTCTAATACCGCAGAAGAGTATCTCTTTTTGGCCCAGATGTATACGGGCGTAGGGGAGTCTGACAAAGCTGCCCAGGCTGTGGAGCAAGCGCTGGCCCTTCTTGCTGCCCAGCCTGACGACGACATCAAACAGCAGTTGAATCTGGGCACGGCCTATCTTCTGGGCGAGCGCTACGATGAAGCATTGGCCGCGTTCCAGCGTGTTACCGAATCCGAGCCGGAGAATCCGGATGGCTGGCAGGGATTGGGCGACGCTCATTTCTGGCGGGAGGAGTGGGCCGATGCCACCGCGGCCTATGAAAAAGTGGTCGCCTTGACCCCGGAGAGTGGGGACGGCTACCTGCTTCTGGGGTTGACCGCCTCGGCAGCCGGGGAGCGTTCCGCCGCGGCAGCGGCCCTGGCCCAGGCCGCCGAGCGCACCACTTGCGATCCCACACCAGCCCTCTTGCTGGGCGGGGAATATGTGCTCCAGGAAAAATACGATCAGGCCATTGCTGCTTTCGAGCAGGCGTTGGCCCTGGACGGAAAGAACGCAGACGCGCTCTATCTTCTGGGCAGCACCCAGATGCTACAGGGCGACTGGGCCAAGTCCGAAGAGGCATACGCTGGAGCCGCGGCCATCGAGCCGGACGATCCGGTGATTATGCACGGGTTGGCCCGGGCCTTGACCGCGCAGGGCAAAATCGCCGAGTCGGAGCAGCCCTGGCGACGCTACACAGAGCTGATCCCCGACGATAAAGAGGGGTGGCAAAATCTGGCTTTCGCGCTGCTTTTTCAGGGCAAGAGCAGTGAAGCCGAGGCCGCGGCCCGGCAAGGGCTGAAGGTTGGCGAGCAGGCCGATTTATATCTCACATTGGGGATGGCCCTGGACAGCCAGGGACGCGGGGAGGAAGCAGCGGCAGCCTATCAACAGACATTGGCGCTGGACCCGGAAAATGCGGGGGCGTATCGGGGCCTGGGCGAGATTGCCCGGACTTCGGGCGCGCTGGCCGATGCTGTCGCCGCCTATGCAGAGGCAGCCCGGCTAAGCGGATTGGCCGCGGATTTCATCGCCCTGGCCGCTCTACGCCAACGGAGAGGCGAAATCGACGCGGGTCTGGCTGCGATTACAGTGGCCCTGGCCAGCGAACCCGAGAACAGCGACGCGCTCCTGCGGGCCGGTCTGTTGGAGCAGGACGCCGGCAATCTGGTCGGGGCGGAAGGCCATTTCCAGGAAGCAGCCCGCGTGCGGCCCGACGATCCACTGCCGCTGTTGGGGCTGGTGCAGGTTGCCTATGAACAGTGCCGCCTCTCCAGCGCGGCCCAGTCTGCCCGACAGATGGCCGAAGTCGGGACGGCTCCCTTCTTCCGTATGATGCTGGCGTCTATCTATCTGGCGCAAAATCGGCAGGAGGAAGCCCAGGCGATTGTGGACGATCTGCGTGCCAGCCCGGCCAGCGACAGCGAGGCGCACGGGGCCGCGGCCAGACTGCTGCTCCGCCAAGACCGCTTGGAGGAAGCGTTGGCCGGGTTTCAGCTGGCCGTGGAGGCAGCTACCCCGGAAAGTCTGGCCGCGGCGCTGTTGTCCTTTGATTTGGGCGGGCTGTATCTGCTGTTGGATCAGCCGCTGCCCGCGGCCAGCGAATACAGCCGGGCATTGGCCCTGCGCCCTGATCTGCTCCCGGCACAAGTAGGATTGGGAGATATCGCTCTGGAGCAGGGGGAGTGGACCTTGGCCCGTGAAAACTACGCCGCTGCTCTGGACAGGTTGCCCATCTATCGCCCCCTGACAAATCAGCAGAATTATAGCATCTTTGCGTCGGTCACACAGGCCAAGCTGGCTCTGGCTGAGCGCAAATTGGGCCAGGTGGACGAGGCGGACGAGGGATTGACGGCAGCCCTGGCCCTGGGCGCAGAGGTAGTGAAGGCCAATCCCCAAAGCCCCACTGCCCAGTTTGCGCTGGGCGCGCTCCATCTGCTGGCAGGCGAAAAGGAGGGGGCCGACGCTGCCTTTGCCCAGGCAATACAGTGCGACAGCTCCCTGGCGGCTGCGCGGGAACAGACAGAACGGATTGTGCAGAGGTTCCAGGATTGATCCGATCTCGCGGGTGTAGCTCAATTTTGGAGCAGCCGGTTCCGGGAATCGAGCAAACGATCTCCGGCGTAGCGTTTGCCTGTGGTCGATTCCCGGAATCAGATATCCGCGCCCTCTTTCTGAATTGCATTCCGATCTCGCAAACGACTTGACGAACTCGCCCAAATCGTGTAGAGTACTCGCTACATTAATCTGTTCTGTGCAAAATGGAACAATCGAGGCAGAGCCGCTCCTGCGGCACGTTTCATCCCCACTCTGCTCGACTCCAACAAGCGACAACGACGTCACCCGGTCTGTGCCGACCCAAGCACAAGTGCTATTTATCTAAAAATTGTCGGTCGGTTCTACCGGTAATTGCCCGCTGCGGATGCGCGGCGGCCACAGTAAGGAGACGTCGCAATGTTCGCAGAAACGCAACCTGCCGAGCCTTATCTACCCAAACCATCCATTGGCCTCCCCCAAAAACAAGGACTATACGATCCTTCTTTTGAAAAAGACGCGTGTGGCGTTGGCTTTGTGGTCAATATCAAAGGCAAAAAATCCCACGAAATTGTCAGCCAAGCCCTGACTGTTCTGCACAATCTGGACCACCGGGGGGCACGCGGCGCAGAACCCAACACGGGCGACGGCGCGGGCATTCTCCTCCAGATCCCCGACAGCTTCTTCCGCAGCCCCAGCGCGGGGCTGGATTTTGCCCTGCCAACTCCGGGCCATTACGGCGTGGGCATGATTTTTATGTCCCAGGACGCGCGCGAGCAGCAGGAATGCAAGGAGCGTTTCGAGGAGTTTGTACGGGACGAGGGCCAGCACTTTCTGGGCTGGCGTCAAGTCCCCACCGACAGTTCGGACCTGGGCGCAACCGCGCTGCTGGGTGAACCCGCGGTCTTTCAGCCTTTTATCGGGCGCAACCTTTCCCAACTGGCCAACGATCCCATGGCCTTTGAGCGGAAATTGTATGTGATCCGCAAACGGGCCGAGCACGCCATTCGCTATGCCGACTTCCCTGGCGGCGACCGCTTTTACGTGGCCAGCCTCTCCTGTCGCACGATTGTCTACAAAGGGATGCTTCTGCCTGAGCAGGTTCCCACTTTCTTCCCGGACCTGACCGACGCTGAATTTACGTCGGCTCTTGCGGTGGTCCATTCCCGCTTCAGCACCAACACTTTCCCCAGCTGGGAGCGGGCACATCCCTATCGCTATGTGATCCATAACGGAGAGATCAACACCCTGCGCGGCAATGTGAACTGGATGTACGCGCGCCAGTCCACGCTGGAATCAGCGCAGTTCGGCGACGATCTGGCGAAGGTGATGCCAATTATCAACGCGGACGGCAGCGATACCGCGATGTTCGACGAGACGCTGGAATTCCTGCATCTGGCCGGGCGGCCCCTGCACCACGCGATCATGATGATGATCCCAGAGCCGTGGTCGGGCCACACCACAATGAGCGACGCCAAAAAGGCTTTCTACGAATATCACAGCACACTGATGGAGCCGTGGGATGGCCCCGCCTCCATCGGCTTCACCGACGGCACAGTCGTGGGCGCGGTGTTGGACCGCAATGGTCTGCGCCCTTCCCGCTATTATGTAACGAAGGACGATCTGGTGGTGATGGCGTCGGAGGTGGGCGTGCTGGACATCCCCGCCGACCGCATCCTCTACAAATCCCGCTTGCAGCCGGGGCGGATGTTCCTGGTGGACACAGCCCAAGGACGCATTATCGCGGATGAGGAGATCAAAGAAGAACTGGCAGCCCAGCACCCCTATCGGGAATGGCTGGATCAATATCTGGTCAATCTGGAAGATTTGCCCCAACCGCCGGCTGTGGCCGAGCCGGATCACCGCACGGTTGTCCAACGCCAGTTGGCTTTCGGCTACAACTACGAATCCCTGCGGGTGATTGTGGGGCCAATGGCAAAGGACGGGGTGGAAGCGCTGGGCGCAATGGGCAACGACGCGGCCCTGGCCGTCCTTTCCGACCAGCCCCAACTGCTCTACAACTATTTCAAACAGCTATTTGCCCAGGTGACGAACCCACCCCTGGACGGCATCCGGGAAGAGCTGGTTACGGCTTCGGATGTCTATATGGGCACAGAGCAAAATCTGCTGGAAACGCTGCCCGAAAGCGCCCGGCAGATCAAAATCAAAACGCCTATTCTGACCAACGAAGAGATCGCCAAAATCCGCGAACTGGATGGGCCAAGCTTCAAATCCCGGGTTATCCCTATGCTCTTCCGGGTGGATGAGGGTGTGGCCGGGCTGGAAAGTGCGTTGGAGCAGATGTATGAGGCTGCACGACGGGCCATTGCCGATGGAGTGAATGTGCTGATTCTTTCGGATCGGGGCGTAGACCGCTTCAATGCACCCATCCCAGCTCTGCTGGCTGTCTCCGGGCTGCACCATTTCCTCATTCGCGAGGAACTGCGCACCCAGGCCGCGCTGATTCTGGAATCGGGCGAGCCGCGGGAAGTCCATCACTTCGCACTGCTCGTCGGCTACGGCGCGACGGCAGTCAACCCCTATATGGCCTACGAAACCATCGGCGATATGATTCGCCAGGGGCTGCTGACCGACATCGACGAATACAGCGCGACCAAACAGTATATCAAAGCTGCTGTCAAAGGTGTGATGAAAGTCATCTCAAAGATGGGTATCTCCACTGTACAAAGCTACTGCGGCGCACAGATATTTGAGGCACTGGGCCTGAGCAGCGCGGTGGTGGACAAATATTTCACCTGGACACCGAGCCGGGTGGAAGGCATCGGCCTGGCGGAAATCTGCCAGGAAGTGGAAATGCGCCATCGCCGGGCCTTCCCCGAACGCCAGATGAACGGTCACGTCCTGCCCGCGGGCGGTGACTACCAGTGGCGCAAGGACGGGGAGCTTCATCTGTTCAACCCCCAGACCGTCCACTTTTTGCAGCGGGCCACCCGCAACAAAGACTACAACGCCTTCAAGCAGTATACGGCGCAGGTCAATGACCAGTCGGAAAAGATGGCGACCCTGCGCAGCCTGCTGGCATTCAAATTCCCGGAAACGGGCATTCCCATCGAAGAAGTGGAGCCAGTCGAGACGATTGTCAAACGCTTCAAGACCGGCGCGATGAGCTACGGCTCCATCAGCAAAGAAGCCCACGAGGCCCTGGCGATTGCCATGAACCGGTTGGGCGGCAAGAGCAATACGGGCGAAGGCGGCGAGGACAACGAGCGCTATACGCCGATGGCCAACGGCGATTCCAAGAACAGCGCCATCAAACAGGTGGCATCGGGGCGCTTTGGCGTTACCAGCGAATATCTGGTGATGGCGAAAGAATTGCAGATCAAAATGGCCCAGGGAGCCAAGCCCGGCGAGGGCGGCCAGTTGCCTGGGCGCAAAGTCTACCCGTGGATTGCCCGCACCCGCCTCAGCACCCCCGGCGTGGGGCTGATCTCGCCGCCCCCCCATCACGACATCTATTCGATTGAGGATTTGGCCGAGCTGATCCACGACCTGAAAAACGCCAACCATCACGCCCGCATCAATGTGAAACTGGTGTCGGAGGTGGGCGTGGGCACGATTGCCGCGGGTGTGGCCAAGGGTCACGCCGATGTCATCCTCATCAGCGGCCACGACGGCGGCACGGGCGCGTCGCCCCAGACCAGCATCAAACACGCGGGGCTGCCCTGGGAGCTGGGGCTGGCCGAAACCCACCAGACGCTTGTGCTGAACAACCTGCGCAGCCGGGTGGTAGTGGAGACCGACGGCCAGCTCAAGACGGGCCGGGACCTAGCGATTGCCGCGCTGCTGGGCGCGGAAGAGTACGGCTTTGCCACCAGTCCGCTGGTGGCCCTGGGCTGTATTATGATGCGGGTCTGCCATCTGGACACCTGCCCGGTGGGGGTGGCCACCCAGAACCCGGAACTACGCAAGAAGTTCACGGGCGACCCGGATCACGTGGTCAACTTTATGCTCTTCATCGCCCAGGAACTGCGCGAGCTAATGGCGCAACTGGGCTTCCGCACGCTGAACGAAATGATTGGGCGCACGGATATGCTGGAACCGCGCAAGGCGGTGGATCACTGGAAGGCCAAAGGTATCGATCTGGCCCCCATCCTCTACCAGCCCGACGCGCCCGCCGAAGTGGGCCGCTATTGCCAGATTGCCCAGAATCACGGCCTGGACAAAGCATTGGACAACACAACGTTGCTGGAACTCTGCCGCCCTGCCCTGGAAAAGGGCGAACCGGTCTCGGCGGTGTTGCCCATTCGCAACATCAACCGGGTGGTGGGCACGATTCTGGGCAGCGAAGTCACCCGCCGCTATGGCCGGCAAGGACTGCCGGCAGACACGATTCTGTTGCGCTTCCAGGGGTCCGCGGGCCAGAGCTTCGGGGCATTCGTGCCCAAAGGCATTACCCTCATCCTGGAGGGCGACGGCAATGATTACTTTGGCAAGGGTCTGTCCGGCGGCAAAGTAATCACCTATCCCCAGGAAGAAGCGACATTTGTGCCGGAGGAGAATATCATCATCGGCAATGTGGCTTTCTACGGCGCGACCAGCGGCGAGGCCTATATTCGGGGCATGGCGGGCGAACGCTTCTGCGTGCGCAACAGCGGTGTCCATGCGGTGGTGGAAGGCGTGGGCGATCACGCCTGCGAATATATGACCGGGGGCCGGGTGGTTGTGCTGGGCCGCACAGGACGCAATTTTGCGGCTGGTATGTCCGGCGGCATCGCCTATGTGCTGGACGAAGCCGGCGATTTCGCCATCCGCTGCAACACGGATATGGTGGAGATGTTCCCCTTGACCGACCCGGCAGAGATCGCCGAAGTGGAAGGAATGATCCGCCGCCACGGCGAGTTCACCGACAGCACAGTGGCTGACCGGGTATTGAATGACTGGCCGGCCATGGCAGCAAAATTCGTCAAAGTGCTGCCTACCGATTACCGGCGGATGCTGGAAGCGATTGCCGAAGTGGAAGCGGAAGGAATTACCGGCGAAGAAGCGTTGATCGTCGCGTTTGAGCGCAACAAAAACGACGCGGCACGGGTCAGCGGAAACTAGAATTTGTAGAGACTTTCAGCGCGGGAATATGTCAACGTGACAGGATGACAGGATGACAAGGTGACATCGAGATCACCAAGTCGTCCTGTCATCCAGTCATCTTGTCATTTTCCGCGGTTAATACATCGTGGAGAATTTGACACAATGGCGAAACCGACCGGATTTATGGAATTTGAGCGGCAGTTGGCACCGGAACGCCCGCCGCTAGAACGCATTCAGGACTGGGACGAGTTCCACCTGCACACATCCCCGGATTTTCTGCAAACCCAGGGCGCACGCTGTATGGACTGCGGCATCCCCTTTTGCCACACAGGTACGCTCATCAGCGGGATGGCTTCGGGCTGCCCCGTCTATAATCTGATCCCGGAATGGAACGATCTCGTCTATCGCGGGCTGTGGCGGGAAGCGTTGGACAGGCTGCACGCCACCAACAATTTCCCGGATTTCACAGGGCGGGTTTGTCCTGCGCCCTGCGAAGGCTCCTGTACACTGGGGATTATCGAGCCACCGGTCGCCATCAAAAGCATCGAACGCGCGATTATCGATTACGGCTTCGAGCACGGCTGGGTTACGCCCCATCTGCCGGAGAAGCGCACGGGCAAGAAAGTGGCTATCGTCGGTTCCGGTCCGGCCGGTCTGGCAGCCGCGGCCCAGTTGAACCTGGCCGGCCACAAGGTGACTGTCTACGAACGTGCGGATCGTATCGGTGGCCTGCTGATGTACGGCATCCCCAATATGAAACTGGACAAAGCGACCGTTCAGCGGCGCATCGATCTGCTGGCGGCTGAGGGCGTACAATTTGTGCCCAACACCGAAATCGGCAAAGATATTCCCGCCCAACAATTGGTGGACGACTTCGATGCCACGATCCTTTGCTGTGGCGCGACAAAGCCCCGGGATTTGCCCATCGAAGGCCGCGATCTCAAGGGCATCCACATGGCCATGGAGTTCCTGCACGGCAACACCAAACACGTGCTGGACCAAAAAAATGGGCCGGTGAAGGGTGAAGGCTTCAGCTATCCTTTCATCAACGCCGAGGGCAAGGATGTGATTGTTATCGGCGGCGGCGACACCGGCAACGACTGCCTGGGCACGTCCATGCGCCACACCTGCAATTCTGTGCATATGTTCGAGATTCTGCCCCAGCCCCCGGAAGAGCGGGCAGCAGACAATCCCTGGCCCGAATGGCCGAAGATCCACCGCGTCGACTACGGCCACGCGGAAGTCGCGGCCAAGCAGGGCGCAGACCCCCGTACTTTTGAGATCAGCACCAAAAAGTTTGTGGGCGACGAAGAGGGCAACGTCAAAGAGCTGCATACAGTGATGATCCGCTGGGAGAAGGACGCCAACGGGCGCTTCCAACTCATCGAAGTCCCCGGCACAGAGAAAATCTGGCCCGCGCAGCTGGTGCTGCTGGCCATGGGTTTCCTCGGCCCGGAGGATACGATCTTGGAGCAGTTGGGCGTGGAACGGGACCCCCGCTCCAACGCCAAGGCCGAATATGGCAATTTTGCGACCAGCGTGCCCGGCATCTTTGCCGCGGGCGATATGCGCCGGGGGCAGAGTCTGGTGGTGTGGGCCATCAACGAAGGCCGGGCCGCGGCGCGGGAGTGTGACCGTTTTTTGATGGGCGAGACGGCGTTGCCGTAGGGTAAGTAAGCAGTGAGCAGTCATCAGTTGTGCTGCGGCCCGACTGTTCACAGATAACTGATTACTGAACACCACCGCCGGGCGGCTACGAACAGTGCCCGGCGTGTGTTATCCAGAGACTTCCCCACAAATCGACGAAATGGGCGATTGGCGGTATAATTTGAGAGTCATTGGCACAGAATCCGGGATAATTACGCAATGCTCAAAGTCTATCTCGACACTTGCGCAATCCAGCGCCCACTGGACACATTGACCCAGACCCGAATCCGATTAGAGGCGGAGGCTGTTCTGGGTATATTCAAGCACATCAAAGCTGGAGCCGTAGAGTTATTTTCGTCCACAATGCTGGAAGTGGAGATGGCCCAAAATCCAATTTCTGCACGCCAAGAGTTGGCAGCACAGATGTTGCAGAATGCAGTAACTGTCATCAGTATCGATCCACCGATCGCGGGCCAAGCGACAGCTTTTGTGACACAAGGAATCAAACCAGCCGATGCTCTCCATCTGGCAGTGGCGGAATCGGCGGGCGTAGACTATTTTTGTACATGTGATGACCGCTTTTTGAATCGGGCCAAACGCTTGACAAGCCTGCAAATGGTTGTTGTATCGCCGTTGGAATTGATTGAGGTAATCGAAAATGATAGCTGAAACCCGTCCACTGACTGAAATCACACAGGAAGCATTGCGCCTGCTCTTTCGTGAATTGGGACTGGTCAATACCGTTCGTTTCTTGAACCAATTTACGGCTGGCTATGGAAATTACACGGAAGAACGCAGGGCTGCGACCGAAAACCAAACCCTTGACGAGCTTCTGGCTGAGGTTTATGCGCATCAAGCAGAAAAATCGTCTCAAACTGACAATTAAAGTTCACATAAAGGAGACCCCACCCGTGCCTGGAAAGACACTCTTTGAAAAAGTCTGGGACACCCACGTCGTTTCACAGGACGAGGGCGCGCCTGCTGTGCTGTACATCGACGCCCATCTGATCCACGAAGTGACCTCCCCCCAGGCTTTCGCGGAACTGCGGGAGCGGGGGCTGCCTGTGCGCCGGCCGGACAAGACCTTCGCCACAATGGACCACGCCATCCCCACCCGCATCGGCGTGGACATCTCCCTCTGGCCTGCGGACGCGGCCACACAAGTGGAGACGTTGCGCAAGAACTGTGCGGATTTCGGCGTGCCCCTCTACGACATCAAAGACGAAATCCAGGGCATCGTCCACGTCATCGGGCCGGAACTGGGCATCACCCATCCGGGGATGACAATCGTCTGCGGCGACAGCCACACCAGCACCCACGGCGCGTTTGGCGCGCTGGCCTTTGGCATCGGCACCAGCGAAGTCGGCCACGTGCTGGCCAGCCAGTGTCTGATGCAGCAAAAGCCCAAAACTTTTGCCATTACAGTCGACGGGGAATTGGGCAAAGGCGTGACGGCCAAAGATATTATTCTGGCGATTATCGCCAAGAACGGCGCGGGCGGCGGCCAGGGCTATGTCTTCGAATACCGGGGCAGTGCCATCCGCGGGCTGTCCATGGCAAACCGGATGACCGTCTGCAATATGTCCATCGAAGGCGGGGCGCGGGCCGGGATGATCGCACCGGACCAGACAACCTTCGACTACATTCAGGGCCGGGAGTTTGCTCCCAAAGGCGAGCGCTGGGAAAAGGCCGTTGCCTACTGGAAAACCCTCTACAGCGACGAAGACGCGGTTTTTGACCGGGAACTGACGCTGGACGCCTCCACGCTGGAGCCGATGGTCACCTACGGCACGAATCCCGGCCAGGGCATCGGCATCAGCGGGCGCGTCCCCACCGCGGCGGAAGTAGACGACCCGGCAGAGCGGCGCAGTTTGGCCGCGGCCCTGGAGTATATGGGGTTGACCGAAGGCCAGAAGATGGCAGGCCAGCCAATCGATGTAGTCTTTATCGGCTCCTGCACCAACAGCCGCATGGAAGACCTGCGCGAAGCCGCGGCCATTGCCAAGGGCCGCAAAGTGGCGGACAACGTTCAGGCGCTGGTCGTGCCCGGCTCCAAAGCGGTCAAAGCCCAGGCCGAGGCCGAAGGGCTGGATCGCATCTTCACCGAGGCCGGTTTCGAGTGGCGGGGCGCGGGGTGCAGTATGTGCCTGGCCATGAACGACGACAAAGCCGGTTCGGGCAAATATGTTGCCAGCACCAGCAACCGCAACTTCCAGGGCCGCCAGGGACCCGGCTCCCGCAGCCTGCTGATGAGTCCGATTATGGCCGCCGCGGCCGCGGTCAATGGCCGGGTGGTGGATGTGCGGGAGATGATGTAAATATCTCAAGCTTGTCAGGAGGTGCATGATGAATACATTTGTCGTTGAAATGGAATTCCCAACCGATTTTCTGAGCATACCGAATGTCTCGAAGCCAGAGTTAGAAACTCGATTGCGAGAGCTTTTCGTGATCGAGCTGTTTCGGGACGGTCGTATATCCAGCGGAAAGGGTGCTCAGTTGCTGGGAATTCCGTTGTGGAACTTCCTGCAACTATTGTCCAAGCATCGGATAGACTATTTCTCACAGACGCCAGAGGAGTTGGACGCAGAGTTAGCTGCTCTTGACATATTGCATAATACGACAGGGCGATGATAGTTATTACCGACTCTTCGCCGCTGATTTTTCTGGCCCGTATCGGACGATTATCGCTGCTTGAAGAGCTGTATGGGACGGTTTACATTCCAACCGCAGTCCATAGGGAAACGGTTGTGCAGGACCCGTTGCGCCCTGGAGCGGTCGAAATCGCGAGTGCAGATTGGCTCACGGTGCGTCCGGTAGATGACCGATTGGCTGCCAGACTATTACAGCAACAGATCGGCCCAGGCGAGAGCGAAGCAATCATTCTTGCACTGCAATTAAAAGTCAATCTATTGCTCATCGATGACGCAAAGGGCAGACGCATTGCAGAAGCCTATGGAATTCCCGCCGCCGGCACGATTGGGGTACTGATTCAGGCAAAGCGCAGCGGGCTGCTACCCGCAGTCAAACCAAGCCTGGATGGACTACAAGCAATCGGCCTGCATATGGACGAAAAACTCTATGCCTATGCCCTACAACTTTGTGGAGAAAACTCTGGCGACTGAGCGTGACAAGTCTGCTCGATTTTGCCTCAATGGACCCACCAGAACATAACGAGGAACATTTCCAATGCAACCCTTTACCCAATTGACCAGCACGGCCACGCCCCTGCGCCGGGAAAATGTGGACACGGACCAGATTATCCCCGCCCGCTATCTGACGGCGGTGACCAAAGCCGGGATGGGCGACGGCCTCTTTTCCTGGTGGCGCTATGGCCGGGATGGCAAACCCAATCCCGACTTCGAGCTGAACAAACCGGAGTATCAGGGCAGCCAGGTGCTCATTGCCGGGCGCAACTTTGGCAGCGGTTCCAGCCGGGAGCACGCGGTCTGGGCGCTGACCGAATACGGCTTTCGGGCTGTCATCGCGCCGGGATTCGCCGACATCTTCTACAACAACAGCCTGAAGAACGGTCTGCTGCCCGTGGCCCTGCCCGAAGAGACAGTCGCTATGCTCTGGGACCTGGTCGAGGAAGACCCGACGACAACCATTACCATCGACCTGGAAAAACAGACAGTCACCCTGCCCGACGGCCAGCAGATGGGCTTTGCCATCGACAGTTTCCGCAAGATGTGTCTGCTTGACGGGCTGGACGATATGGGCTATCTGCTCGCAAAAGATGAGGCAATTGTCGCCCACGAAGCTGCACTGCCCTACTGAGCAGAAATGTTCTCTTTGAAAGTCGCCGTTGGCTCGACAAACCCAACAAAAGTAGCCGCGGCCCGGCGGGCTGCGGTCAAAGTTTGGCCCGGTGCGGAAGTGATAGCCGTGGCCGTTGCTTCTGGTGTGGGCGAGCAGCCCATGAGCGACGACGAAACCATCCGCGGCGCGGTGAATCGGGCACGTAACGCCCTGGCCGCGGTAGACGGCGCACAGATCGGGATGGGGGTGGAAGGCGGCGTGCAAGATACGCCCCACGGTCTGTTTGTGGGTGGCTGGGCCGCGGTGGTAGACCGGGGCGGCTGTCTCGGCATCGGCGCGGGGGGACGGGTACTGCTGCCCGAATCCATTGCCCACCGCGTCCGGGCTGGGGAAGAACTCGGCCCGGTGATGGACGATTTCAGCGGGCGGCGCAATGTGAAGCACGGCGAGGGGGCCATCGGCATCTTCACCGCCGGGCTGATCGAGCGCACCGCTGCCCTGGAAGTCGCCCTGACCTATGCCCTGGCCCGCTTCATCACACCGGAGAACTACGAAGATATGGAACGCGGATGACGCCGCGGTGTCCTGAGCCTGTCGAAGGGATTGAGCGGAGCAACGCGGACAAATTCCGTTTTCCTTTTTTATCCGCGTAAATCAGCCAAATCCGCGTTATCCGCGTTCTATTGCATTTTTCCTTGTGCCAGTTGTGGTATAGAAATTATGACGACCTATCAAAAATCGGTATTCCCCAGCGCGGCGGTCTGGAAGGACTCGGCGTTGGTGGAGAATTTTTTGGGCCGGGTGCGCAAGGGCGTGCCGTTGGCCGAAGCCCAATTCGATGTGATGATGCGGGTGATCGAAGGCCGGGGCCAACCGGTCAATGCGTTTCTGGACCTGGGCTGCGGCGATGGCATTTTGGCTTCGATTATTTTGGCAGAGTATCCCGACGCCACCGGCGTGCTGGTCGATTTTTCCATGCCCATGATTCAGGCCGCCATTGCCAATCTGAAAAGCTACGGCAAGCGCATCCACTTTTCCACAGTCGATTATGTGGACCCCGACTGGTTCGCCACTGTCGCGGCCCACGGCCCCTACGACGCGATAGTCTCCGGCTTCTCCATCCATCACCACTCGGACCGGGTGAAGCAGCAGATTTATCGGGATGTCTTCGATCTCCTGGGGCCGGGCGGCGTCTTTGTCAATATGGAGCACGTGCGTTCGGCCAGCAAATGGTTGGAGGCAGTACACGACGACTTCTTCATCGACAGCCTGTGGGCCAGCCAGGTGGGGCATCCCGACAGCGAGAGCCGGGCACAGGTGGCCGCGGCCTATCACAGCCGGGACGACAAAGCCGCCAACATTCTGGCCCCGGTGGAGAACCAGTGCCATTGGCTGCGCCAGATCGGTTTTCAGGATGTGGACTGCTATTTCAAGGCTTTTGAGTTGGCCCTCTTTGGCGGACGCAAACCGCCGCAGAAGAACATCAACGACTTTGACTGAAGAATAGAACGCGGATGACGCGGATGGGGCTGACAGGCGCGGATAAAATCTGTTGTTTCTGCGTAATCTGCGTCCCGCTTTTCATCGCTCCCAGAGGAGGAAAATGATATGCCAGAGGTTCAGGATGTGCGCCGTTTTCAGGAAAGTGGGTATGTGGTCGCCCGTGGACTCTTCAGCCAGGAAGAAGCAGAGAGCTATGGGGAACATTTTATGCAGATGCGCGCCAGCGGGACCTATCCCGGCGATTTTGCCGGTGTGGACCTGACCAGCAGCGACCCCCTCAAGCGCTACCCCCGGATGATCCACATGCACCGCTGGGACGACGTGAGTCTGGCGTGGATGCTGGACGCGCGCTTGAATGAATGGATGACCGGCCTGCTGGGAAGCGCGCCCTATGCCGTGCAGACAATGCTCTATTTTAAGCCCGCCGGTGGGCGGGGGCAGGCATTGCACCAGGACCAGTACTATCTGAAGGTGCAGCCGGGGACATGCATCGCGGCGTGGATGGCGTTGGACGACTGCGACATCGAAAACGGCTGCCTGCAAGTGGTGCCTGGAACGCAGAATTTGCCCATTCTATGTACGGTGCAGGCTGACACCACCCAAAGTTTTACCGACGTGACAGTGCCCATCCCCGACGGGATGCAGGCCGAGCCGGTGTTGATGAAAGCCGGAGATGTCCTCTTCTTCAACGGCCAACTGGTCCACGGCAGCTTTCCCAACACCAGCCAGGGCCGCTTCCGCCGCTCCCTCATCGGCCATTACATTGTGGGCGAGGCCCAGGAAGTGGCGAAGTTCTATCACCCGGTCCTGCGGATGGACGGCACGCCTGTCGAGTTGGGTGTCAGCGAAGGCGGCAGCGAGTGCGGCGTCTGGGTGGAGGAAGAAGGAACACCCGCTGTGAAAATGCGTCCACTGGACACGCCGATGGCGATGGTGACGGAATAGAGTGATGCGTGAAACGTGAGGTGTAGTCACCTGATCTCACCTTTCACATTTCACGAATCTGGGCGAAAAAGGCAGCGTATATTCAGCATTAGAAAGGTATCCATTGTGGACGCACGTATCGTCGTTTTGGCCGGTGACGGCATCGGACCGGAAGTGACCGCCGAGGCGGAAAAGGTACTGACAGCTATCGGCCAAAAGTTCGGCCACACCTTCATTTTTGATCAGCAGTTGATGGGCGGTCGCGCCATCGACGAGTTGGGCACAAGCCTGCCCGACGCCACTATTGAAGCGGCCAAGACCGCGGACGCGGTGCTGCTGGGCGCGGTCGGCGGCCCCAAATGGGACAACCCCAACGCCGCGGATCGCCCGGAGCGGGGGCTGCTCGCCATCCGCAAGGCCCTCAATCTCTTCGCCAACCTGCGCCCGGTGAAGCTGCACCCCCAATTGATTGCGGCCAGCGCCATCAAAGCGGAGGTCTTGGAAGGCGTAGACCTGCTGGTCGTCCGCGAACTGACCGGCGGCGCGTACTTTGGCCCCCGCAAAGAGGCCGGCGCGGACGGCGACGAAGCCTATGACACAATGCTCTACACCCGACCGGAGATCGAACGGGTGGTGCGTCTCTCCGCGGATGCGGCCATGGGGCGTTCCAAAAAGCTGACCAGCGTGGACAAAGCCAACGTCCTGGCCTCCTCCCGGCTCTGGCGGCGGGTGACGGTGGAGGTGCTGAAGGAGTACCCGGAACTGGAAGTCGAGCACGTGCTGGTGGACGCGATGGCTATGCACCTGATCCGGCGGCCCGCTGATTTTGATGTGGTGGTGAGCGAGAATCTCTTCGGTGACATTCTGACCGACGAAGCGTCCATGCTGGCCGGTTCCATGGGAATGCTGCCCTCGGCCAGCCTGGGCGATATGATGAACAATCACAATCTCCCGCTGGGACTATACGAACCCATCCACGGCAGCGCGCCGGACATTGCCGGTCAAAGCATTGCCAATCCCCTGGCCGCCATCCTCAGCAGCGCGATGCTTCTGCGCCACAGCCTGGGGCTGGAGAAGGAAGCCGCGGCCATCGAAGCCGCGGTCGATTCCGTCCTCAACGAAGGTGTGCGCACCCACGACATCGCCCACACGGGCACCGAGACAGTGGGGACGGTTGTGATGGGAGATTTGGTAGTACAGGCCCTGGGCCAATAAGCGAGCAATCCAACTTTTTTTTCGTTCCGAAGCGGGAAACGTAAAACGTGAGACTGTTGTGGGTTCTCACGCCTTACGCCTCACGTTTCACAGGCAATCAAATGACACCTACAGACACGCAACAATCTCAGTCCGAACCCGCCGACGCCCGTCTGCGCCAGAGCGTGCGCACCCTGGGCAATCTGCTGGGCGAGACAATTATCGAGCAAGAAGGCCAGACCGTCTTCGATCTGGAAGAAGAGATGCGCGCCCTGACCCGCTCTCAGCGGGGCGGCGATCCTTCGGCAGGCGCGCGCCTGCTGGAATTGACACGCAATCTCATCCAGGACGGGGACCGCACAGAGGCGGTGCTGAAAGCATTCACCACCTATTTTCAGTTGATCAATCTGGCCGAGGAACAGCAACGGGTGCGGGTGCTGCGGGAGCGGATGGCGCAAGCGCAACTGGAAAAGCGGCCCATGCGGGAGACAATTGCCGCGGCAGTGCAGACACTGAAAGCGGACGGGATGCAAGCGTATGAGATGCGCCAAATGCTCAACGATTTGCTGATTATGCCTGTCTTTACCGCCCACCCCACCGAGGCCAAACGGCGCACAATTCTGCTCAAATTGCAGGGGCTGGCACGCCAACTCCACGACCTGGACTACAGCATTCTGTTGCCCAGCGAAGAAACAGCCATCGTGGATGATATTCGGGAAACGCTGGTGGCCCTGTGGCAGAGCGACGAGAACCGGGAACGGCGGCCCACTGTCCTGGACGAAGTGCGCCAGGGGCTTTACTTTTTCGAGACGACCCTCTTTGAACTGGTTCCCCAGATATACCGGGAGTTGAGCCGTGCCCTGGAGGAAGCCTGGCCGGAAGAATCCTTTGCGATTCCCGCTTTTCTGCGCTATGGCTCGTGGATGGGCGGCGACCGGGACGGCAACCCCTTTGTCACCCTGGAGATTACCGAAGCGGCCCTGCGCGAGCAGAAAGAGCAGGCGTTGAAGCTCTACGCCCAGGCCGTGGAAAATCTCTACGGCCATTTGAGTGTGGCCAAAACCCGCATGGGTTTCTCCCAGCCCTTTCTCGACAGCCTGGCCGAGGATATGAAGCTGATCTCCGGGGATGAACTGGAAGTGCTGGAACGCTTCAACCTCGAACCCTATCGCCAAAAATCCATCCTTATTTACCGACGGCTGATGGCAACCATCCGTCAAAACGAACAGCCCTGGGAGCAACAGAAGCCGGACCCCCGGGCCTATCCCGACGCGGCCACATTTGTGGCGGATTTGGAACTAATTCAGGAAAGCCTGCGCCAGAACAATGGCTGGCGACTGGCCGACGGACGCTTTGCCAATCTTGTCCAGCAGGCGCGCATCTTCGGTTTTCACCTGGCCACGCTGGATGTGCGCCAGCATTCGGGCCGCCACCGGGACGCGATGGCCGAAATTTACGCCCGTTACCATCCGGGAGCGGACTATCGCGCTCTGTCCGAAACGGACAAAGTGGCCTGGCTGGTGGAGGAAATTCGCGGCCAGCGTCCACTGACCGCACAACTCAACTTCTCCGCGGCGACGAACGAGGCAGTCGCCCTCTTCCGGTTGATTAAGACGGCCCAGGAACAGGTCGGCCCCCAGGCCATCCAGACGTATATTATCAGTATGACCACCTCTGTCAGCCATATGCTGGAAGTGCTGCTGCTGGCCAAGGACGCGGGGCTTTTTGGCAAAATCGGCGTCGTCCCTCTATTTGAGACGATTGAAGACCTGCAAAATGCGGCGGCAGTGATGGGGCAGATGTTTGAGACGCCCATCTATCGAGAACACTTGGCCCTGCGGGGCAACAGCCAGCAAATTATGATCGGCTACAGCGATTCCAATAAAGATGGCGGCTACCTGCGCGCCAACTGGATGCTGTATGAGGCGCAACAGCATTTGGCCCAGGTCTGCGAAGCCCACAAAATGCGGCTCACCCTCTTCCACGGGCGGGGCGGCTCCATTGGGCGGGGGGGCGGACCCGCCAACCGGGCGATTCTGGCCCAGCCGCCGGGATCGATCAAAGCCCGCATCAAAATCACCGAGCAGGGCGAGGTGATCAGCAACCGCTACAGCAACGAACTCATCGCCCACCGCCATCTGGAACAGTTGGTCAACGCGGTGCTGCTGACCAGCGGCAAGCGGCCCGACTACCCCAAAGAGGCGGAGTGGGCCGCTGTGATGGAGGAAACCAGCGCACGCGCCGAAGCCCACTACCGGGCGCTGATCCAGAATCCGGCCTTTTTGCGCTACTTCAACGAGACGACGCCTCTGGACCAGATCAACCAGCTCAACATCGGTTCGCGTCCGGCCAAACGCAAGGCAACCAGCGGCGTTTCGGATCTGCGGGCCATTCCCTGGGTCTTCGCCTGGAGCCAGAGCCGGGTCAATCTGCCTGGCTGGTATGGGTTGGGCGCAGGCATTGACGGCTGGATGGGCGAAGGGGGCGACGACGAGACGAAAAAACGGCTGGCACTTCTGCGGGAGATGTACAGCGAGTGGCCTTTCTTCCGCACGGTCATCGACCGGGCACAGGTCAGTATGCGCCGGGCGGATATGCCTATTGCCAACCTCTACGCGGACCTGACCGATGAGTCGGTGCGCGCGGCTGTCTTCGCCGAGGTTGAGGCCGAGTACGCGCGCACGGAGCGGGTGATCCTTGCCATCACTGGTCAGGCCCACCTGCTGGACAACGAGGAATGGCTGCAACGCAGCATCAATCTGCGCAACCCGTATGTGGACCCGCTCAATTACATCCAGGCCGCGCTGATCAAACGCATCCGCAGCGAGCCGGAAACCGCCGAGAGCCTGCGGCCTGTGCTGCTGCTCTCTGTCAACGGCGTGGCCGCGGGATTGCAGGGGACTGGGTAAGCGTTGGAGCGATAAAGCGTTGAAACAGCAGAGCGACCCAACACTCCTACGCTCAGCAGGCACGAAAGGAACGTAAAGACTTGACCACACTCTCCTCCACCGTCGATGGGCTGATGATCGACATCGCCGGTGTGCTGACTATCGGTGGGGAAGCCATTCCGGGCGCGCAAGAAGCGTTGCGAACGCTGCGCGCCCGGGGCATTCCCCTGCGCTTTATCACCAACACGACGATTTACTGCCGCCACACTCTCTGCGAACTGCTACAAAGCCTGGGCTTCGCCGTGGAACTGGACGAACTCTTCACAGCCACCCTGGCCGCGGCCCGCTATCTGGAGGAGCAGAAGGCCGAGCGCTATCTGCCCCTGCTCATGCCCGACGCGCAGCAGGAGTTTGTGGGGATCGATGTGGACGAGGAAAACCCCCAGTATGTGGTGGTGGGCGATCTGGGCGCTGGCTTCACCTATTCCCGGATGAACACGGCCTTCCGTGCCCTGCTCAACGGCGCGCAGTTGGTGGCCCTGCACAAGAAGCGCTTCTGGCGCACACCCGGCGGCCTTTTTATGGACGCGGGTTCGTTTGTGGCTTCGCTGGAATACGCGGCAGAGGTGGGCGCGCTGGTGGTGGGCAAACCCAGCACTGCCTACTTTCACCGGGTGTTGGATGATTTGGGCGTACCGCCGGCGCGGGTGGCAATGATCGGCGACGACATCGAAGCCGACGTGCGCGGGGCACAGCGCATGGGCAGCCAGGGCTGGCTGGTCAAGACCGGCAAATTCCGCCGGGAGGACCTGGGCCGGGCCATCTGGCCGGAGCGGATTTTTGAGAGTTTTGAGGAATTGGTAGGACAATTCTGAAAGGTGAAAGGTGAAACGTGAGTTTGAGTCGAATCCTCTCACGTTTCACGCATCACGTTTCGGGTATGAGGCATTGATTGCCTATAAGGGATGTGATCCGATGACGATCCAACTGTTCGACACAACCCTGCGCGACGGAACCCAGGCCGAAGGGGTTTCCTTCAGCGCGGATGATAAATTGCGCATCGCGGCCCGGCTGGATGATTTCGGTGTGGACTACATCGAAGGCGGCTGGCCTGGCTCCAACCCCAAGGATATGGAGTTCTTCGAGCGGGCCTCCAAGGAATTGAAGCTGAAACAGGCCAAAATCGTGGCCTTTGGCTCCACCTGCCGGGTGAAGACAAAACCGGCCAATGACCCCCAGATTCAACTGCTGATCGAGGCCAACACACCGGTTGTCTCCATCTTTGGCAAAAGCTGGGAAATGCAGGTGACGGAAGTCCTGCGCACGACGCTGGACGAGAACCTGCGCATGATCCGTGAGTCCGTGGCCTATGTGAAAAGCCAGGGCCGCGAGGTGGTCTACGACGCCGAGCACTTCTTCGACGGCTACAAAGCCAACCCGGAGTACGCGCTTTCCACGCTGAAGGCAGCGGTCATCGGCGGCGCGGACGCGGTGGTCCTCTGCGACACCAACGGCGGCTGTCTGCCCTGGGAGATCGCCGAAGCCATCGAGACTGTGCGCAACGAACTGGGCATCGGCGTCTCGGCTGACGACGGCAAAGGCTCACCCCGCTCCGCGTCGGTCACGCTGGGCATCCACGCGCACAACGACAGCGGCACGGGCGTGGCCAACACACTGGCCGCGGTGCGGGCCGGGGCCAACCACGTGCAGGGCACAATCAACGGCTATGGCGAGCGCTGCGGCAACGCGGATCTGGTGTCGGTGATTGCCGATTTGCAGCTAAAGATGGGTTACAAAATCACCAGCAACGAAGGGTTGGGCCAGTTGGCCGATCTGAGCCATTTTGTCAGCGAGCTGGCCAACCTCAGCCCGGACAGCCACCAGCCCTTTGTGGGCCACAGCGCCTTTGCCCACAAGGGCGGAACCCACGTCAACGCGGTGGTCAAAAATGTGATGAGCTACCAGCACGTGGACCCGGCCGCGGTGGGCAACCTGACCCGCGTGCTGGTCAGCGAGCTGAGCGGCAAAGACAATATCGCGGTCAAGCGCGAGGAGTTCGGTCTGCACGGCCTGAGCAAAGAGCAGGAGCGGGCTGTGTTGCGCCAGATCAAAGATTTGGAGAACGCGGGCTTTGCCTTTGAGAGCGCGGAGGCCAGCGTGGAATTGCTGCTGCGTCGCACAGACAAGGACTATCAGCCGCCCTTTGAACTCCTGGACTATACGGCCCGGGTCGCCCACCGGGAAGAGCGGGGGCTGTCCTCCGAGGCGACGGTCAAAGTGCGGGTCTGCAACGAAATTTTCCACGAAGTTTCCGAAGGCAACGGTCCGGTCAACGCGCTGGACCTGGCCCTGCGCAAAGCCATCCGCCGGGTCTATCCCACGCTGGACAGCATCAGCCTGAAGGACTACAAAGTGCGTATTCTGGACAGCCAGCGCGCGACCGGCGCGCGGGTGCGGGTGCTCATCGACAGCACCGACGGTGTACGCAGTTGGGGTACTGTTGGGGCCAGCAGCAATATCATCGAGGCCAGTTGGCGCGCGTTGAGCGATTCCTTCGAGTACTTTCTGCTGACGGACAAAGAGACTGAATATAACGGGATTCAGGAGAATTCTGAGCCATTGGAGATGATCCAGACGGCGGTGGGGGCAGCGTAGTGATAATCGGATGAGGCTTTTCCAATAAATAAATTCCCCAAATTGATTTGGAAAAGCCCAAGCCGTTCAGGGAAATTGTCGCCGGATCGGGGATTTATTTTCTTTGAACGGCCTAATAC
>JAHBVF010000001.1 GCA_019637685.1 Caldilineaceae bacterium | reverse complement strand
CACGTTTTTTCTTGAAAGAGCCTTATCCGACGAAGTTGAAGCCGTGCAACAGCTTTCCCTGCCGCGGTCAATCGGTGATATTTTTCGCCTCAAATGAATACGTGAAATCCGGCTTTGGTTTGTGGCAAACCTCCCCCAAATCGTTCTTGGCATCGCCCCGGCTCTCGACTATACTACTCCACAGGCGCGCCTGCTGTATTTGCTCCGTAGGGCGCTGTTCGATTTCCACAACCATTCACAATCAATCCTACAGCCAGCCGCTTCGTCCATGTATAGCTGTCTATCTCAAAATCATTAAAACGTTTTTGTCCGCACCACCCCACTCCCACCCGCTAAAGGAGTACCCCAATGACTGGCAAAGCCTTTCCCACCCTGGAAGTCTGGTTTGTCACCGGCAGCCAGCATCTCTACGGCCCGGAGGTATTGCAACAGGTGGCCGACGACGCCCGCACCATCGCCGCCAGCCTGGACGCCTCGCCCCTGCTTCCCGTCAATGTCGTCTTCAAACCGGTGGTGAAGACATCCGAAGAGATTCACGCCATCTGCCAGGAGGCCAACGCCGCGGCCAACTGCATCGGGCTGGTGATGTGGATGCACACCTTTTCCCCGGCCAAAATGTGGATCGCCGGGCTGATGGCCTTGCAGAAGCCCTTCGCCCAGTTCCACACCCAATTTGGCCGGGACATCCCCTGGGATTCCATCGATATGGATTTTATGAATCTGAACCAGACCGCGCACGGCGGGCGGGAGTTCGGCTTCATCGGCACGCGCATGCGTCTGCGCCGCAAAGTTGTGGTCGGTCACTGGCAGGACGAAGAGGCCCTGGCCCGGCTGGATGTGTGGACCCGGGCCGCGGCAGCCTGGCACGATAGTCAGCACGCCAAATTTGCCCGCTTTGGCGACAACATGCGCCAGGTGGCCGTGACCGAAGGCGACAAAGTGGCCGCGCAGATGGCCTTTGGCTACAGCGTCAACGGCTACGGCGTGGGCGATCTGGTGGCTCACATCAACGGGGCCAGCGACGCCGCGGTAAATGCGCTGGTGGCGGAATACGAGGAGCAGTATGTAGTGGCCGAACCCCTGCGCGCAGGCGGGGCACAGCGCGCCTCCCTGGCCGACGCAGCCCGCATCGAGCTGGGCATCCGCTCCTTTGTGAAAGAGGGCGGCTTTGCCGGTTTCACCACCACTTTTGAAGATTTGCACGGGCTGACTCAATTGCCTGGGCTGGCCCCCCAGCGGCTGATGGCCGACGGCTACGGCTTTGCCGGGGAGGGCGACTGGAAGACGGCCGCGCTGGTGCGGGCGATGAAAGTGATGGGCACGGGACTGCCCGGCGGCACATCGTTTATGGAGGACTACACCTATCACCTCCACCCCGGCGGGATGTCCGTGCTGGGCGCGCATATGCTGGAAATCTGCCCTTCCATTGCCGCGGCCAAACCCTCCCTGGAGATTCACCCCCTGGGCATCGGCGGCAAAGCCGACCCAGTACGGCTGGTCTTCAATGTGCCCGCCGGTCCGGCCCTGAACGCGTCGCTGATGTATATGGGCAAGCGCTTCCGCCTGCTCATCAACACAGTGGATGTGGTCACGCCCGAAGCGTCCCTGCCCAAATTGCCCGTGGCCCGCGCCCTGTGGGTTCCCCACCCCAATCTGAAACTGGCCGCGGCGGCCTGGATTCAGGCGGGCGGCGCGCATCACACAGGCTTCAGCCAATCGGTCACTGTCGAACATTTGGAGGATTTCGCCGAAATCGCGGGCGTCGAAACACTGCTCATCGACCAGCAGACGCAGATGCGGGAGTTCAAGAAAGAATTGCGCTGGAACGATCTTTACTATCACTTGGCGCAGGGCATATAACAACAAAAGTAGCCACTGATGAACACTGATGAACGCTGATTTTTATCCGTGTTTATCAGTGTTCGTCAGTGGCTCTCTTTCAATAGGAGTCACAATGACTACTTCCCACAAATACACAATCGGCGTGGACTACGGCACAGAATCCGGGCGCGCGGTGCTGGTGGATGTGACCAGCGGTCAGGAAGTGGCAACGGCTGTCCATCCCTACGGCGACGGGGTGATCGACGAGCACCTGCCCGGCAGCGACAAACCCCTACCCCCGGACTTCGCCCTGCAAAATCCCCAGAATTATATCGACGTACTGGTGGCGACGATTCCCCAAGTCCTGCGGGCGGGCAATGTGCGCGCCGAGGATGTCATCGGCATCGGCACAGACTTCACCGCCTGCACAATGCTGCCTGTGGCCGCGGACGGCAGCGCGCTCTGTATGGACCCGAAATGGCGGGACAACCCCTACAGTTGGGTCAAACTGTGGAAGCACCACGCGGCCCAGCCCGAAGCCAACCGGCTCAACGAAATCGCCGCGGCCCGGGGCGAAGGCTGGCTCAAACTCTACGGCGGCAAAATCTCGTCCGAATGGATGATCCCCAAAATCTGGGAGACCCTCAACGACGCGCCGGATGTCTACGCCGCGGCCGACGGTTTTATGGAAGCCGCCGATTGGATTGTCATGCAACTGACCGGCGAGGAACGGCGCAACGCCTGCACCGCGGGCTACAAAGCCATCTGGAACAAACGGGCGGGCTATCCGGGCAAAGAATTCTTCGCCGCGCTGGACCCCCGTCTGGAAAATCTGGTGGAGGAGAAGCTCTCCACCGACATCTATCCCATCGGCCAACGCGCCGGCAGCTTGACCGCTGAGATGGCCGCCAAAACCGGCCTGCGCCCCGGCATCGCCGTCGCCATCGGCAATGTGGACGCACACGTGGCCGTGCCCGCGGCCACTGTCACCGAGCCGGGTACAATGGTGATTATTATGGGCACATCCAACTGCCATATGCTGCTGGGCCGGGAGGAGAGGGTAGTGGAGGGGATGTGCGGGGTGGTCGAGGACGGCATCATTCCCGGTCTCTTCGGCTACGAGGCAGGCCAGTCCTGCGTGGGCGATCACTTCGCCTGGTTTGTGGACAACTGCGTGCCCGCCGCCTATTTTGAAGCCGCGGCCAGCCGGGGGCTGAATGTCCATCACTATCTGGAGGGTTTGGCCGCCCAGCAGAAGCCCGGTGAGTCCGGTCTGCTGGCCCTGGACTGGTGGAATGGCAACCGCTCGGTGCTGGTGGATGTGGACCTGACCGGTCTGCTTATCGGCGCGACGCTGGCGACCAAACCGGAGGAGATCTACCGGGCGCTGATCGAGGCCACGGCCTACGGGACGCGGGTGATTGTGGACGCCTTCCACAGCAACGGCGTGGCCGTGGACCGGATTGTCGGCTGCGGCGGCCTGCCGGGGCGCAACAGACTGCTCATGCAAATCTATGCCGATGTGACCGGGCGAGAAATCCGCGTGGCGGGGACCGAACAGGCGGGCGCGTTCGGCTCGGCGATGTTTGCTGCGGTGGCCGCGGGCAAAGCCGCGGGTGGCTTCGATTCCATCGGCGAGGCCGTGGAGCAGATGGCCCAGTTGCAGGATGTGGTCTACCGGCCCATCCCCGAAAACCAGGCGGTCTACGAGCAGCTTTTCGCCGAGTACACGCGGCTGCACGACTACTTTGGCCGGGGCGGGAATGATGTGATGAAGCGGCTAAAGGCGATTAAGGCGGAGGCGTTGGGGGAGCACGAGTATTGAAACGTAAAACGTGAGATTGGGGATCAATCTCACGTTTTACGTTTCAATTTAAAGGATCGGCACTCGCCTCGGTCATCTCCCTTTCGGCTCCACCACCACTTTCAATCCATCCCGCGCCGCGGCGACGGCAAAGGCACGCTGATATTCCTCCAGCGGGAAACAGTGGGACGCCAACACATCCAAATCGATCTGCCCGCTCTCCGCCAGAGCAATCGCGCGTGGATAGGTGTGGGCCATGCGTCGACAAAGCTGAATCGTCAGCCCCTTGCGGCGGGCGGTGGATGCGCTGAAGGAGGTGCGGTCGTCCGACGGGATGCCCACCAGCACGACGCGGGCACCGGGACGGGCGGTCTCGATGGCGGTCTCCACCGCGGGGTTGGCCCCGGCGATCTCAAAGGCCACGTCGATGCCCCGCCCGCCGGTAGCGTCGAGAACCGCGGCCCGTTCGCTGCCTTCGGCGTCGGCTTGCAAGACCACATCCGCGCCCATTTCCGCGGCTACTTCCAGCCGGTGAGGCAGCAAATCCGTGGCGACAATTTGCCGTGCGCCGTTCAATCGGGCCAGCCGGATCAGCATCAGCCCGATGGGTCCACAGCCAAAGATGCCCACCGCATCCCCCACCCGAATCTGTCCTAAATCCAACGCGTAGAGGGCCACGCCCAGGGGTTCCAGCAGCGCACCGGCTACATCGGAAACGCTGTCGGGCAGGGTGAGGAGCGCCCGCTCCGGCCAGGCCATAAACTCGCGCAGGCTGCCGTCGTCTTTGCCGTGGCCGGAGAAGTGGGTGGCGAGACAGAAGTTGGGGTAGCCGGTCTCGCAGAACTCGCAGCGTCCACAGGGCAGGGCCGGGTCCACCGCCACCCGCTCGCCTTTGCGGGGACCGCTCTCGATCACCGCCGCGAACTCGTGGCCCAGCACCAGCGGGTGGGCCAGCCTGGCGTCGCCGATGCTGCCCTCCTCGAACCAGTGCAGGTCACTGCCGCAGATGCCCACGGCTGTCACCCGCAGCAGCACTTCCCCGTCGCCCGGCACAGGCACAGGCTCCTCGTGCAGGCGCAGATCGCCGACGCCGTGCAGTCGTAGTGATTTCATAGAAGGGGTCTCCTCGCTGTCATAAAAACGGGACGGTGCGTAGTGCGTGTACCGGTCCACGTACCACGCACTACGCACCACAACCTCTCGCAGTCGATACCCGAACACAGTTCTATTGCCCATAGACGTGCGTGTACCGGTGGTGCAGCTTCGCCACATCCTCCGGCGGAATCTCCTGCACCTGGCCCAGCTGCATGGCCAGCCAGACCGACTTTGCCACATCTTCGGTCATCACCGCGGCTTTGACCGCGGCTTCGGCGTTCTTGCCAATCGTAAATACGCCGTGCTGTTGCAGGAGCACGGCCTGGGACGATCCGATGTGGTCCAACACCTGCTGGCCGATGGCTTCGCTGCCGATCAGCGCAAAACCGGCGCAGGGAATGGGTCCGCCGAACTCGTCGGCAATGGCGGTGAGACAGCAGGGAATGGGCTTGCCGATGGCGGCAAAGGCAGTGGCATAGGGAGAATGGGTGTGGACAATCCCGTTCACATCGGGCCGGTGTTTGTAGATGTGCAGGTGGCTGGCCGTGTCGGAGGAGGGTTTGAGCTTGCCCTCGACGATATGGCCGTCCATATCCACCACCACGTGATCCGCGGACCGCAGCTTCTCGTAACGCACGCCGCTGGGTTTGATCACCACCAGCCCGCTCTCCGGGTCGCGGGCGCTGATGTTGCCGCCGGTCCAGCGCACCAGATCGTTCTTGGGCAGTTCCCGATGGAGGGTGTAGAGTTCTTCTTTGAGTGCTTCCAGCATAAAATTCTCCGTATCCAACTTAACCACGAAGGCACAAAGACACGAAGAAAATCATCTTCCTTTGTGTCTTTGTGCCTTCGTGGTTGCTTCTTCTCTTGCGGACTACACTACTTTCGTCATCTTGCCCTTGTCCGCGGCAGCGGCGTTGGCCCGGGCCGCGGCTTTGTCCAGCGCCAGTTCCTCGACTGTCTTTGTGTGCAGCCGGGCCGCGCCGACCGTTTGCACCAGACGCACCCGGGTTCCGTTGCTCTCGGCCGCGGCCAGACGGCTCTGGGCCGCGGAGATTTCGCCCGCGTAGTTGGGCAGCCACTGGGCCTGGGCCACCAGCATTTCGTCGGTCATCTGCCAGACTTCCTCCGGGTTGCAGACCGCGCCGGTGAGGGGGTCGTGGAGCATCGCCTGCTTGAGCAGTGTTACGTCGCCGTGGACCGCGGCTTCCACCGCCATCTGCTGCACCCGCACGCTGGCCGAACAGGTGGCCGCGCAGGCCATAGGCAGGTCCCCCACCACCGGCATATTGATGCCATTCTTGTCCACATAGCCGGGAATCTCAATCACACAGCCGTCGGGCAAGTTTGTGATGTGGCCTTTGTTCAAAATATTGAAGTGGCCCCGATAGGGTCGCCCGGTCTCCAGCCCTTCGATAATGAACGAGCCGTGCTCTTCGCTGCGCCGGTCCCCGGCAATCACCGGCGGTTCTTCTTTCATCCAGTTGGGGAAATCGGTCTCGAACCAGTTGCGCCCTTCGGTGCAGACCCGCAGATAGCCGCCGGTCTCGCCGTTGATCCAGCTGGACATATCGATCCACTGAGGAATCTCGTCCACCCGCTTGCGATACCAGGGCAGATATTCGCTCAGATGGCCGTTGGATTCGGTGCTGAAATAGCCGAAGCGCCGGGCCACATCGATGCGCAATTTCTCCGTCTCGCGATATGTGGGATGTGCCCCGATGAGTTCGGGGAGCAGAGGAACCATATCCATCCCCCGCCACTGGACTTTTGTGTACCAGGTCTGGTGGTTGATCCCCGCGCAGACAATATCCACTTCCTTCTTGGAAATCGTTTCGTCCGCACCGATCAGCCCTTCCTGTCTGGCCCAGTGTTCGATGCTGCGGGTGATGATTGTGTGGCCGCCCTGGACGCCGTGGCAGAGACCGACAGTGTTCACCCCGCCGTACTGGTTGCAGGCCCACACATTCATTGCCATGGGGTTGGAATAATTGAGAAAAAGAGGGTTGTCCGCGGCCATCTCCCGGATGTCGGCGCAGATGTCGAGCAGGGCCGGGATGGTGCGTTGACCGTATAGTATGCCACCGGCACAGATGGTGTCGCCCACGCACTGGTCGATGCCGTATTTCAACGGAATTTCGATATCCAGCTTGAAAGCATCCAGCCCACCCTGGCGAATGGTGGAGATGACATAATTGGCGCCATCCAGCGCTTCCCGGCGGTCGGTGGTGGTGCTGATGATGGCGGGCAATTTATTGGCGTCGATGTCCCGCTGGGCCAGTTGGGCAATCATCTCCAGATTGGCCGGGTTGATGTCCATAAAAGCGAAGTGGGTGTCGGTCAGCTCCGGCACGGCCAGAATGTCGTGCATCAGCTTGCGGGTGAAGCCGATGGAACCGGCTCCGATCATAGCGATTTTGATGGGCATGGGATGGGTCCTTTCTGCACAGAACGGGTAATAGGCAGAGCCGCATGGACACTTGGAAAAACGTTATCCACGCGACCGACAGATAAAATGCACAACCTCACGCGGCAATCACCCTGACTTCACACATAAACTCTTGTATCTAAGACAGGATGTCAGCCACGCACTACCAATAGTGCGTATTGTATACCCAAAGGGGTCGAACGTGTAGAGCCAAGTGGCTTGCGCGGTGTCTGTCGCCGCGCCGCTCTCAGCCAGGAGCGCCGACTGCTCACAGCCATACAATGTTGAATGGGGTGTAGGGTGCAGTATCAGATGCCTGCTGCCCAATCAAAAAGCAGAACCAATCCAATCACAGCGAAAGCCAACCCCCGAAAACGTACCTCCCAGCGGGCCATTGCCAGCATTCGTGCCCGGTCGGGCATCGCCAACACTCGACGAATATATTCGGCCTGACGCCTGTCCGCGTCTTCGATCTGGGCCAATTCCAGCGCGTGGGTCCGGGCAAAGCGGCCCAAATAGGACTGCACAGTTATGCAGTAGTTTCCATCCCCACGCACCATTCGGCGCAGATATTCGTCCGGGTCTGTGCGCAGCAGCCGGTCATCTTCGATGGACCAGTAGATTATCAGACCGCTGATGAGAATACCGATGGGATGCCAAAGGTTCATAGGATTGATTCAGGGATGGGCTGTTTGTCTACACGCGGATTTCAGCGGAAAGGGACGGGCAACACCTGCTAATTCTGTGACTATTCAGGCCAGCGCCGTTTGCTAACCGGCTGGCTTATGGCTGAATAGTCACAGAATTCTGTCATCCGCATTCCGCACACAGAAAAGCCGGCCCCTGGCGTAGGACCGGCTTTATTGTACAACAGTTTGTTCGGACAGGCCCTGATGCCTACTCGTCGTCTTGATGAGGGGACATCCCTGGCCGCCGGGCACGCCGACGCCGGGCCACTTTCAGGCGGACCTGGCTGCGGCGCAAGGCCAGTTCCACCGGCCTTCGTTCTTCCGCGGGCCGGTTCTCGCGGGATTCCTCGGCACGACGCAGAGCAGACTCGGCACGGGCTACATCAATCTCGTCCGCGCGTTCGGCAGAACGGGCCAGAACGATCACTTTATCCGGGCGCACTTCCACCACACCACCAGTGACGGCGATGTAGTCGGGTTCCTCGTTCGGGCGATGCAGGACAATTTCGCCCACATCCAGTATTGTCAAGAGAGGTGCGTGCTGGCCCATAACGCCCATCTGGCCGTCGATTCCCGGCAGCGTAATCATCTGCACTTCACCGTTGAACAGCTCCCGGCGAGGGGTGACAATCTCCACTTGAATGGTCATACATTTATCCTCGTGGCATCAATCCAGCGTCAACAAAGTTTTTTGGGCGTAGAAGTTCGACTTTTCAGAAAAGTTGAACTTCTGTAGTCGAATAACTTTGTTTCCAGTGTAATCAAAAGCAACCGATGAACCAATCGGTTACTATCTACCAATTGGTTCATTAGGAAAATCGTCGACAGACTAATTCCCTGCCCGCAACTGTTCGCCCTTCTCCACAGCCTCTTCAATGGTTCCCACCATATAAAAAGCCTGTTCGGGCAGATCGTCGTGTTTGCCGTCCAGAATCTCTTTGAAGCCGCGCACAGTATCTTCGATCTTCACAAACTTGCCAGATTGGCCGGTGAAGACCTCCGCCACAAAGAAGGGCTGGGTCAGGAAGCGCTGTACTTTACGGGCACGGGCCACAGTCAGCTTGTCGTCTTCGCTCAACTCTTCCACACCGAGAATGGCGATGATATCCTGCAGGTCACGATAGCGCTGCAACGTCTGCTGCACGCCACGGGCGATATTATAATGCTCCTCGCCCACAATATTGGGATCCAGAATACGGCTGGTGGAACCCAGCGGGTCCACAGCCGGGTAGAGGGACTGTTCGGCCAGGGCACGCTCCAGCGCAATCGTCGCGTCCAAGTGGGCAAAAGTCGTGGCCGGGGCCGGGTCAGAATAGTCATCCGCGGGCACATAGACCGCCTGCATAGACGTAATCGAACCGGTTTTGGTGGATGTAATGCGCTCCTGCAACTGGCCCATATCCGTGCCCAATGTGGGCGCATAGCCCACCGCGCTGGGCAGACGGCCCAAGAGAGCGGAGACTTCGGAACCAGCCTGCACAAAGCGGAACACATTGTCGATGAAGAGCAAGACATCCCGGCCCTCATCCCGGAAGTATTCGGCCATCGTCACGCCGGTCAATCCCACCCGTAAACGCGCGCCGGGCGGTTCGTTCATCTGGCCGAAGACCATCACAGTGGACTTCAGCACACCAGAATCTCTCATTTCATGCCAGAGGTCGTTGCCCTCGCGGCTGCGCTCACCCACACCGGCAAAGACAGAATAGCCGCTGTGGAACTCGGCCACGTTGTTGATCAATTCAGTGATGACGACCGTTTTACCCACACCCGCGCCGCCAAAGATACCGGTCTTGCCGCCCTTTGTAAAAGGTGCAATCAGATCGATAACTTTTACGCCGGTCTCAAAAATCTCGGCCTTTGTGCTGCGATCGGAAAAGGACGGCGGCTGGCGATGGATGGGGTAGTAATCGTCCGCATCCACCGGCTCGTCGCTGTCAATAGCCTTGCCCGTCACATCAAAGATGCGGCCCAGTGTGGCGTGGCCAACAGGCACGGTAATCGGCTCGCCGAAGGAATAGCATTCGGTACCGCGACGCATACCGTCGGTGGTGCTCATGGCAACTGCGCGCACAGAGCCGTCGCCCAGGTGCTGCTGCACTTCGCAGGTCAACGTGCCGCTCTCCATATCCACATAAACGGCGTCGTAGATTTCGGGCAACTTTCCGCCGGAAAAGGCAAAGTCTACCACCGGGCCGACGACGGTGCTCACCGTCCCGACAATTTTGGCGTTGTTTCCATTTTCTGCCATAGTTCGCTCCGTATACTCCGGTAGTTCAATGACTACGTTTCAATGTGGTTTGTGTCGATCATCAGTGCTGTCCAGCGCCACAAAAGACAGATCACTCTCCGGCCACGCTGCCACCTATAATGTCCATCAGTTCCCGCGTAATGCCTTCCTGGCGGGCCTTGTTGTAGCGTAGGGTCAAATCATCGACCAATTCATTGGCCGCCTCGGTCGCGTTACGCATGGCCACCATACGGGCCGAATGTTCGCTGGCCGACGATTCATAGAGGGATTGCAGGACCTGCACTTCGGTAAAACCGATGATCACTTGGGTCAGCACAGCCGCAGGGCTCGGTTCAAAAATGTAATCGGGGGCCATGGACACAGAAGGCTCGGCAGGCTCCACAGGCAGAAGTTTCTGAACCACAGGCTGTTGTACAAGCGTATTTACAAAATCTGTGTAGATAGCGTACACCTGATCAAAACGGCCAGAACGGTAATCGTCGAGCAGAATGCGTGTGACAGGTGCGATATCGTTGGTGGTAGGCGCATCGCCCAGCCCCATAAATTCGGCACGCACAACCGGGTCGTAGCGCATAAGCCAATCTCGCCCTTTGCGTCCCACCGTTATGACTTCGACTTCCCGGCCTTCGGCCCGCTGCTTGCGCATAAACTGGGCAGTCGTACGCATAATATTGGCGTTGAAGCCGCCAGCCAGCCCGCGATCCGCAGTGACCAGCAGAATACCCACCCGTTTGATCTCGGCTCGCTCGTTGATCAGCGCGTCCAGATCGCCTTCGGTGGTGTTCAACCGGGCAATATAGCTCAGAACTTCCTGGGCCTTTTTGGCATAGGGACGGGTCGCCAACACTTGGTTCTGCGCCCGGCGCATTTTGGATGCCGCCACCGCTTCCATGGCCTTTGTGACCTGGGAGATGTTCTTCACAGAACGGATACGGCGTCTAATTTCTCGTGTACTGGGCAAGAGACCCTCCCTTTGAATAGGGAATGCAACAAACGTGCCACAACAGACACCAAGTCACGAAGAAGAACCAGGACGATTCCCCTGTGTTTTTGTGCCCTTGCGATGATTCTTCAGTCTAGCTAGCGCTCCAGCCATTGTTGAAGTCTGTCAGGGCCAGCCGCAAGGAATCCACACTCTCGTCGGGCAGGGTTCCTGTGCGCATAATATTCTGACCGATCTCTGGGTGATTGGAGTCCATATAGGCGTGCATATCCAATTCCCACTTCTTCACCTGATCCACCGGCACATTGTCCACAAATCCATTGGTCACAGCATAGAGGCTGAAGACCTGGTGGTCCTGGGCCATAGGCCGGTACTGGGGCTGTTTCAGAATTTCCTGAATGCGCTGCCCACGGCTCAACTGGCGCTGGGTGGAAGCGTCCAGATCGCTGCCAAACTGGGCGAAAGCAGCCAATTCGCGGAACTGGCTGAACTCCAGTTTCAGGCGACCGGCAACCCGTTTCATGGCTTTGGTCTGGGCAGAACTACCCACACGGCTCACCGACAGACCCACATTCAGAGCGGGACGAATACCCGCATAGAAAAGGTCGCTCTCCAGGAAAATCTGGCCGTCGGTGATGGAAATCACGTTGGTGGGAATGTATGCCGAAACGTCGCCGGATTGGGTTTCGATGATCGGCAGAGCAGTCAGACTGCCACCACCGGATGCCTCGTCCATACGCGCGGCCCGTTCCAGCAGGCGGCTGTGCAGATAGAAAACGTCGCCGGGGTAGGCTTCACGACCGGGCGGGCGGCGCAGGAGCAAGGAAACCTGGCGATAGGCCTGGGCGTGCTTGGAAAGATCATCAAAGACAATCAGCGCGTCTTTGCCCTGTTCCATGAACTCTTCGCCCATGGAAGTGCCCGCGAAAGGAGCCAGAAACTGAAGCGCGGCAGGGTCCGAGGCGGAAGCCGTGACCACAATTGTGTGTTCCATCGCGCCGTAGTTGTCCAGAATTTGCACGACCTGGGCCACTGTCGATTGCTTTTGACCGATGGCCACATAAATGCAGATCAGGTCTTTGCCCTTCTGGTTGATAATCGTGTCGATAGCGACAGCGGTCTTGCCTGTCTGCCGGTCGCCGATAATCAGTTCCCGCTGGCCGCGGCCGATGGGGATCAGCGCGTCGATAGCCGTAATACCCGTCTGTACAGGCGTGTCCACTGATTTGCGTGTGACAACACCGGGGGCAATACGCTCTACATTGCGCAGCTTATCCGTATCGATGGGGCCTTTCCCGTCCAGAGGTTGGCCAATGGCGTTGACCACCCGGCCAATCAGTGCATCGCCCACAGGGACAGAGGCAATCCGGCCTGTGCTGCGCACCAGATCGCCCTCTTCAATGGACGTATACTCGCCCATAATGATGACGCCAACCGTATCCTCGTTGAGGTTCTGGACCATACCCACAACACCGGATTTGGTAAATTCCACCAGTTCCGAGGCCATGACACCACGCAGACCGGAAATAATGGCGATGCCGTCGCCGACTTCGACCACTTCGCCCACGTCCACTTGGCGAGGAGAAGGTTTGAAATCGAGAATCTGCTTCTTGAGTAGAGCAGTAAAATCCTGGGTGATATCTTCAGTACGAATCGCCATAGGCGTCCCTCTCTTTCAAAGTCAAGTTGCGACTAGCGCACTGTCGAGGCGATGACCTCGCGCAGGGCAGTCAACCGGCTGGCTACTGTGTGGTCAATGAGACTATCACCCACCCGCACGCGCAGACCGCCCATCAAGGCAGGGTCCACACGGAAGGTAAAGACAAGCCCATCCCCATGCTTGGCGGTCAATTGCTGGCGCAATTGTTCCTTCTCCGCCTCGCCCAATTCCACAGCACTGACGATTTCGGCCTCTTTGGGCATGGCCTGATCGCTAAGGCTGCTACGCAACGAAACACCTACTGCGTCGAGCAGGTCCAGGTCTCCCTCCTGTGCAAGCATATTCAGGAAGTTCTGAACCTCGGCAGAGGCACCGGCTGGGACCAGCTTGCTCAGTTGAGCCAGCCGCCCGTCCAGTTCTGCGCTGGAATCGTTCAATGCCGCCAGAGTATTGCCTTGCGCCAGCGCATCAGCGACAGAAGAGAGTGTCTCCTGCCATTGCTCGACGATCGCTTCCAGGATGGCCTGTGCATATCGGTCGGCTTTCATGCGCTGTGTACTCATTTGCCACTCCCGCCCTGTTGAGCCAGATACTCATTCACAAAGCGTTCCTGCTCGCCCCGGTTCTGCAGTTCCCGCCCCAAGAGCTGTTCGGTGGCGGAAATCGCCAGGTCAGCAACCTGCTTCTTGGCCTCAGCCATGACAGTTTGCACCTGGGCATCTGCATCAGCCTGAGCTTTCATGCGAATTTCGGTTGCCTCTGCGTCGGCCCGGGAGCGAATCTCAGATGCGATCCGTTCCGCGTCACGCGCCGACTGGGCGCGCACTTCAGTTGCCTCGCGGCGTGCTTCTTCCAGAATCTTTGCCCGTTCCTTCTCTGCTTCCGCAGCAGCGTTGGACGAGCGCTCCACATCCTGCAGGCTCTGGGCAATACGTTCCTTGCGCTTTTCCAGCATGTTCAACACAGGCTGGTAGAGGAAGAGACGCAGCAGAACCACCAGGATAACGAAGTTGACAATTTGCGAGAGCAGCAGAGGGCCACTAATGCCGAGTTGTCCAAGTACTTCGCCCAAAATGTACCTCCTGATTCTTTTGCATCGCCAGACTGGCGACGATCTTCAGCACCGATGAACGAAAAAACTAGACGAACTTGACCAGCAGAGAGACGACCAGCGCATAAATCGCGATAGCCTCGGCAAAAGCAAAGCCGAGAATCATATTGGTCTGTACCAGACCAGATGCCTCAGGATTGCGGCCCATCGCTTCGACGGCTTTAGCGCCAATCAGACCTACGCCGATACCGGGACCAATCGCGCCCAGACCAATCGCCAGAGCAGCGCCAATTTCCTTGGCAGCACCAATATCCATTTGTTGCACTCCTTGTGTTGAACAGAGATACCCGTGAAAGACCGATGAAAACTTAATACTAGACAGTAGACATTCGGGAACTATGTGCCGTACAAACAAGCGGCCACACCACCCACAATCTATTCTCTAATATTCTGCAACTTTTTAGTGGTGGTCGTCGTGACCAATCATTGCGGTCGAAAAGAAAACCACAGCCAGCATCATAAAGACGAAGGCTTGAATAAAACCAACGAACAGTTCCAAGCCGTAGAAGGGCATAGGCAGAAGGAAGGCGATCAAAAAGGCCATCACTGCCAGCAACACTTCGCCAGCGAAGATATTACCAAAAAGACGAAAGGCGAAGCTGATGACTTTGGCGATCTCAGAAATCAGCTCCAGAATGCCCACCACACCAAAGATGGCACCCATAAAACCTTTTCCGCCAAAATTGAAAAACTTCTTGAAATATTTGCCACCCAAGGCGCTAACGCCGTAATACTGCACCAAAACCATTGTAATCAGAGCCAGGGCAAAGGTCACATTCAGATCAGCGCTGGGGGCACGCAACAGGGGCACAAACTTGGCATGGCCCTCTTCTTCCGCGGGGAAGAGAGAAAAAGCAACCTTCTCATCCGCCGCCGCAACCTGCTGATCGATCAAAATACTGTGGCCACTCTCGACTTCGCTGGCACCGTGGGTCAGACCGATGCTGCCCACACCAGGAATCAGGCCCGAATAGTTGCTGGCAATGACAAAGAGGAAGATTGTCGCTGCAATCGGGAAGAAGCGCTTGGCGTTTTTGCCTGCCACATTTTCCAGCAATCCGTAGAGCGCCTCAATCACCATCTCCATCACATTGGCGAGACCCGTGGGCACACCCTCTTTCAGGCTGGCCCGGGTGGCCAGAGCTAGAGCAATGAGAAGGATATCCACAATGAGTGTGGTAAGCAACGCATTGGTAAACCAGGTGGGGCCGTGCTCCAGCAGCGGTTCAGCAGCCAGAGAGACGTGGGGCGAGGACATCAGGGGCTTCAGAATGATACTCCCCACCAGCAGCACAATCACCCCAAGGGTAATGTTGCGGCGGCGGGGATCCTGCACGAGATTTGTGAAGAATCCGACAAGTTTATTCACTGGCTATACCCCCTCATCGAGCGAAATACGAATCAGTCAGATAGTAGAACGATCTGCTTTTTCCGGGTGAAGTTGGTCCAGTACAACAGACGGCTCGCCTGCTTCTGCATCGCCTGTCAATCCGCTATCAGATGGGGCGACCTGTTGAATAACCCGCTCCATTTCGGCCAATACAGACCGACTGACAACAAAAGCGACAATCGGAATTGATACAATACCCGCTACCATCAACATTGAGATCGACGACGGGAAAAGCAGATCCACGCCAAAACCAATCAACAATGGGACAGCAGCACTGACGACAAAAATCACAGAAAGCCGCCAGATATCAATGCGCTCAGACTTCACAAGCTACTCCTGATTGTCAGCGACAGCTAATCAAAATCGACCGTCGTTTTTTCACAATCGGCATAAAAGCCTGGAATTTTACGGTAGCGCGCAGGTAGTATACCCGCTGCGTGGACATTGCGCAAATTTTCACAGGCTCAAAAAAACTAAAGTTTTAGAAGCTCCCTTTTCCCAAAAATTCGAGCGTCTACCCCCACAAACGACCGCGCCGGGATGCTCTCCGCGCAGCCCGCTTTGCCCGACGTAGCGCTGTTCGCGATCGGCCTGCCTTTGCCCACGCCATCAGTTCCGGCCCGATCTTCTGGGGGATGGCCCTGGGCAGACCCGCGTTGATGTCCAGAGCCATTGTCTATGGCGGGCAGGACTGCCCAGCCTATACAGCTTTAAAGAGTGCCAGATCGTGCCCAAACGGTCAAATGGGATTTAACTACCTCGGCCCACATTGCGCCTACAACCCACCAAACCAGAAGTTCCCGATCTGAAAACCTGCAATGGGGGGTTCCAACAGGCTGAGCAGTGTCGCTGTAACGATAAGCAGAGCAGCCGCGCCAATCAGCAACCGGTTTTCCCGCAGCACCTCGCGCCAGGAATGCCGGGGGGCCAGGGCAGGCCCGTCGCCCAGAGAGGATGTGGTCCCAAAGAGGAGACGGCGTACTTCCCGGATGTCCCGCGGGCGTTCGTCCGGGTGCATAGCCAGGGCCTGGAAAATAGCCCGCTCCGTACGCGCGGACAGACCGGGGCAGATTTCCCGCAAGGGTATCAGGGAACCAGGCTGCAGGAAACGCTCTTTGGCATCCTTGGGCGGGTTTCCTGACAGCAGGTGATAGAGGGTGGCCCCCACGCTGTAAATATCCGTACGCACATCCGTGTGGCCTGTATCGCCCCCGTATTGCTCCAGCGGCGTGTACGCGGCCGTGCCCCGCCCCTGCACGACAGTTACTGTGCGGGTATCGTCTGGCTGCAACACTTTGACCAGCCCAAAATCCACCAGCTTGACCCGGCCCTGGGGCGTCACTTTAATATTGGCGGGTTTGATGTCCCGGTGCAGAACGGGTGGCTCCTGCCCGTGCAGATATTCCAGAGCATCCAACAATTGGGAAGCCCAGCCCAACACCTGAGACTCCGAAAGGGGCATGGCGTGCTGCTTACTCTCGGCCAGAATGTCCTGCAAATCCCGGCCTGTCACATAGTCCATCACCAGATATTCCCGTCCGTTCTCGGAAAAATAGTCCGATACTTTGGGCAGATTGGGATGATCCAGCCGGGCCAGAACGCTGGCCTCCTGATAAAACTGTTCAATTGTCTGGTCCAGGGGCTGGTTGGCATCGGTCAGCCCGGAGAGCAGTTCAGGCAGCACTTCTTTGAGCGCGCAGACCCGACCATCCAACCGCAGATCGTTGGCCTGATAGACCGCCCCCATCCCGCCCTGGCCCGCCAGATGGACGATCTCATACCGTTCGCGCAGGATTGCGCCTTTTTCCAACAGAGCAGCCACGGACAACGTTCCTCTAGCCAACAGACAACATTTTCGGTATAATGCTTGCGCACTGATTGACTATTATACTATGCAATTTGCCAGCGGATGAATGAATCAATGACCGAAACCTCTGTTACTGAAGATTTAATCGCCCCGCGGCCTGGCGTGCAGCCAGCAGCCCACAGGGAGAGCGCAATGCTCATCCTGCGCCACGGCTCGGAAGCCGGTCGGCGCTGGTCTCTGCACCGGGACGAAGAACTGCTCATCGGTCGTCAGGATGACTGCGATATTCCCCTGCCCGATCGACAGGTCAGCCGCAACCACGCACGTATCTTCTGGGAAAACGACGCCTATTATATAGAGGACCTGAAATCGAAGAATGGGACCCACCTGAACGGAGAAGAAGTCACTGGTTCTGCGGCTCTGGAAGACGGCGACGAAATTCAGATCGCGCTGCGTTTCAAATTGGCTTTTGTGGATGCAGGGGCCACCGCGCCGCTCACATTGGACGACAGCCTGCCCGGTCTGCGTCTGGATATGGAAACCCGCCAGGTCTGGGTGAACAACAAACTCATCGATCCGCCGCTGAGCCTGCACCAATACCGCCTTCTCCACGCCCTGTGGGAATCCGGGGGCGGTGTGGTCACGCGCGAAGCCATCATCAATATCGTCTGGCCGGAAGCCAGCGGCGAAGGGGTAAGTGAACAGGCCATCGACGCGCTGGTGCGTCGTCTGCGCGAACGGATCGACGAGTGCGACGCGGAATATCGCTATATCGTCACTGTGCGCGGCCACGGCTTCCGCCTGGACAACCGCTGAGCTATGGAAAAGTTTTGTCGCGGAGAAGCGGAAGGCCCGGCTCAATACGTGCCGGAATATGCATCCGCAGACACCCAGAACAGCGGAGAAAAGAACAATGCGCCGCTGGGGCTGTATGTGCATATCCCCTTCTGCGAGAAGAAGTGCCCCTACTGCGACTTCAATACCTATGCGAAGTTAGACAATCTTTTCCAGCGCTATGTGGACGCGCTCTGCCTGGAGCTGGAGATGTGGGCGGGCCGCGTGGCAGGGCGCACAATCTCGACCATTTTTGTGGGCGGCGGCACGCCTACACTGCTGGAAATTCCCCAGCTTGCCCAGATATTCGAGACAATCCGGCGCTGCTATTCCTTAACCCCCGACTGTGAGATCAGCAGCGAGGCCAATCCGGGCACAGTCGATCAGGCCAAATTCGCCGGGCTGGTGGAACTGGGCGTCAACCGCCTGAGTATGGGCGTGCAGAGCTTTGACCCGGACGAACTGGCCTTCCTGGGCCGCATCCATTCGGTGGACGACGTGCGCGTGGCCTATGACGCGGCTCGGAGCGCTGGCTTTCACAACATCAACCTGGACTTTATTTTCGGTCTGCCCCACCAGTCCCCCCACACCTGGGCCGCCACCCTGGAAAAAGCCATTGCCCTGGCCCCGGAGCATCTCAGCCTCTATAGCCTGATTGTCGAGCCAGAGACACCCCTCTTCCATTGGGTAGAGACGGGCCAGGTCGCGCCGACCGACGACGATCTGGCGGGCGAGCTATACGAAGCAGCCATTGCCCGGCTGGGGGAAGCCGGATACGTTCACTATGAGGTTTCCAATTGGGGGAAGAAATCGGGAATGGGGAATGGGGAAATCATCACTACCCAATCCCCCCTTCCCTGTCACCACAACCTTCTCTACTGGCGGAACCAGGAATATATCGGCGTGGGACCGGGCGCGCACAGCCATATGCGCCTGCCCTTCCAACACCCCGCGGCCACAGTCTCGCCCGGTGGGGCGGGCCTGCGCTGGAGCAATCGCAAGCCTGTGCCGGGGTATATCAAACGGATGCAGGCGGGCGCGTCGGCGGTGGACTTCTGGGAGGAAATCGACAGCCGCACAGCTATGGGCGAAACAATGATGCTGGGGCTGCGGCTGGTGGAGGAAGGCGTCAGCCGGACGCGCTTTCGCCTGCGCCACGGCGTGGAGATGGATACTGTCTTTTCTGAGGAACTGACCCGGCTGTACAGCCAGGGGATGCTGCAAAGTGACGGCGAAGCAGTGCGCGTCACCCAGCGGGGGCTGATGCTGGGCAATCAAGTCTTTGCCGCTTTTCTACCCTGAACTTTTAACCTGAAAATAGCCACTGATGAACGCGGATAAACACGGATAGAATCTGCGTAATCTGTGTCTTCTGCGTAAATCTGCGTCCCTATTTTCATTGTTCTTTGTGTCTGCCTTCTTTTTTCCTGCACAGCTCAGCCATACCGGAGTACCCAATGCTGCAAGCGATTGTTTTTGATTTTGACGGCACAATTCTGGAAACCGAAGGGCCGGATTATCAGTCCTGGCAGGAAATTTTTGACACCCACGGCGGCGAACTGACACTGGATGTCTGGATTCAATGCGTGGGCGGCGCACCGGCTGGCTTCGACCCTTTTGCCATTCTGGAAGAGCAGACCGGCATTGTGCTGGACAGACCCAGCGTTCACCAGGCCCGGCGCAGGCGGGTGGTGGAGTTGATCCAGCAGCAGCCGCCCATGCCTGGGGTGGAGGCAGTAATCCGCGCGGCCCAGACCGCCGGGATCGGATTGGCGGTGGCCTCCAGTTCGCCGCGCGTCTGGGTAGAAGGCAACCTGAACCGCCTGGGGCTGCGTTCCCATTTTCAGGCCGTGCGCACGGCCGACGACGTGGAACGGGTGAAGCCCGACCCCGCCCTCTACCGGCTGGCCGCGGCCGCGCTGGACTCCTCGCCGGCGCGCACGCTGGCTATCGAGGACTCGCGCACGGGGATGCTGGCGGCCAAAGGCGCAGGGCTGCACTGTCTGGTTGTGCCCAACAGCGTCACCCAATTTTCCGACTTTTCCCAGGCCGATCTGCGCTTGACATCCCTGGCCGATCTGACACCGACAGAACTATTCAACCACTTCTAAACCGCTGTCCGCTTCCATCCAAACGGCTGCCCGGACACGACTGCCGGAATCCGCCACGCACCACCCAAGGAGAGCCAATGAGCCGCGCACTCTATCCTGGAACGTTCGATCCTATGCACAACGGCCACGTGGACATTGCCCAGCGGGCCGCGTCCATCTTTGACGAAGTGATCATCGGTGTCTACGACGCGCCGCCCAAGAAACTCCTCTTCAATACCGATGAACGGGTAGCCCTGGTGCGCACAGCTTTAGGCCATCTGAAGAATTGCTCGATTGTCTCTTTTGAAGGTTTGACGGTAGAATGTGCGCGGACAGTTGACGCACAGGTCATCGTGCGCGGGCTGCGCAATGTGGCCGATTTCGAGTTTGAATCCCAGATCGGTCTTGCCAATCGGCAGATGGCCCCCAACATTGAATTGTGTTGCCTGCTATCCAGCACAACATATATTTATCTCAGCTCGACAATTGTCAAAGAAGTGGCCGGGCTGGACGGAGACATCTCCGCCTGGGTCCACCCGACGATCGCCCAGGCCGTGCAAAAGCGCTTCGCAGAAAACTCGGCCAGCGCTGCCGCGGCGGGCAACAATCGTAAAAGTGTGACAAAAACCCGGGGCAAACTCACCCATCGCGGCTGAAAGCCAGCGCCGAGGCAATGGTATGGAAATACTGCAACTGGTCGACCAACTGGAACAGGTACTCAATCGGGGCTACAAGCTCCCACTCAGCGCCTCCCTGGTGGTCAGTGAAGAAGAGTGCTTACGGCTGATCGATCAGATGCGCATCAGCGTCCCCAGCGCCATCAAAGAGAGCGAACGGATGGTGGCCGAACGGGACCGTATTCTGGAACAGGCCCGGAACGAAGCGGATTCTATTATCGAGAAAGCCCGCCAGCACGCGCTGGAATTGATCGATCAGGACGCGATGACCCAGGCGGCCCGGGCCGAAGCCGGGCGCATCATTGCCGCCAGCAGCACGGAAGCGGAACGGCTGTTCAACCGCAGCCGCGACGAAGCCAGCGCATTGATCCAGGATGCAGAGGAGTACACCATTGACGTTCTTCAACAATTGGCGGATCAACTGGTCAGCGCGCTTCAGCAAGCCCAGAATGGCATTCAGGCAATCGAAGAAAGCAGGCAGGAATCACCCGCCGCGTCCGATGCCGCGGCCGAAAGCCCAGAGAAGAAATAATCTGGCACAGCCTGTATTTCTACCAGAGCCTTTATCAGCTTAGCACATTGAATCCGCCATCTTCCATCTCTTTTGGCTGGCCTCGGGTGTCCCCCACCAGACGCCAGCTTGTTATTGGGGTCATCTCTGTACTCATCCTGGCTGCGCTCGCTTTTCTCTTGCGCCCACTGCTGAACAGAGTTCCACTTGGCCCCCAACAAACTGTTCATTCCATCAACCCTAAAATGGGGGTACATACCCGGCTGACCGACGAAGCCGAGGAGTGGAAGATCAAACGCAGCCTGGAAATGGTGCGCGAAATGGGCGCAAGCTGGATTGTCGAATACTTTCCCTGGGCCTACTACGAACCAGAACCGGGCCGCTTCGCCTGGAACCACCCGGACACAGTCATCACCCACGCCAACCGCCAGGGACTGACCGTCATCGCCCGCTTGGGCTTTGTGCCCGAATGGTCCAGACCCGAGGGGACAATCCCCCTCTATCTGGACGAAGAGCACTACGCGGATTTCGGACGCTACGCGGCAGCCTTTGCCGCCCGCTATCGGGGACAGGTCGATTATATTATTCTGTGGAATGAACCCAATCTGAGCCAGGAATGGGGATTTCGGCCTGTAGACCCAGCCAGCTATACCCAACTATTAAAAATAGTGTATCCATTGGTCAAGGCAGCCAACCCGGATGTACAGGTGTTGGCTGGCGCGCTGGCCCCCACCCTGGCCCCGCCCGGCAGCGAATGGGGAATGAACGATCTGCTCTATCTGCAGGCAATGTACGACGCGGGCGCAGCAGACTATTTTGATGTGCTTGCCATCCACGCCTACGGCTGGAGCTTTGCTGCCGACGATCCACCGGACCCGGAAGTGGTCAATCTGCGCCGGGCCGAGCTGATCCGGGATGTGATGGTGCGCAACGGTGACGGCCACAAACAGGCGATGATCACCGAAAGCGGGTGGAACGATCATCCCCGCTGGACACGTTCCGTCAGCCCGGGGCAACGGATCGAAAACACCATCCGGGCCTATGAGCTAGCCGAAAGCTGGCCCTGGCTGGACGCCATCGCCATGTGGGCCTTTCGCTATCCCTGGGATGCCCGGAACTATCAGGACCACTACACCTTTGTCGGCACAGACTTTGAACCCAAGCCCATCTATCTGGAGGTTCAGAACTACGCCCAGGGCGGGGCAACCAGGCCGTGAGCAGCATCCGCGGCGCAGGTCCCAAACTTTTGGTAGCTGGTCTGTCCCTTCTCTTGGCGGTCGCCATCCTCTGGCTCGCAAATCGCTATTTTTTGGGCGATGAGGACACAACCTGGCAGCGCATCCAACAGACGGGCATCTGGCGGGTGGGAATGGACCCCAGCTTTCCCCCTTTTGAACAATTGGATGGGGAAGGACGTCCCATTGGCTATGATGTGGAGTTGGCCCAGGCGATTGCCGGCCAGTGGGGAGCAGAAGTGCAGATCGTGTCCATCGGCTTTGACGGGCTGACCGACGCGCTGCTGGCGGGGAAGGTGGACAGCGTCATCAGCGCGCTGCCCTACGATCCCCGGCTGACCGAAGACCTGCTCTATTCGGCTCCCTATTTTGAAGCCGGTGTGCGGCTGGCTGTGGCAGAGAACTCACCCATCCAGCAGTTGGACGATCTGGCCGGGGCGCGGCTGGCCGTGGAGTGGGGCAGCATCGGGGATGGCCAGGCCCGCAAATTGCAGCGCGGGGACCCGTCGATCCAGCGGCTGACCTTTCCCAGCCCCCAGGCAGCAGTGAACGCGCTGGTGGCGGGAGAAGCGGATGGCGTGCTGGTTGACGGCGTAACCCTGCGTTTGATGCAGGGCGAAGGGGCTGCTGTGCGTGGCATAGAACCGGCGCTGGAAAGCACACCCTATGCCATCGCCTTGCCCGCGGGCGCGCACACCCTGCGCGCAGAGGTGGACAGCGCGCTGGAGAAGTTTGTGACGACAGGTTTTCTGGCACAGTTGGAAAACCGTTGGTTTTCGGATATGGCAGAATGACAAGCAAACACAACCCAACCAAAATAGTCGTGACCACAGACACCCACTATTGGCCGGACAGCCAAGAGTGCTTTGGTCAATTAGGCGAGCAACTACAGCCCTGGTTCGAGACGATCCACAGCACATTTCTGGCAGAGGCCCGGTCAGTGTCGCCGGACATTTTGGTCCATCTGGGCGATTTTTCTTGCGGCGGCGGCACTTTCGACATGCCCGACGACGCTTTCTTTCACACAATGGAGCGCATTGTGAAAGATTTCCAAGGCGTTGCGCCCTCTTTTCTGGCTCTGCCAGGGAACCACGACTGCCCCGCAGGCACAAACGACTACACATTCTGCGAAGAATTATTGGGCCTGTCCCCATGCCTGGGACACACAGTGGACGTAGGGCACGCCCGTCTGATCTTTCTGCACAGCCAAGGACACACGGACGAATTTCGCCGCGCTGTGCGGCCCAAAGACCCGACCTCCGGCTGGATCGCCGACGAGGAGTTGGCCCGTTTGGATCAATCCCTGGCCGAGGCGACTGGACGTCCTGTGATTGTCTTCACACACCAATTGCTCCATCCCTGGGCCAATGCCCAACGTTGGCGCAAGCTCTTTGCCACGACCAATAGCGAGGCTGTGTTGGATATTTTCGCCCGTCACGGCAATGTGCGGGCCGTCTTCCAGGGCCATGCCCACATTTTGGATATGCGCGCAGTGCGGGTAGGCGGCCAGTTGATTCCCTTCGTTGTCGCGCCTTCACTGATTCAATACCCGCTGGGCTGGCTGCTGTTGACCCTAAGTCCGTCATCGCTGCGTGTCCAATACCGCCCCTTGCCCCTGGCTGAACTCTCCGAACGCAGCCGCACCGCGGGGAGCGGTTCGGCCTGGCGCACGCCCGATCCCGCGTGGCACGATTTTCTGCTCGAATTGTAGAACGCGCCTGGGGCAGTTCCTTTTGGAGCACAGGAGTGGAATAAAAATGCAAAAGAAGCGTGGGATCGGAGTCCGATCCCACGCTTCTTTTGCATTTCGCTGTATCGATTGAATGCCCACCCGCGGCCAGAATCGGCTCTACCCCGCGGCGTAGTGGGCCTGCAAACTCTCCACAGTCAGTTCCATCTGCCCCAGCGAACGAATCCCACTGACAGCCGCCTGGGCTGCCGAGAGGGTTGTAATCAGTGGAATTTCCAGGCGGGTGGCCAGGGTGCGGATTTTTGCGCCGTCGGTGCGGCTGTCCGGCCCCAGAGGTGTGTTGATAATCAAGTGAATTTTGTCATCGCGCATGGCGTCCAGCGTTGTGTAAACGCCTTCGCCTGCGGTTGCCGTGGCTTTGTCCAGAATCGTCACTGGAATGCCGACGATTTCGATGAGCGCGCCTGTCCCCGGTGTCGAGTAGAGGGTGAAGCCCATACGCTGGAAGTCCCGGGCCAGTTTGACGGCCGCGCCTTTGTCGTAATCGTTGACAGTTATCAGCACCCCGCCCTGGGAGGGCAGGCGAGAACCCGCGCCCAATTGGCTCTTGATAAAAGCGTGGCCGAAGCCCGGCGCGTGGCCCATCACTTCGCCGGTGGAGCGCATCTCCGGGCCGAGAATTGTGTCGATGCCGGTGAACTTCTTCCAGGGCAACACCGCCTCTTTGACGAAGAAGCCCCGTACGGGTGGCTCTGCGGTCAGTCCCACGTCGGCCAGTGTCTTGCCCGCCATCACCTGGGCGGCCAGTTTGGCCAGGGGCACGCCCGTGGCTTTGCTGACAAAAGGCACTGTGCGGCTGGCGCGGGGGTTCACTTCCAGCACATAGACCACATCATCTTTGATGGCATACTGCACGTTCATCAGCCCGCGCACGCCCAGGGCCAGCCCCAGCTTTTCCGTATACTCCCGGATAATCGCCAAGTGATAGCTGCTGATTTTGTAGGGAGGCATTACGCAGGCGCTGTCGCCGCTGTGGATGCCTGCCTCTTCAATATGCTGCAAAATGCCGCCCACCACCAGCCGCTCACCGTCGCAGATGGCGTCCACATCCACTTCGTAGGCATCTTCCAAAAAGTGGTCGATGAGCACAGCCAGTCCACCCACACCCGCGGGCAGTTCGCTGGCAATGTGGACGACCTCGGCCATATAGCGGCGCAGACTGGTTTCGTCGTCCACCACAGCCATTGCCCGTCCGCCCAACACATAGGACGGGCGCACAACCACCGGGTAGCCGATGCGGTCCGCAATCTCCACGGCCTGGGCCGCGTTGCGGGCAATGCCGTGATCCGGCGAGGGAATCTCCAGCCGTTCCAGCAGCGCGCTGAAACTGTCCCGATCCTCGGCCAGTTCAATGGCTTCGGGCTGGGTCCCCAGAATCGGCACGCCGGCCTTTTGCAGCCCAGCAGCCAGATTCAGCGGCGTCTGCCCGCCGTATTGGACAATCACGCCGAGGACGGGGGAAGCGTCGTTCGCGCCTCGCGCCTCGCCCCTCGCGCCACTCTCCCTCTCATAAATGTTCAACACATCTTCCAGCGTCAACGGCTCGAAGTAGAGTCGGTCGCTGGTGTCGTAGTCGGTGCTGACCGTTTCCGGGTTGCAGTTGACCATTACCGTCTCGAAACCCATTTCCTGCAGGGCGTAGCTGGCGTGGACACAGCAGTAGTCAAATTCAATGCCCTGGCCAATGCGGTTGGGGCCACCGCCCAGAATCATAATTTTGGGCCGGTCGGTTGGCTCAGCTTCGCTTTCGTCCTCATAGCTGCTATACAGATACGGCGTATGCGCAACAAACTCCGCGGCGCAGGTGTCCACCTGATGGTAGGTGGGCAGCACGCCGAGGGAGATGCGTAATGCGCGGATATGAAATTCTGAGATTGGGAGATTGGGAGATTGGGAGATTGAATCGTCGCCTTCGCCAATCTCATAATCTCTTAATCTCTCAATCTCCAATCCTTTCTCGTTCGCAATCCGTGCCAACTGCCCGTCGCTGAATCCCATGCGCTTGGCCCGGCGCAGGGTGGCCGCGTCCAGCTTTTGGACACTCTTCTCGAAAGCAACAATTTCCTCGATTTGGGCCACAAACCAGGGATCGTAGCCGGTGAGTTGGCAGACAGTTGCGTTGTCGTCTCCCTGTTTCAACACTTCGTAGACCGCAAAAAGGCGGTCCCGGTTGGGGATGTGCAGCAGTTCGTGCAGGTCTGTGCCGGGGGGATATCCTTTCAGATCGCCATTTTCGTCCCGCACGACCGGCCCCAGCCCATCCCGGCCAATCTCCAGCCCGCGCACGCCCTTTTGCAGGGCTTCTTTGAAAGTGCGGCCCATGGCCATCACTTCGCCCACAGACTTCATCTGGGGGCCAAGCACCCGATCCACGCCGGGGAACTTTTCAAAAGCCCAGCGGGGAATTTTGACGACAACGTAGTCGATCGACGGCTCAAACGCGGCCACAGTCTGGCGGGTGATGTCGTTTTTCAACTCGTCCAGGGTATAGCCCACCGCCACTTTGGCTGCAAATTTGGCAATGGGGAAGCCCGTGGCTTTGGAAGCCAGCGCGCTGGAACGGGAGACGCGGGGGTTCATTTCGATGATGATCACACGCCCGCTATCCGGGTCCACAGCAAATTGAACATTGCTGCCGCCCGTCTCCACACCCACCGCGCGCATGACCAGCCGGGCCTGGTCCCGCAGGCGCTGGTACTCCTTGTCGGTCAGGGTCTGGGCGGGGGCCACAGTAATGCTGTCGCCCGTGTGTACGCCCATCGCGTCCAGATTTTCGATGGTGCAGACAACGACAAAATTGTCGGCCTCGTCCCGCATCACTTCCAACTCATACTCTTTCCAACCGATGAGGGATTCTTCCACGAGAACCGTATGCACGGGGCTTTCTTTCAGCCCCCAGGTCACCTTCTCGGCGAATTCGTCCGGGGTGAAGACAGTGCCCGCGCCGCTGCCGCCCAGTGTAAAACTGGGGCGAATGAAGAGGGGGAAACGCCCGATCTCCTCGGCGATGCGCTGGGCCTGCTCCAGGGAACGGGCCACACCGCTGCGGGGCGATTCCAGCCCGACCGCTTCCATTGCCTCTTTGAAAAGTTCCCGATCCTCAGCCACCTGCATGGAACGCAGATTGGCCCCGATCAGCTCCACGCCATATTTGTCCAGAATACCCGCCTCAGCCAGGGCCACGCCCAGATTCAATCCGGTCTGGCCGCCGACTGTGGGCAGGAGCGCGTCGGGCCTTTCGGTGGCGATGATCTTTTCCAGAATATCGACAGTCAGCGGTTCGATATAGGTGGCATCGGCCATCTCTGGGTCGGTCATAATTGTGGCCGGGTTGGAATTGACCAGAACGATGCGGTAGCCTTCCTGGCGCAGGGCTTTACACGCCTGCGCGCCGGAATAGTCGAATTCGCAGGCCTGGCCGATGACAATCGGGCCGGAGCCGATGATAAGAATGGAGGAGATGTCTGTTCGTTTGGGCATTGTGGCAAATCCAATATTGTTTGTGTACGGGCGAATGAATAAGGGCCGGGGTTTCCGCCGTTGGAGATATCCCGTCACGGGCCACACAACAGTATACAATAGGCTGGCGTTTAGACGGATTTCATGGATGCGCCCGCGCCGTCGGGTAAGCCCCGTTACTGCCCCCCTGCCTCTCCGACTGTACAGTTGCGAACAGACAAAGCGATTCTCATCGCCCACAGATCCAAAACAAATCATTCGCCATCAAAGCAGGAGCCGCCACCCATGCACCAACAACCCACCCTTCAGCCCGCCGACGAACTCAATGCCCAATTGCTCGCCAACGGCCACCCAGAGGATTGGGTCAACCCGACCGCAGCCGACGGCTACAATCTGGTGGTGATCGGCGGTGGCTCCGCGGGGCTGGTGGCCGCGGTGGGCGCGGCGGGTTTGGGCGCACGGGTAGCGCTGATCGAACGGGACATTCTGGGCGGCGACTGCCTGAACACAGGCTGCGTTCCCTCCAAGACGATCATTCGCTCGGCCAAAGTGATGGGCGAAATCGCCCGGGCCGAGCGCTACGGCATCCACGTAGACAGCCCGCCCCGGGTGGACTTCGCGGCGGTCATGCGCCGGATGCGCAGCGTGCGGGCCGATCTGAGCAAGACCGACTCGGCCCAGCGTTTTACAGATATGGGCATCGACGTTTTCTTTGGCTCGGCCCAATTTACTGGCTCCAATTCTTTGGAAGTGGAAGACCCTTCGACAGACTCAGGACAGCGCCAGACCCTACGCTTCACCAAAGCCGTCATCGCCACCGGCTCACGCGCTTTGAAAATCTCCATCCCTGGGCTGGAAGGGACGGGCTTCCTGACCAACGAGAGCCTCTTCTTCCGGCTAACCGAACAACCCCGGCGGCTGGCAATCGTCGGCGCGGGGCCGATTGGCTGCGAGCTGGCCCAGACCTTCCAACGCCTGGGCACACAGGTGACTCTATTGGAAGTCGCGCCCCAGATTCTCATCCGGGAGGACAAAGACGCGGCCCAGATTGTGGCCGCGTCTCTGGCAAAGGATGGGGTGGAAATCCTGCTGGGCGTGAAAATCCAAAAGGTGCGGGCAGCCGGTGGTGTCAAATGCGTGCTATACGAATTGAATGGAGAAGTCCATGAATTGGAAGTGGACGAGATTCTGCTGGGCGCGGGGCGCACGCCCAATGTGGATTCGCTCAATCTGGAAGCCGCGGGCGTGGAGTACACCAAAAAGGGCGTTGTGGTGGACGACACATTGCAGACAACCAATTCGGACATCTATGCCGCGGGCGATGTGGCGCTGAAATATCAGTTCACCCACACGGCCGACGCCTCGGCCCGCATTGTCCTGCAAAACGCGCTCTTCCCCGGCCCCAAGAAAAAGTTCAGCGATCTGGTCATCCCCTGGGCCACCTACACCGACCCGGAGATCGCGCACGTGGGTCTCTATGCCCACGAAGCCGAGAAAAAAGGGATTGAGATCGACACCTACAAAGTTGAATTGGAGGAATCGGACCGGGCGCTGGCCGACGGCGAAACCGAAGGCTTTGTCAAAATTCACACTGAAAAGGGCAGCGATAAAATTCTGGGCGCAACGATTGTGGCCCCCCACGCGGGGGAGATCATCAGCGAAATCACCCTGGCAATGACCCATAACCTGGGCCTGAAGGCTATTGTCGATACGATTCACCCCTACCCGACAGTGGCGGGCAGCATCCGCCGGGTGGGCGATCTCTACAACCGCACGCGGCTGACGCCGGTAGTGGGGAAGGTGTTCTCGGCCTGGTTCAACTGGCGCAGGGCATAGATTGACACGACACACAACCCCATTTAGACTGCAAAGGCAATTGAGAAACATTCTCAGTTGCCTTTCTCTTTGTCTGGCCTGTGTCCGCGTTTATCTGTGTTCATGCGCGGCGCACTCTCTAACCCGATCAATCCCATGCCCATTTTCTTTCGTCGCCCACCCCTGCATAGACACAACGCCCCCACCATCGAGCTGGACCGGGTGTGCGTGGCCTATGCAGATCGGCCCGCGCTGGAAGATGTCTCCTTTCAGGTGCGCCGGGGCGAACGGGTGGCAGTAGTGGGGCCAAACGGCGCGGGCAAAAGCACACTCTTCAACGTAATTGTGGGCACAGTCAAGCCGTCGTCTGGCAAAGTGAGCATCTATGGCAGTGGACCCGCCGAGCACACTTGCATTGGCTATGTGCCCCAGCGCAATAAAATCGACTGGCGTTTTCCGGCCACTGTCTGGGATGTGGTGATGATGGGACGCACAGCCCGCATTGGCCTGCTGCGCCGCCCCGGACGAGCCGACCGGCAGATGGTGGAGCAGGCGCTGGTGGAAGCCCAGGCCGCGGATTTGGCCCGACGGCAGATCGGCGAGCTTTCCGGCGGGCAGCAGCAACGGGTCTTTCTGGCCCGTGCCCTGGCCCAGGAAGCCGAAGTCCTGCTGCTGGACGAACCCCTCACCGGGCTGGACACGCCCAGCCAACAGGCGGTTCTGGAAATTCTGGAAGGGTTGGGCAGCCGGGGCATCGGCATTCTCGTCGCCACCCACGATTTGGGACAGGCGGCCCAGATGTACGACCGCATTCTTCTGCTCAACCGGCGGCTCATCGCCGACGGCCCGCCCAGCCAACTGATGACCAGCCAGATGCTCAGCCGGGCCTATGGTAGCCATCTGCACATCCTCCCCACCCCGGATGCCACCGTGGCCCTGGCCGACGAGTGTTGCAGCGACGAGGAAATGGGCGAGGGAATGGAGTTGGTGGGATAATTTGGCCCTTTTCGATTGGCTTCTCTCCCCCCTCGCCTACCCCTTTATGACGCGCGCGCTGCTGGCCAGTTTGATGGTCGGGGTCGTCTGTTCGGTGCTGGGCACGTATGTGATTTTGCAGGGAATGGCTTTCTTTGGGGATGCACTTTCCCATGCCATTTTGCCGGGGATTGTGCTGGCGTTTCTGGCTGGGTGGCCTCTGGCTGTGGGCGCGCTGCTCTTTGGGGTGTTGGCCGCGGTGGGCATCGGCGTTCTCAGCGAGCGGGAGGAAATCCGGGAGGACACGGCCATTGGGATTGTCTTTGCGGGCAGCTTTGCCCTGGGGGTCGCGCTGTTGAGTACAACGGGCAGCTACGCCACTGATCTGGCCCACATTCTCTTTGGCAATGTGCTGGGCGTCTCCGGGCAAGAGTTGTGGCTGATCTTTGGGCTGGGGTTGCTGGTACTGGTGGTGATTGCCGCGCTCTACAAAGAGTTTCTTGTCCTCGCCTTCGACCCCACGCTGGCTGTCGTCCTGCGTCTGCCCCGGAGCCTGCTGCGCTATCTGCAGCTGATCCTCATCGCAGTGACAATCGTCGTCTCGCTGCAAACTGTCGGTGTGGCGCTGATGCTGGCAATGCTCGTCACCCCGGCTACCACCGCCTCGCTCCTGACCAGACGGCTGCCGTCAATGATGCTCACCGCCGCTCTCATCGGCAGTCTTTCGAACCTGACCGGGCTATACCTGAGCTTCTATTTCAATATCGCCTCCGGCCCGGCAATGGTGCTGGTGTCCACGCTTGTCTTTCTGCTCGTCTTCCTTTTCGAGCCAAAACGGGGTGTCGTCTGGCAACAATTCAAAAGCCAGCCACAATAATTGGCATATCCAGGAAATAGCTATAATTCAAATGATGACTCTACTGTAAAAAGCCCCTAAACTCACCGCGGAGTCGCGGGGAACGCGGAGGTCCGCGGCGTTTTTCTCCTGAATCTCGCCGCGTTGTCTCCGCGCCCTCTGCGACTCCGCGGTAAAATTGACCTTTTTGCAGTAGACTCAAATGATGGAGTCGTCAACCGTTCGTCTGCCCGCTGCCGTCATTCTCTGCGCAACAGTTTCCGTTCCTGATAGATAGCGGCGGCTTCCCGCACGAACCCGGCATTGACCGGCGCGGCAAACTCCCTCTCCAGCCGTTCGGCCAACGCCATCAGTTCGGCGTGGGTCGAACGCTCCGGGCGCAGCATTCCGTACATGACCAGCAGTTCTTCATTGGGCACGGCGGTCAATTCGGCGGCCCGTTCCAGATTTTCGGCCAACTGGTCATAGCCGCTTTGGCGTGCCACCTCTGCCTGGGCGCGCAACGTCTCCCCGCTGATCTGCATATCCGCAGCAGAGAGTTCGCCGGCAATGGCCGCGGCCAGGTCGATCTCGGCCAGGGGGCGTCCGCTGGCCGCGGTGATCTGCTCCGGGTGGTCGGCCAGGGGATAGGATTTTAGCGTCGATTGCATAGAAACTCCTGATTTTCAAATTCTATTCTTTGGCTCATCCCGTTTTCTTTGTTGTGAAAACCACCAAAAGAAACGTATAATCCCAATGCATTTTGGCGGCTGATCGACCACAAAGAAAGATGTACAACCACACAAAAATGCCATTGCAACGATGAAGAGCCATTCAGCGATAGGGGAAGTACACAAATGTTGAAATCACAACGGATCAGCTTTGACGAACTCAGCGAACGTCTGCGCGTCTATGAACAGACCTATGGATATTCAACAATCGATTTCTTCCGTCGTTATCAGGCAGGACAGCTCGGAGATGATGACGAGCTGATGATGTGGGCCGGCCTGTACCATCTTTACTTGACATCTCTTCCCATCCGCCAGTTTATGCAGACTGAGCCATTGGCCGCATGAATATCGACGATTACTTCGCGTCGTTAGAGCGGGGATTGCGCCAGAATCCGCTGGTCAGCCATCTCCAACAGCCCTTTGTATGTCTCGCCTCGGACGATCTCAATGGTCTCGTCCGGGGTCGTGTTTTCTTTTGGGATGACTCGTTTCTGGACATTTACGAAACGGTCAGCACTGAATTAGGCTATCCAGTGCGCATTGGCTATGCGTATACCTATCTCCACAACAGAAAACGGGTCTTTCGCTACGACAACGCGCCACATCATCCCGAAATAGTCACCTTCCCCCACCACAAGCACATAGGCCCTGAAGAGCGTTTGGCCCCCTCAGATCAGCCCAGCCTGAGTCAGGTTCTGGTAGAAATATCATTCTGGCTGGAAAACAATTCCGCCAAGTGACGGGATTCAATCACCTCTACACATCCGGCTCCCAATCGAAGATCATCTCCTGGGGCGGCTGATCCCGCTCTTCGTCCAGTTCCCGGCGATGGAGCAGGGCGGTCTTGACAATCAGCCGCAACCGCGCCCAGTTGTCCACCTTCACTGGCACGGGGCGGGCTGCCTCGCCTTTGGCGTAGCGGGCCGCGTTTTGTCCGATGGCTTCGTAGATTTCCAGTGTCAGGCTGGGCGACTGGGGGAAGAGTTCCAGATTGTTGAGCCGGGCCAGGCCCCGCTTCTGAATCATTGTCGTGCCCCGGCTTTGGATGGCCACGGCAATGCCCGACCCGCTCATCTCCGCGCCGGCCTGGGCAATGCCCGCCAAATCCGCGCTGCGATAGGCTTTGAGGATGCGGGCCAGCAGCCCTTCCCTGGCAATGCCAGTGCAGATGGCGGCCAGCACATCCTCGTGTTTTAGCCCCTCAATCGTGCGGGTCATCGCGCCGCCAAAGGCCGGACCCACGGCCACAACCACCTCTTCCGGTCGGCTCTGACGGCTGAAGGGGCCGATCTCCACCAGTTTGGGCGACGGTCCGCTGACCTGATCGGCAATGAATTCCTGGGGCGAGCGGGCCTGGCGGATGGCCTGTATCTCCAGCCAGCGCTTGCCCTCCACCCGATAGCCTGTGCCGGGGCCGGTGTAGTCATTCACATCGTTGATGGCGCTTTGCACCCGGAAATCCCGGTCGAAGATGGCCGAGGGCTGCAAATAGTCTCCGATTACCCGCTGGCGGCCCATCTCCAAAATATTGGCGGCGATGTCATTGTAACCGCTTCGCTCCAGGGCCGCGATGACCGTCAACATATCCGCGTCACCCTCCAGAAAGCGATTGGCCGCCTCCATATCGGGAATCAAATCCCGCTCCGGCATATCGTCGCTGCTGTGGCCCAGGGCAGCCGCCTCCACTTCGGCGTCGGTGATGGGTGGGAAGCCCAACTCCGCATAGGCCGCCTGCATGGCCTTTGCCGCCCGGCGGCGGATGGCGACGGCCTCTTCTTCGGTGACAGGAACCAGCCCCGCGTCCACCTGCATATCCCGCTGCAGCACATTGTAATCGTCGAAGTCTTCGGCGTCATAGTTGCCCCCGCCGAAGAGATTGTCCCGTTTGGGCACGGCGCTGTAGCCGCTGTGGATAAAGTCCGCGCCGGGAATGAACTGGAGCATCAGTTTGGCCGTCTTGCGAATGTCGGAGTGGGAGGCCAGGGCGTCGTTGCCCGCCGCGCATTCCAGCCCCAGCAGAGACGCCAGTAAATTTTCGGCCAGCACCACCCGCACACCGCCGGGCAGGGATTCGGGCAGGGCGATGCAGGAGATGGAACCGTTTTGCACGCCCTGGCTGCCGCCGCCCCGGGTCATCACCAGACAGCGGGCCTCCAAATAGAGCATCGAGCAGCCCTCGGCGTGGCCCATCAGCGCCTCGGAGCCGGTGCCGGAGGTGAAGCGGACTTTCACACCGCGTGACGCGTAGGCCGAGGCGAGGAAGGCTTTGGACCAGGGCGTGTCGTCCCCATCCACAAAACTGCGCTCCGTGCCATAGACCGAGAGGGTCTCGGCGTAGCTGGTCAGCCCTTTCATGGCAATCTTCAGCCCCAACGCCTCCTCCACCGCGCATTGGGTGAGCACGCCGCCCCGCCCGGTCTGGGAGCCGATGAGAATCGCCAGGGCGTTGACCGGGGCAAAGCGGGCGATGCGCACAGTCGTCTCGATTTCAGCAAAGCCGCGCAGGGCTGCCTCGGCCGCGTCCGCGGCCAGGAGCGCGCTGCTCTCTTTCCAGTTGGTCACGTGGGCCTGGTTGGCCGGCGTGCGCCGCACCCGCATCTTCGCCAGCCCCATCATCATTTCCAGCACATTCATCGGGCGGATGATTTCGGCCAGCTTGGCCGGTGTGCAGCCAATCGCCAGCCGACGCACCGCGGCCGCGGGCACATTAATATCCGCCAGCATCCGGGCGATCTCCAGAGAAGGGGTCGCCATCGCTTCTTCAGCCACAGACAAATCCAGCCCGTGCTCGGCGATAAAAATGTCCAGGCTGTCAAAATCAGCCCGCTCTTTCCCGTCCATTTCCACGACACGCCCGCCCTCCAGACGCAGGCTGGGCGCGGGATCGAAGGGGCTGTCGGCAACCACCAGCCCGGCTTCGGGCCAGGGGTGGACGAAGGTTTCCTTGTTGATGGGGCGCTGGGCCAAAACTTCAAAACGGCGAGAGGGGGGCATAGGGGTGGCTCCGATAGAGGTTGGTCTGATTGTGATAGACGACAACCGACGGACCGCAGACCGCCGGCAGTGTGAGATGCCGAGTCAGCGGTCCGTCGTCCGCTGTCTATTCCGCGATGTCTGCGTAATTCTCCACGACAGGCAGATACTCACAACGGCAGCCATAGGGCGATTTGCAATTCTTGTGGGGCAGTTCCGGCACGCGGTTTACCAGATACTCCTGGCCCAAATGGACTTTGCAGGGCATACAGGTCTCCGCATCATTAGGCCCGCCGATTTCGATGCGCCGCACATGATCGCCGCCTTTGCAGCGCTGCCAGGTTTCCTGATTATCCACGTACAAGCCCAGGCTGTAGGCCCGCCAGTAGGCCGCTTCTACTGCGTCCAATTTGTCGGTGGCCAGTTCGGCGCGCACGGATGCAGGAATTTCGTCCGCGGTCAGACGCCAGTGTGCGCCCCACAGGTGTTGGTTGGCGGCGTAGAGCTTCAGCCATTCCAGTGTTTCCGCGCTCAGCCCTTCCACCAGCCAGTGATCCAGAAAAAGGATACGCCGGGTGAGGGAACTGTGGCTCATTTGGGGGTCTGGGCCAGTCCAGTCGGCTGTGCCCAGGGGCTGGCGATCTTCGTACGCACGGCGGACCGACAGGGCTTTGCTGGTGTCTTTCTCGATCAGCGCTTTGTGAACAGCCGCGATGGCCTCCGCCTTTTCCCGTTCCTGGCGTGCCTGATAGACGGCCACAAAGGGTTTGGCTGTGTCTGTCAAGCGATAGACATTGCCGCTAAAACTGAGCCATTCCTGGCGGGTGAACAGATCGATTATTTCCACATAAGGCCGGGGCAAAATCTGTTCCCATTGGTGCTGCTCTCGGCTGTCGTGGAGTTTGCGGGGTGTCGCGAAGTGGCCCAGCAGTTCGATCTGGGCGTAGTCGCTGAGTTCAGCAGAACGGGCCAGTGTATCGCCGTCCAGTTTGCTGCGGCCAAAAAGGTTTTTGAAGAAACTCATCAGTGGTTTTCTCATTGGGAGAAGCTCGACATCGGGTGAAAGTCGAACTTGTAAAAGGTAGCTATCTGGGGCGGATTTTAGCACAGATAGAGGGTAGCATACAACAGAACCGGGGAAGAGTTCGACTTTCCCCGCGGCTGTGGGCTGAATGCACCAATAGAGAACGGCACTCGGATTTTGATCCGAGTGCCGTTCTCTACACACAAAGGAGGAGGAAGATGTACCTAGAGTATACGATCCGGGGCCAACGGACCGTAACCTCAATTACTGTTCATATTGTCTCCTACCTCATCCCCCTCTTCCATAGGCAAAGCTACGTAAATCGTCCAACACGGCCCGGCATCCGAGTGGAACTGGTACAGTTGGGCCTGGAAGACGTGGAAGACAGTTGCATCCGCCGTGCCGATCTCCCACCTTCGCCGGGAGCGTTCCCTGTCAGCCTCCCCGCGGCGATAGGCAGCGCGGGAATCCACACAAGCAAAGGCGATTGAACTTCCGTGCGGACGCGGGATCGTTATATTCCGATTCCCTGGCGCAGATAAGGGATGGGCAGCACCGCGCTGAGCAGGCAGACCCCAAAAAGCAGAATGAGGATCAGATATCCCCAAGCGGTCAATCCGCTCAGGCCGCCGCTGAGATAGGCGATAAAGAGAGAGGCAGCCAGCAGACCGTTGCTGAGAATAGCGGCCACCAGTGTTCCGGCGCGCAGTTCAGTTTCGGCCGCGGCCAGAAGTTGGCCCAGGCCCAGGCCCACCAGCGCAGAGCCAGCCAACCGAGAGAAGAGCGGCGTGCCCGGCTCGAAGCCAAGCGTAACGAGCAAATCGACCGGGTGCAAAAAAAGAACCAGCCCCAGCCCCAGCCCAACCACCAGCGCGTCGACGCGCAAAATTGTGCGGATGGGGCGGTAATGATCGACGAAAGTATAGGCCATAGAAAGAAATCCATTGACAGATTGATTACACTGGAAACAAAGTTATTCGACTACAGAAGTTCGACTTTTCTGAAAAGTCGAACTTCTACGCCCAAAAAACTTTGTTGACGCTGCATTGATGACTCTGCTGCAAAAAGCCTACAGACCCACCGCGGCGGCGCGGGAAACGCGGAGGTTTTCTCCTGAATCTCTCAGCGCACTCTGCGCCCCCGCGGTGAAATCAACCTTTTTGCAGTGGACTCATTGATGTACACCGATCAGTATAACAGGAGAACGGAAAGTGGGAAAGGCAACCGCCAGAGAGGAGGAAGACAGCGCCCAGAAGCTGTCCGCCAGAAGAGACAGATTCATACAGATTCCCTTCGCTTCCCTGCGTCCCATTCGTGGCCGCCGCGCTCGGCTTCAGCCCTCCCCACGCCCCCGCGCAACAGCTTCTGCCAGATAGCACAAAACGACGATTTCGGGTATGGTTAAAGCGACTACTATTCTTGCCCCCAGGAGACGCTCGTGAATCGCTATACGGACAAAGTCGCCCTCATTACCGGCGCGTCCAGCGGCATTGGCCGCGGGATTGGAGAAGCCCTGGCCGCAGAGGGCGCGGATGTGGTGATCAATCACCTGCGCGACGGCAAAAACGCCGAAGATACAGCGGCTGCCATCCGCGCAATGGGACGACAGGCGCTGGTCCACGAGGCGGATGTGGCCCAGCGGGAAGCCGTGGCCGGACTGTTTGCAGCAGCCGTCGCTGCCTTCGGGCACGTGGATGTGGTGGTGGCCAACGCGGCTTTCTCTATCCGGGAACTGACTGTGTACGCCGAGTGGGAAAATGTGGAAGCTGTGGTCGGCGTGGCCCAATTCGGCGTCTATCACACCTGTCAGATGGCTGCCCAACAGATGATCCGCCAGCAACAGGCCGGAAGACCCGGTGGCAAAATTCTCGTCACCGGCTCGATTCTGGGCCAAATCCCCTTTCCCACCAGCGGCGCGTACAATATGGCCAAGGCCGCGGTCAACCACTTTGCCCGCACATTGGCCGCCGAGCTACTACCCCACCGCATCAATGTCAATGTCATCAATCCCGGCTGGATCGACACCCCCGGCGAGCGTCGCTATTCCACAGAAGAAGATATTGCATCAGGCGCGGCCAAAATGCCCTGGGGTCGCCTGGGCACACCCGCGGACATCGGCAAAGCAGCGGCCTTCCTGTGCAGCGACGACGCGGATTACATCACCGGCACCGCGCTGACGGTGGATGGGGGGTATTTGCTGGGAATGAAATTGGGATAAAGAGACGGAGGACGAAAGACGTACGAAATTTTGCTTCGTCCTCCGTCCATCGTCTTTCACCAACGAAACGGAGAAACTTTGATGACAGAACGCTCAGTCCAACAACTCCTCGACCTCACCGGCAAAGTGGCGATTGTCACTGGCGCGGCGGGCTGGCTGGGGTCGGCTATGAGCCGTGCCCTGGCCGAAGCCGGTGCCACACTCGTCGTCACCAGCCGGGACGCAGAACGCGCGGCGGAGTTCGCCGCCACCCTTCCCGGCAGCGGCCACATCGGCCTGGCCCTCTCCCAGGAGGAGACGGATGAGATTCCCGCTTTTGTGGCGGACGTCGTGGCACGGCTAGGCCGGGTGGATGTGCTGGTCAACAACGCCTATGGCACAACCGCGCCCAGCATCGACACAGCGACCGCCGAAGATTTCGACAGGGCCTATCACGCGGGTGTCACCGCCTATTTTCTGCTGGCGCGGGAAGTCGTCAATCACCTGCGGGCGCGGGGCGCGCCCGGATCGATCATCAATATTGCCAGTATGTACGGCGTCGTCGCCAGCTACCCGGACGCCTACACCGGTCTGCCAGTGAACAGCCCGCCCAACTATCACGGGCTGAAAGGCGGGCTGATCCACCTGACCCGCCATCTGGCCGTCTATTGGGCCGCAGATCGGGTGCGGGTCAACGCCATCAGCCCCGGCGCTTTCCCATCGCAGAAAGTCAAGGATTCTCAGCCGGAATTTATCCAGCGGCTCAACAGCAAAGTGCCCATGGGGCGAATGGGCGAACCGGAGGAGTTGAAAGGTCTGGTGGTTCTTTTGGCCAGCGATGCGGGCAGCTATCTGACCGGACAGAATATTCTGGTAGACGGGGGCTGGACCGCCTGGTAGGGAGAGAACGAACAGCCGACGACTGACAGCGCCTGCTAGTCTGGGGTCTACTGCTGGCTGTCTCAAGCATCAAAATAATCTACTGTCAAAATCTCGAATGAAATCACTTAAGGGAATGGAAACTCTGCAATGAGCAATATCGGAATGACACTGGACGAACTGGACACGCCTTTTCTGTGGACAGATGTGGACCTGTTGGATGCCAATATTCAGACAGTGGCCGCCTATTTCAAAAAAGCGGGTGTGGCGTGGCGCCCCCACACAAAAGGGATGAAGACGCCCGCGATTGCCCACAAGCTCATCGCAGCCGGCGCGCTGGGTCTCACCTGTGCCAAGCTGGGCGAGGCCGAGGTGATGGTGGCCGCAGGGATTCGGGATATCCTGATTGCCAACCAGACCGTTGGCCCCCACAAATACCGAAGGCTGGCCGCGCTACAACGCCAGGCGAATGTCATCGCCGCGGTGGACAGTGCCTCCACCCTGCCCGGCCTCAGCGCGGCTGCCCAGGCCGCGGGCGTAGAGATTCCCCTGCTGGTGGAGGTCAATGGCGGGATGAACCGGGCCGGAACCGAGCCGGGCGCGGCAACTGTTGAACTGGCCCGCCAGATTCACAACACGCCGGGTCTGCGCCTGGATGGACTGATGGCCTGGGAAGGCCACACCCTGGCCCTGCCCGAAGACCAGCGGGAAGCGGGCATCCACAAGGCGGTGGGCCTGCTTCTCTCCAGCGCCGAGGCGTGCCGGGCCGCGGGTTTGCCTGTGAAGATTGTCAGTTGTGGGGGCAGCGGCACAATGACTGTTACCGCCCACATCCCTGGCATCACCGAAATGCAGGCGGGCGGGGCCATCTTTGGCGACGCCACCTATCAGCGCTGGCACGCGCCCACCCAGTCCGCGCTCTTTGTGCGGGTGGTGGTCAGCAGCCGTCCCGCGCCGGAGCGGATTATTGTGGACGCGGGCTGGAAGACGCTCCCCGCCTGGATTACCCAGCCCGTGCCTATGGGCGTGGAAGGGGTGGCAAAGGTGGCGATGTCTGCCGAGCACGGGATTGTGACGCTGGATCGGCCCAACGACACTTTGCAGGTGGGCGATTTCCTCGACTTTATTGTGGGCTACGGCGACAACACTCTCTGCCTGCACGACGAAATTGTGGGCGTGCGCGGCGGACGCGTGGAAGCAGTGTGGCCGGTGAGCGCGCGGGGGAAATTGACGTAAACGGTGTCGATGTGTCTGGTGTCATCACAGATAGCCAATCTCCACTCTCTCAATCTCCACCCTCAACCGGAGGATTCAGATGTCCCTAAATGTTGTCGAATTGACCTCGCAGTTGATCGCGATGAAGTCGGAGACACCCACAAGCAACCGGGCCATTTCCGACTTTCTGGCCCAGGTGCTGGAAGGTGCAGGCTTTACCGTCGAAGTGTTGAGCTATCTGGACGACAACGGCGTCGAGAAGGTGAATGTTGTCGCCAAGAAGGGCCGGGGAACGGGCGGGTTGGGCCTCTTCAGCCATTCGGACACTGTGCCGGGCAATGTGGGCTGGGAGCCTTTCACGCCGGAGGTGAAGGACGGCAAACTCTACGGGCGGGGTAGCTGCGATATGAAAGGCCCCCTGGCCGCGACGATTGTGGCCGCGGCCCGTTTTGACGCGGAGCAATTGACAAAGCCCCTCTTTATTGCAGTCACGTCGGACGAAGAGAACGGCCACGTGGGTTCGTACTTTATCGTCGAACAGTCGAAGCTGCTCACCAGCGGCTGGCCGGAATACTGTGTGGTTTGCGAGCCGTCGGAACTGCAACCGGTCTACGCGCACAAAGGCGGCGCACGCATTATTGTCACCGCGCACGGCATTTCGGCCCACACCAGCACAGACAAAGGCGAGTCGGCCAGCTTCAAAATCGCGCCATTCCTGGCCGAGATGGCCCAACTGGCCGAAGTTTTCAAGAGTGACAAACGCTTCCAGAACGACGAATTCAGCCCGCCCACAAATGGCTTCAATCTGGTGCTGAACGACGGAGGCGTGCCCCTGAATGTGACCGCGGCCAAGACGGTGGCTATGCTGGGGCTGCGGGCCATGCCCAATGCGGCCACAGAAGAGGCCATCCAAATGGTTGTAGATCGGGCCAAAGCGCACAATCTGGAAGTGGAGACACGTAGTCTGACCCATTTTTATGTGGCACCGGACAGCCCGGTGGTGCAGGCGGCCTGTCGGGCCACAGGCGCAGGGCGGGCGGTCACTGTCCCCTATGGAACCGAGGCCATTACCTATCAATCCTATATGCCCTCGGTTGTCCTCGGCCCCGGCAACATTGCCCAGGCCCACACCGTCGGCGAGTGGATCGACATCGCCCAGTTGGAGGAAGCGGTGGAAGTCTATGGCCGGCTGATTGAAGACATCTGCACAAAGTAGCTTCCCGAACAGACTTTTAAAAGCAGAATCTCCCCGCTGTGGCCGCGGGGAGATTCTGCTTTTAAAAGGAGCCGTCGGTCTATTTATTCGCGTCTTGACTGGCTGACTTCCCCCGAAATTTGGGCAAAACGCCGCCCTCCTGCACATTTTCCCGCGCCTGCTGGGCCACATAGCCGATGAACGCGGCCAGCAAGCCCAGCCCCACAAAAATGTAGATGACAGTAAAGAGTTTGCCGACGGGCGTCTGGGGCGAAAGATCGCCATAGCCGACGGTCGTCAGGGTGATGACGCAGAAGTAAAAAGCGTCGATCCAGCCCATTCCTTCCACAGAGTGGTAGAAGAATGTGCCAGAGCCGATGACGATCAGCACCAGAATGCAGAGCGAACGGAACTCCGGGTCTGCCAGGCCGCGACGGATGGCGCGGACAAAGTGCCAAAGGGTGAGAAAGAATTGAAGCATAGGCTTTATCGATAGACCTCTCTGCGCGCCGTAGAATCACACTCGATATTCTGTATTCACAATCCCGTATTCGCAATTTAGTCGTAACTGCTCAGACTTTGGGTGCGACGCCCTCGCCAGGAGAATCTTCCTGTACAAAACTGGACTATGGCGCGGGCGCGGCGCGGATGATCAGCTCGTCGATAATCCCATCCGCGGGCAAAATGCCTTCGTTGCTGGCCCCGCCAATGAACAGACTTTCGGGCAGTTGTGCCGCCTCCACTTGCCAGGCACGCGGGCTGCGGTCTGTGTCCACCCGCTCGTCGTTGACATACAGTTGGATGGGGTCGTCGGTCTGGGCCGCGTCCCAGGCGGCGCGGATGTGCACCCACTCCCCCGCCTTCCACAGGGAGCGGGTCAGGCTAGTGCGCACACCAAAGCTGGTGGAACTGTCATCGAAGAGGGAAAAGGTCAGACGACCGATGACGGCCAGACGCAGTTGGGTGGGATCGTACCAGTCCCCGGCGTTGATCAGCGCGTGGGTCTCGTTGCTGGTGGGGTCGTGGGCGTAGGCAGGTTGATACCAGAAGTCGATTTCGCCCTGGGCAAAGTCAATGGGGCGGGGCGATGCGCTGGCCAATGGGAAGGCGACAACACCCCGTTCCTCCCCAAAGCGCAGACCATTGCCCAGCCGTCCCGGTACAAAGACGGACGCCGGCAGTGTTGTTATCCCGGCAGGACCGGCCACGGGAGAGCGGATGGATTGGACGTCTTCCAGGCTGAGCTGGAGCAGCACACCGGGCACAGGCGTGGGCGAGAGAGTCGCAACCGGAGTCGCGGACGGGCCGCGAATGATCAGTTCGTCGAGCACTCCGTTGGCGTCCAGATCGCCGGAACCGGATCCGAGCCAGAGGGTATCGATCTGGTCGGCCTGGGGTAGAGGCCAGCCGCCGCCCGTGCGCGTCACATCCACCCGCACGTCGTTGACGTAGAGTTGAAAGGCGTCGTCGGGGCTGGACCGATCCCAAACGGCGCGGATGTGCAACCAGTCGCCCTTCGTCCAGGGCAAGGCCGGGCTTGTGCTTTCGGCAAAATAGCGGTCATCCCAGTCGGCCAGATATTCCATGCGTAGACGATCGGACATTGTGAGCAGAAAGTGAGGGGGATTGTAAATATCACCCACTACGAAGAGCGTATGATTGTTGCGGATGGGCGGGTTGTCGCCGTAGTCAAAGTTAGGCCGATAGCGCAGCTCGATCTCCCCTGCTTCCAGAGAAATTGTCCCTGCCGCGGGGAAGCGAACAAACTGTCCCCGCTGGTCGATAGCCACGCCCGCCTGGGCATACCCATCCACGAAGGCTTCGCCGGGCAGATTGGTGGCTCCGCTTACACCGGTCTTCGGTTGCTCAATCGAGCCGCGGTCGTCAAAGGTGACGTGGAGGAGAATTGCCGGGTCCGGGCTGGTGGAAACGGACGAAACGGCAGACTCTTCAGCGGTAGCCGTCTCCGTCGCCTTTTGGTTTTCGTTCTCGCCAATGGCAGGCACGGGCGTTGCCACAGCTTCAGGCAGGCTTGCTATCACGCTGGCCTTCGGCGTCGGCGCGGTTTCATCCTTCTGCCAGGGCCAATATTGCCAGAGGCCAAAAGCCAGAAGCATCGCCCCAGCCAGAAGGGAGAGGGAGAGAATGGATCTGCCCTGCCGGGTGGGTGCGGGGGAGGGTTCGTCCAGCGGGCTATGTGAATCGGGCGCAGAGGGGGCAGACACCGCTTTTTCCACCGAAAAAAGCCGCCCGTCGTGGCTGGACAAAAAGAGAACAGGCGTGGCCCATTCCGGGCTGTGCGGTGTGGCAAAGCTGACGGCTTTGCGGGCGTCGGTGACCGCGGCATCTACGGGCAGATTGTCGGCCAGACTCTCGTAAAAAGTGCGGGCAAATTCGATGGCCGCTGCGTCGCTGATGGGATATTGCATAGCGACGACAGCGGGAACGCTGCGGCGGACGAGCGCGGCCGCGCTGCTGGCCAGATCGTCGCCCTGGGATGTGGCTGCACCTTCGCAGGCATTGAGAAAAACCAGGCGCAGGGAGGGGTGATCGGCGATGAGCCGGGCCAGTTCCACGGCATAGAGGCGGGCCGCGTTGCGTTCCTCGTCGCAGAGGACGATAAAGCCTTCGTCTCGCTCGCTGTCGAAGCCGCCGTGACCGATAAAATGGATGATGTGCCAGGGGCCGATGCGCATGGCGGCTTGCAGGTCCCGGCGGGTTTGGCCTTCCAACCAGACCAATTCGGCCAGGCCGGTCTGTTGCAGGGGGGCCAGGGCGTTGTCCAGGCGCCGTTTCTCCTGGGCTACGTCCAGGGGTTCCCAATCCTTAGGCCCGGCCACAACCCCCAGGACACGCAGGGGTGGCACAACTGTCAGGGCCTGCTGGGCAAAAGGCGCAGCCGTGGCACGGAGCACGGGTGTGGCGTGAGAGAGGGCCAGGAATTCCCCTTCCCGGCTGTGATAGAGAAGTTCCCAGGGGAGTGTGGCCAGCTCCGGTGCGGCGATGGAGAGACGCAGGCGCAGGCCGCGTTCGCCCCGTTCAGCATCCAGGCGGCTGAGATCGTAGAGGGCGCGGACATCGCCACTGATGAGAAAATCGAAGAGAAGCTGACCCAATTCCTGGGCCTGGCGTTCGTTCTCGCTGAGTGCCCGACGCAGGCCACCCTGCCCCCGCAGGAGAGAAAGTTCCACTGCTTGCAGGCGGTTTTCCAGCTCCAGGGGAGAGAGGGGGAGAGATGTCTCGGCCTGGGCCTGCCCCGCGGGTGTGCGTGCCCGCACGGCATAGCCGGTGGGTGTGGCGCTGATTTCAATGGAGAAGTCGTTGTAGACAGCCATTGGACGGCAAAAGTTGAAGTCGAATTGGTGCGTGTCTGATTAGGGGAGAAGTATACCACAGGGGGAGACGAGCAGGGATGCGGATGGCGCAGTGGGGTATATCCCCAATTCAAGAAGACTTGGCAGGTTTTCTGAAACCTGCCAAGTCTGAATTATCAGTTTTGGGTCCTCCGGGCCGATGAGCAGAACAATTTTCCCAATGCCTTTGGCGTAGTCGCCCATACGCTCCCGTTTGGTGGTAGTCTCCAGCCATTGGCTGCTGGATCGCTTATTCGTGGCGCAGGGCGGATGGGGATGGCACTTGCGCCAGCGCTTTGGGCTGCCACTCTTCCAAGAAAGGCAGAACCGTCTGGGCAATTTCATCCCGCACGGCGCGGAAGATTGCCATGCGTTCATCCTCACTGCCTGTCGCTTCCGCCGGATCGACAAAGGGGATGTGGGCTTTCGCACCCTCGCCCAGCCAGATGGGACAGGCTTTGGCCGCATTGTCACAGACGGTAATCACTAGGTCCGGGCTGAGATTGCGGTAGACATCTACCGATTCGGAGAGATGACGGCTGATGTCGATACCGATCTCGGCCATTGCGGCAATCGCCAATGGATGTACCCGGCCCGAAGGCACGGAACCGGCAGAGTAGGCCTCCCAGCGCGCGGACAGGTGGTGATTGATCAGCCCTTCGGCCATCTGGCTGCGGCAGGAGTTGCCTGTGCAAAGAATGAGAACGCGTAGTTTACCCATCGGATTTCCTTTGTGATAGCCCCTACTTCCGAACCGTCGATGCCACCTGCTCGGCAGGCGGGCAGGCTTCGCCGGCGGCGTCGATCATCTGTTCAGGCAGAGGCTGCAATTCGTTTGCAAAATAGCGGCGCTGGAAGCCCAGGGCCACATTGACCAGCGCAATCATCACCGGCACTTCGATCAGCGGGCCGATGACCGCGGCAAAGGCGGCCCCGGAATTGATGCCAAAGACAGCGACGGCGACGGCAATCGCCAGCTCGAAATTGTTGCTGGCCGCGGTGAAGGCCAGTGTCGTCGTCTTGGAATAGTCCGCACCCAACTGGCGGCCCATAAAAAAGCTGACCAGAAACATTACGATAAAGTAGATGGTCAGGGGGATGGCGATCCGCACCACATCCAGGGGAATCTGGACGATCAGTTCGCCCTTCAAGCTGAACATCACCAGAATCGTAAAGAGCAGGGCGACGAGGGTAAGCGGGCTGATGCGGGGCACAAAAGTCTGTTCATACCAGAGCCGCCCCTTTGCGCGCAGGAGAAAGAAGCGGGTGAGAAAGCCCGCCAGCATCGGCACGCCCAGATAGAGGGCAACGCTTCCGGCGATCTGCTGGATGCCGATATCCACCACCATTCCTTGCAGACCGAACCAGCCGGGCAGGACGGTGATAAAGACCCAGGCATAGACGCTGTAGAAGAGCACCTGAAAGACGCTGTTGAAGGCCACCAGCCCGGCCGCGTATTCCGTATCCCCCTTGGCCAGTTCATTCCAGACGATGACCATCGCGATGCAGCGGGCCAGACCGATGAGGATCAGCCCCACCATATAATCCGGGTAGCCGCGCAGAAAGATGACAGCCAGAATGAACATCAATACCGGCCCAATTACCCAGTTTTGGGCCAGAGATAGCCCCAACACTTTGCCATTGCGAAAGACCTGGCCCAACTCCTCGTACTTCACTTTGGCAAAGGGCGGATACATCATCAGAATCAGCCCGATGGCGATGGGGATATTTGTGGTCCCCACGCTGAAGCTGTCGTTGAATGTATGGACTGCGGCGGGAAAGAGATAGCCCAACCCCACACCGATGGCCATGGACAGAAAGATCCAAAGGGTCAGGAAGCGGTCGAGGGTGGAAAGCCTTTTGGGCGCTGCTCTCCGCGTGGGTGCTTTGGCCTTTATTGCATCTGTCATCGAGTAGACCCTCCGTCTGCTGGATAAATGGGAGCCATTCTTATCCAAAGCGGCCAGTGATGTAATCTTCCGTGCGCTGGTCGCTGGGATTGGTGAAAATCTGGTCGGTCGGCCCGAATTCCACCAGATGGCCTGTGCGCTGTTCGTCCACACTGAAGAAGGCGGTGAAGTCGGAGACCCGGGCCGCCTGCTGCATATTGTGGGTAACCACAATAATTGTATAATCTTTGGCCAATTCTTGCATTAAATCCTCGATGCGCAGGGTGGCAATCGGGTCCAGGGCCGAGGCTGGCTCGTCCATCAGGATAATCTCCGGCTCGACAGCGATGGCCCGGGCGATGCAGAGCCGCTGCTGCTGACCGCCGGAGAGACCCAGCGCGCTCTGGTGCAGTTTCTCCTTCACTTCGTCCCACAGGGCCGCGCCGCGCAGGGAGCGCTCCACCAGATTGTCTATGTCCCCATTGAAGCCGTTGATGCGCGCGCCCCAGGCCACATTGTCATAGATAGATTTGGGGAAGGGGTTGGCCTTCTGAAAGACCATCCCAATCCGCCGGCGCACCTCCACCGAATCCACGTAGTCAGCATAAATATTTTCGCCCTGAAAGCGGACTTCGCCCTCGATGCGGGCGCTGGGGATCAGATCGTTCATGCGGTTGAAGCAGCGCAGAACTGTGCTTTTGCCGCAACCAGAAGGCCCAATCATCGCTGTAATTTTGCGGCGGGCCACTTTCATCTCCACATTGCGCACCGCGTGAAAAGCGCCGTAATAGATATTCAGCCCCCGGCTCTCAATCGCATACTGGCCCGAATTCCCCCGGGGCGCTGGAGTCTCTTTTCTGCGGGCCGTAGGCCGTTCAAGTGTAATTGTCATCGGGTCGTTCTCCTTCTGAACATCAACTGAGAAAATTTGTATACACGGATAGGAAGAAACACGGATTTACACGAACAATATCTGTGTTTCTTTCCATCCGTGTATACATTGCTATCACATCCCTGCACGGGCTACGCTGAAGCGGTTGCGCAGAAGCACAGCCGAGGCATTGAGCGTGAGCAGCAGGGCCAGCAGCACCAGAATGGCAGCCGCGGCCAAATTGCGAAATTCGTCCTGGGGCCGGGAAGTCCACTGGTAAATCTGGATGGGCAAGACGGTGAATTTGGAAAATGGCCCATTGGGGTCCACCGCGATAAATGTGGAAGCCCCGATCACCACCAGAGGCGCGGTCTCGCCGATGGCCCGGGAAATCGAAAGAATCGTCCCCGTCAGAATCCCTGGCATAGCCGATGGCAGGACGTGATGCCAGATGACCTGCCATTGGGTCGCGCCCAGGCCGTAGCCCGCCTGGCGCAATGTGCTGGGCACAGCGCGGATAGACTCCTGGGCGTTGATGATAATCATCGGCAGAATCAGCAGCCCCAGCGTCAACCCGGCGGAAAGGATTGTGCGCCCGTTGGCCGTACTCGCATCGGCCACCCCAAGCAACGCGCCGCTGGTCAAAGGCTGCATTGTGCGCACAAAGATCGCCAGCCCCAACATCCCGTAGATAATCGAGGGAACCCCGGCCAGATTGTTGATGTTCGTCTGAATCAGCCGGTTGATGGGGTTGTCATCCGCGTACTCTTCCAGATAGATGGCCGCGCCCACACCCACAGGAAAGGCGAACAAAATGGTGATGAGAATGACCCACAGGGAACCGAAAAGCGCGGTGCGCACACCGGCCTGGATGGGCACACTGGATTGGGTGCTGGATACAAAACTCGGGTTCACCCAACTGCGGAATTCCAGCACGGCGTTGGGATATTTGGCGGCGATCTCCGCCTCGATCTGCTCCCGTTGGAAGAGGGATTCCTGCAACGTCCAGGTTGCCACAATACGCGGCTCGACCACCCGTTCCAGCACAAGCCCGTAGACGCTCTCCCAATCCCGTTCGGCAAAGGGCTGGTCATTCTCAAAGCGGCGCATCAACCCGGCGGAGATATTCGCCTCCAGAATCGTCTGCAACTGTTCTTTGGAAAGCTCCTCCAGGGGAATGCCTCGGATCGCCAACGAAATCGGGTCCACCTCATTTTCCAGCGCGACCAGCCCGAAGGATTCGGTGACGATATTGTAGAGCAGCGCGGTGAGAGCCAGAATGCCCACCAGTGTGGCCGCCTGAAAGACCATCGCCCAGAAGCGTCCCTGGCGCTGACGACGAGCGACCAGTTCGCTGTAGGCTACCTCGTTGGGCATCCCCACGCCTGTCCCAGCCTGTCTATTTTGGCTCATTCGTATACCTCCCGGAAGCGGCGCACAATGCGCTGGCTGATCACATTCAGCGTCAGTGTCATCACAAAAAGCAGCAGGCCGATGGCGAAGATGCTGTTGTAATCGATGGAGTCGTAGCTCAAATCCCCGCCGCTGATGCGCACAATATGGCCGGTCATTGTCTCGGCGGCCTCAAAAGGATTCAAAGTGAATTTGGGACCTGCACCGGCTGCAATCGCCACCACCATTGTTTCGCCCACAGCCCGGCTGATGGCGACGATAAAGGCGGCTGTGACGCCAGAGAGCGCCGCGGGCAGAACCACCCGCACCGCAGTTTCCAGTTTCGTCGCGCCCAGGCCATAGGCCGCCTGGCGCAGGGAATCGGGCACAGCCCGCAGCGCGTCCTCGGCCATAGAGCTGACCAGCGGAATAATCAGAATGCCGATGACAATACCGGCAGAAGCGGTGTTGTAAATCTCCACCACATCCCGGCCAAAGATAGAACGCAGCAGCGGCGTCATAAATGTCAGGGCAAAGTAGCCGTAGACGACTGTAGGAATCCCGGCTAAAATCTCCATCACCGGTTTCAGGATGGACCGGGCCTTGTCCGAGGCATACTCACTCAGATAAATCGCCACGGCCAGACCGAGAGGCAGGGCCACCAGCATAGCAATCGAACTGGTGATGAGGGTCGCCGTCACCAACGGCCAGATGCCGAAATGTTCGATGACGGGCTGCCAGGTTGTGCTGCCGAAAAATTCGGACAGGTGTACCTCTGGGCTGGCGAAAAAGAGCAGGGATTCCCGTCCCAGCACAGCCACAATCCCGACAGTCGTCAGGATCGAAACCGCACCGCACAGGAACAAGAAGCCCTGAATCAACCGCTCTCCCCAGCGGGCACGATGGCGCAGCGGGCTGGGATTACCACCGCTTGCCACTTGCATCCCCGGCAGTACCAGCGCATCACTCTTCACATTTACCTCCCTTAGCCCCTATGGCCTGGACAGTTTGATTTCTCTTTGGGTTCGCTAGCGCCAGAATCCAGACACTCCAATCGGAGAGGGGAACCCATCCCCTCTCCGGCGAAATTTTGTATACAAGCTATCTTTTACTGGCCGATGGCTGCCAGGAAATTCGCTTTGGCCGTTTCCAAAGCAGCCGCGCTGGACGGGAAATAGCCAACCCGCACAATCTCTTCGTTGACAAAACTCAGGTAAAAGTTGATGTACGCCGCTACCTGAGGTTTCTCCGCCATCACAGTCGCATCCGAATAGATGAAGAGGGGGCGGGCCAGGGGGTAGCTGTTGTTGTCCACATTCTCAGCACTGGCTTCCACGCCGTCAACCGCCAGAATCTTCAGCAGCTCGGCGTTCTCCTGGTAGTAGGCATAGCCAAAGAAGCCGATGGCATATTTGCTGCCTTCCACGCCCTGGACCAGCACATTGTCGTCTTCGCTAAGCTGGGTGTTGGCCGCGCTCAGAATCGGCTCCTCGTCCTCGCCGAAGACCGCCTCCACGAAGTAGTCAAATGTACCGCTGTCCGTGCCGGGGATGAAGCGCTGAATCGGCTCGGCGGGCCAGTCCGGGTTCACGTCGGCCCAGGTGGTGGCGGTGGAGAAGAGGACGACCAACTCTTCCATTGTCACGCTCTCCACCCAATCGGCTTCCGGGCTGACCACAACGGCCAGGGCATCGGTCCCGACGCGGAATTCGATGGGAGTACGGCCAATCGCCGCGCAGCTTTCCACCTCGGAATCTTTGATGGGGCGGCTGGCGTTGGAGATGTCCGACTCGCCGGCCACGCAGAAGCGCTCGAAGCCAGCGCCGGAACCGATACTGTCGATGGTGATGTTGCCTGCATAGCCTTCATCGGCAAAGCGTTCAGCCATCGCTTCGGTCAGGGGATAGACCGTCGAGCTGCCCGCCACGATAATGTCCCCGGTGACTTCCAGAGGGTTGACTTCGGGCAGGCCGCTCTCGGACATGGCGGCGGGCGCTTCAGTTGCTGCCTCGGCAGCCGGGGTCTCCGTCGGGGCAGACGCAGCTTCAGCCGGAGCAGAAAGTTCCGCTGCAGGGGCTGGCGTACAACCGGCCAAAGTCAATAGAGCCAAAGAGATGAGAATGAATATCTTGTAACGCATGTTTTATCCTTTCAGAGTAATTCTGTGAATGTCGGGGAACAGACAAATTCCGCTCTGAAGAAAGGATACAGCGCTATTGTTAATGGTTTGTGATTATTGGAACAAACGAAAGTTAATAGGTAGGGATCGTTTTGTTAATGGGGGATTAACGGGGAGAGGGATGGGGTATTGGATATCCAATCATCAGCCTCGTGCCACAGGCAGGGTGAAGGAAAAGGTGCTGCCCTCCCCCTCCCGGCTAGCCGCGGAGATGCGCCCGCCGTGAGCCTGGACAATGTGCTTGGCAATCGCCAGCCCCAGTCCTGTGCCACCGCCGGAGCGGGCGCGGTCGGCTTTGTAAAAGCGTTCAAAGATGCGGGGCAGATCGTGGGCAGGGATGCCGACTCCTGTATCCTCCACTTCTATCCGGATCATCTCTTCACTATCGCCTGGAGAGGGCAACCCAGGCCGGGCAGCGGGACTTTCCAGACTAAGCTGGGCACGGACGGAAATCTGACCAGAGGGCGTAAATTTCAATGCGTTGTGGACCAGATTCGTTACCACCTGTCGCACCCGTTCGCTGTCCGCCAATACGGGCGGGAGCTGGTCGGAAAGTTCTACCTTTAAAATAATTCCGGCCCGGTCGAATTGGGTCTGTAGCCGTTCCAACGCGGGCAGTATCACTTGGGAAAGGGGGACTGGCTGGAGACGGAGTGGAACCCGCCCGGACTCTATCCGCGAAAGTTCCAACAGTTCCGCCACCATTTGGGCCAGGGCGTCCACCTCTCCTTCCATGCGATCCAAAAAACGCCGGGCCGCGGGCGGATCGTCCAGCGCGCCGTCGCGCAGGGTATCGGCCAGGGCACGCAAAGAGGCCAGCGGTGTGCGCAGTTCGTGGGAAACATTGCTGACGAATTCCCGGCGAATAAGTTCGAGACGGCGCACTTCGGTCAGGTCCTGAATCATCACCAGAAAGCTGCCGGGGGCAGGTTGACGGATGGGTGTAATTACAGAACGCAGGGTGCGGCCACCATCCAGTGTCTCGTAAGTGTCGCTGACCTCAGCGTTCTGTCGTTGGCTGCTCTGCCACAGGTGGATCAACCGGTGATCCCGAACCACCTGGGCAAAGGGCCGGTCCAATGCATACTCTTGGCTGGTCTTTAATGTCTGTAGAGCCGATTCGTTGATTAACCTCACAAGGCCGTCGTGGTTGACAATCACCACGCCGTCGGCCATTGCGCTCAGAATAGAGAGCAGACGACTGCGCTCTTTGTCGTGGTCTGCCATTTCTGCCTGCAATCCATCGACCAACCGATTGAAAGCCACCACCAATTGGCCGATTTCGTCCTGGCGCATAGAGAGCATACGCGCGTTCAAATCGCCGTGTGCCATCCGTTCCATCACCCGGATCAACTGGCGGATGGCTCCCATTGCCCTGGCTTTCAGGAGCAACGAAAGCGCCCCCCCAACCAGCCCAAAGAGCAGCCCCATCCCCCACAGCTGTCCTGTGGTGAGGGGCAGATCGAAGAGGCTATCGGCCAGGAAGGCGACAAGAATCCCAGCCAGGCTGTGGAGTAAAAGTAGTTGCCAACTGTTGGGAGAGAAAAAGCCTCTATTCATCTTCCCTCTGCGCGGATTTCAGTGAACCAGTGACTGGATAGACGACCCGTTCGGCCACAGTGGCAGCCAGGGCAAACTGTAGCTGCGCCTCCACCTGATTCCCCATAGATACAATCTCGGCCCGCAATTCCATATATTCTTCTCCTGCCCAATGCATTGGGTACACTGTCGTCCGATTTGCTCTACAGCATACCATAGGCAGAGCAGTCCTGACAGAGAATGTGAAACGTAACGCGTGCTCCGGTGGGCAGAAAATCCGCGTGCTTTTTGTCAATCTAGCCGGTTATGATTAACCTGCGGTCGATGGACAAGTTGACTATTGGGTTTTGGGGCAGGCGCGAAGGGGAGTGATTCGTGAGTGGTGGGTTGGGCAGATGTCGTTTAAGAAAGTGAGGTGTGAAACGTGAGCAAGGCCAGGCCCCTCCCATTTCACACCTCATTTGTAGACATCTGTTTCCAGCCAACTTCAGGCGAGGAATATCAACCGTCCTGGTTGATCTCCGACATAGAGCCTGTGACCAAATAGATGACCCGCTCGGCCACATTTGTCGCCAGATCAGCAAAGCGTTCCAACTCTCGGGCCGAGCGCAAAATTTCGTAGGAGGCTTCGATCTGTTCTGGCTCCTGCACCTGGGCCATACGCAGCATAATATCAGTGAAGACCCGGGCGTAAATCGTGTCCACTTCATCATCCTGGGCAGCCACAATCCGGGCCAGTTCCACATTGTCGTGGGCATAGGCCGTCATCGCCTGGCGGAGCATCCCACTCGCCATCTGCCCCATTGCTTCCAGACCAGTGGGACGTTCCTGTTCGGGGAATTTTTGAAGATGGCGCACAACTTTGGCAATGCCCTTGGCCTGATCGCCCATACGCTCCAAATCCACAATCATATTGATGGCGGAGATAATGGCGCGCAGGTCTCGAGCCGCGGGCTGTTGGGTCACAATCAGGGCAAAGCACTTTTCCTCAATGGCAAAGCGCGTCTGGTTGACCACCACATCCTTCTCGTTGACAGCCGCGGCAATGGCTGGGTCCATTGTGCGCAGAGCATCCAGCGCCATGTGCAGCTCTTCCTCCACCAGACTTCCCATGGCCAGGATGTCGGCACGCAGTTCATTCAGTTTCCGTTCAAAACGCTCTCGCGTGGACATAATATACTCCTGATTGTGTCGCTTACCCGCGCCGTCCGGTGATATAGGATTCAGTCAATTCTTTTTGTGGTGTGGCAAAGAGTTGGTCCGTCGGCCCAAACTCAATCAATTCGCCCAGCCAGAAAAAGCCAGTAGAATCAGAGACTCGGGCTGCCTGCTGCATATTGTGGGTAACAATTACGATTGTATACTCTTTTGCCAAAATGCGCATCAACTCTTCCACTTTCAAGGTTGCCACCGGGTCCAAGGCCGAGCACGGCTCGTCCATCAGAATCACTTCTGGTTTGACCGCAATAGTTCGTGCGATGCAAAGCCGTTGCTGTTGGCCGGGGTTGAGGGAGAGAGCAGAGTCCTGCAAGCGATGTTTGATCTCGCCCCACAGCCCGGCCCGTTCCAGGCTTTCCTCCACAACCCGTCCCAGGGCTTTGCCCCCGGCCATGCCCAACACCCGGGGGCCAAAAGCCACGTTGTCATAAATGCTCTGGGGAAAGGGATTCGGGCGCTGGAAGACCATCCCCACCCGGGTGCGCAGGTCAGTCACATCCACATCCGGGGCATAGATATTCTGTCCGTCCAGCAGCACTTCGCCGGTGGCTCTGGTCCCGGCAATGGTGTCGTTCATCCGGTTGAGCGAGCGCAGAAAAGTCGACTTTCCGCAGCCCGACGGGCCAATCAGCGCGGTGATCTGCCGCTCCCGGATGGGAATTGTCAGCCCTTTCAAGGCGTGAAAATTGTTGTAGTAGAAGTTGAAGTCCTGTACATCAATTTTGTTTTCCATCTACCCAAACCGCCCTGTGATGTAATCTTCTGTCCGCTGGTCCTGAGGCTGGACAAACATCTTCCCGGCCTGGCCCACTTCCACCAGTTCGCCGTCCAGCAGGAAAGCCGCCTGATCCGCGACCCGGGCCGCCTGCTGCACGCTGTGGGGAACCATAATAATTGTGTAGCGCTCTTTAAGACTGTAGAGCGACTCCTCCACAGTAGCCGTAGAGATGGGGTCCAAGCCGGAGGTGGGATTGTCCAGCACCACCACATCCGGCTCCAGGGCCAGGCTGCGGGCAATGCACAGGCGCTGCTTCTGGCCGCCAGAGAGGGCAAAGGCCGAGGCCCCCAGCCGGTCCTTTACCTCATCCCACAGCGCGCTCTGCTTGAGCGACTGCTCCACCCGCCGGTCCAGTTCCCCCCGCTCCCGGATACCCGCCATCTTCAATCCATAGGTCAGGTTGTCATAGATGGAGCCGGGCAGAGGCGTGGGCACGGCAAAAACCATACTGATGCGTCGCCGCAGATCGCTCACATTGACAGTGCGCGCGAAGACGTCCTGCCCGTCGAAAAGCACTGTGCCCTGGCGCGCGGTCCCCTCGTCCAAATCGGAGAGACGATTGAGCAGACGCAGCAGCGTCGATTTTCCACTGCGCGCCGGGCCAAAGAGCACAAAAATCTTGTTGGCGGGAATCTCCAGGCTGATGTCGTGCAGAGCCTCGATGCCGTCTTCGTAGGTGTAGTAAAGGTGCTGAATCGAAATTTTTGCCTGCGCCATTAACTTCTCCGCGGTTGTCCATCAAACAAAGGGCACGGATCTCGAAAGAGCCTGTACCCCACACCCAACATCGCCCCTACCACTCCCGCCGCCGCCGCATACTCGTCCGCACGAAAGTAGCGACCAGCGTCAGAGAGAGGACGATGAGCAGCAACACCAGCGCGGTCCCGTACTGAATGCTCAACGGCATACCCGGCACTTGGGTCGAAATCACGTAGAGGTGATAGGGCAGGGCCATTGTCTGGTCGAAGATCGAGTGGGGCAGGTCGGGCAGATAGAACGCGGCCACTGTAAAAAGGATGGGCGCGGTCTCGCCCGCGGCCCGGCCCAGCCCCAGAATAATCCCGGTGATGATGCCGGGCAGGGCGTGGGGCAACACCTGATGGCGAATGGTCTGCCAGCGGGTCGCGCCCAGGCTCAGGCTGACCGTGCGGAACTGCTGGGGCACGGACGCGATAGCCTCTTCTGCGGTGCTGATGACGACGGGCAGCGTCAGAATCCCCAGGGTCAGCGAACCGGCCAGAATCGACGTGCCAAACTGCATAAAGAGGACGAACGCGCCCAGGCCAAAGAGGCCGTAGACAATTGAGGGGATGCCCGCCAGATTGACAATCGCCAGCCGCACCATCCGCGTCAACCGGTTGTCCGCGGCATATTCCGACAGATAAATGGCCGCGCCAATTGCCAAGGGGAAGCTGATAATTGCCGTGCCAAAGGTCAGGAATATCGTCCCCAGCAGCGCGGGCCAAATCCCGCCTTCCCGCATCCCATTCGTCGGCGGAGCGGTGATGAACTCCCAGCTGATAGTCCCCATGCCGTTGTAGAAGACAAAGAGAATGACCAGCACAATGGGTATCACCACCAGCACTGCCGTGCCGGTAATCAGTGCCATTGCCAGCCGGTTGGTTCTCTGACGACTCATAATTTCGCTCCCGTGCGCCGTGCGCCCCGTGTACCCACAATACGCCCGGCCAGAGAATTGATGGCGAATGTGATCACAAAAAGCACAATGCCGATGCCAAAAAGTGTGTTGTAGTGGAGACTGCCCTGGGCCACTTCGCCCATCTCCGCGGCAATCGTCGCTGTCATTGTGCGCACCGGCGCAAAGAACAGCCCGCTGCTCAGCGCGGGGATATTGGCCGCGTTGCCCGTCACCATCATCACCGCCATTGTCTCCCCAATCGCCCGGCCAATCCCCAGCATCACTGCAATCACAATGCCGGAACGGGCCGCGGGCAGCACCACCCGCCAGATGGTCTGCCACTGGGTGGCGCCAATCGCCAGCGCGCCGTCCCGATACTCCTTGGGCACCGCGTAGAGGGCATCTTCCGAGATGCTGATGATTGTGGGCAGGGACATATAGGCCAGGATAATCGCGCCGGTGAAGGCGGTCAGTCCCGTGGCCGCGCCCGCGTTCTGGATGATGGGAGCCAGCACCACCCAGCCCAGAAAGCCCAGCACAATCGACGGAATACCGGCCAACATTTCAATGAGAGGTTTGAGGATTTCCCGCTGCCAGAGCGGCGCGATTTCGCCCAGATAGATAGCGGTGATCAGCCCCAGGGGCACGGCGATAACCACCGCACCCACAGTGACAATCAGCGATCCCACCAGCAGGGGCAGCAGCCCGAAGATATCCTCGATGGGATACCAGCGGCTGCCAAAAAGTTTGCGCAGGGGGATATCCAGAAAGGCCGGGCCACCTTCCCGCACAAGGAAGAGAAAGATCAGCGCCACAATGACAATTGTCGAAAGTCCGGCCAGCCGGATCAAATTCTCGATCAGCCATTCGCCAGGACGTATGCGCGGGCCTTCTCGGGGGGCCACCACCGGGCTGGTTACAGAAGGATTGGTTGTCATTGGTCTACTTCTCCGGCAATGGAACAAAGCCCAATTCGGCTACGATACGCTGCCCTTCTGGTCCCAAAATCCAGTTCAGATAGACACCGACCGCGCCACTGGGCTGGCCCGCGGTGTACATATACAACCCGCGGGAGATGGGATAGGACCCATCCGCGCCGCTGGCAACAGTGGGCAAGACAAAGGGAGAATCCGCGTCTATGGCAACGGCAACTGTCTTTTCGTGGGCCAGGTCCACATACCCCAGGCCGTCGTAGCCGATGGCGTTGGGGTTGCGCCGCACTTCGCTGGTGATTCCCACCGAAGAAGGCATAAGAAGCGTCTGGGGGGCAAAGATGTCTGTGTTGCTGCTGTCGCCCTTGCGCACGACCTCTTCCAAAAAATAGACGTGGGTTCCTGAGTTGGTTTCCCGGGACAGCAGAATAATCGGCGCGTCGTTTCCGCCCACCTCTTTCCAGTTGGTGATGCGCCCGGTATATATATCCGCGATCTGCGGGATTGTCAGCTCGCTGACTGGATTCTCCAGATTCACCACAATCGCCAGCGCGTCGATGGCAACGGTAAATTCCCGCGCTTCGATGCCGTTGGCCTTGGCTGCCTCCAACTCGTTGTCCTTCATCTGCCGGGAGGCGTTGGCAATATCCACTGTGCCGTTGATCAGCGCGGCGATGCCCGTGCCCGAACCGCCGCCCGTCACGGCAATGGAAACCGACGAGTCCACGTTTCGATAGGCTTCTGCCCAGGCCAACGCCAGATTGACAAGCGTATCTGAGCCTTTGTTTTGAATGGCCCGCTGTTCGCCCGGCGCGGATTCAGCCTGGGCAGAACTGTCACCGCATCCGCTCAAAAGCAGAAGGGCCATCAGAAAAAGTGCCCACAGCCGTACATATCCATACATAAATGTCTACCTTCTTCTTTTCAGAATCACCAATGTCTACCTTCTTCTTTTCAGAATCACCGGTCAGAGTGCCGGAGAAAGGTTGTGTTGATGGCATCAAGTATGTGTGAATAATATCACAATCCCGCCAAAATTAGTCCATCGATTTGCCCCGTGTCTGTGCCCGGGCAAATCAGACGGCACTCGCCTCCAAAGCGATAGCCCATACCCCGCACAATCACAATGTGTTGAGGGTTGGCCGGTTCCTCTTCGCTCTTTTCCCACACCCGCGCCAGATTATTGTGGGCTTCTGCCCGCGTTGCGCCCCTATTTTCCCCCGGCCAAAACGATTGACGTGCGGATATTCCCGGCCCGATCGCTGAGAACAGCCACCGCAATTTTATCCCCCGGTTTGCCCTGGACAATCCATTCGGCCCAGGCCCGATTGTCCGTGGGGCTGCTGCCATAAACGCCGGTGACATCCAGCTTGTTGCTGCGTCCCTGCAAATGGCCGAGTTCTGTGCGGGCTTTGCCGGTAACGAGAGTCGCGCCTTCTGGCAAAGCCAATTCGACCCGGACAGGCCGGGCCGCGGCCCGCTTTTGCCCCTGGCCGCTGGTGGTGGTGGCGAGGAAGCCGCTGTTTTCTGCCACCAGCCGCAGTCGATAGCGTCCGTCACCGATTTCCGTGGCTGTCAATTCGTGGAGTGTGAGCCGGGGCAGCATATCAGCCAGGGCCAGCGCCCAGGGGCTGTTCTTCTCGGCCTCTTCGCCCATCAGATGGCGGGGCGGGTTGCGGAAGGTATACATCCGGTTCAGCCCGCCCAACTCCACCGGGCCAAGCTGGGGATGCTCGTACGCGTACCAGTCGAGGTAGGCATCTGTCCCGGCGTTCTCCTCCAGCCAGCGCAGAATCTTCACGTCGTCCTCGTGGGGATGGGTGCGAAACCACTTGATGAAGTCCCGATCTTCGATGCCCGCGCGGCCGGGCAGGTCCCACAGCTCGACGGTAAAGGCGAAGATGCCCAGGTGGTCGTAGACCCAATCGTCGAACGCGCCGGTGGTCACTTCTGTCGGATGATAGCGGAAGTCGTGATAGACGGAAATGCACTTGTAGCCGGTCAGTTCTTTGCCCCGCTCGCCCATCAACTGATAGACCCACAGATCGTTCACATCCATTTTGTCGTCGGGACGGGTGCTAAAGGGACGCAGGATCACGCCGCTGAAGGTGTGGTAGGTGATGGCAATGTTGATGTTGGGGTGGCGGGTGATGAAATCCACTGTCGCCCGAATCTCGACTTCCGAGGTGGGATAGGGACCCGCGCCAGCCTGCTCGTTCTCCGGCTTCCATTCAAAGGGGAAGTTGCGGTTGAAGTCCAGCCCCTGCAACGGACGGGCCTCCTGAATCTGCACGCCGTCGTAGTTCTCAACGCGTCCCTCCTGAAAGAGCCGGTAGAACTGGCCTTCCTGCTCGTCCGGCCCCCGCTTCTCCATCAGCTTCGGGTCCAGGCTGCTCACCTTCCAGTCGCCATTGGGATCGGGGATGCGCATCTGTAAAATGCGCCCGTCCCCGTCCATATCCTCGGCGTGGATGCCGTCCGCCTTCTCTTCAAAGGGATAGGGCCGGGTTCCCGAACGGATGTATTGGGGCACGTCGGCCAGGGCCAGGGCCGCGCCGTCCGGGTTGAGCCGGGGCGCGAGGTAGACCGCGCAATTGTCCAGCAGACGGGTGGCGCGGGCGTCTGTGCCATAGCCGGTGAGGAGAGTGTGGGCAATGTGCAGGGCCGTCGTCGTGCCCGCCAGTTCGGTGGCGTGGATGTTGGCGTCGATCCACAGCGCGGGTTTGTCCGTGTCCGGGCCGGTTTTCCGATTGGTGAGGGTGAGCAGGGGAATCTCCCGCCCCTCGTAGCTACTGCCCAGGACAGAAAGCGCAGCCAGCGCTGGATATTCGCTCACCCAGCCAGAGAGGACTTCGGCCAGTTCGTCGTTTGTGAAGTAGTGGTTGAAGTTCATTTGCGGTTCTTTCGTGAAATTGCGTAGGTTGGGTGAATGCCGTACCCAATAGTGTATACAAAACCAATAGCCCAGGCATTCACCCAACTTCGACTGGTCTGTGTTGGGTTCTCGCCGCACACGCACTTGGGTAATCAGAGATTTCCGGCGGCGAGAACCCAACCTACGCTATGCGCTCAATTCCATCAACAATCCCGTCAACAGCGCCAATCTTCCCGCAATCTGGTCCACTTCGATGTGTTCGTGGTCCGCGTGGGCGCCGTGGCCGGGTACACCCAGCCCGTCCAGGGTGGGGATGCCCAGCGCGCCGGTCAGGTTGCCGTCGCTACCGCCACCGGTCGCGCCTTCCTTTAAATCCAGCCCGACTTTGGCCCCGATGGCCTGGGCCTGCTTGAAAAGGCCCGCCGTGACTTTGCGTTCCAGCGGGGGTCGCCCGCCGCCGTCGTAGGTGGTGATTTTTGCCCCGGCCAGCACCGGCGTCAGGCCGCGGATGGCGTGGCGCACCCGGTCCATCTCCTCGGCGGTCCAGGAGCGCACGTCGATGATGGCTTTGGCGCTGGGCGCAACCACATTCGAGCGGGTCCCGCCGCTGACGACGCCCACATTGACGGTTGTGCCCGCTTCCATATCGGTCAGCTTGTGCAGGGTCAAAATCTGGTGGGCCAACTCCTGAATGGCGCTGATGCCCTTCTCCGGCTCGACACCCGCGTGCGCGGCCCGCCCAGTGATCTCCACTTCAAAATGGCCCGTGCCTTTGCGCGCGGTTTTGATCACACCGCCGGGCAGGGGCGACTCCATCACCAGCACATAGGCAGCTTTGCGCGCCTCGTTTTCGATCAATTCCTGGGAAGTGTGGCTGCCCACTTCCTCGTCCGAAGTTGCCAGCAGCACCACAGGCCGGGGCAGACGCAGCCCCATCTCCTGCACGCCGTGGACCACAAATTCCACTAGGGCCAGGCTGGACTGCATATCGAAGATGCCCGGCCCATAGGCCCAGCCCTGCTCGTCGATGCGAAAGGGGTGGGTCGCCAGCGAGCCGACCGGCCACACTGTATCGAAGTGGCAGAGGATCAGCGCTGGCTTGGCCGCTGGATCGGTCACATAGGCGGGATTGGCAAAGACGGCCCGCAGATGGTTGCCCCGCTCCGGGTTGGGGATTATGTCGGTTTTCATCCCAACTTTGGCGTAGCGCTTCGCCAGCAACTCGGCGAAGGCATCCAGCCGGGCTTTGTCGTCGCTGGGGGTTTCGTGTTCCACCAGCAGGCGAATGGTGCGGAGAATTTCCTCGTGTTTGGTCTGATAGAAGCCGATCAGTCGTTCGCTGTACATTTATTTCCTCCTTGGGTGGAGAACAGGTACGAATAGTAGCGCACAAAAAAGCCATTTGAGCCGCGGATAAACGCTGATGGATGCGGATAGAAAAACGGATTCTTTCTGCTAAACCCCGCTGTGAAACCTGCGGTCATCTGCGAAAATCTGCGTTCCAATTCCCCGCTGGGTTTTTATCTCCCAAAGCCGAAGTCGAGCGCGCTGAAAAAGAGCGGGATCATTACCACAAAGCCGATGAAAATAGCCGCCACTTCCAAATAGACCCAGCCCTGGGCCGCGCGCAGCCAGATGCGCTGGCGATCGCGCGCAGCAGGCCGTCGTCCGGTGAAGACATAGCGGACTGTGTACATTTCCGCGGGTCGCACGGCTTCCAGCGGCTGCACATCCCAGCCCGTGTGCTGGAAGGGGCGGGGAAAGGATGTGACCAGTTTGTGGGCGGCATAGCCCAGCGGCAGCACAAAGAGCAACCAATAAATCACCGCACCCAGCATCCAATCCAGCCAGCGCCAGGGAATCGGGCTGTAGTAGGCGAAGATATCCACCCACAGCCAGGCCAGATAGAGAATCAGCGGCGAGGCCAGCAGCCAATAGCCAATGCCGTTGACAGCAGGTGTCGCCTCGATGAGCAGCGCGGGCACTTCCCGGCGGGGCGCTTTTGTGGTCGTTTCGGGCGTTGTGTCAGTCGATGTTTCGGTCATTTCTTCTTCCGTCGTTTTTTGCCCTTGCCTTTGCCACTCTCTTTGCTGCTCTCTTTGCTGCTCTCTTTACCGCTCTTTTGACTCTTGCCAAAGAGACGCATCCACTGGTCCACTTCCCGCTCGGACAGATTCACGTGGCTTTCGGCCCCGGCTTCTTGCCCGGCTTCCGGGGCTTTGGCCCCTTTTTTGCGCGTCTTCGTTTGCATACGCTGCACAAATTCGTCGCTGCGCCAGACCTGCACATCCGCGGCCGCGGCATCCCGGCGTAGTTCGGCGTCGTTGGAAACGAGAATCAGCCCCTGGCTGTCCTTGCGCAACCGCCGCCGGATCAGTTCGTCCGCGTCCTGGGGGTTGCGGGCAAAGATAACATTCACCCCCGCGCCGCTCAGTCCAATCGAGCGCCCACCGGTAATGCCGTGATCAAAGATGACCGTCATGCGGTCTTTGACTTTGCTGCGCCAGACCCGCAGCCGCGCCACCAGTTTGGCTTCGTCGTCCTCATCAGCCAGGCTGATGTCCGGGATCGAACCTGACCCGATTAGATTGTGGCCGTCGATCAGCAGCGGCACGAGTACCCCCTAAAGAATAGAACGCGGATTTTGCGGATTGAGTGGATAAAGGATAGAAGCAGAAAACTCCTTTCATCCTTTCATCCTTTCATCCTTTCATCCCTTCTCCTTCTCCTCCTCCACCACAGACCCACTGGATAGCCCGTCATTTTCGCCAGATCGCCCACAGCCCGAATCACGGGAACCAGAGCCGCCGCCGCTATCCATTCTGGCCGCGAAAGGGCACGGCCCAGTTTGGCCAGCCGTTGCCAGGGGCGCAGACAGTAAAGGATCAGCCCAAAGACCAGCCCGGCCCAACCCAGCCAGCGGGCAAAGAAGCCCCAAAAGGCGTGGCCCAGCAGAGCAGGCAGGGCCACAAAATAGGTGGCGTAGCGGATGACGTGACGTTTGCGCCACAGGTCCGCCTTGCCGTCGCCCCGGGCATAGCGATAGTATTGCTTCCAAAACCCGGAGAGAGAAGAACGGGGGCGAAAGTAGACCAGTGCGTCAGAAGCCCAGACAAAGGCGCTGGGACGGTCGGGCTGCTGGGCATTCACCGCAAAGTCAAAGAGCAAATCTTCGCAATAGTCCAGCCATTCGGGATAGCCGCCCGCCCGCGCCCATACATCTTTGTGGAAGGCCACCGAACGGCTGCTGGGCAGAAAGCTGTCCGGGTTGATCTCATCGGTCAGGGGCAGGACAGTGGCGGCCATTGCTGTCTGGAAAACTCCGTGCGCGTCGGGCAGAAAGAAACCGGCCACCGCCGACGCGTTCCGGCCATCTTCAAAAGGCGTCACCAGACGTTCCAGCCACACCGGGTCCAGACGCACACCCGCGTCGGTCACAGCGATAACCGGCCCCTGGGCCGCGGCAATGGCCCGATTGCGTCCCCGGCTGATGTTAGCACCCGGCTCCACCAGCACCTGCAAACCGGGCAGCCGGTCCCTGTAGGCGCGGGCGATCGCCACTGTATTGTCTGCGCTGCCCCCATCGCAGATCACCACTTCGTCCGGCGGGCGCGACTGGGCCACCAGCGAGTCCAGCAGTCGGGCAATGGCCGGGCCTTCGTTGTATACAGTTGCGATGACGGAGACCGACTGCCGGGCCATCTTTGCCTTCCCTTTTTGTCTGTTGTCCTCTCCCTCCCATTTTGCCCCAGAACCCCGTCCCGGCCAATTCCTCCCGTGGGCAATTCCCTGCTCTATTCGCCATCCATCCCGCCCGCCTGCTATAATCAATAGACCGCGCATGGCTGGACGCAGGCAAACACTTCTGCCGTCAACGGTCTGCGGTCTATCCCTGAAGCAGAGAATGGACAGGCAATGCCCCCGCGTACATTTGTGGCTGTAGATGTGGAAACCACCGGGCTGAGTCCCCAAAAAGACGCGATTATCGAAATCGGCGCGGTGCGCTTTTGCGATGGCGCCATTGTCGATACCTTCGCGACATTTATCAATCCGGCCCGCCCCATTCCCCTCTTCATCCAGCGCTTGACAAACATTTCGGACAAAGATGTGGCAGATGCGCCCTCGATGGACCGCGCGCTGCCCGAACTGCTGGCCTTTGTGGATAGTTCGGTCTTTGCAATCGTGGGCCACAATGTGGGCTTCGATCTGGCCTTTTTGCAGGCCGCGGGGGCCAATTTCCACCGCCCCGGCCTGGACACCCACGAGCTGGCAACGATTCTGCTGCCCAGTATGCCCAGCTATAATCTGGGCCAATTGTGCAACGCGCTGGAGATTCGCCTGGACGACGCGCACCGGGCCAATGCGGATGCCGAGGCCACTGCCCAACTCTTTATGCACCTGATGGAGCGGTTACGCCAGGTTCCGCTGCCCACTTTGCAAATTCTGGTTGAGCGCAGCGCGGAAAGCGGCTGGTCCCTGCGCTTTCTGCTGGAAGACGCGCTGAGCGAACGACTGAGCCGCGTGTGGACAACACCGCGCCTGGCGTGGATTCACCCGGACGCGACCGAAGCGATTCCGCCCTTGCCCCCCGCGCCTGCCAGCGAAATTGTGCAAAGCCTGCTTGTGCCCGAGACCGTCGAAGCCGCCTTTGCACCCGACGGCCCGCTGGCCCGCCAACTGAACAGGCGAGCGAACGGACAGCCGGCCGGACAACCGGACGGACAGCCGAGCGATCAAAGGGGAGGCCAAACGGACAGCCAGTACGAGACCCGGCGGGGACAGGTCGAGATGGCCCAACTGGTGCTGGACGCCTTTACCGCGGGCCGCCACCGGATGATCGAAGCCGGCACAGGCACAGGCAAAAGTATGGCCTATCTGCTGCCCGCGGCCCTGTGGGCCACAGCCCACAACCGGCGGGCTGTTATCGCCACCAACACAATTCCCTTGCAGGAACAACTGCTGGAAAAGGAGATTCCCCGCCTGGCTGGCGTATTGGCCGAGGCTGATCCCGCATTGCCGCCGCTGCGGGCTGCCTTGCTCAAAGGCCGCCAGAATTATCTCTGCACCCAACGGCTGGAACAGTGGCAGCGGGGACGGCAGCTATCGGTGATGGAGTTGCGGCTGCTGGCAAAGGTGCTGGTCTGGCTGCCCACCACCCGCACCGGCGATCTGAGTGAGCTTTCCATCAACGATCCGGCAGAACGGGCGATCTGGCGGCAGATTGCTTCGGACCCGGTCATCTGCACGGAAGAGCGCTGTGGCAGTAACGCCCATCAGCGCGGCGAGTTCGGCTCCCACGACTTCTATTGGCAGGCCCGGCGGCGGGCCGAAACCGCCCATCTGCTGGTGGTCAATCACGCGCTGCTTTTGGCCGATGTGGAGACGGGCCACCGGCTATTGCCCGCCTATGACCATCTGATTATCGACGAGGCCCACCGGCTGGAAGAGGCGGCCACCGAAGCGCTGACCACCCGCACGGATCGGGCGCAGATCGAAGGCGCGCTGGCCCGACTCAGCTTTTCCCGGGAGATGCATCGCCATCTGGACAGCCAGCCGGAATGGCAGCGCCAGGCCCGCCAGATCGAAGAAGCCGCCCGCACCCTCCCCACACCCCTGGGCGAAATCGCGCTCTCCCTCTTCCAGTTTGCCCGCGGCCAGGAGGGCATACGCGCCCAGGCAGACTACGCGCAGCGGCTGCGGCTGGACAGCGGTATGCGCGCCCAGCCCCGCTGGAGCCAGATCGAAATGGAATGGGATCGGCTGAGCCGCAGTCTGCACGGGCTGGTGGAAAAGGCCCGTGTCCTGGCCGACGCGCTGGAGCAGGCCCGCTGGTGGGCGGACGACACCACTGGCCTCTTTCTGAACGAACTGCGCTCCCAAGTCGATTATCTGGCCGAGCTGACCGGTGCCGCGGATCGGGTTATCTTTCGTCCAGTGGGCGCGGATGAAGAGATCGTTACTTGGCTTTCTCTGCCCGGCGGCCACCGTGCCCAGGAACAGAATGTGGAGCTTTGCGCCGCGCCGGTCTTTGTGGGCGATCTGCTGGAAAAGAAGATTTTCCATCGCCTGCGCACTGTCGTGTTGACCGGCGCGACCCTGCGCACCAGCGAAGGGTTCGACTTTATGCAGGACCGGGTGGGCGGGTGGAGCACCGAAGTTTCGGCCATTGCCAGCCCCTTTGACTACCGCTCGAATGTGTTGCTCTATCTGCCCAGCGATATGCCTGCGCCGGACAAAGGCAACTATCAGCAGAGCGTGGAGCGGGCGATTATGGCCGGGGCCAAGGCCGCGGAGGGTCATACGCTCGTCCTCTTCACCAGCTACGCGCACCTGCGCGCCACCGCGGATTCCATCCGCGCCCCGCTGGATCAGATGGGCATCGGACTGCTGGAACACGGCTCTGGCAGTCGGCGGCGGTTGTTGCAAGAGTTCCGCAGCGGCGGGCGTTTTGTGCTGATGGGCACGGGCACATTCTGGGAAGGGATCGACCTGCCCGGCGAACAGTTGACCTGTCTGCTGATTGTGCGCCTGCCCTTTGCCGTGCCCACCGACCCGCTGGTGGCGGCCCGCAGCGCGACCTACGACGACTCTTTCCACGAGTATGTGGTTCCCGATGCGGTGCTGCGCTTTCGCCAGGGCTTTGGCCGTTTGATCCGCCAGGCCACCGATCGGGGCGTAGTTGTCATCTTGGACAACCGGGCCTGGAAGCGGGAGTATGGCGCGGCCTTTCTGGAGGCGCTGCCCTCCTGTACCCAGCGCAACGCTCCCCTGATGAATCTGGAAGAGACAGTCTCCCAGTGGCTGGACAACGATCCCTGGCTGCGGGCCGGACAGATGTTTTTGTCATCGTTTTGAGGAATCTCTGATGGTTGAATCCATCTCTGGCAATTCTACATCGAAGGCGAAGCCGACACCTGCCCCGGGCCGGGGTCCGTTTCTGCTCTTTTGGGAGACGCTGCGCCACCCGCTGTTGCTGGTGGCCGCGGCCCTCTTTCTGCTGCTGCTGGTGCTGATCGGCGTGGCCCTGCCCCAATTGCCCGGCCAATTTGCCGATGACCCGGCGGGCGCAACCCGCTGGCTGCTCTCCATCCGCAACGAATACGGCAGTCTGGGCACGCTGCTCAACGGCCTGGGCCTCTTTGATCTGATCCACAGCCCGCTGATCCGGGGTGGGCTGGCTGTGCTGGGACTGCTGCTTTTTGTCCATCTGGGCGAACAGATGGCCGACATCCATCGCAGCCGACGGCTGCCCGGGCTGCTGGGCGCGGCCACGGATGGGCCGGGGGAACCCCTGCCTGTGCCCGGCGGGGGCCTTGTCTTCCGCTCCCGCTCCGGGCTGGCCCAGCCTTTCGCGCGTATGTCCGACGCCATCGGCGGGCGACTGGGCGATCGCTTTGATGCCAGCCCATCGGTGCTGGTGCGCCGCACACAGACAGATGGCGAACTGCGCTGGCTGGTCCAGGGCCACACCTGGGCCTATTATCTGCGCCCCCTGCTGCTGGCGGGGATTTTGCTGGCCCTGGCGGTTCTGTGGGGTGGCACCAATTTTGGCTGGGAGGTGACACCCCCTCCTCTCGCGCCGGGCAGTGAATTTCGTTTCCCCCGGCAGGGGCTTCACCTGCGCTACAGTGTCCTGGGGGAAGGCGGGAGCCAGAACGCGGCGTTGCAGGTGGAATTGGGCGATGCCACCCAATTGCTGGCAGTGGGGCGAACCCAGACTGCCCGCCTGAACAATACAACCATCCACATGCAGCCCACTGTGCCGGGCATTTTTCTGGAAAGCGACAGGCCAGGCACACTGTTGCTCCCCGGCGACAACGGGACCACCGACCGCATTGGCTTTGTCTTTCCCGCGCCGGGCAGCGAGGAGTCTGTGCTGATCCCCGATGCGGATATGGGCTTGCGGCTGGTGCGGCTGGCAGAAGAGGGCCGGTTTCTGGTGGAGACGATTACGGGCACAAGCGGTGCGGTGACCCGCTCTGAGATCAGCCAGAACGAAAGCTGGGCGATTCCGCTCATCCAGGGGGAGCAGGCTGGGCAGGAAGTTACCATCCGTCTGCGTTTTTTGCCCGGGCTGACAGTGGGCATCCGCTATTTGCCGGGGGATGGCCTGCTGTGGGCCGCGCTGGTCCTGGCCTTGATCGGGGGTGTTGGCTATGTGCGCCGCCCCTTCTTTGCCCTGGTGCAGCTTGGCGTCTGGCCGGGGGATCGCTCTGTGCTGGTGGTGCAGAGCAGCAGCCCCGAACCGCTGACCGAACTGGAAGGAAGGATAGAAGTTTGATGGGCCAGGGGATATCCGTTGACCAACTGACGCCGCTGCCGATTGTGATTGGCGTGGCCGGGGGCACAGCCAGCGGCAAAACGACGGTCAGCGAGCAGATTCTCGCCTGCATCAGTCCCCATCAGATTGCATTTTTGCAGCACGACAGCTACTATCGCGAAGAAAGCCACCTCTCTTTGGCCGAGCGGGCCACACGCAACTACGACCATCCGCAAAGTCTGGATACGCCTTTGTTGGTAACGCATCTGCTTTCCCTGCGCCGGGGAGAAGCAGTGGATGTGCCTATCTACGACTTTGCCACCTATAGCCGCCGGGCCGAGAGCCGGCGGGTGGATGCCGCGCCGGTCGTGCTGGTGGAGGGGATTCTTATTTTCGCTGAGCGTGCCCTGCGGGAACTGATGGACATTCGCATTTTTGTGGACACCGACGCGGACATCCGCTTCATCCGTCGCCTGCGCCGGGATATGTTTGAGCGGGGACGTTCGCTGGATTCGGTGGTGGAGCAATATTTGAAGACTGTGCGGCCTATGCATCTGGAGTTTGTGGAACCGAGCAAGCGCTATGCGAATGTGATTGTGCCGGAGGGTGGGCGCAATCAGGTGGCAATGGAGATGATTATCAGCCGGGTGCAAAAGCTGCTGGACGAGGCGGGTTGATGGGCGCGGCCTCTAAACCCCGGGTGGTGCTGGATGTTGGCCCGGCTGTGCATCAGAACGCGGGGTTGGCCCGCTACGCGGAGCGGCTGGCGTCTCACCTGCTGGCGGGGCACGGGGAGGAGATCGATCTGACTCTTTTTTATAACCGGCACAGCGGCCACCAACTGCCCGCCAGCCTGGCAGGAGCACAGACCGTCACCACAGAGCGGGGGCCGTATGGGTGGCGGCTGGGCGCATTGGCAAGCCAACTGGTGGGATTTCCCCGGCTGGAAAAGGCGCTGCCCAGGGGCGATCTCTTCCACGCCAGCGAACATCTGCTGCCGGGATTGGCCCGGCCCGCTGTGCTGACTGTACACGATCTGATCTTTGAAGCCTTTCCCCAACATCACACCCGCACCAACCGGACATTTCTGCGGGTGGCAATGCCTTTGTTTGTGCGGGCCGCAGATGCTATCATTGCAGTCAGCCAGCAGACCCGGCGGGATTTGGTGAGCCGCTATGGAACACCAGAATCCAAAATCCGGGTAGTTTACGAGGGGATCGACAGCCGATTCGCCCCCATTGGCCCGCCAGAAGTGGCCCGCGTCCGCCAGAAGTATAGCCCGGAGCGACCCTATCTGTTGATGGTGGGCACGCTGGAACCCCGCAAGAATCACAGCACAGCCATGCGGGCGCTGGCCCGATTGAAAGAGCGGGGCTATCCCCACCGATTGTTGATCTCCGGTGGCCAGGGCTGGCTTTTTGAGCCGGTGCGCCAGTTGGTGGAGGGACTGGGGCTGACCGGCGATGTCTCCTTTGCCGGGCGGGTCCCGGACGCGGAATTGCCCGCGCTCTATGCCGGGGCCGACGTATTGCTACTGCCCAGTCTGTACGAGGGCTTTGGATTTCCGGTTTTGGAAGCTATGGCCTGCCGCACACCGGTGGTCTGTGCCGACAGCAGCAGCTTGCCCGAAGTGGCGGGGGACGCGGCCCTGCTTGTGCCCGCGATGGATGACGAAGCCCTGGCCGGCGCGGTGGAACGAATCTTGGCGGAGCCGGGGCTGGCGGATGAATTGCGGCGGCGGGGTGTGCGTCAGGCAGCCCGTTTCCGCTGGGAGCAATGCGCGGCAGAGACAGTGGCGGTCTATCGGGAAGTGGCCGGTTTGTAATTAACGTGGCGTGAGACAGTGACGTGGGATAGTAGCGTTGCTTGCTGAGAGAGAAGGGAAATGAACGATGGCAGAAGAACAGAAGAGTGGTGGCAACGAAAAATCCCAGGGCGGCAAAAGTAAAAATCGCCGCTATTTCCGCCGCCGACGCAAAGGGTCTGGTGGCGGCAAGGAGGGCCAGGGAGCGAAAGAGCAGGACAAAAGCCAGCCCGCGGCCCAATCCCAGAGCGAGCGTCCCGCGGAAGCAAAGAGCGAAGGACAGGAGAAACGCCGCAAGCGACGGCGTTCCAACAACAGCAACAAACGGCGCTCTTCGTCCAGCCGCAGACAGCGCCGCCAGGAACAGACCGAGAAGTTGCCTCCTGTGGCCCCGGAGCCGGAGCACTACGTGGAACCGGTGGATGTCTTCGTACATACGCATATTGTGCGCCCGGCCTATCGGGACGCGGGCAGCGATTATGTCTCCGAAGCTACCTTTCTTTCCGGGCGTCGCCCCCCGGAAGCCTCTGTTCACATCGAACGGCTGCAAGAGGAGTTGCGCGGCCATTTGGACAAATGGTTTGATCAGCCCGCTGGCCCGGTCAAAGTGACGCGGACAGCGGGTGATGAAGACTGGGATGACGAGGAGGAAATCAGCGAAGAGGACCGGACCTGAAAATAGAACACGGATGACACGGAAAGACCGGATTCACACGGATTTAATCTGCATTTCTCTGTGTCTCTATTTTCATTGTTCCTTGTGTCCGCAACGGGCACAAACACTCACCCGAAACTGAGCATCAGGCAAAGGAATGGCAACGTGGCCCCAATAATTTCTATACGCGAGATGGCCGAGCATATCGGCGAAGCAGTAACTTTACAGGGCTGGCTCTATGCCAAGACCAACAAAGGCCGCCTGCAATTTTTGCAGATGCGAGACGGTTCTGGTATCTGCCAGGCGGTGGTCTTTAAGAAGAATGTGAGCGAAGAGGACTTTGCCGCGGCCAAAGAGCTGACCCAGGAAAGCAGCCTGCGGGTGACGGGAACAGTCGTTGCCAACGAGCGCGCGCCCGGTGTTCCCGGCGGCTATGAGCTGGACGCGGCCAGCCTGGAAGTTGTCCAGGTGGCCGGCGAATACCCCATCCAGCCCAAAGAGCACGGGGTGGAATTTCTGATGAAGAACCGCCATCTGTGGATTCGCTCTTCCCGCCAATGGGCTGTGCTGCGGGTGCGGGCCACTGTCATCCGCGCCCTGCGGGATTGGCTGGACGATCACGGCTTTCTCAATATGGACACGCCCATCCTCACCCCGGCAGCCGCGGAGGGAACGACCACTCTCTTTGAGATCGATTTCCACGGGGAACCGGCCTATCTGGCCCAGACCGGTCAACTCTATAACGAAGCCAATATTTTTGCCTTTGGGAAAGTCTATTGCTTTGGCCCTACTTTTCGGGCAGAGAAGAGCAAGACCCGCCGCCATCTTCAGGAATTCTGGATGGTAGAGCCGGAGATTGCCTTCTGCAATCTGGAACAGTTGATGGAGATTGAGGAAGAAATGGTCAGTTATGTGGTCCAGCGCTGTCTGACCGAAAACGCCGAAGAGTTGAAGTTGCTGGAGCGGGACACCACTGGTTTGCAGCGGGTGGTGGCTCCCTTCCCCCGCATCCACTACGACGAAGCGGTAGCTATGGTGAATGCAGCCGCGGAAGCAGGCGAACTGGTCCCTGGCTACGAGGATGCGGTCCCGCCCATTCCCTGGGGCGAGGATTTTGGCAGTCCCCACGAAACGTATATTGCGGCCCAGTTTGACAAACCGGTCTTTGTCCACCATTACCCCACACAGGTGAAGGCGTTTTATATGGAGCCGGAGCCGGGCCGGGCGGAGGTCTGCCGCAGTGTGGATCTGCTGGCCCCAGAAGGTTATGGCGAGATTACGGGCGGCAGCGAGCGCATGAGCGACCCGGACAAACTGATCGCCGCGATTGAAAAGCACAACCTGCCCATGGAACCCTATGAGTGGTATGTGGACCTGCGCAAATATGGCTCGATGGTTCACAGCGGCTTTGGCCTGGGTGTGGAGCGTACGGTTGCGTGGATATGTGGCATTGGACACCTGCGCGAGGCGATTGCCTTTCCCCGGCTGCTCCAGTCTATGCGACCCTAGCCCTGACCAGAGGACAGGATGACCGAAACAAAGGTCATCCTGTCCTCTCCCTATCCCTCCATGTTTACCCTAACTGTCCTTCTCGTCTCCTTCCTCCTCGCCTTCGCGCTCACCCCGCTTTCTGCCCGCCTGGGCCATCGCCTGGGTTTGGTGGATCGTCCGGGCGGGCGGCGCAGTCACCGGGGCATCATTGCCCGCACGGGTGGGCTGGCCCTTTTTGGCGCGTTTGGGCTGACAGTGGTGCTCACGCTGATTTTGCCCTCCCTTCTCCCCCCTGAAATCGCTGCCCAGTGGCTGCCCCCGCGCAACGATCCCAACGAAGGCCGCCGTCTGACCGCGCTGCTGGTGGGTAGCGTCTTCTGTGCCGGGGCCGGGCTGCTGGACGATCGCTTCCGCTTTTCCGCACTGCCCCAATACGCCATTCAAATTGCAGCCGGTCTGATCGCCATTGCCGGACTGATTTTTATTAAGCACGTAAACAATCCCTTTGCCCCCGGCCTCTTTTTTGGCGACGGGGGATTTCCCTGGTGGATCGTTGTCCCGTTGACGATTTTCTGGTTTATCGGGATGATGAACACTGTCAACTTTCTGGATGGGCTAAGCGGGCTGGCCACAGGCGTGGCCGCGATTGTCTGTGCGATTCTGGCCCTGCATATGCTTTTTCAGGCTGATCCACCCCAGGCCAGTGTGGCGGTGTTGCCTGTGGCTCTGTTGGGGGCGACGCTGGGATTTCTACCTGCCAACTTCCGGGGGCGAATTTTTATGGGGAGCAGCGGCAGCTTTTTTCTTGGCTTTGCCCTGGCCTGCCTGGGTATCATCGGCGGCGCGCGGCTGGCGACAGTGCTGCTGGTCATCGGTCTGCCCGCGCTGGATGTAGCCTGGCTGATCTACAGCCGGCGGCGGCGGGGTCTGTCCCCCGGCCAGGCAGGACGGGATCACCTCCATTTTCGTCTGTTGGATATCGGCCTGGGAGAACGAACAATTGTGCTGGCCTATTGGCTCTTCTGCGCGGTCTTTGGCGCGCTGACGCTTGTGTTGGACGGCAGGCTGTACAAGTTGTTTGCGCTGGCAGGGCTGGGTTTGGTGGGTCTGGCCGTGCTGATTTGGGCTGCGATGCCCCACAAAGATGTTGGAAGCAAGCGAGTGAAGTAACTATCCAGGCTTTGGGCGTGTCGCGCTCGCCCCACAATTTTTGCACAGAAATATTCTCCTGGCGGGTGCGCCACACCGGAGCAGTTCCCAGCGAACAAATCCTATATTCTTTGCCAACAACCCTGATTTCTATCAGCAAATCGTAATAGTTCCCGTCAGTCTTTTGTGATAAGGTAGTGCCAGATATGTTTTTCTTACTTAGGAGGGTATTGTTTCTATGAATAAGCGAGCAACTATGAAACGGAACAACTACACAAAATCCGCGATCTTTCTGGCACTCTGCGGAATGATGATTGTTTTTCTGCTTGGTGTTGGTTCTGCCGCGGCAGCTGAACCCCAAGCAGGAGATGCCCCTTCCGGCGCTTCCTCGCTGGGCGACTTTGTCTGGCATGACCTTAACGCAAATGGGTATCAGGACCCAGGCGAACCGGGAATTCCAGGCGTTCTCGTTCGGGTCTGGAATGATGATGGAACGACCGCCAATCAATTGGACAGCGGCGACACCATTTTTGCCACCACAGTTACCTCGACCACCACGCCTGGCTATTATCTTGTACAGATCACTTTTGGTGGCCCGGTCTATCACGTAGAAATTCCCGATAATATGTTTGGGCCAGGGCAGCCTTTGGATGGGTATGTGCTGACCAGTGGCAGCACAGTCTACCAGAATCCGGCCTTGGTTATCGAGCCGAACGCGATTGCAAATCGTACTGATTTTGATTTCGGTTTTGCCAAAGCGTCGATTGATCTTGTGAAAACAGCGGGGAATGCGCCGGATGGCGGTACATTTCAGATTCCCGGCACGAGCAATGTCCCCTTCACCTATACATTTACCAACACAGGCGAGATCGACCTGATCAATGTTGTCATTACGGATGACAACGGCACACCGGGCGATACAAGCGACGACTTCACTGTCTGCACAAAAGCAGGTCCATATGCCCCCAATACAGGAGCAACCTGCACTGTTACACGCAGCATCACTGGCAATTACACGAATATCGGCACCGTGCACGCCAAGCCGTCCGATCCCTTTGGCACGCCTATCCCCAACACAGACGTCACCGACAAAGACGACGCCAAAGTAGCAATCACTGGCTCTATCGGCGACCGGGTGTGGGTGGACACAAATGGCAATGGCATTCAGGATGTGGGCGAAAATGGGCTGAGCGGTGTTACTGTCAAATTGCTCGATAGCAATGGCAGTCTTATCACATCCATGCCCACAAACGGTAATGGAAACTATACATTCAGCAACCTGCAACCAGGCAGTTACTTCGTAGAATTTGTTCTGCCAAACGGGCGTGCTTTTTCCCCCAAAGGTGCTGGCAATGATGCCTCGGTGGACAGCAATGCCAACACCGGAACCGGTCGCACAGATATAATTGTAATTGGTGCTGGCGAAGACAACCCGACCATTGATGCGGGTCTCTATACACCGGCCAGCATCGGTGACCGGGCCTGGATTGACGCCAATGGCAACGGCATTCAGGATGGCGGCGAAAGTGGGTTGCCAGGTGTGACCGTCAAGCTCTACAAAGATGGCATTGACACAGGTACTTCTACAACCACCGATGGCAATGGCAACTACACCTTCAGCAATCTGGCCCCTGGCAACTATTCGGTTGAGTTCATTGCGCCCAACGGCAGTGGCTATGTCATAACAACCCAGAACGCGACAGGCAGCACCGCAGCCACAGACAGTGATCCGAACCCCGGCACAGGCAAGACGGGCACGATCACACTCATCTCTGGCGATACACGGACAGATATAGACGCTGGCCTTTATCAACCCGTTACCATCGGTGACCGGGTGTGGGTTGATGCGAATGGCAATGGTATTCAGGACAATGGCGAGAGCGGTCTGGAAAATGTGACTGTCAAGCTCTACGAGGTGGGCAATCCCAATCCGATTGCTACCACAACCACCAACAGCAATGGCAATGGCAACGACAACGGCAACTATAGCTTCTCCAACCTGAAGCCCGGCAGCTACACCGTCACCTTTGAGGCACCGGGCGGCTATGTCTTTTCGCTGTCTGGTGCTGGTGGCGACCCGGCCAAAGACAGCAACCCCAACAGCAGCGGCCAGACCGGCACCATCGTGATGACCTCTGGCCAGACAGACACAACCATTGATGCCGGTCTCTACCAGCCAGCCAGCATTGGCGACCGGGTGTGGGACGATCTGAACGGCAACGGCGTGCAGGATGGCGGCGAGCCAGGGCTGAAGAACGTAGTTGTGAAGCTCTACAAGCCAGGCAACCCCAATCCAGTGGCTACAACTGCCACAGACACCAACGGCAACTATAGCTTCACCGGCCTTGTACCCGGCGATTACGAAGTTGGCTTCGAGGCACCTTCCGGCTATGTCTTCGCCCCCAAGGGCCAGGGCGGTGACATCAACAACGACAGCAATGCCAATGTGGGCACGGGTCGTACAGATACCATCACCCTGGCTTCCGGCGAGAACAACAACACCATCGACGCCGGTCTCTACAAACCGGGTTCCATCGGTGACCGGGTGTGGGATGACAAAGACGAAGATGGCATACAGGAAAGTGGCGAACCAGGCCTGGATGGTGTGACAGTCAATCTGTATGTGGTTGGCAACCCCAATCCCATTGCGACGACGACAACCGACAGCCTGGGCATCTATGGCTTTAGCAATCTGGCCCCGGGCAGCTATGTGGTGGAAGTGGTGAAACCTGCCGGTTTCTTCCACAGCCCCAAAGAGCAGGGCGGCGACCCAGCCAACGACAGCAATGTCAATCCGGGCACGGGCAAAACCGATGTGATTGTGGTGATCTCCGGCACGAACGACAACACCATTGACGCCGGTCTCTACAAGCCGACTGGCCCGACACCGACACCGACGCCAACAACGCCGTCGACCAACACACCGACCAGCACACCGACCCATACTTCGACGCCTACATTTACACCAACCCATACGCCAACGGCCAGCAATACACCGACGGCTTCGGCGACACCGACCCATACACCGACGGTCAGCAGCACACCGACGGCAACGCCGACACATACACCGACCCACACACCGACGGCCAGCAACACACCGACGATTACGCCGACGGCCAGCAACACACCGACACAGACACCGACGCCGGTGGGTCAGCCCAACTACAGCATCACCAAACGGCTGATTCCGTCGGGCGGGGCAGAAGATGGCATTGTAGTCGTGGGCAGCACAGTCAGCTATGTCATCACAGTCATCAACACAGGCAACACCACGCTGGTGACAGTGCCCGTAGAAGACACCTTTGACCCAATCTACCTGGGCTATGTCAATGCCATCCCTCTGCCTGATGTGGTGGACAACACCAATGGCAAGTTGCGCTGGAACGATATCACCGGTGCTGGCACAATGCAGCCCGGCGAGAGCAAAGTGCTGGCTGTCACCTTCCTGACCAAGAAGAGCACCGACCTGCTGGCCAACAAGCAGACCATCAACGTGGCAACTGCTACCGGCGTACAGGATAACAACGGCAACACTTTGCCCGACAAACAGAGCCAGGCTCCCGTACGCATTACGAACCCGGCCATCGGCATCAACAAAACGACAACCAGCCCGGCGAATGGCATTGTGGCGCTGGGCGGCGAGGTCATCTTCACCATCCGTGTGGAGAACAAAGGCGACACAACACTGGTCAAAATTCCGGTGCAGGATATCTACGAAGCCGATGTCATTGAGTATGTGCGCACCAGCATCAGCACACCTTCGATAAATGTATCGGGCAATAACGGCACGCTGAACTGGGCCGACGTGACGACGGACCTGGGCGACCTGGCCCCTGGCGCTTTTGTTGAATACACAGTCACCTTCCGGTTGATTTCGTCCAGAAGCACGGACAACGCTATTTCGACCGGCATTGCGACCGATGAAAATGGCGACAAGGTTGATCCTGTATTCGGTCAGGCACCAGCCAACGTACGCCCGGCTGGCAAATACGACCTGTGGGCGCCAATGTTGCTGGGCGTACCCCCCACCCCGACCCCCACAGGGACACCCAGTGGCACGGGTGAGCCGGAATGCCCGCCCGCGGGCTGCCCGGTGGATACACTGATTCACCCCAAGGGCATTGCCGTACACGAAGGCCAGCAGATGCTCTATGTAGCCAGCCGGGACACCGACTCGCTCATCAAATACAACCCGGAGACCAACAAAGTTGTCGCGGTGGTTTCTGCCGGTGATGAGCCGTGGGATGTGGTCATCAACGAAGCCCTGGGCGAAATCTATGTGAGCAACTTTGCCAGCGGTGATGTCTGGGTCTATGATGCCACCACCCTGGCTGTCAAGAAGAAAATCTCGGTGGGCGCCGAAGCAGCCCTGATGGAAATCTTCCCGGATATCAACACAGTGGCTGTGGTGGTGCGCAAGTTGCAAAGCATCGCCATCATCCGAGACGGCAATGTGGTACAGTACGTCTCCTCCGGCGGCACAGGACCCTACGGTCTGGCCTCGGACAAGGTAAACAAGCAGCTAATCGTCACCAACCGGGACACGGGCAACGCCTGGATCATCTATCAAGACGGCGCTTCCTGGCGGCTCAATGACCGCTCCGAGATGAAGAATTTTGGGAATACAGAGCGCACCCAGCCCTTTGAGGCGGCCTACAACCCGAACAACAACCGCATCTACATCACCTATATGATGCCCAGCGGCAAATGGTATGTGGATGTTATCGAAAAGCGTTCGATGAACTCTCTGTTGACAATGGCAACCCTGCCCGTGGGCGACAGCGGCAGCGACCGCAGCCCCAATGTGGGCGGCACAGGTCTGGCCATCAACCCGGACACCAACAACCTCTTCGTGGCAGACACGGCAGCGGGTACGGTGACAGTTATCGGGCCAGCCAACACTGTCGTCGCGACTGTCGATGTGGGCGTGGACCCCTACGAGATTGCGGTCAACCGCAAGACACAGACGGTCTACATCACACTGCGTGCCATCAACAAACTGGGCAAACTGGCCGACGGTTTCTAAATCGGCTATCGCTGGACAAACGCCTTAAAAAAGAAGAGGGGTGGCCCGTCGAGGCCACCCCTCTTCTTTTGGTTAGCTCATTATTCCTCGGCAAAGCGCTCCAGATAGACTGCCCAATGTTCAGCAAAGACATCGGGCGCAATCGTATGCAGCATCTCCAGCACCCGCTGGCCCATTGCTCGAATCTCCCATTGGGCCGCTTTGTCCACCGCCCGCAGCCAAAGAAAGTGGCTCCAGGCCGCAAAGTTCATTGTGGTGACGATGCGGGTCTCGGCGGCATTGGGCAACAGAAAACGGGCGTCCTCCTTGCGAATCCCCATCGCCCGCAGGTCCCGATAGGTGTTTTGCAGATATTCCCAGGCTTCCTCCAGCCTGGCTCTGGCTTCCGGGTGTTCGGACACTGCCGGGGGGATAATCGCACTCCATTCGCCTTTGCTCAAATCCACATACCGTTGGGATTCCTGGCTGAAGCTGGCCAGGCGATGGCGCACAAGTTGGTGGGTGCAGGCCCGGCTGATACCCTCGAAGAGAAAGGTGGCCGAGCCGTGATGGGTGCGACTTTCCGTGTCGTCCAGCATCGGCTGGGTATAGCCGAGCAGCGTGACCCGCATCCCATCCAGCGCAGAGGGCAGCAGCGCAGACAGATCGATTGTGGCCTGTGTGGGCAGGGGCGCAAGGGGCGCGGGGGACACCTTTCCCGCGTATTCCGCATAGACATTGGGTGCAATGGCATAGAGAAGGGGCAGCGCTTCCACAGCAATACCCCGGCGCAGAAAATCCAGCCAGACGCGTGTATTGCCGCTGACAACCCAACTGCCGTCCGCGTCCTGGGTCACTTCGCAGTGGCGATTGAGCATCCGCCAGCGCAGGGGATCGTCGCTGCCCGTCACGCGCAGGGTAATGACGATATGTTCGATGATGTCCTCGTGGCCTTCCCGCACCCGGGCGCTGATAAAACCGGGCGCAGTGCCCATGCGGTGGGTGCTGCGATAGCAGACCCGCCCGGCATATTCGATGACATTCTCCTGATAGGTGCTTTGGCCGTTCCAGATCGTCGCCAGATCGCTTGTGTCTGCCAATTCGGCGGGGTGGAGCGCTGGGTTGGGCTGGGTGTAGGCGAGAAGTTCAATGTGCATATAAGTATCCCATTTGGCTTTTCAATCGTTGTTTGCTCTGGTCGATTGTATCATCTGACCAGAAATATTTGCACAATCTGGTCAGGGCAGCGCAGGTAAAAAGGCCGGAGGTTGGCAACGGACAGCAGCCGGCCCAACGCATTCCCCCGCACACCGAGGGGCTGGACAGACAGGGAAATGTACAGCAATTGGCAACACACATCAGCAGCAGCGCCAGCGTTTTCTTCCAGCCAATGCTATGCTATAATCCCCCCATCGCCCTCTCAGTACGCATACAGTCTCACTTCGATGCGGCTTCCAGCGATAGGAGAAAATCCATGCAACTATCCGACTACCCCCGACCACCCGATGACAACGGGCGGGGCGTTCACTGGTCAGCCCGGATATATCATCCCAGCGGCTCTGATTTGGATTTCTGGATTTCCGAATTGACCGCCATGCACATGAAATGGATCAAAGTGCTGGACGACGGCGACGGCTCTTCGCTGGAACTCTGCCGCCGCCTGCTCGACGCGGGAATGATGCCGGTGGTGCGCCTCTTTCGGGAACGGCCCAACCCTGGCCGAATCGGTGGTCGAGAGGTGAGCGGCGTGCGCAAGCTGGTAGCCGCGGGCGTGCGCTATATGGAAACCAACAACGAGCCGGACCTGCCCGCGGAGTGGGAGAAGAATCACAAGCCCGACAACTGGCTGGATATTGTCGTGGACAATTTCATCTACGACGCGGATATTGTAACCGGCGAAGGCGGCCTGATAGCCGTGCCCGCGATGGGTCCTGGTGGCCGTGACAATGCCATAGAGCGGGTTATGCAGCAGGGCCGGGGCGATCTCTTCGAAAAAGGCTGTTGGCTTGCCATCCACAACTACACCCTCAACCACCCGCTGGACTATCCCGACGACCCGGTGAACCAGATGGGCCAACCCCTGACCAGAGAAGAGTTTGAACGTCACCCGGCCTGGTCGTGGGATCACCGCTCTATGGAAATGATCAACGCCCGCCGGGCCAGGGACAAAAACCCCGGCCAAACATTGGCCGAGGACGCGGCCTGCTTCCGGGGCTGGGAATGGGCCGGACAGTTGATGTTCCATACACTGGGCCGTCACCTGCCGGTCATCAGCACCGAAGGCGGGCCAGTGGTGGGCTGGGGCGATGACCTGCGCTACAACAAAATCACCCCGGACCAGCAGGCCGAAATGCAGATCGGCATCACCCGTTTTCTGCAGGAGAGCGCGCCGGAATGGTATTTCTCGTGCTGCACCTGGCTGCTGGCCAGCCGTGCCCTGGGCGATTTCAACCCCACCTGGGAACAGATGAGCTGGTATACGGACGCCTGGAACGAGCGCTTCGGCCTGGCCGGTCGCCTCCCAATCGTCCAGGCGCTGAAAGAACTCCCCCCGGTGGTGCGCCCCGAATTGCGCCGGGGCACAGCCAGCCTGACCGCCACAATTGTGCGGGGAGACAACGGCCAGCCTCTGCCCAATATCCCCGTCGCGCTGGAATCCACAACAGTCGGCAGCGGAAGTTTTCGGCGTCGCATCCCTGCCACCACCGACGGGGAAGGGCACATCAGTCTGGAGCAGGTGCCCGCAGACAGCTACCAGCTGCTCCTCTTTGACACAGTGCTGGGCCAGGTGACACTGGCTGACGGCGAGACCGAACATTTAGACCTGGCCGCGCAGACAGGCCAACGCAGCACCCTGCGCGGCAAAGTGACCGATCCCACGGGCGCCATTCAGCCCGGCCTGGCCGTCAGCCTGCACCAGACCAATCCTAATCGACTGGTGGCGCAGACGAAGGTGGATGCGGGGGGCAGCTATGAATTCGGCGACCTGACTGCGGGCATCTATGCCCTGCACGTGGCCCCTGGAACCGAACAGGCCACCGAGCGCCGGGGAATCGACATCGACGGCTGGGAAAACGAGGAGCAGAATCTCTCTGTGCCCCAGGCCGCCAAACTGCGCTATCAGGTGACGAGCAAAAAGTTGCTTTCTCCCCAGGAGACGGGCAACGAGAACAAAATCCAGGGGCAGGTATTGGACGCGGAGGGAAAGCCTCTGGATGGCAAGATTATTCGTATGCGCTGGACCGGCGCAGCGCCTGAGACCAATTTCCCCACTGTCAAGAGCGGCCAGGACCCTTTCAAGCCCAGGGGCTATTTCTCCTTCATCCACACCCCCGGCGTCTTTGCGGTGGAAGTGATGGACCCTGCCCACGAAAGCGAAGTGGCCGACAACCTGATCACAGCGGATATGCCCCAGCACAGCCGCCCCATCACCTACGAAGTCACCTTCCAGCTCCTCTCCACGGCCCAGCCCGCGGCCCGCAGCAGCATTGCCGGACGCATTCCCGGCGGACCGCTCAACGGCGCGGTGACACTCAGCGGCGGGGGCGGCGATCCCAAAGCCCAGCGGCTTGACCAGCAGCGGGCCTTCCGCTTTGACGGGCTGGCCGCGGGTGTCTATCAGCTCAGCCTGGAAGGCGTGGGAATGATTGCCGAGGAGCTGGTCCTGAGCGGGATCGACGAAATCAGCATCGAATTTCCCATGCAGGGGCAGATCAACGGACAAGTGCTGCCCGCCAAAGCCGGGGAGAAAGTCAGCCTGACCTGCCAGGAATACAGTATTCGCAAACAGGCCACCACCGGGCCGGACGGCATCTATCGCCTGACCGGGCTGCCCGCGGACGTCTGCATCCTGACACTGGAGGCCAGCGATCTGCCCGCGCAGAAAGCCCATTGCGATGGGCAAAGCGCCAGCAACGGGCCTGTTTTCGACCGGGAGCAGGGCGAGCAGAGCGTACTCAGCGGACAGATCACTACCCATACGGACGAACCGGCTGGCGGTCGTCTTGTCTTTTTGCGCACGCCTGGCCGCCGGGTGGCCGAAACCCAGACCGACGACGACGGGCGTTATCGCTTTGCCGGGCTGGCCGCGGCTTCCTACTCCATCGAATTGGAGGGGCAGGGCATTGTGGCCTCAGCCATCCGCCTGGACGGCGTAGCGGATGTGGAACGCGACGTGCGTCTGTCCGCGCCGCGCCCCCAGACAGCACCGTCTGTGCGCCCATCCCGGCCAGACGCCGGCCAGCCATCCACTGACAAGCCAACAACCGGCCAACCAGCCCCGGCTACAAAGCCCCTGCGCCACTATCTTCTGCTGGACAACAGCAATCCCGCGGCCACAGCCCAACGGCTGACCGCGGCCCAGGACTTCATCTTCCGCACCAAAGCAACTGTCGGCTTCGATCGCGACGTTGTCACAAAGGCCGAACAGGTGACAATTGTCGGCCCGGTTTCGTCCCAGGTCATCCAGAACCTGGCCGCGGCCCGTATTCCCGTGCAACGGGTGTCGGACGATCTGGACAGGATTCGCCAGGAATTGGAGGCGCTGTAATGAGTTCTATGGACCGATTTGTACGCTGGCTGACCGGAGAAGAGGGGGGCGAAAATCCATCTATGGGTGACCGCAGCCCCATTCGCAACGCGGATGGAAGCGGGCTGCTGGCCCTGGAGACGAACGCAGAACCCTATGGCGTGACAGTGGAAACTGCCGAGGTTATGCCCGGCTCCCGCTACTGGCGGGCAACGCGGGTCCACCACCTCAGCCCCCAGGAGAACAACGGACGCCACCACATTTATATTGATGCGGTGAAGGCAGATGGCACACGCGCCTTCAACACCCAGGCCCACATCACCTGGGAAGGGGGCGAACATACCGCCACATTGGACAAACCGCTGAACGAACCCGCAGCCAATTTTCCAATGTTTAAGTGGCAGAAGTGTACGGTCGAAATGCAGGGAATGCCCAGTGACAAAGTCCACGGCATCAGCAGCAGCCACCCGGACGAACCAAACCCCGATGGAACCCAAAGCGGCAACACCCTTTTCCATCACTCGTTTTTGGTCATTTTCCACGAAGTGACCGCGCCCCAGCCGGTGACAACCGGGACGATTGAGGGCCGGGTGGAAAACAGCCACGAGGGCCTGACAGTGGAACTGGTGCAGGCGGGCGCGGTGACAGCCTCCGCGCCGGTGGCGGGGGATGGCACATTTGTTTTCCCGGCTGTAGAGCCGGGCGACTATTCCGTGCGCCTGGGCGAACAGAGCGTCCCTGTGCAGGTGCAGACAAATGGGGTGGCACAGGTGACACTGACACTGGCAGCCAGCGGCAGTGTGCTGGAAGGCACAGTGCCGGACGGCGGCGGTCTGATTTTGCGGCTGGTGAAGGACGGCGAAATTTTGGCCGAGGGTCCCCTAGGACAGAGCGGGGCTTTTCGTCTGCGCAACCTGACCGCGGGCAGCTATCACGTGCAGGTGTTGCGGCCCGGCCAGACCGAACCGCTGGTGATCTCTCCCACACTGGAAATGGACGGCAAGAACCGGCGCACAGTCGATCTGCGCATTCCCGCGCCCGCGGCCGAAAAACCCAACGAAGTGTCGGCTCCCGAAGAAGCAGCCGCAGCCCCGGCCAGCAGCGGCTCGCCCCTGGCGCATTACGTACTCTTTTCCGCGCAGGACACGCCCGCGGTCCGGCAGCAGATGGCCGCGCTGCTGCCCCATTTGGCCGAAAAAGGACTGGGCTTTGGCTTCGACTATCAGGAGGCGGCCAACGCGGAACAGGTCACTGTGATTGGGGACGGGAACGTCATCCCCGAATTTCAGCTGATCTACCTCTCAACCCAGGGAGTAAAAGTGCGGCGGCTGACGGGCACGCCCGAAGAGATAGCCGCGCAGGTGTGAGCGGTGGCCGGTCGTATGGGGCAGAAATATCCCGATGCGTCGAAATCAGACGAATTCCCTGTATTCCTGTTGCGCCAGAAAATGTGATTGGTAATTGCGAATGAGTAGCCTATCCCCCAGCTTTGTAGTTTGCAATGGCGAGGTGATTCCGCCCCCGACCGCGACGATTTCTGTGTTGGGCAGCACACTCTACGGCGCGTTCGGCGTCTACGAGAGCATCCAGCTTTGGAATGGCGTCGTCTTCCATCTGGACGATCATTTAGAACGGTTGCTGGCCTCGGCCCGGGCAATTGAGCTGCCATTGGCCGGGGATTTGGCCGCGCACAGGGGGTGGGTCCATCAGTTGATCCGGGCAGAAGGCAGCCCACCCGACGCCACCATTCGTCTCTTTTCTGTAGGGCCGGACGCGGGCACGCCACCCCGCAGCTTCATTTGGCTGGAAGCCCTGCACCCACCCACCGCCCAGATGAACCGGGAGGGCGTGGGCGCGGTCAGCTATGGGGGCGAACGCGCGCTGCCCACAGTGAAGTCGCTCAACACACTGGTCAATACCCTGGCCCGGCGCGCGGCCCAGGCCGCGGGAGCACACGAAGGGCTGCTGATCGACAAGACCGGTCACGTGCGGGAAGGGGCCAGCAGCACCTTCTACGCGGTCCAGAATGGTCAGTTGCTCATTCCCCCCGCAGAAGATATTCTGGAGGGTGTGACATTGCAGATTGTGCTGCGTCTGGCCGAAGAAGCGGGCATCCCTGTGCGTCGGGTGGCTTTGCCCCTGACCCAATGCCAGCAGTGGGACGAAGCCTTTCTCACCAGCACCAGCCGCCACATTCTGCCTCTGGTGCGGCTGGATGGCGCGGTACTTGGCGATGGCACACCCGGCCCGATTACCCACACGCTCTCTCGCCGCTTTGAGACCTATTTTGCTGCGGCAACCGGTCGTAGCTACTGCGAAAATCCATGACCGGTGCCACTTTGCGGGTCTGCTACTTTGGAACCTATCGATCTGAATACTCGCGCAACCGCATTCTGATGGAGGGGCTGCGGCGCAACGGCGTCCAGGTCATCGAGTGTCACGAACAGCTTTGGGGCGGGATCGAAGACCGGGTGGAAACCGTAGAGAGCGGCTGGAAACATCCGGGTTTCTGGTGGCGGGTGGCAACGGTCTATGCCCGGCTCATCCGGCGCTATTGGCAGGTGCGCGGGAGCTACGATGTGCTGGTGGTGGGCTATCCCGGCCAGTTGGACGTTTTTCTGGCCCGGCTGCTCACTTGGCTGGATGGCAAGCCCCTGGCCTGGGACATCTTTATGTCCATCTATCTCATCGCCCTGGAACGGGGGCTGGACAAAAAGAGCCGGCTGGGTGTGGGTCTGCTGCGCCGGCTGGAATGGCTGGCCTGCCGGTTGCCCGACCATTTGATTATGGACACCGCGGCCTATGCCGCCTGGTTCGAGAAAACCCACGGCGTGGCCGCGTCTCGTTTTGGCCTTGTGCCCACCGGCGCAGACGACAGGCTCTTCTACCCAGCCCCCCCTTCCGCCAACAAATCTGACCGCTTCACAGTTCTTTACTACGGCACATTCATTCCCAATCACGGAGTGCAGACAATTATAGAAGCTGCTGTGCTATTGGCGGATGATCCATCCCTCCACTTTGTGCTGATTGGTGATGGGCCGGATCGACCCGCGGCCGCGGCCCTGGCCGCGGAGAAGAATCTGACAAATGTGACATTCATCGGCTGGTTACAGCCCGAAGAAGTGCGCCAGCACATTGCCGACGCGGATATCTGCCTGGGGGTTTTTGGCACAACACCCCAATCGCTGATGACAGTGCAGAACAAAATCTACGAATGTATGGCAATGGGGAAGCCGGTGTTGACGGGCGAAGGGCCAGCGGTGATGGAGAATTTTCGCCACAAAGAGCATCTCTACTTTTGCAAACGGCAAAGCCCCGGGGCGCTGGTTGAAGCGATTCGCGCCCTGCACGGCGATCCGCGCCTGCGGCAAGAGATGGCAGAACAGGGGAACGCGCTCTTTCGCCAGGGATACGGATTGGGGCCAGTGGGAAAGCGCGCCCGGTCCATTCTGGAAAGGCTGCGCAGGCCGTAAACGATGACTTCCCCGCTGATTTCTGTGATCGTCCCCACCCTCAACTCGCCACTGATTGACCGCACACTGGCGGCCCTCCGTGCCCAAAGCCTGAATCCGGCCCACCTGGAAATTTTGGTCGTGGGCGTGGATGAAGCCGGGCTGGTGCAGACCGGCGACCGGGTGCGTCTCCTTGCGGAAGGCGGGCGAGCCAGCGCGGCCGAGAATCGCAACCGGGGAATGGCCGCGGCCAAGGGCGACATCTTCTGCTTCACCGATGCCGACTGCGTGCCTGCACCCGACTGGCTGGAACAGATTACCGCGCCCTATGCCAGTCCACAGGTGTCTGTGGTGGGCGGTGGCGTTATCTTTGACAGGGCCAACTACTGGTCTCTGTGCGATAACTTGAGTTGGTTCTATCAATTTTTGTCATCTTCTCCGTCCGGTCTGCGCCCCCACCTGCCCTCGCTTAATCTGAGCATCCGGCGGGGGGTTTATGAAAGCGTGGGCGGAATGTCCACACGCTATCCCCTGGCCGCGGGCGAAGACACAGAGTGGACAGAGCGAATGCGGAGCGCGGGTTACGATCTGCACTTCCAGCCCAACGCACGGGTGACCCACATGGATCGGCGCACATCCCCCCGCGCGCTGTGGCGGCACGGTTACCGCTACGGCCAATATTCGCCGAAGATTGGCCGCCCAGGGGGCAAGCGGCAGCCGCGCACAGGACCGGAAGCTCTGCTGCCCCGGCGCTGGTGGCAGATGCTGCTCCTCTCCCCGCTCTTTGCCTCTCTGGCAACGGCGCGCTCCCTCCGGTCTCACCGGGTTTGGCAGGCAGCACCGGGAATTTGGCTCAGCAAACTGGCCTGGTGTGCGGGTTCTGCCCATACGCTGCGGCGGCAAAAAATCGCGTGATCCCCGGCTGCGTGCTATACTTCTTTGGATCATTCGGTTTTTCAGTGAGAGTTCTGCCCAGATGCACGTGACAGTAGCGATTCCCTGCTATAATGGGGCACAATATTTGGACAAAACGATTCGATCGGTGCTTGCCCAGCAGCGGCCCGCCGACAAAGTGCTGGTGGTGGACGACGGCTCCACCGACGACAGCGCCTCGATTGCAGCCCGTTATCCCGTGCGTACCATCTCTCTCCCCACCAATCAGGGACTTTCGGCTGTGCGCAACAGAGCAGTTGCCGAAACAGAGGGGGATGTGCTGGCCTTTGTGGATGTGGACGCCAGCGCTGACCCGGCCTGGCTGGGAACACTGCTGGAAAGCTATGGCGAGCCGGGCGTTTCGGGCGCGGGGGGGCCGGGTATCGAATCGAACATTCAGAGCAAAGTCGATCGCTGGCGTCAACTCCACGCTACTCAGGGGCACGGCAGCCAACCGCTACGCAAAGCGCCCCATCTTTTCGGTCTGAATATGTCCTATCGGGTAGGCGCGCTGCGCGCAGTGAATGGATTTGACACGAATTTGCGCACGAACGCGGAAGATATGGACGTGGGCTATCGGCTGAACGACGCGGGCTATCGGCTGGTCTACCGCCCGGATGCAATTGTCTATCACCAGCGCCAGGACGATCTGGCCTCTATGGAAAAGACGATCTACCGCTGGTACTACTGGGCTTTTGTGGTCAAACGCAAGAATGGCCGCAACCCGTGGACACTGGCCGCGGGCACAGTGCGCCGCCTGGCCTGGCGAGACACAGCCCCGGATCTCCTTGTGCGCCGGGACTGGGAGCTGGTGAAGTTGGATTTCCGAATGGCCTTTGCCAAACTGCGGGGGATCCGGGATGCGTCCCGGGCAGAATTATGAATCAAATTGCAGCGCCCATTTCCTTCCAGGACTTTGTGCGTCTTGGCTCCCATCAATCCTACGGCCAGGCCAATGCGTTGGCCGTGCTCTTTTTTCGCCGCTTCGGCCCGCTGGGAACCCACGCCCGCATCCGCAATGCCCGGCTGATCCACACGTTGGCCGGCATTGATCTGACGGGGATGCGTGCGCTGGATGTGGGCTGCGGCCACGGGTATACGCTCTTCTGGCTGGCCGAACATTTCCCAAGCATGCGCCTGGAGGGGATCGATACGGACGCGGGCCAGATCGCGGGCTGTCAGCGGGCCAGCCAGGCCAGAGGGTTTGCCCATCTGCGTTTTCGCCCGGGAACGCCCTACGATCTGCCCGGCCAAGCCACATACGATCTGCTGATTGCCATCGACGTACTGGAGCATCTGCCCGACGATCGGGCCGCGCTGCGGGCCTTTGCCACTGCGCTGAAGCCCGGCGGCTACCTGGCCGTACACGTCCCCCTGCGCCATCAGGTGCAACAGCGGATATTTCCGGCTTTCCGCGGCCACACAGTCAGCGATCACGTGCGGGACGAGTATCTGCCGGAAGAGATTGTGGTGCGGGTAGAGGAGGCTGGTTTGGAGATCCAACGCTTTGGCTACGGCTTTGGCTACTGGGGCGAACTCTCCTTTGAGCTGAACAATCTTTTCTGGCGTAACCGCTGGCTGCGCAATCTTTCCGCATTGGCAACGCTTCCCCTGGCCCTGGCCTTGGGCTATTGGGATGCCTGCCAGCATCAGGTATTTGGAAATTCAATGGTGCTACTGGCCCGCCGCCCTGTCGATGATTCAGGCCCACAGCCTATTCCTGCCCAACTGTGAAACCCTATGAACCAATTGCAAGCCGTCCCCACCAGCCTTTCGGATCTGCAAAACTCCTACGATCGACTTTATGGCGAGTGGATGGGCCAGCACATAAACGATGACCAGGCCGAAAAGATGCTGGATTATCTGCACATCCGCCCCGGCGAAAGTCTGCTGGACATGGGCTGTGGCACAGGCCACACCGTGCGGGCGGCGCTGGATCGGGGGCTGGACGCGGTGGGGGTGGACATCTCGGCGGTGGCGCTGGGCCAGGCGGTGGAGGTCTATGGCCTGCGTAACCGGGTTTTCCTGGCTGCGGCAGAGGACCTGCCCTGGCCCGATCAAACTTTCGATCACATCTCGATTCTGGGCAGTCTGGAACACTTTCTGGACCCGGCCTGCTCTGTGCGCGAGGTGGCTCGGCTGCTGAAGCCGGGGGGGCGCGCGGCCATTCTGGTCCCCAACTCCCATCACATTCGAGCCATCTACAATGTATTCAAATACGGCGAGATTCTGTCGGATTTGCAGGACTACGAACGCTTCGCTACACGCAGGGAATGGGAGCGTCTCTTCAGCCAGAACGGGCTGCGGGTAGAAACCGTGCATAAATATGACACAGGCATGGCCCGCATCTACCGCCCCGGCCGCGAGCTTTTCTGGTATGCGTACAACACCCTCTTCCGCCTCTTTGGCAATCGCTGGATCCCTTTCAATCTGACCTACACATTCATCTTTATCTGCACGCCCTTTTTGTCGGAAGGCAGCCATGACGGGCACGGGGAGCGGGCCTGATGAATCCACTGGCAGTCGAACTATTGCTGGCAATCAACAGCCTCTTCCCAGTCTCGCCCAACCTGAAGGAAATCCACCAGGCCAAGGGGAGTGTAGACGGGTATCAGGCGTGGGAACGCCAGGAGTTGACCCGCGTTGCCGAGAGCTTCGGTCCCTTTTGGGATTTTGCGAGGAAAGATGTGCTGGATTTGGGCTGCGGTCTGGGTGGGAAGACAGTGGCCTACGCGCAGATGGGCGCGGCCAGTGTCACCGGGCTGGACCTGCGCAGCCACAGCCTGCGGGCCGCGGACGAGGAAAATCGTCAGCACAATCCCGACCCGGCAAAAGTCCGTTTCTGCCTGTCTGATGCTGCGGCGATGGCCTTTGCCGATGCGAGTTTCGATGTGATCGTTTCGGTCAATGTGCTGGAACACGTGGACGACCTCTACTTTACCCTGCGGGAATGCAAGCGGGTTTTGCGGCCCGGTGGGGTGATGCTCTTTCACTTTCCCCCCTTTTACAGCCCCTGGGGTGCGCATTTGGAAGGCTGGATCAACTTTCCCTGGCCCCACGTCTTCTTTTCCGATCAGACGCTCATCGAAGCCGCACGTCGGATCGAAGAGGAGCAGCGTCGCAACACAGCCTATATTCCGACAGCCCAGGTGAAGTGGAGCGAGTTGAACCGTCTGCCGGAACTGAACCGGGTCACGGCCCAACAATTTGCCCATCTGCTGGATGCCCTGGACCTGCGCGTCCTTCGACAGGAAATGCTGCCGTTGGGCTATCACTATTTTGCCCGGTCCGGTCCTTTCCACAGCCAAATTCTGGGGTTTCTGCGTAAGTTGGCGTGGACACCCGTGGCACGTGAATTGGTGACCACCAAAATGAGTTGGGTGCTGGGCCATCCCCCGCGCCAGCAGACAACAACGCCGTGAAGGGCGCCTGGCTGAAAAGCCCCCTCATTGCCAAAGTCATCTATACGCTTGTACCGCTGGGTGTCATTGGGCTAATGGCCTGGCTGGTCATCAAAAACCGGCAAATGATTCTCCAGTTTCCGTGGCAGATTCATTGGCCTTCCCTCCTTTTGGCCTCAGCCTTTCATTCCCTGGCATTGCTGGTCACCTATTGGGTATGGCATCTGCTCATCGACCGTTTCAGCGGCTTCAATGATCCGTGGGCCAACTTGCGCATCTATTATGTCTCTACTCTGGCCAAACGCATCCCCAGCAGCATCCCCTATATCAGTGGCCGCCTGGTTCTTTACCGCCAGGTGGGTGTCTCGTCTGCCGTTGTCCTCAACAGTATTCTGCTGGAAAATCTACTGCTAGGCATTGCGGGCGGCTTCGTGCTGGTCATCTTCTGGAATCTGTATACCGGGGAGATGCCAGCCTATGTGGCCTATTCATTGGCCGCCATTGCCCTGGCCCTGTTGACTGGGATTGCTCTGCGCTTTGACGCGCTGCGCAATCTGGGCAATCGCCTGTTGCGTCGGCTGAATCTGGCAGAGTTGGAACACTCGCCCACAGCCAGAGACTTTCTGCTGTGGACAAGTCTCTATGCCTTGCCCTGGCTGCTGGCCGGTGCCTCCCTCTACTTTGGCGTGCGCGGTGTCACCGACAGCGTGCGGCTCACATTGGGCGATGCGTTGGCTATCTCCACATTGTCCACACTGGTTTCCTTACTGAACCTGATCTTACCGGTTGGCTTCGGATTAAAAGAAGTTTCCATGAGCGCTCTGCTGTTGCCCTGGATGCCCACATCCGTCGCGATTCTGTTCAGCCTGGCCTATCGATTGCTCCACACATTGGACGAAGTTGGCTGGGCGCTGTTGGTTCTGGCAATTTCGGGTCGGTCAAGAAATATTGCTGGTCAGAACGCACAAAACCCCGCCTCACAGGAGAAATAACCCCCTACTACCCCATTCGGGGTATGGGGTTTTTGCAAAATTTTACTCGAAATAAGTATTGCTTATTGAGTTGTGTTTGCTATACTTGCAACCAGACCAACCGAGCAGACTGCCTGAAAAGCTTGTTGGAAGTGTTATGTTGTGTCGTGTGAATCCATCCATTATTTGATCGGAGACAAGTCTATGAAAGCACGAAAGTCAGTTGTGATCTTCTCGATTATCCTGGCACTGTTGATTACGACAGTGGCGGGTGCCCAGATCACCTACGAAAAAGCCACCATCACCAGCTATCAGGTCGTCAACCTGGGCACGAATCCGACGACGATCCAGGCCGATTATTACAAGAGCGATGGTACAAAAGCCTTCACCAATACCTTCACCAATGTACCCGCCAATGGTGTGGTGACTGTCCAGCAGGCGCTGGAATCCGGTCTGCCTTCCGGCCAATTTTCGGCTGTGTTGAGCGCGAGCGAGCCTCTGGCTGCTATCGTGAACCAGCAGTTGGGTGAGACAGGCAGCGGTAATTCCACTGCTCCGTTCAGTTCCTATGGTGCCATCAGCAGCGGCTCCAAAGAAGTGACGATTCCCATTGTTATGCACGAATGGTTTGGCTATCACACCGAACTCTTCATTCAGAACGTGAGTGGCACGGCCGCGACTGTGACCATTGATTACAAACCCACCTCTCTGAACGGCTGCACGACCGGAACCGCCACCTCTGGCAATGCAGTGGGCACTCTGCCCGCCAGCACAGCCAAGTCTGTCTCCCAAAAGACATTGACATCCATTGCTGCGACCGGCCTGACCGGTAGCTGTGCGGCATTCAACGGCAAATTCCTGGGCGCGGCGACTGTCAAGTCCACGGGCGGCGACATTGCCGTGGTTGTCAATCAGTATGTGCAGGACAAGCTCTTCACCTACAATGGTTTCTCCAACACCGGCGGCACGACAGTAATCTTTCCCGCCTACCTGCGCAACTGGTACAACTACTACGCCAGCCTGACCATTGCCAATCCTGGCGCTACCGATGCCACAGTCAAGCTGACCTATACACCTGCGGCAGGCTCCAACCCGACTGCTGCCATCACAGCCAATCATACGGTTCCCGCTGGCAAGTCCATCACCATCTATGATGGTCCAGGCACTGGTGCATCCGACCTGTCGGCCGCTTACCCCAATGGAACCACCAATCGCTTCTTTGGCAGTGTGAAGATCGAGTCCACCAACAGCGTTCCTGTAGTGGCAGTTGTGAACCAGGAAGCTACTGCCGCGGCTGGCAACCAGGCTGGTGCATACAATGGTGCTTCCTCGACCGAAGGCACGAAGAAGATCAGCGTTCCTCTGATTCAGTCTGACTTCTATGGCTACTACACATCCCTGACCATCGCTACGGTGGATGGCACGGACGCCACAGTGAAGATCAAATACACCTCTGATGGCACCTTCTCTTCGGTGAAGAATACATCAAAGGAATACACCATGTCCACCACAAATGGCGTGCTGAACCGCTATGAGGGTCCTCCCGCCACAGCAGCCCAGAGCGACATTCTGGACGATGCGGCGTGGAAGTCTGGTGGCACAGGGCGATTCATTGGTTCGGCTGTGATCGAAGTTGTCAGCGGCTCCAACATCGTGGCTTTCGTCAACTCGGAGAGCAATTCGGCTCCTCAGGCAGCCACCCGCGATTCGCTGTACTCCTTCAACGCATTCAACGTACAATAGGACTAGAAACAGGACTGGCAAGAGAGCACATGTAGATATCTAACCGCTCTGTTATCTCTGGTCAGGACCGACAAATAGACGATCTGGAATAAGACCACCAGGAAATCCTGGTGGTCTTATTCCGTCACAGACCCAGCGTGGTTTGTTAACTTTGGGGAGTTGTTCAGTCTGAAGTACACTCTCTGAAGTACAGAATTTGCCCGCAGCCAATAGCGGCCTGTCCATCTTTGGGGACTGAAAACAATTTTCGTGAGGAGCGCGATATGGAACTCATTCGTAAAGGTCTGGTATATACCCTACTCTTGGCGCTGCTGGTGCTGGGTGGCTGCGGGGGTGACGAAGAACCGACAGTTGTGGTTCTGCCAACCCAGGAACCGACGCCAGCAGAGACTGTCTCTGTGCCAGCCGTCTCTGCGCAGACTGTCGATACACCAGCACCATCTCAGAGTATGCAATCACCTCTTTCTTCACCGGTCAGCACCCCCTTGCCTGCACTCAATACGCGGCAATACGCCAAACCGGATCGGCCTTATCTTCTGTTTTATTCATCCAATGAAAGCAAACCCGGCTGGTATCTCTACGATCTGGAGCAGAATACACAGACCTTTGCTCCCTTTCAAGAAATTCCAGGATACACCGTGCGAAATGCCTTCTGGCTGCCAGAATTGCATGCCTTCGTGCTACAACGGGTAGATAGCCTTCAACAGTCCGATCTCTATCTGCACGATTTTTCTGGTGCGCTCATTGCACCCATTACCGCAGACCCGATTGACGAAGGGGCGGCATCGGTTGCCCCCAACTCGGAAGATTTCGCATTTGTCTGCGTGCAGAACGATCTCGACATCTGCACATCCCGGCTCGGCGGCGCGGGTTGGGCGAATCTCACCAATATCCGCACGCGAGAAGTATCGCCCCAGTGGTCGCCGGATGGACAGCAGATTATGTTCTTATCCGACGCGGCAGGTATCTCGAATATCTGGCTGATGAATCCAGACGGGTCCGAGCGTAGAAATCTGAGCGGTATGACTCTGGGGACAGATCTCGTCGTAGAGAGCAATGCCAGTTGGTCGCCCGATGGCAAGTCAATCCTTTTCGAGACCATCCGGGATGAGAATTTGGAGATTTATACAGTCAGCCCGGAGGGGACAAACCTGAAAAACCTGACAAATAATCCCGCTGCCGATATGAATCCGGTCTGGTCGCCCGATGGCTCGATGGTTGCCTTTCAGTCGGATCGGGACAACGGCATGGATGTGTATGTGCTGGACTTGGCCTCTCAAGAATTGGTGAACATTTCCAACAGTCCCGCAGCACGGGAAAACAACTACATCTGGTCGCCCGATGGCAGCCAACTCTATTTTGACAGCAATGAAGAAGGAAATTTCGACATCTTTGTTGTCAATCGGGATGGCAGCGACAAGCAGTTGCTCATCAACAATCCTGCGGATGACGTCGATCCCCAGTGGATCAACCCATAGCGCACGGGAACATCCACAGACGAATGTAGAGGGAAGAAAGTGTTTGGTCTGCAACCCGGACCAAACACTTTCATTTATTCCCGAATATGCCATTCTACGCTACAGTAGGGTAGGCATATTCGGCTGGCAGCCGCAGACAATGGGAACGAATTGATATGAATGTTTTGGTGACAGGCAGCAGCGGGCTGATCGGCTCGGAGGCTGTACTCCATTACGAGCGCCAGGGCCACACCGTCCTGGGCATTGACAATAATTTCCGCAAGGTGTTTTTTGGGCAAATGGGCGATACCACCTGGAATCTCAACCGGCTTCGCAAGAACACCCGACGATTCACCCATTTTGACCTGGACATTCGCGATCGGGAAGCGATGTATGGGCTGTTTCAGCGCCACGCCATCGATCTGGTCATCCACTGCGCGGCCCAGCCCTCCCACGACAAAGCCAAAGAAATCCCGATCCTCGATTTTGAAGTCAATGCCATGGGGACAATGAATCTGCTCGAGGCAACCCGGCTCCATGCACCGGAAGCCCCTTTCCTGCTGCTGAGCACCAACAAAGTCTACGGCGATGCGCCCAATGAACTGCCCTTGGACGAACGGGAGACGCGCTACGACTTTGCCCGGGCAGAAGACTACGAAGGCATTGACGAACATTGCCGCATCGATCAATCCCTGCATTCGCTCTTTGGCGCGTCCAAAGTGGCCGCGGATGTGATGGCCCAGGAATATGGCCGCTATTTTGGGCTGAAGGTGGGAGTCTTTCGGGGGGGCTGCCTGACCGGATCTGCCCATTCGGGGGTGCAGCTCCACGGCTTTCTGTCCTATCTGGTCCACGTGGCGATGACGGGGAAAGAGTATACGATCTTTGGCTACAAAGGCAAGCAGGTGCGGGACCAGATCCACAGCCAGGATGTGATCCGGGCGCTGGACGCTTTTGCCAACGCGCCCAGGCCCGGCGAAGTCTACAATCTGGGCGGCGGACGCTCCAACAGCGCATCCATTCTGGAGTGTATCGCGCTGATCCAGGAACGGGCCGGCAGGTCTATCCAATGGCGCTATGACCCGCAAAACCGGGTGGGCGACCACATCTGCTACTTCACCGATATGGGAAAATTCCGCTCCCACTTCCCGGACTGGCGTCTGCAATACCCCCTGGAACGGATTATTGACGAGATGGTAGAGGCCGAACAGATGAAGCACAAAGAACCGTTGGGGCAGCTATAAATCACCCGACCACCAGCGCCTACGGCATCCCCACATCCACCGAAATGCGGTCGATGTAATTGTTCGCCACTCCCACAAATTCGTGGATCAGTCCGCCCCACCAAAAGTTCGTGCCCACGGGCGGGCGCTCGTCCATCACAATACAGCCGCTCACCCGCCCGGCTTTGCCCGGCAGCAGATACCACTGCTCCACCCCGTCGATCACCCGCCGCTCCAGTTCGTCTTTGCTGCCAACCGCAAACCGATAGGGAAAGTCGATGCCGGTGGTGTCAAAATTGATGCCGAAACGCCAGACACCGGCCTGTTGAAACCACTCTTTGTGGCCATCCGCGGCCAGCGTATTGTAGTTCTCGCTGAAGCGGTACTCTTGCCCCGGCCAGGGGCCAGTGGTGCGGATCGGCACTGTGCCTTCGTTCACCACTACGGCCTCGAAGCAGAGCTTCTCGCCCAGGGGCACGCTGACCACCCGGTTCATCTCGCCCGACCAGTCGATCTCCCCCTGGGCCACATCGGCCCGGGGCTTGCCCCCCTCCTCAATCGTCAACTCGCTGACTACCCGCACGCGATTGCCAGCTTTGTCTCTGGCCTCACCCACAATCTGATACGTCCCATCCGGCGGCGGCTCTGCGTTCAGGTCCACGCCGCCTTCGTAGCGGTATTCGTGATAGCCCTGCTTCTCCGGTTCCACCACATTCGGCCCTTCGGCGATGTGATACTTGAATCCCGGGTTCGCCGGATCGATCAGATAGACCTGCACAGCGTCCACATCTTTGGTCAGGTAATAACTGATGCTCACCCAATCATCGCGCAGGCCGTCCTGGTTGGGGCGAAAAACTTGGGGCACGACCGCGAAGTTATGCAGTTCGGGGAGTTGTGTATCGCCCCCTTCCAGTGTAATCTGGCCGCTGGCTTCCTGCCGGTTGCCGTTGTCCTCCACAGCTTCGATCACCCAGCGATAGACGCCGTCGGCCAACACCTGGCTCAAAATCTCCTCTCGGCCACCCGCGGTCTCAATGATCCGCGGTTCGTCCACCACCCCGCCCCAGAGAACGTCGTAGTCGCCGGGGGAGCGCCGCCGCTCCTGGCGAAAGTAGAAGCGTTCCCCGGCTGCATTCTCAAAGTAAATGCTCACATCCGCCGAACGGCTCAAACTGTAGTGAATGGCCGTGGCGTCCGTGTCGCCGTCCGCGTTGGGCGAGATCGCATCCGGCGCGACCGTCACATCGCGCAAGAGCGGGCCGAAGCTCAAATCCAGCCGCCCGCAGCCAGCCAGCAGCAGGACAAAAAACAGCAATCGCAAAGGTCGTAAAGAAGCGTACAAAGAGTGTCTACACATAACCATTCCGTTTGTCACAGGACGCAATTGAGCCGAATAGTATCCGCCCAAACCCGTCTTTATCAGCGTTCATCCGTCTTCATAAGACGCTAGTACAGGACAGCGCAAATACGCCTATGAATTTTGTGGTGCGTGGTGCGTAGTCCGTGAACTAGTACACGCACCACGTACCACATCAGAAATTATTGAATTATTTCCGCCAAGTTGTACCAGCTTTAAGCCAGCGCGTCCAGCACTTTGTTCACCCCGTCGATCGTCTCTTCCATCTCCGAATTACTCAACATCGGATTCACATTGAGCATCACCGCCCGGCCCAGCAGGCCCAACGAGCGGGGACACATCTCCGCTGAATAATCGATCGCCCGCTGTGCCCAGCGCCAGGGACCGCCGTCGGCTGTCCACGTGCGTTTTTCCAGCACAGGAAACCAGTGGGCGTAGACATGAAAATCCCGTCGATCCGGGCGGTAGACCTGGCCTGCGCTGATGTTCTCGCCGCGCAACGCCGCGCTGATCTGCTCGGCCTTTTCGGGTGTCTCCGCAAAGAAAAAGACGTGGATACCGCTGTCACCCGCCGGGTCGGGCACATCCCGGAAGGTGACGCCCCGCTGGGCCGCGGTCTCGGCGATACCGGCCAGGAGCATCCGCTGGCGGGCCTGAATCCCATCCACCAGCCCGCCCAGCCGTTGCATCTGCACCAGCCCCACAGCCGCGGGCAGTTCGGACATACGGAAGTTGGCCCCCCAGAGAATATCCTCTTCGGGCAGGTCCAGCCGGTTCCAGGCCGAAACGTCGTGATACATAAAGGCCCGCTGCCAGATGGCCTCGTCATTTGTCGTCATCACCCCGCCCTCGCCGGTGGTGATAATTTTGCTGAATTGGAGGCTGAAACAGCCCACATCCCCAATCGATCCCAGCCGCCGGCCTTTGTAGCTGGCCCCATTGCCCTGCGCGCAATCCTCCACCACCCGCAGATTGTGCTGGCGGGCCAGAGCCATCAATTCATCCATCCGGCTGGGCGCGCCCCGCATGTGGACAGGCAGAATCGCCTTTGTATACGGGGAAATCTTGGCAGCCACATCCGTGGGGTCGAGAGTCAGCGATTCGTCGATCTCGGCCACAATCGGAATGCCACCGACGGCCAGCACCGCGGTGGCCGAAGCAATCCACGTATAGGCGGGCACAATCACCTCATCCCCCGGCCCCACCCCCACCGCCTGCAGGCCGCAGATCAGCGCGGCTGTGCCGGATGTGACGGCCAATGCCCGCTTCACACCCACCGACGCCGCAAAGACCTTTTCCAGTGCCTCCACTTTTGATTCTCCCCCTTCGGGGCCGTAGAAACGAAAGAGCCGCTTGGAGCGCAGCACTTCCAACACCGCGGCCTCCTCCTCCTCGGCAATAATCATTCCGCCGGGAAACATCGGCGGGTCGGGCTGTTGGCGCGCGGGCGGGCCGCCGTGAATTGCCAATTTCGCGGGGCTGGCGTTGTGAGTCGTCATTGGGGGTCCCTTTCATGGCTGGGCAGGAGAGACGACCCGCACGCGGGCCACCTCGACAAAATCAGTCCCATCAGGCAAATGCAGACGGGGCAATCCATTGCGGTTGGCGTCATAGAGCGCGACGATCAGGCGATATTCGCCTGGCTGTGCGGGCGCAGCCAGCTTTATTATCTGGGAAACGACTTCATTGGGCAACCAGCTCGACGAACGGTGGGGCAGGGCCTCATCCGCCTGCCCCACTGCGCGGCCATCCGCGTCCAACCACTGCACGCTCACTGTGTAGTCGGTCGCAATATCCGCGGACGACTGCCAGACGAATGTCAAAGGCAGGACGAAACCGGGCGCAACCTGGGCAGGCACTTCACTTTCGGTCAGGCCAGCCAGTACGATCTGACCGTCAAAAGATGCGGTCAGGGCCGGGGCCAGGGCGGGCAGATGGAACTGCCGCTCATTGGCTACGACCGTCACAGGCAATTCCACGGGTCGGGTCGGCCCAGATTCAGATGTAAGCTCCAGCCAATACTCACCTGGCGGCAGGTCGATGGGCACAGAAATTTGATGCACAGTGCGGATGGGCTGCCCCGCGGGCAGGGCCAGGTCCACGGCCACCCGCTGGCCGTCGTGCTGAACAGTCCCCTCCTGCTCGTTCCAATGGACCACCAACCCGCCAACCCGCCGGGATGTTTGGGAAAACCAGAGGATTTGCAGCAGAAAAGATTGTCCCGGTCCCGCGCTGCTGTTGACCAGAATCGGACGCACAAAGAGACCGTCCACAAGCGGATGCCAGGTGGTCGGGTCTTCGTCCGCGGGCATAGCAATCGGTTCATCCAGGGCCACCTCCACACTGACCCGCTTGCCCTGGCGATCGCCCTGAGGCCCCAACAGATCGAAACCGGCAGAATCGCCGGCTGGGTCGTAAACGCCCAGGCGCAACTGATAGTTCCCGGCGGGCGCGCCCGCGCCAATCCACTCCTCCATCGGAATCCGCCCGGCCACAATTTGGCCGATCTGCCAGCGGAAGGTGGGGAAGTCGTAGGCAGAGAGACGCCGATCGCCAATGCGGGAGAAGAGCAGACCGGCCTCTGTACGGGTCTCCCCAGTCAGGTAGAGATCGGGCAGGGGCTGGGCCGGGTGGGTCAGCCGCCAAAAGAGAAGCAGATCGCCGGACGGCTCGACAGAATAGCCCAGCAATTCCACGGCATCGCCAAAATTGGCCCGAAAGGGTTGCTGAATGGGCGGCGCATTGCTGATGGCCCGCGCGTCCAGTTCAGTGTAGCGGCGCAGGTCCAATCCCCAGAATTGGGCGTCCAGGGGGTGTTCCACCCCGGCCCGGGCCAATTGCAGACCGGCCACGTCGGTGGGATCGATGACCTGTGCTTGCCAGTCCACCAGCCAGGCCGCGTCCTTGCCCAGCAGCGCGGGACGCAGAATCGCGGTGCTGTTGTCCAGGTCTACCACCGCATTCACATCGAGAATTTCGATATCCGGCAGACGCACGGGTTCGATCGACTGTGCATAGTAGCGCCAGACCGGCCAGGCGTGGCCGCTAACCAGCACCACCGCGTCGTTCTCGCCCATCTGCCCCTGCACATAAGCGGCGAGTTCCCGCCACTGGTCTTTGGTAAAGGCGTTGTCCGTGAACCAGTTGCGATCCGCCTGTATAAACCCGGCCAGGAGCAGGCCCGTCCCCACCAGACCGGCAATCGCGGGCAAGGCACGGGGTTGGGTGTTACAGGCCACCCGTTGCAGCCGCTGCCACACAGGAATGAAGGCCCGCAGCAGCCCGGCCAGGCCCGCGCTCCAAATCATTAACAGACCGGGCAGCGCCACCATCACATAGCGGGCATTGAATTTGGGCGTGAAGGCAGCGAGGGCGAGGACACCGGCGATGGGGATGAGCAGGAGGAGGAGCGGGTATTGGAGGGTGGACAATGCGAAACGCAGAATGCGGAAGGCGGAATGGGCGATCGTCTCGGCGTTTTTTGCCACCTTCCGTTTCCCATCTGCCACCAGACCAAACAGAGCTAAGAGAGTCACCGCGCCGTACATCCAGAGCAGACGGGTGGCCTGGCCTTCCAGCACCGTTTCGCCGCTGGTAAAGCGGATGGCGATGGCGGTCAGGGCTTCCCACAGTTTGAACGCGCCCTCCCAATAGCTGGTGTCCACATCCAGCCGGGTGAGAAGATTGCCCAGCCAGGGCGTGAAGAGAAGGAAGACGACGGCGTTGGCGAGAAGCCAAAATCGGGGACTGGGGATTGGGGACTGAGGATTGGGCGAAGTGTGACGAAGAAAACGTGAAGAGCGAAGCAAGTCGAGCAGGTAGGCACCATTGACCGCTACGAGTAGAAAGACAGCAAAATAATGAGTATAGAGTGCAGCCGTAGCCAACGCTGCATAAACGCCCCACAAAATTACCTGAAAGCTCTTTGCGTCACCGCTTTTTTGCCCCGTTGCAGCGGGTGTATCTCCTTCCCCATATCCACTATCTACTACGCAATATGCAATCCCCACTCCCAGGGCCACCAGCAGGCTATACATCCGGGCTTCCTGGCTGTAGTAGAGGAGAAGAGGGTGAAAGGCCGCGAAAAGCCCGGCCAGTATACCGGCCAGCCGACTGCGGCTCCAACGAATGGTCAGGGCGGCGAGGAGGGGGACGATCAACAGGCCGAAAAAGACCGACGGAAAGCGCAGGCTCCACTCGCCCCATCCTGCCAGCCGTCCCCAGCCAGAGACGAGCGCGTAGTAGAGCGGCGGTTGGATGTCATCCGCGGTCCATTGGGCCAGGGAAGGCAGATCGTATTGGGCGACAATTGCGGTCACGCCCTCGTCATACCAGAGGCTCTGGGCGTCCAGTTTGTAGATGCGCAGCCCAAAGGCGCAGAGAATCAGCGCCAGCAGGGCAACACGAAAAAAGTTAGAAGAAGGGCTAGGCATCCCAGTAGGCCACAATGAAAGCGGGGATGCGGATGAAGTATGAATAGTTGCTCACGGAAAATTCTCCCCACGCTTGGCCCCAGTATATCACAATATCCCGGCCTGCCGCCGATCTGAGTCCTGTAGGGTTTGACAGCCAAGCCAGCGCGTGCTTTACTGCGAAGGTGCGTACAAGCCCGTCTGCCACGCCGAACAGGACGCACATCTTCCGACAGAACCACACACGAATTGGAGCACACGATGGAGAAAATACGCTGGGGTATTCTGGGCACAGGCCGCATTGCCGGGGACTTTGCCCGGGGCTTGACCGCGGTGGACGACGCCGAGCTGGTGGCCGTCGGCTCCCGCAGCACGGAATCGGCCAACGCCTTCGCCGATAAATTTTCCGTGCCCACCCGCCACGCCTCCTACGCGGCGCTGGCAAACGACCCAAATGTGGATATTGTCTATGTGGCCACGCCCCATTCCCTGCACAAGGAAAATACAATCCTTTGCCTGGAAGGGGGGCGGGCGGTCCTCTGCGAAAAACCCTTCGCCATCAACAGTGGCGAAGCCGAGGAAATGATCGCTGCCTCCAAGCGCACTGGTCTGTTTTTGATGGAGGCCATGTGGACCCACTGCCTGCCCCACATGCAGGAGGTGGCCCGGCTGATTGCCGACGGGGCCATCGGTGACATTCAGGTCATCCAGGCCGATTTCTGCTTCCGCTCGAAGGTGAATCCGGCCAGTCGTCTCTATCGCCCGGAGTTGGGCGGCGGCGCGCTGCTGGATGTGGGCGTCTATCCCGTGGCCCTGGCCTACCGCTTTTTGGGCCAGCCCGACGCGGTGCGTACCTGGGCACACCTGGGCGTGACCGGCGTGGATGAGAACGCGGGGATGGTTTTTGGCTACAACAGCGGTGCTATGGCGGTGTTGACCACATCTGTGCGGGCCAACACCCATCACATCGCCCGCATCTCCGGCTCCGCGGGCGAAATCGTCATCCACGAGCGCTGGTGGGCACCGTCCAGTTTCACCCTGCGCCGGGACGGCCACGAACCCCAGGAATTTGCCCCGGAAAGTGTGGGCAACGGCTGGAACTACGAAGCCATTGAGGCGGGCCGCTGTCTGCGCGCCGGCCTGACCGAAAGTCCCATCGTCCCTCACGCCGACACCCTGGCCGTTATGCGTCTGCTGGACGGGCTGCGGGCCGAGTGGGGTCTGCGCTATCCGATGGAGTAGTTGGCGGGTGGATTGGTTCATCTGTTCACTGGTTGATTGGGATTCTGCGAGTACCACCAGTCAACAGATGAACCAATCCACCAATCAACCAATGAACTAAGCAACCAATCAACATTTTTGGGAGAACACAAATGGACTACGGAAAAATACCTGGCATCGACAAACCCATCTCCCGTCTGGTGCAGGGCACAGTAATGTTGCACACCAGCCATCTGGACGAGGATTTCGCCCTGCTCGACGCCATCTTTGAAGCAGGCGGCACGACTTTTGACACTGCCCACGGCTACGGCGGCGGCGAATGCGAGCGCAGTTTGGGCGCGTGGATCAACAGCCGGGGTATCCGGGACAAAGTGGTGATTCTGGGCAAGGGTGCGCACCACAACCGGGACCGCCAGCGGGTGACACCCTACGACATCACCAGCGATCTCCACGACTCCCTGGCCCGCATGAATGTGGACTTCATCGACCTCTACGTGCTGCACCGGGACGATCCCCGCAACCCGGTGGGGCCGATTGTGGAAGTGCTCAACGAGCATCACAAGGCGGGCAAGATCGGCAGCTTTGGCGGCTCCAACTGGACGCCCGCCCGCATTGCCGAGGCCAACACCTATGCCGCGGCCAACGGGCTGAAGCCCTTCGTCGTCAGCAGCCCCAACTTCAGCATGGCCGTGCAGAAGGAATCCCCCTGGGAGAATTGCCTGAGCATCGCCGGTCCCGAAGCCGCGGCGGACCGGGCCTGGTACAAAGCGCAGAAGATGCCCCTCTTTGTCTGGTCCAGCCTGGCCGGTGGCTTTCTCACCGGTCGCTTCCGCCGGGACAATCTGGACAGCTTCAGCGGTTACAACGACGAACTGGTGGTGCGCTGCTATTGCACCGAAGAGAACTTTGGCCGCATCGACCGGGCCGAGGAGATCGGCAAAGCCAAGGGGCTGACTCTGCCCCAGATTGCCCTTTCCTACGTGCTGCACAGCGGGCTGGATGTCTACGCGCTGGTGGGGACCCGCACGGGCGATGAATTCCGCGAAAATATCCACGCCAGCCAGGTGAAACTGAGCGCGGATGAAGTGGCGTATATCAACGGCGGGGCGGGCTGATAGGTGATGCGTAGTGCGTCGTACGTGAACTGGTAGTGATATTCGTTCACGCACCACGCACCACGCATTAAAGTGATGATACAGTTCGATACCGCTCATCTCTGGGTAGTTTCTTTTTACCGAAGGAAAGATGATTTATGAAAGTTCTTGTCACCGGCGGGGCCGGTTTTATCGGGAGCCACGTGGCCGACGGGCTGCTGGCCGCGGGCCATCAGGTGGTGGTGGCGGACAATCTGTACACGGGGAAGAAGGCGAACATCCCGGCAGAGGCTGCGTTTTACGAGGCCGACCTGCGGGATCAGCCCCGGTTGGCCGAAATCTTTGCGGCAGAGCAGCCCGATGCCATCGCCCATCAGGCCGCGCTGGCCAATGTGCGCGACAGCATGACAGACCCGGCCACCTACGCCCAGGTGAACGTCGTAGGCACGCTCCATCTGCTGGAACTGGCCCGCCAGCACGGGGTGAAGAAGATTGTCTTTGCCAGCACCGGCGGGGCCACCTACGGCGAGGGCTACAGCGAGGACGGGAGCAAACTGCCCTTTACGGAAGAGAGCAGAGCACAGCCCAAAGACAACTACGGAGCCAACAAACTGAGCTGCGAGTATCACCTGGACCTCTACTGGCAGAACTACGGGCTGGACTACGTAGCCCTGCGCTACCCGAATGTCTATGGCCCCCGCCAGGACAGCAAAGGCGAGGCGGGCGTCATCGCCATCTTTGCCGGCGCGATGTTGCAAAACTTGCCCACCAAAATCACCGGCGACGGCAAGCAGATTCGGGACTTCTGCTATGTGGGCGACATTGCCCGTGCCAACCGGCTGGCGTTGGAAAGCGACGCCCACGGCATCATCAATGTGGGCACAGGCGTCCCCACGGATATCAACCGGGTCCACGCGGTGCTATCCGTAGCCACCGGCTACACCCAGGCCCCGGTCTACGTCCCCCGGCCCGCGGGCGAGGTGCTGGCGACTTATCTGGACAGCACAAAGGCGAAAAATGTGCTGGGCTGGCAGGCAGAAGTTACGCTGGAAGAGGGGATGGCGCGGACAGTGGCGTGGCTGCGGGGCAATTTTTCTTAATCGATCCGACGGATTCGGTGGCGATCTTTTTCGATAACAACAAAACTGCGCTGAATATCCTCCTCGGCTTGGAGGGACAGAAATCGTTTGAGTTCGGTGTGAATATCGGACAGCGTCTGTGGTGTGACGCGCAGAAGAATTACGCCGCGGTGGGGAAACATTCGGGAGAAGACGAGGGATCCGAAATCTTTGTCGCGAGTGATAAGAATGCGGTTGTGGTCAGCCGCAAATTGCAGGATTTCCCGGTCAACCGCTTGACTCATTCCTTTATCAGCCGCCGTCACTACGTCGTGGCCCAGGGATCCAAGAAACTCGGAGGTCAAACGATAAACGTCCTGATCGCAGAAGAAATGCATCAGACTGCCAGGGCCAGATGAACTTCCTCAGCTTTGATCAGATTGACCGCATAGCGAACACAGGCGCGGATGTCATCAATTGTGAGGACTGGATAATAGTCCCGGATGATTGTATCGAAGCCAATACCGGCTTCGAGCAACTCCAAGACAGCATAGACTGGGACCCGTGTACCGGCCACAGTCGGTTGGGCAAAATGCACTTCGGGATCGATAACGATTCGATTTTGATCCATTGGTCAAACCTCCTTTGTATTGATCGGCAGTATACCTGAGCAGTTTGGCAAAGTCAACGGCGGGCGCAAATGCACATCCTCATCAACGGCTGGTTCTGGGGTCAATCCACCACCGGCAGCGGACAATATCTGCACCGGCTGGTGGAACATTTGGCCCGTGCGGGAACCAGCACGAGATTTACCCTCCTGACGCCGGAAAAGGGAGAGTGGAGAGTGGAGAGTGGGACGCCCCAATCTCCACTCTCCACTCTCCCATCCCCAATCCCCAACCTCCCCCGCCAGCTCGCCAAACTCTATTGGGAACAGATCGCCGTCCCAGCCGCGGCCCGACGACTGGGCGCGGATGTGCTGTTCGTCCCCTATTGGGCGGCCCCTTTGTGGCAGCCCATCCCCACTGTCGTCACTGTCCACGATCTGATCCCTCTGCTCCTGCCCGTCTATCGGGGCGATCTGCTCAACCGGCTCTACACCGGGCTGGTCAGCTTCACAGCCCGGCGCGCGGCCGCGGTGATAACCGTCAGCCAGGCCGGGGCGCGGGATGTGACGACGCATCTGTCTATCCCCCCAACGCAGGTTTTTCCTGTACATCACGGCCCGAATATGGAGGAGGCAGCCTCGCAAGAGATGCCGCGCCGCGACGCCATGCGCGCCAAGTACAGCCTGCCCGACCGCTATTTCCTCTATCTGGGCGGTTTTGATGCGCGCAAAAATGTGCAGGGCATTCTGGCGGGCTACCGGCGCTATCTGGACAAGGACGGCGACCCCGCGGTAAAGCTCGTCCTGGCCGGGAAGTTGCCGACGCGGGACACCGACTTCTTCCCCGATCCCCGGCGCATGGCCGCGGCGCTGAATCTGGCCGATCACATCCATTACGCGGGCTGGGTGGACGAAGCCGACAAACCCGCGCTCTACGCCGGGGCCACAGCCTATCTCTTCCCCAGCCACTACGAAGGCTTTGGAATGATGCTGCTGGAAGCAATGGCCGCGGGCTGTCCAGTCATCACCAGCCGTTGAAAGCGTTCGACAGCGATTGCGTCCAGCGTCAAACCTCTGTATACTGGTCATCAGCCCCTTCTTTTCCCGCGAGTCCCCTATCTCTGCGAGGTTTCCAATGATCCGACGCCAACACCCACTGGTGGTTGCACTCTTTGCCATCCTGCTGCCCGGACTCTTCTCTCTGGCCGTGGGCGAGGGTGAACTGTCTGCCCAGCCATCCGCCAACGAGGACATCGTCATCAACGAAGTCCACTACCGGGGCGTCGGTTCAGCGGACGATTGGATCGAAATCCGCAATACCGGCAGCCAGACAATCGATGTCGGCAACTGGTGGTTTTGCGCCCGGTTTGATTATGGACAGGTGGGCCTGCTCCCCATTATCAATGGCGACGACTACATCCTCACACCGGGGGAGATACTCGTCGTCCGGCCCTGGACCGACCTGGACGACAACGCCTCCGATTTGGGACTGTACATCGACAGCAATTTCTTCAGCGCCACATCGATGGTGGATTTTGTGCAGTGGGGATCGGGCGCGGCGATTGGCCGGGGCAGTGTGGCCGTTGCCAAAGGCATCTGGCGGGAACTGTCGCCAGGGCAATACGACTTTGTGCCCCGATCCGCTGATGGGCAGACACTGGCCTGGCGGGGTATTAACAGCGGCAGCGGGCTGTTGACTCACAGCACCGATTGGCAGAACGGCGCACCCAGCCAGGGCCAGGACAACGCAATCCCCCAACTGACCAGCACCCCGACGCTTACGCCAACAGCGACACAATCGCCGACAGTGACGCCGACACCGACTCTGACACCGACTGCGGCAACGGTGGAAACACCTACACCGACACCCACGGGAACCAGCGAAGCACAAAAATCCACTTATTTGCCTCTGCTATCCAAACATTAGACGGCCGCGCTGAGGGCCAGCAGTTCGGGCTGCACCACCCGCACCAGTTCGCCCACTGTCAATTCCAGCATTGTTCGGTGATCCCCGCCGCCGCCATAGACCAGTTCGTCTTCGTCAAAGGCAGTGATCGCGCTGTCCAGCAGTACAGGCAGCCGGGTGATGTGGCCGAAAGGGGGCACGCCGCCCGTTGGGTATCCCAGCAATGCCAGCACGACCTCCGGCGGGGCCAGCCTCACCCGTTTCTTACCCACGCCAAAATAGTCGGCCACAGGACGCCTGTCCACCCGGCTCTCCCCATTACTGATGACCACCACCGGCTGCCCATCAGGCGCGGCGGGCGTCTCCACCAGAAAGAGCAGCGTCTTGACAATCTGTTCAGGGCGCACGCCCAGGGCCGCGGCCGCCGCGGGCACAGTGGGCGTCTCGCCGATGTCGGCGATCAGCCGCGCCGCAATGGACTCGGCAGCAATAAAACGGGCCAGATCAGCCGGTGTGCGTTCGGGAATTTCTTCACTCATTGCGGTCGCTCCGGGTTGGATGGATGGACGAGTTTGGGTGATACTGTAGCGCAAAGCAGCCATTGAATCAATTCAGCCCAACCGACGCGGGGATTCCCCCATCTTCCCTCCGAAGCGTATAATAGGCGGAACAGAATTTCTCATTTCCCACCGCCAGCCGAGAGCCGCCCAGTCTTGACTTCCCACGCCCAGCCCGACACCGAGCGCAAATTCTTTGCCCTCCTCCTGCTTCTCTTCGTCAGCTTCCGCGTGATGTCCGTCTTTCTCTTCCGGCCTGGCGGCTTTGTGGCCGACTTTTCCGACTACGACTACTACCGCACGTGGGCGCTCCTGACCCCCGCGGGCTATCGGGCTTTTGAGAATATGTGGACGGTCTATCCACCCCTCTTTCCCGGCCTGATGCTGGCAATGTTCAACCTCTCGGCGCGCATCCCGCCCTGGGCCGATCCCCGCCTCTTCTTCTACACATTTCTCAGCCTCTCCCTTCTCCTCTTCGAAATCGGCAACTTTTTGCTTATCTACCGGCTGGCAAGGAAACTGGGGACTGGGGAGCGGGGACCGGGAACTGGAGACCGGGGACTGGGGACTGACGTCTCAGTCCATAATCTCCTCATCCCCTCATCCCTCCTCTCTGTCATCCTCTACGCTCTCCTCTTCACCCCTGCCTACACTTTTCTGGGCTGGTTCGAGCCGATGCCCCTCTTTTTTATGCTCCTGGGGCTGGACCTGCTGTTGGAGAGCCGCCGACGCCGCTGGGGCTGGGCCGCGAGCGCGCTGGCCGCGGGCCTAGGGATTCTGGCAAAGCTGACGCCTGCGCTGCTCATTCCTCTGGCCGTGCGCTGGCTGGGCGCAAAGTTGAGCCTGAGCGCGGCCCGTTCGGAATGGTTCAACCGCCACTCGCCGGGAAACCTCCTGCGCCCCACCCTCTATACGCTGCTGACTGCTGCCGCGGTCGTGGGCTTTGGCTACCCGCTTGTGGGGGGCAACCCGGCCCTGGCCTTCAGCAGTCTGCGCGCCAATAGCATCCGCCCGCCCTGGCAAAGCCTATGGGCTGTGCTGGACGGCTACTACGGCTTCGGCCAGGTCCCGCTGGACATGCGCAACCTGGCCGGGCTGGACGGCCCTCTCTGGCAGAGCCACTTGCCCTGGTCCGCCATTACCCTCGCCTTCGGGCTGCTCTTTCTCTGGCTCTATACCCGCGCCTACGACTGGCAACAGCCCCGCACGCTCATCGCCTTTGCCGGGGTCAGTGTCATTTGGCTCTTTCTCTACAGCAAAGGCTGGAGCCCCCAATTTGTCGTTTGGGTGATGGCTTTTCTGGTCCTGCTCCTGCCCGATTTTCGGGGAATCGCCATTTCTGTGGGGCTGATGTTCAGCAACTTCGTCGAGTCCCACATCTTTATCATTATGCTGCCCAACGAGCACTGGCTGCTGTGGGGCACAGTTCTCTTTCGCACGGGGCTGCTGCTGCTGGTGGCCGCGGAGTTCCTGGGCCAGATCTGGCCGGGCGGGGGAAGCCAGCCCATTCGCAGGTGGAGCAGCCGGTTGAGCTGGGGTGTGTTGACGGTCGGTGTGCTGGCTGGATTAGCAGCCACACCCGCGCTGGCGCGGGCCTACGTCGATTCGCGTCTGGCCGCCCACCCCTGCCGGGAAGCCGTGGCCTATTTGCAGGCCGAAGCCGAATGGCCGGAGAAAGTCATCGCCACAGATCAGAGCGATGTGTGGGAGCAGTTCTATCCCTGGCTACGCCAAAGTTACGATCTGCGGCTCATCGACGGCTATCGGCCTGACATCGCTCCGGAACGGGTGATTGCGGAAAAGCTGACCGCCCTGGGCGAGGAGACGGGCGGATTCTGGTGGCTGACGCGGGACGATCGACCGACCCAGGCCGCAGACTATTTCCAGCGGCCCGATGTGCAGAGGCTCGACGCTCAAGCCCTGGGCACTTGCCACCTGGCGCGCGTCGTCCAACTGCCCCCGTCCCCAATCGCAGTCGCACAGACAGAGGGTGGCCCCATCCGTCTGCTGGCTGTCCACACAGGCACAGCCAAGCCGGGAGAAGACCTCAATTTCGTGGTATACTGGCAGGCGGAAGAAGCCGTAGCCCAAAGCTATACGGTCTTCACCCAATTGCTGAATGAAGCCGGGCAACTCATCGCCCAGCAGGACAATCTGCCTGTGATGGGGCTGGCCCCTACCGATACGTGGCAGCCGGGAATTGTTGTGCGCGATCCCTATCGGCTGACAATTCCAGCCCAAACGCCGCCTGGAAATTACCGTCTGATTGTGGGGCTATACACCGACGCGGGGCGTGTCCCTGTGCGGCTGGCCGACGGCAGTCAGAACGAATTTGTCGAACTTTCCCTATCCATTGCCAAGCCGTAGGCGCGCTGTTTGTGGCGGATGCCAGCCAACGGGCACAGCCAATAGCACCGCTGCGATCCGTATAAAATCTGTATGAAATCTGCATGAACATCCAATTTGTATGAACACCCCATCCGCTGACCCAAACGAATCGAAACCCATCACCCGCCGGGAGCACCGGACAGCCTTTCTCGTGGCGGCGCTGCTCTTTGCCTGCTATCTGCTCACCTACACGGGCATCATCCAGAGCAGCGACGGGCTGGCGATGTTTGCCACCACCGAAAGTATTGTCCGACGTGGCGCGGCCGACATCAACCAACTGCGCTGGATGGATATTCAACAGGGCAGCTTTGGCCCGGACGGCGAACTCTACAGCCGCAAAGGGTTGGGGATGACACTGCTGGCTCTGCCGCTGGTCTGGTTGGCCCGCCTGTGGCCTGCGATCGGCCTGACCCAAACAGCGCTGCTGCTCAATCCGCTGCTCACCGCGTGGACGGGCGGCCTGCTCTATCTGGCAGTCATACGTCTGGGCTGGAGCCGTTTTGCCGCCATTGCCGCGGCCCTGGCCTTTGGGTTGGCAACCCTGGCCTGGCCCTATACCCAGACCTTTTTCAGCGATACAATGGCCGGCTGGGGTCTCTTTGCCGCGCTCTACTGGCTGCTGGCTTTTCAACAGGACAGACGCAAGCATCTCCTCTTTTGGGCCGGTCTGGCCTGGGGGCTGGCCTATCTATCCCGGGCCATCAATCTGGTCACATTGCCGGTCTATGGGCTGGCATTGCTCTCCCTGCTGACAGAAGGCAAGGGGCTGAGGATTGGCGATTGGCGATTGGGCACAGGACGCATCAATCCCCGATTCCGTGAGTGGATTCTTTTCGCGTCTCCCATTCTGGCCGCGGGGCTGATCTCCCTCTGGTGGAACTGGCTGCGTTTTGGCGCGCCGCTGGACAGCGGCTATGTGGAGAGCGAAGCCTTCAATGGGGACTGGCTCTTTGGGCTGGCCGGTCTGCTCATCAGTCCTGGCCGGGGACTCGTCTGGTATAGCCCGGTGCTGCTGCTGGCCCCTTTGGGGGTGGGCTGGTTCTGGCGGCGGGCGCGCTGGCTGCTCCTGAGCAGCGCGTGTGTGGCCCTGCTCTATTGGCTTTTTTATGGCAAGTGGTATATGTGGCACGGCGGCTATAGCTGGGGGCCGCGCTTTCTGGTTCCGGTGTTGCCCTTTCTGCTGTTGATGACGGCCCCGGCCTGGCAACGAATTTTTGTCGAAAATCGCTGGGGGCGGGCGGGGCGCTGGCTCACGACACTGCTGGTGCTCCTGTCCCTGACAGTCCAGTGGCTGGGAATGCTTATCCCCTTTTCTCTGGTGCAGGATTGGCTGGACAAAACAGTGAAGCCTCTCTTCGCGCCGGAAACGTTTACCCGTCTGCCCTACTCGCCCCTCTTGCGCCAGTGGGATTTTATCAGCGACGATACAATCGCCTTTGCCTGGTGGCGGTTGGGCTATAATGGCCCCGACTGGCTCGCCCTGGCTCTGCTGTTGGCCGGGTTGCTGGGGGGCGTATTGCTGTTGGCGCGGCTGTTGCGCCCGGAGGAAGAAGGCGAACAGATGGCCGGGTTGCTCTACGCCACTGCCCTGGGGCTGATTGCGCTTGTGCTGCTGGTGCGCGTGCAGGTGCCGGGCAGCGGTATGGAAAACAGTACGCTTGCCCAGGAGATTCAGGCGAAGGAGGCCGCGGGAGATGCCATTCTGCATTTGCGCCCCCTGGAAACCCAGAATTTCGCCAATGCCTATCACGGCCAACTGCCCGTCTATGGCCTTTTTCCTGTGGACAATCTGGCAGCCAGAGAAGCCGCTCTGCTGGATACTTTGCTGCAACGCTATCACCGGCTGTGGGTGGTTCCCGACTTTGCGCCCCCCCAGCAGTCAGGCTGGGAACGCACCCTGCGCGGGCGGGTCTTTCTGCTCAACGACGAAACAATTCCCCCGGATGGTCGGCGTCTGGTGCTCTATGCCGGTGCGCAAGAACAGCCCCTGACCCAAACCGGCCTGGGTGTTCGCTTCGGCGATCCGGCCTGGGTGCGGCTGAATGGCTACGGGTTGCCCCGGCTGGTGCAGCCCGGCGGCAGTCTGCTGGTCGCGCTGGAATGGGAGAGTCTGACAAGCGTAAAACAGGACTATCGGGTCTTCGTACACCTGCTGGACAGCAATGGGACAAAACTGGCCCAGCGGGATGGACAGCCGGTTCTCTGGCTGCGCCCCACCAGCGGATGGCAGCCCGGCGAGCGCATTGTGGATCGCTATGGCCTGCTGTTGCCCGACGATCTGCCCGCTGGAGAATATCGGGTGGCCGTGGGCCTCTACGATCCGGAGACGGGGGAACGCCAGCCCAGCAGCGCGGGGCCAGGGGATTTTGCGATTGATCTGGGGCCGGTGCGGGTGGACAAAACAAACAATCGGTGATCAGTGAGCCATGCGTGATGGAACATTAAAGCTGGATGAACACCGTTCACAGGTCACTATTTTCGGGGAGGAAGTATGCGCGTCATCGCGGGCAGTGCCCGGGGGTTCAAATTACGATCCGTGCCGGGGGATTCCACCCGGCCCATCACCGACCGGGCCAAAGAGTCGCTCTTTTCCATTTTGGGCGATTGGGTGGTGGATGCCCGGGTGCTGGACCTTTTCGGCGGCACAGGCGCGGTGGGAATCGAAGCGCTGAGCCGGGAAGCGGGCTTTGTCCAGTTCATCGATCGTAACCGGCAGGCGGTGGAGACGATTCGGGCCAATCTGGAACATTGCAAGTTGGCTGAATTTGCCCAAGTGTTGCAGGGAGACAGCTTCACTGTTTTGGAGAGCTACCGGGGCGAACCCTTTGATATTGTATTCATCGCGCCGCCCCAATACCAGGAATTGTGGATGCGGGCGCTGTTGCTGGTGGACAAGCGACCAGAACTATTGAGCGACGATGGAATTGTCATCGTCCAGATTCATCCCAAAGAGGACCAGCCCGTTGCCCTGAGCAATCTGGTCGAATACGACCGCCGCCGCTACGGTTCTGTTCTGCTGCTTTTCTACGAACAGCCCCTACCGCAAGAATAAAAAAATGGGCGGGTCTGCAATGCAGACCCGCCCATTTTTGTTATTCTCAAACTCAGATTCTATTCAGCAGCCACGGCAAAGTAGACCACCTGGCCTGCCTCAGCGTCGATATCCACAGTCACAGCCGCGCTGGTCTCGCCGTCCAGCGTGTAGCCGGGAACGCTCTCCACAGAGAGTGTGTATTCACCCGAAGACAGCCCCTCGAAGAGTGCGCCCGTGTCCGTGCTATCCGCGTTGACGGCTTCGCCCTGGGCAGGCGTCAGCGTCACAGTTGACCCAACCAGTGCGGCTTCGCCGTCGTCCAATGCGCCATCGCCATTGGCATCCACAAAGAGCATCACCTGCACAGCGTCAGCGGCCAGGTCCGTATCGACAGCCACAGCCGATGTCACCAGCGCGGCAGTCACTGCTGTCTCTGTGGGTGCTGTCTCTGCCGGTGTCTGGGCGGCTGGCGCAGCCTCTGCGACCGGCGCTTCAACCGCGTTCGCAGATTCAGCCGCGGGAGCCGCGTTGCTGCCCATTTCCGACAGGGCCGAGGCCAGGGCCGCAGTGAAGGTGTCGAAGTTCTTGCGGGTCACATTCAGCGCGGCCACCGATTCGTCCAGACCCTCCAGCCGTCCGCTCTGTGCAGTCAGCACAGAATCCAGATCGGTCAGGCTGGTCTGCAATTGGGTAATCACACCGGCTTCGCCTTCCAGCGCGGCCAATCGTTCGGCCACAATCCCCACATTCTGGTTTACCGCACCCACATTTTCATCCACCCGTGTCAGGCTGGCTTCGATGGCCGAAAGCTTGGCCGGATTGGTAAAACGCAACGTGCCGCCGTTCAAAATGTAGAGGACGAGCAGAGTCGCCAATACACCGATAATGGCCCCGCTGATGGCAGAAATGTACGCCTCTAACGACTCGTCAGCCTCTTTGACGCTGTATTCCAGCTTCGGCGGCTTCTCCACTTGTGTCTCCGCGTGATCCGCACCGGGGGCCTGTTTCATCGTCAAATGTTCCTGTTGAACGCTCATGATTCTCCTTTTTTGCAAACGAAACCCATTGGCTTAATGGGCAACAATCTCTTTCTATCCTACCACAACAGACTCTGTTTGCCCGAAAATCTGACAGTGATCGCTGCAAGCATAGCTGTCAGCCATTACGCACTGAATTACCCTGTAATTCAAGATAAATTGCGAGGCAGCATCCGACTTCGTGAACTTTGTCACATATCCGGTCCATCTATCATAGCGGTTGAGTGACGGGTACGTCAAGTTGAGCAGGCTACATTTCCTGTACGTTTTCCCGGTTTTCAGCCCACCCGGTTGGGCCAGAAAGTTTGTCCCACAGCGGGCGGGGGCTATAATGGACGGATGTAGAAGGGAAGAGAAAATTGGGTGATATAGCCGACGAACACAATCAGGAAACAGGCATGGCGGAGTTTCTCTTCTCGACACAGGCCGGGGAGAGTTTGGGAAAGCTGGCCGCGGCTGACCTCTCGCCAGCCAACCACCTGGCCCTGCTCCACGAACTGCGCATGACCCATACAGCGGAGGAAGCCGCGGCCCTTCTCACCCTGGCCAAAACCCGGCAACAGGCAACCGTCAAATTTCCAGACGCCCGGCATCTCTACTTTACGCCGGAAGCGTTGGAGCAGGCTACAGCCACGCCGATTGCCCGCCATCGGGCCGCCTGGCTGCACGGCCACGCGCCGCCCGGCCCGGTGTTGGACCTGGGCTGTGGCATCGGCGGGGATACGCTGGCATTGGCCCGCCACCGACACGTCATCGCCTATGAGACCGATGGCCTGCGCCTGCGCTTTGCCCAGGCCAATGCGGACCGCCAGGGGTTGGCCGCCCAGATTGAATTCCGTCAGGCCGATTGGACCGCGGAATTGGCCGCCAATCGCTTGCCCCCGGCAGCCGCGGCCTTTGCCGATCCGGCCCGGCGGGCAGAGGGACGGCGGCTCTTCGGCCTGGAGCAGATGCTCCCGCCCCTTTCCGTTCTGCTGCAATTGCAGGGGCAGATACCCGCGTTGGGCGTGAAGGTGGCGCCTGGGGTAGCAGACGGTGAGATTCCACCCAATTGCGGCGTGGAGTTTATCAGCCACGAGCGCACGTGCAAAGAGGCGGTGCTCTGGTTTGGCCCCTTGGGCGCTGGTCGGGGACGGTGGGCGTCTGTCCACAACGGCACAGGCTGGCACGAAATTGTGGCGTCGCTGGTCCCCCCGCCCGTGGGTGTGCTGCGGGAGGGTGACTTTCTCCACGAGCCAGACCCGGCAGTAATTCGGGCGGGGCCTTTTGTCGAACTCTGCCAAATGCTGGACAGCCATCTCTTTGATCCCCAGATCGCCTATTTGGTGGGTCCCCAGCACCCGGCAGGAAGCCAGGCAGCGCCCTTTGTGCAGAGTTTTCAGATCGACGAGATTCACCCCTTCAGCTTGAAGACGCTGAACCGGCGGCTGCAAGCCCTGGGGATTGGGCAGGTGGAGTTGAAGCGGCGGGGACCCCCCATCGAGCCGGAGAGCCTGCGTCCCCGGCTGAAATTGGTGGCGGGCGGGCGACCCGGTGTGGCGATCCTCACCCGCCGGGGAGACGAGCGGCTATTGTTGATGGCGCGCCGGGTGTGAACACCGGCTAACTTAACCAATTGCAACCAATTGCACCAGTGCAAAGGCTTTACTGATGACAGAAACTGATCTGATTCCCCTGGCCCGGTCTGTGGGAGAAGCGCTGGCCCAGGCCGGGCTGGTGGCCGCCACCGCGGAAAGCTGCACAGGTGGACTGGTGGGCCATCTGATCACCGAAATCCCCGGCTCGTCGGGCTGGTTTGTGGGCTGTGCGGGTGTCTATAGCAACGCGGCCAAAGAGCGGCTGTTGGGCGTGGCCCACGAAACTCTGCTGGCGTTCGGCGCGGTGAGCGCGCAAACAGCCCGCCAGATGGCCCAGGGCGCGCTGCCGCTCTATGCCGCGGATGTGGCGGTCGCCATCACTGGAATCGCCGGGCCTGGGGGAGGCACAGCCGAAAAGCCCACAGGACTGGTCCACCTGCACCTGAGCGCTACCGACGGAACCGAACGGGCCGAGCGCGTCGTTTGGACGTCGGATCGGCGTGGAAACAAATTGCTCAGCGCCCAATTGGCCCTGCAAATGCTGCTGGAATTCGCGGCAAAATAGGAGTTTTTCAATGACAACCCAAGTGCTTGTGCAGGAAGAAGTCCTCGTGCTCGTCCGGATGTTGCCGTCCGGTTCAGTCCGGCCCACCTCCTTTGTCTGGCGGGATCAGACCCGCTATGTGTCGGATGTGGGCCGCCAGTGGGAGGAGAGAGTCGAGGGCAAAAGCCTGCGCTGTTTTCTGATCAAAGCGGTGGACAACAGCCAATACGAACTGCGCTGGGACCCGGCAGCAGACCGCTGGATGCTGCATCGGGCCTGGCTGGACAATCTGGTGTAGCCGATGTCAACAGCTACTTTTCACCTGGCCCAACTCAATATCGGCACAGTTCGCTTTCCCCTGGACAGCCCGGAAATGGCCGGTTTTGTCAATGGGCTGGATGAGATAAATACGCTGGCGGACGCGGCCGATGGTTTTGTCTGGCGCTTGCAGAGCGAAAGCGGGAACGCCACAGACATTCAGGCTTTTGACGATCCCCACCTGCTGGTCAATATGTCGGTCTGGGAATCCATCCATGCGCTGCGGGCTTATGTCTACAAAAGCGCGCACGTGGACTTTCTGCGCCAGCGCAAGGAGTGGTTCCAGCCGATAGAAACGCCTATGCAGGTTCTCTGGTGGATTCCCGCCGGGCATATCCCTGCGGTGGCAGAAGCCAAAGAACGACTGGAACAATTGACTCGTCACGGCGTGACGGCCAACGCCTTCACATTCCGCTCCCCTTTTGATCCTGACGTACGCGAGGCCGATGGCGCTATTGATGGGGACGCGCCTTGAATCCCACCCGCTGGTTGGCATTGATGGACCGGCTGCATCTGCCGCCAAGTCAGGCCACTTTTGACAGACTGTTGCTGGTCTACACGGCAGCAGACCGCCACTATCACAACGACCGCCACATCGCCCACTGCCTGGCCGAGATGAACGCGGCCGCGGCCCACATCCCCGACCCAGACCCGATTGAGCTGGCCCTCTGGTTTCACGACGCGGTCTACGACACCCACTCGACCAGCAACGAAGCGGAGAGCGCGGGATGGGCTGCCGATTTTCTCGCCCACGGCCAGGCAGACCCGGCATTGACAGAAGCAGTCATCGCGCTCATCCTCGCCACCCGTCACCAGCCGGGCGAATTGGCTGCCCCCCAGCAGTGGATGGTGGATATCGACCTCGCCGGCTTGGGTGCTGAACCCGTGCGCTGGGCCGCCGATAATCGGGCCATCCGCCAGGAGTATGCCTGGGTTCCCGAACCGATCTTTCGGCAAAAGCGGGCAGCCACCCTGCGCGGTTTTTTGGATCGACCCGCTATCTACGCCACGGCCTATTTTCAGGCGAAATACGAAGCCCAGGCCCGCAGCAATCTGGCCGGGACGATTCGAAGGCTGGAGGAAGAAACATAAGAAACGGGAAGGGTGAGATCGTTGAACGATCTCACCCTTCCCGTTTCCCATTCTATCTTTCGAGTCTACTGCGAAAAGCCTACCGACCCACCGCGGAGAACGCGGAGTTTCGCGGGGGTTTCTCCTGAATCTCTCCGGGAAACTCCGCGCACGCTACGCCTCCGCGGTGAAATTAACCTTTTTGCAGTGGAGTCATCTTTCACTTCGTTTCCTACGCGGCCTCGAAATACCCCTTCAAACGCGCCAGCCCCGTCTGGATGTCCTCCACCGAAATACCCGAATAGGCCAGACGGATGAAGTTGTTTTCCTTGCCCGGCAGGGGACGGCCAAAGTGTTTGCGGGTGCAGAAGGAGACATCCGTCTGTTCCAGCGCACCCCGCATCAGGTCGTTGACGTCGGTCAGCCCCTTGCGTTCCATCACTTTGGAGACATTCGGGAAGAGATAGAAGGTGCTCTCCGGCGCGGCGATGGAGATGCCGTCGATGGCGTTGAGACCGGCCACAGCCGCGTCGCGCCGGGCGCGCAGGATTTCCACAATTGCGTCCGGGCCGCTGGTGTCGCCAGAAATGGCATCCACCATTGCCTGTTGGATGAAGTGGGTAGTGCAGGATTCGGCATTGGTGTTCAGCTTATTAAAGACATCAATGACCGCCTTGGGTCCAATGGCCGCGCCCAGCCGCCAGCCCGTCATGGCAAAGCGCTTGGAACAGGTGTAGAGAATCACCGTGCGCTCCTGCATCCCCGGCAGGTTGACGATTGACAGAGCTTCGCCGCCATAGCGCATTTCGTAGTAGGCGTCGTCGCTGAGTACCCACAGGTCATTGGCCAGGGCCAGTTCGGCCACAGCCTCCATCTCCGCCCGGCTGGACTGCGCGCCCAGAGGATTCTGATAGTTGTTGTAGATGAGAACCCGCGTGCGCGGGGTGATACTGGCCTTCAGTCTGTCCAAATCCAGGGCGAAACCCGTGGACGTCTCCTCATAGCCGTAGGGCACAGCCACGCCGCCCTGATACTCGATCTGGGATTCGTAGATGGGGTAGCCGGGGTTGGGGTAGAGCACTTCGTCGCCGGGATTCATCACCGCGGAGATAAATTTGCCGATGACCGGTTTGCCGCCGGGCTGAACAGAGACGCTCTCCGCGCTGTAGTGGACGCCCCGTTTGCTGCCCACATCCTCGGCCAGCACCGCGCGCAGGGGGGCAATGCCCGCGCCCGCGCAATAGCCCGTGTGGCCGTCGGCGAGGGCCTTTTTCGTGGCTTCCACAATATTGGCCGGGGTGGGCAGATTGATGTCGCCCAAATGCAGGGGATAGACTTTGTGGCCTTTGGCCGCCCAGGCCGCGGCCGCGGCTGAGACAGCAAAGGCAGTCTCTGTGCCCAGTTTGTCCAGTTGTTTGGCAAGTTTCATTGATTTATCCTCGTGTATATTTATAATTGTGTGGGAAAGCCCGTGAACCGTATATCTCGCTTGTCCGATTCTAGCATTCTTGGCGCGCCCCTGCAATGATTGTGGGTTGCCACTCGCGTTTGACGCCCGTGTGCGGAGCAAGTACACTGAAGATATCCCTGCGCAAGCAGCACTATTCCCCAGGAGAAACCCTTTGAACAACCGCGTCAAACCCATCTACGGGCAGATCACCGGCTGGGGCGCGTATGTCCCCGAAAAGGTGCTGACCAACCACGACCTGCCCGCGGCGCTGGAGACCAGCGATGAATGGATCGTGCAACGCACGGGCATCCGCGAGCGGCGCATTGCCGCGCCCGACGAGACGACCTGCACACTTTCCCTCCACGCCAGCCGGGCCGCGCTGGCCAAGGCCGGCATCGGGCCGACCGAACTGGACCTGATAATCGTCGCCACCTCCACGCCGGATCACCACACACCGCCGGTCTCCAGCCAGTTGCAGCACGCGCTGGGCGCGACAGACGTGCCCGCGTTTGTCGTCGTCACCGGCTGCACGGGCTTTGTCTACGCGCTCAGCACCGCCTATCAGTTCATCCACAGCGGCGCGTATCGAAATATTCTCGTCGTTGGGGTGGAACTGCTCAGCCGCTTTGTGGACTGGACGGATCGCTCCATGTGCGTGCTTTTTGGAGATGCCGCGGGCGCGGTTGTCATCCAGGCCACAGAACATTCCTGCGGACTGCGCAGTTTCGTCCTCGGCTCGGACGGCAGCCAGAGCGAGCAGATTATTATGCACGGCGGCGGCTCGGCCCGGCCCTTCAGCCAGGAAGTGCTGGACAATCGCCAGCAATATGTGCAGATGAATGGGCGGGAGGTCTTCAAATTCGCCACACGGGTCGTCGGCCCGACCTGCGAGCAGGCCGCGGCCAAAGCCGGGTTGACGCTGGCTGACATCGATTGGATCATTCCCCACCAGGCCAACCTGCGCATCATCCAGACCGCGGCCAAACTGATGGATTTCCCAATGGAGCGCTTTGTCGTCAATATCGACCGCTACGCCAACACTTCAGCAGCTTCCATTCCCCTGGCCCTGACCGAAAATCTGGAGAGCGGACGTATCCTGCCCACGGATCGGCTGATGCTTGTGGCCTTTGGCGCGGGGTTGACCTGGGGGGCAGCAGTGCTGGAGTTGAGTCCGAGGTAAGGGAAGATCGCTGCATCGCTCAGACGATTCCAATAGAAGCGTGAAACGTAAAACGTGAGATCACTGTCTGATCTCACGTTTTACGTTTCACGTTTCTACGAATCAGCATTTTTTTGCGAAGTCAGATTAACCCAACTTCACATGCGTCAACCAATTCCACTTGTCCGGCGCGCCGTCTTCCACAATACCGAAGAAGACTTCCTGCACGGCTTTGGTGATGGGGCCGCGCTTGCCGTCGCCCACAGGCATCCGGTCCACCGAGCGCACAGGGGTGATCTCCGCCGCGGTTCCGGTGAAGAAGATTTCGTCGGCCAGATAGAGCATCTCCCGGCTCATAGACGCTTCCTTCACTTCGTAGCCCAAATCCTGGGCAATGGTGATGGCGCTGTCCCGGGTGATGCCGCCCAAAATGCTGCTGGACAGGGGCGGGGTGTAGAGGACGCCCTTGTGGATGATGAAAATGTTCTCGCCGCTGCCTTCGCTGATCTGGCCGTTGCCGTCCAGGGCGATGCCCTCGGTAAAGCCGTTGTCCTTGGCTTCGATGACGATATTCTGGCTGGAAATGTACTGGCCGCCGATCTTCGCCATGGGGCTGAGCATATTGGGGGCCATACGCCGCCAACTGCTCACCTGCACGTCAATGCCGTTTTCGATGGCATCCGTGCCCAGATAGCGTCCCCAGGGAACCGTTGCCACAATCGCGTCCACCGGGCAGCCCCGGCCATCTACGCCCAGGGTGTTGTAGCCCCGAAAGACCAGCGGGCGCACATAGGCACTGCGCAGATTGTTGGCCTGGAGTACACGAACCGTCACATCCATCCACTCGTCCACCGTCAGCGGCGAGGGAATGCGCGCGACTTTGCAGCTAAAGAGCAGCCGCTCGTAGTGCTCGCGCCCGCGGAAGATGGCCGGGCCACCGGGCGTCTCGTAGGCCCGAATGCCCTCGAAGGTGCTGCTGCCGTAGTGCAGGGCGTGGGTAAATACGTGAACTTGGGCCTGGTCCCACGGAATGATTTCGCCGTTCATCCAGATGAAGTCGGCACGCATTTTCGCCATCGGGTTTCTCCTTCGCAGATGTGACACAGGCGCAATCGGTTTGTGTGGGGAGGAAGCGCGTGTCTGTTTGGTAAGAAGTCCAGCTTGCCTTTTAGAACAGCCGAACTGCTTAATTATAACGAGGAAAGGAGAGAAACGCTATTTTGCAGCGTCCGATTTTCTAGCTGCGTTCATAGGCATCCAGGGCCAGCCCCGCGGTCACACTGCCAAAGGCATCGGATTGGACCAGACGGGCAGCGGGCAATTCGGCTGCCACCATCTGCTGAAAGAGGGGAATGGCCGAAGAGCCGCCGGTCATCACCGCCACATCCACGCTGTCGGGGGATACGCCCGCCAGCGAAAGGGTGCGGCGCACGCCCAGCCGGGCAGTCGCCAGCTCGTCCTGGATCAGCCGGTTGAACTGGCGACGGTGCAAAGATGTGAAAAGGCGAAACGCGCCCGCGTCCAGGCTGATCCGGGCCACATCAGCGGACGACAGGGCACGCTTGGCCTGCTCGATGCGCTCAAAAAGGGCAAAACCGTAGTTCTGTGTGACCAGCGCGTGCAAACGGCGAAACTGTTCTGGCTCCTCGCTGTAGCGAATGGCCCGGTCGATCACTTTTTTGTGTTGGGGGCGAGAGAGCACAGGAATCGTCTGCCACTGCTCCAACAGACGGGCCATATCGACGGGGAAGGGAATGGCTTCGCCGTCGTAGTTCACATCCACAATCGATTCTGTCCCGAAGAAAGGGGCCACGTGCCCCCGCATCAGCGCGCTGTCCAGATCATCCCCGCCCACAGCCACGCCGTGGGAAGCCAGAATGCCATAGGGCTTTTTCCCCCGCTGGCTGGCAATCAGCGTAAAATCCAGGGTTCCGCCGCCAAAGTCGAAGACAAATATCCGCTCTCTGGGCCGGGCTTCTTGCAGATAAAAACGGGCCGCGGCCACTGGCTCCGGCATAAAATCCACCGCCTGAAACCCGGCCATCCCCGCGGCCTGGCGCAGGCGATCCTCCGCGTAGCTATCGTCCGTCGAGTTGTTGGAAAAATGGACAGGACGGCCCAGCGTGGCTGTCCGCACTTCCTGGCCCAATGTGATTTCGGCCTGTTGGCGCACGTGGGTCAGAATCAGCCCGATGAGTTCTTCCAGCGTGTAAAAGCGGCCAAAGATATTTGTGCCGGTGTAATTGCGGGAGCGCAGCCCGGTTTTGATGGATTGGAGCAGCCGCCCCCGCACCCCCACGTCGTCCTGAATGGTCACGTCGTAGACAATGTGGATGGGTTCGCTGCCTTCCTGGCTGGCGACGGTATTTTCAATCGTCCCCACCAGTTTGTCCTCCAGAATGACATCCCGGCCTGTGTCCTGCGCCAAAAAGGTGCGCGCGGCATCTACGCCCAGCCGGTGCTGGTGGGCGCGGTCGATGTAGAGCAAAGAGCGCAGCATCTGGGGGGTGCTGTTCTGTGGGTCCAGCGGGACAAAAGAGATCACACGGCCGTCATACCGCGCGGCCGCGGTATGGGTTGTGCCAAAATCAACACCAATTCTCATTCGTTGTAAATCCAGGGGAAATAAATGTTGGGCGGTGTTCCGCCCGGCTCACTGGTCGGCTCTTTGGTCACAACCGTCTGCAGGGTGGCTGTGCGCAGAAGGCCCGGATAGGTTGATGTGATATCCACAACCGTTACATTTGTCATTCCGATGCTGGCTGAGAGGGGCACACTGACTGTAATTTGCAGGGTGGCGCTGATGTTCGGCTGCAATGTCAGGGCGGGTTGCCCTGCTTCCACAGCCCAGGTTTCGCTGCGGATCACAGCCACCAGTTGTTCCATCTGCTGGCCGGTGTTGGTCAGGGTCAGGGTGTGGGTGACGGTCTGGCCGGAAGTCGCATCGGCAGACGCGGGGGACTGTTCCAGTTGCAGTCCCCGCTGGCCATAGACAGCAATGAACCCGGCGCTGGGCACACCCCAATTGCCCGCAGAATCCTGGCTTTCCACAAAGAGTGTGTGGCGTCCCGGGGTCCAGCCCGTCGTATCCACCAGTGCCCGCAGCCCTTCGCTGGTGGCATTGAACGCGCCGTCAGTGGCCGAAAGGGAGTGGGTGGCGGTGATTTCCCAGGAGGGTTTGTCAATGGAGTAGCGTGCCCCCGCAATGGCCTGGGATGGCTCGACCCCGTAGCCGTTGGCGTAGTAACGGGTGTCGTCGGCAGTGGCCGTGAGGGTGATGGGCTGGCCGATGTCTATATGTGCGGCCGAAAGAGCCAGGGAGAGTGTGTCTGGCCCCGCGGCCACCTGATAGGGGCGGCGGGCGGCTTTGGCCGCATAGAGCAGGGCATCCAGATTCTGCTGAACTATGGAGTTTTCAAAATAGGAGCAGCTCTGGAAAAAGGTCGTTCCCACCTCGAAAGTATAGGTGGCTACGCCAAATTCGCCGTAGGCAAAATCGGTGGTGCTGCCGTCCACCGCATAGAGACAGTTGGAGGTATTGCAGACGGAATAGCGGTTGTGATAGCCGAACTTGCGCCCCAGCCGACGCAGTTCCGCCATATTGGGCGCGTCGCTGCCTGTAAAATCCCAGGAGTAGATGACCAGATTGCCATAGGAATGGAGGGAGATGAAAACGCCATTTGTGTCCACTGGCGCGGCATCGCCGATGTTTGGCCCGCGCTGATCGGCAAAGACAGTGCGCATATAGCTCTCGATTGCCTGCACCTCCGGCTCGGAACCAGCCGACGCGCCCCGATAGAGGACACTGCACGGATCAGCCGATGAGCAGCCCCCGCCACAGGTTCCCCACAGAAAGGAACTGTTGCGATTCAGGTCCACGCCATAGGAGTAGGGCGCGTTGTTGGGGGCAGAATTGCAGGCCGCGGGCCGATCCGTATTCTTGCGCCAGGAATAGCCCAGCTCGGCCATACCGCGCCCGTCTGGGTTGGCCTGGGGAATGATGTGGATTTCGTTGTAGTCCAGCAGCCAGGTGATGTCTGGGTCCACGCCGTAGCCCGCGGCCAGCTTTTCGGCAAAGCGGGCCGCGATCTCAGCGGTGGCATATTCCCTGGCGTGGATGGCCGCAATCAACACAAATTTGCCTTTTTCCACCGCGCTGGAATTCTGATTGGTGAGTACCAGCGCGTGGATATCCGACCCGGCTGGCCCGCCGGGCGTCACTTTGTCGTAGCTGTCGCCGATGTCGATCCACTGGGCAAGGGCCGGTTTGTCCGCGGCCAGTTGGACCATATCCGCGTAGGTTTCGCCGACAGTGCGATAGCAGGCATAGCCGGGGATGCCACCGGTCTGCGCGGCATCGCGGGCTGTGGGCCGGGAAAATGCAGATGTCTTTTCTTCGTCGAGCGTCCACGAATAGCCGAGCAGTTCCAGCCAGCGCTCCTGGCCGGGATAGATCAGCGCCACCACTTCGCCCGAACCGCGGTTGACCTCCCACACGTCCAGATTGCCGGTCAGGGGCAGGAGGGCGTCCTCATCGGCAAAAGGAATGCGAATGACGGTTGGGGTATTGGGCGCTTGGGCGCTTGGACGATTGGGCGATTGGCAGGGGTCTGTGAAGGCTGTGGTCGATGGGGATGCGGGCAGACCGGTTGGGCTGGTCAAATCCGGGCGGCAGGGGATGGCCTCCTGGGCCGCGGGCGCGGCGTACAGGGAAAGACCGCCCCAGAGTGTCCCCACCACAACGCATAGAAATAATACCAGCACCCTGCGCGAAACCGGCCACCTGATATCTGCCACGTGCCATCTCCTATTTTTCCACCAGCATTCGATCCACCGCGGCTGTCAACTCGGACAGCGTACTCACCTGCAAAATTGTATCGCAGATGGGCGCATATTCCAGCATATCGCTATCGCCCGTGCCCCACATCATCGGCATTTCCGGGTTCAGCCAGAGGGTGCGCCGGGCGCGGCGGGCCATCATTCCAAAGATATCCAGCCGGGGATCGTTGTAATTGTTGCGCCCGTCTCCCACCACAATCAGCGTCGTGCGGCTGTCGATAGTGTCCAGATAGTCGTCGGAAAAGTCCTGCAGGCCGTTGCCCATATCTGTGCTGTAATAGCCTGGCGGCATCCGCACCAGCACTTGGCCGATGGCCGCGTTGGCGTCGTTGCCCTGAAAGTCGGGGGTGATATATTCCAGATGATCGATAAAGGCGAAGGCGTGGGTTTTGGTGACCAAATCCTGCAATTCGTAGACCAGACTGAGCATCAGTTCCGAGCAGTAGCGCATGGATGTGCTGATGTCGCAGATGACCACCAGTTTGGGTTTGACTTTGCGGTCCCGGTGTTTGATGTCGAAGGGGACGCTGCCGTGGCGCAGGTTGGCACGAATGGTGGCTTTGGCGTCCAGTTGGCCGGTCTTGGCCCGCTTCTGGCGCAGAGCCACCCGGCTGCGCAGGAGCGCGGCCAGCTTGCGCACTTCTTTGCGCAGTTTGTGCATATCGTCGTCGGAGAGTGCGTTGAAAGGGCGATCCATCAGTCCATCCAGCGCGTCCTCCGGGCGCTGCTCGCTCATATTCTGCGCGATCTGCTGCCCGGCAAACTGGCGCAACTGTTCCTCCAGCCCCTGCATATTGGCCTGGATCAACTGGCGCATCTGCTCCATGCGCTGTTTGTTCATCCCCATCTGGGCCATCAATTTGGATATCTCATCCATCGCCTTGCGCACTTCGTCGAACTGAAGCGCGCGCTGCATGCGCCGGGCCATCCACTCCCGATAGCGCAGGTCGTCGGCCTGGTTCAGCCCTACCATCTGGCCCAGTTGTTCCAACTCCTCTTTGCTCAGTTGCTCGCCCCGCAGCAGACGCTCCAGCATCTCGCGCAGATGTTCGCCAAACTGGCGCAGGGCCTCGGCCAGCATCGCGGCTTCCTCTTCGGTCAAATCTTCGGTCAGGTTCATCAACGGCGGCGCGTCTGTGCCGTCGAAAAAGAGGGGGAACAATTCCTCAAATGTGCCCATATCCGCGGCTTCTTTGACCAGTGTGGCCCGCAGACTCAGCCGGAACGCGTCCCGCTCCTGGATGCCCAGATTTTCCACAGCGCGAAACGCGTCCGCGCTCTCGGCCAGGCTGACCCGCACACCGCCCGAGCGGAGCGCGGCGATAAATTTGACGATGCGTTCTTCCATTGGGAAACCTCCAGAAATGTGAAGCGTAAAACGCGAAAATCTACCGAGCGATCTCCCGTTTCACTCCACTCATCAGATCAATTGTTCCGCCTGCCCCGCCGCCGAAAATCATCCTCGCCCGCGCCGCCTTCCTCACCCCGCGCCCGGCCGATCTGGCGCTGCACTTTGCGCAGGTCGGTTTCGTGTTTCAGCAGGACGCTCATTGTGGTTTCCAGGGTTTTCGTGTCCAGGCTGGTGGCGTTGAGCGCGACCAGTGAACGTGCCCAGTCCAGTGTCTCGCTGATGCTGGGCGACTTGCGCAGGTCCATCCCCCGCAGGCGCTGGACCAGATCGACGGCCTGCCGGGCCAGTTTGGGAGCCAGTTCCGGCACCTTCAGCCGCACAACCCCCAACTCCTGTTCCATATCGGGATAGCCGATGAAAAGATAGAGACAGCGCCGTTTCAGGGCCTCGCTCAACTCCCGGGTGTTATTGCTGGTCAGCAGCACAATCGGCATGTGCAGGGCAGAGAGGGTTCCCAGTTCGGGCACGCTCACCTGAAAATCGCTGAGTATTTCCAGTAAAAAAGCCTCAAACTCGGCGTCGGCCCGGTCGATTTCGTCGATGAGCAGGACCACCGGCTCCTCGCTCAAAATCGCCTGGAGCAAAGGCCGCTGAAGCAGAAAGCGCATGGAAAAAAAGACATCTTCCTCGGCGGCCAGCCGATCGGCTGCCTCGGTCAGATTGGCCGCACCGGCAAGGGTCTGGGCCAACTGGTCGCGCAGCAATTGGGTGTACAAAAGCTGCTTGGCGTACTCCCATTCATAGAGCGCCTTTGTTTCGTCCAGCCCTTCGTAGCATTGCAGGCGGATGAGCCTGCGCCCGGTGGCCCCGGCAATGGCTTTGGCCAGTTCGGTCTTGCCCACACCGGCCGGCCCTTCGGTCAGCAATGGTTTCTCCAATTGCTGGGCCAGAAAAGTTGTCGTAGCAATTTCGTCGTTGGAAATATATTCCTGCTGCGACAGTGCATCCTTTGTGTCGTCAATTGACTTGAACGTGCGTAGCTTCGCCATAGGTATCGGCTCCTTGCGGGGGACTTTGCCAAAAGTTCAAGGCCGGCGGGCATTCCGTCGGTGCAAAAGGGGTGTTGAGAGGATGGCAGGCCAACATCGGCCACGGTCTATCCAGTGTAAACGACGGAACGGGGGTTTGTAAAGCAAGCCAGAATCCATCTTTCAGTTGCACTCTGCCCCACAGCGGGTTACAATCCTTCCCAACGCGCTCGCCCACCCAGCCGAGAAATCGCCTTGCAGACCGAACCCGCCACCGGCACACTGATTCTTCCCGACTATCTCATCGACATTCCCGGTGCGCCGCCCAAACCGCGCTGGGGCGTGCGGGTCATAGACGATCGTATCGAAGCAACCGCGGCCTGGGATGTACTGACCACCGCTTTCCCCGAAGATGACCAGTGGCGGCTGCCTCGTCAGGCGATTTCGCCCGGCTTTGTGGATGCCCACACCCATCTCACAGCCGTCATTGGACACGGAAACACAACCCAGCCCTGGTCCGATATTCTGCTGCGCCTGGACAAAGAAACAGTGGCCGCGGCCATAGAAAGCGGCATCTACCACAGCCTGTCCGCAGGGATCACCGGTCTGGGAGAATGCCTGCAAGCCCCCGCTTTACTGCCCGGTGTGCTTGCCTGGGAAGCCTCGCTGCTGGAACAGTGGGGGATACGGGCCGCGCTGGGCTATCAGGCCAGCGAGCTGCACAGCTACGAGCAAGGCCAGGCCGGGTTGGCCGAAAACGCCGATCTGCTGGAACTGTGCAATGAGCAGCGCCGCTTTCAGAGAATACGTGCCTATGTGGTCGCGGAAGGCACAAGCGACAGCAGCGGCGAACTGCGGGAAGAAGCCGAAGCGCTTGCCTGGGATGCCGAAGCCCGGTGTCTTTTTCACACCGGCAGGCCGGAACAGTCGATCTTTTGGGTGGGTGGCCGGGGCCGGGTCTACACGCCGCTCATCGATCTGCGCGATCGGACAGAAGCTGTGGAATGGCTGATTTTGTCCGCGCAGGAAGAGGCGGTGGGGCTGGGGAGCGACGGGGCCATTTTCGATTTCTTCCGGGTGATGCGCGGTGCCCGCCGCCAGAGCCGCTACAACCACAGGCCAGAGCCGTCGCCCGCGTCGCTGATCTGGCGGCTGGCAACCACCGGCGGCGCGGAGGTGCTGGGATTCGAAAAGGTGGGCAAACTGTTGCCCGGCTGGCAGGCCGACCTGCAAGCGATTGATCTCACTTATCCTTCACCGGTGACAGAAGACAATCTCTACGCCCAGATGCTGCGCTATGGCAGCAGCCAGAGCATTCAGGTGGTGATGGTGGCTGGGCACATTCTGGTGATGAACGGTGTCGTGCTGGGTGTGGATGCGGCGGCCATGCGCGAGCGGGCAATTGCCGCGGCACAGAAGTTGAGCGGTTGACAGGGCCTTCAGGTCCTGCCATACAACCAGTAAACCGCTCAACCAGTCAACCTGTCAACCAGTCAATCACTTCCTGCCGTGCGCTTTCTATCAACTCTTCTACCTTCTCCCCGTCCACCCCACCGCCCTGGGCAAAGTCGGGACGCCCCCCGCCGCCACCGCCAAAACGGGGCAGAATTGTGCGCAGGAGTTGACCCGCGTGTAGCTCCACATCCGCTGACCGGGCGAAAAGGGCCGTGCCTTTGCCCTCCACATCGCACGCTAACAGCGCCACAACGCCGGGATTCGCCACCAATCCAGCCGCCAGACTCTTCAATCCAGCCGGGTCGAGATCGGCCATCACTTGTGCCACCAGCCGCACACGCCCGACAGCTTCGGCTTCGGCCAGAAGCGTTTGCGCCCGATAGCCCAGCAGTTCCTCCTGCAACGCCCGCAGCAGCCGGTCCTGCTCTTTCATCCGCGCCTGGCGTGCGGTCAGGAGCGCGGGCACTTCCTCCACAGCCGTATCCAGCACAGCCGCGGCGTCGCCCAACAGTTGACGCCGCCGACGGCTATCTTCCACAGCCCGCGCGCCGCAGATAAAATCTACCCGGCTGCGCTGTCCTGAGCTTGCCAAAGGGCTGCTTTTGCTGCGCTCCACCCGCAGCAGGGCAATCGGCCCGATGCTGCCAGTGCTTGCCACGTGGGTCCCCCCACAGGCCGACCAGTCGTAGCCGTCGATTTCCACAATGCGAATCTGGCCTGTGACTTTGGGCGCGCGGCGCAGGGGGATGGATGCCAGTTGGGCGTCGGTCACTTCGTAGGCGCGAATGGACCGGTTCTCCCACACAATTTCGTTGGCGTGGCGTTCCACCGCGGCCAGCCCATCCGCGTCCAGCGTCTCCCCGACCAGATCGATTGTGCAGAGTTCGTCGCCAAAGTGGACGGAGACTGTCTCCAGCCCCAACAGCCGGTCAAACGCCTGGGAGAGCAGATGCTGACCCGAATGCTGCTGCATGTGGTCAAAACGCCGGGGCCAGTCGACGACGCCGGTGACTTCTCCCGCTTCACCCCCCGCGTCCTCCGCCAGTGGCGCGGCCAGCAGATGGAGGACGCCCCCGTCATCAGCCACCCGCACATCGACCACAGCCACCCCATTCAGCGTGCCTGTGTCGTGGGCCTGTCCGCCGGAGGTGGGATAGAAAGCCGAGCGATCCAGACGCACCGCGGGGTGACCGTCCACGGCGGTGCGCTCCGTCACCCGGGCCGTGAAGGAAGCGAGATAGGCGTCGGTGTAGTAGAGGCGGCTGGTCATCTGCGCCTACCCCGCAAACCGATAGGAGAGCACGCCCGTGACGCCTGGCTTCACAGAAAAGAGCGAACCGGCCAACGGCTGTTCGGCCAGGGCAGCCGCGTCCAGGCCCGTGGCCGCGCTGGTGATAAAAAGGGTGTCCAGCTTTTCGCCGCCGAACGCGCAGGAGGTGATCTGCTTACACGGCAGGACAATTTCGTCGATTAGCTGCCCGTTGTGGGGGTTCCAGCAGCGCACCCGGGATGCGCCAAAGTGGGCCACCCACAGGTTTCCCGCCGCGTCAATCGCCATCCCATCGGGCACACTCATTGCCTGGGGCACAGAAACCACCATCCGTTCGTTGCTGATGTCGCCGGTGGCGTTGCCGTAGTCAAACGCGCGCACAGAATAGGCCAGCGAGTCGATGTAGTACATTGTACGCTTGTCCGCAGTCCACACAATGCCGTTGGAGATGCCGATGTCGCCCAGCACCCGATGCACGGAGAAATCCGTGTCCATACGATAGAGACCGCCCTGATCCCGCTGATTCTCGTAGGCCATCGAGCCGGCCCAGAAACGCCCCGCGGGATCGCACTTGCCGTCGTTGAAACGATTGCCGGGCAGATCGGCTTCCGGGTCATTGAGCAGTGTGAGTTCTCCGCTTTCCAAATCGTAGGCAGCAAAGCCGTTAGCTAGCGCCAGCATCACCCCGCCCGACTGGCGCAGCACGACGGTCCCCACGTGTTGGCCGATGTCATAGCCCCGATTCTCGCCCATAGCCGGGTCGTAGACATACAGCGCATTGGAAAGAATATCCACCCAATACAGCACCTGGGCCTGCTCGTCCCACAGGCTGCCTTCGCCCACCTGGGCGCGGATGTCAACCAAAACTTCTACTTCTCTGGACATACGATTCTCCTTGCGTTGCTGGTTGTCAAGCACAAAGAAGTTCGGCTTTTTAGAGACTTTTTAGAAAAGTCGAACTTCCAGCGCTACACATCAAAGACACTGCCATCCGCGGCGAAGGCATCCCGCGGGACGCGGGAAAGCCGGGGCGTGCTGGCTTGTAGTGTCTCCACATTCAGGTCCACGCCCAGGCCGGGCAGATCGGGCACAAGCAGATTGCCCGCTTCCACCACCCACGGCTCGGTCAACGCCTGGCCCCGATAGGGTTCGCTGCGCACAAACTCCAGAATGTGAAAATTGGGAATAGCCATACTCAGATGGGCCGCGGCCGCGGTAGCCACCGGTCCCTGGGGATTGTGAGGCGCGACGTTCACGTAATAAGCCTCGGCCATCGCGGCGATCTTCTTGCATTCGCTGATACCCCCCGCGTGGCAAAGGTCGGGCTGGATCACATCCACCAGCCGTTGCTCCAACAGCGAGCGAAAATCCCATTTGGAGTAGAGCCGCTCGCCCGTCGCCAGGTCCATTTTTGGATTGGCAGCGCGCACGCGGGACAGCCCTTCCACGTCGTCGGGCTGGGTCGGCTCCTCCAGAAAGAAGAGATCGAAGGGTTCCAATGCCTGCATCAGACGCACACCGCTGCTGGGCCGCCCCCGCCCGTGATCGTCCACCATCAGATCAACTTTGGGGCCAACGGCTTGCCGCAGTTGGCCGATGCGCTCGGCAAAGGCAGCAATGCGGTCGGTCTCCGGCAGGCGGGAATCGCCCGCCCAGGCTCCGGTTTTCATCGCGGTGTAGCCGTCTTCCACATCCCGCAGCGCATCTTCTATCATCAACTGGGGCTGGTAGATGCCCACGTGGGTGTAGACGCGCAAATGTTTGCGCGTGGGTCCGCCCAACAGCGCGTACACAGGCACACCCCAGGCTTTGCCCCGAATGTCCCACAGGGCCTGATCCAGCGCGGCCAGCGCGGAGTTCAGCACCACACCGCCCCGCCAAAAGCCGTGGCGGTAGAGTATCTGCCAGTTGTGTTCCACTGTCAGCGGATCCTGGCCGATGAGTGTCTCGGAGAGCGTCTGGATGGCCTGCTCGACAGTACGCTCTTTGCCTTCCAGCGTTCCCTCGCCCCAGCCATAGAGGCCCGTGTCTGTGCGCACCTGGACAAAAACCCAATTGCGCAGGCCAGCCCAACTGATAATTGTACGAACTTCGGTGATACGCATAGGCGTGGATTCCTTTGTCGGGGTTTGATGAAGAATAGAGAGTACGCTGTGGGCCGGTCGCCTGGCCGTGTTTGCCAAGCGTATGGCCCTCACCGCGCAACGCCTAAAAAGTCACCCCAATTATAGCAGCTTGCCCACAGATGAAAAGCCCACAGCCCTTTGCAATCCTGAAGCAGCCCGCTATCGCCCCCAATCCACTACCTGCTCGGCCTGAAAATTATAGGCAATCGGCACGTCTACAGGCAACTGCTGCCGATTGTCACCGGCAGCGTCCATCACCCACAGTTTCCATTCGCCGCTACGATCGCTCAGAAAGACGATCCAGCGCCCGTCAAAGCTCCAGGCAGGGGCCACATTGTCGGGCTGGGAACCGATGGGCGGGCGGGTGAGCGCGGCCAGCCCGCTGCCGTCAGCGTTCACCACAAAAATCTCCCAATGGCTGCCCTCCTGGCTTTGAAAGACAATGCGTCCATCCCCCGGCTGCCAGTCGGGGTCCTGATAGCGGAACTCGTTGAGCAGCGGTCGGGTGGCGCCATCGGGTGTGTCCTGGGTAATCTGTGGGCCGGCCGCGCTCTGATAGACGATACCCCAGGCGTGCCAGTCCGGGGCCACCGCGCTCTCCAGGCTGGCGATGTCCCGGTAGCTGCCGCCGTTCCCATCCACCCGGGCCAGCCCCCGCCGCTGTCGGGTGACCCGTGTGGCGGGAAACTGGGGCGGCGGCGGATCAGAGAGACAGATGCCAAACCCCACATCGTAGCACTCATACGTCCCGGTCACATAGCTAAAGGCGATGAACTGGCCGTCGGGACTCCACGTGGGACCGCTGGGCGAGTTTGCCCCAAAGATGCGCCGCTCGTTGCTGCCGTCGCCATTCACCAGATAGAGACCGGCTTCGCCCCCACCCCGCACAAAAGCTACTGTCTGCCCGTCCGGGCTGATGGCTGGATCCGCGCCGCTGGTAATCTGTTGCAGGCTGCCGCCGGCAAAATCGTAGCGATAGATGGCCTGGCCGCTGCCGCTCTGAAAGAAAAGCCGCCCTGTCAATCCGGTGACGGGGGCGGCCTGGGGCTGGCTGGATTCGGGCGCTGGCGCTGCCCCGGCAGATGAAAGGGGCAGGTCGCTGACAGGGCTTTCGGGCTGAATCAGCGGCGCGTAGACCCAACCGGAACCGCCGGGAAGGGCAATCTTCACCCAGTCCCCGGCTGCGTTGCGGGCCAGGAGCGTCAGCCGATCGTTCTGGGCAAACGCGCCGATGACCGGAAAGTCGATCCCTGGCCCGGCCCGCACATTCAACCCCTCTGCCAGCACCAGCCCGGTGGGGCCGCCAGCAGAAGCGTCCACCGGGGCTGGGGCCGCGGCTGAACCCCGCGGCGTGGGCGTGGCAGCGGAAGCTCTGATCGGGCCAAGGGGGCGGCTGGCTTCGGCCAGCATTGTGGCAACAATCGCGGGGCCAATGGACTCGCCGACGATCTCCAACTCGGCTGTATCCCCAAAGGCCCGCACCTGGCCTGTACCCAACCAGCCAGCCGTGCTGTCTTCCAGATAGACCGCATACCACCCGCTGTCCGCGGAACGCCCGGTGATAGTGACTGTTGCGCCTGCGGGCAAAAAGCCAAGGCCCGCGCCGTTCGGGGCAGCCAGTAAATTGGCCCCACCCACCACAATCCCCAGGGCTGTAGGCCGGCTCAGGACTGATGCACTGGCCGCGGAACGCAGATCGGCCAGCATCCGCTGGGTGGGTGTGGGAGTAGGGGTGGAAACAGATTCGGAAGTAGCTGTATCGGCGGCCCGGCTCTCGGCCACGCGGGTAGCCAGCCGTGCCTGCAGATCGTCCACACCTGGAACATTCGACGACTGTTGGCTGTTGGCGGGGACAAGCCGGCGCGAGGGCGTGGGTTGGCTGCCGTCAAAAACCGGTGTGGGCTGGGCCACCCGTTGACCAGGCGGCAAGGCCGTGGGGGTAGCCCCCAGGGACGCTCCACCACAGGCGGTCAGGACAAAGAGAACAGCGGGAAGACAATAGCGAATCGCAAATGGACGGAGAGGCCCCCCGCTCCGCAATTCCCTATTCATAGCGCAGGGCCTCGATGGGGTTGAGGCGGCTGGCCCGGTACGCGGGGTAGATGCCAAAAAAGAGACCGACGCCCATTGAGAAAAAGAGGGATGTCAACACCGCGTCCACACCTACCACTGCGCTAAACGAATCGACAAAGGAACTGATGGCCTGCGCGCCCGACGTGCCCAGAATAATGCCGATTGTGCCACCCACCAGCGCCAGTGTAATGGCTTCGATGAGGAACTGGCCCAGAATATCCCGGCGTTTGGCCCCCACTGCCTTGCGCAGACCGATCTCCCGGGTTCGCTCGGTGACACTCACCAGCATAATATTCATAATGCCAATGCCGCCCACCAGCAGGCTGATCCCGGCGATGGCCCCCAAAAAGAGGGTGAGTGCGCCCAGAATATCGCCAAAAATGGAGATGAGATCAGCCTGATTGATAACGCTGAAATCGTCCTCGTCCAGATAGGCGATGTTGTGGTTCTCGCGCAGAATCTCGGCCATTTGCGCCTGGGCCGCGTCCATCCGATCCGCGCTGACCACCGAGGCATAGATTACATTCACCCGGTAGTCGCCGCTGACGGTCTTGCGCCGGAAGAGGCGGTCCTGGGCTGTGGTCAGGGGCACAAAGACAGTCTCGTCCTGGTTGCCAAAACCGCCGCCGCCCTTCTCTTCCATTACACCAATCACCCGGAAGAGCAGATTGTTGATCCGGATGGTCTGGTCGATGGGATATTCATTGGGATCGAAGAGTTTTTTGTAGACCGCAGAGCCGATGACCGCGACCCGGCTGCGTTCCTGGTTGTCAGCATCGGTAATAAAGCTACCTGTGATCGCTTTCCAGGAGCGCACGTCCTGATAGCTGGGGGTGACACCGCTGATAGAGACCCGCAGATTCTTCTTGCCCCGGCTCACTGGCGCGTTGCCGCTCACTTCCGGAGCCACGCCAATGACATCGGGCACGCGCAAAGGGTTGGCAATGTCCTGGGCGTCTTTGAGGGTGAGAATGCCGCTGCTGTTGGCGCGCCGGTCCGGCGGTCCACCGCTCAGCTGGCCCGGGACAATAAAGAGCAGATTGCTGCCCGCGCTGCTGAATTGATCAGTGACATATTTTTCCACGCCCCGGCCCACAGACATCAGTGTGATGACCGCGCCCACACCGATGATAATGCCCAGCATTGTCAGCACAGAACGCATTTTATTGGCTGCCAATGCCCGGAAAGCAATGCGCAGGGATTCGTAGAGTTGCATAGGCTGTCACATTGTTCAGGTCACATTGTTCCAATCGCACTGTTCAGGTTTACAGCAGGAATACCAGAGACCGACCACCCATCATACAGGAAAAACAGTCTCGTCTAATTCAGCCGCTCCACAATCCCGGCCGCGCCCATGCCGCCGCCGATGCACATTGTGATCAGACCAAACTGCTTGTCCTGGCGGATGAGTTCGTAGAGCATCTGCACGGTCAGCTTTGCGCCTGTGCAGCCCAGCGGGTGGCCCAGGGCAATCGCGCCGCCGTTGACATTCACCCGTTCTTCGTCCATCCCCAACTCCCGAATAACGGCCAGGCTTTGGGCCGCGAAGGCTTCGTTGAGTTCGATGAGGTCGATATCCGAGAGGTTCATTTTTGCCAAGCGCAGGGCCTTCGGCACAGCCGCCACCGGTCCGATGCCCATTACTTCCGGCGGCACGCCCCCCACGCCAAAGCTGACAAAGCGGGCCAGGGGTTTCAGTCCCAGCGCGTTGGCCCTCTCCTCGCTCATCAGCAGCACCGCGGCCGCGCCGTCGCTGGTCTGGCTGCTGTTGCCCGCGGTCACACTGCCCTTCACGTGGAAGACCGGGCGCAACTTGCCCAATGCTTCGATGGAACTGTCCCGGCGGATGCCCTCATCCGCGGCAAAGACGGTCTCGACCGTACGGCTCTCGCTACCTTCGCCGGTGGTGACACTCACATTCAGCGGCACAATCTGATCGTTGAAATAGCCCGCGTCCTGGGCCGCGGCCGCGGCCTGGTGGCTGCGCAAAGAGAAGGCGTCCTGCTCCTCCCGGCTGATTTCGTACTGGCGGGCCACATTCTCAGCGGTCAGTCCCATCCCCAAATAGACGCCGGGATGCTCCTGGGCCAGGGTTGGGTTTGCCATAAATTTGTTGCTGCTCATGGGCACGCGGGACATGGTTTCCACGCCGCCAGCGAGGACCACTTCGCCCATCCCGGCCATAATCTGCTGGGCGGCCAGGGCGATGGATTGCAGGCCGCTGGAGCAGAAGCGGTTGACTGTCTGCGCGGGGACATCCACGGGCAGACCGGCGCGCAGGGCCGCAATGCGCCCCACATTCATCCCCTGCTCGGCTTCGGGCATCGCACAGCCCAGAATCACATCTTCAATTTCTTTGGGGTCCAGCCCCGGCGCGCGTTCGACGACCGCGGCGATGACCGCGGCGGCCATATCTTCTGGGCGAGCGGTGCGCAGGCTGCCCCGGGGCGCTTTGCCCACAGCAGTGCGGGCGGCAGAGACGATTACGGCATTGGGCATAGGAAATAGTCCTTTCGGGTTCGGATAAAAACTCGCTCGGAGGGGCGAGGGGCAAATTTTGGGGTGCGAGATGCGAATTGCGAGTTGCGGCAGTTCGTATCTATCGTTGCTGGGTGTTGATGACTGGTACGAGCATCGCGATAATTTCGTCGCAAAGATGCAGGCGATGTTCCACAACTTCCTCCGAGAGCAAGAATCGGGAGCGCAGATACCAGCCTTGCGTTTCGCGGGCAGAACCAACTGAATACTTCAAAAAGCGGGCATAATCTCGGCCAAAGCCACGTCCATAGCCCTCTTCGATGTTGGCACTGATGGAGCCGCAACTGCGGATAATCTGCTCAGCAATTGCCTGTCCGCGCCTGTCCTTTATCAACAAATCGCAATTAAACCAGCACAAGTCGTACAAAAACAGTGACTTTTGATAAAAGAGCGCTTTCCAGAGAGGCCCATTGCGGATGCGAAGCGGAACAGTCTCCTGCCACTCCTCGAAACGTTTTGGTTTATCCATCGGACGTCACTTACCTCCGCAACTCGCCCCTCGCAACTCGCCCCTCGCTAATTTCGCAGTGGTTTGCCCGACTGCAACATCCCCCAGATGCGTTCCTGGGTTTTCTGATAGCCGCAGAGCGTCTTGAAGGCTTCCCGCTCCAAATCCAGGAAGTATTGCTCGTCCATCCAGGCGGGCTGGCTCAGTTCGCCGCCGCAGAGGACCGTCGCCAACTGCTCGGCGATAATGGCGTCGTGCTCGCTGATATAGCCGCCCTCTTTCAGGGAATAGATACCGATGCGCAGATTGGCAAGCTGGTCCCGCCCCGCGGCATAGACATTGCCCTTCACGCTGGGCGCAGTGTAGCCATTCGCACCCATCCGCAGCACTTCTGCTTTGGCCTCGCCCAGCAAGTAGTCGTAGTTCATCACAATGCGGTCCGTGTCCGCGAAGAAGCCCATCTGCTGGGCCTCCACCGCGCTGGTGGAGACTTTGGCAAAGCCGATCTGCTCGAATATCTTCTGCAAATAGGGGCTGGGGTTGACATTGGCCGCGTGCATATGCGGGCTGACATTGCGCCGCACCATCTCCTTGCAGCCGCCGCCACCGGGGATGACGCCCACGCCCACCTCCACCAGCCCCATATACGTCTCGGCGTGGGCCACAATGCGGTCCGCGCCCATCGAAATCTCCGCGCCGCCGCCCAGGGCCAACTGATAGGGCGCGGCCACCACTGGCTTGGGGGCCAGACGCATCTGCAAAATCATCTGTTGCAGGCCGTGGATGGCCGCATCCAGCTGCTCCCACTGGCCGGACTGGGCCAGCATTCCGATCATAAAAATGTTGGCCCCCGCGCTGAAATTGCCGCCCTGGTTGCCGATGACCAGCCCAGTCGCGCTGCCGTGGAGCCGCTCGATGGCCGCGTTGGCGATCTCGCCGATGGCTGTGTCCAGCGCATTCATTTTGGTGTGAAATTCCAGCAGCAGCACACCGTCGCCCATATCCAGGAGACTGGCCGCATCGTTCTCGGCCAGGACACCCCGGCCACGGCGGATGTCGGCAACGCTGACGCTCTGCGCGTCGCCGACTGGCTGGCTGTGCCCTGAGTCTGTCGAAGGGGAGGGTGTATAGACTGTGCGTTGGCCGTTTTCGTAGGTGTAAAAAGTCTCCCGGCCCGATGCCAGCATTTCGTGGACCCAGCCGGCCGCGGCGACCCCTTCGCCCTCCATTCGATCCAGCGCATCCTGCACACCCAGGGCATCCCACATCTCAAAGGGACCCATTTCCCAGCCGAAGCCCCATTTCATGGCGTTGTCGATCTCGCCGGGGCTGTCGGCAATCTCTGGGACACGCTTGCTGGCATAGGCCAGGGTACGACTGAGGGTGTGCCAGAGCAGATCACCGGCCTCGTCGTCGGCATCAGTCAGGCGGCGCAGACGTTCGGCCAGTTCCTCCTCTTTGGCGTCGCCCACACTGGCCCAGCGGGGCTTGACCGGCGCGACGTAATCGATTGTGCCACTGGCCGCGGCCTGCAAATCCAGCCCCCAGAATTCCTTGCGGCCTTTTTCACCGATAATTGTTTTGTAAAAACCCTGGCCGGTTTTGCTGCCCAGGAGCTTGTTCTCGATGAGCAGTTTCATCACCGCGGAGCCGTTGGGGCCGCGCAGCACCTCCCGGTCCTCGTCGTCGGGGATCAGCCCGTAGAGATTGTCGCCCACCAGGCCGGCCACATCCACACCCACCACATCGTTGAGACGGAAGGTGGCTGTCTTGGGGCGGCCAATAATCGGCCCGGTGAGCGCGTCCACTTCCTCGACGGTATAGCCGTTTTTGATGGCGTACTCCATCACATCGCTCTGGATGAAGCTGAACATGCGGTTGCCCACAAAGTTGGGCGTGTCCTTGCAGATGACAACACCTTTGCCCAGGCGGTTCTCGGCAAAGGCTTTCATTTGGGCCACAATCGCCGGATCGGTGTCGGGGGTGGGGATGATCTCCAGCAGGTGCAGATAGCGGGGCGGGTTGAAGAAGTGGGTCCCCAGAAAGCGCTTTTTGAAAGCCGCGCCGCGCCCCTGGCTGATAATATGGACAGGGATACCGGAGGTGTTGGTGCTGATGATGGCGTGGGTGGGCGCGGCGGCTTCGATGCGTTCCATCAGTGCCTGTTTGGGGCCGGGACGCTCGACAATCACCTCCACAATCCAGTCGCTCTGGCCCACCGCGGCGGCGAAGTCGTCCTCCAGATTGCCCAGAGAAATCAGCGCCGCCTGTTCTTTGGAAAAGAGATTGGCCGGTTTGCTCTTGACCATCCGCTCGAAGCCCTGGCTGACGATGCGGTTGCGCACCGCGGGGCTATCCAGCGTCAGTCCTGCGGCAGATTCATCGGCGGTCAATTCAGATGGGACAATATCGAGCAGATGGGAACGGATGCCCGCGTTGGCGAGATGACCGGCGATGGCCGCGCCCATTGTGCCAGCGCCGATGACAGTCACGTGGGAGATGGATTTTGCCATAAGTTTGATTCTCCTGGGGAGAGGGTGTCAGATATTGATTATTACGTGTAGCATCAATGCTAGCGAAGGACTGTTGTGGTCTGGTTTTGGAATCGTTGATTGTTCATTGCCCCGGAGTATACCACACCATTCGCAACTGCCATTTGATAGCTGCCCCTAAAGCTGGCACAATAGATGTATGACACGCATTCTGGTGATAGACGACGATAGATTGATGCGGCGCAGCGTCTCGCTGAGTTTGGCTGACGCCGGCTACGCGACAGAGACCGCGGGCAGCGGCGAAGAGGGGCTGGCCCTGGCACGTAAACTGCGTCCGGACCTGGTGTTGCTCGACATCGGCCTGCCGGGGATGGATGGGCTGGAAACCTTGCGCACCTTTCAAAAAGAGGTCGACGCGCCGGTGATTTTCGTCACTGCCCGACGGCGGGAGCTGGACGAAATCGTCGGTCTGGAAATGGGAGCCGATGACTACGTCACCAAACCTTTCGATATGGATGTTCTCCTGGCCCGGGTGAAGGTCGTTCTGCGCCGCGCACGGCAGAGCCAATCCGCTGTCCGGCCAAATCAGGCCATTGCGGTGGGCGATCTGCGCATAGACCCGGCAGCCCATCAGGTAACAGTGGGCGGAGCGCTGGTTGATCTGGCCCCCAAAGAGTACGATCTTCTCTACTATCTGGCCCAACGCGCCGGGGAAGCTGTGCCGCTGGAAGATATTGTCGTGAATGTGTGGGGCGATGAATGGGCGGGCGAAACCCAAACCGTTTATGTCCACATGCGCTGGCTGCGCACAAAAATTGAGGCCGAACCCAACAAACCCTGCCGCCTGCTGACTGTGCGCGGGGTGGGCTATCGGCTGGTTCCCGCTGACCGCTGAAACCAGACCGCCGACCGCAAATACATCGGCGTCTCCTGCGGTTTGCCGTCTGTGGCCAGCGGTCGCTCTATCCGGAGAAAGCTGCACTCAATGTTCTCAAGTCTACGCCTTCGTCTGGCTCTTAGCCACTTTTTGCCCATCCTCGTGCTGGTGCCCCTTTTCAGCCTGGCGCTCATCTATCTGCTGGAAACCCGCGTGGCACTGGTGAATGTCGCCAACGAAATGGCGGTCCAGGCCCAGTTGGTGGCCCGGCTGACCCAAAGCAACTGGCAGGCGTGGAAAGACCCGAACCAGTCCGAGCCGCTGATGACCCGGCTGCAAGTGCTTGTGCCTGCCGAGATTTATGTGGTGGACAGCCAGGGACGGCTGCTGGTGGCGTCTGGCGTGGCAGCCAGGACACAGAATGTGCCGCTGCTTTCTCTCAACGAGAATTTGCTGCGTCAAGTCTTGGCCGGACAAGCCAACCGGGAAATTCATTCTGGCGTGAACCCCCAGACAAATGGGCTGGATGTGGTGGTGCCTGTCTACAACGACAAACAGGAAGTGGTGGGGGCCATTCAACTCTCTCAACGATTGGGCGATGCCAGCAGGCGGTTGGAACTGCTGCGCTGGGTAGTCTGGGCGACAGCCGGTGTAGGGATGCTTCTGGCCGGGGTGTTGGGTTTTTGGCTCTCTCGTTCCCTGAACCGCCCCCTGGAACAACTGACAGAAGCCGCCCGATCCATCCGTTTTAACCAGCCGCCCCCCTCTGTGCCAGAGAGTGGACCCAATGAAGTACGTCTCCTGGCCCATACATTTAACGACATGGCCGAACGGCTCTACGAACTGGAACAGGGACGGCGACGGCTTCTGCGCAGTATTGTACACGAGTTGGGTCGCCCTCTGGGCGCGATCAAAGCCGCGGCACAGGTGTTGCAGCAGGGAACCAGCGACAACGGCGCGGTGGTAATCGAACTGGCCGAGGGCATCGACGAGCAGATCGACCAATTACGTCTGCTGCTGGATGACCTTACACTCCTGGCCCAGAGTGAGATTCAGGAATTGGCCCTGGATTTGGAAGATACGGATGTAGGCGCGCTCATCCGCGCCGAGAGCCATCGCAGCGAGAACAGACTGCGCTCAAAGGAGATTTCCCTCGCCTGTCAGGTGGCGGCAGACCTGCCCCGCATGCGTGTCGATCCCGTGCGGATCAGCCAGATTTTGGGCAATTTGCTGGAAAACGCCTATAAATATACGCCAAGCGGGGGGCGGGTGATTGTGTCGGTTGCCCAGGAAGGCCCAGGGCCAGGCGCGCCAGTGGTGGTGCGTGTGCGGGACACAGGGCCGGGTGTCGATCCCGCGGATCGGGAAAATATCTTCCAGTTTTTCTACCGCGCGCCGAATCAAACCCGGATCCAGGAGGGGATGGGCATTGGCCTGGCCCTGGCCCGGCGGCTGGCTGAAGCCCACGGCGGCACACTGACTGTGGCAGACGGAAACGGGGACGGCGCGGAATTTGTGCTGCGCTTGCCCACAGAAATGCCCACAGAAATATAGCCACGCCAAATCCGGGGCAGTAGCCTGTTTTTTGCCCAATGCGCGATGCGTGATGGTTGACTTGAAAATAGCCACTGATGAACGCGGATAGAATCTGCGTCTTCTGCGTAAATCTGCGTTCCTATTTTCATTGCTGATTGTGCCCCACCGGGCGTGTACACGAATCTGGTGACCGGCAACACCGATGGTTTCCCCTCGCTCGACACAAATTCAAACACGGCGAGATTCAGGAGAAAAACGCCGCGAACCTCCGCGTTCCCCGCAACTCCGCGGTGAGTTCAGAGGCTTTTTGCAGTAGAGTCAGGCATAAGGCCGTTCAAAGAAAATAAATCCCCGATCCGGCGACAATTCCCCTGAACGGTTTGGGCTTTTCCAAATCAATTTAGAGAATTTATTTGTTGGAAAAGCCTAAAACCGGCTACCGCCCATTTGACAGCACCCTTTACCGGATAAGTTGTCAGCGATTTGACAGCATTCGGTGTGCGGCCTGGTAGTATTGTAGTACTATTCAGGGCCACTTCATTACACACGCGGGGGAAAACCAAATGACACCGGAGATGCTGGACGTACTATTGCCTATGCTTGGCTTCAGTATTGTGTTGAACATTCTGCTGGCGGCTATGCTGCTCTTTCGCCCGCTGGCCAAGCTGGTGGGCCGCTTTGTTTCGTCCTACCTGTTGGGTCTGCAATTGATGCTGAGAAACTGAGCAAAACCGGGGCGTGGAGCGCGCTTCCCCGTCCTGGTTCCGCCTCTCTCGCGCCCGCCCCGTTTGACGTCTCTCCGCTGGGACGAGTACAATGCGGGCGATGAATCGCAGCGAACTGTACTCGTCCAAACCCAACGATATCACACAGCGCAGGCGTCTGTTCTCCTTTGCAATGGCCGCAGCGCTGCTTTTTGCCTGCCTGTTGACAGGACTGGGCCACAACCGGGCCGCGGCCCAAGAGACGGACCCAGCCGCGACCGGAACCCCCGCGCCAGGGCCAGTGCAAAGCCCGTCGCAAATCCCGTTACAGGACCCGCCCCAGGCAGATGACGCGACGCCCACAGTTCGGGTAACGCGGTCGATCACAGAAACCCTGCGCTTCATTACCACGGCCACCGCCCAGGCTGCCCAGACAATGACCGCCCAGGCCACGCCAGCCGATTCCCCTACCGCCACGGCCACCCCGTCCCCAACGCCTGTCCCAGGACCCGACGATTTGCTCACCCAGGAGATCGATCGGTTCATCAGCGCGATGAGTGTGGCCGATCGCATCGGCCAACTGTTCGTCATTGACTTCCAGGGCAATCAGGTGGGCACAAATAGCGATATCGCGGAACTCATCCAGGAGTACCGAATCGGCGGTGTGGTGATCGGCCCGGAAAATCGCAATTTCGCCAACACTGGCAGCGAGGATACCCCGGTGCAGGTCGCCATACTGGCAAATCAGTTGCAGGCCCTGACCTATGGAGTCTACCTGCGCTCGGATCAGGCACTGAACCCACCGCCAGCCCTGCTCGCCGCGCCCGACACGCTCAACCTGGGCATCTTTCAGCGCGTTTCCCAGCGGGTGCCGCTTCTGATCGGCGTGGAGCAGATGGGAGACGATCTGACCCACACCAGTCTGCGCCAGGGGTTCACGTCCCTGCCCTCTCAGATGGCGTTGGGCGCCACCTGGAATCCCCAAATGGTTGAGAGTATTGGCACAATTGTAGGCCAGGAGTTGAGCGCTGTCGGTGTGAATCTATTGTTAGGCCCCGGCCTGGATGTGCTGGAACAGCCCCGAGCCGATTTGGGGGCCGGGCTGGGCGTGGAGAGCTTTGGGGGGGATCCCTATTGGGTGGGCAAATTGGGGCGGGCTTACATCAGCGGAATCCACCAAGGCAGCAACCAGCGCATCGCCACAATGGCCTCCCATTTCCCAGGCCAGGGCGGCACCGACCGGCGACCGGATGAGGAAGTAGCCACCATCCAAAAGAGTCTGGATGAATTGCGCAGGACCGACCTGCTGCCCTTTGCCGGTGTTACCAGCGGCCCCTCTGCGCTTCTGCGTTCCACGGGCGATCCGGCTGTGACCGAAGGCTTAATTTCCGGCCACATCCGCTACAGCAGCTTTCAGGGCAACCGGGAACGTACCCCGCCCATCAGTCTGGCCACCGAACTGAGTACGATTCTGGCCCTGGAAGAATTTGCCAACTGGCGTAGTCAGGGCGGGCTGGTGATGAGCGACGCGCTGGGGTTGCCCGCGGTGCGGCGCTACTACGACCCCAAACTGGAGCGTTTTCAACGCAAGCAGATCGCGCTGGATGCCTTCCTGGCCGGGAACGATCTGCTCTATCTCTCGCGCTTTTCCCTGACAGATCAATGGGAAGATGCCCGCAACAACATCAAAGAGACTGTCCTCTTTTTCCGGGACCTCTACACCCGGGACCCCAGCTTTGCGGCGCGTGTGGACAATTCTGTGCGCCGCATCTTGCGTTTGAAGTTTCGTCTCTATGGCTCCGTACAATCCAAAGAATCGCTGACCAGCGCGGCCAAAGTCACCATTCCCCTGACCGATGTGCTGGTGCGCCCGGAAGGGCTGCGGGTGCTGAGCGGAAGCAGCCGGGATGCGTCCCAGGCCCTGGTGGGTCAGGTGGCCCAGAAGAGTCTAAGTATTCTCTACCCGGACCCACAGGGGCTGAGCGACACCCTGCCTCTGGTTCCGCAACCGAATGATAGGATATTGATCTTCTCGGACAGCCGGGCTTTGGCCGAATGTGTGGGCTGCCCATCGGTGCGGATGACCCAACCCGATGCGCTGGAAAAGATTATTGTGGGGCTGTATGGACCCGATGCCACCGGTCAGCTTTCCCCGGATTACGTCACCAGCTATTCCTTCGAGGAACTCAGCGCCTTCCTGCGGGATGCCGCGCCGACAGTTTTGGCCCAGGCAATGGACAGCGCGATCGAAGAGGCCGATTGGCTTATCTTTGCTATGGCCGATGTGGACGTGGCCCGCTTTGAGTACAGCGATGCGGTCAAGCAGTTTTTGCGCCTGCGCAGCGACCAGGTCAACGGACGGATTGTCGTGCTTGCCCTCAGCGCGCCCTACTATTTGGACTCGACCGAAATCAGCAAACTGTCGGCCTATTTGGGCGTTTACAGCAAGAACCAATCGTTTTTAGAAGCAGCCGTGCGTGCCCTCTTCCGGGCAGCGCCGGCCACGGGTGCGCCGCCAGTCAGCGCGCCCGGAACCCGTTTTGGCAATCTGATCGAACGGCTGGAACCGGACCCGGAACAACGGATCGAACTGCGGATTGTCAATAAAGAAGTGATTGACAGCCGATCCGGGGCAGAGGTCAGCGTCCAGGTGGCTGTCACCATCGGCGATATTCTGGAGATCGAAGCAGGCCCGATTCTTGACCACAACGGCAACCCCGCGCCCGATGGCACAAACGTGAGCTTTCGCCTGATCTACAGCGACGCGGACCTGGCCCTGCCCGCCGAACCGGTGGTGACCAAAGATGGCATTGCCCGCATCGCCGTGCCGCTGGAACGGGCCGGAACCCTAAACATCACAGCGTCCAGCGTCAACGCGCACCTCAGCACCCGGATTTCAGTCAGTATTCAGACCGGGCAAAATTTGGCACAGATCAACATCTCTAACCCGCCCACAGAAGTGCTACCCACCGAGACACCAGTCGCCACCCCTGTGCCCGAACCCACAGCCGCCATTGTATTGGAACCGATTGCACCGCCCCGGCCCAAAGCCCGGGTCACACTGCTCACATTGGCCATCGCCGCCATCACCCAATTGGTATTTCTGGCGCTCTTTCTTGTGGTCCTCGTGCGGGTGATGCCCCGGTCGATGCTTGTCTATCGTCTGCTGTGGGCCACGCTCACGGGCTGGGCTGTCTACATCCTCTACGGCACGGGACTGATACCGGGCGGAACCTGGCTGCAGCTCAATCTCTACCCCTGGGGGGCAGCCGCGGTGGTCTTCATTGGAATGCTCGTGCCAATGGTCTGGCTGCAACTGAAGACAGAGTAGCACTTGTCATCTACAAAGCGGGTATAAGCGATTTGTCCTAACCCCTGCACAACCGCTATAATAGGGATTCAGCGTTCCACGGCTTTTAGCTGTGGAACGTCGTGTGTTTGGCACTTCCCGTCAGGAATCAGCACTCTATGCTTGAAAAGCAGATCGGCATTGACCTGGGAACAGTGAATGTCCTCGTATATGTACGGGGCCGCGGCATTGTTCTTCACGAGCCTTCGGTGGTCGCCATCCGCGCGCGGGACAGCAAGATGGTAGCGGTGGGTCACGAAGCCTATGATATGCTGGGACGTACGCCGGAAAGCATCGAAGTTGCCCGTCCTATGCGGGATGGGGTGATCGCTGATTTTGTCGTCACCGAAGCGATGCTGCGCTATTTTATCAAAGCGATTGCAGGCCGCTTCAACCCCCTCTTCAAACCCAAAGTGATGATCAGCACGCCCCGGGGCGTAACCAGCGTGGAAGAGCGCGCCGTCCACGACGCGGCCATGCAGGCTGGCGCGGGCGCGGCCTATCTCATCCCCGAACCCCTGGCCTCGGCCTATGGCGCGGGGTTGCCCATCGGCACGCCCACCGGCAATATGGTGGTGGACATGGGCGGCGGCACCACCGAAGCCGCCATTGTTTCCATGTACGACATTGTGGTGTGGAGCAGTGTGCGTGTGGGCGGCAATCGGCTGGACGAGTCGATCACCAGCTATATCCGCAAGAAATACAACCTGCTCATCGGCGACCAGACAGCCGAGGAGATCAAAATCGCTATCGGCTCGGCCCTGCCCCTGGAAGAAGAACGGCGCATAGAAGTGCGCGGACGGGATCAGGTGAATGGCCTGCCCAAAACAATCGAGGTCACCAGCGCGGAAGTAACCGAGGCCATGAGCGAGCCGCTCCAGGCCATTGTCAGCACTGTACGCGCGACGCTGGAAAAAGCCCCCCCCGAGCTGGCCGCGGACATTATTGACCGCGGAATGGTTGTTACAGGTGGGGGCGCACAACTGCGCAATATCGCCCGCCTCTTCACCGCAGAGACGGGCGTGCCCGCGTATGTGGCAGAAAACCCAATGGCCTGCGTTGCGCTGGGGGCAGGCCAGGCCCTGGAGAATTATGAGATCATGCGGCGCAGTTTGCCGACAGTGTATTCGTAAATCCACAGCGTCGTTATCCCTTCGTCGGGCGACAATGGGGAATACAAATACCAAATCAGGTAGAAATCAGAAAATCGGATGGCAACGGTAGATAATTCGTTGTTTTTGCGTATTTTGTGTTTGACATTCCCTGTAGGGTGAACTACAATTGAAAGAGCGCGTTTAGCAATACCCCACAACCCTTGCAAAGACGCTTCCTTAACATAATATGCAATACGCTGGGACGATGCAACGGCAGACCGAACAGCGTACTTAGTTCTTGTGAGATTTGTTTGTGAATCGAACAACCATCAGTACCGAAAAAGCGCCCGCCGCGGTCGGCCCCTATTCCCAGGCAGTTAAAACCGAACAGTTTGTCTTCACCTCCGGTCAGATCGGCATCAATCCATTGACCGGTCAGCTTCGTTTGGGGATTGAAGAACAGTCCCGCCAGGTTCTTTCTAATCTGGCTGCTGTTTTGGCTGCGGCCGGGTCTGGCATGGAGCAGATTGTCAAGACCACTATTTTCTTGACCGATATTGCTGAGTTTTCAACCGTCAACAGTATCTATGCAGAAGCATTTACGGGAGACCCGCCTGCACGCAGCACTGTGCAAGTCGCGGCATTGCCCTTGGGTGCATTGGTCGAAATCGAGGCGGTGGCCCTGGCAAACTGAGCATAGACACCCCCGATGGGTTTTGTACCTACTGTAGCGGTTAAGTCTCTGCGGCCCAGTATGTAGAAGACAAGCCTGTCCGGGCGGGGATACAATGAATGAAGTGCGCTGGTGGGAGACAGAGAACCCGCCAGCTTCCTTAAAGATATGTGAATACGTTTTTCGTGATGCAAATTTATTTTTTGGAGAAAGCTTCAAGCTTATGAAGAGTCAGCAGGCAGTTCTGGATCACACACATTTCATGTTAGATTTTGACGAACCTGAAATCGACATGGAAAACCACCCAATGGCCTTGCTTCTGGAGGAGTTTAAAGACTCCTATATGAAGACACCGGTCATGGGCGACATTCGACAGGGCGTGATTGTGGATAAACGCTCCGGCGAATGGCTCGTGGACATCGGGTTCAAATCCGAGGGTATTGTCTCCAGCCGAGACCTGGACCGGCTGGGCAATGAATTCGACGCCCTGACCATCGGCGACGAAGTGCCCGTCTATGTTATGCGCGAGGACAAAGATGGCAACCTGATGCTCAGCATTTCCAAGGCCAAAGCTGAGGAAGACTGGATTCAGGCTGAAAAACTATTGGAAAATCAGGAAACCCACGAAGGCGTCATCAGCGGCTATAACCGAGGCGGCGTCATCATCAAAATTGGTCAGGTGCGGGGCTTTGTGCCTGCCAGCCAACTGAGCAGTGAAAGCCAGAGCCAGCAGCGCACAGATATCGATCCCGAAGAGCGCTGGAGCAAACTGGTTGGCACAGAACTGCGCTACAAAGTCATCGATTTGGACCGTCGTCGCAATCGGCTGATCCTTTCCGAGCGGCTGGCCATGCGTGAATGGCGACAGGCGCAGAAGGAGAAATTGCTGCAATCCCTGAAGGAAGGCAGCACTGCCGAGGGCGTGGTCAGCAGCCTGGCCGACTTTGGCGCATTCGTCAATTTGGGCGGTGCAGATGGCCTGATCCATTTGAGCGAACTGAGTTGGGGTCGGGTCAACCACCCCAGCGAAGTCATCCAGATCGGCCAGACAGTGACGGTCCAGATTCTGAGTGTGGATATGGACCGCAAGCGTATCGGCCTGAGTTTGCGTCGAATGCAGCCGGAGCCGTGGGAGACTGTAGCCGACAAGTATCAGGTCGGCCAGATCGTGCGGGGCACAATTACCAAACTGGTCAACTTTGGTGCGTTTGCCCGCCTGGAAGACGACGCGGTGGAAGGCCTCATTCACATCAGCGAATTGGCCGATCGACGCATCACCCATCCCCGCGAAATAGTGGCCGAAGGTGACGAGTTCGATCTGCGCATTATCCGCATCGACATTGACCGGCGGCGTATGGGCCTGAGCCTGAAGCAAGCTCTGCCCGAGCCGGAAGAAAATGAATTCGACTGGGAGATCGTTCCTCTGGGCGAGAATCCTGATGCCCAGAACGAAGACGATAATCAGCCAGCGGCTGAAATGGATGAGACGGCTGTTCCTGAATTTGCCTGATCTCCCGCTTGGTAAAATCCTGCTATGACTCAAATGGCGCACCGGTCTCCTGCCGGTGCGCCATTTATTTCCCCAAATATCCGTCCGGCCTGAGAGCCAAAGATCACGATTCCCGCTGGAAAAGTTTGTACAGCCTGTGGTAGAATCCTATCAGCCAATCAGCAGATGGAACTCTTGTCCCCCTGGGAACGTCATGGCAATGATGAAGCCCAACACCCGGCATTTCTGCGGAGAAGTTTTGCCGTATTGACAAATCGGACAGTGGATCGGTACAATAGAGACCAGAAGAACAGCTTTTATGCCCCTTCTCTACTTCTTGACCTCCGGCTTTCCCGTGTATGTCCGGGCTGTGATTCGTATGCAGGGGCCGGTGTATGCTCCGCTTTCTCTGTATGAATTACCACTGAAGCGGAATAACCGTTACGGCAGTGGTCCTGGGACTGCTGGTATAGTCGTGTTGCCTGTATAGGACGGGCCAACCTACCGATGCTATTCTGAGGTGCAAACCCAATGTCAGACAAACTTGATCGCTTTACCAAACGAGCACGTCGCGTGTTGACGCTTGCTCAGGAAGAGGCCCTCCGTCTCAATCACAATTATATTGGCACCGAGCACCTGTTGCTTGGACTTGTGCGGGAAGAAAACAGCGTAGCTGTCAAAGTTCTCAAAGAGCTGGGCGTGGAACCGGGTCAGGTCGTTCGGGCTGTGGAGCGCACAGTGGGCCGAGGCGAACGCGCCCCTTTTGGCAAACCCACTCTGGCCCCGCGCACCAAACGGGTCATCGAACTGGCTGTAGAAGAGGCCCGGATGATGGGCCATCACTACATCGGCACCGAACATCTGCTCCTGGGGCTGGTACGCGAAGGCGAGGGTATCGCCGTCAATGTGCTGCGTGGCCTGGGCATCAATTTGGACCGGGTGCGCACCCAGACCGCGCGCAATCTGCTGCAAAGCCAGGCCCAAAGCAAAGAGAAGCAGAAGAAAGAGTCCAAAACACCGCTGGTTGATCAGCTGGGCATGGACCTGACCGCGGCCGCGGAAGAGGGCAAGCTGGACCCGGTGGTCGGTCGGGTGACTGAAATTGAGCGGGTGATTCAGATTCTCAGCCGCCGCACCAAGAACAACCCGGCTCTAATCGGCGAACCGGGCGTGGGCAAGACCGCAATTATCGAAGGTCTGGCCCAGCGGATGATCGACGGAGATGTGCCCGAACCGTTGCTCAACAAACGCATTCTGATGCTGGATGTGGGCAGCCTGGTGGCCGGGACAATGTATCGGGGCCAGTTCGAAGAGCGGCTGAAAAAGGTGATCGAAGAGATCATCACCAGCGAATCGATTCTCTTTATCGACGAAGTACATATGCTGGTGGGAGCAGGCTCGGCAGGCAGCAGTGTGGATGCCGCCAATATTCTGAAGCCTGCGCTGAGCCGAGGCGAGCTGCAGGTCATCGGTGCCACCACTTTGGACGAATATCGCAAATATATCGAATCCGATGCAGCTCTGGAGCGACGCTTCCAACCGATTATTGTAGAAGAGCCAGGCATCGAAGATACCATCGAAATTTTGCGGGGCATCAAAAGCCGCTACGAAGAGCATCACAAATTGACTATCAACGAGGACGCGTTGCAGGCCGCGGCCAATCTGGCCGCCCGCTATGTCCCCGACCGCTTTATGCCTGACAAGGCCATCGATCTGATCGACGAGGCGGGCAGCCGGGTGCGTATGTACAAAGCACCCCACGCGGCCAGCCTGCGCGAGACGTTTATGGATCTGAAGCGCCTGCAGAAGGAGAAGGACGAGGCCCTGGAGACCCAGCGCTTTGACGACGCCATCGACCTGCGCTATCGGGAGGTGGAGTTGCAAAGCCGCCTGGACAAACTGCGCGAGGGCTGGCAGCAGGTGACAAATCGCCCCCACGTCACCCCCGACGACATCGCGGAAGTGGTGGCTATGTGGACGGGCGTGCCTGTCCATCGCATGGCCGGCGAGGAGAAGGTCCGCCTGTTGGATATGGAAGGCGAACTCCACAAGCGCATCATCGGCCAGGATGAGCCCATCAAAGCTATCAGCCGGGCTGTGCGCCGGGCGCGGGCAGGGCTGAAAGACCCCAAACGGCCCATCGGCAGCTTTATCTTTCTGGGGCCGACCGGCATCGGCAAGACAGCCCTGACCAAAACCCTGGCCGAGTTCCTCTTTGGCAGCGAAGACGCGCTGATCAAATTGGATATGAGCGAATTTATGGAACGGCACAATGTCAGCCGCCTGGTGGGTGCGCCTCCCGGCTATGTGGGCTACGACGAAGGCGGTCAGCTGACCGAAGCCGTGCGTCGTCGCCCCTATTCGGTCATTCTGTTGGACGAAATTGAAAAGGCCCATCCCGAAGCCTTCAATATGCTGCTGCAAATTATGGAGGATGGCTATCTCTCCGACGCCAAAGGCCGCCGGGTAGATTTTCGCAACGCACTGCTGATTATGACCAGCAATGTGGGGGCCAAGCTTATCCAGGGATCGAAGGGCCTCGGCTTTGCTATCAATTCGGACGAGGCAACCAAGGCCGAGACCGAATATGAGACGATGAAAAAACGGGTGATGGATGCGATGAAGAAGACCTTCCGCCCGGAATTCATCAACCGGCTGGATGGGATTATGGTTTTCCACAGCTTGACCAAAGAGCAGATCACGCAGATTGTTGAACTTGAATTCAAGACTTTGCGTCTGCAATTGGCCGAGCAGGAGATGGAGCTTGACCTGGCAGAGAATGCCCGTTTGGCTATCGCCGATGCCGGTTATGATCCCGACTACGGTGCGCGGCCCATTCGCCGGGTGATCCAGAACGAAGTCCAGGACCCGCTGAGCGAGGCGATTCTGGCCGGACGCTTTGTGCCGGGAGATACAATTCAGGTGGATCACCGCAAGCTGATGGGCGACGACGGCAAAGAACGGGGCGAGTATTTCTTCGAGACAATTGCCCACCGGGACGTGACGCCTGAGGATACGGAGACGACCGAAGCGATTGAGGCACTTCTCCAGTAAGGCGGATTCAATTCTTTACATTCCAACCAACAGGCTCACTCGACAGAGTGGGCCTGTTTTGTTATCCTATAGGGGCTGAGCAATTGTCCCCCATCCACTGAAATCAAGGAGAAAGTACAATGAGTGAGCGCATCGGATTTGTTGGCCTGGGCATTATGGGCCGGGGAATGGTCCGCAATCTGTTGAAGAATGGCTTTGGTGTGCGTGTGTGGAACCGCACAGCCAGTCGGTCGGAAGAACTGGCAAAGGACGGCGCGGTCGTCGGCAGCAGCCCCGCGGATGTGGCTGCCAACAGCGACATCACCATCACCTGTGTCAGCGACACGCCGGATGTGCAGCAGGTGGTTCTGGGCGAAGATGGCATCATCCACGGGGCCAAATCCGGCAGTCTGGTCATCGATATGAGCACCATCAGCCCCCAGGCCACGATTGAGATCGCCAGACAGCTCAATGCCAAAGGCGTGCAGATGTTGGACGCGCCCATCAGCGGCGGCAGCGAAGGCGCGGCCAAGGGCACACTGAGTATTATGATCGGCGGCGCAGAGGCCGATGTGGAGCGGGCCATGCCAGCCTTTCAGGCGATGGGCAAGACCATCACCCACGTGGGTGACCAGGGCGCAGGCCAGACAGTAAAGCTGGTCAACCAAATTTTGGTGGTGGGCAACTGCCTGGCGATGAGTGAGGCAATGGTTTTTGCCCAGGCGGGCGGTGTGGATTTGGAGAAGTGTCTGAACGCTGTCACCGGCGGCGCGGCGGGCAGTTGGATGCTGGCCAACCGGGGACCCCAGATTATGGTTCGAGACTGGCGGCCTGGCTTTACCATCGATTTGCAGCAGAAGGATGTACGCCTGATTCTGAAAGAGGCCGACGATCTGGGCGTGCCGGTGATGGCAACCGGCCTGATCTTCAACCTCTACCGCACATTGCAGCAGATGGGGTTGGGCGGAGAGGGCAACCACGCGCTGATCAAAGCCCTGGAAAATCTGAGCGGCGTGACTGTCGGCGCGGAACAGTAGGGTTGGTGTTGAAGAATAGAACGCAGATGACGCGGATTGGGTGGATCGAAGCGGATAGGGATCTGTGAAAATCTGTGCTGAACAGGCTGCTGATGGAACAAAAAATGGGACGCTGATTCACACAGATAGACACTGATCCAGGGAAAAAATCTGCGTTCATCCGCGTGAATCAGCGTCCAGCTTCTTTCACTATCAGCCTGATCGCTACAGAATCTGCGAAAATCGGCGAAATTGTAATAGTCAAGAAAATGGTAGAATTTTCAACGCAGAGAGGCAAAGGAGCAGAGAGGCAAAGAAATCGCTTTTCTCTCTGTGCCTTTGCCTCTTTGCACCTTTGCGTTAAGTAGCCATTTCACTATCCCGTTGACCAGCACAGAAAATCAACGCAATCCGCGTCATCTGCGTTCGGGTGTTCAGTTGTGAATTTTCGTAGGCAAAGCAGACTCAATGACAACTCTTTCATCAGAAACCGAGCAGAGACGCTCTTTATGCCTGCGCCCTGCCAGCCGGGAGGAACGCTGGCTGATCGTCCGCCGTATCCTGCGCGAGAAATTGGACCCCACAAAGCTGGACTGGCGAAAATTCGTTGTGGCCGAGGACGCAAATGGCGCGATACTCGGCTTTGCCCAGATGAAGGATTGGGGCCAGGGCGTGCGGGAGTTTGGCAGTCTGGTGGTGGAGGCCGAAAGCCGGGGCCAGGGCATTGGCGGAAAACTGCTGGCCCACTTTTTGGACGAATTCCCCCGCCCGGTCTATCTCTTTTGTGGCGGCCACAATGTGGCCTACTACCTGCGCTTTGGCTTTCGCCGTTTGAAGCAGGAGTATGAAATTCCTGGCCCGCTGCAACACAAATGGCGGATGGCCCAGTTCTTCTCCCGGCTGTTCAAAGCGAATGTGGCGCTGATGGTGATAGAATGATTGTGATCGCAAAGAGACAAGAGATAAAGAGCCGCGTCGGCCCTCTGCTTCTCCGCACTGAAATGGACAGTTTGCCAAGTTGGACAGAGTGACAATGCCTCACAGCAGCACAACACAACCCACCTTTTGGGTGCGGGACGTACCCGTCTACGGCGATGTGATTCTGTCGCCCATGGCGGGCTTCAGCGATCTCCCCTACCGCTCCCTCTGCTACGACTACGGCTCGGCCATGAGCTACACTGAATTTGCTTCTGCCGATGCGATTGTGCAGGGCAAGGAGATCAACGAGCGCACCCTGCGTATTCTGGGCTATGCCCCCCACGAGCAGCCGATTGTCTTCCAAATTTTCGGCAACAGCGTGGAAATACTGCTGGAAGCCGCCCAGCGCATCGAACCTCTGGGGCCGTCCATCATCGACATTAATATGGGCTGCTCTGTGCGCAAAGTGAGCGGACGGGGCGCGGGCGCGGGCCTGCTGCGGGAACCGGCCAAGATCGGGCGCATCTTCGCCGCGTTGACCCGTGCGGTTTCCGTGCCTGTCACGGGAAAAATCCGCCTGGGCTGGGATGAGGATTCCCTCAACTATCGGGATGTGGTGCGGGCCATGACTGAAAACGGGGCCAGTCTGGTGGCTGTCCACGGGCGCACCAAATCGCAAAACTATGGCGGAGAAGCCAACTGGGATGCCATCGCGGATCTGGTGGCGGTGGCGGACGTGCCGGTCATCGGCAATGGAGATGTGGCAACCGTAGCGGATATCAAAGCGATCAAAGCCCAGACCGGCTGTGCGGCTGTGATGATCGGGCGCGGGGCCATCGGCCACCCGTGGATTTTCCAGCATCGGGATCGTCACGAAGTCAGCTTTGCCGAAAAGGCGCTCTTTATTCGCCGCCACTTTACGCTGATGCGGGATTTTTATGGGGAAGAGCTGGCCCTGATTCTTGTGCGCAAACACATCGCTCGCTACCTGAAAGGCTACGCGGGAATAAAGGATCTACATTTGGGGCTGGTGACGGTTCAGTCGGTGGAGAGTTTCCACCAACTGCTGGACGCAGTCGTCGAACGGCTGGGGGATTTTACTCTCGGTTCCACTCTCGATTCCGCGCCTGCAGATACAGAGGAAGAGACATCCGACGAATGCCAATCCACGGAGGATTACAGTCAATCTGCGTCCAAACGGGTAGACTGGACGCGCAGTTCCAGCGCGCTGCCCGCGTAGTGCATACAGGCAGACCGCGATCTGCCGATCTTTGCGCAATCTGCGCCCCCTATTTTGTGAGCAATTGTTATGCGACGGTTTCTTGTCACCCTCATTGTTCTGGGCCTGTTGGGCGCGGCGGGCTGGTTCGCCTATCAACGCTATCAGGCCGCCCAGGCCGCGGCTGCCGCTATCCCCGCTTTCGAGACCACACCCATCGAACGCGGCTCGATCAGCAGCACTGTCAGCGCCACAGGCAGCATCGACCCGGAGGCCCAGATTTCCCTCTCCTTCCGGGGCGCGGGCCGGGTCGATCAGGTGCTGGTGACTGTGGGCCAGGCCGTGGAAGCGGGTCAACTGTTGGCCCAACTGGACGTGACCGACGCCAACCTGGCCCTGGAACAGTCGGATGTGGCCCTGCAGATCAGCCGGGCACAGTTGGCGAAGATGGAAAACCCGCCGTCTGACAATGACATCGCCGCGGCCCAGGCCGCGGTAACAGTGGCCCAGGCCAGTGTCGCCAGCGGAGAAGCAGCCCTGGCCAGCGCCCAGGCCTCCTACCGCCAACTGCTGGCCGGCTCGTCCGCCGCGGCGCGGACCGTGCAGGAATCCCAGATTCGTCAGGCCGAGGCCAATGTGCGCCAGGCCCAGCAAGCCTACGATCAGGTGAAAAATTTGCCCAATGTAGGCGCGCTACCCCAGGCTGCCCAGTTAGAGCAGGCGACGATTGCCTACGAAGTCGCCCAATCTCAATATGCCGTCACCCAGGAAGGCGCAAACGAGGCGCAGATCGCCTCTGCTCTGGCCCAAATCGCCCAGGCAGAGCTGAGCGTGCGCCAGGCCCGCAGCAATCTTCTCACCGCCCAAAATAGCCTGGAACGGCTGCTGGAAGGGCCAGACGCCGAGGACCTGGAGATCGCCCGTGCCCAGGTGCGCCAAGCCGAACTCAGCCGCAAGCAGGCCGAAAACACCCTCAACAACGCACAACTGATTGCGCCCATCAGCGGTATTATCAGCCAGGTGAATCTGCGCCAGGGTGAACTCTACGGCTCCTCTGCCCTGCCCGCGCTGGTGCTCACCGATCTGAACAGTTTCCACATGTCCGTGCTGGTGGATGAAATTGACGTGCGCCAGGTGCAGGTAGGGCAGACAGTGCGTCTGAGTCTGGATGCTTTGCCCGACGCAGCGATTACCGGCAGTGTGACCAGTGTTTCGCCCACGGCGCGGGATGTGGGCGGGGTTGTGGCCTATGAAGTGGAGATCATTCCCGCCCCCACCGACGCGCCCCTGCGCGCGGGGATGAGTGCCACAGCCATCATCACCACTGCCGAGGTGGACAATGTGCTGCTTGCCCCCAACCGCTACATTCAACTGGACAGGGAATCGGGCCGGGCTTTTGTGCAAAAGCTGGTGGGTGGAACGCCCACCCTGCAAGAGATCGAAATGGGGCTGCGCAATGACCGTTTCACCCAGATTATGGCCGGTCTTAGCGATGGCGATTCCATCGCGCTGATCCGTGCCAGCAGCGAAGATCAGCTACGCGGCGCATTGTTCGGCGGAAACTAGTGACTATTCAGCCGTCAGTCAGCCGGTTAGCAAACGTCGGTTGAGTAGCCTGGGGCAGTTTCCAGGCATATCGACACCAGTTTGCGGGTCTACCCGCTGAGTTTCGACACGGCCACAAACTGCCGTGGCCTGCTCAACCGGCGCTGGCCTGAATAGTCACGGAAATTAGAAGGATGAAAATTGTATACACGGATCGGAAGGAAGACAGATTTTTATCAATCCGTGTTCCCTTCTATCCATGTATACAAGCCTATTTTCAGGGCAGAGCGAATTTGGCGAGTCCATAGACCGGATTTGAATCCGGGGAGGAATGCTTTCCACTTTCCACCGGCAACAACCCTATGTTCAAACAATTCTGGAACAGCAAAAAAGAAAACAGCGAAATCCCCAACGGCGCGGGTATTGAACGCCCGGTTATCGAGGCCCGGGGGCTGACCAAAGTCTACCAGATGGGGGATATGGAAGTGCGCGCCCTGCGCGGGCTGGACCTGGAGATTTTCCCCGGCGAGATGCTTTCAATTATGGGTCCCAGCGGCAGTGGAAAGTCCACGCTGATGAATATGCTGGGCTGTCTGGATGTGCCCACCGCGGGCGTCTACAAACTGGACGGTATCGATGTAAGCAAACTGGACGACAACGAACTGGCCGCCATCCGCAGCCTGAAGATCGGCTTTGTCTTTCAGAGCTTCAACCTGCTGGCCCGCACCAGTGCGCTGGCAAATGTGGAGCTGCCGCTGGTATATGCGGGTATCTCTGGCCGGGAACGCCGCCAGCGGGCCGCGGAGTCCTTAGCGCTGGTCGGGCTAGGAGACCGATTGGACCACAAGCCCAACGAACTCTCCGGCGGCCAGCAGCAGCGGGTGGCCATCGCCCGTGCCCTCATCAATCGCCCCAAACTGATTCTGGCCGACGAACCCACAGGAAATCTGGACACAAAAACCAGCGAAGAAATTATGCACCTTTTCCGCCAACTCAACCGGGAGCGAGGGATGACGATCGTCTTTGTCACCCACGACCCGGAGACCGCAGACTACTGCGACCGCATTGTCCATGTACGAGACGGACAGGTGGAGCGGGATGAGCGGCGCGGCAATTCTCCCCCGGCCAGCATGCCTCTCATCAGCGCAGAAGCGGACTAGCGGAGGCGGGCTGCTCCACCGAAAACCGCGGCCACGCAGCCGGCGCTGCTCCTTGCGCAAGACAAGAATTCTCTCTGCTGTCCAGCCCTCTCGTATTCCCCTTTTATTGACGCCCCGCAGTGGCTGTGCTATCGTAAATCCATTGAATCGATAGACCCATCAGTCCCGGTCCAACCACCTATGCCAGAGTTTTTCACCGTTCGCACCCCGCCAGACGCCTGGAAACTGCTGCGCCAACATTTTGCCCCTCACATCCGCACTGAGCAGATTTCCACGACAGACGCGCTGGATCGGGTGCTGGCCGCGCCCCTCGCCTCCCCGCAAGATCTGCCCGAATTTGCCCGCTCCACCGTCGATGGCTACGCGGTCAACGCCGCGGACACCTACGGCGCGTCCAGCAGCCTGCCCGCCTTTCTGACGATCATCGGCGAAGTGGCGATGGGGCGTACCAGTGATCTGCAACTGGGCGTGGGTGAAGCCGCGCTGGTCCACACCGGCGGGATGGTTCCAGCCGGGGCCAACGGGGTGGTGATGGTGGAGAACACCCAAATCGTGGATAAAACCAGCATCGAAGTGCTGCGACCCGTGGCCGAGGGCGAAAATGTCATCCAAATCGGGGAGGACATCCGCACGGGGGACGCGATTTTGGCCGCGGGCCACAGCCTGCGCCCCCAGGACATCGGCGGACTGCTGGCCCTGGGCATCACAACTGTCACTGTCGCGCGGCCGCCGCGCGTCGGTATCATCTCCTCCGGCGACGAAGTAGTGGCCCCGGACCAGCCCGTCGTGCCGGGCCAGGTGCGGGACATCAACTCCTACACACTGGCCGGACTGACCCGTCGCGCCGGGGGCCAGCCAATCCTCTACGGAATTGTGCCGGACGAGCAGCCAGCGCTGGAGGCGGTAGCGCAGCAGGCCCACCTGGAATGCGATATTGTGGTCCTTTCCGCGGGCAGTTCGGTCAGCTATCGGGACCTGAGCGTGGGTGTCATCGCGGGGCTGGGCGCGCCCGGCGTGCTGGCCCACGGGCTGAGCGTGCGTCCTGGCAAACCGACAATTGTGGCCGTGGCCGGCGGCAAACCCATTTTTGGGCTGCCCGGTAATCCGGTGTCGGCAATGGTGATTTTCGATCTGATGGTCTCGCCGGCAATTCGTGCCCTGCTGGGCGCGACCGAACAGCCCAAGCAGCAGGTCCAGGCGAAACTGGCCCGCAACATCGCCTCCACAGCCGGGCGCGAGGATTACGTCCAGGTGCGGGTGGAGGAGCGGGACGGCGAACTGTGGGCCGTGCCCGTCTTTGGCAAGTCCAACCTCATCTACACTCTCGTCCACGCCGACGGCACTGTGAAGATCGACCTCAACGCCAACGGTGTGCGTGAAGGCGTGTGGGTGACGGTCTTTTTGCATTAAACAAAAAGCCCCACTTTTCAAACAAAGTGGGGCTTCTGTAAAGCTATCGTCGCCGCAGAAGTGCGTCGTAATCCGCGTGAGAGCCGATCCAAACCCAGCGGATTTCATCATTCTCCCAGAGTCCGACGGCCCGGTAGTCTTGGGTAATGCGAGCTGAATAGAGCGGTTCGCGCTGGCTAACCCGTTTGAATTGTAAACTGGGGTGGAATGGATCGTCACGAAATTGCCGATAGGCAATCACTGCTTGTCGGCGTAGATGGGCTGGCAGACGAGCCAGCATTCGACGAAAATTCAGAGTGGTTCTCGATCTCACAATTCGCTATCTTCGAGGCTCCAAAGATCGCTTTCTTCCGCTTCCCGCGCCTCTTTGGCAAAAGCCCGAAAGACGTCTTCAGATCGAGGGTCTGCGAACAGATCATCCCAGCGGGAATCTATGACACCCGTGTCTTCCGGCAAAAGATATGTTTCATATGCCTCTTTCGTGGCAGCCGATTTGGTCAATTCTCGATGGTCCAAGGACCGGGATTCCAACACAATGTGCTCTTTTGGAACGCCCGCGGTGAGCAATTCGTTGGCTATGCCTTCTTCTGTCCCGTCGCGTTGAATCCAGATTTTTCCATCAATAATGTCCAGATGGAGTAGGCAGCCATGCACCCGCCGATTTTTTTCCCGGCCCAAGATCATCACCAGATATCGATCCGACTCCCGATCAAAGACTGTCTCGAATTGAATATCACTGTAGGCATATGGAGTCTGCATATACTTTGCAAGAATTTTCTGAATCAGTTCGCGGTAATGCTTCAGGGAGTCCATCGGACAATCGCCTCCTGTTGGCGGAAATAGATGCTATTGCCTCACTATTGGACTTTTGACAAAGGGAACACAAACGAGACAAGGGAATAGTTGACGAAAAGGAAAACTGCGCCAGAAAAGTGCATGGATATCAAACGGGCGCGGATTCTGGTGAACCGGTGGGTGTACCAGAAGCTCGACAATCAGGCAGATACAGTCATGGAACTGTTGGACGCCATGTAGTACGCCCGATGCGAAATCAGTGGTGGAATATAGCCTATCCCCGGCTTTCCAAACGGGCTATTCGAGCTATTCCAGGCCAATCGACGACGAATCTACCGGAGAATTGGCTGGCGGAACCGGACGATTTTCCTATCTGCCACGTCCCCGACAGAGGCGTTCTGGCTGCTGATGGTGGATGTGACACCAGCCCTCGTCCTTACGCCCAGACGCGCTGGGAGGACCGGGGGAATGGTCTATCAGCCAGAGAAGTGGTGAAAGGGAAACTGCCGGTGACCATCGGCCATCAATACTCAACGGTGGCTGTGGGACTGGAAGAAGAAGCCAGTTTGACCCCAGTTGGGTTGTGCCCTTCTCTCGGCAGTGCACAGTAGAGGACGACAAAGAGATGGTGAGGCAGAGCAAATCGACTCGCTGTTGGAGGATGGCGGTTTTTCCCTTTGGGCGCAACCTGACTGTGGAAGTGGGCGGCCTGAGATTGCAACAAGCCAGCTGGCATCGTCATCGCCCGGTTCTCCAACCTGGTCCCTGCCAGCACGTGTGCGCAGCAACCGAACATTCCACCGCATCAGCCATCGACCGGCAGAGACAGAAGCCTCCAGTCCAGGCAAAGGGCATCCAACTGGTATGGGACAAGAAGTTCTCCTCTCTGACCCGGAAGAGTTGGACAGCTTCAGACGAAACCCAAACCTAACAGAGCAGTCGTCGGGGCAAGCGTTACCAGTTGAAATCCAGGCTATGGCACAATAATAACCATGCAGAAGAAGCGGCTGGCCCAACAGCTGCCCATGCATGAGCATCCTTTCACTGGTCCAGGTTGTGCGCTATGACGCAGAAGGCAATCAGGCTTGCAAGCCTTCCTTGGCTACTGGTCATGGGGGGACCAACGTCACAGACGACGCCTCCACATCTACCAGGCTATGACCCAAATCGCTTCAACCTGGAACATTTCGCCGGCAAGCAAGAAACTCTGTCTGATTGCTTTTCAAACACCTGATGTCGAGCGGGAGGGAGCACTGGTGGCAACTTTGGTTCACGTTGCCTATGCACAACTTTAGGATGGCTCGTCATCTGGCCGAAGCCCTCCCTCGTCCTTGAGACAGCCTGCCTGTGATGAAACGACTTATCTCCCCGACTCTGGTGCGGGGGACTTTGCCCGAATTATTCGCCAGTTGGGGACACCGGCACAACCTCCCAAACACCGAGGTTATTCATGAGTCGGCGTCAGAACTTGATTGCCCAAGCGACACATAAAAGTAATCGTCAAAGGACCAAAGCCGCCCACAACGGCCTGATTTTGGCTCCTGGCTCACTTTGTACAGATTCTTCTTTTCACTCAACGATAGTTGAGTCGTTTTTCTCGTTGTCAAAAGTCCAATCACTACCGGTTTCATCTATTGTTCCTGGCATCCTTACAATTGGACTTTGGACAAAATCGGGCATCAGGAATCAAATAATGGATGGTTCTACCAGAGGTAGAGAGTGCAGAACAGACGTGAGAAGCGAATTAACTCGGAGTTTGGGTCGAAACTCGGATCCATTCAAACTGCCAGTTAATTCCCCTGCCGTTCTTTGATTGCCAAGTCTCTCTCTGGTAGCACAGCGTTTTATACGACTTGAAACGTCCATTTTTGTCCAAAGTCCAATTACAATACTTGACTTTGCAGATTTCGTCAATGGACATGCCGCTCTTTTTACGCATAAGATTTGTAGCCAATAATGACTGAACATCTTCCCACCCGCAACATCTATCTCCACGACGTGCCCCTGGACGAAGCGATTGCCGATTGGCAGACCGCTCTCGCCGCGGCCGGAATGCTCGCGCCGCTGGGCAAAGAGACAATCCCTTTGGCCGACGCCCTGGGTCGGGTGACCGCCGAGCCGGTCTGGGCGCGCATCTCCTCCCCCCACTACCACGCGGCCGCGATGGACGGCTTTGCAGTGCGCAGCGAAGATACCCGGGGCGCGACGGAGACTTCGCCCCTTCTCCTGCGCCTGGACGAACAGGCGATTGCCGTGGACACGGGCGATCCCCTGCCATCCGGGATGAACGCGGTGGTGATGATCGAGCAGACCCAGCCCGTGACCCGTGACGGAGCGGAATACATCGAAATCCTCGCATCCTCCGCGCCCTGGACGTACGTGCGCCCCATGGGGGAGGATGTGGTGGCGTCGGAACTGGTGTTGCCCGCCAACCACCGGCTGCGCCCACAAGATTTAGGCGCGATCGCGGGCAGCGGTCACCGCGAAGTCACAGTCTACCGACGGCCGCGGGTAGCGATTCTGCCCACGGGCAGCGAACTGGTGACAATCGGCAGCGAACTGAAGCCGGGGGACATTATCGAATACAACACGCTGATGCTGGGCGCGCAGGCCGAGGAAGCGGGCTGTATTGTCACCCGGCTGCCCATTGTGCGGGACAATTACCCGGCCATCCGGGATACAGTGGCCGCGGCCCTGGAAAGCCACGATCTGGTCGCCATCAACGCGGGTTCCTCGGCTGGCTCCGAGGACTACACCGCCGCGATTGTGCAGGAACTGGGCCAACTGCGCGTCCACGGCATCGCCATCCGCCCCGGCCACCCGGTTGTGCTGGGCGTGGCCCAGAGCCAGGCGGGCCAGGGGAAGGCGCTGGTGGGCATCCCCGGCTATCCCGTCTCCGCGGCCATGACCTTCGACCTGCTGGTGAAGCCCCTGCTCTACCGCTGGCAGGGGCTGGAAATGCCGGACAAACCGACAGTGCAGGCGACGCTGACCCGCAAGACCCTCTCCCCCCTGGGCGAAGATCACTTCCTGCGGGTGACGCTGGGAAAGGTGGGCGGACGGCTGGTGGCGACACCCCTGGCCGGGGGCGCGGGGGTGCTGATGTCCCTGGTCAAGGCCGATGGGATCGTGCAGATTCCCCGCTTTTCCGAAGGCCACGACGCGGGGTCACAGGTGCGGGTGGAGTTGATGCGCCCCCTTTCGGCCATCGACAGCACAATTGTCGTCATCGGCAGCCACGATCTGACCCTCGATCTGCTGGCCGACCGTCTGCGCCAGGGCCAGCCCCGGCGGTCTCTCTCCTCCGCCCACGTGGGCAGCCTGAGCGGTCTGCTGGCCCTGCAACGGGGCGAGGCCCATCTGGCCGGTTCCCATCTGCTGGATGAGGCGAGCGGGGAGTACAACATTGACACCATTCGCCGTTTGCTCACCCCCCACCGCGTGCGGGTAGTGCTGCTGGGCTTTGTCAATCGCAGCCAGGGATTGATACTCCCCAAAGGCAATCCCAAGGGCATTCATTCGCTTGACCATCTGCTGCGGGAGGACGTGGCTTTTGTCAACCGGCAGCGGGGCGCGGGAACCCGCGTGCTGCTTGACTACGCGCTGGCGCAGAAGGGGCTGAATCCCCGCCAGATCAGCGGCTATGAACGCCAGGAATACACCCATCTGGCCGTAGCAGCGGCGGTTAAAAGCGGCGCGGCGGATGTGGGCCTGGGCATTCTGGCCGCGGCCCGCGCTCTGGAGCTGGACTTTGTGCCCCTCTTCGACGAGCGCTACGATCTGGTGATTCCGGTGGAACACTACGAAAGCGAACTGCTGGCGCCCCTGCTGGCACTGGTGCAAGGGCAGGATGCAGGGTTTGTGGCCGCGGTGCAGGCATTGGGCGGCTATGGCACAGAGCAGATGGGCGAGGTATTGGCAGAACTGTGAATGTGGATGCAGCCCTGCTTGAAATTGTTCTGCTCTCCCTGCGTGTCTCCGGCTTTGCGCTTCTGATCAGTGTCCTGCTTGGCATTCCCGCGGGCCTGCTCCTGGGGTTGCGTCGCTTCCCAGGGCGGCGGCTGGTCGTGGCGCTGATCTACACCGGGATGGCCTTCCCGCCGGTTGTGATCGGCCTTTTCGTCTATCTGCTGCTTTCCCGCAATGGGCTGTTGGGCAGCCATTCCCTCCCGTTTGTCCCCGCGCTTTTTACGCCCCAGGCAATGATATTGGCCCAGATAATTCTGGCTTTCCCACTGGTGGCGGGCTTTACAATGGCGGCAGTTGCCGGCGTGGACCCGGCCCTGCGCGTGCAGGTGCGGGCGCTGGGCGCGTCCAACCGCCAGGCGACGCTGGCGGTGCTGGAAGAAGCAAAGGGAGGTGTGATTGCCGCGGTGGTGGCGGGCTTTGGCGGCATCATTTCAGAGGTGGGCGCGGTGATGATTGTGGGCGGCAATATCGAAGGACGCACCCGCGTGCTGACGACTGCGATTGTGCTGGAGACTGGCAAAGGCAACTTCACGCTGGCCATTGCCCTGAGTCTGGTGCTGCTGGGGCTGGCCTTTGCTGCCAACTTTGCGATTGTGCGTTTGCAGGGACGCTCCTTCGACGCATGAACGACTTTCTCTACACCCTGCACCGCGCCACCCGACGCTACGGCCAGCGCACTGTCCTCGCGGTGGACGATCTGGCGATTCGCCGTGGCGAGATTCTGGCGGTGGTGGGGCCTAGCGGCGCGGGCAAAAGCACGCTCCTGCGCCTGCTCAACTTTCTGGAACCGACGACGAGCGGCGAGATTTGTTTTGATGGCAAGCCGGTTGCAGGAGGGGACGCCGCGCCCCTGGCCGTGTTGCGCCGCATCACAACGGTCTTTCAGCGGCCAGTGCTGCTCAAACGCTCGGTGGCCGCCAATGTAGCCTTTGGCCTGGCCCTGCGAGGAGAGCGGGCCAACAGTGCCGCGGTCCGCTCGATTTTGGAGGAGGTGGGGCTGTCCCACCTGGCCGGGGAAGCCGCCCGGTCTCTTTCCGGCGGCGAGGCACAGCGGGTGGCCCTGGCCCGCGCCCTGGTTCTGCGCCCGGATGTGCTGCTGCTGGACGAACCCACGGCCAATCTGGACCCGGCCAATGTGGCGCTGATGGAGCGGATTGTGGCCCGGCTGAACCGGGAGCAGGGCACGACCGTCATTTTTGTCACCCACAATACCTTTCAGGCCCGACGGATGGGCCAGCGGGTGGCGCTGCTGTTGGATGGACAATTGGTGGAGGTAGCCGATACAGAGACCTTTTTTGAAAATCCCCAAGACCCCCGCACAGCCGCGTTTGTGCGGGGCGAGATGATCTACTAACCCCCAGTTTCAATCATTTCAAAGGAATAGATGTTTCCCATGAAAAAGCTACTGATTGCTCTCTTTGTCGTCTTTCTCTTGGCGGGCTGTGCCGCGCCGCCCCCGCCCCAGGTAAATAGTCCTCGGCTACTCCTGGCGACGACGACCAGTACCCGGGATTCGGGGCTGCTGGACGTTCTGCTGCCCGATTTTGAGAAGCAGAACCGCGTCGCTGTGGATGTGGTGGCCGTGGGCACGGGCCAGGCGTTGAAGTTGGGCGAGGACGGCAACGCGGATGTGCTGCTCGTCCACGCGCGCGCGCAGGAGGATGCGTTTATGGACGCGGGCCACGGCGTGCGTCGGGAAGATGTGATGTACAACGATTTTGTGATTGTGGGACCAGCCGCAGACCCCGCGGGGATCCGCGGCGGCACAGACGCGGCCGCGGCCTTTGCCCGCATCGCCGAGACCGGCGCGCCCTTTGTCTCCCGGGGGGACGATTCGGGAACCCATAGCAAGGAGAAGGCCATCTGGCAGACCGCGGGGATCGAACCGACGGGCGACTGGTATATCGCTGCCGGGCAGGGGATGGGCGCGGTGCTGACAATGGCTGACGAGCAGCAGGCTTATACGCTGAGCGATCGGGCCACTTATCTGGCACGCACGCTGGAAGGCACAGAATTGGTGATTCTGACCGAAAGCGATCCGATCCTTTTCAACCCCTACGGCGTCATCGCTGTCAACCCGGCCAAAAGTGAGAAAATCCACGGGGACCTGGTCGGGCGCTTCATCGACTGGCTGATCGCAGTCCCCACCCAGGAAAAGATCGCCCAGTTTGGCGTGGAGGAATTTGGTCAGCCGCTCTTTGTACCCGATTCCCAGCCTTGGCGCAACAAATAGACAGTAGACGGCAGACAAACGACAGACAGACGGCAGACGGCAGACGACGATACAAGCTGCCGTCTGCCGTCTGTCTGCCGCGCCAATTCAGGCGCTTACCAATCTATTGCAGCGCCGTCGTCCGGGTTGTAGCGTTCCGGGTTGCGCCAATCGTGGCCAATCTTGTCGGCCATGGCTTCCTCGTCCAGTTCAATGCCCAGACCGGGCGCGGTGGGCAGGTCCACGTGGCCGTCCTTCACCACAAAGGGATTCTTCAGATAGCCCTCGCCCAGACTCACCTGCTCCTGGCAGAGGAAGTTGGGGATCGATGCGTCCAGTTGAATGCCCGCGGCCAGGGAGATGGGTCCCAGCGGGCAGTGGGGCGCGACGACCGCGTAGTAGCTCTCGGCCATCCCCGCGATCAGCCGTCCTTCAAAGATGCCGCCAGCGTGGCTGATGTCAGGCTGGAGAACGGATGCCGCGCCCTTTTCCAGCACTTCCCGGAAACCCCATTTGGTGAAGACCCGTTCGCCTGTGGCAATGGGGATGTGGGTCTTGCGGGCCAGTTCAGCCATCACATCCACATTCTGGCACTGCACCGGCTCCTCGATGAACATGGGCTGGAAAGGCTCCAGCGCTTTGATGAGAATACCGGCCATCTGCGGGCTGATGGCGCCGTGGAAGTCGATGGCGATGTCAATATCTTTGCCCGCGCCTTCACGCAGGGCCGCAAAACGATCCACCACACTGTCCACAAAAGCGGGCGTCTCGATAAAGCGCTGGACGCCCTGGCCGTCCACTGTGCGTGGGCCGGTTTTGAAAGCACGAAAGCCCTGGGCCTTTTGAGCGTTGATGTGGGCAATCTGTTCTTCCACTGTATTGCCGCGCACGTGCGCGTAGACTTTGATGCGATCGCGCAGGGGACCGCCGAATAGCTTGTAGACGGGCACGCCCAGGGCCTTGCCCGTGATGTCCCACAGCGCGTGCTCCACGCCGGAGAGCGCGCTGGTCAGCACCGGACCGCCCCGGTAGAAGGCGTGCTTGTAGATGGCCTGCCAGTGGTGCATCACCCGCGTCGGGTCTTTGCCCACCAGATAGGGTTCGATCTCAGCGACGGCCGTGGCGACGGTCAGCGCCCGGCCTTCCACCACCGGCTCGCCCAGACCGACGATGCCCTCGTCTGTGTGGATTTTCAGAAAGAGCCAGCGGGGTTTGACGAGAATGGTTTCCAGTTTGGTGATCTTCATTGGGGGTTCTCCTGGGGAATGAATATAGTGCGTACTTTGTGCTGCCGATTGTGCAGGAAGTGGCGCGGGCGATCTGTCATAGCCAATTTCGTCATCGACCCTTTGCCGATGAGACAGCCCCAAACGTCGCTCCCCACACAACGCGCAGCACGAAGTACGTAGTACACAGCATACAACAGTTTCGCCGTCAGATCGGCCAGCACAGCCGCCTGGCGGCAATTGGGTCGTTCCAATTTCAGAACGCGGCGGGTAAGAAATTTTGGGCCATAGGGTATTCCTTGAGATACATCTGCAAATGGCCCAACGAATTCACAGGTTTAGGAATCTGGTTACATCAATGCAAAAGCGCTCCATTTCATCTTGATCGTGTAACATTCGGGTCAGATTATAGGCTGTCGTAAGCTTTCCAGCATCAATCCAATTCTGGGCTTCTCGTGCGACGCGATCCACAAAAATTGTGGCTATAAAACTCAAGGCAGGCTTCGGGCGGCCCGTTATTTGACTGGCGTTCAAGATTCGATTGAGAGCTTGCGTTGCGGTCTTCCAATGTTCATCCGAACCAGCCGGATCGGCGCCGCCCTTTACTTCTGCCGCCCAGGCAAAATCTTGAATTTGAGTAGCAGAATACAAATCTGGACCGATTTTGTGTGTACCACCCAATTTATCTGCCCATTTCAATTGGCGGTCAACGAGCAGACGGCTGCCATTGCTCAAGACTAATTCGTGATATTTCACGCGATTGCACTCAAATTCGCTAAGGAGTCCCTCGATATCTACCTCCCGCGTAAGCTTAACATTTTGACGGCCAGTGGCATTGTCATCACTTTCGTCGCTGTCCAGCGCACCTTTGAATGAAAAGGAGATCGAGTCCAAGAGTTCCTGTCTGTGAAGAAAACGAACAAGAGGATTGAGTAAACGCATCATTGCTGTGCGTCCTACTTCGTTACGCGACATTCCGCCCAGACTGTCGCCCAGGTTTGCCGTAAGCATCAAAACGTGTCGTTGGGGTGATACACCGCCAGCGAGCACAAGCGCGCTGATTATTTCATTGAAATATGTGGACAATTCAAGAGATTCGGCAGGTGTTGGGGTTGTAGCGCCGGCCTCGTAGCGCGTTGTGTCCAAACCGATCCCGCGCATAACTTTGTTGGACAACATTGAAACATTGCGATAGTAGAAAATCAGGTGAGGATTCTCAGACAGTAATTTGGGGGTGGAGAAGTAATAAACATACGGAATCGGTGGCTCGCTTTCGTCCAGCAATCTGAGTGCAAACTCATTGATACCAAACGATAACGCCGATTCCTGCCATTCTTCCTTGTCATATTGCCGGGCCAATTGCGCTAATTCCTGAAGTATTCCGTCAATATCATATGAAACGATCACGCGCATAAAAAGAGTGCCGCGATCGATAGCGTTTTGTTCGACAGCCAACTTGATTTCTGCTCTGCTGCTTGCAAACGGCGGTAGCTGTTCAGACATAAATTAAGTCTCTTTATGGCTTACGCCAGATGGTAATACTCTTACGAAGGGCTGCCCGTCCAAATTTCCCCATTTGTTGGCTGCTATTCCCCTTGCGTTGGGGCAACACATAGACTGCCACTGGTTCAAATCCAAGTTGCTCCGCCAAGTTGGTACACAATAGATCAACCGGAATAATTTCTCCCCCATAACGCACATTATCGTTAACAAAGGCAATATGAGCGCCCGAACGACACACGCGCAGTATTTCAGCAAAAACAAACGCCAATTCTGTAAAATAGTTCTGAACCATTGTCAGTACGCCACGATTGTTCATCTCACCACGCGTTTGACGAATGAGGAGTGCTTGATTCACCTCTGCTAAAGCTGCATTTGATTGAATCACCTGCATAATCGCATCAAATCTTTCACTACAGTCTATCGATTTGTAGTGATTGCGCAATTCCTCTATTTTCGACCGATTTTCTACAGTGCAGGACAATAGGCTTTGGCGCAGATCAAAAATCCGATCCTTCACGCCCATATAGGCCAATTCCAACGCGTACGTTCGTGTGTAGTCATAGCGATTTGCATAAGGGGGCGAAGTAATGACACCTGAAAATTGTTCCCCCGCCAGCGTAGATAAAATATAGAGCGTACTTCCCTCAAGCAAAGTCTGTGTACTGGGTGCAAAAGTCTGTTTTTGGAGAATCTCAATGTCCCGAATAACATCCTTCAACGCTCCACAAAATGCATCGCGCACATTTGGCAGAATCCCTTTATCGATCCCGCTGACATTCTTTTTCCCTAGTGCGCTGCGTCTGTGATTTCGTTTTTTCAACTTTGATGAACGTCCATCCCAGCGCAGGTATTGCCCGTCTTTACGTGTGTAGCTGACTGATTCCAAAATACTGGTCAGAACCAAGCGGCAAAGAATACGCGCTTCAGCACTGATGGACGATTCCTCGACCCATTCAGTAAAAGCCATTAATTCATCCTCCGTCCCTTCGGAAAACGCTCCTTCTGTAATAACCAAATGCGGGAACGGGGAGCGCGGCGATGGCAATTGTAGAATAGCTGCCTGATGCGCAATCTGTTTAAGTTCTTCCAGCGAGTACTGGACAATTTGCGATTTCGCGTTCCACGCCAAGTGGCAGTGGGGCAGCAACTCGATACCTGTGGCATCGATTCCCCGCATCATTGCTACCAGCAGAGTCGTTGACGATCCTGCAAACGGTTCCAGAATGTGCCCGTCTGTTCCTATTCCGAATTCGTCCAAAAGTGCATCGACCAGTTGTGGGGAAAATCCTTCCCGGTACTTCAACCACCCGTGCAGAATTTCATTTTTACTGGCCTGAAAACTAACCAGCTTGCGATTGAAGCGCGCTGTTTCTTCGAGGAGAAGCACATATCGCTTTTCCAAAGCAATTCGCTCCTTTTCCGGGGCAACCGCCTGATGTGAAAATGAAGAACGCTCAAGCGATTCTCCCCCGATACGTGGAACGTCCGGTAGAAACGATAACTGCTCCATCACTCAATAACCTCCTGTAAACACAGTCCCATCAACTCCGGCACAAACAGCCGCGCATCCATCTCCCGTAGATTATCCGCTACGGCCAACGGGAAATCGCACTGGGCCAGGACATCCCGCTGCAAGTCCACGCCGGGCGCGATTTCGATGACGCACCAGCCGTCCGTCTCCAGACGCAGGACGCAGCGCTCGGTGACGACGACGACTTCCTGGCCGGTCTGCCGCGCCCGCCGCCCGCTGAAGGTGACGTGCTCCACTTCGTTGACAAATTTGTGGACTTTGCCCTCTTTGTCGATGCAGAGCTTGCCCTCGCACACGTCGATGCGGGAACCGGCGGTGGTAAATGTGCCGCTCAGCACAATCCGTTTGGCGTGGGCAGTGATGTCGATAAAACCGCCCACACCCGCGGTCACGTGGGGGCGAGAGCGCAGCCGGGAGACGTTCACATTGCCCTCCCGGTCGATCTCCATAAACGAAAGGAAGGAACGGTCAAAGCCGCCGCCCTGAAAATAGCTGAACTGATCCGGCGAGGGAATGATGGCCTGGGCATTGGCCGCGCATCCAAATTGAAAGCCCAGCAGAGGCATACCGCCCACCGCGCCCTGCTCGATCACCCACGTCACGCTGCCGTCCAGCCCCTCTTCGTGGAGGATGCGGGGGACCAGCGCGGAGATGCCAAAGCCCAGATTGACTGCCTCGCCGTCGTGCAGTTCCATCGCAGCCCGGCGCGCGATGACCTTTTCCACCCCCCACTCCGCACCTGCAAAACCCTCGGCGGGGACACGCACTTCGCCGCTGATGGCCGGATCGTAGTCGGTCTGGGTGGTCTGGCGCTGCTCCGGGGCCAGAACGATGTGGTCCACCAGAATGCCGGGGACGCGCACAGATTGGGCCGGGAGGCTATCCGCAGCCACCAGCCGTTTGACCTGGGCAATGACAATGCCGCCGCTGTTGTGGGCGGCCAGGGCCACGTCATACGCGCCCAGAAACGCGCCTTCGTGCTCGAAGGAAAGATTGCCCCGCGCGTCCGCGGATGTAGCCCGGATCAGCGCCACATCCGGGCGCAAGGCGCGCAGATAGAGCCATTCCTGGCCGTCGAAATCCACCACCTGCACAATTTCTTCTGTCGTGCGCCGGTTCATCCGCCCGCCCTGGCGTCGGGGATCGACAAATGTGTCCAGCCCCACCTGTGTCAGCACACCGGGCCGTTTGGCCGCGGCTTCCCGCAACTGGTGGAAGATCAGCCCGCTGGGCAGATTGTAGGCTTCGATTTCGTCGTTGTCGATCATCTGCCAGATGCGGGGGGATTCCATTGACGACGGGCCGCTGGGATAGGAACCGGCGATCACCCGCGCCAGCAGCCCCGCCTGGGCGATGTGATCGATGCCCTTCACGCCATACATATCCCCCGCGGCGATGGGGTGAATTGTCGTCAGATTGCGGGGCGCGCCGGTGGCAGCAAAACGCTCGCCAATGGCCTGCAACAGCGCGTCCGGGCAGTTCAGCCCGCTGGACGAATTGACGGCAATCGTCGCACGGTTGGGGATGTACGCGGCCGCGGCCTGGGCAGTGATCAGTTTGGATTGGGTCATTTGTTCCTCGTCGGCGGTCATCGATTGTCGCTTCACTATAGGCGACGCTGGGACGACTGTCAAAGTCGCAAAGTGGATAGTTTGCAGCAAAGGGCAAAAGACGGGTACACTGGACCAAATGAGTGTTATTAAACCACTTGGAGGAACACGCAGTGTATCGTACAAAGCTAAGGGTATCGCCGTTTCTTTTCCTGTTGATCGGGGCACTTTTCCTCGGCGGCTGTAGTCTTCTGCCCGGCGCGGAGCCTACTGCCACGCCCACCAGCGCGGTTGGGGAACTGGTCCCCACGTGGACGCCAACGCCGCTTCTCCCCACGGATACACCCGCGCCCCCCACAGATACACCGGTTCCTCCCACGCCCATACCCGCCGAGCCAACCCCCGTTCCCACGGATACGCCCCCACCGGCCGCGCGCATGACCATCACCAATCAGGTCGCGAATGTGCGCAGTGGGCCGGGCACAAACTATGCGGTCATCGGTTCGGTGAATCAGGGAATGCAGTTTGACGTGACAGGCAAGAACCCCGCGGGAGACTGGTTTCAGTTCTGCTGTGTCAACGGCGAAGTGGGCTGGATGTTCAGCCAACTGGCAACGCTGGAAAATGCCCAACTGGTGGCTGTGGTCGCGGATATTCCCGCCCCACCGCCCACCGCTGTGCCTGCGCCAGTCGTACCCACCAATACGCCTGTGCCAGCCCCACCGCCCGCGGCTGCCAACCCCTGCGCCAATATCGGCGGCGACGGCTGCAAGTTCCGGGTGACGGGCGGGCCGGCTTTTGGCAACAACGGCGGCGGCGAATTGAAGTTGCAGCTTTTCTTTATGCACAGCGGTGTGGACGGCGGCCAACCTCAGGGTAGCTACTTTATCGCCCTGGAAAAGGACGGCCAGCGGGTTCCCGTTTCCGATTCGGTACGCAGCATTGCGTTGCAGGCCAACCAGAACCAATTTGGTCGATACAACTACGAATTCAAAGTGCGGCTGGATCAATTGCCCGGCAACAATGTGGCGGGCAACTACCGGGGTTGGGTGTTGGATGGCAACGGCGAGCGAGACAGTCAGGACTTCTCTTTTAGTGTGCCCGACGGGCAGGGAGAGGTCTGGATTCAGTTTGATCAGGGGTAAGTGAAATGCCCACCATCCAACCCGAAGTGCGTCTGCTGCCCGGCGCGGAACAGATTCTTTCCGCAGCCAGCGCGGGCCAGTGGGCAGGGCTGAACCTGTACCAGCTACAGTTGATGGCCCATCGGCTGCAACTGGTGGCCGGTTTTGACGATTTACTGGCCGTGGACGCGGTCAACTTTACCCCTTTCGACTACCAAATTCGGGCGGCCCGGGTGGTGCTGCGCCAGTTTCGCGGGCGGGGGCTGCTGGCCGACGAAGTGGGACTGGGCAAGACGATTGAGGCTGGACTGGTGCTGAAGGAATATCTTCTGCGCCAGATGGTGGATCGGGTGCTGATCCTGACACCCCCCGGTCTGGTAGAACAGTGGCAAGAAGAGCTGATTTCCAAATACAATCTGACCAACTTTATCACCAGCAGTAACCCGGACTTTCGGTCGCGGGGCAGCGGGGCTTGGGAGGAATATCCCAGAGTCATCGCCTCTCTGGCCACAGCCCGACGACCCGAACATCGCAAAGTCATCACCGCCCTGCAATACGATCTGGTGATTGTGGACGAGGCCCACCACCTGAAGAACCGTTCCTCTGCCTCCTGGCAACTGGTCAATGAATTGCAGAAGAAGTACATTCTGCTCCTCACCGCCACGCCCGTGCAGAACCGGCTGACCGAACTCTACAACCTCATCACCGTTCTCAAACCCGGCCAACTCAAAAGCCCCAAAGAATTCAGCAGCCAATTTGTTGTACGCGGCGACCCCCGTCTGCCCAAAAACCGGGGGCTGTTGCGGGAACTGCTGGGGGATGTGATGGTGCGCCACACACGCGGCCAAATCAGCCTGCAACTGCCGCCCCGTCGGGCACACACCATCCGTCTGGGCCTGAACCCGGACGAACAGGCCCTGGCCGATGCCCTCGGCGATACGGTGCGGCGGATGATGGAGGACACTGAAAACGTCAGCGCGGGCCACCGCTTTGGCCTGCGCATCCTCCTGCGCGAGATGGGCAGCAGCGCCGCGGCCACCGAATCCACCCTGCGCTCCCTGGCCGGAAACAAAGATTTGCGCGCCTATCGCTCCCAACTGCTGGCCCTGGCCGAGCAGGCCGGGACTGTGCGGGGGTCGGCCAAAGCCGACGCGCTGCGCACCCTTTTGGAAGCCCAGGCCAAAGGGGGCGCAGGCGACAAAGTGCTCATCTTTACCCAGTTCCGGGCCACCCAAGAGATGCTGGCGGCGGCGATGACCGAGTGGGGCATCCCCTTTGTCAACTACCACGGCGGGCTGACCATCGAGCAAAAGGACGCTGTGATCCGGGATTTTCAGGCCGATCTGCCTGTACTGCTCTCCACCGAGGCCGCAGGCGAAGGGCGCAATCTCCAATTCTGTCGGGCGATGGTCAACTACGATCTGCCCTGGAATCCCATGCGCATCGAGCAGCGCATCGGGCGCATCCACCGCATCGGCCAGGACCGACCCGTGGACATCTTCAATCTGGCCGCGGCTGGTTCGATTGAAGAGATGGTGCTGGACATTCTGGATCGCAAGCTGAATATGTTTGAGCTGGTTATCGGCGAAGTGGATATGATTTTGGGGCAAATGGGCGACGAACGGGATTTTGAGGAGATTGTGCTAGACATTTGGAGCCAGGCTCCCAGCGCCGAGGCATTGCAGGCCGAAATGGAGAAGCTGGGCGATTCACTGGTCAAAGCTAGAGCCAGCTATCAGGAGGCGACCGAATACGACGAGGCCCTCTTCGGGGAGGATTTCAACGCGGAATGAGCGATCAAAACCGGGAGGAACATTTCGATCTGGCTCGTTTTGTGTTGGGCTATCTGGCCGAGAAGGGGAGTATTGTCGCGCCCGCGGCCTTTGGCGTTCACGAAGTCCTGCTGCCAGAGCTTTTGGCCGGACGGCTGAAGATCGAATCCTATCTCAACCTGCGCTTTGGCGCCGAAGAGAGCAGACCCGACGAGGACGACAGTCTGCGCCTTTCGGTCAATCATCCGTTGGTGGACCGGCTGGCCGATGAGTTGTTGAAGGCGGGAGCCAACAGCCAGGTCTTCATCAATCACCTGCGCCTGGACAAAAAGGGGCTGCTGGAGCAGGCCGAGAAGAATATCGGCATTGCCAACGCCCGCCTCAGCCAGAAGAAGGGGGCGATGGAGCAGCAGGCCCTCCACCACTACCTGCGCTTCAATTTCAAAGTCACTTTTGTCAGCGATGAGAAGCAGGAATTTCTGGTCTCGATTGTGATGGACGCCCAGAACGGTTATGCCATCACCGATGCCCAACATTTGCAGCGGCTGCTCTCTACCGGTACTACCCCTGGCTATCCCCATATGAGCGTCGCGCCGCCCCGCTGGCTGGGCGCGGGTGCTATCGACGCGGCGCAAACCTACCAAGCCTTGCTGGAACGGGCACAGAAAGCGCTGGAGTCACAATTATCCCCGCGTATGATAGCCATGCAGCAGCGCATCCAGCGCTTTTTGGAACTGGACCAGGCGCGCATTAAGGAGTATTACGACGCGCTGGAAGCCGATCTGCGACGGCGACTGGAACGGGCCGAAAGCAGCGAAAGCGGGCGAGGAATCAAAGGCAATCAGGAAAAACTGGCCGCGGTCCAGGGCGAGCGCACGGCTAAATTGAGCGACATCCATGCCCGTTACCAATTGCGGCTGGAAATCGAACTGGTCAACGTCCAGCGCATCGTCCAGCCCAAAGTGATGCTGCCCGTGGAAATCGGCGACCGCCGCCTGACTGTCACCCGCTATGTCGTGTGGGACCCTCTCCTGCACGAGTTGGAGGCGCTGGTCTGCGATGTCTGCGGCCAGCCGGGGGAGAATCTGCACCTCTGCACCGGCGGCCATCTGGCCCACGAGGAGTGCCTGTCCCCCCAGTGCATCGACTGTAAGCGGGAGTATTGCCAACGCTGCGCGGAGCAGGTGCAGACGTGTGTGGTCTGCGGTGAGCCGGTCTGCCGCCCCAGCCTGATTACGTGCCCTCAATGCAAACGGGGCACGTGCCGGGAGCATCAGGGCCTTTGCCACGCCGCGGATGGACAACTGGCAGTGCTAACGCCTACCAAAACGGAAGTTGTGCCCACCACGCCAGCAGTCACACCATCTCCGCCAACTCGCACAGTCCCCACGCCCAAGACGGGGAACTCTGTCCGGCCAGCGGTCGCGCCAGCAGCCAAGAGTGGCCGCACCGCCAAATCCACAACCATCAGCAAAAAGTCCCAGCCGATTCGTCCGGGACAGAGGCCCCAGAAGCCAAAGACGACGGCGAAGCACGTGCAGGTTCTCATTTCGGCAACCGAACCGGTGATTGTCGTTCGGGCTATGCGTACATCCAGCCGTCCCTACGCCACCCGCACGATTAAGCTTCAGCCCAATGGGATTTCGGTTCACTGCGAGTGTGAGAAAGAAAAGTGTCCGGCCAATGGGTGGATTCATCGTCCACACCCAACAGACCTCGTCCCCAAACAGATCGAACAGTTGGTGGGTAGAGTACAAACGGAATACAACTTTCCTGCCAGTAAAGTCGAATACTATATGCTCTACGCCCTGGACAGACGTCCCCTGCACGGTTTCACTCTGCCGCCGGTCTGGTTGGATGAAGTGCGGCTGGAATTGGCCCGCCAGGGCTTTGATGCGGAGAAATAGTCAAGCAGCACAGATTTTTGCTTGAATTGATTTGTGCTGAGTTGTCTGAAAAAGGGGGAAATCGTGGACAAAACAGACACGGGCAGACAACCGCCTCGCGGGCTGCAACGGCTGCTGTGGCGGGCACCCATTTGGCTCTATCGGGTGGGGCTGGGGAGATTGTTGGGCAAACGGTTGATGCTGCTCACCCACACCGGGCGCAAAAGTGGTCAACCGCGCCAGGCCGTTGTGGAGGTGGCGAAATTTGATCCCGCAGCGAACACCTACCGGGTGGCGTCGGGATTTGGAGCCAAATCCGACTGGTATCGCAACGTTTGCACCACCCCGCGGGTAACAATTCAGGTGGGCAATCGGCGGATGCAGGCCGAAGCCCACCCCCTCTCTCCGGCAGAATCGGGCGCGGCGATGGTAGACTACGCCCATCACAACCCATCTCTGGCCCGTGCCCTGGCCAAAGTCATCGGCTATCAGGTGGACGGCACAGATGAGGACTACCGGCAAGTGGCCGAACAGCACATCCCCTTTGTGGACTTTCGTGTGCTGTAAACGCAGAAACGTACCGCTCCCTACTCTCCGCCCTCCTGCACAACCAGCAGTATTCCACTGCCCAACCGGATGGTGGCACAGTCTCCAGCCATCTGATTGCTGATTCCCTGGGTGCTGCCCAGAGGCAGAGTCGCGTCGGTCAACGGATATTCCAGTCCAGTGTATGTGATGCCTGTAGCCTCCGCGCTGAGCGGTATGGCGCTGACAGTATCCCCTGGCGCGCCGTAAATCGTCACCGATTCGCCCCCGCGCACCACACGGGCCAGTTGCCTGTCATCAGCCAGCAAAATGGGCACGGGCCACGCCTGCCGGGCCGGGAGCAGCAGATTGGCCAGGGTCTGATCCAACCGCCCCCCCAGCGCGCCCAATAGAAGAATCTCCGATGCTCCGTCGGCCATAGCCCGGCGCACAGCCAATTCCAAGTCCGTCTCGTCCTTGCGGGGCGGATGGCGTTCGATCTCCACACCCGTCTGCTCGTAATCAGCCAACCGGGCCGGGGAGATACTGTCCAAATCTCCCACCAGCACCGCGGGCCGCAGCCCCAATGCCGCGCAGTGACGCGCGCCCCCGTCCGCCGCGATGAGATAGTCGTCCGGGCGAAGACGTCGGGCCAGGGCTGGATAATCGTTGACAACGCCATTCACAAAGATAACGGCGCGCATCAAACAAACGCCTGCCACGCAAAAATCGCAATCATTGCCAGGGCAGTCCCCAACTCCACAGCCATGGAAACCAGCACCCCGCCGATATAGCCGCGCACGGCCTGGGTGGCCAGTGCCCGGTCGCCTTTGGCCCGGTATTCCATATACCAGAGACCGGCAATCGCGCCGCCGATTGCGCCCAGAATCGACCCGACCAGCGGAATAAAGCTGAGCAGAATCCCACCGCCGATGCCCGCCAGGATGGAGACGCCGATGGAGAGCCAGCCCGCGCCGGCCTTGCGGCTGCTGATCAGACTGAAAGCGATGTCCACCCCCCAGGCGAAGAGCGTGAGCAGGCCCAGAAAGAGAAGGGTGGGCCAGCCGATCTGGACAAAGCCGTCGCCCCAGGCCCAGATAAAGACGCCCAGCCAGATGAAGAAGGGACCCGGCAGCAGAGGCACAACCGCGCCCACCAGCCCCAGAAAAATGAGAATGTAGCCAATCGCAGAAAAGACAGGTGTGTAGTCAGTCATAGGGGTTCTCGGTGAAATGGCGAACCGGACAAATAGAAATGGGCAGGAGAAATGGGCAGGAAGTTCAGCGGCCTGCCAGGATACGGGTGTTCACTCGTCTGCGCTGACAATGTCGAAAGTTGTCAAATAGACAAAATCGTCCCCGCTGGCGTCAACCCGGCGCAGACGCTCGACGGTTTCGCTGTCATAAAGCCCAGCCACCAGCACATACCGGCCAGGCGGCAATTCCCGAGGCAGACGGAGCAAATGTCCCTGGGCCACAGACTGGCCGGGACGCAAGGGCGAGCGGGCAGGCTGCTGGCTGTCCAGCAGGAAACGGTCGCTTTCCGCCACCCGTTGGGACAAATTCCGCTCGGCCAGCAGATGGACAAAACTGGTGATGGGACCGGGCCGCACGCTTTCTTCGGCCCGCCAGCCCAGACGCACAGGCAGGTCTGTGCCTGCCGTCACCACCCCAGCGGGAACAGTAAAATTTTCCAAGAGCAGTCCGCCCTGAAAAGTCACGCCAGCGGGCACAGTCGTCGTGGGCACGGCTTCAGCCACAAAGAGGGAGAGTCGTCCACTCGCGCCGATGTCCGTCTGTTGGGCCAGGTAGCGCTGGGTTTCCAGCCAGCGTGCGGTCGGTGTCAGCGCGTCCGCGGGCGAATGCCAGCGTTCCAGCAGCCAGAGACGCCCACCCGATTCTGTGGCCGCGGCCAGTACCCGCGCCCGTTCGTCGTCACGAATCCCCCGTTCGCTGCCCTCCATCCAAAAGGAGACGGGGAGTGAGACGCGCGCATAGGCCATCAGACGGGCGGCCAATTCCTGAAAGTCCGCGTAGGCAGGCGCAGTGATGAGCAGGGCATCCCCTGGCTCTGTCTGCTGGCCCAGCCCGACCAGGAGCGCCACATCCGCCTGATAGGTGGGCTGCGCCTGCTCCAGCCGGGAATAGCTGCCCAGGCTTTGCCCTGTGAAGAAAAGAGCCAGCCCCATCCCCAACACGACGCCCAGCCAGCCCGGGGGCTTAGGCCGGCGCAGTGCGTGCCATAGCCCTGCACCGGCCAACAGCAGGAGCAGCGCCGCAGGCAGGGCCGCGGCCCAGTGCCAGCGGATGTTTCCCAGACTGCCCTCGGCCCAGGCCAGGTCGATGGGTTCACCGGCCAGAAAGATGCGCCAGTTGCCCACAGGCGGGAAGTGCTTCCAGTGTAGCACAAAGTCCCGGTTGGAGTCGATGCCCGCGAAAAACGCGTTGAAATCCGTCACCATTCCTGCCCCGTTGCCAACGAGACTGAGCAGGCCCAGCAGAGCCGCCAAGGGCCACAGCCAGGCGCGGCCCCGATATTCTTCCAGCGCGGCGGCCACAAAGATCATCAGCAGAGGCAGGACGCTGAGCAGAAAGCGGGGTCCCCAATTCCAGACGCCGCCCCAGGCAAACCAGGCGCTGTAAAAGAGCCAGACAGCCAGGGCCATGCCCGCGATCAGCCAGAAGTAGACAGGCGGCAGACGGCGACGCAACGGGGCAACGCCCAGCAGCCCCAAGAGCAGAAAGGGGCTGGTGGTAAAGAGTCCCTGGCCGGGGCTGAAAGTGAGGCCGTAGAGACTGAACCAGGAAAAGTGGAAGGAGAGTTCACTGGTATAGCCCGTGTCGCTCACTGCGCCAAAGCGGGTCTGGTTGTAGACTATCAGCGCCAGGGCCACGGGCAGCAGCGGAGCCAGAAAGAGGGCCAAACGACGAACGGCCTGGCCTGGACGGCGAACACCTGACGCCAGCAGATAGAGCGCGCCACAGCCCGCCAGATAGAGGCTCTCGTAGCGAAAGATCACGGCCAGGGCCGCGCTGACACCCGCCAGCAGCAGCCACAGCCAGGCGCGGGAGGTCTGCCCCTTTACCCGGTGCAGCGCCCAGACCATTGCCAACCCCAGCAGGCCCACCACCGGCAGGTCCCACAGCATCCGGGCGTAGACCCAGGCGAAGGTGCAGAGGCCATAGCCCAGGCCGGTCAGCAGGGCGACAGGCCGGGAGAAGCCCACGTCTTCCAGCCAGACAACCAGCAGGCTGGCCGTCGCTGCAACAGTCAAGCCGCCGACCAGCAGCCCCACAAAGACAGTGCTGATACCGCTCCCCAGCCGGGCCAGCCACACCAAACCAGCCGCCAGCAGAGAGACGCCGGGCGCTTTTTTGGTGTAGAGATTGCCATCCACCCCCCACACGCCGGGCGGATGGGGAGTCCAGTGATTGGTCCAGATCAATTGATTGATGTCGGCCTGTCCATTGACGGCCAGATTGTGGCCGACGGCGAAGACGGCCACTTCGTCCATTACGTGGAAGCGGCCAGAGAAGCTGAGGAGATAGACCGCGAAGAGGAGCAATCCCAGCCAAAAGGCATGGGCGTAGGCGCGGCCGCGTAGGGCAATCATTCTGTGGCGCTGTCGGGACGGGCTGGGCCGGGCAAATCCATCTGCCAGCGTTTCAGGTCCAGGGGGATGCCCGCCAGCAGGAAAATCGCGTGGGCCGCGGCTCCGGCCAACCGCCGATTGGCCCGGCCCAACAGGTCCCGGTAGAGGCGGCTGATGCGGCCAGCCGGGACAATCCCCATTCCCACTTCGTTGCTGACGACAATCAACGGCAGGCCCAGCGCGGTCTGGGCAGCCAGAAGTTCGTCGATTTCTCCATCCACCCGCTGCTGGAAAATTGCTTCGGCCTCCGTTTCCGGGTCTGCGCTGTCTGCGAAGAGAAGATTGGAGACGAGAAGGGTGAGACAGTCCAGCACGGCGACGGAGGGGACTGGCGACTGACGATTGGCGATTGGGTATTCCTGCCAGCGGCGGCCCACCTGTATTGGGGCTTCCAGCGTTTGCCAATGGCCGGGGCGCTCGGATTGGTGGCGGCTGATGCGCTCGGCCATTTCGCTGTCACCGGCCTGGGCCGTGGCAATAAAAAGAATCGGCGCGTCCCCGGCCAGGCCGCGCGCCAGTTCCAGCGCGTAGTCGCTCTTGCCGCTGCGCGCGCCGCCGAGAAGAAAGTAGAGAGAGCTATGGGAGGGGGCCATCAGATGAGGGTGTAGATGAATGGTCCCACCACCGACGCTTGGGCAAGCACCAGCAGCCCGGCAAAGGTGAGGAGAAGGATCAGCAGAGGCAGAAGGGCAAACTGGCGTTGGCGGGCCATATACATCAGCAGTTCACCCACAGTCGCCAGACCCACGCCCACATTGCGCAGCCAGCGCCGTGGCCCCAGTTTCCACATTTCCCACAGGAGGGACAGGGCGATTACCAGCAGAATTGCCAGCACCATCCACTCCCCCGGTGTGCGAACAGGACGCGGCAGGGACAGTTCAAGCGGGGGGCCGGCCAGTCCCGAAATCAGCCCGCTGGTTTGCAAGAAGTTGAATCCATCCAGCGCGGCCAGGCGGTGGCCAGCGGCTGTCCAGTGGCCCTCTTCAGCAAAATAGAGCAGCGGCGCGTTGGCCGCGCCGCGGGCCAAAGCCGTTGCCAGGGAATGGGCCGGGATGCCCGCGTCGGCCAGGGCAGTCAGGGCCAACCGCTCCGGTTGCTGCAAGTCCCAGGCGTCGCTCTGCATAGCCGGGAATCGGGTCAAAATCTGCTGCCAGCGGGCCGGATATACTGTCTCTGGAGAGGGGATGACCAGCGCCGCGCTCTGGGCACCGATACTTTCTGCGGTCGTGCGAATTTCGCCAAAAAGGGCGGTCGTCAGGGCCACGGCCTGCTGCCACTCCGGGCCGAGCGGGTTCTGATAGATGCGGTAGGTGAGAGGGACGAAGCCCGCGCCCTGGGCCACCAGTTGACTTTCCTGGCCGGGCGCGAGCAGACCTGTGCGCGCCAGCCAGGCCGCGGTTCTGGGCGATGCAATGCGGATGCGGGGATCGAAATAACGGTAGAAAGCGGAACGGGGACGCAGCCAGTCGGCCAGGGGTGTCAGGGGGCCGGGGGCCATTTCTGTCTGGGCTACTTCGGCAAAAGGGCTGCTGACAGGCGGCACGGACGCGGGATCGTAGGGGTAGTAGTGTAACTGCAATTGTCCATCGGCCAGCGCGAAAAAAGGTTTGCTGATCGCGCCCTGATTGGCGGATTCCAGCACCTCGGCGTTGTTCATAAAATCGTTGTGAGGGTAGACGGCCAGCAGCACCAGGTCCGGCGCATACTTGACACCCTCTTCCCGCAGCCAGAGGAGTTCCTGATCCGTGCCAAACCCGCTGACGCCGCTATTGATCACCTCCACCGGCCTGCCCAGTTGGGCCTGAAGATGGCTGCGCAGCACTTCGCCCAGGGTCTCATCGTCATTGACCTGCAACGCTTCCATAAAGGAATCGCCCAGGAGCAGCACCCGGTACACGCCGTCCGTCCTGGCGTAGGTCAGCGTCTCTGGCCCGCGGATGCCCCGGCTGTTAAGCGTCACCTGCACGTCAAATTCGTAGAAGGGATTGAAGGAGCGAGCAGCCACACCGGGCAGGTGGCTCCAGCCGGTGACAGGATCGGGCGAACGCCAGAACCAGCCACTGGGCGCGGCAGGCGGCGCGGCACCGGCCAAACGCACGCCCGCTTCCACCACCAAAGCGAAAAAGATCAAATAGAAGCAAATCAGCAGAATCGCACTCAGCCCCTTGCGCATCATCGGTTATTCTCCCAGCGCGCCTTTGAAAGTGGGCTGAAAGCGGCTGCCCAATGTCTCTTTGCGCACGACAAAATTGCCCAGCACCAGCACATCGATGTCGCTGCCGACGAATGTATTGAAGGCGTTGTGGGGCCAGGTCACAATCGGTTCGCCGCGCAGGTTGAAGGAAGTATTGAGGAGCACGGGCGTGCCTGTGGCCTGGCCGAAGCGACGGATGAGATCGTAGTAGCGGGGGTTCCAGTCCCGGCGCACTGTCTGCAAACGGCCCGACCCCATGTGGGTGGTGGCGGGCACTTCCTGCCAACGCTTTTCGGCCACGGGGCTGACCAGCAGCATATAGCGGGCCAGGAGATTCTCGTCCAGGCGGGGGGTGGCGTAGTAGTCGGCCGCGTATTCTTCCAGCACAGCCGGCGCAAAGGGGCGGAAGGGTTCGCGGAATTTGATCTTTTCGTTGACGATCTCTTTCATCTCTTCCCGGCGGGGATCGGCCAGAATCGAGCGGTTGCCCAGGGCGCGGGGTCCCCATTCGAAACGGCCCTGAAACCAGCCAACGACCCGGCCACTGGTCAGGTCGTCTACAGTTTCATCCACCAGGCGGTCGTCTGCCATCTCCCGATAGGGGATGTCCTTTTCCCGCAGAAAGTCTGCGATCTCTGCCGGGCAATACTCCGCGCCCCAATAGGCGTGATCCATCACAAAGGTACGAGGCTTTCCCAGCAGCACGTGCCAGGCGTAGAGAGCCGCGCCCAGCGCGCCGCCGCTATCCCCGGCCGCGGGCTGAATGAAGACATTTTTGAACGGCCCCTCGCGGGTGATGCGCCCGTTGGCAACGCTGTTCAGAGCCACCCCGCCAGCAACGCAGAGATTCTCGCTGCCGGTCGTCCGGTGCAGGTGGCGGGCCATGCGCAGAATCGCCTCTTCGGTGGTGCGCTGGATGGACATTGCCACATCCGCGTAGTATTGGTTGCGCTGGCGCAGGCCGCGGTCCGGGTTGCCCGCGCCGTTGGGGTGGGTCAAATCGGTGATGAACTCGGCTTTGGGGTCCCGGGGAGCGCCAAACAGATCCACAAAACGTCGGTTGTAGGTGTCGGTGGTGGAGGTGTGGAAGCTGAAATAGTCCATATTCAGAGAAAAGGAGCCGTCCTCGGCCAGCCGCAACACCTTTTCCACTTTGTCCAGATAGCGGGGCGTGCCATAGGGGGACATGCCCATCACTTTGTACTCGCCGTTGTTCACCTGAAAGCCGAGCCAGGCGGTGAAGGCCGAATAGAACAGGCCGAGAGAATGGGGAAAACGGATTTCCTGCTCCAGGTCGATGGCATTGCGCCCGCCGTCGCCCCAATCGGCAGTGGCCCGGCCCAGAGCAGTGGTCGTCCACTCCCCCACGCCGTCGATGGTCAGAATGGCCGCCTCTTTGAAGGGCGAACAGAAGAAAGCGCTGGCCGCATGGCTCAGATGGTGCTCGGCAAAGAGAAGTTTCCGGGCGGGAATATTCAGCTTATTCAGCAGATGGGTTTTAATCCAGAGCTTCTCGCTGAACCAGGTGGCCATGGATTCCCGGAATAGCTTTGCAGTACGGGGTACACCCGCCAGAGATGTACGCAGGATACGATCAAATTTTTGCAGGGGTTTTTCATAGAAGACTACGTAGTCCAACTCGTGGGCAGAGATTCCCGCTTGGGCCAGACAGAAGTCGATGGCCTGTTGGGGGAAGCTGGAATCAAATTTGACGCGGGAGAAACGTTCTTCTTCTGCCGCAGCCACCAACTGGCCGTTATAGAGCAGGGCCGCGGCCGCGTCGTGATAGTAGCAGGAGATACCCAGAATATACATGCCTAGCCCTGCCCCCGTGCACTGCGAATGGTCTCCTTCCGGGACGAGCGGCTCTGCCAGTAGGAAGGCGTTTCTGTGCGCTGGTGGGGAAGCAGTTCGCCGCCAAGACGGGCAATCAGTCCTGTAGGCAGAACCAGCACCCCGTACAGCAAAGTCAGAATCACACGCGCTTGAAAGTCACCAAGCGCGTGTGTCCAGCGCGTCACTTTTTGCCAAAGGTTCTCCATTGCGCACTCCAACCCATTGATGTCGGAAGAGTCCGAAAAAAGTGTATCATACCGGAATTGCCCCACCCAAAAGTACCAGCGCCAACAGCACCAGCCCTTCCGTCGTTTCGCAGAGAAAACCGTAGAGATCGCCGGTCAGTCCGCCGCCCAGTTTGCCCGCGGCCCAACGTGCCAGCAGATAAACCAGGGGAACCACCAGCACCACAGCCCACAGGTCGGGCTGCCAAAAGGCCAGTCCGCTGTGGATGGCTAAGGCGGTGAGGGTGGCGATCAGCGCTTCCCGGCGAGAGAGGCCCCCTGTCATTGTGCGCCCCAGGCTTTCGCCGGGCCGGGCATAGGGAAAACGCCAGGCTGCCCACACCAATACCCAGCGCCCCCAGAGGGGAGCCAAAAGGAGAGCCGGATGGAGCGTCAGCCATCCCCCAGGCTGTCCCAACAGTTCAGCCAGCAGCGCCCATTTCAAGCCGAGGACGAAGAAGAGACCCAGGACGCCAAAAGCACCGGTGTGGACATCCTTCAGGATTGCCAGCCGCCGCGCCACCGAAACCGGCGCAAAGAGCGCGTCGCAGCTGTCCATCACCCCGTCCAGATGCAGCCCGCCGGTGATCAGCACCCAGCCCAGCAGCAGCAGCCCGGACTGCACCTGCGGCGAGAGGGCGGCCTGTGCCAACAGAAACGCCGCACCGCTCAGAAGCAGCCCAATCAGCAGGCCCACCGCCGGATACCAGGCAAAAGCCCGTCCCTGGCCCGACAAAAATGCCTCTGCCGGTAGGGAAGGCAAAGGCATTGTGGTGAGAAAAGAGAGGGCAATTCGCAGGCTATACATCTATCAATCTACTGCTCCACCACGCCCGCTGTCCCGTCCAGGGTTGTCTGCGCGCCGTTGACCAGTTGATCGTAGCCTGCGCCCAGGCCAACAACGGTGGGCACGTGCCAGACCCTGGCCGCAGCAATAATCGGGTCCAGCGGAGAGCCTGCCGCGGCGATAAAGCCACCGGCCACGGGCAGTGTGGGCGACCAACCGCTGTCCACCCGCCGCGCGCCCACCACCGCATTCTGGCAGAGAACCGGGCGCAGGTGTTCCTGACGCCGCAGGGGGCCGGTGATGCTGCCGCTGACCGATGGCAGCCCTGAGAGCGCGGCCCAGGCGGGCGTGTCACCGAAGAAGGCGGTCGGCGAGCGGTAGTCCTGCCATTGGGTATATTGCAAGCGCCGTTCCTCGGCCCGCTGACGGATTTCGTCGGTGCTGCTGACATTCCATTCTCCGGTCATCATCTGTTTGATCTCTTCCAACTCGAAGAGGAAGACATCTTCGACGTCCAACAACCGGCCATCGGTGGTGGCTTCATTGCCCGCGGCCAACGCCCAGGTTCGGCTGCCTGCCAGCAGATATCCATAGGCATTCAAGGCGTTGCTCTGCAGGGCTGTGAGGCTGGCCAGACGGTCCAAAGCCTGCTCCGCCTGTTTGCGGACTTTGCCGTCCACCGCCTCCAGAAGTTGCTGGCGCGCGGCGGTGGACGGAACCCGCTTGGGGCGTTTGGTCTGGTTGCGGGCACAGGTCAGGATGGCGGCGAATACCAGTTCGGGGCTTTCGGCCCAAGTGGGATTGGACATCTCCCCCACACCGGTTGCCCAATGGCCGAAACCGTCGAGCAGATGCGCCATCCCATCGGCAAAAGTGCCGGGCGGGACGCTTTGCAGCCAATCCTCACCGGGCGCTGTTTCCAGCCAGTCCATCAATTTTTTGTCCGCGGCAGCCAACCCGGCCAAGGCCAGCAGTTCATCTGTCAAGGCCAGCTCGGCAAGGCCGTCCAGATCGGAAAGCGCGCTGTTAATCAGGTGAAACTTCTGGCGGCGATCGTCTCCGGGGAGCAGGCCCAGCAGCGTGTTGTGCTCCCGCTCCAGATTGTGGCGGGCCGCGAAGAAGGCCATCAGGCTTTCTGTGCCAAAGCGCTCGATCTCCTCCATAATTTGCAGAATCTCGGCCTGGGTCCAGCGCATGGCCTGGACTTTGTCATACCACTTGCGAATGCGCCCGGTGATATCGCCCATATCCCGGGCAAAATCCTGCAACAGTTGGTCGATCTTTTTCTGGTTGCGGCTTAGCTTAAAGCCAGCAACCATCCCCGGTTTTTCCCAGGGGCAGATAGCCACGGGCGCGCTGTTGAGCCGGATGACCAGAGGGGGCAAACCAGCAAAGGCCGCGTCCTGCTGGCAGATCCATTTCAAGTCCAGAAAGAGGCGACCGTCCGCGCTGTGTACAAGGGTTTTGGGGGCAAAGCTGATGTCATGGCCCAGGCGGGTGTAGTAATGAAACCAGGCCCGGCGGCTGATCTCGGCCAGCACACTGCGGCTGAAAGGAGAAAAGACCGACACAAAGGGATAAAAGTAGTTGCGGGTCCAGAGGGTAGGGAGAGCCGCCGATGCTGGGTTGTCACTTGTATAATCGTACAACTGAATCCTCACTTCTTTCCAATAAGATGCAGAACCACCGCTCCGGGGTCACCGCTTGAATACCACGCTTTAAACACCGTCGATCATTTTCTGCGATCCAGCCTATTGTGTCAACATTGACAACGTTTGCGTTTTTCTTTTCAATGGGGTTGAATAAGGATAATTAACAATCGTCAACTGGATACAGTTCCCACTGGACAAGCCCTATGCCCTCCGAACGTGAGCAGACCACAGATACTTCGACGCCGCCCCTGCCGCCGATGTTGGCCTTTATCGACGCGGACATTGCCAGCGGCAAGGATGAAATCGCCCGGGAGCAGCTTCTGAACAATCTGCGCCGCTACCAATCCAAAGGGGTTTCGCCCCTGTGGGTGAGTTGGATGCGCCAACGGGCCGATCTGCGTTTCACCTGTCTGGTGCGGGATGTGCGGGAGTTCAACCGTTTTATGCTGGATGTGGTGCGCAATGTGGAGGGCATGCGGGAGACGCGCACGATGATGAGTTTTGGCGGGCGGGCCGATATTGACACCCTTCTGGAATTGGAGATGGAAGTCAGCCCCAACAGCAAGACTGTCGCCACCAGCGTGCTGATCGATGTGGAGCCGGGGCTGGACCGGCGCTGTTTTCAGGCGTTGATCGACCTGCCCACCCATCCGGATGTAAAGCGGGTCTGGCTGCTCAACACCTATCACAGCGAAGACGCGGATCTGATGTTGATGCTGATTGGCAAGGATGTGGCCGCGCTGACAGGCTATGTGATGAGCTGGGTGCGCACCACAAAAGGAGTGATCGACACAGAGATGCACACAATGCTGGACTGGCGCTGGCTGGCCAGCCCGGATGATATTGTAGAATTGGTTGAACATTTCTTCGTCGACAATTACCGGGGGCAGTTTCGATAGGAAAACAGGGCGTGGCTATGTACAATTTACCCCAGCAAAACCAGACGGCAGAACCGAACGGGCTTCCCTCGGTAGACGCCATCAATCAGGAGGTATTTGGCAATCGCCCGACCTTCTGGACTGGGGTACGACGAATTTTCGGCTTGCTGTTGCCTTTGCTGGTATTTGTGTTGATTCTGCTCGTCATCGTCCCCCCGTGGCGGGCGCGCTTCCTTTCGCCGGTGGTGGATCGACTGCTCAACCGTATGCCCGCGGCCGAGGAGATCACCGCGGAACCCGGCAGCGCACTGCTGCTGGATGATCCCGCCGCCCAGACTATTGCCGCGGACCCGGCCACGCCCATCCCCACTTTTACACCGACACCCACCCCCCACCCGGCCGCGGCCCTGGATTTTGCCATTGACAGCGGCGAGGACCGGGTGCGCTGGCAGATCGCCTATCCAGACAGCCAGCGGGGGCCGGGGCTGGGCTGTGCCTACATCGGCTTCTGGCTGACAGGCAACGACGCGGAGCGCTTTGATATGCTCGCCGATCTGGACGCGGAACTGATCATCAGCGACGCCACGGGCATTGTCGAACGCCACGGCCCGGTCCGGTTGGCCGATCTGCGCAGCCTGGGCGCACCCCGCTACTACGAATTGCCAGCGGGCGAACCAGCGTGCCGGGAGCATCGCTTTGCCGAAGCAGACGACTACGCGGGGCTGGACTTTCATCTGCGCATCCTGGCCGGCGAGACAATCATCCGCCAATATTGGGCCATTCTGGGCGACGCCCAGAACGGGCTTGCCACCCCGACCCCCACCCCGACACCTGCTCCACCCACGCCCACGCCTTTCCCCCAAGTACGCATTGGCCAAACGATGAACGTGCGCGCCGGGCCGGGCATCAGCTATGGGCTGCTGGGCGCGGCCAACGCGGGCGCGGTCTATCCGGTGACAGGGGCCAATCCCCAGTTCACCTGGTGGGAGATCGACTATCTGGGGCAACGGGGCTGGGTGTATGGGGAACTGGTGGAGGCGGTTGCGGTGGAGAATATGCAGATTGTGGAGGATATCGCGCCCTCGCCCACACCGGGACCGACAAATACACCTGTGCCGCCCACACCCACCATCACGCCTGTGCCCACGCCCTATTTTCCATTTCTGCTCAAGAATCCGGGCATCTGTACGCCCAACGATTCTATCACTTATTTTAAGGGAAGCGTGGAGTATGCCAGCGGTGATCCTTTCAACGGCGCGTGTGTACATATTGCCTACGAAGGACCGCGCAACACCAAATGTTCCGGCTGTGGAGAATCCGCGGGTGAATGGGGCTTTGCACCCTTTGGCAACCTGCCCGGCAAACAGGGCGTGACTGTGCGAATTTATGTAGTGCCTTGCCCGGAAGAACCCCTCACTGGATCGGGCCAAAACCCGGAAACCGGCTTTGGCCCGCTGGTTCCCGTCTCGCAGATATGGACCAAAACCCTTGACGAGAGCGTTCAGTGTACGGGGATTGTCTTTCAGGACAACCGTTTCTACGACGACGCAGGCAATGTGGTTGGCCCGCCCTGATTCCGAGTAGTGCTGAGAACAGAGGGGCAATGCAATTCTCAACGCGCCAGGACAGTCGTATGGAAGAACTTTCTGACGGAAAGCCCGTAATGCCAAACAGTGTCCATCCGCTCCAGCACACCGATCACCGGCCCTGGCCCCTGCCCAGCCAGCCCTGGGTGATGGCCCAGGGCTGGCACGATCTGCTCTTTGCCCACTGGCCCATCCCCGCGGCGCAGATGGCCCCACTGCTGCCGCCGGGCCTGCCCCTGGACACGTGGGAAGGGGAAGCGTGGGTGGGCGTGGTTCCCTTTCGGATGAGTGGGGTGCGCCCCCGGCTGCTGCCGGCTGTGCCGGGGCTGTCGGCCTTTCCCGAATTGAATCTGCGCACGTATGTAAATTTGGGGGGCAAGCCGGGGGTCTGGTTCTTCAGCCTGGACGCAGCCAATCCCATTGCGGTAGCGATTGCCCGTGCCCTCTACCGGCTGCCCTATTTTCGGGCACAGATGACCTGTCAGGCGCAAGGCGACGCCATCCACTATGCCAGCCGACGCACCCATAGCCCCGCGCCAGAGGCCGAGCTGCGGGCAACCTATGCGCCCACCGGCCCGGTCTATTGGGTGGCGCCGGGCAGCCTGGAAGCCTGGCTGATCGAACGCTACTGTCTCTACGCTGCGGATGGACAGGGGCGCATCTATCGGGGTGAAATCCATCACGCGCCCTGGCCGATCCAGCCCGCCGAGGCAGAGTGGGCGCGCAACAGCGTGGCCCAGGCCGCGGGCATCGCCCTGCCAGACACCCAGCCTTTGCTCCATTTTGCCCGGCGTCTGGATGTGGTGGCCTGGCCGATTGGCCGGGTGACAGAAGGCCCATAATGTAGCACCCAAAACAGGGCGCGATTTTGTCCGTGTCAATGGGTCATTTCTGCATTCATCTGTGTTCTTATTACACTGGAAACAAAGTTATTCGACTACAGAAGTTCGACTTTTCTGAAAAGTCGAACTTCTACGCCCCAAAAACTTTGTTGACGCTGTACTTATTCATCTGTGTACTTATTCGACAGTCAGGTCTTTATGAATTTCGACTTCCAGTGGTTGGATGCTTTCTGGGATACAATGCAATCGGGCGGCATTCAGGAGTTGGGGCGTGGGAACTATCTTCTGCTCTTCCTGCTGATTTTGGTAGAAGGGCCGATTGCCACACTGTTGGCCGCAGCCGCGGCCTCTGCTGGTTTTATGCGTATTTCAGTGGTCATCGGAGTGTCCGCCGTCGCCAATCTCTTCGCGGATATCGCCTGGTATTCGCTTGGCTATTTCAGCAACGAAGAGACACTCATCCGCTATTTGGGATGGCTGGGGCTGCGCCGTCGCCACCTGGAAAAGCTGCGCTGGGCCATGCGCCGCCACGCCCGCAAAGCCCTGCTCATCGCCAAATTCTCCACCGGTTTCGCCATCCCAGCGCTGGTAGCCGCGGGTCTTTCCCGCATCCCCCTGCGGCGCTGGTTTCCAGTGGTCTTTCTGGCCGGGGTGGGCTGGTCCACAGTGCTGGCGCTGGTCGGCTTCTATGCCACCGAAGCCATAAAAAACATACAGACGGGTCTGCACTATTTGGCGGTGATTGGACTGGCCGCCATCTTCATTCTCTTTCTCTATCTGGCCCACCGGGGAATGCGCTCCACCCGCTCCTTTGTGGATACCATCGACGACGACCCAGCCCCGCGCGAGGCTGGCTCCCGGCCCTTCTCAGCGCCGGAACCTGCCGACCCGAAAGTCACCCCTGCCGAGTGAACGATGAGCAACGGCCCCGGACACATCCGCCCTTCCCTGCGCCTGGGTTTTGGTGTCAAAGTATTGGGCGCGCCCGGCCTGCCTTCCCACGATAGCCGCCGCTGGCAAAATCAGCCCCACCTCAGCGTCAGTTTGGCCTACCTGCGGGATATTTTCCTCTACCTGTCCAGCCGCTCCATCCATTTCTACAGGCTGTCGGGCCAATTGGCCCCCTATCTCACCCATCCGGGGCTGCCCGCCTTTCATCGCCAGTTGGAGGAGTGCGCCACAGAACTGGCCGCGATGGGCGATCTGGCCCGGCAACAGCGCCTGCGCCTGACCCTTCACCCCGGCTTTTATGTACAACTCAACAGCCCGGAGCCGCTGCTGGTGGCCCGCTCTGTCCAGGAGCTGACAGCCGCCGCGGCCCTGCTGGATGGGATGGGTGCTGGCCCGGACGGGGTGATCGTCATTCACGTGGGGGGCGTACACGGCAACCCGGAAGCAGGCCGCGGCCGCTTTGTCTCCGGCTGGCAACAACTCCCGGATTGGGTGGCCCAGCGGGTGGTTCTGGAACACGACGACCGGCGCTACAGCCTCTCCGACGCGCTCTGGATTCACCGGCGCACGGGCATACCAGTGGTCTTCGACAGCCTGCACCACCGCTGCCTGAACCCGGAACAGATACCGCCTCTGGACGCGCTGCGTCTGGCCCTGTCCACCTGGCCTCCGGCCATCCGCCCCAAAATCCACATCAGTAGCCCCCGCACAGAAATCCGCTATCTGCGCCGACCCGATGGCGTACGCATGCAGGCCCCTCTGCTCAATCAGCACAGCGACTTCCTCGATCCTTTTCCGATTATCGATCTGCTCTCCAGCGCCCTTTCCCTGTCCTTGCGCCCTTTTGATATACTGTTGGAAGCCAAAGCAAAGGATGTGGCGCTGCTGCGCCTGCGCAGCCAAATCGAACGCTACGCCCCCTCCCTCTACCCACACATCGGCTGAGACGCCCTATGGACTTTGCCTATACAGACCCCCATCTACAGCGCCGTACGGTCCTGGTGGCAGTGGTGAATCAGCCCGAAGACCTACGCCGGGCCGCGTCGGACGGCTGGTATCGCGTTCCCCAGCGCCGCGCGCCCCGACGCATCGGCGCGGACTATCTCGCCTTCTACCAGACGGGCGCGTTTGGAGCACAGGAAGAGAGCCATACCATCACCTGGTTTGCGCCGGTGCAGCGCTATCATCTCGTCACCCGGGCCGAACTGTTGCCCCACGAGGCGGATCACCCCCGCGCCCAGGATTACTATTTCCGCATTGACATCGGCCCCTTAAAGCGTTTGGATCATCCTGTACCCGCGGCTAAATTTCGCCGGGTAACGTTCATTCACACGACGCTGGATCGGCTGTTGCGGGCGCAGGATATTACGGAATTGCGCCGGGACGACGATCCTTTTGATGCCCTGTGGCAGGCTCTGCGGGACAATCGGCTGCGCCCTTTGCCCAACCGGCTGGTGGGCGACTGGCCCGCGGACATTGCCCTGCGTGCCCGCCACGGCTATCTGGGCATCCGCTGTGGGGATGACGCGGACAGCCTGCGGGACGGTCTGCTGCCAGAGCGCTGGCGGCTGTTACAAATGGGTCCCAGCCAGATCGCCACGGACCTGAACGGATGTCTGCGCCAGATAGCCGCCGAATTGATTGATTTGGGTGGCGCATTGGATACGGTGGCGGGACCACCCCCGAAGCTGGGCTGAGCGCAACGCGCTGGCTGTCTCCGGGGAAAAGTCCAGCCGATTGACTTTTCACAGGAGAGCCAGCAATGAACAAAACACTTTTCAAAACGGAAACAACCCAATGCCTGACCCAGACCAATTTCGTAGGCCCTGACTGGCGGCTTCTGGCCGCGCTTGTAGGGCTTCTTCTCCTGTCTGGTGTGGGGAAACTTCAGGCCCAGGAGAATGTTCCCAACAGTACGGTTCCGGGGTCTTCCGCCTTCCTCTATTTGCCAGTCCTGACCGGCGACCCGTTGCCCATCTGTCCCCCTTCTTCCACCCGAAGCTACGATCTGATCCCTGTGGACGGTCCCGCGGCCGACCACCCGGATGCACTCCACGGCGACCTGAATCTGGCCCTGCGCGGCTACACGCCAGTCAGTGAAACACTGGGCATTGTGGACATCAACGGCCCCACCGATGGGGATGCCCCCCAGCTTGCCGGAATTTTCAGCGACGCACGCACGCCCGCTTTCAGCTCCGCACACCGGGTCTATGCCTGGGATTGGGGATGCGGGGAACACGGCTGCCCCAGTGCCAATCTGACGCCTGGGGCGGTCTCGCTGCTGGGGTTGGCTGGCAGTCGAAACGAAACGGTGGCCAGTCCGGGTCGGGGGCCGGAAATCTACGGGGGTGGCTACAAAGTGCTGGTCCTCTACGCGGCAGCCGATCGCATCACGCTGGGCTACACCCGCCACGACAGTGTGGCTCCCGGCTATGCGGTCCATCTGGAATCTGTATGCGTGGACCCAAACCTGCTGGCGCTCTATGAACAGGCAAACGCAGACGGGCGGACCCATCTGCCTGCCCTGCGGGACGGCGAAGTGCTGGGCACGCTGCAAACCGAAGAAATGTTGGTGGCGGTGCGGGATCGGGGCACGTTTATGGACCCCCGTTCTCGCAAAGATTGGTGGAAGGGCCGATGAAGTGAACGCGGAAGGCAGCACGCAGAGTGGAGAAATAGGAATGGGTTGTAACGGCTGAATGTGGTACAATCCGCGCACTGTTTTGTCGACGGATGACCCAATGGACTGCCGAATCCTATGCACCTGATTGTCCAGATCCCCTGCTACAACGAAGCGGAAACCCTGCCGCTGGTATTGGCCGAACTGCCCCGCTCTCTCCCCGGCATCTCCCGGCTGGAAGTGCTGGTGATCGACGATGGCAGCAGCGATGAGACCGTGCGCGTGGCCCAGGCGTTGGGTGTGGATCACATTTTACGCTTGCCCCGCAATATGGGGCTGGCCGCGGCCTTTCAGGCGGGGCTGGAGTACTGTCTGGCCGCGGGCGCGGATGTGGTGGTCAATACAGACGGGGACAATCAGTATCCGGGGCGATTTATCGGAGATCTGATAAAACCTGTACTGGCGGGGCAAGCGGACATTGTAATCGGAGATCGCCAGACGTATCAGATCGCCCACTTTTCTCCGGTCAAACGGCTATTGCAACGCTGGGGCAGTTGGGTGGTTCGGGTGGCATCGGACACAGAAGTCCCCGACGCCACCAGCGGATTTCGTGCCCTCAGCCGGGAAGCAGCGCTGCGGCTGATTGTGCTGACCCGGTATACGTATACACTGGAGACGATTATCCAGGCGGGGAAAAAAGGGCTGATCGTTGCCAGTGTACCGATTACCGTCCACGACCCGACCAGAGAGTCCCGGCTGATGCGCAGCACGTGGAGTTATGTCAAGCGTTCGGCAGCCACCATTCTCCGCCTCTATGCCTTCTACGAACCGCTACGCACCTTTTCGTTCCTGGCCGCGCCCTTTGCCGCCAGCGGAACAATTCTGCTGCTGCGCTTCTTCTACTTCTACCTCTTCAGCGCCCAATCGGGCATCGGGCGGCTCAACCAGTCCGTCACGATTGGCAGCACACTGATCACTGTGGGTTTTCTCATTTTTCTGTTTGGCGTCATCGCCGACATCTCCTCCACCCAGCGTGCGCTGATGGAGGAGATTCTCTATCGACAGCGCAAGCAGGAACTGGCGGAGAAAAAGCAGACGACAACCCAGGCTGTGGAAGTTGTCAATGAACCGTAACCCGTGGATGTCCTGACCACCGTTCGTTTACGGATTCCCCTACCGGTATTCCTCCCGAATTGGATAAAAGACATCCAGAATCCGGCACTGGCTGAGGGCCTGGCCCGTGTGCTGCGCGCCGCCGGGGATGGTTGCCACCATTCCCGGCCCCAGGACAACTTTCTCCCCCTCTACCACCAATTCAAATTCGCCTTCCAACACATTCACCACCTGTTCGTGGGGATGGGAATGGGGCGGCAGGGGATAACCGGGCGCGATGTCCCAGTAGACGAATGTCATTGTGTCGGAGGTGATAAACTTGCCCCGGAAGCCGGGGAAGAGTTCGCGGACAGGCAGGTCGGCGAGATCGTAGGATTGCATTGGGTGTCTCCTTGGAGATGAAAGGGAAAAGGGAAAGACAAAAGTGTCGGATAATTCCACAGAATAAGGCATCCACAGATGGCACAGATTTTCACAGATTACCCCTGCACTATCTGTGAAAATCTGTGCCACCTGTGGACAAACAATAGTCGAAAATCGACTTACGCGGCGATAAAGCCTTTTTCGGCGACGATTCGTTGGAAATGGGCTTCGTCCAATCCCAGACCGAAGCCGGGCAGGGCAGGCACGTGGATTTCTCCGTCGCGAATGGTGTAGGCCGAGCCGTCGAGACCGTCCACTTTTGCCGGATCGATCTCGGCGAAGGTGAAGCCCCGGACGCGGGCGGCCAGATGGGGCGCGGCGTAGACGCCGAAGACGCCGCCGTAGGCATGGGGCGCGGAGCGTACATTCCAGCCGTCCAGTTGGGGGCCAAGTGTCCACCAGCGGGTGAAACCGGGACGCAGTACGTCGTACTGCACCACATCGATCAGCCCGCTCCGCGCCCATTCCAGCAGGCGGGGCGAGGCATCTCCCTCGCCGTCGGCAATCAGCACAGACAGCCCTTCCCGGCCCATCCACTCCCGCAGGTTGGCGTAGAGCATCGGGTCCTCGTGAAAAGCCTCTTCCATCCAGTAGATGTCGGCGTCGGCAGTCGCGCCCAACACCTGTTTTGTCAGGTTGAGATTATAGCCGTTGTTGGCGTCGATGAGAATCTTCGCGCCCGGCCCCACCTCGGCCCGCACCGCCCGAATGACGGCGATGTCGCGGCGGGTTCCCGCCTCCACCGGCATGTGCATCCCGCCTCGGCCCACTTTGATTTTGAAGTGGCGATGACCCCGGCCCACCCCTTCACCCGCTTCGGCAGCAATCAGATCAGCCGCAGCCGCGTCGTCAGCCAAGTGGAGATCGTCAAAGTAGAGGGTTGTGTCGTAGCAGGGAACAGCCAGAGCTGGCCGGTCTTCCGACACCGGCCCAGTCTCATCTGCCAACGCGTAGACCGGCTTGCCCGCCAGCTTCCCCGCCCGATCCCACAGGGGATATTCCAGGGCAAAGGGGTAGTCTTCCACCGCCTCTGGCACAGGCTGGCCGATCCATTGCGCGGCCTCTTCCTGGCTGATGCGGGACCAGCCGCAGCCCTGCGCGCCATCACTGGTGGTGATGCGGGCAATCGGGCAGGTGACATTTTTGCCGTGGACGCCCAGGCGGGCATTGCTGCCAGCCAGCCGAGGGCGTTCGCCGGTCAGGGGCGCCCATTCCATGCGGGTAATGGTGGGGGAAGGGAGCATAGGTGGTGACTCCAATTGATTGAGGGGATAGGTATTGCGTGCTGCGTATTGCATAAGAAGTGATGTCGGCGGCGTCTAGCGGTCAGATAGGGAACTGAAAGCGGAGAGGCTCAGCATCACTTCGATTCATCGTCCGTAAACAAAGCATCTCCACTACCTACGCAGCACACTGCACGCAATACGCAGCACGCAACACGCTATTGCTTTGAAAACGGCAGCATCCGCTGCAACACCCGGTCTTTGTCCCAAATCTGGTGTTTGATAACCAGCCCGATGTGGAGGGTGAGGAAGACAACAATGGCGTAGCCGGTGATGATGTGGATGGTGTGGCCCAGCCAGGCAAGGGTCTCGTTGCGGGGCAGGAAAGTGGGCAGACGGGTGACGCCGAAGAATTGCACGCCGAAGCCGCCGGATTCCACAAAAAGATAGCCGCTCAAAGGCATCAAAAACATCGCCCAGTAGAGCATCCGCTCGTACCAGTGGATCAGCTTCTTCTCCCAGTCGGCCAGCCCTGCCGACCAGTCGGGCAAGCGGGTGGTCTTGCGCCAGGTGTAGCGGATGACGACAATTGTCAGAATCACCAGGCCGATGGATTTGTGCCAGTTGTAGAGGCTGCCCTGGCTGAAGCCCAGGGCGAATTCGTTGCCTTCGATGGATGTCATTATCTTGGCAATGACGTACTGATTGACAAATCCCAACACGACCAGCCAGTGCAGAGTTTTGGTGACGATGCCATAGCCAGTGACGGAGTTGGTGAAGCCCATCGGTCAGTGCTCCTGTATGGAAGGTGAAAACGTATTGCGTGTTTCGTCTTGCGTAGACAGTGGTGATACGCCGAATTTTCACGAAAGGCCGTTGGGAAGAAGCAAGACCACATCCCTCAGCAATAAATATACAATACGAGCGATTGTCACGACCTACGCAATACGCAATACGTGAGACGCAGGGTATTACCCAACCCGACTCGGCAATTCCTCCCCCCGCAGCCCGGCCAGCAGATTGTCGATGGTGCGCCGGGCCATATTATACCGGCTTTGACGGGTGGCGCTGCCCAGGTGGGGGGCAATAATGAGGTTTTCCATCTGGAGGAGTGGGTGATCCCTGGGCAGGGGTTCCGGCTCGGTTACGTCGAGGGCCGCGCCCGCGATCCATTTGCATTGCAGGGCTTCCAGCAGCGCGTCGTGATCGAGTACGCCGCCCCGGGCCACGTTGATCAGATAGGCTGTGGGCTTCATCAGCAGCAACTGTTCCCGGCCAATTATATGCCGGGTCTCCGGAGTCAGGGGCATATTGAGGGTCACAAAATCCGACTGTTGGAGCAGTTCGTTCAGACCCGCGTAGCGCACACCCAACGCGTCTTCGGTCTCGATATCCCGGTTGCGGTTGTGATAGAGCACATTCATCTCGAAGCCGCTGGCCCGCTTTGCCACCACCCGACCAATGCGTCCCATCCCGATGATCCCCAGTGTAGAGCCATAGATTTCCTGGCCGTGGAAAAGGTTGGGATCGTACGCGGTGAATTCCGGGCCGCGGGCATAGCGGTCACCGATAAGAAGATTGCGGCCAATCGCCATCAGCAGTGTGAAGGTCATGTCCGCGGTGGCTCCGTCCACAAAGCCGGGGGTGTTGCCCACGGGAATGTCGCGGGCGCGGGCGTCGTCCAGATTCACGTGATCCACGCCCACGCCAAAATTGCTGATCACTTTCAGATTGGGCATGCGGTCCATCAGCGGACCGTCGGTGGGCGGGTGGCCGTAGGTGAGGTAGCCATCGATCCGTCCCAACAGGGCTTCGTCGTGCAGCGCGTCTTTCAGAAAATGGATTTCACAGGAATCGCCCAGCATATCCAACATTGTAGGAGGCAGGGCCGTGTCGATGAGGAGTTGATAGGGCATGGCGGCAGTTCTCGTTGAGGAGATGGATGGGTACTGGAAAAAATGTTGAATTGGCGGCGGCACGGCTCACTTGGCAGGTAGCGTCTCTGAAAAGGCCACGCCTCGGCCCACCCAGGCGCGCAGATCGTCGTCGGTTGCGACGCCTTCCGGGGCCACATAAATAAAGCCCTTCATCGGCTTGCCCGTGAAGTCCATCGGGCGGGTGTGGGGATAGGCCAGGCTCTTCTCATTGTTCTCCTTGCCCACCCGCACCATCAGGCCCTCGTTGGTGATGCCAACGGTCATATTGCCCCGCCACATAAAGGCCAGCCCGCCGAACATCTTTTTTTCCACCACACCGAACTGATCGGAGAGAATGTCGCGTACGCGGGCGGCGAGGGTTTCGTCGTAGGCCATAGGGGAGACATCCTTTCGAGCGTTGGAGCGTTGGCGCGCTCGACACTCCAACGCTCCAACGCTTTTCCGCTAACTGAGCGAACGATTCAGATACTCCACCACATCCCGGAAGCTGATAATGCCCGTGGGCCGGTTTTCCTCGTCCACCAGAGGCAGGTGGCGGAAGCCGTGTAGGGACATCAGGTGCAGGGCCTGGGCAATGGGCAGATCGGCCTTCAATGCCACCGGGTTGGGGGTCATATAGTCGCCGATTTTGGCCTCAGTCAGATCGTCCACCAGACCGGTGATGCGCATGAGCACATCCCGCTCGGTGAAGATGCCGCTGAGCCGGTCTTCCTCGTCGGTGACAACCAGACAGCCGATATTGTGGCGGTTCATCTGGCGGATGGCCCTGGAAAGGGAGCTGCCCGCGTCGATGGTAATCGGCACATTCGGCTTGAGCGCGGAGACGGTGTGCTCGGTCAATTGATCCTGCACAAGGGTCGTCTCCACCGCGGCCTGCCCCAGAGCGTCCAGATATTCCTCGTCCAGCGTCAGCGGCAACCCGCCTGCCATCTCCGACTGATTTTCTTCGCGGGCCGAAACCGTCCACAGATCGTCGGCCCGGTAGAGTTTGTTCAGATCACCCGCGCCCCGTTTGGCCTTGGCCTGGGCCACCTGCTCCATAATTCCCGACGCGTAGGTGGGCTTGCGTACATCCCGAATCACGCCCATAGGCGCGGGATAGTCCGGGTGTTCCATACTGCCCAGAATCGAGGCCAGGGGCTTGGAAGTGGCGTCGTGGATCAAAATCTCGTCCATATCCACATCGCTGAGGGCGACGACCTCCGGCGTAAAGCCCCGCATTCGAATGCCTTTGTCCTTGTCCTTGCCAAAGATCAGGGGCATCCCGTGTTCCAGATTGAGGGTCACTTCGTCCCGGTTGGCGCGGTCACCTAGCGCGTCCCACTCGTTCGGGTTGAAGATGACGCAGTTCTGGTAGACTTCCACAAAGGCTGTGCCCTGGTGGGCCGCGGCTTTGCTCAACGTTTCGGCCAGATGCTGGGGATTGGAGTCGATGGAGCGGGCCACAAAAGTGGCTTCCGCGGCCAGGGCCAGGGCAATCGGGTTGACAGGCGATTCGATTGTGCCCATGGGCGACGATTTCGTGACCTTCCCCACGCGGGAAGTGGGCGACGCCTGCCCCTTCGTCAAGCCGTAGATGCGGTTGTTGAAGAGGATAATTTTCATATTCACATTGCGGCGCAGCGCGTGGATCAGGTGGTTGCCGCCGATGGAAAGCCCGTCGCCGTCGCCGGTGACGACCCAAATGTTCAGGTCCGGGTTGGCGATGGCCAGGCCCGTGGCCAGGGTGGGCGCGCGGCCGTGGATGCTGTGGATGCCGTAGGTGTCCATATAATAGGGGAAACGGCTGGAGCAGCCAATGCCTGAAATAAAGACAATTTTCTCTTTGGGCACGCCCAGTTCGGGCATCACCCGCTGCACCTGGGCCAAAATCGAATAGTCGCCGCAGCCGGGACACCAGCGCACAGTCTGGTCCGAGATAAAATCTTTGCGGGTCAGTGTAATCTCGTTCGTCAAAGTTTCGCTCATTGCTCTATCCCTTGCCCAGTATCTGGGTAATCACTTCACGCGTTTCGCCGATTTGCAGGGGGCGGGCCTGCAATTTGTTGAACTTTTCCACCTTCACGCCGAATTTTCCCTGGAGCAGCAGGGCCAACTGGCCCATATTCAGTTCGGGCACAAGAATCTTGTTGTGGCGTTTGAGCATCGCTTCCAGATTGCGGGGGAAGGGGTTGATAAAACGCAGATGGGCGTGGGCCACAGATTGGCCGGCCCGCTGGGCACGGGTGACAGCCGTGCGCACGACGCCATATGTGCCGCCCCAACTGACCACCAATAGCTCTGCATCCTCCGCACCAAAAAGTTCCTGCTCCGGGATGAAGTCGGCCAAGCGGGCGATCTTTTCCGCTCGTTCCAAGGTCATCTGCTCATTGTGCTGGGGATTGTAGCTGACGTTGCCCGTCTCCGGGGCTTTGGCCAGACCGCCCAGCCGGTGTTCCAGCCCAGGCGTGCCGGGGATGGCCCAGGGCCGGGCCAGGGTTTCCGGGTTGCGTTTGTAGGGCAGGAAAGGGTCGTCCCCGTTGTGGCGACCCGCGGGGTGCTTGACTTCGATGGCCGGAATGTCATCCGCGTCGGGGATCAGCCAAGGCTCCGCGCTGTTGGCGAGAAAGCCTTCCGAGAGAATCATCACCGGCGACATGGAGCGGATGGCCATGCGCGCCGCCTGGATGGCGATGTCGAAACAGTCCGAGGGGGTGGCCGGAGCAATGACCGCAATCGGGCTTTCGCCGTTGCGCCCGTACATCGCCTGCAACAGATCGCCCTGCTCAGTTTTGGTGGGCTGGCCTGTGCTGGGGCCGCCCCGCTGCACGTTGATGATAATCATCGGCAGTTCCAGCATCACGCCCAGATTCATCGCCTCGCTCTTCAGGGCAATGCCGGGGCCGCTGGTTCCGGTGACAGCCAGCGCGCCGCCAAAAGCCGCGCCCAGCACCGAACCCATCGCGGCGATTTCATCCTCGGCCTGGAAGGTGCGCACATCGAAGTTGCGCAGAGGAGCCAGCGCGTGCAAAATGTCGCTGGCCGGGGTGATGGGGTATGTGCCGTAGAAAAGGGGCTTGCCCATTTTGGTGGCGGCTGTGACCAGCCCCATTGCCATGGCTTCGTTGCCGGTCACTTTGCGATAGGTTCCCGGCGGCAGACTGGCCGGGCGCACAATATACCGCTGCTGGAAGGTTTCCGTCGTCTCACCCAAAAAGTAGCCGGTCTGGAGCGCTTTGTAGTTGGCTTCGGCAATCTCCGGCACTTTGGCAAATTTCTTGAAAAGCCAGTCCCGCGTCGTTTCCAGGGGGCGCTCGAACATCCAAAAAACAATGCCCAGGGCAAAGAAGTTTTGGCAGCGATCCTTCTCTTTGTTGCTCAGTCCTTCAAAGGATTCAAGGGCTGTCCGGTTCAAACTGGTCATAGCAACCCGAAAGACCTGATAGCCTTTGAGGGAATCGTCTTCCAGCGGGTTGCTTTTGTAGCCCGCCTTGGCCAGGTTCTGCTTGGTAAAGGCGTCGGTGTTGACAATAATTGTGCCGCTGCGCTCCAGTTCGGGCAGGCTGGCCTTGAGCGCGGCCGGGTTCATGGCCACCAGCACCTGGGGCGCGTCGCCGGGGGTCAGCACATCCCGGCTGGAAAAGTGGACCTGAAAACCGGAGACCCCGGCCAGGGTTCCCGCGGGCGCGCGAATCTCCGCGGGGAAGTCGGGCATTGTGCTGATGTCGTTGCCAAAGACCGCGGAGGTCGTTGTAAATTGGGTTCCGGTCAACTGCATACCGTCGCCGGAATCCCCGGCAAAACGGATGGCGACCGATTCCAGCTCTTCGGCGACTGGTGTGGGTTTGCTCATTCGATTCTCCTCAAAACGTCGTTGGACGTGCTGCGTGATACGTAAAACGTGAGATCGCCGGACCTTTTCACGCAGCACGTTTCACGTCTCTACGGCTACACGCTGCGCTGTCCGCCAATCTCCCCTATTCAATATCTTCTATCCGCCTTCCGCCTTGCGGGGAAAGCGCTCCGGGTCGTAGGGCCGATTCAACACTTCCACGGGATAGCGCCCGGCCAGCCATTCGATGACGGCCATGTGGGTCATACTGCCCACAATCTGCCCGCTGGCATCCACCACCGGCAGATTGCGGATGTGGTGCTTGTCCATCAGCCCCAGGGCCGAGGCCGCCGATGTTTCCGGGCCGACCGAAATCGGCTCGGCTGTCATCACCGCGTCGATGGGGCCGTCCAACACATCGGCCACATCCACCACTTTGCGCAACACATCCCGCTCGGTGAAGATGCCGGTCAGGGTTCTGGCCTGGGTCACCAGACAGACGGTATTGCGTTCAGCCCGCATTTTGCCCAACGCGTCGCGCACGCTCGTCCCCGCGGGGACCGCGGTAAAACCGGAGAGACGCAGGTGGGAGACCCGCTCGCTGCGCAGTTCACTTTCCAGACTCATAGAGACTCCTTCAATACAATCAACAAACACAAGAGAACGTCGCTGCCGCCGAGAGTTCTATTATCCGCGAAAGGGTGAAAATGGCGGAAACACTGCATACCAAACGACAATTTACTCGGGCGGATTGAGGGGAAACGATACGACCATTTTACGCCAAACAATCGCTTTTGGACAATTGGCGGTTTGGCTGTCTTTATTAACCCCGCCCACCTTTGACGCGTGCGCGGTCTGCCTGTTATGCTTCCCTGTAAGGCGAACTGACAGTCCGCCCTACGCTAACCACCCAGAGGAGTGACCCAATGGCCGCCAACGACAAAACCGACACCGATAAAGACGAAGCCAAGAAGCCCGAAGAACCCAAAGAAGAACGCATCCAGACCAAACACAGCGTCGTCATCGACGGCCAGACCATCGCCTACACCGCCACCGCGGGCACACTCCTGCTCAAGAGCGAAGAGGGCGACGCCAAAGCCTCGATTTTCTACATCGCCTACACCCGGGATGACGTGACAGACGCGGGTTCCCGCCCCCTCACCTTCTCCTTCAACGGCGGCCCCGGCTCCTCGTCGGTGTGGATGCACCTGGGGATGCTCGGCCCGCGCATTGTGCAGATGGGCGAAAACGGCGCGGTGCCTGCGCCGCCCTACAAATTGGTGGACAACCCCCACTCCCTGCTGGATGTGACCGATCTGGTCTTTATCGACCCGGTGAGCACCGGTTTCAGCCGCGCCGTCAAAGGCGAAAAGGCCGATCAGTTTCACGGCTATGAGCAGGACATCGAATCGGTGGGCGAGTTCATCCGCCTGATCACCACCCGGATGCAGCGCTGGTCTTCGCCCAAATTCCTCATCGGCGAGAGCTACGGAACCACCCGCGCCGCGGGGCTGGCCGGTCATCTCCAGCAGCGCCACGGGATGGTGCTCAACGGCGCGCTGCTGATTTCGGTGATTCTCAACTTCCAGACGGCCCGCTTTGTGGTGGGCAACGATCTGCCCTACATTCTCTTCCTGCCCACCTACACGGCCACCGCCTGGTATCACCGTCGTCTCTCCGCCGAACTGCAATCCCAGCCCCTGCGCGCTGTGCTGGACGCGGTGGAAGCCTTCGCGCTGGGCGACTATACCGCCGCGCTGATGAAAGGCGCATCCCTCTCCGCCCAGGAGCAGAGCGCCATTGCAGAGCAACTGGCTTACTTCACCGGTCTCAGCCAGGCGTACATCAAGCGTTCTAATCTGCGCCTGAATATCTTCCGTTTCACCAAAGAGCTGCTGCGGGAAGATCGGCGCACAGTCGGGCGCATCGACAGCCGCTTCACCGGCGCGGACCGGGACGCCGCGGGCGAGATGTTCGAGTACGACCCCAGCATCAGCGCCACCCAGGGCCTCTACACCGCCACCCTCAACGACTACGTGCGCCGGGAACTGCGCTTCGAGAGCGACCTGCCCTACGAGATTCTCACCGGCCTCTACCAGAAATGGGACTACAGCAAACACCAGAATCAGTATTTGAATGTGGCCGAGACCCTGCGCAAAACAATGAGCCAGAATCCTTATCTGAAGATTTTTGTCGCCAACGGTTACTACGACCTGGCGACCCCCTACTTCGCCACGGAATACACCTTCAACCACCTGGAAATCGAGCCGAGCTTGCAGCAGAACATCACAATGGCCTGGTACGAAGCGGGCCATATGATGTACGTCCACCCGCCGTCACTGGTGCAGATCAAAGCCGATATGGCCGCGTTCATTCAGGCCGCCACGGACACCGAAGCCAAAGAGCCGCTGGGGGTGTTGCCTGTGTGGTAATCTTGCTGCGTGCTGCGTGAAACGTGATAGCCTTCGACGCTTCCCACGTTTCACGCAGCACGCCTCTGCCGAGAAAATGCCTGCTCGCTGTCACACCCGTTACCCTTCACCTTTCACGCCCTATGACCGCCCTTCTCTTTCCCGGACGCCATCTGCTCCACACCCGCTTTCAGGCAGACTACCTGGCCCGCGTGCTGACAACGCGGCCAGGCCGTTGGCGTCTGGCCGCGGACTCCCCCGCGCCGCCGCCCGGCCCAGTGACGCGTATCGTCTACGCCATCACCTCGGCCAACCAGGCCCACAGCCGCTACAACCCCATCCCCTTCCACATCCGGGCCATCGGTGCAGACCGCTTCGCTCGCGCCCTGGCCGAGCGTACCGGCGTCGGCTACCGCATCTTCGGCATCCCCCACTACCCGCCCACGTCCCACTTCGCCGAAATTGTGCTGAAAGAGATCGTCGAGCAGAGCGAAGGTGAACTGAACCTGACACCGGAAACCAGCGCGGTTGTCTGCTCCACGCCACAGGTGGCCGCGCTCTATGCAGCCCTCGGCTTTGCACTTTTGCCCTGCGAATGGGGTGACGATTCCGGCCCGCTCACACCGGTTCGCCTGGTGCAATCCATCGCCGCCGCGGGGCCAGGATGGGCCGACGACCCCGCCGTAACCAGCGCGCTGCACCCGGAAAGTCGGGGGCTTTGGCAACAGTTCCCCGAAGTCCCCCGCCGCCTGCTGCGCCTGTGGCAAGACCCCCTGCTGGGCGACGAGGGCGACCTGACCGGCAGCCGCAACTACAGCGCCTATGCCTATGGAATGGGCAACAACGAAATCATCGACCTGAAATATCAGGACGTGGCCTGGGCCATCCGTCCCGGACGCATTGTGGACGAAGGCTGCGCGGATGGCCGTCTGCTCGAACGCATCGCCGCCGACTTTCCCGACTCCGACCTCATCGGCATTGAAATCACCGGCGAGTTCATCGCCCGCGGCCTGGAACGCCAGCGGGCCGGGGCCTTTGGCGATTCGTTTGTCCATTTCCACCAGCGCAACATCACCCAGCCCCTCTTCCAGCCCGATTCCATCAACACAACCCTCTGCAACTCCACCCTCCACGAACTCTGGTCCTACAACGACGGCGAAACGACAGTGCGCGCCTATCTGGCCGAAAAGTTCCGGCAGACACGACCCGGCGGGCGGCTGCTCATCCGGGATGTGGTGGGACCGGTGCAGAAGGAACGCCCGGTCTTTCTGTGGCTCAACGACGCCGATGGCTTCAACGCCCACCCCTACGCCATTTTTGACACATCCGCAGAACTGGCCGCGCATTTGGAGCAACTGTCCACCCACGCCCGTTTTCTGCGCTTCGTGCGCGATTTCCACGCGCCCATCGACGACTCAACGCCCATCTCTGGCCCTGGCGGCAGCGGATTTTTCCTGCCCCTGGCCCATGCCGTAGAATTTATGACGAAAAAGGATTACACCGCCAACTGGGCCAGCGAAATGCACGAAAGTTTCGCCTTCTGGGATTTCGGCCAGTGGAAAGCGGCCCTGACCGACGTGGGTTTTCGGGTGCTGGAAAACCCCAACCAACCCGCGCACAGTTCCCGCATCTACACCAATCCCTGGATTGTGGAGAAGCGCTGGCAGGGCAAAGTGGCCCTCTACGCGCCTGTAGACGACGGCAGGGAAGTCCTGGCGTGGCCCCCCACAACAGTCATTCTGGCGGGGGAGAAACCTAAGCGAGCGTCGTTGACGTAAGCCTTGTGGAAACGTATAATCCTTCTATCGGTGTAAAGGTGGCCCTGCCACCCAAATTCCTGCGGACCTGAAATGAAAGTAAGAGAAGTTATCACTCTGATCGAAAATGACGGCTGGTATTTGGTGCGCACCAAAGGAAGTCACCGACAATATAAGCACCCGCAGAAGGCCGGTCTGGTCACGGTGTCTGGAAATTTGGGCAAAGAAATGCCCCCAGGCACGCTCAACAGTGTTTTGAAGCAGGCCCAACTAAAGGGGTAATCGATGAAATATATGGTTGTCATTGAAGAAGGCGAAGAGAGTTTTGGTGCATACGTCCCTGATCTGCCGGGCTGTGTCGCCGTTGGCGATACACGGGAGGAAGTGTTATCTCTCATCGAAGAAGCCATCGGGTTGCACGTCGAAATGCTGCGCGAAGAAGGCATTCCCCTGCCGCCGCCCCATTCGGCCAGCGAATATGTGGCAGTGCTGGCGTAGCTCGCAGGCGATTCCCTTCTGTTGTGAAGGATAGGACGACACTGAGATGACAATCCTCAATTTCGGTTCAGTCAATATCGATTACGTCTACAGGGTGGATCATTTGGTGCGGCCCGGCGAAACAATTGCCAGCAGCGACTACCAGCAATTTTCCGGGGGCAAAGGCTTCAATCAGTCCATCGCCCTGGCCCGGGCCGGCGCGGCAGTGAGCCACGCCGGGCGGGTGGGCGAAGAAGGCGTCTGGCTGCGCGCACAGTTGGCAGCCGAGGGCGCGGGGGTGGAGTATTTGGAAGTCATCGACGGCCCCTCCGGCCACGCGCTGATTCAGGTGGATGCCAGGGGAGAGAACGCGATTATCCTCTTTGGCGGGGCCAATCGGACCTTCACCCCCGACGACGCGACGGCTATTTTGAGCCACTTTGGGCCGGGGGACTGGCTGCTGCTCCAAAACGAAATCAGCGCCATGCCAGAGATCCTGCGCCTGGCCGGGGCACGGGGACTGCGGGTCGTCTTCAACCCCGCTCCGATGGGGGTGGAAGTATTGGATTACCCGCTGGATGGGGTATCAATTTTTGTACTCAACGAAGTGGAGGGGGAAGCCTTCACCGGTGCAAGCGAGCCGGAGGCAATTCTGGCCGGGATGCGCAGACGCTTTCCCGCGGCGACGGTCGTCCTGACGCTGGGTGCGGCGGGTGCGATTTACGACGACGGCAACCAGCGCATTCGCGTCCCAGCGCAGAAAGTGGAAGTGGTGGACACCACCGCGGCGGGGGATACATTCATCGGCTACTTCCTGGCCAGGCTATCCGCTGGCGACGATCCCCGTTCGGCGCTGGAAATTGCCACCCGGGCCGCTGCCATCTGTGTCACCCGGCCCGGCGCGGCCCCGTCCATTCCCCACAGAAACGAGATTTAGGGCGTTGCGCTGATCACACCCAATTCTCTGCCAATCTTCTCAAACGCGGCCAGCCCTATTTCCAAGTCCTCCTGGCTGTGGGCCGCGCTGTTCATCACCCGGATGCGCGCCTTGCCCGCGGGGACAGTGGGGAAGCCAATCGGCGTGGCAAAGACACCCGCGGCAAAGAGACGGCGGCTGAATTCCTGGGCCAAAGGCGCTTCGCCCAGCATCACCGGCACAATCGGTGTACGGCTCAGACCCGTGTCAAAGCCCATTTTTTGCAGTTCAGCCTTCAGCAGGCTGGCATTGCTCCACAGCCGTTCCACCCGTTCTGTCGATTCCTGGAGCATTGCTGTGGCTTCAATACAGGCGGCCACATCCGGCGCTGTCATCGCGCTGGAAAAGAGGAAGGGGCGGCCCCGCTGGCGCAGCCATTCCACAAGCGAGCGGCGGCCTGCCACCATTCCGCCCACCGCGCCAAAGGCTTTGCTCATTGTGCCCACCTCCACATCCACCCGCCCGTGCAGATGGAAGTGATCGACAATCCCCCGCCCGCCTTCGCCCAGCACACCTTCGCCGTGGGCGTCGTCCACCATTGACAGGCAGCCGGTCGCCTCGGCCACAGCCACAATTTCGTCCAGGGGTGCGATGTCGCCGTCCATACTGAATACGCCGTCGGTGACAATCAGTCTGCGCCCGTCGCTGGAATTCTCCGCAATTTTGGCGCGCAGATCGGCCACGTCGTTGTGCGCGTAGCGGATCACCTGCGCCCGGCTCAGGCGGCAGGCGTCGATGATACTGGCGTGGTTGAGTTCGTCGGAAAAGATGAGATCGTCTTTGCCCACCAGCGCGGGGATTGTAGCCAGATTGGCGGTAAAGCCACTTTGAAAGGTAATACAGGCTTCGGCTTTTTTGAAGGCGGCCAGTTTTTCTTCCAGTTCTATATGCAGGGATGTGGTGCCAGCGATGGTGCGCACCGCGCCGGGGCCGATGCCGTAGCGGTCGATGGCGGCTTTGGCCGCTTCCCGCAGCCGGGGATGGTTGGCCAATCCCAGATAGTTGTTGGCGCAAAAATTGAGTTTACGTTGGCCGTCAATGACGACCCACGCGCCCATTGGGGATTCAATCGTACGGATGGTGCTATACAGACCGGCCTCTTTCAGCCGATCCAATTCTTCGTCGATCCAGGCGATGCCGTTGGCGGGCATGGGGGAATACTCCTTTGCTTTCAAAATGGCGACACACCAGAGGCGTGAAACGTGAGATTACACGACCCGATCTCACGTTTCACGCCTCACGTTTCCTTTAGATCATCGGCTTCTTGCGCTTGACGATCTGGATGGGCAACTGCCACGGGTCGCGCAGGAAGAGAAGCTGATCGCCGGCGGGGGTGGTGGTGATCTGATCCACGACGGTTGCGCCGGCAGCCACCAGCGCGTCCCGGGCCGCTTCCATATCGTCCACAGCAAAGGCAAAATGCAGGTTGAAGGGATTGATCTGGCTGTAGTCCGGGGGCGCGATGTCTGTGCGGGTGTAGAGTTCAATCATACTGCCCGCGCTGTCGGCGATGAAAGTCATATAGGGCGCGGCTTCACCGGCCACGACAATGCGCATTTCCAGGTTGTCCACATACCACTGGGCCGCGGCTTTCACGTCGGGTACATTAATGGCGGCGTGCTCAAGTTTCACTGGGGTCTCCTTTGGGGATGGGAATAAATAATGGGCCATTGGAATTCCATTGCTGGAAAGCCCGGTTGGGTGTAGAATATATCTATTGTAACAAGTTTGCTGGTTGGGGGAAAGTGAGCGATTCGATGGAAAGTGCAACCTACACGGGGATCATTCGGGATGGGCAGATTTGGCTTGATGCAGGCGTACGTCTGCCCGAAGGCAGTCGTGTGACTGTGATTGGACCAACGCCTCTGGATGAACGCAGCGCCCGACGCAAGGCCAACCGTTGGCTTGTAGAGAATGTCGGGAATCTGGTGATGGCCGCACAGCCGACCCTTTTGCTTCGCAGTGGGCACATTCTCTGGCGCTTTGATGCCCTGGTCACGGCCCCCAACCAAGAACCCCGTGGACCAATTGGTCACATTGACATCGACGCCACTACCGGTAACACACTGCCTACGTCTACCAGCACCGAGGAGATGATTCGTCGTGGAGAATCTCTTGAGAGTGCCGTTTTACCTGCAGCAGGGTGACGGGAACTGCTTGCCTGCCTGCGCACAAATGGTGCTGGCATATTACGGAATCGGACGATCTCAGAGGCAACTGTCCACACTTCTATCCGTGCGCCCCAATCTTGGGACGCCTGCATCCACAATTCAACGAATCCAAAGCCGGACAATTTCTGTTGAATATAGCTCAGCCACACTGACAAAACTAACCGAAGCTACTCAAAACGGCTTGCCTGTCATAGCCTTTATCCAGGCGGCTGAACTACCCTGCTGGCGCGATCAATACTTTCAACACGCGGTGGTGATAGTCGGAGTCGAAGCTGGCACTGTCTATCTTTTGGACCCGGCAAGTAAATCATCTCCTGATGCGGTTTCGGAAGGTGATTTTATGTTGGCCTGGGATGAAGTAGAGAATCTGTGTGCAATTGTTCGGAGCAACTGATTTCATCCTGAGCTTATTTCTGCTTTGGCCCGATTGTTTCGATTGACGCAAACTCACAAACCTCACAGGGAGACCCCCCAATGCGCTACAGTATCATTTCCTACAGCTTCCGTCGCAGCTTCGAGAACGGCTCGATGGACATCAATGGCTATATCGACTTTTGCAAAGAGAACGGCTTCACCCAACTGGACCCGTGGATGAAGCATTTGGAGCCGGGGCTGACCGACCGGGCCTGGCTGGAATCGGTGAAAGCCGCGGGGGATGCCACGGGTCTGCCCTTCGGCTGCGTGGCCGTGGACGGCGGCCACATCTACGAGCCGACCGCGGAGGAGCGGGCCAAGACCCGGGCCGTTGCCGCGGCCTGGCTGGATGTGGCCGAGTTCCTGGGCGCGTCCCAAGTGCGCATCGACACCGGCGGCCGGGTCGACACCATCAGCGATGAAATGCTACAGATTATCGTGGACGGCTACAACGAACTGATTCCCCGGGCCAGAGCCAAAGGGCTGGAGGTGATCGTCGAAAACCACTGGGGACCGACGAAGCACCCGCGGAATGTGGTGAAAGTGCTGGAAGCCGTGGACGGTCTCGGCCTGCTCTTCGACACCAACAATTGGGCCGAGGGCGAACAGGAATTGGGCTGGGAACTCTGCGCCCAATACGCCAGCCTGACCCACATCAAAACCTTCTCCTTTGACAAAAACGGCAACGACCCGTCGGTCAATCTCTCCAAAGCCTTTCGCCTGCTGCAAGAGAGCGGCTACAGCGGCGCGTGGGGCATCGAAAGTGTCCCCCACGACGGGGATGAGCGGGGCGCGGCGGTGAAGACGCTGGCGCTGATCAAACGGGAATTGGGGCAGTAAGCAATTGGTTGATTGGTTCACTGGTTGATTGGGGACTCCTGCCGTTGACCAGTGAACCAGTGGACCAATCAACTGTTCGACCAATCGACAACCCATCACAAAAGGACTATCTTCGATGACAAATCCCTCCAAAACCCGCGTCGGCGTCATCGGCGTGGGACAGATCGGCAAGAGCCACCTGAACAATTACAGCAAAATGGAGCACGTGGAAGTTGTGGCCGTGGCCGATGTGGCCGAGGCCGAGGCCAACCGGGTGGCGACCCTGCACGGCATCCCCCACGTCTACACCGACTTCCGCAAGCTGCTGGAACGGGACGACATCCAGGCCGTGGACGTCTGCCTGCACAACAATTTCCACCGGCCTATGACAGTGGCCGGGCTGGAAGCGGGCAAGCACGTCTTCTGCGAAAAACCCATGGCCGGGGCCTTTGCCGACGCCGAGGCGATGCTGGAAGCTTCCAAGCGCACAGGCCAGATGCTCAGCATCCAGAACGCGGAATACTTTGCCAACCACACCAAAGCGGCCAAAGCCCTCATCGACGCCGGCCAGTTGGGACAGATCTATCACGCCCGTTCGGTGGGCCATCGGCGGCGGGGACGCCCCTATGTGGACGGCTACGGCTCGCCCGCGTTCGTCCAGAAGCAGACGGCCACCGGCGGCGCGCTCTACGATATGGGCGTCTATCACATCTCCACAATGCTCTATCTGCTGGGCAACCCGGATGTGCTGCGCATCTCCGGCAAGACCTATCAGGAGATGCCAATGGACACGCGTCGTCGGGAAACAAGCGGCTACAGTGTGGAGGAATTGGGGCTGGGCTTTGTGCGCCTGGCTGACAATATGACACTGGATATTATCGAAGCCTGGGCCATCCATTTGGATGAATTGGGCGGCTCGGTTGTCGTGGGCAGCGAGGGCGGCGTGCGCCTGACCCCCTTTGGCTTCTTCCGCAGCGTGGGCGAGCTGGATATGGACAGCACAGCCAATCTGGACCGTTTCAGCTATCGGCTGCACAATGTGTTGGAGCAGGGCGATATCTACGACAGCCCCCAGCACCACTGGATCGCGGCGGTGGAAGGCCGGGTGGAACTCCTGCCCACCGCGGAGATCGCGCTCAATTGTATGCTGATTTCCGAGGGCATCTATCGTTCCAGCGAACTGGGCCGGGAAGTGACGGCGGAGGAAGTGCGGGAGATGTCCAAGTCTACAGCGGTGAACGTGTAAAAGTACGAGGCGTGATGCGTGAAACGTGAGATCGTCCTGCCATCTCACGTTTCACGCATCACGCCTCACCCCTCCACCAATTCCCCGAACGCGCCCAATTGTTCACTGTTCCCCATCACCGCCAGCCAATCCCCAGCCTGGAAGCGGTGACCCGGTGGCGGGTTGGGGGTGAAATTGCCGTCGCTCATCACCCCCACCACCGACGCGCCCGTGCGGCTACGGATGGCACACTCTCCCAGTGTGCAGCCCACCAGACCGCTCTGGGCCGGGAGTGTCACCCAATTCACGTCCAGCAGACGGGCCACATTTTCGAATTGAGCCAGCGATTGATAGCTCGCGTGGGATTCGTAGAGGGGGGCGTAGAGTTCCTGGCGCACCTGATCCGTGTAGCTGTGGATATCGTTGATGGGCAGGTCCAAATGGAGCAGTGCCTGGCGGGTCATCTCCAGGCCAGCCTCGAATTCCGGCTGCACGACTTCGTAGACCCCGTGGCTGTGGAGGGTCTGCATCTGTTCCAGCCCTTCGGCCCGGGCCACAATGTGCAAAGGCGGATTGAGCAGCCGCACAGCATCCACCACCTGTTGGGCCGTGAAAACTGCGGGGACTGTCACCAGCGCTAGCCGGGCGTGCTCGATCGCCGCGGCTTCCAGCACAGTGGGCTGGGTGGCATCGCCAAAGATGACCGAATAGCCCGCCACCTTTGCCTCTTCCACCCGGCGGAAGTCCAGTTCCACAATCACAAAGGCCAGCCCCATCCGCTGTAGGACTTGGGCCACATACTGGCCCACCCGCCCGCCCCCGGCGATAACCACATGGCCGTGGAGTCCGGTTTTGGGCAGGTTGACCGTCTGCACTGGCTCAGTTTTGAACCAGCGCTGGCGCAGGGCATAGAGGGGGGCTGTGAAGCTGGAGAGTATGGGCGTCAGCAGCATCGTCACAATGGCGACGGTGAGGGTGAGGGAGTACAAATTGGCGTCGATGGAATTGGTGGCGACGCCCACCCGGGCCAGCACAAACGAAAACTCGCCCGCCTGAAAGAGTCCCAGCCCCACGGCCAGAGGCACCACATTTCGATAGCCAAAGAGATGGCTGATCGCCCCAAAGATCAGCCCCTTGCCCAGGGCCACCACCAACACCACCACCAGCACGACACCCAGATTGTTGAGCAAAAAGGCCGGGTCCAGCAGCATCCCCACAGAAACAAAGAAGAGCAGACCGAAGAGATCGCGCAGGGGAATAATATCGCTGAGGGCCTGGTGACCGTAGTCCGACTCGCTGAGCACCATTCCGGCCACAAACGCGCCCAGGGCAAAGGAAAGACCGGAAAGATAGGTGGCGTAGCCCACACCCAGACCGATGGCGGTGATGGCGAGGAGGAACAGCTCGCGGGAGTTCCAGGCCGCGATGCGACGCATAAGCCAGGGCAGCAGGCGCGTACCCACCAGCACCATCACCAGCAGAAAGAGCGCGGCCCGCGCGGCTGCCCAGCCCAACAGAGGCAGCCCGGCTTCCGGGTCGTTGAGCTGGGGCAGAATAATCATCATCGGCACAACGGCCAGGTCCTGCACAATCAGCATCCCAATCATCACCCGGCTGGAAAGTGTGCCCATCCGTCCCTGATTGCTCAGGCTTTTCAGCACCACCATCGTGCTGGAAAGCGCGATCAGCCCGCCCAGCCAGAGCGCGTGAATCCAACTCATCCCCAGCCACTGGCCGATCCCATAGCCCAGGGCCATGGACAGGCCGATTTGGATAGGCGTGCCGATGAGAGCGATGCGGGCGACCGGGCGTAGCTCCTTCAGGGAAAATTCCAGCCCCAGGGCGAAGAGAAGCAGAGCCACGCCAATCTCTGCCAGCAGTTCGATGTTGTGTACCTCCACAACCGTCACGCCGCCAGTATAGGGGCCGACGATCACCCCGGCCAGAATGTAGCCCAGAATCAAGGGCTGGCGCAGCCGCTGGGCAATCACCCCGCCCACCAGACCAGCTACAACAATAATGGCGATGTCTGCTGCAATTCCCATTCGTCACTCCTCTGCAATAAAAAAGTCAGTCACGAAAAGTGGCTGACTTTTTACACGATTTCAACGCGTTTAGGGTAGATTACGCCCCACTCGTCACATCCACTGGCCCGCCCAGGGCGTTGACCAGCAAGCGCACTGTATTCTGTACGTCGTCGTAGTCCACCATCTGCACGGGGGTGTGGATGTAGCGGCTGGGGATGGAGAGCGCGCCCGCGGGCACACCGGCCCGGCTCAGTTGCATGGCCGCGGCATCGGTGGAGCCAAATTCCAGCACTTCCAACTGATAGGGGATGTCGAAGGCTTCAGCGCTGTTGACCAGCCAGCGGCGCACGCCGGGATGGGCGATCATCCGCCGATCCAGCACCTTCACCGCGGGGCCTGCGCCCAGGGCCACATCCATTGTATAGCTCTCAGGCATATCGCCGGTCAGGGTCACATCCAGCGCCAGGGCCACATCCGGTTCCACGCCGAAAGCCGCGGTGCCCGCGCCGCGCAGACCGACTTCCTCCTGCACAGTAAAGACCGCGTAGATGTCGTGGGGGCTGCTGATCAGCTCGGCCAGGGTCTGGATCAGAATGGCACAACTGACACGGTTGTCCAGGCTGGGGGCCAGAATACGTTTGCCCAAATCAGCAAACTCGCTGCGAAAGACGCCCACATCGCCCACGCCCACCGGCACGTCAGACGCGGAGGTGGCGCCCACATCCACAAACATCTTGGACATCTCCGGCTTTTCCACCGCCATCGGCTTGCCGTCCATCCCAAAAGTGCCCTGGCTGCCGTTGGCAAAGAGCACCCGGCTGCCGAAAAGGGTATTGGGGAGGACACTCCCCACATTCGTAAAACGCAGAAAACCTTTGGCATCCACGTGGGAGACCATCACACCGATCTCGTCCATATGCGCGGCGATCATCACCCGTTTGGCCGGCGCGCTGTCGTTGCCCACACCCCGTTTCAGCGCAATCAGATTGCCCAGCGCGTCCACCCGCACCTCATCCACCAGCCCGGAAATTTCCTGGCTGATCAGCCGCCGCACGGCTTCTTCCTGCCCGCACGGCCCGTAGACGTTGCATAAACGACGGATCAATTCTTTCATTCGCATCAATTCCCGTTTGAGAGGACTGGGGATTGGAGAGCGGGGATTGGGCACTGAAGCTGGCGGGTATCAAACTAAAAGGGGCAAAGGGCAAGTATTTTTGTCCCTTTCCGCTACTTTCCGATGTCCAATCAACTCACCCAACGAAATACCCAGTCTCCAATCTCTAATCCCTATCTTCCCACACCGACGGCAAACGGCCCAGCGCCTTCGCCATCAATTCGATTGTATGCAACACATCTGCCGGGTCCATCAGCGCGGCGGGCGCGTGGATGTAGCGACAGGGCACAGAAAGGGCCACCGTAGGGATGCCTTCCCGCGCCAGATGAATCGTACCGGCATCGGTTCCCCCCACCCCCGGCTGTTTGAACTGATAGGGGATGGCGTGCTCCTGGGCCGTCAGTGTCAACAGTTCCACCAGACGCCTGTCCGCGTAGGCACTGCGGTCCATCACCGAAATGGCCGGTCCTTTGCCCAATTCTGTCGTGGAACTGATGTCCTCGTCTTTGGGCAGGTCATCGGCGATTGTGCCTTCCAGCGCAAAGGCCACATCCGGCGCGACGCTATAGGCTGCCACTTTTGCCCCGCGCAGGCCAATCTCCTCCTGCACAGTAAAGACCCCCACCACTTCGCAGGGGTAGTCCCGTTTCAGCAGTTCGGCCAGAATAAAGCAGCCCACCCGATCGTCGAAAGATTTGCCTTTGAGCAGGCGGCCCACTTCGCCATAGCTGCTTTCAAAGGTAATCATATCGCCGGGGTTGATGCCGGTGGCACCCCCGGTGTCGATGAGCAGGTCGTCGATGGAGGGCGCGCTGGTGCTGCGGCCCAGATGCACCGGCTTTTCCAGCACGACGCCGGGCACACACTTCGGCCCGATGAGCAGCCGCTTGCCGGGCAGAATGCGGGCATCAATACCGCCGACAGAACGAAATTTGAGTGTGCCGTCGTCGTTGACTTTCTGCACCAGCCCGCCCACTTCGTCCATATGGCCGGCCAGCATCACCCGCAGGGGACGCTCGCCATTGTCCGTCGCGGCGGGCTTGCGGGCGATGAGATTGCCCAGAGCATCCGTCTCCACACCGGCCACGTGGGGCAAAACGGCCTCGCGCAGAATAGCCCGCACCGCGCCTTCCTGTCCGGCCACACCCCGCGCGACGGAAAGCTGTTCCAGCAGGGGATATTGGGTATTGGAGATGAGAGATTGAAGATTGTCGTTCATCACTACCTGTAATTTCACCACACCGGTCTATTTTGTGTGGAAAGCGATGAACCACAAAGGCACGAAGCCACAAAGGAAAAGCCTGCATTTCTTCGTGTCTTTATGTCTTGGTGGTTAGAATTTTCGCTGGCGAGCGTTCCCTTACTCCAACCGCAGCCCATCCAGCGTCTCTCCGTCCAGGCCCGCGGCAAAGGCGGCGAGCAGACGGGCCGTGCGTTCGATGTCGGCCAGGACGAGCATTTCGCCGGGGGTGTGCATATTGCGCGCGGGGATGCTGAGCAGCCCCGTCGGGATGCCCGCCTGTGTCACCTGCATGGCCCAGGCATCGGTCCCGGAATTGCCCGCCAGCACTTCCACCACATAAGGAATTTCCTGGCTTTTGGCCGTCTCCACCAACTGTTCATAAATTTTGGGGTGGATGTTCGGTCCCAGCCCGATGGCCGCGCCTTTGTCCCAGGCCAGGGTCTCGTCGCTGTTGGCCCCCGGCTGGACGGCGAAGGTCAGGTCCAGAGCAATGCCCACATCCGGCGCAATGCCAAAGGTGCTGGTGATGGCCCCGCGCAGCCCGATCTCCTCCTGCACAGTCGCCACCGCGTAGATGTCCCAGGCGTGGCGCATTTTTTGAAGCTGGTGCAGGGCCAGAATCAACGCCACGAGGCTGGCCCGGTTGTCAAAGGCTTTGCCCGTGGCTTTGTCCTTGCCCAGTTGAATCGTCTCGCGCTGGATGGAAATCACATCGCCCACAGAGACAGCCTCGGCCAATTCAGCAGGCAGCAAACCCACATCCACAAATAACTCGCTGCTGGGGATATTCTCTTTACGGCTGGCCGGGGACAGGACGTGGGGCGGACGGCTGGCGACGATTCCGGGCAGGTCGCGCCGTCCGTGGACGATCACTTCCTGGCTGGGCAGCACCCGCTCATTGATGCCGCCGATAGTCGTGAAGCGCAGAAAGCCCCGGTCCAGTTTTGTCACCACCAGACCGATTTCGTCCATATGCGCAGCCAGCATCAGACGCTGTCCCGCGCCGCCAGTGCCCCGTTTCAGAGCGATGACATTGCCCAGGGCATCCGTGCGCACTTCGTCGGTCAGGGGCGTGAACAGTTCGACCAGACGGGCGCGGATGGCCTCTTCGTGGCCGGCAATACCGGGCAGTTCAGTCAGTTCTTTAAGAAGATCGAAGGCGGCTGGGGTTATAGTCACGTATGGGGATTTCGCTTAGCCTGCTGGGGCAGAAAGACATTGGCTGAACATAGGCGCAAGAAAAAGCAGGACGACAATAATCCACGTCCACGCGGGCAGGCCGAAAAGAACCCTGGGCTTGCGCTTCGGCTTTTCTTCGATGCGAGGCAATTTTGTCTGGCAGCGCCAGCAAACATCCTTGTCATCCGGGTTCCAGGTGCCACAATTTGTGCAATCAGCCATTGGATTCCTCTGTGTTCTCGTCAACGGATGTATTGAGAAAATCCTAGCACAGGTGGGGGTGGGTGGCAAGTAGAACAGCGGGCGGCAGCAGGGCAATCGCACATTTCGTAATAGTAACGGGTGACTCTACTGCAAAAAGCTTCTAAACTCACCGCGGAGCCGCGGGGAACGCGGAGGTTCGCGGGGTTTTTCTCCTGAATCTCGCCGCGTTGCCTCCGCGCCCTCTGCGACTCCGCGGTGAAATTGACCTTTTTGCAGCGGACTCAACGAGTTGTCAGTCAATTTTCGGCGAGAAATGGGCGCTGGCGGATCAATTCTGAGCCGAAAAATGCCCTTTCCGCGACCACACGCCTGTCTGTGCAGTCGATATTTTGTTTCAGGGCTTTGCATTGTCAACGGAGCGCGGCACGGCTATTGGCGGGGAAGTCGTTCCAGGCGGGGAGAGCTGGTCAGCGCGCCCCGCCGCTGGAAGACGATAGCAACGCCATCCGTATCTTCCAGTCGGAAGGTGGCCTGTACATCGACGCCCGGCACAGAAACGGTATAATCGCCCGTTTCCAGGGGGCCAAACTCCACGGCAAATGGGCCGTATTCCATCGCGCTGCCGGTGGGGCGCACCTGCGCCTGTATATCCGTGCCCGCCAGCGTGACGGGCACGTCACTCCGCCCCATCACCTGTACGCGCACCATTCCGGGGCGGCGCAAAGTGGCACGCCGGCGAATCAACACCTGCCACTGGCTGGCCGCGGCCGGGAATGTGACCTCTGCCGTCTCATTGGCCCCCACATCCAGCCCCACAGCCAAAAGCGCGCCCGCCACCAATTCATAGCGTCCCGCTGGCAAGCGGTCAAAACGAAAGTTGTCCGCCCCATCGATACGGCGTGTGGACGAGAAGCCGGCCCCGTTGCTGACAATTGCGGCCCGGCCTGCCTGTCCCGGCGCGTGGCCCACAAGAGCGCTCAGGCCCAACACAGCCGGGGCCGCAGAACCAGGCGCGGCCAGCTCAAATTCCAGGGAGAGCGCGCTCTCTCCGTCCACGCCCAGCCGGGAGCGAGAGAGTGTCTGTGCATTGCCAGCTACAGGGCTGCCAGTTATGGCAATGTCATAGCTGCCGGGGGCAAGCCCGGAAAAACGGAAGCGCCCTTTGGGGTCTGTGGTCACACTGCGCCGCCGACCACCCGCGTTTTGCAGGGTTACTTGCGTGCCATCCCCGTTGAGAATATGCCCTTCAATAATGGATGTGTGAGAGGCTTCTTGCTGCCTCCTCACCCGTGAATGGACGAAATGCACGTGGGTTTCGCTGGCACGGCTCACGGGCACAGTGGCACGGGTCTCGCCGGGCTGGGTATCGGGTAACCCCAGCAACTCCACGTCATACGTGCCCGCTTCCAGAGGACCCGCGCTACAACGGGCTATGCGATCCTTGCCACTGCGCACCATTGCCAACACCCGTTCTCCCCCCACCCAGCGCAGGCGCAGAGAAGGTGCCGCGGCCATATCCACGGTCAGGGCCACGCTGCATTGGAGCATTCCCCCCGGTCCATCCCCGGCTTCGCTGATTTCATAGCCCCAGCCTTGCACGGCCAGGTCCACGGCTACGGTCTCGTCCCCGGCCAGGGCGATGTCAATCTGCCGATTGCCCGGCGGATTTTCCACCCACACACTGTAGCGGCCCGGCGTCAGGTCCACAAAGCGGAAGTCCCCATTGGCGCGGGCTACTGTATGCAGCAACAGTCCGCTTTCCCGGTTGACCAGGCAAAGGTCCACACTGGCCCCGCCCTGCACTTTGCCGGCGATGATGCCACCCCCGGCCCCGGCCTGGGGCACAAAATGGATCAGGTCTTTGTTGCTCTGGCGGGCTGGCCCCAGGGATTCGGCTACGGCAATCTGGGGGGTGTGGCGCAGCCGTTTGGGTTCGGCCTGGAGCACCGGCACAATTGGCAGCACCCCGCCGGGATGCTCCGGGCTGTACCAGGCGTCGTTCTCCCGCGCCGGGCGGCTGCTGGCCAGGGCCTGGTTTGCCAGCAGCCAGAAGGCAGTGCAGAAGAAGTAGTCAGGAGCAGGGGCCGCACGGGTGCTGCTGCCCATTACAATGCGGCAGGCTTCCAGCGTATAGGCCAGGTGCAGGGACGGGGTGATGGCCGGATAGCGGGGATCATCCGCTGCGCCCAGCACATAGCCGCCGCTGGTGGAAAGAATGGGAATGGCCCGGCCCAACAGTTCCCGGTGGTAGTTGTGGAGACGGAGAAAGTGGAAGAATCCCCCGTCTTTGGGAAAAGCCGTGGCCCGCCCCGTTCCGCCCATTCCGTTGTTGTCCCCGGCCTCTTCCGCCAAATACGCCCGACGACGCAGCCGGTTTACAGTAGAGAGCGCGCGTTCCTGCCAGGCGTTCCCCTCCCACTCTTCTTCGGCCAGAGAAAGGTAGAGACTTTGGGTCAGGGGCGCGCCTTCGCTGCCCACCGGGTCAGCCGGGTAGTGGAGAGGGCGATTGTAGCCCGGATTGTGGACTGCCTGCCAGATGGGGCCTTGCAGCACATCCCGCTTGCCCAGGCGAATCAATTCGGAAATCAGGTCCCAGCGGGAGGTCGGATCGACCGCGGGCAAGGCGGGCAATCCGCCCCGTTCCAGCACCGCGGCCATATCCTGTGCCAAATGGCGGGCCACCACAGTCGGCGCGTCGGGGGGCAGCACGCCATTGCGCCACTGGCTGGGCAGGTCGGGCCGGTGGCTGATCTCCAGATAGCGAACGCCCGCCCGCACCAGACCATCCACAGCAGCCAATTCTTCATCACCCAGCGTGCCGGGATTGGCCGCGGCGCGATAGATGCGGACGACAGGCTGAATGCCCGCGGCCAGCAACTCCTCGACCAGAGGCAGGCAGCCGCGGTGATCGTTGATTTTGATCCAGGCTGCGCCCAGTGCCCGCAGTTCGGGGATCCAGAAAGAGCGTACTTGCGTGATGGGAAGCTGGCTCTGCCCCGCGCACCAGTGCAGGCCAATGCCTGTATCGGCGCTGGGACGGGGAAAAAGTTGAATCTGCATAGACCCATTATACCGGTGGGGCAAAAATGACGAAAGCGGCTTTGCCTGTCAGATAGAAATAGGGTATTGTAGGTATACATACAACGTCCGCCCCCTGGGTCAGGGATAATCATCCCTATCCTGTACGTATCCGCCCCACTCTATCGAAGTCGTGCCCTTTCTACCAGCGGCGCGGCACACCGTTGGCTCGCAATGAGCCTCACGCTTTTGGCGAGGGACCCATGCAATCTGTGCAAAATGTTGCCAATCGACTGATTGAAAATGTTCAACGGGTGATCATCGGCAAAGATCACGAAGTGCGTATGACCCTTGTAGCGTTGCTATGCGAAGGGCATTTGCTGATTGAAGATGTGCCTGGTGTGGGCAAAACAATGCTGGCCCGCTCCATCTCCCGCAGCATCGGCTGCGAATACCGCCGCATCCAGTTCACCCCCGATATGCTGCCCAGCGATGTGACTGGCGTCAGCGTCTACAACCAGAAGACCCAGGAATTTGAGTTCCGGCACGGCCCGATTATGGCCCAGATTGTCCTGGCGGACGAGATCAACCGGGCCACGCCCAAGACCCAATCCGCGCTGCTGGAGGCGATGGAAGAACGCCAGGTGACTGTCGATGGCACGACGTATGCAATGGCCCGTCCATTTCTGATCCTTGCCACGCAAAACCCCATCGAGTACGAGGGAACGTTTCCTCTGCCAGAAGCCCAGGTGGATCGCTTTCTCATGCGCATCCGGCTGGGCTATCCAGCCAAAGCCCAGGAGATCGAGATTTTGGGCAAACAGGCCCAGACCCATCCCATCGACAGTTTACAACAGGTGGTCAGCGCCGAGGAATTGACGACAGCCCAACGCTCGATCCGGGAAGTCTATGTGGACGATGCGGTGAAGGAATACATTGTCGATCTGGTGACTGTGACCCGCGACCACCCGGATGTCTATTTGGGGGCCAGCCCCCGGGGCAGCCTGGCAATTTTCCGGGCAGGGCGGGCCTGGGCCGCGCTCAATGGCCGGGATTATGTCCTGCCCGACGACATCAAATTGTTGGCAGAGGCCACCCTGGCCCATCGCCTGATCGTCAGCCCATCGGCCCGGATCAAAAATGTGGACGCCCGCCAGGTGATCGAAGATGCCCTGCAACACACACCTGTGCCTGGCAGCCGAGTCAAGACCCGCTAATGTCCCCACGACTCATCTTTCTGCTGACAGCCCTGGTCTTTGCCTGGCTGTTTGCTTTCAACAGCGGTCGGGAGTTAGCCTATAATCTGGCCTATCTGTTGACAGGCATTCTGGCGCTGAGCTATGGCTGGGCCTGGAACAGCACCCGCTTTGTCCAGATCAACCGCTATACCCGCGCCCGACGCAGCCAGGTGGGACAGTTTTTCGAGGAAACCTTCGAAATTCGCAACCGGGGCCGCCTGCCCAAACTCTGGCTGGAGCTACGCGACTACTCGACTGTGCCCTTCCACGAAGTGAGCCGCGTGGTGAGCAGTCTGCAGGGCAAGAGCAGCCAGCGCTGGCAAGTGCGCACCCTCTGCCAACAGCGGGGCCATTTCCGGCTGGGTTCCATGAGTCTGCACAGCGGCGATCCACTGGGTCTCTTTTCTGTGGGCCAGAATCTCTCCCTCACCAGCGATCTGATTGTCTACCCGGCCACAGTGGAATTGAACACCTTTCAGCCCCCCATTGCCGATCTGGCCGGGGGCGACGCGCTCAGCCGCCGCAGCCCAATGCTGACAACAAACGTTTCTGGCATCCGGGAATATGCGTCTGGGGACAGTTTCAGCCGCATCCACTGGCTCAGCACCGCGCGCACAGGCCGGTTGATGACCAAAGAGTTCGAGCTGGACCCCTCGGCGGATATTTGGATATTTCTGGATTTTTTTCACGAAGTAGAAGAAGCTTTGGACTGGCAACCGGCGCGCGCGGACCAGGGCGTCTTTTCTCTCACCCGTCTGCGCAGGGGAGGCAAACGCATCGACGCGCTGGAATTGCCCCCCAGCACCACCGAATACGGCGTGACAGTGGCGGCCAGCACAGCCCGCTATTTTCTCCTGCGCAATCGAGCCGTGGGGATGATGTGGAACGACGGGGAACGGCGGGTGTTACAGATCGACCGGGGCCAGCGCCAGGTGCGCAAAATACTGGAGTCTCTGGCCGTTTCCAATGCCACCGGGCGTATGCCCTTTGACGAGCTGCTGTTGACCGACGGTGTGCGGCTCAATCGCAACGATATTGTGATTGCCATCAGCCCCGATCCCCGGCCAGGCTGGGCACGAGCCTTGCGGGAACTGCGGCGGCGGGGAGTCAACAGCATTGCCGTTGTGCTGGATGCGTCCAGCTTTGGGGGGCGACGCCCCTTCGAGCCACTGATGCACGAGTTGCAGATTAGCGCCGTGCCCACCTATCAGGTCAAACGGGGACAGTCGATTGAAGCAGCGCTGAGCCAGACCAAAGGCTGGGAATTCCGCCGCTGGTAGGCGAATACAGGGTGCTTCAACCGCCTCCTTCTTCACCCACCCCCTTTTTTACGTACTCTCCCGCACTTCCAACTCCATAGATGCCACATAGAGCGGCGGTGGTTCGTCGTCTCCGCTTTCGTCCGCGATCAATGCAAAGAGCGTGCGCAAAGCCAGTCGAATCCGTCCCGACAGGTCCTGTTTCAGGGTCGTCAAGGGCGGGGTCGACACGGCAGAATCGGGCAGATTGTCGAAACCCACCACCGCCAGATCGCCGGGAACCGAAACGCCTGCTTTGCGTGCGCCGTTCAGCACACTTAGCGCGCGCACATCGCTGACACAAAGCACAGCCGTCGGTCGAGGGTCCAGCGACCAAATCTTTTCAAAGGATTCCGTTGCTTTGGAAAGCAGCCCCCGAATAAAGACAGGGCGCAAAGTGCCGGGTGGCAATCCGGCATCGCGTACGGCCGCTTCATAGCCCAACATCCGCCGCTCGTAGGCCGGGATGATCACTCCGTCTTCCCGGGGGCCGATGGTTCCCACTGCAATGCGTCGATGCCCCTTTTCCAGCAGGTGCTGGGCCGCCTGATAGGCTCCGCTGAAATCGTCCACATTGAACATGGGCGCTCGCAACGTTTCGTCACCGTTGATCATTACCAGCGGACGGTTGATGCGCTCCACGGCTTTGGCCAGGGGGTGGCTGCCGTGAATGCTGAAGAGCACAAATCCGTCGGCGGCAATCGTTGCCAGCAGCCCCGGCGACACTTCGCCTATGGCGGGAACAATGAGAATACGCATCATTTCTTCATCACAGACAGTCCCGATTTCGCCCAATATCAGGCTGAACAACGGGTCGTGCAGAATCCAGTCCAGACCGGTCGGCATGACCAGACCAATGGTGTTTGTGCGCCCTGTGGCCAGGGTGCGCGCCACAGGGTGTGGCTGATAGCCCAGATCGTTGGCAGTATCAATAATGCGGTCTCTGGTGGCCTGGCTAAGCTGATGAGGAGCGTTGTAGGCAAAGGAGACCGCAGTCGGCGATACACCGGCCTGCCGCGCTACATCGCGCAGTGTGACTCGCTTCTTTTTGCTCACGTGCCGCTCCTCCTCCGCTGGAAATCCCAATAGGGCCTGCTATATTACAAATCTGCCAAACTGAAAGTCTGTTATTCAACTCCTGGCCATTTGATGTCGTGAGAAAGAAGCGCCTCCTGCTGACGGGCAAAGAGTTCCTGAATGCCCATCTCAGCCAGAAGCAGCATTGCATTGAGCGCGCCCCGGCTGAAGGGCGCGCCTTCCGCGGTTCCCTGCATCTCGATAAATTCCCCGCTATTGGTCATAGCCACGTTGAAATCCACGTCCGCGTTGCTGTCCAGGGCATAGTCCAGGTCCAACACAGCCTTGCCATCCACCAGACCCACGCTCACCGCGGCCACAGCCCGCTTGAGCACCCCTTCGGGGACAGAAGCCTTTTTCTGAAGTTTTTGGACGGCCAGAGCCAGGGCCACAAAGCCACCGGTGACAGAGGCTGTGCGCGTGCCCCCATCGGCCTGCAACACATCGCAATCCACAATAATCTGGCGTTGGCCCAGCTTCTCCAGATCAACTGCCGAGCGCAAACAGCGCCCAATCAGCCGGGTTATCTCTTGGGTGCGCCCTTTGGGACGCATCCCTTCCCGCTGGGTGCGTGTGTTTGTGCTGCCGGGCAGCATGGCATATTCGGCTGTAACCCAGCCGTGTCGCGCGGACGATTTGTGCAGCCAGCGGGGTACACTCTCTTCGATTGTGGCCGTACACAGCACTTTTGTCTGGCCCATGCAGATGAGGACCGATCCGGCGGGGTGGATGAGGTAGTCAAGCTCAAAGTGGCAGGGGCGCAGTTGGTCCACGGCGCGTCTCATTCGTGTGCTCAATCGGGGGATCCTTTCTGCACCGGTTTACCGACAGGTGAATACATGCCGGATATTAAGGTGCCTAAACTGTTTAGGCTACAGCCTGCATCATAAACCGGAGATGGCAAATGGCGCAAACAGCCGAAAGGCCCGTTATTCCATAAATTCCCGCAGCCAGCTACGCAAAGCCTCAATCTGGGCCAATACCGCCCGGCGGCTGCTGCCACCAGCCGCGTCCCGTTGTTCCACACTGCGTTCATAGCTCCAGAGATCGGCCACGTCCTCTCCAAAAGCCGGGTGGAGCGTCTGCAAATCTGCGGCGGTGAGCGCGGAGAGGGACACGCCCTGCTCCTCGGCCAGACGCACGGCCGCGCCGGCCACGTGGTGGGTCTCGCGGAAAGGGATGCCCTTGCGCACCAGATATTCGGCCAGATCCGTCGCCAGCATTTCGGGAACCAACGAGGCGGCCATGCGCGCGACGTTGACAGTCAGCGTCGCCAGCACCCCCCCGGCAATTTGCAGAGAATCCCGCAGGGTATCCACTGCATCGTAGAGCGGCTCTTTGTCCTCCTGCAAATCTTTGTTGAAGGTACTGGGCAGCCCTTTGATCGTCATCAGAAAGCCGCTCAGTTCCCCGAACACCCGGCCCGATTTGCCCCGCAGCAGTTCCAGGGAATCCGGATTCTTCTTCTGGGGCATCAGGCTGCTGCCTGTGCTGTAGGCATCGGCTATCCCGACAAAGCCAAACTCCCGGCTGCTGTAGACAATCAGGTCCTCCGACCAGCGGCTCAGGTGGAGCATTGTCAGGCTGGCCCAGAAGAGAAACTCGGCCACAAAGTCCCGGTCGCTCACCGCGTCCAGACTGTTGGGCGCGACAGAAGCAAAGCCCAATTCCCGCGCCAGAAAGTCCCGATCCACGCCAAAGGGATTGCCCGCCAGCGCGCCGCTGCCCAGAGGCAACGAGCTGACCCGCTGGGTCAATTCGTCCAATCGTTGCGCGTCCCGCTGCCAGGCCCAGGCGTGGCTGAGAATCCAGTGGCTCCAGCGGGTGGGCTGAGCCGGTTGCAGATGGGTGTAGCCAGGCATAAGCAGATCGATTTCGGCGGCAGCCCGCTCTATTGCTGTGCGAATCAACTCGGCCAAATGCGTGCGCATGTGGGCGATCTCGCCCAGCAGCCAAAGCCGGGTATCCGTCGCCACCTGATCGTTGCGGCTGCGTCCGGTGTGGAGTTTGCCCGCCACATCGCCCAGCAACTCAGTCAACCGCCGTTCGTTGGCCGTGTGGATATCCTCATCGCCAGGACGCAACGCGAAGCGCCCCGCGGCCCACTCGTCGGCCACCTGCTCCAGCCCGGCCACCAGTGTCTCGGCCTCATCGCCGGTGATGATCCCAGAGTGGGCCAGAGCGCGGGCATAGGCCTGGCTGCCGGTGATGTCAGCCCGCCACATGCGTTTGTCAAAGGAAATGGAGGCATTGAACGCTTCCATCAGCGGATCATTGGCGCCGGTAAAACGACCGCCCCACAGTTTGGTTGACATAAAAATTATTCTCCGGAAGAAGGGGAATTGGCGAAGATTTGGAACAGATTCGTGTCCATGCCCGGTGGGGCACAATGTTCGATGAAAATAGGGACGCAGATTTACGCGAAGAAACGCAGATTCAATCCGTGTTTTCAGCGTCTATCCGTGGCTATTTACAAGTTGCACGACACAACCGGCTGATACCGATAACAATGAAAATCATCCACAGATAACACAGATTTTCACAGACTGGATCTGTGTTCATCCGCGTTTATCCGTGGCTATTTTCAAGCCAGTGTCCATGCCCGTTTCGGGCACAACCAGCAATGAAAATGAGAGGTAGCGCAAGCTGACAGCTTGCGTTACAAGGACTATTTTCAGGTCAGTGTATCGGGTCAGTTGGCTCTTTCCGGGGGCGATATTCGGCGAAGCGCGTATGCAGCCGTAGCTGTCCCGTTCGCCAGCGCACCCACAGAAGAGTCAACACACTTCCCAGCCCAATAGCGAGCAAGCCGATCAGGCCCGCCTCTGGCCCGAACGCGCCACCGGTCCATTGGGCTGGCCCGCCCTGGCGAATCGCCAAGAGTGTGGCATCGCCCACCCGTGTGCCGCTGACCGGAAAGCCAAAGATATTGCCTTGAAAAAAGTTCCAGGTGATGTGCAACCCTATAGGGATTGCCAGTTCGCCGGTGAGCAAAATGCCCAACCCCAGAAAGAGGCCGGCCAGCCCGATATTGAAAGAACTGACAAACGTGGCGTTGGGATTGCCCGCGTGAAGAAAGCCAAAAAGCGCAGAGGTGAGAAGCCAGGCCAGCACCAGCGCCCAGCGGGATGCGATTGGACCAAAGCCCAGCCCCTCGGCCAGATTGCGCAGCAGGTAGCCCCGCACCAGCAGTTCTTCGTAGTAGCCGACAAAGAGAAAAGCGAACAACGGCGTAAGAATTGCGACGGGAAAAGAAAGACCACCCGGCGAATGCCAGATGTCCGTGACTGTGACCCACCCCAGCACCCATTCCGCGGCAAAAATGCCCGCCATCAGCAGCCCGCCCAAAGCCAGACCAAAGCCGAAGTCAGTCCACCACTCCCGGCGCAGATGAAAGCCGAAATCCACAAATCCGCGCCGATCGACCAGACGGCCGGCCACAGCCACCCCGCCGGTGATGGAAAGAACCACACTCAGTCCGTCCACGGCCCGGCTGATCTCCAGCGCCAACGCGCTGGGCAATGCGTCCAGCAGGGCTTCGGTTGCCCACCCCAATAGTATCTGGACAAACGGGGTCACCACAGCCAGAATCAGCGCAAAGAGAAGCAACCGCCAGCCGGCGCGCAGTCGGCCTTCGTTTCGGTTCCAGAAAATGCCAGCGATTCGTTGCAACATTGGGTTAGTCTATCACACGGGTAGGGCAATTTTCCAGATCGGCTGCATCAGTGATACATTTTTCGTCAAAGGGCGTGCCGTGGCATCTGCGCGGGCGTCGGGCAAACTTATAGACAGAGCTTCCAGACAGGAGGAATCTTTCGATGAGCGAAAAGCCAAAACCCCTCAGCCCCAGCCAACTCCGTGCCGAGCGTCAACTATCTGCCGAAATTCCCCCTTCCACAGCCCGCCACCCCCGGGGCGCGGATGAATGGCAGGATTTCATTTCCCAGCGTATTGAAGACGCCATGCGCGAAGGCGCGTTTGACAACCTGTCCGGCAAGGGCAAGCCGCTGAAGCTGAATGAAAACCCCAACGAACCGCCCGAAATGGCGATGGCAAACAAAATTCTCCAGAATAACGATGTCACACCGCCGTGGATTGGGGATCGCAAGAAATTGCTGGAAGATATCGAGACGCTGCGGGCGGAGATGTCCCAGCGCTGGGAATGGATGCGGGAGGACTGGGCCACGCCAACGGCTGATCGCGAACGTCTGGTCCGGCGCTGGACGGATCAGATCGCTTCCTGGGCAGATCAGATCGCCAAACTCAATGGCCGTATTCTGAATCTGAATCTCATTCTGCCCATCTGGCGTATGGAGCTTTTGCGCCTGCATCTGGCCGATGAACTGAAGCACATCGGTGCGCCAGAGAGATTGGGTGAAGAAGGATAGAGCACGGATGGGGACGGATTCAATCTGTGAAAATCTGCTACCCGTACACAGTCTGGATCAGCGCCCGGATGTAGCCGTTGGCATAGGCTTTGCCCAACAGGTCCGAATGTTCCAGGGGAAATTTCGGCGTGTGATCCATCATAAATGGCCCGTTGAAGCCGTTGTCCCGGTAAATCTCCATGGCCCGGCGCATATCAATATCGCCCTCATCCATAAAAACTTCGGTGAAGCGGGGCAATTGGCCCTTCACATTGCGGAAGTGAACCCAGCCAATTTTATCCGCCGCGGCCATCTCCGCAATGAAATCGTAGACCCCCACGCCCAGGGCCTCGGTCATACAGCCTTGACAAAAGAGCATCCGGTTGTTGGGGCTGTCCACCACCTGGAAGTGGTGACGAAATTGGGCGGGTGTGGAGCAGATTTGGGCTACACCACCCAACGGCTCTGGCACAGGTGGATCGTCCGGGTGCAGGGCCATGCGCACACCTGCTTTCTCCGCCACGGGGATGACCGCGTGCAGGAAACGCTCCATCCGCTCCATCATTTCCGCCTCGCTGACCGCGGGTTCGTGGAGGGGCGGGCGTTTCTGCATAAATTCGGCGTAGTCGAAGGTGCTGTACCGCACCCCGCCCCGCCCCACATCCGCTGTGGTGCGAAAGTTGCCCATCGGCTTGAAATTCCAGCCCAGATAGGGAATCCCCGCCCGGCCCAATGACTCCAGCATCTTGCACCAGGCGTCGATGCGCTCGTCAGCCTCCTGCTGGCCCAGAGGAATCTCCGGCCAGCAGGACATGAAAATGTTGTTCAATTTCATGCCGTGGGCTTCCACCCGCTCCCGCGCCCGAGCGAGCTGATCCGTGCAATCTTTGCCAGCCCGCAGATCCATCCCCAGCGTCTGATCGGTCTTACTCACCCCGCCGCGCACGTCCAGATGGATGGTGTCCACGCCGATGGCCTGATAGAAAGTGAGCAGTTCGTCGTTAAAGTTGGCCCAGTTTACCTGATCCTGGATGAGCATTCTTCTCTCTTTTCGTATGGTAGTGTTATCCTTGGCTCTCCTGTAAAAAGGTTTCCCAGCCATTGATAAACCTTGATGCTTCTCTTGGATTCCTTCACGCTTTTTTTGGTTCAAATGGTTTTTTGCAGTGGAGTTATGCCTTTAACCCGCTCATAGCGATGCCCTGCACAAAGTATTTCTGGGCTACGAAGAAGACAATCACAATGGGGAGTGTTGCCAATACCGACGCCGCCATCAGCAGATTGTCCTCGGGCAGACCGGCCACACCCTCCTGTTGACGCAGAAACCAGAGGCCAAGAGGCACAGTATATTTGCGGGCGCTGTTGAGAAAAATGAGGGGTTCGAGAAATTGATTCCAATGGCCGATGAAGCCAAAGATGGCCGCTGTCGCCAGCACCGGACCGGCATTGGGCAGGATGATGCGCCATAAAATACTGATGCGGCTGGCCCCGTCGATCAGCGCGGCTTCGTCCAGTTCCCGAGGTAGGGTCATAATAAACTGGCGGATCAAAAAGATGGTAAAGGCACCGCCACCGAAGAAACTGGGCACAATCAGCGGCAAGAAAGTGTCGATCCAATGGAACTGGCGAAAAAGCACAAAGAGCGGGATGATCGTCACATGGGGTGGTAGAATCATCGTGCTTAGAAGCAGGGCGAAGAGAAAATTGCGTCCCGGAAAGCGAAAGCGGGCGAAACCATAGGCTACCAGAAACGCGGTCAGGACTTGACCGATCAGAGCCAGCCCTGTGACGAGCGCACTGTTGTAGAAGAACTGGGCGAAGCTGATGCCCATCCCCACATTCCAGATACGGGTGTAATTTTCCCACATCAGTTGTTCTGGCAAAAGAGTGGGCGGGTACTTAATCAGCTCAACAGCCGTTTTCAGAGAGGTGCTCACAGTCCAGAAGAAAGGAAAGAGGAACATCACAGAAAGGGCGATAGTAAGCAGATAGATACCAATCCTACCAATCCATTTACGGTCTGAAGGAGCAGCAGGCGGGTTTTGTGGAGGCGGATGGGTCACTGTTGTCATTGAATGCTCCTACACCGCGCCTTCGTAGTAGACCCAGCGCTTTTGCAGCCAAAGTTGAATCAGTGTCAATGCCAGAACAGCCACAAAGAAAATCCAGGCCAGCGCACTGCCATAGCCCATATCAAAACTGACAAAAGCCTGCTGGTAGAGATGCAGGGCGTAGAAATAGGTAGAATAGGCCGGGCCGCCTTTGGTGGTGACAAAGGCCATCCCAAAAACTTGGAAGCTGGCGATAACGCCCAAAATCAGATTGAAAAACATCGAAGGGGAGATCATCGGCAGAGTAATATTACGAAACTTCTGCCAGCGGTTGGCTCCATCGATGTCGGCGGCTTCATAGAGAGTGTCGGGGATAGATTGTAGCCCGGCGAGAAAGATAAGCATTTTGTTGCCACCGATGCCTGTCCACAGAGCGATCATCGCCAGAGCTGGCATAGACCACTGGATGCTCTGCAACCATTTCGGCCCCCGAATGCCGATACCGTCCAGCATACTATTGAGGATACCAATATCCGGCTGCAAAATCCACATCCACAGAATCGACGCGGCCACCACCGGCGTCAGGTGAGGCAGAAAGAAGCTAGTGCGATAGAAGGCCATTCCCTTGAGTTTATTGTTGAGCAGAATGGCAGCAAAGAGCGCGCCGACAATCCCCAAGGGCACAGTCATCACCGTCCATAGTAGTGTGCGCTTCACCGAGACCCAAAAGAGATTGTCCTGGGTGAATGCGTAGATGTAATGGTAAAGACCAGCAAAACGGGGCACTGTCTGTACATTGTAGAGGGTGAAGCTGTAGTAGAAGGAAGCCAGCATCGGGCCGAGAATAAAGATAAAAAAGCCGATGAGCCAGGGTGAAATCAGTAGATAGCCCTGGAACGCCTCCAATCGTTGCATACGCGACAGCGGCTTGCGTTCCGCCCAGAAATTCCAGACCGATCTATCAGCAACCACAGACGCGTGGCTTGCGCTAGTTGCCATTCTTTCCATCTCCTTCAGACCTGCCAGGTTCTTTGACCTGGCAGGTCCGGTTTTCTAAGAAGGTGCTGATTCCGAAGTTCGACTTTTCATCAAAGTTGAACTTCTTGTGTGGACTAAATTGGCCGTGCCAGCAGGTCGCTGATTGTCTGTTCCAGTTCGTTGAAGAAGGCGTCGTCCGCGCTACGCTCACCCAAATAGACTAGATCGGTCGTATTGGTGATAATTTGCTCCCACTCCAGGCCCCGATAGTTGGCACCGATGCGATAGGGCACGCCCCGGGCATATTCGTTGAACTGCAATTGAATAAAGGGATCCTCAGCAGCCGGGCCGATTTCTTCCAACTCGTGGGTTCGACCAACCAAATAACCAATCTCGTTGGCGTTCAAATAGGCGAAGCGAGCATCGGCGAGAGCATAGCAGAGGCGGAAGCTCTCGTATTTGTGCTTAGATTGGCTTGTACCGGCGTGGGTATTCAGGCTAGCACCCCAACCGTTGAAATTCGGTCCTTCGGCCAGACCAATAGTGCTCCATTTGAAGCCACCTGTGCTGCCATCCTCCGGGCCAACCGCCTCACGCACGGATTTATTGCTGCCGCGCGAACCTACCATCATTGCCAACTTCTGGGCTGCAAAAAGGCCAATAGTCCCTGCTGAGCCAATATCAGCAGCCGTGGGCATAATTTTGTCTGTCTGGTAGAAATCGACACCTGTCTGGATAAAGCCTCGCCAGCCGTCATCCGCCGGTGATTCTGTGCCTTCGTCGTTCAACTCCCAGCCACCAAAGGTGCGGATACCGTTGACAATCATCTGGATATTGTTGGTGGGCATGTGGAATCCGTAGACTTCCCGCCGATCTGGGTCGCCCTGGGCCAGTAGATTGCCCCATTCACGATACTGCTCCCACGTTGTGCCGTAGGTTTCGGGGATGGGGATGCCCGCCGCCTCGAAGAGGTCGTGATTGATCCACAAAAAGGCGTGGGCTGGATGTCCTGTCTTGGGCAGACCATAAGTTTTGCCATCAACGATACAAGCCCCAATAACGCCCGGTTGCCACTCGTCGTGGCTCACACCGTCCGAGGCCATAAACTCATCGATGTCCTGCAGGATGCCGAAGTGGACAGCCCGGTTGTGTTGCCAATTTTTGTTGTCGGTGAACATATTGTCGCCGAGGGTATTAGAGGCAGCCAGGGTTTCAATCTTGGCCCAATACTCTCCACCAGGGATCGGTTCCAACTGGACCTGCACACCGGTCTCTTCAGTAAACTCAGCGGGTCGGGTTACGTAAATGGCAGGTTCACCCGTTTCGCCACCAGCGCGCATGTGCAGGCGCAGGACGATCGGCTCCTGGCCGGGGCTGCCAGCAGTAGTATTGCTACTCTCGACCCCGCCTGCTGACTGGGGAGCAGCGGGCGCGGCACAGGCAGCCAATAGATAACCAGCACCGGCTATAGCTGTTGCCTTCAAAAATCCCCGTCGCGAAAGCTTCTGACTGTTCGACATCTCTTCCCCCTTTGTATATAGTTTTTCCTGCGAAAGGAATAAAAATGATCTCTGCAAACAGCGGAAAGGGTTATCCCAAAATGTGCGGAAGGCTATCGTAACTCACAAGCTTGTATCTGTCAACTGCATTTTTTATACCCACTTCGAGGTCATCCCCAGAGCAAAACAATGCCGCCAGTGCGAAACACTGGCGGCATTGTGGGCGTGTAAATTCGGTTGACGTTCAGCGCTTTCTCACCCGTGCCTTCGCATAAACCGCTGCATCCGCTCCAGCGCGATTTCAATGCTCTCCTGGCTGGCCGCATAGGCGCAACGCACGTGGCCTTCGCCGCCCCGACCAAACGCGCTGCCGGGAATCACGGCCACTTGCTCCTCTACCAGCAGCCGTTCGGCAAATTCGTGCTCGTCCATTCCCGTGCGTTTGACGCTGGGAAAGGCGTAGAACGCGCCTTTCGGCTCAAAGCAGTCCAGCCCAATTTCGTTCAGACCACTAACGATCAGCCGCCGTCGCGCGTCGTAACTGGCAACCATCTCTTGCACAGCCAGTTCGGCCACCGGGTCAGTCAACGCCGCCAGCGCGGCTGCTTGTCCCGCGGTCGGCGCGGACATAATCAGGTATTGGTGCACTTTGCGCATCGCGCCCAGTAGGTCCGCGGGACCCGCAGCATAGCCAATACGCCAGCCAGTCATCGCGTAGTCTTTGCTCATCCCGCCCAGATGGATGGTCCGTTCGGCCATGCCGGGCAGGCTGGCAAACATTACGTGTTGATGGTCCCCATAGACCAGCCGATCGTAGATTTCATCGGAGATGACCAGCAGGTCGTGTTTTTCCACCACTTGGGCAATCGCCAGCAATCCTTCCCGGTTCATCACTGCGCCGGTTGGGTTGCAGGGATAGCCAATCAGCAGCGCTTTTGTGCGGGGGGTAATGGCCGCCTCGATTTGCTCCGGCGTGACGACAAAATCGTTGGCAGCGTAGGTAGGCACATCCACAACTGTGCCCCCGGCCAGAATCACATCCGCGGTGTAGGAGACGAAGCAGGGCTGGGGCACGATTACTTCGTCGCCGGGATCGAGGATAGCTTGCATAGCTAGATACATCGCCTCGCTCACGCCGACGGTAATCAGCACTTCCTTCTCGGCGTCGTAGAGCGGGCCGTCATAGCGCCGATGCAGCATCTCGCTGACCGACGCGCGCAGTTCCAGCACGCCTGCGTTGGATGTGTAGGCCGTGTCGCCCTGGCGGATGCTGTCCAGCCCGGCCTGCAAAATCGGCGCAGGCGTGACGAAATTCGGCTCGCCAATGCCCAGGCTGATCACATCTTCCATTGTGGCGGCAATGTCGAAAAAACGGCGGATAGCCGACGGGGCCACCCGGTGGATGCGTTCGCTCAGGCGACTTTCAAGAGGTCGGCGCACAGTGCTATGTCCATTTGTGGGGATGGATTGACCCTTCTCGCGGGTCAGTATGGGTGTCATATTCATTCGTCAATACGACCAGTTACGGTCGCCCCTTTCGGTGGAGAGTCTCAGTAGAAGTCGAACTTTTTCTCAAAAGTTCAACTTCTTGTGTTGAAAGCGGACAAGCCCTTGTGCGCCGATTGCACAACCCTCAGCAGGCTCCACTGAGCGGTTGCCGGCAGCCGGCACTGGCTGATCTCCGTCGAAGGGGTGGGTGTTTCATAAAGTAGTGGGTCATTGTCTATTGCTCGATAGGGACGGCGAACTGCCCAGTGGATATCTGCGCTGTCCGTTGTCTGCCGTCGGCGGTCATTTGAGTACTGGTCTTCGCGTATGCCAGCCGGTCGTCTGCTCATAGGCGTGGGCCACGCGCAAAATCGTCTCTTCGCCCAGCGATGGCCCCAGAATTTGCAGACCGATGGGCAGTGCGTTGCGGTCAAAGCCGCAGGGGATGCTGATGCCGCACATTCCGCTTAGGTTCAGGCTGACGGTGAAAATATCGGCCAGATACATCGCCAGGGGATCGTCTGCCTTCTCGCCGATGGGGAAGGCGGTGGTGGGTGAAGTGGGCGAAACAATTACGTCCACATCCGCAAAGGCTGCTTCAAAATCCCGTTTGATCAGCGTGCGCACCTGCTGGGCTTTCAGATAATAGGCGTCGTAGTAACCCGCGCTCAGGGCGTAAGTTCCCAGCATAATCCGCTGTTTTACTTCCCGGCCAAAACCCCGCCCCCGCACCTGCCGGTAATTGTCCAGCAGCCGGTCCGCCTTGCCACCGGGGCCGAAACGAATGCCGTCGAAGCGGGAAAGATTGGCGCTGGCTTCGGCTGTAGCGATCAGATAGTAGACAGGCAGTGCCTTATCCGTATTGGGCAAGCGGATGGGGATAATCTCCGCGCCCAGCCCGGTCAGATGCTCGATGGCAGCCCGCACCGCCGCCTCCACATCCGGCTCCATCCCGTCGATGAAATATTCAGCGGGCACGCCCACCCGCAGCCCGCGGATGTCGCCGGTCAAACTGGCTGTGTAGTCTGGCACAGAGGCTGGCAGACTGGTGCTGTCGTGGCTGTCCTGGCCTGCCATCGCGTTCAGAAGCAGCGCCGCATCTTCCACATCTTTGGTAATCGGCCCGATCTGGTCCAGGCTGCTGCCATAGGCGATCAGCCCGTAGCGGCTGACCCGGCCATAGGAGGGCTTCAGGCCGACAACACCGCAGAGAGAAGCGGGTTGGCGCACACTGCCACCCGTGTCCGTGCCCAGCGCGGCCAGGGCCTCGTCCGCGGCCACGGCTGCCGCGGAACCGCCGCTACTCCCACCGGGAACCCGTTCCAGGTTCCACGGGTTGTGGGTGGTGAAATAGCCGCTGTTCTCCGTGCTCGACCCCATGGCAAATTCGTCGGTGTTGGTTTTGCCGATAATCAGCGCGCCCGCATCTTCCAGGCGCTGCACCGCGGTGGCTGTATAGGGGGGCAGATAGCCTTCTAAAATTTTGCTGCCCGCGGTTGTCACCAGCCCTTGGGTGGAAAGCACATCTTTGATCGCCAGCGGTATTCCCAGCAGCGGGCGGTTATCGCCTTTGGCACGCAAACGATCTGCTTCCCCCGCTTGTTCCAGCGCACGCGCACCGGTCACAGCCAAAAAGGCGTGTACCTGGCTGTCCACCTGTTCTATGCGGGCCAGCACAGACCGGGTCAGTTCCGCGGCGGAGAAATCGCCAGCAGTCAGCCCGGCCGCGGCCGCGTGAACGGTCAATTGATGGAGTTTTGTTGCTGTTGTATCAGTCACATTCAGCCTCGATAGTGAGAACAGGCAGTACAGATTTCGCGGATTGTATCCGCCCGAATCCGTCCAATCCGGTTCAACCGCGTTCCACTCTTCTATTCGTCAAAAATGGCGCGCACCCGGAAGTAGCCATCCTTGGCATCAGCCGCGTTGGCGACCGCCGCTTCGTTGGACAGACACTCGCCCAGCACATCATCCCGCATGACATTGCTCAGGGGCAGGACATAGGGTGTGGGCGGCACCTGGCTGGTGTCCACACCTTTAATTTGCTCCGCATAGTCCAAAATGGCCGAAAGCTGTTCTGCGTAGAGGCTGATTTCCTCATCGCTCAATTCCAGTTTGGCCAGCTCAGCCACGTGGCGCACTTCGTCCAGGCTCAATTTCATTCGGTTGCTCCTGCCGCCTCTAACGCACAAAAAAACGCCGTGGCAATCATCCACGGCGTCGTCGCTTCATTCTACAAAAACGCCGTGATTGGCATGTGCTCACGGCGCTGGTGACATACAAAATACCGCTACCGGAGCACGGGGCTAGCTGCCCATGCCGCCGGCGCGTTGACAGTCCTATGTTCAGGACGCTCAATACACTCGATGCGAATCTTCATAATGAAAAAGAGTATAGACCCAGCGCGGCCAAATGTCAAACTGCCCGCGCGCCGGGGGTGCATCCCCGATGGGGGGTGCGGCGGCTGATTCCGGGAATCGGTTGCACCCAATCTGCATTGCACCCGCGCCGAATCAATCGGTTTGCCCATTTACGCCATAAAAAAAATCCCCCCGGCCCGAAAGCCAGGGGGAGGTCTGTGGTGACACGCCGGGGTTGGGTTGAATAACGTTTGAATGGAGAATCACAAGGGAACCCGGCCCGTTAGGGCTATGTACATCGTTGGACAAGACATATCAGGCGAGCAGACTGTGATAGCAATGTGTCTCGGCGTGTCAGGGTGGATAGGGTGATGTCTGCTCCAAAAGCACAATACAGATACTGCTTGTACGGCATAAAAAACACAAAAACGAGCAACAGCACAAAGGGGTGAATCGATGAATCATTGGTGTTGGCTGTGGCAATGCGAGAGGGACAAGGAAGCGATTGCCTGCCTTAATCACACCACCGGACCCACTGACTTTTGTTTGCCGAACAACCGCTCCTGGCGCATTGTTCCGCTATCAGCGTCGGGCGCTTCCAACAACCAGGCAACCGTTCTTTACGCATTGCTCAGTCGCTGTCACCGAAGCCAAACTCTTGATGTCCCTAGAATAGCGAAATTCCTTTGTGTTGCCAATAGGACAAAGGTAACATCTTTTTTCTGCAGGAATCCGTTAATATCTGCTCTACAAACCAGTGAGCTACTCCAAAACATTAGGCGCTCGTCATCTGTTCATCCAAATATCTTTGTAACCATTTTGACAGGAGCAAACAGACTTTTCAGGATTAAAATGGAGCATTCCTTCTGTAGCTCATAGCTATTTTACTGGTGGATGTGAATCCAAACCGGAAAGAAGAGGCACTGAATGCCCCCGATGACTTCCTCACACGCCAACCGGCCAACCGCTGTGGCTTTTGACGTAGCAGTTCCCACCGGCAGTGGAACACTCCACGCCCGTTTCAGCGCGGCTGCTTCCCCCAGCGGGTGGGTGATCGTCGGCAGCAGCCGCGGTTTTAGCCGCATAAACCTGACAGGAAAGCACTTTGAGAAGACGGGTCTGGGCACGATCCATCTCCCAATGATTAAGTCAGAGCGGATCACTCCCCGCCCGGAGGCGGACACAGCTACCGAACTGACCCATCAGTTGGTGCAGGCCACGCGCTGGCTGCGTTCTGAATATATTGATGGGTCACTCCCGATCGGTCTGTTTGGTGCCTATTTCGATGCCGGGATTGCGCTGAACGCTGCCGCATTTCTGGGGGAAGAGGTCGGTGCTGTTGTCGCTTTTCAAGGCCGTCCGGATAGATATCTGAATCATTTGGACCAAATCAAATCACCCACATTGCTCGTTGTCAATGACAACGACAAGTCTGTGTTGAAGGCCAATGCGCAAGCCAACTGGTGGCTGCGCTGCACCCATCAATTAGCTTTGGTGTCGGGGCGGTCTCGTTTGCTGCGGGAAAAAAGCGCTACACAGCAGGTCAACGATCTGGCCAGTGCCTGGTATTATCGTTACCTCCTCGACCACCACCCGCTCAAGGATTTTCCCGGCCAATTGATGAGCAAATCGGCCGCTTATCAGATCCCCAGCGTATCGTTTCAATAAGGCTCTTTCAAGAAAAAACTATCCACGAAGTACACGGACGAATTCGCTGGCCGAACTGGCGAAGTCCATCCGGCGGGACACGCTTTCAGTCCGCGTTGTTCCTCTCCCCTGCCCGTGCTATACTTAACCCGGCTGGGTATCTTCCAATCCCCCACGCGCTCTGACAGACAACAACGCCCAATATCCACCGAACGTCCCCAAAGGAGTTGCAGTGAGCCATCTCCCCGACTTTAACCTGACTGGAAAGGTTGCTATCATCACAGGCGCGTCCCGGGGCATTGGGAAATCCATCGCGCGCACGTATGCCGCGGCCGGCGCGGCGGTTGTGCTGGGCAGCCGCAAGCAAGAGGACCTGGACAAAGTGGCCGCAAGCATTCGCGGCGAGGGCGGACAGGCACTGGCATTGGCCACACACACAGGGGACAGCGACGCCGTACAGGCGCTGGTCCAGGCCGCCACCGATGAATTTGGTGGGGTAGACATTCTCGTCAACAACGCGGCCACCAATCCCCACTTTGGGCCGATCCTGGCCGCGGAAGAGAGCCACTGGGCCAAGATTCTGGACGTGAATGTGGTCGGCTACTTCCGTATGGCAAAGGCCGCCGCAGCCGCGATGCAGAAACGGGACGGCGGCACGATTATCAATGTGGCTTCGATTGCGGGCAAGCGTCCCCAGCCGGGGATGGGCGTCTATTGCGTCAGCAAAGCAGCAGTTCTGATGCTGACTGAAGTGCTGGCAGCGGAACTGGCCGAGGTAAACATTCGGGTCAACGCGATTGCGCCAGGCTTTGTCAAAACTGCCTTCAGCAGTGCTATTTGGCAGAACCCCCAACTCTACGGTTCGGTGATGCGTATTGTGCCCCAGCAGCGTATGGCCGAACCCGAAGAATTGACCGGCATTGCCCTCTATCTGGCCTCCAACGCCAGCAGTTTCACCACTGGGGCAACCTTTCTGATCGACGGCGGCCAGTATGTGGATGCCGGTATGGGATAATGAAATGCTGAGATGCTGGGATACGTATCCCAGCATCTCAGCATTTTTTTTCGAAAATAACCAACGCCCCCAAACGAATGGATAACCTACCCATGACAAACGATATTCTCACCGATCTTCTCCCCCGCATTCGCGCCTTTATCGACGCCGAAGTAATCCCCCTGGAAGCCGCCTTTTTGGGCAAGCCCTGGGGTGAACTGGAGCCCACATTGCAGGCCAAACGCCAGATGGTGCGGGATGCGGGCCTGTGGGGACTCGCCCTGCCTGCAGAAGTGGGCGGACAAGGCTTGACACTGGCCGAGTTTGGCCGGGTCAGCGAAGAACTGGGCCGCACACCCCTGGGCCACTACATATTCAACTGCCAGGCCCCGGACATCGGCAATACCGAACTGCTCCTCCAATTTGGCAGCCAGGCCCAGAAAGACCGTTGGCTGATGCCGCTGGTGCGGGGCGATATCCGCTCCTGCTTTTCCATGACCGAGCCGGAGCACGCGGGCAGCAACCCCACGTGGATGAGTACCAGCGCGGTACGGGAGGGCGACGAGTATGTCATAAACGGCCACAAATGGTACACCACCGCCGCGGACGGCGCGGCTTTTGCCATTGTGATGGCTGTGACCAATCCCGACGCGGAGAGCCGCCACCAGCGGGCCAGCCAGATTATCGTTCCTTTGGACGCCCCCGGCTTTACCCTTGTGCGCAACATTGCGGTGATGGGGGAAAGCGGCGAAGGCTGGCCCACCCACGCCGAAGTGCGCTATGAAAATGTGCGGGTTCCCGTAAGCAATCGCATCGGCGACGAGGGCGCGGGCTTTGCTCTGGCCCAACAGCGCCTGGGACCAGGCCGCATCCACCACTGCATGCGCTGGATCGGCATCTGCGAGCGGGCGTTTGATCTGATGTGCAGCCACGCGGCCCATCGCCAGGTGGCGCCCGGACGCACACTGGGCGAGCAGGGCATCGTGCAGGCGTGGATTGCCGAAAGCCGGGCGGAGATCAACGCTTCCCGGCTGCTGGTGCTGGAGACGGCGCGCAAGATCGACGAAGAAGGTGCCTACGCGGCCCGGGACGAAATCTCGCTGATAAAATTCTATGTGGCCGGTGTCATCAATCGGGTGCTGGACCGGGCGCTGCAAGCCCTGGGCGGCCTGGGCATGAGCGACGACACCCCCATCGCCTGGTGGTATCGCCACGAACGGGCTGCCCGCATCTACGACGGCCCGGACGAAGTACACAAAATCAGTGTGGCCCGGCGGATTTTGAAGCGGTATTAGAGGATAGGGATTGGGGATTGGGGACTAGGATCGGGCTGGCGGCGGTTGAGTAGGCGGGGCAGTTTCCCGCCGTATTGAAACCAAGCGGGTCTGCGGTTGCACATTCGATCGATTCGTGGCTGACTGCCTCCCTATCGTCAATCGCTATTCTCCAGAGCGGAGCGAACCGATTGACCAGCAAAGATACAATTCCCCTGCGGGAAGACGAGAAAATTGACGCGGAACGGGTGGCCGATTTCCTGCGGGGCAGGCTGCCCGGTTCCGAACAGCCCCTGACCGTGCGTCAGTTCGGCGGCGGCGCGGCCAACCTCACCTATCACCTGGACTACGGCAGCCACGAGTACGTTCTGCGTCGCCCACCCCTGGGACCAATCGCGCCCTCGGCCCACGATATGGCTCGCGAGTCGAAGGTGCTTTCCGCGCTCTGGCAGGTCTACCCCTACGCGCCGCGAGCCTTTCTCTTTTCCGATGACGAATCGGTTGTGGGCGCGCCCTTTTTCGTGATGGAGCGCCGCCACGGAATCGTCGTGCGCAAGCGCGTCCCGGATGTCTACGCGGCTATCCCCGACGCGCGCCGGCGGATGAGCGAAGCGCTGGTGGATGCCCTGGCCGATCTCCACGCGGTGGATTATTCAGCCATCGGTCTGGCCGATCTGGGCAGACCAGCCGGCTTTATCCGTCGTCAGATCGAGGGCTGGTGGCGGCGCTGGCAGGCCACAGAATTGCCCGAAGACCCGGCAATGAGCGCGGTCCACGACTGGCTGCTGGCGAATCAGCCAACCGAAGGCGCACCGTCTCTGGTGCATAATGACTACAAACTGGACAATGTGATGCTGGCCGGGGACGATCCGGGGCGTCTCGTCGCCATCTTTGATTGGGATATGTGTACATTGGGCGATCCCCTCTCAGATTTGGGCGCGTTGCTGGCCTATTGGACACAGCCCGACGACCCACCCCACTTTCAGGCCCTGGCGATGATGCCCATCCAGCCCGGTTTTCTGCGCCGGGAAGAACTGGTGGAACGCTACGCGGCCCGCAGCGGGCGGGATGTAGCGCATATCGCCTTCTATCACAGCCTCAGTCTCTACCGGGTGGTGGTGATTATCGCCCAGATTTACGTGCGCTTTTTGCGGGGGCAGACCCGGGACCAGCGCTTTGCTGCCTTTGGCCCGATCATTCCTGCCACAGCCCAGGCCGCGCTGGATGTGGCGCAAAGGGCCACCGTATAAGAAGGGTAGGCCAAAAGCGATGTTCTGTCTATTGCCATCTGTACGGATTGGGAGTAAAATCAAGCTGATTAGGGAGTAGCCTGCCGGGACCGCGACAGAAAACACGGCCCGGTGTGGACAGCCGTCAAGACAAGGCCATCTGGCCTTCGGTTGTTCAGCAGCGTTTGCTGAAGGCGAGACTAACACCGTTTGTTCTGGTGTAGTCTCGCCTTTTTGTTGACAGAGTTTTGTGAACCGGATGTCAGCGATAGGAGGGATGCAAAATGCACGTCAGCCTTTGGGGATGGATCGGATTTAACCTCTTCATTCTTCTCCTGTTGGCAATGGATTTGGGGGTTTTCCACCGCAAATCCCATGTGGTCTCCATCAAAGAGGCAGGGCTGTGGACAGTAGCCTGGATCGGAATGGCGTTAATCTTCAATGCCGGGGTCTACTATTTTGCAGGTAAGGAGATGGCTCTGCAATTCTTGACCGGCTATCTGCTGGAAAAGTCCCTGAGCGTGGACAATATCTTTATTTTTGTACTGCTCTTCAATCTCTTTGCGGTGTCGGCCATCTACCAGCACCGTCTGCTCTTTTGGGGTGTATTGGGTGCGCTGGTTATGCGGGGGGCGCTGATTGGTGTGGGAGCGTATCTCATCAGCCAGTTCCACTGGATTCTCTACATTTTCGGTCTCTTTCTGGTCTTTACGGGTATCAAACTCTTCCTCCAGAAAGAGACCGAAACCATTGAACCGGAGAAGAATATATTTGTGCGCGGGCTGCGCCGTATAGTACCGGTGACAGCCGACTATCAGGGGGGGAAATTCTTTGTCAGGGAAGCGGGCAAACTGGCCGCGACCCCCCTCTTCGTTGTGTTGCTGGTGATCGAGACAACCGATCTGTTGTTTGCCTTCGATTCCATCCCTGCCATTTTTGCCGTCACCCAGGAGCCGTTCCTTGTCTACACATCGAATGTGTTTGCCATTCTGGGGCTACGCTCCCTCTACTTCCTGCTCGCCAATGTGATGGACAAGTTTCGCTTTCTCAAGCTGGGGCTGTCGGCAATTCTTGTCTTTATCGGTGTAAAAATGCTGGTCATGGATATCTATCACATCCCCATCGCCCTCTCCCTGGGGGTGATCGCGGCTGTTCTGATGCTTTCTATACTTGCGTCTATCTTTATTCCAGCAGAGGAAAAAGAAGCAACACCCCTACCGGTCCAGAACGGCCGCTAGCCATCCATCTGCCAGAGGCAACCGAAGCAGATCGCCGCTGATTTCCGGGCGTCTGCCGTCAGTCACTCCCGGTTCCCAACTCAGCGCAGTGGAGAGCCGCCATTCCTGATCCCCAACTTTGATTGAATAGGCCATCCCCCATTCCCCGGTTCCACGCATGAAATTGAAGGCCCGGCGCGCACCCCAGCCGGTATCCAATGCAAAATCGCCCGCGCCGGGTGACGGCTGGTAGCTGCCCCCGGTCGGTTGAGCACGCCGCTCTGCCGACCCCTCGGCCAGTTGAGCCAGCACTGCTGCCAGCAGATCGCCGCCAGCCGCCGCGCACAGGCCATCGGCTCCCCCCCCGGAAATGCCATCGGGCAGCGAGACAGCCGTCTGGGCCGCGATGTCCCCCGTGTCCAGCCCCGCGTCCATCCAGTGTACGGTCACACCCACCGGGTTGACCCCGGCGCGAAACTGCCAGAAGAGCGGTTCTGGCCCACGGAAATCGGGCAGCCGCGAAGGGTGTACATTCAAAAAGCCGTGGCCGGGCAGGGCCAACACCCGAGCGGGGATAATGCGGTCGAAGCAGGCGACACAGGCCACATCCGGCGCCAACTGGCGGATATGTGCGGATAGTTCGGGCGCGGCAAGCGGGCCGGACGCGTGTACGGGTATGCCTGCCTCCCACGCCAGATGGAGCGCATTGGCTTCGACGAAACTATCGATCAGCGAAAGATTGAAGGGATCAGCCGACGGGCTGGGTTCAGGCAAAAGTGGACGCAATTCTGGTCCAGACAACAGCAGCCCGCACACGTCCACACCCGTGGCCAGCAGCCTTTCCAGCACAATTCGTGTAAACTGCCCGCCCATTCCCAGAAAAAGAACCCGCATACGCTTTGACACCTGCTTTGTCTAAGGGCTATAATTGAGAGAAGCAAAGTTTTGGTGCGGCCTCTGACCATACAATTGCTTGGCGACCTGGAACGTATGAATAGAAAACGTGCGGTTATAGCAATGCCACGTAGAAAACAGGAGTTTTTCGCAGGGCGGATTTCCACATCACCGCTAATGGCAGGTAAGAAACCTGCCCTACGAAAGTCCACATTTCAAAGTGACACTGCTATAGAAATCGCACTTTATAAAACTAAAGGAGCCGTAAAATGGCCCGTATGGTGCAATGTATCAAAATCGGACAAGAACTACCTGGCCTGGAACGTCAGCCCATTGGTGGCGAATTGGGCAAGCGCATTTTTGAAAATGTCTCCCAACAGGGCTGGGATATGTGGATGCAACACTCTGTCGTCCTCATCAACCACTACGGCCTGAGTCTGGGCGATCCCCAGGCCCGCCAGTTTTTGGAAGAACAAATGGAAGAGTTCTTCTTTGGCGAGGGCGCGCAGATGCCCGAAGGCTGGACGCCAGAAGGGGAAGGCGCGCCGGCTGGGAAAGGCGCACCCGCGGGGAAGGGCGCACCCGCGGCCAAAGCACCGCGGCGGAAGTGAACTGATTCCCGGAATCTTCTCAGCGCAACGCCAGCCGTATCTCCGGCAAAACCTCGAAGCGCAATTCAGCGTGGGAAGCGCGCAGAGCCGCCTCCACTTCCTGCGGGCTGTCACCGGCGGCGAAGATAAAGCCGAGATAGGCGTCGCCTTCGGGCAGAGGCACAAGCGGATAGTTCATATGGGCCGTGATCTGGACATCTTCGATGCCGGTCACGGCCTTTGCTTTGTCCACCCCGTGTACACCCCGCAAAATGCCCGCCTCTGGAATCGGAATCATCATCACCCCGCCCGCTTGCCCCTCACGGGTCAGCCCGTCCAGGGACAACCCCGTGGCCTGGCGCAGAATCAACTCCTCCAGCGAAGCGTCTGTGCCAAAGCGCAAGGTGCGGGAGCAAAGCCCGCCGATAGAACGACCGGCGATCTCCACAATCCACGCGCCCCGATCGTTGATGCGCAGTTCCGCGTGGATTGGCCCCATCTCCAGGCCGAGCGCGCGCGCGGCCTGGGCTGTCGTGGCCGCGATATCTGCCTGCACATCCGCGGGCAGGCGGGAAGGGGTGACGTAAATCGTCTCCTCAAAGAACGGCCCTTCCAGGGGGTCCGGCTTGTCGAAGAGGGCCAATACCTTCAATTCACCCCCGTCCAGAATCCCTTCCAGCGCCACCTCCACGCCGGGCATATATTCCTCCACCAGAAAGTGGCGGCCCGGCCCGATCAGTTGCAGAAGGCGGGCCGTTGCCGACAGCAGTTCGTCCCGGTTGTTGGCCCGGATCACCCCCCGGCTGCCGTTCAGGTCCTCTGGTTTGACCACACAGGGATAGCCGATGGCAGATTCTACAACGGGTGTGATAGAAGACGGCGTTGCGTCGGACGAGAAGCGCTGGAAGCGGGGCGAAAGCACACCGCCAGCGGAGAGCATCTGGCGCATGCGATATTTGTTGCGGGCCGCGTCGGCTGCGGCGGCCGCGTTGTGGGGCAAGCCGAGCAGTTGGCTGGTGCGCGCGGCCAGAAACGCGCCGCTGTCGTCCAGAGAGAGGATCGCCTGCACAGGACGCTCTGCCAGGGCCTCCACCAACTGCTGGCTGGCCTGCTCCACCGCTGTAAAGTCCACGCCCATCCGAAAGTTCCAGTGTTCGGCCAGTTCCTGCGGCATATCCACGGCCTGTATGGCTTCGATGCCCAGATGCTGGGCCGCGTTTACAAACGCGGAGGTGCGATAGCTGTGGGGCGTCGTCAGCAGCAGGACCCGTAGGGCTGTCTCTGCCGTCGATTCGGCGGGCGCGGACTGGCCGGGCAGGGGGGGCAGTTCAGTTGCCATTGAATTTTCCTCTTTGCAGCAGGGCAAGCCAGCGCGGGTGCTGATAGGCTGCTGTTTTTTTCTGTAAAGCCGCGGAAAAGCGTTCTTTGTGCAGGTTGTTGGAATCGTCTGCATCGCCAAAGAAATCCGCCAGAGACGCGGCAAAGCCGGCGGTTTGTGCCTGCTCCGCGTCCGACTGCCCAGCCAGCACGGCCCCGGCCAGCCCCCCGCTCCGAAAGAGCGCGGGAAACTCGTCCAGCCCGCTCTGGCCCTGGGCAAATAGATGGCGCAGATGGGCTTCGCTCAGTTCCTTCAGCAGCTCGGAAAAGATCGCCACCACCTGGGGATTTTCCGTGTGGGCCGCGGCCACCGCGGCCTGGCTGAAGCAATAATCACCGGCCAGGACTGTGCCGCCCACCAGTGATTTGTCCAAGGTATCGGTGTCCGGGGTTTGGAGCAGGAGAAGCTTGTGCAGGGACAGGGCCACATCCAACAGCACCATTGCCGCGGCCAGGTGGATGCGGGCCGCGGCCTGGGCCGGGCTGTCCTTGCGAGGCAGGGACGCGCAGAGAATAATACCAGCCAGAGGGGAATCAGCCCGTTCGTTCACTTCGTGGCGAATGAATTCGCCCAGGGATGAATGCTCGGTTTCGGTGGCTGCCATCACCTGCGCGCGCACATCGGCCAGCTCGGCCCAAATAGCCTCAGTCATACGCCAATTTTCCTCTATGCCCAGGCTCGCAAGAGCGCGGGCAATTGGTGCAATTCGTCTATCACCGCGTCAGACGCCACAGCATCCACAATGCGCTCGTCTTCGGCCAGAGGAATCATCCGGCAGTGGACGGTCAACGCGCCCAACTCCAGCCCCCCGGCAATGTCGTGCTTCAGGCTATCGCCCACGCAGACCAGTTCATAGGGTTCCGCGTCCCATTGCTTCAGCACCACATCGTATATCTCCTGTCCCGGTTTGCGCCATTCCACCGCGCCGCTACACAGGCAGACATCCAAAAAGGGGCGCAGACCCGTATAGTCCACCATCCGCTGGAAGACCCGATCGCAGCCGTAGTTGGCAATCAGTGACACTTTGTAGCCATCTGCCTTCAGCCCGGAGAGCAGTTCAATCGCGCCGGGCATTGGCTCCCAGGCGGTCATCTCCGGTGCATAGAAAATGTCCACCGCCCGGTGCAGCACGTCCAAGTCCATGCGCGCGGCGGGGTAGCCAAAGAACTGAAGCAGAAAGCTCAGGGCGTCGTCGGCCACGTGCTCTTCCTGCTCGTCGTCGGATTTGGTCTGGGCGAAGATGCGGGCCTCTACGATATTCTTCCAGAAATCTTCGGGGAAGTCCATCCCTGTGGAGCGCATATACTTTTCTGCCTGGCGCGCGCCGCTTTCCATCAACTGCTCGATGGGCTGCTTGAGCCGGGCCAGGGTATTGTCAAAATCGAAGATCACCCCCTGGACCAGTCGCCGCGGCGCGCGCGGCGGAGCAGGGAGTTCGGGATAGAAGTTGGACATCAGTGCGGCCAGGCGATCAGGGGCAATGGCGATGGCTGGTTCTTCCATCACCTCTGTGGGGGTCGTCACAGCCTCGCGTTGAGCAGGAGAAAAGTTGCTGGCCCTGGCTTTGGCCCGCTTCATAAAATCGTCCAATTCTTCCAACGTCAATGCTTCCATCCCATTGTTCAACTTTTCATTCAATTCAGATGCAAGCGGGGACGGGGCTTCGTCTTCTGTTTGGGGTCCATCAGATTTTTCAGTCATAAGTACAGTATGCTAAGGGGAAAAGGTTCTGTCAAATGGAGAGGGGCAAACGCCACACACGGGCGGGATTGCCTCAATCCGTTCTCTGCTGTAAGATGGACCAAATTTGATGTCAGGTTGAACACCAAAAGGAGTATTTTGTATGCCCTATACAGTGACCGTCGGCTCGCTGCGTTGTCATATTGTCAGCGACGGACTCCAATTGAGCGATGGCGGCGGCTTCTTTGGGCTGGTTCCCCGCATTTTGTGGGAGCAGGTGATCCGCCCGGACGAACGCAACCTCATTCCCGTGGCACTGCGCTCGCTGCTTATCGAATCCGACGCGGGGCTGATTCTGGTGGATACGGGCCAGGGGGACAAACTGGGCGAAAAGGAGTGGCGACGCCTGGGAATGGAGCCACGCACGGAGCGGCTGATCGGCGAAATGCGATCCCTGGGTTTTGCGCCGGAGGATGTGGATGTGGTGCTCTTTACGCATCTCCACGGAGATCACGCCGGCGGGGCCACTCGCTGGCAGAACCAGGACGACCCGGCCAGCCCGCTGCTGCCCACATTTCCCAACGCCCGCTATCTGGCCCAGCGCATAGAACTGGCCGCGGCCAGCTTCCCCAACGAGCGCACCCGGGGCACATATTTTCCCCAGAATTGGCAGCCCTTACAGGCCGCAGGCCGATTGGAGGTGGTGGAGGGTGACTTACGCCTGGCCAGGGGTGTCCGAACCCAGACAGTGCCCGGCCACACAGCCAGCATTCAGGCCGTGTGGGTGGAAGACGGGGGGGAAAGCCTCCTCTTTCTGGGCGACACGTGCAACTGGGCCGTCCATCTGGAGCGACTGGCCTGGGTTCCCGCCTTTGACATCTATCCCATGCAGAGTATTGAAGGCAAGCGGCGTCTGCGCGGCCAGGCATGGGAACGGAACAGCCTGCTCGTCTTTCAGCACGACGGCCAGGTGGTCACTGGCCGGCTGGTGGAAGGCGCGCGGGGGCCAACAGTGCAGACCGAAATTGTCGAAGATGGGTGGGCAGTGGCGGGCGAGGGATAGGCGGGCAACCGCTCTTTCTGGAAAAAGCGAATTCTGTAGTGATCAGGCTGATAGTGAAAGAAGCTGGACGCTGATAAACGCAGATAAACACAGATTTTTTCTCTGGATCAGCGTCTATCCGCGTGAATCAGCGTCCCATTTTTTGTTCCATCATCAGCCTGATCAGCACAGGAAAAAGCGAATTCTAAAAGAGCGGTTGCGCCTGTCGAAATGGAGGAGCGGGCAGGAAAACCCGCTTGGTTTCGACAGGCGCAACCGGCGCTGTTCAAACGGCGCTGAGCAAACGCCGATTTTCAATCTGGCCTCATTTTAGCTCTCTGCAATCTCAAACAGTTCGTCCTTGTTCAAGAGTTGAATGCGTTTCCGGCCTATTTCGATCAGGCCCTGGGACTTCAGATCGTTGAGCACCTGTGTGGCGGTCTCTCGATAGGTTCCCACACTCTCGGCCAGGTCCTGATGGGTCAGGCCGGTCACTTCGTCGCTGTCCTGTTCTTCGGAAAGACGCAGGAGCAAACTGGCCAGGCGGGCCGGTATGCCTTTGAAGGCCATACTTTCCAATCGCTCCTCTGCCTCGCGCAGCCGCTTGCCCGTGATTTCCAGAATGCGCAGGGCGACCTGGGGTTTGCTCAGAATCATACGCTCCAGGTCCGTGCGGCTCATCACACAGATCAGACAATCTTCCACGGCTTCGGCAAAAGTATTGTGCATTTTTGTGCCCAACAACGCCATTTCGCCAAAGAGCGTATGTTCGCCCAGTGTGGTAATGACCAGCTTCTTGCCTTCCGGGCTGATCCGATAGAGCTGGACACGTCCCTCTTTCAGTATAAAGAGCACTTCCCCTGGCTCCTCCGGGCGATAGAATACCCGGCCTTTGGGGACAGTGCTCATTGTGGTGATGCGATTCAGATCTTCCATCTCCCGCGCGGTCAAGTCCTGAAAGACCGTCAGTTCGGAGAGATAGCGCATCTTCTCCGCCGGTTGAGAACCGGCCACAGTAGCAACACTCATTTTGTTCTCCCTGTACAAGTCCACCCACAGATCTTTCAAGCCAGTGAATGGGAAAGTCGTTCCTGCACATCCTGCGGCGAGGGATTTCCCAAAGACCACAGACGGCCATTGAGAAGATAGGTGGGTGTAGCGAAGACCGATTCGGGAATATCTTCTCTCGTCTGGGAGAGATTGATAATCCGCAGGTCCACCGCTGGAAATTCCCGCCGAATTCCGTCCGCCACTTCGTATGCATAGGCGCAAACCGTGCAATGCTCGGCTACGTAAATTTCCACACGGGTTTCCGCCAGTGTCGGCGCACAGGCCATTTGTCTGTTTCCTCCCCAATAAACCAAAGCTGCTTTGGCCTATTTGTATCGTTCCAGGACAATATCAACAGACTATCTGCGCGCCGGAAATTTATCCGTAACCCCTCTTACCCCAGACCAGTATAGCGCCGAGGCGGGAAAATTCCAAGCATTTTTGGCGGCCAATGGCTTTGCTGATACAATGCCCTCTATGAGCAGCCATCCCGGGCCTGGCCCTTCTTCCCCCCATAGACAGCCGGGATCAGCCCGCACCCCCGGGGGGCGGTTGGTGATTCTCGTTTTTTTGCTGCTCAGCGGTTTGCTGGCAACCACACTTTTTGGCCGGTTGCTTCTGGAGCGGCGGCTGGCGCTGGCTCCCACCGCCACCCTCACCCGTGCCCCCAAGAACACAGACACGCCCACAGTCGATTTCCGGGCCACCATCAATATTGCCGAAATCATCACCCAGGCCGCCTACCGTTCTGCGCTCATAGGCATCACCACGCCCACCCGGGATGTGACGGCGACACCGGGCGCGACCGCCTCTCCGACCGGAGAGACTGATACGCCCGAACCCACCCGCACGGCGGTTATACACGTGCCCAATATCAGCGGCGGCAGCGACGCGACGCCAACCCCGGTTCCGCCTTCGATTACGACGCCCACTATCACAAACACCCCGAATCCGTTTGCCGTCCAGACACCCACGCCTATCCCCGGAGAGGCGACCCAGACAGCCGTGGCCGGCCTGACGGCTACAGCCCTGCTCTTTACGCCGACGAGTACGGACACACCCATTCCCACGGCCACGCCCACCGAAGCAATTGTGGGCGCGCCCCCTGTGGCAACCCTGCAGGCAGTAACGAAGAACCGCAACGACATCAAAGTCTATGCCGGGCCTGGTGTTCTCTACGGCTATATTACCACACTGCCCCAAGACCTGACCGTGCGCCTGGAAGGGCGTACACCCACCGGTGAATGGGTGCGGCTCTGCTGTGTCAACAATGTGGATGGGTGGGCCAGGCAGGCCTATTTCACAATCACCGGCAATAGCGCGCCGCCGGGCGCGCCGGCTGGTGCGTCGGGCAATGACGTGCGCTGGCTGGCCTTGCAACAATCCACGGCCGCGCCCCTGACACCCCAGCCCACAGCCACCGCGATCCCCCCAGGCAATTTCCCCCTCTATCGGCGGGATGCCGCGGGCACAGGCCGGGTGGATTCCAATTTCCGATTGCCGCTGATCAACGGCTGGCCCGCGTCCAGCCAGGCCAGCGCGGGCGACAGTTTTAGTTCACCGCCAGTGATAGTTGGCTCCACTGTTCTGGCCGCCAGCCAGGACCTGCATATTTATAGTTTTGACAGCGAGCGAGGCAACCAGCGCTGGCGGATCAACCTAAACACAATCATCAAGTTTTCGCCGGCAGTGCAGGACCCGTACATTTACGTCGTCGATCAGACCGGCCTGCTCGTGGCGCTGCGGGACACAGGCAACGCGACGGATGCCCAAGTGTGGCGCAATCCCACAAACATCGCGCCCAGCGCGCCGCTGAATATCTTTGGGGATATTCTCTATATGCCCGGAACCGACAATGTGCTGTACGCGTTCAACCGCTTTGACGGCAGCCGGCGCTGGGCCTATCTCGCGCCCCCGCGCAGGTCCCTCACCTACCCGGCCATCGGCGATCAGCTGATCTACGCGGGCGACGAGAATTTGGCCGCGCTGGATGTCTACAGCGGGACAGTGGTTTGGGAGGATTCGAGTGTGACGGGTATGGCTGGGCCGCCGGTCTATGCCTGGCCGGGGGTGAACGGACTGGCCGAAGTCTATGCCGTGGACACACAGGGAATCATCCACGCCTTTGATGCCAACACCGGCGCGGCCTACTGGCGCAAAGATTCCGGCGACAGACCCACCGCGCTGGCCGTGGATGATCAGATGCTCTACGCGTCCGGCCCCGGGTTCGTCTCGGCCCGGGACAGACTCACCGGGACCCAACGGTGGCGGGCGAATTTGGGCGGTGGCGAGATTTTGGGTGGTCCGATTGTGGGCAACGGGCGCATTTTAATCGCCGGGATCGGCACGCCCATTCTGGTCTTGGACGCCAACACCGGGGGAATTGTGGGCAGCGTGCCGGTGGTCGTCAATCTGGCCGGTTCGCCCGCGGTCAGCCAGCAGTCTATCTTCCTGGCCGGGCTGGATGGACAACTCTACAAATTCAGGGAGCAATAGACAACCCGATGGCTCCAGCCACCTCATCCCCGATTCAGCCTACCCCAGCGCGGCCCGGCTGGGACGCGCTGCTGCTCGTTCTGCTCACCCTTTCGCTGGTACGCATCGACAGCCTGGCCGAAGCGGCTGTGCTGCCCACCCTGCGCCAGGATGTGCTCAGCCACCCGCTGTTGGGGGGTCTTCTGCCCGGCGCGGGTATTGCCGCAATGGGCGAGCGTTCGCCCTGGCCGGGCGAACCCGTGGGCCTGCTGTTGATTGCCCTGGGCATCGGCTTTGCTTTTGTCTATCTGCTGGTAGACCTGGCCCGCCCGGCCCGCTGGCGCAGTCGGGCAAAATGGCTGCTGCTCGCCGGCGTCCTCGCCACTGTTCTCTTTCTGCCAACGCTGAAACTGGTCCTGCTGCGCCAGCAGAGCGGCCCCGCCAGCTACACCCACGACGGCGGCGTCATCCAGACCGAAGCCACGATTGCCTATCTGCTGGACGGGCGCAACCCCTATGCGGAGGATTACACAGAGACGCCGATGGCGGAATGGGGCTTCGACGAATTCCGCACAGCCCTCTACCACTACCCCTACCTGCCCTGGACATTCATCTTCAGCGCGCCCTTTTATCTGTTGGGCCAGGGGGTGGGCTTCTACGATCAACGGCTGGTCTATCTGCTGCTGCTGGCTGTGGCCCTGGCTCTGGCGCCGCGGCTGGTGCAGGGGGAACGGGGCAAACTGGCCGCGGTGATGGTGCTGGGCCTGAATCCCTTGATGGGGCTGGATGTAATCTTCGGCCAGAATGATTCTTTTGTGCTGGCCTGGATTCTTTTCAGTCTGGTGGCGTGGCAGCAGTGGCGCGCCACCGGAAAAAGCGGATGGCGGCTGTTCTCGGCCCTGCTTTTTGGCCTGGCCTGTGCCAGCAAACCCACCGCCTGGTTTTTTGCCCCCTTCTACGGCCTGCTGCTGCTGGCAGATCAGACTGATCTGCCCAAAACTGGCTGGCGGGGACTGGTACGGGCTGTTCCGCTGATTGTGCGCCGGGCGTGGCCCAGCTTGGTGGTCTTTGCGCTGCTGGTGGGGCCGTATGTGGCGTGGGATGCCAGCGCCTTCTACGACGACGTGTGGCGCTGGAGCAGCGGGCAGGGGGAGACCGGCTATCAGATTTGGGGTTGGGGAGCCAGCAATTTCGTTCTGGCCCTGGGTCTGGTGGCGGACCGATTCAGCCAGTGGCCTTTCTGGCTGCTGGAAGTCGGAGTGGCGCTGCCGCTGTTGCTCTGGTTTGTGCGCCGCCAGCAACAGCAAAACCAGCCGGGCGTGGCTCTCTGGCACTACGCCACCCTGCTGGCCTGCTTCTTCTACACCAGCCGTTTTCTCAACGAAAATTATTTGGGCTATCTGCTGGCCTTTTTTGCTCTGGGCTATATTCTGAGCGAAGAACCGGCTCAGTCCCCCGGATTGGCGCGGTCTGTCAATCGCAGATAAACAGCACGCAAGGCCTGCCGGTGCGCGGCCTCGCCATCTGGCAACACAACGCTGGACACGGCCTGGGCCAGCGCCAGCAGGCTGCCGGTCAGGGCCACAAGCCCATCCAGAAGAGCCGCCGACGCGCTGGGCACAAAGAGCACCTCGTCGGCCCAGCGCGCCGTCGGCCTGTCCAATTTCCCCAGTACGGCAACCGTGCGGCAGCCCGTTTCCTGGGCAAAAGCCAGGCAACGGTCCACCCCATCGCCTTCATCCCCCACACAGATACCCACCACAGCATCCCTTTGATCCAAACGGGCCAGGACAGCCGCCTGCTGGCCGGGGTCCGCGCCCATAGCCTGGGCAGTCAGCCCCCGCCGGCACAGATGATTGGCTGCCAATCGGGCCGCCCATACGACTTCGCCTTCGCCAATCAGCACAACCTGCCGGGCCGCGGCAAGCGCGTGGGCAATGGATTGCAGCGTGGCGGGTGGGTTGTGGACGAGAATTTGGCGCAGGGTGGCGCTTTCCTGATCCAGCGCGGTTTTGAAAATGGCGGCTGGATCGTTGCTGTCCAGCGGAGCCGGTTCATAGACCGCATACAGCTCTTCCTTCACTTGGCCGCGTACGTCCTGGAGCAGGTCGGGGTAGCCGGGGTAGCCCAGGCGCTGGGCAAAGCGGACAACGGTCGTTGTGTCCACGTCGACCGCGGCCGCCAATTGGGCTGCCGTCATAAAGGCGACCTCGTAGTAGCGGCTCATAATATAATCGGCCACGCGCCTGTAGCTGGGGCTAAGGGATTCGTGGTGATCCTGAATTTTCTGACGGTACATCGTTTTCTCCCGGCTTGCCTGCGCAACGGCTGGCAAGGAACTTCACAGGACCCTCCTGTCGTTGTAATGGGTGTGTGTCTATTTTTGATCAGGCCGGCGATTTAGTATGCGGTCTGGCTTCCGAACAGGGCCATTGGCTTGGGTCTTGGCAGGGCCTGTGATACGATCCCCCTGCGTCTGTCCCGATCCATCCATCCGACATCCGCCCCGCCGCGTCTACAGGCGCGGGTACATGCGCGGGGTAGAGAGTTCCACAAGTTTACGCGGCCTGATCTGCCCCATCCCTTCGAGTCATTGTGAACGCTACCAAACGCCGTTTTCCAGCAAGTCATTACCCGACCACATATCTGACTATACGCCGCGCGGCATGGCTGATGCTCTTTGTCTGCGCCCACTTTCTGGCCGGTTTTCCGGGCAGCGGGCCGATGTTGACATCCGAAACCAATGGATACGCTGTGCAGACCGCGCCACCGGGCACCGTACGCACGCCCCAGGTTCCAGCCGAAGAGACGGCGGACGATACAATGGCAGTGGCAGGGGTGAGTGAATCGGAACGCATCAAACAGATTCTGGAGGAAGAGCGCCGAGCAGCGGGGCTGACCCCAGCGAGCGCTGATGAGCCAGCCTCCTACGCGGTCGCCCTGCCGCTGGTGCAGACCAGCCCTGTCACGCAGACGCTGACTGATGAAAGCCCGCCCCGGCCAACCCCGCGTTTGTTGCAGTGGGACCAACAGCCCCGCAGTGTGCGCGTTCCGGTGCTGATGTATCACTATTTGAGCGTCCCGCCCCCGGACGCGGACATCTATCGCCGGGACCTGTCGGTATCACCCGAACTCTTCGCCAGCCATCTGGACCGCATCCAGGCCGAAGGGTACACGACGATTAGCCTCTACGATTTGCAGGCATATCTCTGGACAGGCGCGCCCCTGCCGGAAAAGCCCGTTGTCATCACCTTCGACGACGGCTATCGGGACAACTTCACCAACGCGTTCCCACTGCTGGCCGAGCGGGGAATGATCGCCACAATCTTTGTGATCACGGACTTTATGGATGAGGAGCGCCCGGCCTATCTCACCTGGGAGATGGCCCGGGAGATGCTGGCCGCGGGCATCTCCATCGAATCTCACGGGCGCAACCACATCAGCCTGAAAAACCAGGACAAAGACTATCTGGTCTGGCAGGCCCTGGGCAGCCTGGAAACAATCGAATACGAAGTGGGCGTGCGCCCCCGTTTCGTCTCCTACCCCGCGGGGGAATTTGACGACTTGACCATCGAAATTTTCAAAAGTGCCAACTATTGGGCCGGCTTTACAACCATTCAGGGAGCCACCCACAGCACGGACGATCCATTCCGTATGCACCGGGTACGGGTACGTCACAGCACGGATCCGGACGAACTGGCCCGGGTCCTGGCGCTGGACTGGTGAGGTGGAGGGCAAAGGGCTATGGAAGGCATCGAAGGCAAAGGCGTGGAAAACAGTCGGTATCTGACCGGCAAAAGCGCGGTGATTACCGGCAGTGGACGGGGGATCGGTCGGGGTATAGCCCTGGCTTTGGCTCGCCGCGGGTGCAACATTGCGGTCAACTATGCCCGTCATCGGGAAGCGGCCGAGGAGACCGCCGCGGCCATTGAGTCGATGGGCGCGCACGCGATTGTGGTGAAAGCCAATATGGCCGAGGAGGAAGACGTGCGCCGGTTGGTGTCAACCGCCGGGGAGCACTTGGGCAGTGTGGATATTTTTGTGGGAAATGCAGCCAGCGGTGTGCTGCGGCCTGTGCTGGAGATTACCGCCAAACACTGGGAATGGTCATTGAATGTCAATGCGCGCAGTATTCTAATCGGCGCACAGACAGCCGCGCCTTTTATGCAGGCCAAGGGGTGGGGCCGGGTCCTCAGCGTGACCAGCATCGGCAGCCGCCGGGTGCTGGCCGAATACAGCGCGGTGGGGGTGAGCAAAGCTGCCATCGAAGCTGTGACCCGCTATTTGGCCGTGGAACTAGCCCCCCAGGGCATCATCGCCAACTGCATCAGCCCCGGTGTGGTGTTGACCGATGCCCTGGACTGGTTCCCCAGCAAAGACGCCATTATCAGCAACGCCCAGGAAAAGACACCCGCGGGGCGACTGGTGACGCCAGAGGATGTGGGCGAACTGGCCGCCTGGCTGTGCAGCGACGCGGCATCGATGATTGTGGGGCAGACGATCGAGATCGACGGCGGCTATACGCTGCTGGCATAAGCAAGGAAAACGCAAGAGAACGCAAACAGAGAAACAGGAACGCTGTTTCTCACGCTTCGCTCTCCGCCCCGCGGGAAATGAACTGCTTGACACCCCGCACAAATTTACGGCGGGTGAGCAGCACCCGGTGTTGGCAGGTGCGGCAGACAATCCCGATATCCGCGCCCACCCGCACCACCTCCCATTCGTCCCCGCCGCAGGGGTGCTGCTTGCGCATCCGCACCACATCCCCCACATAGAGTTTCTCGCTAATTTCCATTCGATTGCCCAATTCCGCTTACCCGATGCCGCAACCGTTCAGCAGTTGTATCTGCTGGATAGGCCGTTTACGCACGCTGTCAGACCCCAGCAGGCGTCAAATCTGCCCCAGGGCTGTCAGCCAGATTGCTCTGGCGGGAACGCAGAATGCCGCCCAATGCCAGAGCAAAGCTGAGAAAGTAGACCAACCAGCCCACAATCGGCACGCGCCCAACGATGACGATCAGCAGTACGCCTACCAGCAGGGCCACAGTCAATGTGCCTTCCCGCCCGGCCTGCCCCAAAATTCGCTGGCCCAGCCAGAGACCGGTGATCAGCGGGCTGAAGAGCCAGATCAGCGCTAGTCCCCCTATCAGGAAAAAGGCCATGACCAGGGCCGGGAATGTGCCCCAGAATATCCAAAGCAGAACCACCAGCAAAGTGGACACAATAGGGACAAAGACGAGCAAAATACCAGCAACCAGACCGTAGACCCCGGATTCCAGAGGCTTTTCCTCGATGGCGGCCACGGGTCGGGCCAGCAAAGACGGGGCATAGCGCAGGAGCAACCAGCCGAGCAGGGCAAACCCGATCAGAATCAGGGCCGTGCGCACAAGCCAGCCCACAATCTGACTGACGAGACTGGCCTGCTGGGCCGTCTCCTGCTGGGGTGCGTCGTACTGGACCGCACCGGCTGCACCGCCGGGAATGGCCACCTGATCCGGGCTGGAATAGCGCAATGTGCCGGCCACCCGGCTGCCCTCGTCCACCCGCAAGGAACCGACCTGCATATCCGCGTTGCCATCCACCTGGCCCAATAGCTCCACCGTGCCCATCATTGCTATGAGGTCACCGGCAATGTGTCCATCAATGCGTCCCCCGCCGCCAAGAATGACGCTGTCACCCCCCACTTGGGCTTCACTGCCAATGCGGATGCCCGGCTCAATGGTGCGCCCCCCGAAAGGCATGGGAAAAGTCATCCCCTGGCCGCCGCCGCCAGCCGCAATGAGATCGTCGCCGACAATGCCCGTCACCTCAATGCCGCCACCACCCACACGCACGTCGTCCAGCACCTGGCCGCGGATCACAATACCGCCGCCAACGGCCACCAGATCACCTTCCACAACGCCGTTGATTTCGATATAGCCACCCGCGGCGTAGACATCGCCCTTCACAGTGCCATCGATATAAATTTCCCCGCTGCCTACGTAGAGGTCATCGTTGATCACCTGATCGGCGGGCAGACGATAGACGTCCTCGCCGTCAACAAACTCGGCGGCCAGCGCGCCACCAGTCACAGCCAACAAAAGCAGCCCAACCAGCAGCACAATCGACCATTTACGATGCACATACAACCATTTCATTGTTTGCTTCCCTCCTCGGTTTTGGGCACGTCCAAGGCTACGATTGCAGACGCGGTTAGAAAGTACTACGTGCTCAACCTTGAAAAGTTGCTGGGCGGTTCAACTGCACCTGGGCAAAAAGATCGGATTCTGTCCGGCTTGTGGGCGCGGGATAGGCCCGGGTGAAGGTGTCGTGGCTGGCAAGACGACGGCGCAGAAAACCGGGCATCATCCGCAGAAACGCGGGCCCGCCCCCGTATTGACTGGCATGGGCCTGGCTGGCCGCATCCTTTTGCGCCGCGTAGTCGGCCACATTCACACGGGCGTGGACAGGAGTCTCCCAGCGGCTGATCTCCACCAGATCGATGTCCTGGTTGCGCCCGATTTTGCTGGGGTCTTTGCCGGTCAATTGCATAATTTTGACCACAACTTTCAGCAAACGCTTGTCAAAAGCGGTGTAGTAGAGCTTTTGGGGTGTATAGGCAGGCAGACCGCTGCCGTTGCGCGCGGGGTCCGATTGCCCCGCCATGTAAAAGGCCGCGGTCATCGCCTCGCAGCAGCGGATGTGGTCCGGGTGGCCGTAGCCGCCGAAAGGGTCGTGGGTAAGGATAACCTGGGGGCGCAGGCGGCGGATATAGTCCACCAGTTCAGCAGTCAGTGTTTCCAGGGGCTGCTGGATGAGGGCGCGGGGGTGTTCGTTGTCGGCAGAACCGCGCATGCCGCTGTCCCGATAGGGCAGATTCCAAATGCTGGTAACGCCCAGGGCCACCGCCGCGTTGGAGAGTTCTTCGCCCCGCTCCTGGGCCAGGGTACGCCCGTCCTGGCGTTTGTGGCTCTCCTCCACCGAACCCGCGTCCCCGTCCGTAGCAATAATCACGTGGACATCCGCGCCCTCCGCGGCGTAGCGGGCCAGGGTTCCGCCGGGGCCAAAACTCTCGTCGTCCGGGTGGGCAAACAGGCCCAACAGTGTACGCTTTTCCATCTATTTATCTCCTTGCAAGAAATCCCAGATAATGCTGTGTACCATCGCTTCGATGGGCGCGTGGTCATCGGTGAAAATGGGTGTGTCCGCGGGGGGCGTGGCGGCCCGGACCCGGGGCGCGGCCTGGGCCACGAAGGCACGGAATTCTGCGGGCAAAGGGGCGGACAGAGCAGCCGCGTGGGCGCGAAACTCGGCCAGGCTCAGGGGTCGGGCCGTGGCCACCACCAGAGAATTGCCCAGATCGTCGGCTGGCCCCGGCTCGTCGATCACAAAGACAGCCGGGAATACTGTGCCCAGTGTCTCGGCCAGGGCATCGACCAGCGAAAAGTTGCGGCTTGTGCGCCCCACATTAATCGCCACCACACCCCGCTCGCTCAGGTGACTCCGCACCAGACCAAAAAATTCCACAGTCGCCAGATGAAAAGGAATGTAGGGCGGGCGGTAGGCGTCCACCAGAATCAGATCGAATTTCGTTTCGTCCGGCTGTTGACGCAGCCAGCGCCGGCCATCCGCGGCAATTGCAGTCAGGTTGGGCTGCTCCATCCCAAAGAAACGCCGCCCGACCTCCAGAATTTCCGGGTCCAGTTCCACACCCGTCACCGCCCAGGAACCGTAGCCTCCGTTAGAACTGTTGCCATCGCTGGCTTCATAGACAGCGGCAAACAGACCAGGCACTGTGCCCGCGGCCAGGCCGATCACCAGCACCTTTTGTTCCGACAGTTCCGACAGTTCCGGCAATTCTGACTGTTCGGCCCGCGGTCTGTTTACCAGGCCATCCGGCTGAAAGAGCGGGGCCAACAGAAAATAGTCCCAAATGCCCTGGCTCAGGAGCGTCTCCGGGTGGTAGACGCTGTGAATACCCACCCCTTCGTTCAGCTTCAAATGGCGTTCGTTGCCCCAGGCCCGCACCGCGATATAATTGTACAGACTCTCGTCCTCATAGAGAAGCACCCCCTCGGCGCTGTCCGCTGCCCCGCCGCGCAAACTGCCCGGATTGTCCAGGGCAAACAAGACGGCTGTGAACAGAAGGCAGGCCAGGGGCAACCAGCGCCACCGCCCTCCAGCGACAAAAAAAAGGCCGCCCATCGCACAGATCACAAGCAAGCCCAGAGCCAGCAGAGAGAAGCTCCAGCGGGTTCCAAAGGTCGGAATCAGCCAGAGAACGGGCAAAAATGTGCCCACAATACTGCCCAGGGTGCTGATGGCGTAGAGCCGTCCGGCCACTTGCCCGCTCTGTTCCACCCGGGCCACAGCCAGACGCACGGCCCAGGGCGCCACCGCCCCCAGCAGAATGATGGGCAGGCTGAAAAGCAGCAGCACAGCCAGGAGTGTGCCCGCCAGAAGCCCGATGGCATAGCCAGCCAACCCCTGGGCGGCCAGGCGCAGAATTGGCAGGCTGATGGCCGGAATCAACGCCACGCCCACACCGGCCAGAGAAGTCACGGCCAAAAGACCGTCCAGATGGGGGTGGCGATCCGCCAGCCGCCCGCCCAGCCACGCGCCCACGGCCAGATAAAGGAGGATCAGCCCAATCAACCCGGCCCACACAATCTGGCTGTTGCCAAACCAGGGGTCCAGCAGACGAGCCGCGCTTAACTCGACGCCCAGGGTGACTGCACCAGCGGCAAAGACGAGAAGCGAGATAAATTTCATGGGAGGTGCTGGTTAGCGCCGACGCGGGCGCAGGGTGAAGAAGCCCATCAGCCGGTAGATGGAAGCGTATATCCACTCTTGCCAGAGGCCAACAGGTAGGGCCAGCACAATCGGCAGCCCGCGGGTTATGCTGCGGGCTGTGATATCGATCTGCATGCCTGCAAAGAGGGCGGAAAAGAGGGTGTAGAGAAGGATGCCCAAGACGACGCCCATTATGGGCTGGATGGCAAAGCGCACCACATGCTGCCGGTCAAAGTCCTGGCCGGAGCGAATGTGGGAGAGAAAGCCGAGGATGGCCCCCACCACTGCGCCCGCGCTGCCGGTGACCATTGCCCACAGAAAGGGCTGAAGATGGGCCGCCACCCGGCTCCCATTGCCCAGAATGGCAATGGAGACGCGGTGGATATCCGCGGAATAGAGGAAAAGGGAAGCACCGGCAACGACCGTGCCCGCCAGCCACAGAGCCAGATAGAGCAACACACGAAAACCCCGGCGGCTGGAACGACGGCGGCTCTCGTCAGCTCGCTCCAGCATCGAACGCACTTGGCTGATATTGTATTCAGCCCGGCCCAGCCGGTGGGGTTCGGCCAAGAGAATTTCCCTGGCTTCGCGCAGCAGAGAAAGGGCGTGGCCTGTCACATCCCGGCGCGTCGCCAAAGCCCGTTTGACTTCCCCGTGCAGCGCGCTGATCTCTTCGTCCAGAAAACGGATCTGGCCTGCGGTCAGAGAGATAGGCGGTGCGGCCGGCGCGGGAACTTTCCCCAAAACCGGTGCGGGCCGATCGAGCAGGGACGTTATCTGGGCAGGCGGGTTGTCGCTGGGCGTGTGTAGATAGCGGGATTGCGCGCCACTGTCTACAAAGCGGCTGGCTGGGGGCTGTTCAGAGATTTGGCCTGTGGTTTGGGGCAGGGATGGCGCATAAGCGTTCGAGCCAGCCGGTAGTCCACTCCGATGGCTAATGCCGGGTAGCTCGGCTTCGGGAAAGACCCGTACCTGTTCCGGTTCCACATCCAGCAGGCCGCTAATCTCCGATTGCAGTCTGCCAAAGTCCATTGCCTGGGTTGGCGTGTTTGTGGTTGGCGATGCAGGTGGCAGACTCAGCGGCGTTTCGCTCAGGCGTTCATCCTGGCGCAGTTCGTCATCCACAGCCTGAAAAGCAGCGGCCCCCGCGGCGGCCTCGTCCAACAGAAATTCGGCCCTTTCCTGCCAGGCCTGTACACGCTCCGGGGCAATATCGGCTACGCGAAAATCGAATATTGTATCTGTGGGTGAATAAGTCAACGCAATGCCACTCCGCCGGGCAGAATATCCCGGCGTGCAATAGGCCGGGAGCCATTCAGGTCATCATACCACAGGCAATTCGGGAACGCATATTCAATTCCGCAGAAACCGTATGAGGGAAAGCAGCCCGTTGATTTGACAGGGCAAGCGTTCCCATCGTATAATTTTTGCTTGTCAGTAAAGTATTTTCCATCCCTGCGGGGGTATTGGCCTCTATTTTTGCGAGGAGCAGATTCGAAATGGTTAAACGAACATGGCAGCCCAAAACCCGCCGCCGACTGCGTGTACACGGTTTTCGTAAGCGGATGTTGCGTCCGGGTGGGCAGAATGTATTGAAGCGACGACGGCTGCGAGGCCGCAAGAATCTTTCTGTAAGTCTGTCTATCCGCAAATCCAACGGCTAGACTGGCGGGAGCAATGGGTTGGGATTCATTGTGTGATCCAGAGTGAAGCGGCTGTATCGTATAAGCGAAAATGAGCGGTTCCAGGTAGTTCGTCGCCGGGGCCGCTCGTATAGCAACCATTTGCTCGTTCTCTGCGTATTGCCCAATGAATTGCCCTACAGTCGCTTCGGCTTCTCTGTCAGTCGGCGGATTGGCAAGGCTGTGGTGCGCAATCGGGTTCGTCGCCGTATCAGCGAATCCTTGCGCCTGCGGCTGGATGGAATTGCAACGGGGTGGGATATGGTCTGGATTGCCCGCACACCCATCCAGAGCGCAGAGTATAGCGAGATCGATGCCGCCTGCGCCCGCCTGCTTCGGCGGGCGTCTTTGTTGTCAAAGGCTTCTTCCGGGGCAGAAGCAAGCGAAACCGATTCCCTGGCGTGAGATAACAGGAGAACGAGACGTGCGCGGGATTGTGTTGAATCTGATCCGATTCTACCAGCGCTTCCTTTCCCCTATGTTTGGGAGCAACTGTCGCTATCTTCCCACCTGCTCTCACTATACCTATGAAGCAATTGAAAAGTACGGCATTGCCAAAGGCGGCTGGATGGGAATCAAGCGCATCTCCCGATGTCATCCTTGGCATCCGGGCGGGTATGATCCCGTCCCCTGACCCAATGAAACGCAAGTCGATGTCCAATCCTGGAAGGGGCTGGGTTTGCGTCTGTGAGGAGTAAACAGTGAAACGAAAGCATCTGGTTCTATTGCTTGTCCTGGTGGTCTCAATGCTGCTGCTGAGCGGCTGTGGTGTGCCTCGTACAGGCGTCGATGTCACAGCGGTTGCACCGGCCGGGGCCTGGCAAACATTCGTTGTGTGGCCCTTGGCCAAGGGGCTGATCTGGCTCAACGAGCGGCTCGCCAGCGTAAATGTCCCTTTTAGCTGGGGCTTTGCCATCATCCTCTTTACACTCGCCATCAAACTCGTCACTTTTCCGCTGACGATTACCCAGATCAAAGGAATGCAGGCCCAAAAAGACTTGCAGCCAAAGATTCAGGAACTACAGAAGAAATATGGAAAGGACCGGGAAAAAATATCCCAAGAGCAGATGAAGCTCTATCAGGAGGCCGGTGTCAACCCGTTGAGCGGTTGTCTGCCGATGATTGTGCAGATGCCTGTTCTGTTTGGTCTCTATTCTGCCCTGATTGCATTGGGCAGCGCGCTGGAAGATGCGCGTTTCTTCTGGATTCCCAACCTGGGCTTTCCCCACTACACCGATGGAATGAGCTGGATTCCCGAACTTTTCAACAACGGCGACTATATGCGGCTGGCCTCCTATTTGATTCTGCCTGCCCTGCTGATGGTGAGTCAATTCTTTATGCAGAAGATGACCACTGCCAGCACGCCCAGCACAGGCGAAGGCGGTGCGGCCGGGATGATGGGCCAGATGTCGTCGATTATGACACTGATGTTTGGCTTTTTTACATTGCAAGTCCCTGCCGGTCTTACCCTCTATTGGGTCACCAGCAATCTTCTGCAAATGGGGCAAACGGTAGCTGTCAATAATATGCAGGGCGGTGGTAACATTTTTGGCACAGGCAGCACAAGCACACCTGCCCTGGCCACGGCAGGCAAAACCACGGGTTCTGTGGCCGGGGACAGCGAAGCCAGCGATACAGACACCAGCCCCGCTCCCCAGCGCACCCGTAAGCAGACCCGACGCCAACGACGAAGGAAATAAATCCATGTCAGAACAGAGCCAGGAATTTTCTGCCAAGAGCGTAGAAGCGGCCATAGAAGACGGTCTGCGCCATTTGGGCGTGAGCCGGGATCGGGTGGATGTGGAAGTCCTGCACGAAGGCAGCCGGGGCCTGTTGGGAATCGGCAGCACCAATGCCCGTGTGCGTCTGACCCTGCGCTCCGCACCGACACCCGCGGCCAAAAGCACACCTGCACCAGTGAAGGCCCCGCCTGTCACGCCGCCCGCTGCCGTCCCCGCTGCCGCCCCCCCAACCGTCGAGTCCCAGCCTGCCCCTGTGGCAGCCGTGAGCGACTCAGCGCAGGATTCAGAACGGGACGACGAACCTGCTGATTCAGCGCTGGGTGCAGTGGAAGACGAACAAAACGGCGACAACGACGGCGCTGATGACAGTGACAACGACGGTGACAGCTATGAAGACGCCGCCGAAATTGATGAGGACGAAGTCGTAGCCCTGGCTGAAGGAATATTGCTGGAGATGGTCTCTCTGATGGGGCTGGATGCCCAGGTGGAGAGCGGCCTGCGCCAGGAGCCGGATGAGGACAGCGCAGCCATCTATCTGAATCTGGTGGGTGATGATCTGGGTTCTCTCATCGGTCGCCACGGCGAAACCCTTTCCAGTATGCAATATCTGGTGCGGTTGATGGTCAACCAGAAATTGCACCGGTGGACCAATATTGTGGTGGATGTGGAAGGCTACAAAGATCGCCGGGCCGAGAAGCTGGCCCAGATGGCCCTGCGCATGGCCGATCAGGTGATAGAGACAGGCCGCCCCGTGGCGCTGGAACCCATGCCCGCCAATGAAAGACGGCTGATCCACATTGCCCTGCGCAACCATCCCCAGGTCTACACAGAAAGCATTGGGGAAGACACCCGGCGCAAAATTCAAATCTTGCTGAAATAGCAGACCAGACAGTACAATAAGACCCACCCGCACGCAACGGGTGGGTTTTTTTGTTCCAATCCAGACAACCCATACAATCCCGGAAACCCATGACAACAGCCACACAGCCCCCGCTCGACTTTCTGGTGATCGGTCACGTCACCCGGGATATTCCCGGCGCGGACCCGACAGCCACCGAATATATCCTGGGCGGAACCGTCAGCTTTGCCGCGGTGACCGCGGCCAAACTGGGCCGCCACCCCACTGTGCTCACCCGGGCCGGCCAGGACGTCGACCTGACACCCCTGCGCGCAGTGGGCGGGCTGTGTGTATTGCCCAGCGACCGCACCACTACCTTTGCCAATATCTATACACCCGACGGCCGTGTGCAGTATTGCTACACGCCCGCGCCCGTCATCCTGGCGTCCGATGTGCCGGAAAATCTGCGCAATCCCAAAGTTGTCCTCCTCGGCCCGCTGGTCCAGGAGATCAATCCGGATATGATCCATATCTTCCCGAAAGATACAGTTGTGGCCGCTGTCCCCCAGGGCTGGATGCGCAAATGGGACGCGGATGGACGGGTGCATCCCACGCCGTGGACGACTGCCCAGGCGTTCCTGCCCCATCTGGACGCGCTGATTCTGTCGATTGAGGATGTGGATGGGGATATGTCTCTGATTGAGGAGTATTGCACCCACGTGCCCCTGCTGGTGATGACCCAATACCGAGAGGGCAGCACTGTCTATCAGCGCCAGGCCGACGGCTCGGTGCGCGTGACCCAAGTGCCGCCCCGCCCCGCCCAGGAAGTGGACCCCACCGGCGCGGGGGATACCTTTGCCACCGCGTTCCTGCTCCGTCTGCAAGAGACCGGCGACCCACAGGACGCGGCCCGCTATGCCAATGTGACCGCTTCGTTTGGGGTCGAGGGGCCGGGCGTCTCTGCCATCCCCTCCCACCAGGCTGTGCTGGACTATATGGCGCGCCATCCCTGGCCGACAGAGGGGACCGACTGACCTATGGCCGCCCGCATCTTCGCCTTTGCCAACCAGAAAGGGGGCGTTGGCAAAACCACCACCACCGTCAACCTGGGGGCCTATCTGGCCCAGGCCGGGCGATCTGTGCTGCTGGTGGACAACGATCCCCAGGGCAATGCCACCACCAGTTTGGGCCTGGACCCTCGCAGCCTGACACTCAGCCTCTACGACGTTCTTATCGAGCGCACACCGATTCAGGATGCCATTGCCCTGACCGATCTGATGGGGCTGGATGTGACCCCGGCCAGTGTGGATTTAGCCGGGGCCGAGGTGGAGATGGCGGGTCTGCTGGCGCGCGAAAATCTGCTGGCCCGTGCCCTGGCCACTGTAAGCCACAAATACGACTATATTCTCATCGACGATCCCCCCAGCCTGGGGCTGCTGACCATCAACGGCCTGACCGCGGCCAGCCACGGCGTCATCATTCCTGTCCAGTGCGAATATCTGGCCCTGGAGGGGTTGAGTATGCTGCTGGATACTGTGCGCCAGGTGCAGGAGGTACTCAACGCCCGTCTGCACGTGGCCGGGGTGGTGCTGACGATGTACGACGGGCGCACCAATCTGAGCCAGCAGGTGGTCGCGGAGGTGCAAGCCCATTTCCCCAACGAGATTTTTCAGACAATTGTCCCCCGCAATGTGCGCCTGAGCGAAGCGCCCAGCTACGGCCAGACGATTCTGAGCTATGCCCCGGCCAGTGCGGGCGCGTTGGCCTACGAAGCCCTGGCCGCTGAATTTCTGCAACGGATGGAGGCCAAGCCATGAACGAGAATACCCCACGCAGGCGGCGCGGGCTGGGCCGAGGGTTGGGCGCACTCATTTCCAGCTCGTCGGTGGCGGGCGAACAGGAGCGGGAAGCCCTGATCGCCCAGGCCGAGGCCGGGGGGATCCGTCTGCTTCCCGTGGCCGAAATCATCCCCAATCCCCACCAGCCGCGCACAGTTTTCAACCCGGAAGCGCTGGCCGAACTAACAGCCTCCATCGCCGAACACGGCATCATCCAGCCGCTGATTGTCACTGAAAGCCTGGACGAACCCCAACGGTTCTGGCTGATCGCGGGGGAACGGCGCTGGCGGGCCGCGCAGCAGGCCGGGCTGGAGAGTGTGCCCGTTATTGTGCGCGAGGCATCGCCCCAACAGTTGCTGGAGTGGGCGCTGGTAGAGAATGTCCAACGTGCGGACCTGAACCCGCTGGAAGAGGCGACAGCCTACGACGCGCTGATGACCGGTTTTGGGCTAACCCAGGCCCAGGTGGCCCAGCGTGTGGGCAAGAGCCGATCCGCAGTCGCCAATACTGTGCGGTTGTTGGGACTGCCGCCCAGCGTGCAGGGCGCGGTCTCCGACGGCCAGATCAGCGCGGGCCACGCGCGCACGCTGCTCGCTCTGCCTGACCAAGCGGCCATGGAAACGGCGCTGGCACAGGTGATCGACCGGGAGTTGACTGTGCGCCAGACCGAAGCACTGGTACGCCGCCTGTTGGAACCGCCGCCCCCGCCTGCCCCCGCGGAGAGCCAGGAAAACCGGGCGCATCTGACCGCGCTGGAAGGCCGCTTTCGCTCTTCCCTGGGCACAAAAGTTAGTCTGGAGCGCAAACCTGACGGCAGCGGACGGCTGGTCATTCACTTCTTCAATGACGGCGATCTGGACAGTATCTATCACCAGATTGTGGGAGAAGAAGACATTTGACAATCGATAGTGGCAGAGTGCGACGATCGATTATCCTTTCTTCAACACCACTTCGTCGTTGATGAGTCCCGCCAGATAGGCGCTGCCGGGGCTGAAAAGCTGCCCGGCTTCGTAGAGCGCGATATCCTGACTGAAGGCGGCGCGCAGGCTTTTTTCGTAGTTGCCCACGGCCATCCACAGGGAATGGGTGGCCCAGATGGCCCGGTTGAAACATTCCTGTGTGATGGGCCAGGTGCTTTGCAGTCGTTCCTCTCGTGTGCCCAGAAGCTTGCCCGGCCCCGCGTAATAGGCCTGCACAATTGTCCGGTAGTGGCTGCTGCTCGCTTCGGCCACGGACACAGCAAAGGCAGCCGGATCGGGAATGGCAACCGGCTGGGCCATTTGGCACTCCGCGGCCAGCCGCTCCAATCCTTTGTCCCGGACATCGGCTTCATAGCTTCGGTGGCAGAGGGTTTCGTCAAAGAGTCTCCCCTTCCATTCGTCCATCTGATCTGTGTGAAAGGGCTGGGTGATATCGCAAATGTAGTGGCTGATAATACCCATTTCATAGGCGATTAGCTGGCAGGGGCGGATGGCGATGCCCTGCAAAAAGCGGGCCGCCTGCTTGTCCAGGCGCAGATCGTCCGGGTGAGCCAGCATTCCCTGCAACAGTTTCAGCTTTTTGGCTACTTTGCTGTGGCTATAGCCCACAAAGCCCTGGCCGCTGTGGGCAGCGCTGGTGTGATAGACGTGATTTACACTGTCCTTGTACAATTTATCCGGTGCAACCACCCCCAGGACAAAAAAGCCTTTGTGCAGCCCCACCATCTGCTGCACAAATTCGGGCATTGCGGCCAGGGCCGCGTCGGCCATCACCTCGTGGGTGTTGCTGTACCAGGGGAAGTCGTATTGGGGCAACATCGCCCGTTCCAGCGCCCGCTGTGTGGCCGGGGAGATAGCAGCCTCCCCCCGGCTGCGGGGCATTTCGTCCAAACGGCGCAGAATGTCGGCCACCTGGTCGGCCCGGCTGCGGGGTGGCCCGGCAGAAAGGCCCCGGCTGCGAGGGGGAATCGGGTGGTTGGCCCGGCTGCGCCGCATTCTTTCCAGCAGAGCCTGTTTGCGGGCCAACTCATGGGGTGATTGCTGTACAGCAGCATTTGTCGTTTCCACAGGGAACTCCTCTCTGGCAGATTGTCCCATCGGCTGTTTACCGTGAAATGAAGGTAGTTTCCCAGTATATCCGAAGAAAGCGTCTTTGAAAAGCTGTGAAATTTGAACCCAATTCCGCCACAAATAGCGAGATTCAGCCCGTGGGTTGGGCATTGTTTGGGGCCAGCCGAGCCGCACAGCACTTTCTCATCCCCGCGCTGCGCGCCCAGCAACTGCCCGGCAATCCGTCGGTATCCGGCGCACGCATTGTGGGTGTATTCAGCCACAGCCGCAACCGGGGCAACGACTTTGCCGCCCAGAACCGTTTGGCCCGCGCCTACACGGATCGGGATGAATTATTGAAAAGGGGCGAAGTCTCCTGCGTCTATGTGGGCAGCCATCCCCGCCATCAATACGCCAATGCCCTGGCCGCGCTGGAAGCGGGCAAGGACGTGCTTTGCGAGACGCCGGTGGGCCTTTCTATGCGAGAGGCGCTGGGCTTGCAACAGGTGGCGGATAGCCAGGGCCTGCTCTTTGTGCCCAACTACGCCTATCGGGGCGACGCGGCCATTGCCCGTATGGCAGAGCTGGTGCGGGACTACGCGATCGGAGAACTGCTGGGTGGGCAGGTGATCAACTGCGCGCCCCTGCCCGCGGACCTGCACACCTGGCGATTGGGTGCGGACGGGGGTGGAGTGGTGCTGGATCGCACCATCCACGACATCGATCTGGTGCGCTGGCTCTTTGCCGACGAGGTGGAGCAGGTGACCGCGCTGGCTTCCCGGCGGGCGCTGGGGCGGGATGTGGACGACGATGTGGTGGTCAATCTGCGTCTGCGCCGGGGTGGGCAACTGGTCCACTGCCACGATTCCTTTGTCACCCCCCACCGCTTCAGCAGCCTGGAACTCTACGGCAGCCGCGGCTCCCTGCGGGTGCATCACTGGTGGAGCCGACGACGGCCCAGCGAATTGCTTTATATACGCAATGATGAGGTGGAAGTCATTCCCCTGGACGGGCCGGATCATTACACGGCGACCGTCCGCGCCTTTCACCTGGCCCTGCAAAGTTCGACCAGCGGCTCAATGCGCACCGGCTTTCTGGCCACAGCCAGCGACGGTGTGCGCAATCTGCAAACTGCGCTGGCCGTCCTCGAATCCGCCCGCAACGGCGTGAGCGTGCGGGTGGAATACACTTGACAAAATGACAGGGTGAAAAACCTCATCTTGTCATCTTGTCACCCCTTCTCCCTATGGAGTCTTCTATGGGCATACAGCGCGAATATCCCCTTGTCCCCCTAGTGGGGACGGCTGCGGCTGTCTTCAACGATTTGGGCGAAGTGCTGCTGGTGCAGCGGGGCAAGCCACCCAATGTGGGCCAGTGGGGGCTGCCCGGCGGGCTGATCGATACGGGCGAGCGGCTGGTGGCGGGTGCCGCGCGGGAGGTGATGGAGGAGTGCGGTGTGGCCGTGGAAATCCGCGATCTGGTGGGCGTCTTCGAGCCGATCATCCGGGACGGGGACGGACAAGTACGCTACCACTACGTCGTTGTGGACTATTGGGGTCGCTATCTCTCCGGCGAGCTGCGCCCGGGCGACGACGCGGCCGATGCCCGTTGGGTGGCGGTGGATCGCCTGGAAGAATTCGAGATGTATAGCGAGTCCCGGGCTGTGGTGCGGCGTGCGCATGAACAGTGGCAGGCGAATGGCGAGAGGGGATAAGCCCGATCCCCTGAAGTCCAAAAAAAACCTCAATTCTTTCAGCGTAATCTGCGCCCATTCTCCTCACCCATCCCCGCGCGCCGGGCCGTCACAATCGCCTGGGCACGGTCGGCCACCTGCAATTTGTTGAGAATATTGGATACGTGATTGCGCACAGTCTTGCGGCTGATGAACAGTTCATCGGCGATGGCCTCGTTGTTGCGCCCCTGCGCGATCAGGTCCAGCACTTCCCGCTCCCGGTCGGTGAGATCAGGGAAAAGATTGGACGCTGCAGCCGGTCGGGGCGCGGCGAAAAAGCGGGTGAGCCGGGCCGCGATGGCCGGGCCAAAGAGCGCTTCCCCTCTGGCCGCGGAACGGACCGCACGCAGCATCTCCTCCTGATCTGCGCCCTTCAGCACATAGCCCCGTGCCCCGGCGCGCATGGCCGCAAAGACCGATTCGTCGTCCTCAAACATTGTCACCATCACAACGCCGATGTGGGGGCTGGAGCGGATGATGCGCCGGGTGGCCTCAATGCCGTTGAGACCGGGCATCTGAATATCCATCAGCACCACATCCGGTTGCAGGGAGTCGGCCAGGGCAATGGCTTCTTCGCCGCTGGCCGCTTCCCCGGCTACTTCTGTATCCGCCACACTGGCAAAAAGTGAACGCAGCCCATCCCGAAAAAGGGTGTGGTCGTCGGCGATGAGGATGCGGATTGGTTCATTGGGTGATTGGGTCATTGGGTCTTTGGCACTCCTGCGGGAAGGGAGACTTCCATGCGCACGCCCTGCCCCAGTTCGGAGCGGATGTGGAACGCGCCGCCCAATTCCTCGGCCCGCTCGCGCATGGACGCCAGCCCCACGCCGGCCCGATAGTCCCCAGCAAGTCCGCTTCCGTCGTCCTCCACCACCAGATGGAGCGCGTCGGTGAGGCAGAGGCCGACATAGACGCTGTGGGCCTGGGCGTGGCGGGCCACATTCGTCAGTGCTTCACCGATAATGCGATAGGCGGCCACCTCTGCGGCAGCGGGAAGAGGCGGGAAAACGTCCGGGCCGACGACTGTCGTTTCCACGCCCGCGGCGGCGGTAAGTTCGTCGGCCTGGGCGCGGACAGCCCCGATCAGCCCCAGCTGATCCAGGGCTGGCGGACGCAGGGCATAGACTGTGCGGCGAATGTCGGCGATGGCTGCCTGTACCCCGGCTTTCACCTCCAACAGAAGCTGTGCGCTCTGGGCTGGGTCGACAGCAAAGGTATTGCGGGCGGCATCGACTTTCAGGTTGAGGCCAGCCAGTTGGGGGCCGAGGCCGTCGTGGAGTTCCCGGCGCAGACGGCGGCGCTCCTCCTCCTGGGCCGTGACCAGCCGCTCCCGGGAACGTTGCAGCGCCTCCATCAGCAGCACAGCGTGGACTGCCGGGCCAGCTTGGCGGGCCAATTGGGCCAGCAGGCGACAGTCTGCCTCGTCAAAGCTCTCTCCGGCGGCCCGGGGTGCCGCCAACAATTCCCCCACAACCTCGCCCTGATCTGTCAGGGGAAATTGTTCCACAACTTCGGACGGGACGCCATAGGCTGCGATAATCTCCCGCTTCTCGTCCCGTTGAACAGCCACCGCGGCATAGGGCAGGCGCAGGCTGCGGGCGACGGTCTCGGCGATGGCAGGCAGCACATCCTCGGCGGTGGCCGCGGCTTCCAAACGCTGGCCCAGGCGGGCCAAGGCCGTAACGGGGTTGTCCCGTTCGCCGTAGAGCAGACGATTGACCGCTGTCTGTAGCGCTTGACGCAAGGGCTGGACGACAATCGCCACTACACCGACGGCCAGGGCAGTTAAGGCCCAGTGCCAACGCTCCTGCACCAGCGCGCCCGCGCCCACCACTATCAGCACATAGAGGCTGGCAATGGCCGCGGTGAGGGTTCCGTAGATCAAGCTGCGGCTGATGGCAAATTCCAGCACCCAGAGTTGGTAGCGCAGGACGAGGAAAGCCATTGAGACAGGAATGCCCACAAAGAGAATGGGCACGACCGTAAAGATCAGCATTTCCAGACCGGCCCGGTTGAAGGTTGCTGTCTGCAATGTCAGATTCTGGGCCACAGCAAGCACTGCACCCACGAGCAGGGCAGCTGCCACAGCCAAAAGCAGGGCCAAAGTCCAAGTGCGCAATATCTGTCGTTCGGCCTGGCTGGTGGCCTGACGAAAGCGCAGCCATTGGGTGCTCAGCCCCACCAGTGGCACGAGGAAACCGTAGAGAGCCACATAGCCAGCCGCCACTTCCCAATGGGAGGCCCAGATCAAAAACCAGCCAAAGACGCCCACCGTCACAAGAAAAAAGAGGGTCAGGAATTGACGCAGGGATGGGGCCAATTGCCAGCGGGGACGGGAAAAGGGCCAAATGGGCAGTTGACCGCTGGGAAAGAGCAGAATGGCGATGGTATAGGTGCTGCCGCCGACAAAGTGCAGGCTCTCGTGCCACAAAGTCAGCCAAACAGGGGTGCTGATCCACATCATCTCCACCAGCACGTGGGCTTGCAGGTTCAAGATAGCCCCGGTTCCGATCAGCCCCAGCGCCAGCAGCCGGGAGAGCAGGTCTCTGGGGCGCAGCCGGTGTAGGGTCAGACCGAGGGCCAGGTTGGCGGCGCTGAAGAGGTATTGGAGAAGGACGGCTGGCAAGGGTACTTCTGCACGGGAGGCCCGGCGCAGGCCAAAGATGACTTGCCCCAGATCAGAGTCGAAGGAAGGCAGGGCGCGGTTGAGAGCGCTCAGCCCTTCGTAGACCGGCGGCAGGTAGTGGGCCAGAACGGGGATCAGTCCAATGGCCAACCAGAGGAGGGATGCGGCGGTGTAGAGGGCGAAGAACGCTCGGTAGAGTCGTTCGGTCCAGCTTCGACCCGCCATCTGTTTTGTCGTTAGTACAGGCGTTGCAATTGCGCTCACTGGTTTATCGTTCTGGTTGGCAGGCGTTCGACTTTTTCCGAAAAGTCGAACGCCTGCAAGGCACTGTCACTGATTATAACCCTTCTGCCAGTCAGCGTATAGGCGACAGAATCATCCTCCCTTCGCCCACCACCCGCTGCGGACAGCCACAATCGTTCCCGCCACTGGCAGCAGCCAGGGCAGCAGATAGACTGTCACGCCGAGTGGGGCAAAAGGATGGATAATGCCCCGAATGTTCCACGCCGGATTGAGGAGTGTGGCGGCCCAGGTTCCCAGGAACGCGGCGACTGCCAGTCCCCAGCACAGGGCGGGCAATCGGGCTGGCCTGTCGTCCCAACTGCGAATGAGGGCCAGAATTGCCGCGCCGCCCACTACTGCCAGCGCCGCGCCCCACAGCACCGATTCGGAGACGGGCATCTCCCTCGGCAATCGGTATTGGCTGCTTCCTGTCCAAAGCAGGACGGCGACAAACACGCCGCTTGTCAGCCCGATTTCTATCCGATGCAAGGAACGCCGGGGCAAACTGAGCAGCAATGCCAACAGCGATGCTGCACCCGCGCCCGTCAGCGCCGCACTGGTCCAGCGCCCCACAGGAATACCCGCCACAGTTCCGGCAAAGGGCGATTGTACGTGAAAGAGACCCGCTGCCATCAGCAACAGCCCCAGTGCGGTCAGCCGGCCCCGCCGGGAATGGCTACCCAGACCAAAAAGCAGCAGGCACAGTCCCAGCCAGGTCAGAATAAAAAGGATGCCGAAAAAACGCTGGACATCACCGGTGCGAGCAAAGTCTACGCCAATCCGATTGGTCAGATCAAAAATCGCTGGTGGCAGACGCACCCCTGCCCCGGCCAGACTGCCCATTCCCACCGCAGCCAGCGAGAGCGCCACCAGCAGCCCGGCAAACCAGCCAAGCGGCAGAGATCGATCGGGCGCGCTGGCTATGCGCCGTTCGGCACGGGCATAGAGCCAGGCCATTCCCATTCCTTGCAGGATGGGGATGGGCACAAAGAGTGCGGCCCCGACCCACGGGCTGATGAGGGTGAGTTCGCCTTCCGGGTTGAGGAAGAAGAAGGCGACGGCCAGACTCCAAAGTGCGCCATAGGCGGCTCCCTGCCAGAGATGGGTCAAGGGGAAGGCAAGGCGCAGAAAGGGATAGAGCGCCCCAAAAATGACGCCAAAGATGCCACCGATGAGCAGAATCCCCAATGTTCCGCCCACAGAGAAGTCGCCGGATGTCCCAAGCAGCAGGGCTACTACGCGCATGGAGAGCCTGGCGATCACACCACCGATCAGCGCTCCGGCCACAGCCCCACTGAAAAGGGCGGCGAAGAAGGCATTGAGATTGACGCGTAGGAGCAAGGGGGTTGTAGTCACAGGTGTTCCTCCGGGAAGATGCCTATTCAACAGTAATCGTCACCTTTTGCGCCATCCCCGCGCCGGGCAGGGCAATGTGCGCGCCGTTGGCGGCTTGCAGACAAAGGGTGTGCTGGCCGGGAGCCAGGGTGAGTTCGGCCTCCAATTGGCCGTTGCCGTAGTGCAGATGGGTCTCATCTTTGATGACGACTTCGCCCACCGGCGTGCAGTCGGCATCGACCAGAATGTGCAGATGACCTGTGCCGTCCACAATATCGCCCGCAGGCTGGATCGCGAAATTTTCCGAACTCATCGTCACCTTCAACGGACTGCTGACCGTAGCACCGTCGGTCAGATTCGTGAAAAAGACCCGCGCCCCAGTCTCTTTCATCGGTGGTCCAGGGGCTGTACAGGCGGCCAGCAGGAATGTCAGAATCAAAATGGCGGCGATGGAAATAGGCAAGCGGGCTGTACTCAGTTTCATCGAGTCCTCCGGGGTTGGATGGTAGATTGTTTGGGAATGCTCGGTGCATCTACTCTACTGCACCCGGCGTCCCGTTGTCATGGGGCAGGCGTCCCGTGGGGTCAGGAAAATGAGGGGAAGATGGGGGAAGGGTGACAAGATGACTGGAGGAGGGGATAAATGCTGATCGTCTGGTGGACATCTTTGCCCGCTGAGGGTATGATATGCGTGCGTATCCCATTCCGACAGGAGGCAACCAATGGACGAATCGACCGATCCCACCGACTGGCGCACCAACGGCGTACGCGTGGTGCAGGGCGACCAGTTGGACACGAATACGCCCCAGACGCCGGGGATGAACCGGGCCGCGGCCATCACCCAGGCCACCGCGGGCGCGCAGAAATTGTGGGCGGGGACAGTCGTCATCCATCCCGACGCCAAGACGGGTGCGCACCATCACGGCGAGCTGGAGAGTGTGATTTATGTGGTGAGCGGGCGGGCGCGTATGCGCTGGGGCGAGCGGCTGGAATTTGTGGCCGAGGCCGGGCCGGGAGATTTTATCTTTGTGCCGCCGTTTGTCCCCCACCAGGAAATCAATGCACTGGCCGATGAACCTCTTTCCTGCGTGCTTGTGCGCAGCGACCAGGAACCGGTAGTTGTCAATTTGGACATTGCCGGGGTGGAAGAACCCGAAACAATCCCTTGGATTGATCCGATTCATCGCTAGGCGATCCCGTGTTGGATATTTCCCTGGGATTAGCCGACGCCCAATAAACAATACCCAATACCCTATTTTTCCATCATCGACACACACAGAAAGCAGCGTATCCCAATGAGCAACTCCCCACTTCTCTACATTGGAACCTACACCCGGCGGGGCGGCAAAGGTATTTATGTGGCCCGCTTCGACACAGAAACAGGCCACATCGGCGAAGTCACGCTGGCCGCCGAAGCGTCCAATCCCTCCTTTTTGGCCCTGCATCCCAGCCAGCCGATTCTGTACGCTGCCAATGAGATGGAAGCTGGCGCGCAGGGCGGCGGGCAGGTGAGCGCGTTTGCTATCGACACCAACAGCGGCGCGCTGACCTTCCGCAACCAGCAGCCCACCCAGGGCAGCGCGCCCTGTCATCTGGCCGCGGACGCCACAGCCAGTCTGGTCATCTCCACCAATTACAGCAGCGGCAGCGTCGCTGTGATGCCCATCGACTCGACGGGGCAACTAAAGCCGTCCAGCCAAGTCATCCAGCACGAGGGTTCCAGTGTCAACGTTCGCCGCCAACAAGGCCCCCACGCCCATTCGGTGACGATTGACCCCACCAACACATACGCCTATGTCTGTGATCTGGGCATGGACAAAGTGATGATCTATCGGATGGATCGGGAAAACGGAAAACTGCTCCCCAACGAAGCCCAGAATTGGGCGCGGGTGCCAGCCGGCTCTGGGCCGCGCCATTTTGCGTTCACACCAGACCAGCGCTTCGCCTATGCCATCAATGAACTGGATTCCACAATCAACGGTTTTGCCTTCAGCGCGGAAGATGGCAGCCTGAAGGACGTCTGCCGCATTTCGACGCTGCCCGATGATTTCGACGGCAGCAGCCATTGCGCCGATATCCACGTGCATCCCTCTGGCCGTTTTCTCTACGGGTCCAACCGGGGCCACGACAGCATTGCCATATACGCCATCAACGAAAAGAGCGGAGAATTGACCAGCTTGGGCTTCGAATCCACCCAGGGCAAAACACCCCGCAACTTTGGCATCGATCCCAGTGGGCGCTGGCTGCTGGCGGCCAATCAGGACACAGATAATATAGCCGTCCTTGCCATCGATCAGAAGACAGGGGGCCTGACAGCCACCGGCCATTCGGTGACGGCCAGTATGCCGGTCTGTCTAACCTTTTTTGGGTAGGGAAAAGCGAGAAGACAACGAGAGGTGATTCCAACCGACGGATGGGGTGACGGATATGTACCGTCACCCCATCCGTCTTTCGTCGATCTGCACCCCAAAACCCGGCGCGTCGGAAACAGCCAGATGTCCGTCCACAGCCTGGGGCGCGCCCAACCACAGATTCTCCTGGGAGGCGTCGCGGTGGCCCAGCACCAGTTCGCCCAGATTGTCACACAGCCCCGCGGCGATAATGTGCAGCCCCCAGACCTCGCCGCCCCGGTGCAGAACCACCCGCGCCCCATTCTGTTTCGCCAGCTCAATAATGCGCAGGGTGGCCGTGACACCACCGCACCAGGTCACATCCGGCTGCCAGATGTCCAGGGCATTGGCCCGGGCAATCTCGCCAAAGCCGTATTGGGTGAATTCGTGTTCCCCCCCGGCCAACAGCACCGGTTTGATGCGCGGGCGCACCGCGGCCTGCTCGGCCAGCAAATCCGGCGTCAAAATATCTTCGAACCAGTAGAGATTGTAGGGGGCCAATCGGCGGCCCATCTCCTCCGCCACGGCAGCATCCCAGGATAGATAGCAGTCAGCCATCACCAGTGCTTCGTCGCCCAGATGTTGGCGGGCTGCTTCGGCAGAGGCAACGGCCCGGTCGTAATCCCGCTCATATTCCGCCGGGTCGCCTGTCCATTTGTGGGAGAATTTGCAGGCAGTGAAGCCCATTTGCGCGAACCATTCGGGATCGCCGCCAGAGGCATAGGCCCGTACCTGGGGCCGCGCCAATCCGCCCAGCAGATCGTAGACCGGACGCCCTGTGGCCTTGCCCAGCAGATCCCACAGGGCCAGGTCCACACCGCTCAGGGCCATCACACCCACGCCCCGCCGCCCGTAGGGAATGGATGCAAAGTAGAGATCGTCCCAGATAGCGGCGATGTCGTCGACGCTCTCCAGCCCGCGCCCCATCAACAATTCGCGGAAATGGCCGTTGACAATCGGCAGGCTGGCTTCCCCACCACCGCCGTAGCCATAGCCGACAACACCGGTGTCGCTCTCCACCCGCACAACAATCTGCCAAAGCCGGGGTCGCCAGCCGCCCACTGCTTGCCAGTTGGGATAGTGGGCGCTGATCTGTTGGATTCGCATGGGGATCGCTCCTAAGAAATATCCCCGGCGCGGGGCGCGTTCCGGGGATGGGGGTTGAAAGATTGAGGGATTGTTCAGCCTGTAAAAGTAGCAAGGATATCTGTCTGGGCTGATTATAGCACCGGGAAATTATTGTGGCAACGGCTTCTCAGCCGGGGCATTTTCAGCCGCGCCTTCCTCAACGCTCGCGTTTATCTATGTACATCCGTTGATCAGCCCTTTCCCAGGCTCCTTTTAACCCACTGCCAGGCTGATATTGGCCCAAGCCAATAGAGGCGGCAATGGATTCCTCCGCCAACACCGCGCGCACGCGTTCGAGCAGGGTTTCGCCGCCTTCCCAATCGCACTCGATGGCCAGAATCCCAAATTCGTCGCCCCCCAGACGGGCTACGACATCCTTTTGGCGGGCAGCCTGCCGCAAAAGTTCGCCGGTCTTCTTCAGCAGAGCATCCCCCGCGGCGTGGCCGAGGGTATCGTTCACCTGCTTCATCTCGTCCAAATCAATAACCAGCACTGCTGCCGGATGGCCGTACCGGCGGCAGCGTTCTTCCTCGGCTGCCAAAAGACGATCCCACCCGCGCCGGTTGTAGACCTGAGTCAACACATCCATGGCAGCTTCCATCTGAATTCTCTCGGCGCGACGAATTTCGTCTGTCATTTTCAGCTCGATCTGAAGAATTGAACTGAGCAGAGCGCCCAACATATCCACCAATTCCTGCTCGCCGGTGATGGATTCGGGCTGGGAGGAAGGATGAATGGCGCATAGCGTGCCGAAGAATTCGCCATCTTCCCCGACAAGGGGACAGCCCACATAGGCATTGATCTGGACCTGTCGCCCAATTGGTGCCGCGGCGTAGGCGGGCACCTGTTCGGAATTGGACGCGATACGTGGCCCGTTGCCTTTCACCATCTCGGAACAAAAGGAATCAGCCCATTTGAAAACCGTGCCCGCTTCGACGCCGTAGCCGTGATCCTCGGTCTGCAGAACAATCCAATCGTCCCCTTCTGTGCGGGTCACCATCCACAGATCAAAACCCAAGCGCCTGTGCAAAAATTTCAGAACTGCACTTCCGGCTGTCTCAAAATCATTAAACGAATTCATATCCATTGCTCAATCTCCCGCCGCTATTCATAAGGGCAATCGTTATCAGTGCAAGCATCCCATTGACATGGACAGGGCATAGGTGGTCGCGTCAAACAGTGGGTGCCAGTCCGTGTCCCACGTATAATAGGCTATCGTCCTGGGCAGGACAACCGTTAAATGCTGGAACAAAGGAATCGCGGAGAAGTCGATGGCACACGGGGAAGATACCGTGCGCTGGCACTTTCTGTTGGACGAAGATGGCTGGGAAAGCCAGGCACAGACCGGGGATACGCCTGGGCCGGCTGTGGGCACTGGCGCGTATTGGCTGGTCTGGATTAGCCTGCGTCCCCGGTCCGGAAGTTTCGCCAGAAACCGGGCGAGAGCAGGGAAGCGCCCAGCAGTCGCTCCAGTTTGGGGTCGGCGGCATTGAGCGTGCGTCGATTTGTGATGGCCAATGCCAGCCCCTGGGCCAGATAGATGTGAGGATCAGCGCGGCTGGCTTCGGTGCGGCCATAGCCCAGAGAAAACAGGTGGACGATCTGCCTGCCCACCTGCTGCCAACGGGGCGTAATTCCCCCACCGTCGGAGAGCCACCCACCCGTCCCGCACCCACACCCCAGCAGATGATCCAGTGGACGCAGGCAGGACGCCAGGGTTTGCAACGGCTCTGCCAGCAGCCAATCCATTGGCAGATCCGCCACCCCCACAAGTTCCTCCCCATTGACGACACAAAAATCCGCATAGCCATCGCCGTTGGCTGTGAGCCGGAGATGGCCGTCGTGCTGCTCCGCCCACCAGAGCAGGGCCTCTTCGGGCAGGCTGCCCAGCACGCGGGCGGTCTCTATGGCTGCGCTCCATCCGCTGGGAAAGCGTCGCTGCACAGCCCGGCTGCTCTGGGCATAGGCATCTGCGTCCACGTGGATTTTCTTTTGCAGCAGAAGCCGCTGGCCCGTTGACAGATGGGATGGCATAGGAAGTGAAACTTCTTTCCGGCTGGTGCGTATAGACTGTGAACCGAAAAATGGCTAGCAGTCTGTTTATCGTATCAATGAGGAGGAAACCCAATGAGCGAGGAACGCTCCCCTGAAATGAAGTCTGATTTTACTACGGAAGCGGTGTCGGTGGTGAATGTGGAGGCCACCCCATCTGGTGTCAAGTCACCCGGCGCGGAGGATTTGCAGGGGAATGCCCGGTCCGCCGCGGCATCAGCCGAGCCGCCCACGGAAAGCCGCGGCGGGATGCTCTATCGCCATCCCACCCATCGGCTGATCGGCGGTGTGTGCGGCGGCATCGGCGAATATACCCGGCTGGACCCTTCGCTGGTGCGGGTATTGTGGGTGGTGTTGACAGTGGGCAGCGCGGGCGCGGGTTTTCTGGCCTATCTGGCGCTCTGGCTGCTGCTCCCCGTGGGCACGGCCCACAGCGGCATGCAGTCACCGGCCACGCTGGAACTGAACGAGCGCAATGTCTGGCGGGCAGGGATGGGGCTGGTAGGACTGGGCCTGCTCTGGCTGCTGGCCAATGTGGGCATTCTGCCCTGGCTGTGGGTGGCCTTCTGGCGCACAGTGGGTCTGCTCTTCTGGCCTGGCCTGCTCATCGGTGCGGGTCTGCTGCTGCTGAACAACCAGCAGAATCTGCGCAGTCGTTTTGCCACCAGCCGGGAACGTATGCGTAGCCGCTTTAGCGACGGTTCGGGCAAGGTGAAAGAGTCTGTTCGTGTGGATCGGGAAAGCGTAAAAAGTGGCCTGCACAAGGCCAAACGGGCGATCCCCTTCAAACGCAGCCGGACCGACCGCATTTTTTACGGCGTCTGTGGCGCCATCGGGCAGGCCATCAATCTTGACCCCAATCTGGTGCGCCTGATTTGGGTGGCTTTCTCCATTGGCAGTGTGGGTATGGGTGTCCTCGTCTATATTCTGGCGGGTCTGCTCCTGCCGGAGGAAGAGCCAGCCGCACAGGTGGCGGCCTTTGGTCAGGAACCCAAAGATGTCCAGATTATCGACGGGACAATTGGGTAGGCTTCCCACGACCGTTGGGTCGGGGAAGAGACAACCGATAAGATAGGCCAGGGAATCCGTGTCAGCTTTTGGCTGATACGGATTCCCTTTTTCTTCCTGGCTATACTTCTCCCCCGCGGTACACCCACCCGGCGATCAAATTGGGCAGGTCGGCGCGGCTTGCAGGGATCGCACTTTTGGCGTACCATACCCCTGCGATCTTTGGTCCGCCATTCGCAATTCACTTTGCATAACCCACAATAGCTTCCCTCTCTTCCCGAAGGAGTTTCCCTATGGACTTGACCCGCCACAATAGCACCACCGGCCCGCGCTGGGCTGTGGATGGCAACTACCTGCCCCTGGGCGTGAACCTGACCGGTCTGCTTGCCCTGCCCGCGGCCGGGTTGGCCGATCTGCTCAGCCAGCTCGCGACCGATGAACCCGCCGCGGGTGATCTGCTGGCGCCGATTGACGCGGCCCAGGAAGTCTGGGGCAGCGGCGTCACCTATCTGCGCAGCCGGGACGCGCGCAAGGCCGAATCCAAGACTTCCGCCGATGTCTACCAGCAGGTCTACGACGCGGATCGCCCGGAAATTTTCTTCAAGCAGGTAGGCTGGCGCACAGTCGGCCACGGCCAAAAGGTGCGCATCCGCGCCGACACCACCTGGAATGTGCCCGAACCGGAGCTGGTGTTGGTCATCAACGCCAGCGGCGAGATTGTCGGTTATACCGTCGGCAACGATATGTCCAGCCGGGACATCGAAGGCGAGAACCCGCTCTATCTGCCCCAGGCCAAAACCTACAACGGCTCCTGCGCGGTGGGGCCAGCCATCCGCCTGATGGACGCGCCCGCCCTGGCCGACCTGCCCATCCAACTGGAGATCAGCCGGAGCGGGGCCGTTGTCTTTGCCGGAGAGACCGCCACCAGCCGCATGAAACGCACCTTCCCGGACCTGGCCGCCTGGCTCTACCGGGAGCTGACTTTCCCCCACGGCAGCCTGCTGATGACCGGCACGGGCATTGTCCCGCCAGACGATTTCACACTGCATTCGGGCGATGTGATTCGGGTGACGATTGGGGGGATGGCCTTAGAGAATCCAGTCGGTTAAGCACGCGGTATTTGTCTATTGGAAACGTGAAACGTGAGACGTGAGATGACTGCCCGATCTCACGCTTCACGTTTCAGAATCGAAAGAAAGGGTACTGAAACAATGACTACATATAAAAATCTCATTGCCGGAGAGTGGGTAGAATCCACCAGCGGCGAAACCTTTGCCAACCACAACCCGGCCAACGGCGAACTGCTGGGCCACTTTCCCAGCGCCACCACCGAAGATACCCAGCGGGCCATCGACGCGGCCAAGGAAGCGCTCTCCGGCTGGGCCAATACACCGCCACCCGCCCGCGCGGCTATTCTGGACAAAGCCAGCAAAATCATCGACCGGCGGGGCGACGAATTCGCCAAAGCGCTGACCCGCGAAGAGGGCAAGACCTTCGCCGAAGCCAGGGGCGAAGTCAACCGGGCACGGGACATTTTTCACTATTACGCGGGCGAGGGCTGGCGTGTGGGTGGACAAACCCTGCCCAGCAACATTCCCGGCGAACTGCTCTACACCCGTCGGGAGCCGCTGGGCGTTGTCGCGCTGGTCACCCCCTGGAACTTTCCCGTGGCTATCCCGGCCTGGAAGATGGCCCCCGCGCTCATCTACGGCAATACTGTCGTCTTCAAACCGGCCAGCCTCTCCCCTCACATCGGCCTGTTGCTGGTGGAAGCACTGGTAGAGGCGGGCATTCCCGCGGGTGTGCTCAACTTTGTCACCGGCTCCGGTCGATCCGTGGGCAACACACTGGTGAGCAGCGCGGATGTGGACGGGGTGAGCTTCACCGGTTCCTATGCGGTGGGGATGGGCATCTACGAGCAGGCCATGAAAAATCTGACCCGTGTCCAGTTGGAAATGGGCGGCAAGAACCCGACGGTTGTGCTGAAGGACGCGGAGATTGCCCAGGCCGTGGCCCTGACTGTGGCCGGCGGCTTTGGTGTCACCGGCCAGGCCTGCACGGCCACCAGCCGGGTCATTGTGGAGGATTCCATCGCCGACAGCTTTGCCGCCGCGCTGACCGAAGCGGCCCGCAATCTGCGGGTGGGGGATGGACTGGAATCCGGCGTGCAGATGGGACCGGCGGTCGATCGTAGCCAGTTGGAAACAAACCTGGACTACATCGGCATTGCCCAGAAGGAAGGCGCAAAGCTGTTGGCGGGCGGTAGCCGGGTATCTGATCCTTCGACAGGCACGGGGCAGCACGGGGGCTATTTTGTCCAGCCGACGGTTTTCGACGGGGTGGATGTTTCCATGCGCATCGCCCAGGAGGAGGTCTTCGGCCCGGTCATCGGCATTATCCGGGCGCGGGATTTTGACGACGCGCTGGAAAAAGCCAACGCCATTGAGTTCGGCCTGTCGGCCACAGTCGTCACCAATAATTTGCAGCAGGCCTTCCACTTTGCCAACCGCATCGACGCCGGTGTGGTGAAGATCAACCAATCGTCCTCCGGGCTGGCGCTGCAAGCGCCCTTTGGCGGTTTCAAACATTCCAGCGCCAACACATTCAAAGAGCAGGGACCGGCCGCGATTGAGTTCTATACGCGGACAAAGACGGTCTATGTGGGGCACGGATAGGGGACGACCGACCGCTGTCGAAGGACCGCCTCCTCATTGCCATTTTCCCAACAACCAAACAGGACACCCCAATGAAAATCACCTCCATCAAAACCGCCGCCACCACAGGCCACGGGATGCACCTGTGGGTGCGTGTGACCACCGACGCCGGTGTCACGGGTATGGGCGAATGTGTCCACGGCGGCAAGCAGGCCATCGCCATTATCGGTTATCTGGAAGAGCGTCTCATCGGCAAAGACCCCTTTGCCATCGACGCCATCTTTGAGGATATGCGCCGCAAGCACGTCTTTGACGGCGGCACAGGCGGCGCGCTCATCACCGCCCTCACCGGCATCGAAATCGCGCTCTGGGACCTGAAGGGCAAGGCGCTGAATGTGCCCATCTACGAACTGCTGGGGGGCAAATTCCGCGACAAAATCCGGGTCTACGCCGACTGCCAAGTGTCCACGGGCATGAACTTCGACGAGATCAAACAGGTGGTGGACGATGTACTGGAAAAGGGTTTCACCGCGCTGAAGATCGATGTGGACATCGACGCCTACGGCTACAAAGGCAGCGAAGTAGCTGACTTCGAGAAGGACGCCTTCAACTACACAGCCATCCAGTGGGAGCACGAGCGGATGGTGCAGTTGGTGGATATGGTGACCAGCGCCGCGGGCAAGGATGTGGCCGTAGCCGCGGATGTGCACACCCGTCTCGACGTACCCAGCGCCATCCGTCTGGTGCAGGACCTGGCCCCCTATCACCTGATGTGGCTGGAAGAGCCGGTCCCTGCCGAGAATGTCAAGGCCATGCGCGAGGTCAAGCAGCACTCCAAGAATCCCATCTGCGCGGGGGAGAATCTCTACCTGCGCCACGGCTTCCGGGACCTGTTGGAGCAGCAGGCCGTGGACATTATTATGCCCGACATCCCCAAATGCGGCGGCCTGTCCGAGTGTCGCAAGATCGCCAATATGGCCGAACTCTACTACATTCCCTTTGCGCCCCACAACGTCTCGTCGCCGATTGGCACGCTGGCCTCGGCCCACGTCTGCGCTACCGTGCCCAACTTTCTGGTGCTGGAATTCCACTGGCTGCACCGGGACTACTGGACGACGATTATCCAGGAAAAGACGGACATCATCAAAAATGGCTTCATCCACCTGAGCGACCGCCCCGGCATCGGCGTGGAACTGGACGAAGAAGTGGGCCGCCAGTATCAGTTTCCCGGCACGAGCTGGTTTGCATAGGGGAAGAGGTTCTTCAGACGAAATTGAACGCGCCCAATGAAGCGTGAGGCGTGAAACGTGAGAGCATTCGGATCTTCTCACGTTTCACGCCTCACGCTTCCTCAACGAAAACAGAAAGACTATACATCCAATGCCCCAACCCAATATTCTATTATTCCTCACCGACGATCACGGCCAGTGGGCCGCGGGCTGCTATGGCAATCCGGCCCTGCCCACGCCGAATATGGACCGGCTGGCCGCGGAAGGCGTGCGTTTTGCCAACGCCTTCACCCCCAGCCCCGTCTGCTCGCCGGCCCGGGCCTGTCTGCTCACCGGACGCACGCCGTCGCAGGTGGGCATCCACGACTGGCTGCAAGAGGCCGAGCCAGTGATCGGTGACTTCGACTGGCTGGCCGGGGAAGCAACCCTGCCCCAACTGCTCGCTGACGCGGGCTATCACTGCGGGCTGTCGGGCAAATGGCATCTGGGCCGATCCCATGCCACGCCGCCCGGCTTCGACTGGGCCTTTGGCCTGCCCCGGCATCAGGGGGTACACAACCGGCGCTACACCTATCATCTGAACGGCGAGCCGCTGGAACTGGAGGGCAACAAAAGCACCCTCATCACCGACCACGCGCTGAAATTTCTGGATAACGCGCCCAACGACAAACCCTTCTTTCTCAATGTGGGCTACATCGCCACCCACTCCCCCTACGACGCGGCCAGCCACGACCCAGCCCTGACCGCCCGCTTTTCCGGCAACGACTTCGCCGAAATTCCGCCCTATCGTCCCCACCCGTGGAACCGCAACGAAGGGCTGGCCGGCGGCTTCCAACCGACCGCAGAGCAGGTGCGCACCCGTTATGTCGGCTACTACGCGGCGGTGGCGGAGATCGACCGGGAGATTGGCCGTCTGCTGACAAAACTGGAAGAGACAGGCCAGTTGGCGAACACAATCGTCATCTACACATCGGATCACGGCTGCTCTCTGGGGCATCACGGCTATTGGGGCAAGGGCAACAGCACCCGCCCGCTGAATATGTACGAGACTTCTCTGCGTGTGCCCCTGCTGGCCCGGGGGCCGGGGATTCCCGCGGGGCAGGTGGCGGAGCAGTGCGTGGATCACTACGACAGCTTCCAGGCCATTTGCCAATGGGCTGGCGTGGAACTGGCCGAGCGCAACTATCCGGGGCGCAGCTACGCACCGCTTGCCGCGGGCGAGGAGACGGCCTGGGACGACACCCGTTTCGGCGAATACGGCGACCTGCGGATGATCCGCACGCCCGCACACAAATACGTCAAACGCTATCCCACCGGCCCCCACGATCTTTTCCATTTGGCCGCAGACCCGGACGAAACCCTCAACCGGGCGGGCTGGGACGAGTACCGTTCGGTGCAGACCGCGTTGGATGAACAGTTGGAGATGTGGCACAGCCGCCACGAAGAGAGCGCGTACAGCGGGCGAAAAGTGAAGTTTCAGCGTATCCACAACCGCAACGAAGCCTGGCGGGATGGACGGCGGGAGCGGGCCGGGTTACAGGTCTACGATTTATGGACGGATTGACGATAGGCGAAAGTCCGCCGTCTTCCGTCCCCCGTCTTCCGTCTTCCGTCCGCCGTCAACTTCCCATCGCCCCGCGCAGATCCGCCACCGCGGCGGCTTCGATGTCGTGGATGCGCAGCACCTGTTCAGCGATAGATTCCTGCAAACGGGTGACTTCGCCTTCGCTCAGGGGAAAATTGTCGGCCATCTGGCCGCGCAGCACTTCCCGTTGTCGGCTGATGGCTTGCCGTTCCGCCAGACTGGCCGCGCCCTCGTCCAGGAAAAGTCTGTGTTGGCGCAGCATCAATTCCCGCGTCTCGGCCAGGGGCGGCGACCAATCGGGCAGTAGCGCCGCGCTCAGATCGTCCCACGCTGCCGCGCTGGCCCGAAACTGGCGGGCCACATCCGTCAGGCTCGGCTTGCCCAGAATGACAGCGGCCTCGTCCAGAAAATCAGCATAGACATCCCGCTCGGCCTGGCCTTCCTTCCCGAAAATATTGATGTCCCAGAAGGCGCAGGTCAACCCCGCGTAGAGCTTCGAGCCGGGCGGGAACTCCTTTGCCCAACTCCCCTTCTTCTTCGGGCTGGTGAGCATCTCTGCCCAGCGCTGATAGGCTGCCAGACCGAAATTGTGGGCCGCGCCCTTTGGCGGCTTTTCCGTGTACAGTCTGATGCAGTCCCAAATCCCCGCCTGCACCGCGGATGGCAGCTTCTCCGGGTCGGGCATATCCAGCGTCAACACCCGGTGTTTGACGTTCTTCACCCGCGCGCGCAGGCCAGCCAGCTCGCCCGTTGTCATCGCCAAAGGAACCCGCGCCCGGTCGGCCACATCCACCCGGTCCGCGGCTTCGTCGTAGCCGTAGACCAGCACCGGAAACATATGCCAGACCCCTTCTGTTTGGCTCTGGTGTTCGTAGGGCAGGCCAAACATATCCACCCAGACCAGCGCGGGCGTGCCATCTTCCAGCGCATCTGCCAAATTTTTCACAGCTTTTTGCGGGCTGGCCGTGTGGCGTCGTTCCTGGACAACGCCCAGTCGTTGCAGCATTGTCTCGAAGGGATCGAAGGTGTTGCGGGTGAGGATGCGCGCCTGGGGATCGACGCCTTCGTAGGCAAAGACAAAATAGCCCATCACCGCGCCGCCGCTCACACCCATCAGCAGAGCCTCGGAGTAGGGCTGGCCGGTGTGGGGAGCCTCCACGCCCCGATAGTCGAAATAGTTGCGAACCGTCCCGGTTTCCCAGTGCAGACCGTCGAACTGGTGATAGTTGGGCAGAACAGGCATTGGATATCTCCTTTTATCTGGCACTGGATCGTCGATGGGCCTATTCTATCGGATTTTGCGCTACTTGTGGCAAAAGAGTGATATAGTCGACCAAAATTTCATCCTTGCGCACCCAAACCAAATTGCGTATACTTTCTTATATCCTACGAATTATGTAGTGAAACAAACTGTCGAGCCGCAGCTCACCGCTTACTGTTCACTTGTAAGGCTGTTTCAAAGAAATAGCTATCCGCAGATGGCACAGATTTTCACAGATAGTAGGGCAGAAATCCGTGTCCATCTGTGAAATCTGTGGATACATTAAAGTTTTAAACCATCTAATCGCCCGCCAGCAATGACAATCCTCTATCTCTCCCTGGCCTACCTCATCGGTATCAGCGCCGGGCGTCTCTTCTGGGATGCCGGTCTGCTTGGCTGCGGCTTTCCTGCCTGGCCCTGGCTGCTGCCCTTCATTGCGCTGCCCCTGCCCTTTCTCTGGCAGAGCAGAGAGCAAACCCGGCCCAACCGGCCCCTGCGCTGGCCTGTCAGTGCCGGCTTCACCGCGCCGACCTCCGAATGGAACGGCGCACTGGCCGCGGCTGCACTGCTGGCCGCCTGCGCGGGGCTGCTGCGCTTTGCCGGTCATCCGGAACAGCCCTGCGCCACCCCGACTGATCTGGCCTATTACAACACAGCGGACACCAACGCTGACAATGCGCCGTCGGTCACACTGACGGGCTATGTGGACAATTTTCCCACAGCCAAAAACGGCCGCCAGCAGCTTTTCCTGCGGGTGGAGAGCATCCGCGCGGGCGGTGTGGAACGGGCTGTGCAGGGCCGGGCGCGGCTGACGACCGCGGTTCGCCCCGTGTATATCTATGGCCAGCCCCTACGGGTGCAGGGCCAACTGGTCGAGCCGCCGGTTTTTGATTCCTTCGACTATCGGGCCTATCTGGCCCGCAAAGGGGTCCACAGCCAGGTCATGCGCCCCCGAATCGAATTGGTGGACGGCGTAAACCGGGGCACACCGCTCTTTCGTGGCCTCTATGCCCTGCGCGATCGGGGCGAAGGGGTGATCAACCGGCTGTTGCCCGAACCCTACGCCGCCCTGGCCAATGGAATGCTCCTGGGCATCGAAGCGGGCATCCCCGACGGTCTGTACGAACAGTTCAACCTGACCGGGACCAGCCATGTGATCGTCATCAGCGGATCAAATGTGGCGATTGTCGCTGGCGTGTTGATGGCATTCTTTATGCGGCTGTGGGGCAGACGGCGGGCGCTCTGGCCCACACTGGCCGGTGTCGGTCTCTACGCTCTGCTGGTGGGGGGCGATCCCGCGGTGGTGCGGGCGGCGTTGATGGGTTCGCTCTTTGTAGTTGCCACGGTTCTCAACCGCCAAAGCACCGCGCTGCTTAGCCTGGCCGCGGCCTGCTGGGCCATGACGCTGCTCAACCCCCTCACCCTCTGGGATGTGGGCTTTGAACTGAGCAGCGCGGCCACCGCTGGTCTGATACTCTTCTCGCCGGGGCTGACGGCCGGGGTGAAACGCCTGTGGCCGGGTCTGGCGTTGTCTGGACAGTTGACGGGCGGGTTGGCGGCCCAGGGCAGTTCCCTGCTGATTGGTCTGCTCCAGGACGGCCTGTTGGTGACGCTGGCAGCCAATCTGACAACCCTGCCGCTGGTCGTCTACTACTTTGGCCGCCTCAGTCTGGTCAGCCTGCTCACCAATCTGCTCATCGCGCCTGCCCAGCCCTTCATTATGCTCTGGGGCGGGGCAGGGCTATTGGTGGGGCTGGCGGGTGTCGATCTGCTGGCCCAGCTGCTTCTGTGGGTTCCCTATCTGTGCTTGCTGTGGACAGTGGCAATGGTGCGCTGGAGCGCGGCCCTGCCCTGGGCCAGTGTGGAGATATTCGGCTATGGGCTTGGCAGTCTGTTGCTCACCTACGGGCTGATCTTTGTCTGGCACGGGCGCGGTCAACTGTTGCGTGTCTTGCGCTGGCGTCCCCAACTTTCCGGCCCCGCACTGTGGCGCTGGGGCACGGCTGTGGGGTTGCCGGCCCTGGGGATTGGCGCGCTGCTGCTCTGGCAGGTATTGCTTTCCCGCCCGGATGGGCTGCTCCATCTCTATTTCCTTGACATCGGCCAGGGCGACGGCATTCTGGTGCAGACACCCGGCGGACGCCAGATACTTATCGACGGGGGCAGTGATTCCCAGCGCCTCTTTGCCCAACTGGGCGCGGCCATGCCCTTTTGGGATCGTTCCCTCGATCTGGTCGTCGCCACCCATCCGGATTGGGATCACATGGGGGCGCAGATCGCTCTTCCCGAACGGTTTGCCATCGAACAGGCGCTGATCAGTGACAATTTACGTGATAACGAAGATTTCGACGATTGGCGGGCGAAGATGGAAGCCGGGCACACGGCTATTGCCACGGAATCCCAGGGGGGCTGGCTCGATCTGGGCGACGGCGTGGCGCTGTGGGTTCTCTGGCCCCCGCCCGAAGAGGCAATGCCCGCGGTGGAGGATGACGACAAAAACGAGCGTTCGCTGGTGCTGCGTCTGGTCTATGGGGAGTTCAGTGTTCTGCTTACCGGCGATGCGGGTCTGCCCGCGGAGAGGGCGATGGGCCGGGAAGGGCAACCGCTTGCCACCCACATTCTGAAGGTGGGCCATCACGGCAGCCGCAACAGCACAGGGCCAGAATTTGTACGCGCGGTACAGCCGGAAATCGCGGTGATTCAGGTGGGGGAAAACCGCTACGGCCACCCGGATCCAACGGTGTTGGATGGGCTGGCCGGACGCCTCATTTTGCGCAACGACATTCACGGGCGCATTCATGTCCGCAGCGATGGAATGCAGTTTTGGGTGGAGACCGAGCGGGGAAATCCGTTGGGCCGGCGGGAGATTAGTCCGGAGTAGCGCAAGGAATGACAAATGTGATGATTGTCTCCACCCCAACCTGGCTGTCTGCCCAGATGGCACCGTTGTGGGCATGGATGATGTCCCGCACCAGAGCCAAGCCCAGTCCTGTGCCGCCAAAACGCCGCGTGGCCGAGCCATCCACCTGATAGAAATCCATCCAAATATTTTCCAACTCTTCTGCCGGGATCCCAATGCCTTCGTCCTGTATAGAGACAAAGACAGCAGGGAGTTCTACCGTCTCTTTGGGATTGGGCGCACCGACAAAAAGCGACGGGGCCACGTTCTGGTTTTTGTGTTCAAATTGATGCACTCCCGCACGCAGAGTGACTGTGATTGTCCCACCTTGGGGGCTAAATTTCACAGCATTGCTCAGCAGATTGGTGAAGACTTGATTGATCTGGGTAGGATTGGCCTGCACAAAAAGCTTGGTGTCCACACAATCCAGAACAAAGGAATGGGGGTGGTGGCCGGCGTAGTTGGGGTTGGTTGCCAGCGTGCGGGTTGTCTGCAGCGCGGCCTGGGCAATTTCCACAATATTGACAGTACCCATATCCATTTCCTGCGCCCGTTCCTGCTGATAGGCAATCAGATCGTTGATCATCGAGCGCAGGTCCTGGGTCCGGTCCGCCACGATAGAGAGCAGTTCGTTCTGATCATCTGTCAGCTCACCAGCGATACCGTCTATCAGCAATTCAGTATAGCCGGATATGGCTGTCAAGGGTGTGCGCAGCTCGTGGGAGATATTGCGCAACATATCGTTTTTCACCCGGATAGCCCGATGTAACTCAAAATTGATGCGTGCCAGTTCGTCGGCCCGGTGTTGCTCAATCCCAAAGAGACGAGTGGACTCCAGCGCGATTCCCACCTGACTGCCCAGTGTCATCAGCAGTTCAATATCGCGTTGGGGATAGAAATCATCCGGGTCGCGCCTGCCGAACAGCCATAGTCCTACCAGACGGCCATCCAACTCAATGGGAATCACCAGACGTACCCATGCATAGGCTGCGGGCAGAGCCTCTTCCTGACTCAGACTGTCCTCGGCTATAAAGGAGGCGAAATGGGCCTGAAAGCGAGCCACCTGCGCCTCTGTCAACACAGACAGAATATCAGGAGCCTGTTCTACATGCACACATTGGGCCTTCTCTTCCACCATCCAATACAGAGCGGATTGGCGAATGAGCAGGCTCGGCATCACCTGATTGCTGAGCAGAGAGGAGAGGTAGGCTGGGTTGAGCGCGCGGGGAATCTCATTGGCAAACTGCTGGACGATATGTTCTGGTTCATAGGTCGTTCCATACACAAGCCGGTTCATAAAGCGCTCGAAAGGCGGGCGTACGGCAAAAGCAGCCAGCATATAAATTGTGGCAATGAGAATCACCACAGAGTAGATCGACTGATCAATATGAATGTGCTGGCCGACAATGACAAACACAAAGACAAAAACAGACGCGTATATAATCACAAAGCTGTAGGAAGAGAGTGCCCGATTGGCCCGCACTTCCTGATTGCCCAGCCTGTGTTTATAGATGGCATAGGTGTAGAAGAAAGAGAGGCTGGGGATGGCCAGAGTGATGAGCAGAATTACAGTGGTGGGCGCGGTATAATCCTTAAGCAGAATGCTCGGCAACAGATAGAGCAGAACCCCTGGCAACAGCGCGACGCCAATTCCCAGCAGCATCAGATTCAACACAGAACGCTCGGCGGGCAAACCAGGGCGCAGCGTGCGCAACAGAAGCAGGGAAAGACTGCCGCCAATGCCAATGAAGAGCGCAAGATAGTAGGTGGAAAGGGGAAGAATGCCCAACATATTCAACAGTGCCAATATACCCGCAATCGCATAAAGCGCGGGTATCCACCAGCGTCTTTTCACATGGAGCGAACTGGGCAACAACAGATGCAGGTGCAGATAAACCGGCATAATCAGCCAGGAGAGACCGATGGAGAGATAGGTGGAGCCGAAAATTTGCGAAAAGGAGACTGTGCCAATGGCAAGCCAAAGGCCCGTGATATAATTTTGCAGAATCAGAAGACGCCAGCGCACATCTTTGGGCCGTACAAAAAGGAGAACAGCGCTGCCTGCCAACCAAAAGGGGAGAAAAACCCAGATTGTGCTCAAGCGTTTGATCTGGCTGGGGTTTGAGCGGTCAGGCATCACCCAAAAGACAGTCATCGGCTGCTCGTTGCGCACGATATCCAACCGAACCTCGTCCCCCGGCCGGAAATTGTCGAATGGCGTCGCAGTCAAGTCCGTGTTATACCCGTCCAGATCAAATACGAAATTCGGTGCAGGGCCATAGATTTTGACAATCCGATCGTCAAGTTGGAGTGCATCCCGACCTGTATTACATGTGTCGACTGTGACCAACTCGCAATTGCTGGAAAAGGCTGTGATATGCCAGCGCCCATCAAACGAGAATCCCGGATCTGGAACCCGATAGACATGCCCAAGGCCATAGACGAAGCCAATGACAAGCACGACTGCTGCTACCAGCAGTCCTGTCCAGGCATCTTGGGAGAATCCATGTTTGGAGATTGCGGTCACGGCTCAGTGTGCGATATTTCTTCTTGTATCAGATCCGCCAGCTTTTCGTCGATTTCGCGCACAAACTCGGTGAAAGGGGCCAACTGCATTTTGAGAAGGTGGTCCATTCGTTCCTGACGGCGTAACGATACAGAATGTAGGCTGCGTTGAACGGCTGTATGGCGCTGTAAGAGTTGAAAGGCACAATAGGCAACGGCTCCTGAACCGATGAGAAGCTGCTGTGCCTTGTGCAGGCTGGACAGATCATCAGCCAATTGTTTGTAATGCAGGAATTCCTCTTTGGCCGGGTAGTCGGCTGTCAAACCATAAAGCAACGCCAGATTGTTGCGCCCTTGCGCCCAATCTGAATTGGCAGGACTTTGGAACGCATCCTCCAGATCGTCATAGATTTGAATCGCTTCGCCAAACAGGACACCCACATTGTACATCACTTGTGCCATTTCTGGTGATGCACCTCCCAACAGAGCGCCGATCTCCAGCCCGGTGCCGTAAAATGGTGTGCTCTTGGCCCGTACCACTTGCCAGTAGTTCTCTTCACCGCTCAAATTGCGCACATCCATCTCCTGACCTGACGCCGTGGCCAGGGCCATCCGGTTGAGCGCGTACGCGGCAGCGGCCTTGCCCGCGGGGGACGCCTGACAATTTTCGATCAGCACTGCCCCGGCCGCCTGCAAAGCCAGCGCTAAATTGGCGGTACGTCCGATGCCAATGCGATGGTGAGCGCCATCGGGTTCCTCGTCCAGCATATCATCCACCATAATAATGCTGACCTGGACACAGGCGATAGCCGCCATCGCGGGAAAGACAGCACCAAATCGACCGCCCACAGCAGAACAGGCAATGCCGGGCAACTGCCAGTCCAGCCGTATTTCCTCCTGGGTGTCGGGAAAAAATTCTTCTACTTCCTCCCAGCGCTCCATGCCGGGCACACCAAGCACCAGCTTGCGCAGGATTGATCCAGTGATAGCAGAATCCATTGACGACTCCTTCATTGTATCAGCCATGAGCTTTGGATAAATAGTATTATCCACTTGTTTTCCTCACCAGTTGCACAAATGTAATTCGCGCAGGACGGGGTATTCTGTGGACAGAAGAATGAAATCAGCGGAACATTTTCCCCAAAATGGTTTGCAGAAAAATGCACTGTAGCGTGTGGAATTCCACACGCTACAGTGCCAACCTCATTGATGGGTCTGTTGCCGAAAATGGGGAGGACTACCGCCAGCCCACCCAATTGGACAGGGGATCGGTTTCCGCCTTTTCCGACATTCGACGGACATCAGTCGGTGTGATAGCGGTAGTGATGGTTTCAAAAAGCGTCAACAGACCATCTTTCTTTTCAGACTTCATCATCGTCTGGAACTGTTCGATCGTGATTACTGCTGTCATTGTGTGCTCCTTTTGATTCAATGAACAGAAAACAGGGAATTGATGACAATCATCGAAATTAGTATATACCACACACCAAGTAAGCAATTCGTAAAAATTGCGTAGATTCAGCTTTCCCGACTTAACTTTTGTAGTTCGTATAATTTGTTGAGCGCGTCCATCGGCGTCAAATTGTTGACGTCCATGCCCCGCAGCACCTCTACTACGGGATGGGCATCGGCGAAAAGGCCCACCTGCAAGGCGACAGGTCGCTTGCCCGGCCGCGAAACCACTTCATCCAGACGGCGAGGGCCAGCCGCACCCGACTGCTCCAAATCGTCCAGTATCTCTTCGGCCCTGTGGATCACCTGCTTGGGCAGGCCAGCCATCTCGGCCACGTGGACGCCGTAGGATCGATCTGCCTTGCCCGGCAGAATCCGGTGCAGAAAGACAACCTTCTCCCCTCTATCATCGACAGCTACGTGATAATTGATTACGTGGGGCAGACGTTCGGAAAGGTCTGTCAATTCGTGGTAATGGGTGGCGAAGAGCGTCTTGGCCTGCAAAGATGGATGGTTGTGGATGTATTCTACCACCGACCAGGCAATCGCAAGCCCGTCATAAGTGCTGGTTCCCCGGCCAATCTCATCCAGCACCAGCAGGCTGCGCTGGGTGGCGTGGTTTAGGATGTTGGCCGTCTCCACCATTTCCACCATAAATGTGGACTGTCCCCGGTGAATTTCGTCGCTGGCCCCGATGCGGGTGAAGATGCGATCGACCATTCCGATGTGGGCCACTTCCGCGGGCACAAAAGAGCCTATTTGCGCCATCAGGACAATCAGCGCGGTCTGGCGCAGATAGGTGGACTTGCCCGACATATTCGGGCCAGTCAAAATGTGGACCGATGCGTCCGTAGAAAGTTGGGTATCGTTGGGCACAAATGGCTCGTCACTGGTGGTCTCCACCACTGGATGCCGGCCTGCGGCAATTTCGATGGCTGTGCCGTCGTCGATGCGGGGCCGATTGTAGCGCCGTTTCTGGGCAACCGACGCCAGCCCGCTGTAGACATCCAGCAGCGCCAGCCCATTGGCAAGGGTGCGCAACCGCTCGCTTTCTTCAGCCACCTGGGCACAGACCCGGCGAAAGAGGGCCTGCTCGATTTCCAGCCGCCGCTCGTCCGCATTGAGGATGAGCGATTCGTACTCCTTCAACTCCGGGGTGATGTAGCGCTCGGCATTGGTCAGTGTCTGCTTACGAATATATTCATCCGGCACTTTGTCGCTGTGGCTGTTTGTGATCTCAATGTAATAGCCAAAGACTTTGTTGTAGCCCACTTTCAGGCTTTTGATATCCAGCCGCTCCCGCTCGGTCCGTTCCAGATTTGCCACCCACTCTTTGGCGTGGCGGCTCTTAAAGACAATCGAATCCAGCTCCTCGCTGTACCCCTCCCGAATCAGCCCGGTGTTGGAAAGGGTAGCAGGCGGCTCATCGGCAATGGCGGCTTCCAGCAGGGCCAGCAGATCGTCGCCCGCGGGCAGTTGGGCCAGCAGATCGTCGGCAAAACGCTGGCCTGTCTCCGCGTTGTCAAAGGCAGAAATCCATGCGCCGTCCGCGATCAGCCGCCGAATTTGGGGAACGCGCCGCAGACTTTCCCGGCTGCCCACCAAATCCCGGGGCAATGCGTTGCCCTGGGTAATGCGGTTGATCCAGCGTTCCAAATCGCCCAACCCGGCCAGGGCCTGGCGAATCTCCGTGCGCACACTCTGCCGCTCGACAAAAGCCTGCACCGCGTCCAGCCGCTGGTTGATGGCATCGATCTGAAGCAGAGGACGGCCCAGCCAGCGGCGCAGCATTCGTCCGCCCATGGGCGTGGCTGTCTCGTCCAACACACCCAGCAGGCTGCCCTGCACACGCCCGCCGCGGATGGTTTCGGTCAGCTCCAAATTGCGCCGGGTGAATTCGTCCAGTGTCATATAGTCGTGGGGCGCATAGCTGTGCAGGCTGGTCAGTTGGGGCAGGACGGCCGGTTGCATGGCCGTGAGATAGGCCACAATGGCCGCGGCGGCGCGGATGGCTTGGGGTTGGCCCTGTAGCCCGAACCCGTCCAGGCTGGACACCCGCAGGTGGCGCTCCAGGCTGTCTCGGGCTGTCTCCAACTCCACCTGCCACGGCTCCACGCTGGAGACGATCGCGCCCAGGCTTTCCACCAGCAATTCCAGCCCTGTGCCGGGCAAAGACCAGTCGGCGGTGATCAGTTCGCTGGGTTTCAGGCGGCTGAGTTCGTCGCCCACTTTGCGCTCCACTCCGGTGAAAACATTTTCATCGAATTGGGCCGCGGCGAACTCGCCAGTGGTGATGTCACAATAGGCGACGCCGGCTTCTGTGCCCCGGCTATTGAAAGCGATGGCTACCAGATAGTTGTTGCGATCCTCCTCCAGCATCGACGGCTCGGTAATAGTCCCCGCGGTGACGACCTGCTGCACGGCCCGATCCACCAGTCCATTGCCCGCTTCGCTCACCTGTTCGGCCACAGCCACTTTATAGCCTGCTTTGACCAGGCGGGCCAGGTAGCCATCTACGCTGTGATAGGGCACGCCAGCCAGGGGAACCCGCTGGTTGTTGCCCACCGGGCGGCTGGTCAGCACCACATCACAGACCTCTGCCACAATTTTGGCGTCGTCGTCGAAGGTTTCGTAAAAGTCGCCCAGCCGGAAAAAGAGGATACATTCGGGGTATTGGCGCTTGATGTCCAAATACTGGCGGCGCATAGGTGTAGTCATAGAGCGTACTCGTAAAAGATCGCTGGTTTGGGCAAGGAAAGAGGCGTTGGCGCAGGCGCCGACGCCCCCAGTATACTATAGGGAAGGGTAAAGGGTGATTAGTGTGTCGCAGTGCGCGCTATGCGTATTATTCGCAGGTTACTTTTCCTCGCCCCAGTAAATGTGCGCGTTGGGATCGCCGTAGAGGGTGTAGGCCAGCCAGGTGGGATTGGCGGGTGCGGCAACGCGCAGGGCCTGGCGGGCGGCGTGGAAGGCTTCGGCCAAAGAGGCGCCGCGCCGCAGCCCGTCGTAAAAAGTGCAGGCAAAGAGAGAGGCCAGCTCGTCGTTGATCTCCCAATAGGCCCCCACAAACGCCGTGGCCGCGGCCTGCTTGACCATCCGCTCTGCCCATCCGCCCAGTCCAGTCAGGGTGAATTCCAGCCGCCCGCCGTGGCAGGCGTTGAGAAAGACAATCGGCCTTTCCCGGCGGAGTCCCACTGTGGCCGGGCCGCTCAAATCCACCGGTGTAATCGTTTCCCCTGCCTCCAAATGGATGGGCGAGCTATCCGCGTTCTCCCCCACAAAGCTGGCGTGGGTGGCAAAATGGAGCAATTGGACATTGCCCTTTTTGATTTGGGCCAAAAAGCTGCTGCGGTCGGTGATCGGCTCCCCAATTGTGACCGCGGGTTGGGCCGCGGGAATCTGCTCGAAATACGCTTTTTCCTCCTGGACAAAAGCCAGGTCCAGCGTCGGTGTGACCAATTGCACGGATTTGACGATGAGTTCCGGGTTCAGCCCCAACCCGGCCTGCCAACGGCTCATGTGCCAACTACCAGCCAAAAAGTCGTTCTCCTTCTGGTCGTCGTGATAGGGATAGGCCATCTCCCAGGGAATCCACGGTTCGTCGCTCAGCACCAGAAGCGTTTGGATTTTCCCCTCATCCCGCAGTTTTTTGATCCGCCAATACTCCTCTTTCAATTCTTCAGGAAACATCTGCTCATAGATGGCATTGCCAAAGCTGATGGTTCGGGCCAGGAAATCCTCGGCCTGTGCCGGCTCAATCGCGGCAATAGAGGATTGGGCCATTGTGTTGAGTTCGGCAAAATAGTCCGCCAACAGGAGTGTGGGGTCTTTGAGCCGTTGGATGATAACTTTGCCCATCTCCTTTTCCCGATAGCCGATTTTGCCCTGGGGCGAGAGCAGTTTGAAATGGAGGGTCTTGCCGTCCTCGCCCTGCACCACCCGCAGGATCACATCCGGGGCCACTGTGCCCGGCTTTGCAAAGCGCAACCCGTCGATTCCCTCCACCAGTGTGGCCGTGCCTGCACTGCTGTCTGGCTCTGCCTGGGGTGGGGCCGGTATGCCGGTGCGTCCCCCCAGCAGCGGGCGCGGCCCTGTGCGAATGGCCGGTCGGCCCGCGGGTGTGCGCGTGGCCCCCGCGCCCCCCGTGTTAAAAAGAGAGGCTTCGGTTTTGAAGGTAGCGCTGCCGATGGGGTAGCCCAGGTGGTAGAAGTCCAGCCGCAACTCTTTGTCGCCGGCGGTTTTATCCAGCAATTTGAGCAGAAAGATAGCCGGGTCCGAATCTTCGCCTTTGTAGACAATCAGTGTGCGCCGGTTGATGCGGGTCGTCTCCTCGAAGCCGGGCGCGGTGAGATAAACTTCGATCAGTTCGGGGACCGCGGGATCGAGAAATTCGATGTTGAGTTGGACATCGGCCTGACTTTGGGCCGGTCGATTGATGACCAGTTGTATCACCAGCGGGTGGACCGAATCGTCCCGGCTGGTAATGGTGGGCGGGAAGTCGACTTTGGTAAAATAGGGCGCGGTGGCGCTGGTATCCAGCCGGGGATCGCCGCCCGTGTCCGGCGCGGTTGAGATAGCATCCAGCACGGCAGGGCTGGCCCCGCGTCCACCGCCGCTGCGAAAAGTCTGGGTCTGTTTGCCTGCACGAAGCTCGGCGTAGGCCAGACGCACAACGCTGTCGATGGTCTCCAGCCCGCGCAGAAATTCGACCAACAACCGTTCCACCTCCCCACCGCTGATCCCCCCGGCTGTCAAGGCGACGGCCAATGCCCGACGGCGGGACTGAATCGCGTCCTGGTCGGCTGGCGAGACAGCGGCCCAGACGCTATTGAGTTTGGCCAGCACATTGGCAACTGTCGTGTCCAGGGCCTGGGCGCTGTAGTCGAGCTTTGCCAGTTCAGCCCGTTGGGTGGCGATTTCGCTCATTTCCAGCCTGCTCCTAAATTTACAACGAGACTTCGTATTTTTGGACGCTGATAAACGCAGATTTGCGCTGATTTTCACAATTTGATCTGCGTTTATCAGCGTGCATCGGCGTCCTATTTCTTAAAGTCTCGTTGTAGTCCTAAATTTCAAGTAGAATCCGGCCAAGTGCAATCCGGTTAGGGGACTGTATGGATTGTAGCACGCCAGGATTGTGGGGTCAACGAAGGGAAAATCATAAAAAAGAAAATTGTAGAGGCCGGACAATCGCGGCAAAGTATGTTTTGGTCAGGGAAACCCAGGCAGGACGGGTAACATTTTGCATAGACACAGCAACAATAGATCACCCCAAATTTGGGCGGATTCGAAGCAC